>OZ252299.1:4800000-6187500 GCA_965250285.1 Myxococcota bacterium
CACCGAGCACAGCCACAAGTTTTCGCTCGAAGCATTCGGCGCGCTGGCCGCCGAGGTGGGGCTCGAACGACGCGCGGTGTGGCAGGACGACGGCGGGCTCTTCGCCGTCGCCCTCTTCGAGACGGTCTGAACGGCGACCCTTCCGAAGCCAGACGGAATCCACGCTCTCGGTCGGTGACCGCGGGCGGGCACGCAGCCCTGCCGGCGTGCGGTACAGGGCCGTAGGGGCTTTTCGGCGTCGAGTCGGGCGCCGTACAGCGGCTATGCTCGCGCGCCATGAATCGACCGCAGACTCGCCGATCTCTCGCCTTCGCCCTTCTGTGCACGCTCGTCATCGCCTTCGCGCTCGCTTGCGAAGAGGGGCCGAAGAGCATCGACCCGAGCGCGTCGCCGGCGGGCTCCGCCGGCCGCGACGAGTTCGGTCGCGCCGCGCCAACCGCGTACACGGTCGCCGCAAACCGCGCGGTCGCCGATTCGTTGCCCTTCGACGACATGACCGACTTCGAGAACGCGCGGCGCGGCTTCATCGGCGCGCGCACAGAGCCGAAGATCGTGCGCCCCGACGGCCGCGTCGTCTGGGATCTCGACCAGTACGTCTTTCAGGATGGCGTCGACGTCGCACCCGACAGTGTGAACCCGTCGCTGTGGCGCCAGGCGCAGCTGAACCGCATCCACGGCCTCTTCGAGGTCGTGCCCGGTCTCTATCAGGTCCGCGGGTACGACCTCGCCAACATGACGCTGATCGAGGGCGAGAAGGGTTGGATCCTGATCGACACGATGTCGACGATCGAGACGGCTGCCGCCGCCCTCGATCTGGTGCGCGAGCACCTCGGCGAGCGCCCGATCTCGGCCATCATCTACACGCACAGCCACATCGATCACTTCGGTGGTGTGAAGGGCGTGCTGAGCGACGACGAGCTCGCCGACGGCGTGGCGATCATCGCGCCCTCGGGTTTTCTCGAAGAGGCGGTGAGCGAGAACGTCTTGGCCGGTGTCGCGATGGCGCGACGTGCCTCGTACATGTTTGGCTTCCTGACCGAGCGCTCGCCGCGCGGCCACGTCGACAGCGGTCTCGGCAAGTCGTCGACGCCCGGCACCTTCAGCCTGCTCGCACCCACCGAGATCATCAGCGAAACGACGACCGAGATCACGATCGACGGCGTGCGGCTGGTCTTCCAGAACACGCCCGGGGCCGAGGCACCGGCCGAGATGATGATCTACCTGCCCGACTTCAGGGCGCTCTGCGGGGCCGAGAACGTCAGCCACGTCCTTCACAACGTGTTGACCCTGCGCGGCGCGAAGGTCCGGGACGCCCTGCTCTGGAGCAACTACATCCAGGAGACGATCGATCTCTTTGGCGGCAAGGCCGAGGTGATCTTCGGCAGCCATCACTGGCCGACATGGGGCGCCGAGAACGTCGTCGCCTATCTCGAGTTGCAGCGCGACATCTACAAGTTCATCCACGACCAGACGCTGCGGCTCGCCAACATGGGCTTCACTTCGGCCGAGATCGCCGAGCAGATCGAGCTGCCCGAGTCGCTGCGCACGAACTTCGCGACCCGCGGCTACTACGGCACCGTCAGCCACAACTCGAAGGCGGTGTATCAGCACTACTTCGGCTGGTTCGACGGCAACCCGGCGAACCTGCACCCGCTGCCGCCGACGCAGGAGGCCGTGCGGTACGTCGACGCGATGGGCGGCGCCGACGCGGTGATCGACAAGGGCAAGGCCGCCTACGACGCGGGCGAGTACCGCTGGGCGGCGACGCTGCTCAACCACCTCGTCTTCGCCGAACCCGACAATGCCTCGGCCGCGGCGCTGCTCGCCGACACATACGACCAGCTCGGCTATCAGGCCGAGAGTGGACCCTGGCGCGACTTCTATCTGAGCGGGGCGCAAGAGCTGCGCCAGGGCATCGCGCCGCTGCCGGTCTCGAGGACGGGCGCGATCGACGTCATCGCGGCGATGCCGACCGACATGTTCTTCGACGCACTCGCCGTGCGGATCATCCCCGAGAAGGCGAAGGACATGACGCTCAACTTCGTCTTCACCGACATCGACGAGACCCACGTCGTCGAGATCGAGAACGCCGTGCTGCACCATCGCCAGGGCGAGGCCGATCCCGACGCCGACGCGACGATCCGACTGACGCGCAACGTGTGGGACGACATCGTCGCGCAGACCGCGACCATCCAGGGCGTGCTGCTCGGCGGCGAGATCTCGGTCGAGGGCAGCCCGCTGGCGCTGGTCAATCTGTTCGGAATGATGGGCACCGAAGAGGTCGCGTTCGAGCTCGTACGGCCCTGAAGGACTCCCCTTCGGGGAAATGCCCGGGTGGATTGCGACGCGGTGGCCGCTTCCCTAATCTGGTCCGACCAGAATGGTCGGGCCAGATGGCCCGGTGCGAGTTCGCCCCTCGCTTTCGTGCACCCAGCGCCCGCACAGAGCCGAACCCCGTGTCGCAACCCGAGCAACCCTGCCCGCCGACCTCGTTGGCGGAGCGCATCAGCGCGCAGCTGCGCGCCGACATCCTCACCGGCCGCTACCGCGCCGGCGATCGGCTGCCGAGCGAGCGCGAGCTCGCCGAGCGCTTCGAGACGCATCGCGGCACCGCGCGCGAGGCGCTGAAGAAGCTCGAGCAGCTGGGGCTCGCCGAGATTCGCAAGGGCGGCGTGCGCGCCGCCCCGATCGAAGAGGCGAGCCTCGACGTGGTCCGTCACCTGATGGACGTCGGGCCGACGCCCGACCCCGACGTGTTCGACCAGGTCTTCGAGGTGTTCGGCGCACTCTTCGCGCTCTCGGCCCAGCTCATGGCCGAGCGCGGCAGCGACGCCGAGCACGCCCAGGCCCTCGTGATTCTCGACCAGCTGATGACCGAGCGCGGTTCCTTGATCGAAGAGTGGGATCGCATGCAGGCGCTCTCCGAGCTGTTCGTCGACGCCAGTGGCAATCTCGTCTTGAAGCTCGTGCGGCGTGGGCTCCACACCGAGGTCGTCGAACGCATCGAGCATCCCGAGGCGATCTTCCGCCCGCCCGAGCCGCGTCGCGACGACCTGCTTCGAGCCTTGCGCGACGCACTGGTCGCGCGCGACGGGCTGGCCGCATCGAACGCGATCTTCGCGATGACCCGAGCCGTTCGCGCCAACGGCGTCGCGCTGCTGCGCGAAGAGCGTGCCCGCGCCGAGGGGCGCGAAGCCCCCGAGCCGGGCGCCACCCCCCCGTCCCCGATCGCCGTCGTCCAGGGAGCGAAGAGCCGATGAACTCGAAGAAGATCCTGATTCCGCTCGGCGTCCTGGCCCTGGCCGGGTTCGGCGCGTTCGTGCTGCTCGCCACCGCGCCCGAGGTCGAGAGCGTCGCCAACGAACGGCTCTTGCCGATCGTCCGTACGGTGTCTGTTCAGCCCGGCGATGTCGTGATGACCGTGCGCAGCCAGGGCACCGTCGCGCCGCGCACCGAGAGCGATCTCGTCCCCGAAGTCTCGGGCCGGGTCGAGTGGGTCTCGCCCGCGCTCGTTTCGGGCGGCTTCTTCGCCGAGGACGAGCCGCTGCTGCGCGTCGATCGACGCGACTACGACGCCGCCCTCGCCAGTGCGCGCGCCGACGTGGCGCGCGCCGAGGGCGAGTCTCGACATGCAGCGGCCGAGCTGAAGCGCCAGGAAGGTCTGGCGCGGCAACAGGCCACCAGCTCGTCGCAGCTGTCGAACGCCCGCCGGGCCGCGCGGGTGGCGCGTGCATCGCTCGAAGCCGCAGAGGTCGGGCTCGAGGTCGCCGAACGCGATCTCGAGCGCACCGAGATCCTCGCGCCCTACGCCGGCCGCGTGCGCAGCGAGCAGGTCGACGTCGGGCAGTTCGTGACCCGCGGTGCGCCGATCGCGAAGCTCTACGCGATCGACCACGCCGAGATCCGTCTGCCGCTCGCCGACAAGCAGCTCGCGTACCTCGACCTGCCCGGGATCCGAACCGGCGCCCGACCCGACGACGCCGAAGGGCCGGTGGTCGTTCTGCGCGCGCAGTTCGCCGGCGAAGAGCGCACCTGGCGCGGGCGGGTCGTCCGCACCGAAGGCGAGATCGATGCGCAGAGCCGCATGGTGCACGTCGTCGCGCGCGTCGCCGACCCCTACGGCGTAGGCACGTCGAGCCCGCAGCCGGTGCCGGACGAGGTCGAAGCGGGCGGACCGGGGGCCCTCGACGAAGCCGGTCGAACGACCGCGGTCGACGCACTCCCCGACGCGGTCGAGCCGGCTCCGCAAGACGCGGCGCCCGCCTTCCCGCTCGCCGTCGGACTGTTCGTGAAGGCCGAGATCGAGGGGCGCGTCGCCCACGACGTGCTCGTCGTGCCTCGCGCCGCGGTGCGCGACGGCGAGCGTCTGCTCGTGGTCGACGGCGAGAGCCGGCTGCGTGAACGCGACGGTGAGATCCTGCGCATCGACCGCGACCAGGTGCTCGTGAGAGCGAAGCTCGAACCCGGGGATCGCGTGGTCGTCTCGCCGCTTCAGATCGTCGTCGACGGCATGCAGGTGCGTCCCCAGGATGCCGAGCTGGCGGGCCGTTCATGAGTGGCGTCATCGCGTGGTTCGTCCACAACCCGGTCGCCGCCAACCTGTTGATGATGGTGCTCGTCGTGGGCGGCCTCGTCGCCCTGCCCGGGATTCGCCAGGAGGAGTTTCCGGCGATCGATCTCGACATGATCCGGGTGACCGTCGAGTATCCGGGCGCGACCCCCGAAGAGAGCGAGTCGAGCGTCTGCCTTCGCATCGAAGAGGCGATCGAGGGCACACCCGACGTCGATCGAATGACGACCGTGGCGGCCGAAGGCGTGTGCGTCGTCAGCGCCGAGCTGATCATCGGCGGCGACGCAGACCAGGCGCTCAGCGAGATCGACAACCGGGTGCAGGGCATCGATACGTTCCCCGACGAGGCGGAGCGACCGCTCGTCTCGAAGCTGCTCGCTCGCGGCATGGCCTTGCAGATTGCGCTCGCAGGCGACGCCGACGAACGCACGCTCAAGGTGCTCGGGCAGCGCGCCCGCGACGAGATCGCCGCGTTGCCGGGCGTTTCGCAGGTGACCCTCGACTTCGCCCGGCCCTACGAGATCTCGATCGAGGTGCCCGAAGAGACGCTTCGCCGGCACGGGCTGACGCTCGATGACGTCGCCCGCGCGGTGCGCAGCTCGTCGCTCGATCTGCCCGGTGGCTCCGTGAAGACGTCGGGCGGCGAGATCCTGCTTCGCTCGGTCGGCCAGGCGTATCGCGGCGAGGATTTTGCCGACATCGCGGTCCTGACGCGACAGGACGGCACCAGTGTGGCGCTCGCCGAGATCGCGACCATCATCGACGGCTTCGAAGACATCGATCTGCGCGCGCGCTTCAACGGCAAGCCCGCCGTGATCATTCTCGTCGAGCGGCTCGGCGAGGAGGACATCCTCGAGCTCGTCGGGGCCGTCAAGCCCTGGCTCGCCGAGTTTCGCACGACGCTGCCCGAAGGCATCGAGGCGACGATCTTCGCCGATGCGTCCGAAGATCTGAACGCGCGGCTCGGCGCCATGACCCGCAATGCGCGCAGCGGTTTGATCCTCGTGGTCGCGATCCTCGCCCTCTTCCTGCGCTTCCGTCTCGCGATGTGGGTCGCCGCCGGCGTGCCCATTTCGCTGCTCGGTGCGATTGCCCTGTTCCCCGCCTTCGGCATCACGATCAGCACGCTGACGGCGATGGCCTTCATCCTCGTGATCGGCATCCTCGTCGACGACGCCATCGTGATCGGCGAAGCGGTGCACAGTCACGAGGAAAGCAGTGAGAGTCAGGCCGATGCGGCGATCAACGGCACGCTCGAGGTCTACATCCCCGTCTTCTTCGGCGTGATGACGACGATCGCGGCCTTCATTCCCCTGGTGATCGTCCCAGGGAGGATGGGCGAGTTCTTCGGCTGGCTCGGGCTGACCGCGATCCTGTGCCTCGTCTTCTCGCTGGTCGAGTCGCAGCTGATCCTGCCGGCGCACCTCGCGCACCGGCGCACGTCATCGAAGAAGGGCGAGCCCAATGGGTTCGTCGCGACCTGGCAGCGTTTCCAGGGACGCATGGCGACCGGGCTCGAGCGCATCGGCCAGGTGCACTACGCGCGCGCCCTCGACTTCGCGATTGAGTGGCGATACGTCACGGTCGCCATCGCGATCGGCGTCGTCGTCATGACCATCGCGCTCTTCTCGAGCGGTCGTATGCGGTACCAGTTCTTCCCGGCCGTCGAGGGTGACATCGTCACGGCGTTCCTCACGATGCCCCAGGGCATCCCGCTCACGCAGACCGAGGCCGCCATCGCACAGATTCAGGCGGCGAGCGAAGAGCTCGAGCGCGAGCTCGTCACCGAGTACCCCGGCATCCCGATCGTTCGACAGACGGTCGGCACGGTGGGCTCGCAGCTCAACATGAACGGCGGTCCGCCCGACATGGGCGTGAACATCGGCGGCGCGCATCTCGCGAGCTTCGTCTTGCAGCTGCATCCGGCGGCCGAGCGACCGATCGGCGCGGTCGAGATCACGCGGCGGCTGAGGGAGAAGGTCGGAACGATCCCCGACGCCGTCGAGCTCGCGTTCTCGAGTGACACGTTCTCGGCGGGCGACCCGCTCAACTTTCAGCTCTCCGGCTCGAGCGTCGAACAGCTCACGCTGGCCGCCGCCGAGCTGCGCGCGAAGCTGGCGACCTACCGCGGCGTGACCGACATCGCCGACTCGTTCCGCGCGGGCAAGCAAGAGGTGCAGCTCAGCCTGCGCGACGAGGCGCGCCCCCTCGGTCTCTCGCAGATCGACCTCGCGCGCCAGGTGCGACAGGCGTTCTACGGCGACGAGGTCCAGCGCATCCAGCGCGGCCGAGACGACGTCAAAGTCATGGTGCGCTACCCGGTCGAAGAGCGTCGCACGCTGGGGTCGCTCGAGGAGATGCGCATTCGCACGCCCGAACGCGTCGAAGTGCCCTTCGACGCCGTCGCACACGCGAGCCTCGACCGCGGCTTCGCGACGATCCGCCGAACCGATCGCGAGCGCGTCGTGCAGGTCACCGCCGACGTCGACCGGGCGATCGTCACGCCCGAGAAGGTCATCGGCGAGATCCGCGTCTGGCTGCCGCAGATGCTCGCGCGCTACCCGGGCGTGACCTATGAGCTCGATGGCGAGCAGCGCGAGCAGTCTCGGGCGTTGGGCGGTTTGATTCGCGGCGTCGTGATCGCGCTGCTGCTGATCTATGCGCTGCTCGCGATCCCGCTCAAATCGTACGTGCAGCCCTTCGTCATCATGAGCGTGATCCCGTTCGGGGCGGTCGGCGCGATCCTCGGTCATCTCGTGATGGGTTGGGACGTCGTGTTCTTCTCGGTGCTGGGGATCGTCGCGCTGTCGGGCGTCGTCGTGAACGCGTCGCTCGTGCTCGTGCACTACATCAACGGTCAGCGCGAGCTGGGCCGGCCCCTGCTCGACTGTGTACGGGCGGCGGGGATCGTGCGGTTCCGGCCCATCGCGTTGACGTCGATGACGACCTTCATCGGGCTGGTACCGCTGATGTTCGAGGGCGCGGTGGCGGCGCGACCGCTCGTGCCGATGGCGATCGCGCTGGGCTACGGCGTGCTCTGTGCCGCGGTCGTGACGCTCTTCCTCGTCCCGACCGGCTACGTGATCCTGGCCGACCTCAACCCCGCGATGCGGGCCGAGTTTCGTCGCGATGCGCCTCCCGATGCGACGGCCGAGCCCGCCCGCTAGCCACCGGCGCGAGGTCGGGTGCGTCCCACCCCAGCTCACCGCCGTCTGGTCGTCGAAGCTGTCGACACATCAACCAACGGCTGCCCCAACGTCAGCAGGGGGCTGAACGCCCAAATTGCCCCTAGATTCCCCCGGGCGGCCCGATAGAATTCGGCTGAGTCCGGTCCTGCCCGCACACCCGGTGCGCGCCTGCGGGCTTGATGAAACGCGCGCATCGCGTTCTGCGTTGCGGCCGGAGCAGGCGCCCGCGCGCCCTGCTCCAACAGATAGAGCCAGAAGAACAGAAGGGGGAAGCACCTCATGGACATCATCACGACCGGTACCGGAATCGAGGTTCTGCTTCGCTGGATGCACGTGTTCGCCGGCGTCACCTGGATCGGCGTCCTCTACTACTTCAACTTCATCCAGACGCCGTTCTTCGGCACCGAGCTCGGCGGTCAGGCCAAGGGGCCGATGACGCGCGGACTCGTGCCGAACGCGCTTTGGTGGTTCCGATGGGGTGCGATGTTCACCTTCCTCTCGGGCTGGACGATCGTGCTCTACCGCTGGCAGCACCTCGGGATTCCGCTGACCGACGGCTACATGACGAAGATCCTCACCGGCGGCCTGATGGGCACGCTCATGTGGTTCAACGTCTGGTTCGTGATCTGGCCGGCCCAGCAGGTCGTGATCAAGAACGCCGAGCAGGTCGCGGCGGGGGGCGACCCGATCCCCGAAGCGGCCGCGCGGGGTGGCAAGGCCGGCATGGCCTCGCGCACCAACACCCTGTTCTCGCTCCCGATGCTCTTCTTCATGGTCGCCGCCGCGAACCTGCCGAGCCTCGCCGCCGGCAACAACGATCTGGTCTACTGGATCTGCGCGATCGTCGTGATCGGCGCCGTCGAGATCAACGGACTGATCGGGCCGGGTGCAGCGACCCAGAAGCCGCTGACCACGGTGTCGGGCACGATCCACTTCGGCCTCGTTCTGTGGCTGGTGCTCTACCTGATCGGCGCGTTCGTCAACCCGGCGACGGGCCTCGCCGCCATGATGAACTAGCGCCGCGGGCCAGCCACGCGCTGGCGCAACGTGGCCCCGAATCACGACGCCCCCCGAGCCCACGACGGGTCGGGGGGCGTCGGCGTTTCGGCTTGCGCAGCGTCGGGGGTCTTGGCGTTTCGGCCTGGTTGGCTGCGGCTCAGGCGCGCCGGCGCTCGGTCCGAGGGCGAGCCTCGTCTTCGTCGTCTCGGTCGTCTTCGTCGTTCTCGACGGCCGCCTCGTCGAGCATCGATGCGAGATCGCTGTTCGCTTCGCCTTCGAGCGCCTCGACGTCGCGCTGCTCGCGCCGATTCGCGCGGCGTGCACTCTCGGAGACGGCCAGCACCGCGAGCGGATCGACGCGGCTCCACACCGGCAACGCCGACACTGCGATCGCGAGCAGCGAGGTGCCACGGGTGATCATCGCCAGCACGGCGGCCGAGAAGGCCAGCCCCGTGCGCTCCACAGCCCTGACCTTGACCTCGATCTCGTCCTGCTGCCGGTCGGCGGTCTCGCGCAGCTGGGTTTCGACGTCGTGCAGGGCATCCTGCAGCTGCGCGTCGGCGAAGCCCGCGGCCAGGCGCGAGGCCTCGTCGATGTCTTCCTCGTCATCGTCGCGCGTGAACGAGAGCAGGCTCCCCGAGAGATCGCCTTCGGTCGACCCGATCAAAGGCACGTTGGCGCTCTGAGAGATCGAAACGCCATCGAGTTGCGCCGCGTCGGAGCCCGCACCGGCATCCTCCCTGGCGAGCGGGTCGAATGCCGGGCCCGTTCGCAGGAGCGTCGTCTCGTCTTCGCCGATGCTGGTGTTCGACGTGTCGTCGTCGAGTGTCACCTCGTCGTCGGTGGGCTCTTCGGCGGTCTTCTCGTCTTCGGCTTCGGTCGGCTCGTCCTCGCTCGACTGCTTCTCGTCCTCGGGCTCGGACGCGTCCTCGTCATCGAGCGGATCGACCGCAATGGGCGCCACCTCGATCGATACCGACGACTGCCCTGTGAGCGGCCCCCCCGCGCCCACGCCCCCGAGATCATCGACCGCGAGCGACATCGTCACCGTACCGGACGGAATCGCCAGCGCGGTGAAGGCCGCACCGTCGAGGGCCGTGTTCACCTGCGACAGCGTGCCCTCGAAGCGCATGTGCGCATCGGCCACGCCATCCCCTTCCAGAAAGTGCAGGCCTGCCGTCGAGCCGAGGCTGAGCTCACCCGCAGTGACCGACAGCGTGACCTCAACCAGTCCGTCCCCGGCGTCGAGATCGCCGATCGCGATCGCGTTCACGCCCGCTGACGAAAAGGTGATCGTCTCACCCGGCGCCAGGGTCTGTCCGGAAGGCATCGATACCCAGGGCGACTCGTTCGCATCGAGCAGGTGGACCGTCACGTCGGCCTCGGTCTGCAGGCCCCCGTCGTCCGTGACACGCACGCGAAGTACGCGGCTCCCGACCGTCTCGTGGTCGAGAGCCGCCCCGTCGACAACGCGCAGTTCACCCGTCCCGGAGCCGAGGCTGAAGGCCCCATCACTGTTGCCCGACACGATCTGGTACGACAACACGCCCGAGCCATCGGGGTCACTCGCAGCCACCGTGCCCACGAGCGACCCCGCCACCGGCCCTTCGAGCAGATCGAAGGATTGATCGACGAACGCTGCGGGTGTGTTCGTGGCGACCACCCCGACGGTCGTCGTCGCGACCGTGCTCGGATCGGAACCGTCATCGACGACGAATCGAATCAGGCGGTCCGTCGTCGTCGGGTCGAGCGACGCGTTGTCGTAGGTCACCGTTCGGAGCACCTGCTCGAAGTCGGCCTGGGTGCCAGAACCATCGAGCGTCAGCATCCGCGAGCCGGCGTCCCAGGTCGCGTTCAGCGCGGTGCCCGTGACGTCCGCCGAGAGCGCCTCGAGGGCGCCATCGGGCATCGCGTCGACCGTGATGCGGATCGCGACGGGCACGTCGCCGTCGATGTCGGTGATCGACGCGTCCGAGTCGGCGACCGCGACCGGGCCGAGGCCCTCGGTGAAGCTCGCCTGGTAGTCGAGCCCGGCGCCCACGTCGTCGTTCGCGTCGAGATCGAGCACGGGAGCGTCGTTCTCGGGTGTGACCGTGATCGCGAAGGTCGCCGACCCGCTCGACCAGACGTGTCCATCGTTCACACTGAACTCGAACGAGGTGTCTCCGTTCCAGTCGGCCGGCGGCTCGTACGTCAGCAGGCCCGCATCGATGTCGAGTCTCGAGATCTCGTCACCCACCGACACCGCGCCACCCGAGAGGAGCAGGCCGCCGACCGGGAGCGAGTCGATGCGCACGCGATCGATCGAGTCGCCGGCGTCGGGGTCGGTCCCCCCGATCGAAACGACGACCGAGCCATCCTCGGGCAACGACGTAGTGCCCGGCGTCGCCGTGGGCGCCGAGTTGGCACCGTAGAGCAGACCGACCTCGAAGTGCGTGAGCGCGCGGTCGTAGACGCGCAGATCGTCGATACCGCCCGTAAACTTGTACTGATCGCGGCCCGTCCGGTCACCGCCGATGTTGAGATGGTCGCTGACCGCAACGGGTCCCACGACGTCGGTGGCCGTCGCCACCGCCACGCCGTCGACCCACAGCGTCATCGTCGTGCCCTCGCGGTGTACGACGAGGTGGTGCCAGGCGCCATCGTCGAGGTCGTCGAGGTAGATGCCGGTTTGCCACTGCTGCGATCCGTTCTCGAGATACGAGACGAGCTGACGATCGGGCGTTTCGTCGAACTGCAGGTTCCAGTGGTTGACCGAGCCGGTCGCGTTGGTCGCGGTGTAGATCCCGGCCCAGTCGTTCTGCACCGGGTCGGGGCGAATCCAGACCGATGTCGTGTAGTCGCCGGCGAGCACGGGCACGTCGCCCGAGCCCGTGACGATCATGTCGTCGATGCCGTCGGGATCGAACGCGTGCGAGCCGACCTGCCCCGGCACGAACTCGTCCCCCTCGCCCCCCTGGAGCGTGCCGTCGTAGCCGCCGGGACCGTCGTCCGTGGCGTCGCCGTCGAACGTCCAGTGCCCGACGAGGCTGGTCACCGTGGCCGTGAGGGATTGCGTCGTGCCGTCGTAGACGACCTCGGCCTGCGTCCGGTTCATGATCGACGTGGCGAAGCCGCCGTCCTCGACGTCGAGCGCGCCGAGTGCTGCATCGACGCGAAGGGTCCCGTCGAAGCCGGCGCCGGCGTCGAACACCTCGAGATCCCCGGTGACCTGGACGTCGGCCGTGGTGATCGAAGCCAGCACGAGCTGGCCGACGTCGGCCTCGAGCGTCATCGCACCCGAGGGCGCACCGCCGACGTGGACGCTGCCGATGCGACCGCCCCCCCCGCCCACGACCACGCGATCGACCGTCGCGCCGGCCTCGACCGTCAGGCTCGAGACGTCGGCGTCACTCGAGAGCTCGGCGAGATCGGCATCGAAGCGCAGCGTGCCGACGACGAGGCCCCCGTTCAGATCGCTCAGCACGACTCGGGTCGAGTCGTCGGTGCCCGCCGAGCCCGAGATGCTGAGCGTGTCGCTCGCGCCGTCGTAGCTGAAGTCGATCGTGCCCGGCCCGGTCACGTCGATGCCGAAGCGGATCGCGCCATCGTCCCACGTGCCGGAGCCCGAGAACCCGGCCTCGCCGTGATCGACGAGCTGACCCGACCAGGTCTCGAGCGCCGCGGAGACGAGGCCCGTCTCGGCGACCGCGTCGTCCGCACCGCTCGAGGCCGCCTCGAGGATCCAGTCGCCCCCGCGACCCGTGACGTCGTCCGATGCGAAGACGTCGGCGCCCGTCAGATCGGCCACGCGATCGAGCAAGGCCTGCCCGGACACGACGTCGCCCGCGACGTCACAACCGAAGAACGAGATGTCGGCGCCCGAGACGAGGTGCGCGGAGAGATCACGCCAGGCCTCGGCGTTGGCTTCGCTCATGTCGGCGGTCAAGCCGCCCGGACCCCAAGCGACGCGCCCTTCCGAGCCATGCGTCAGTACGGAGAGCGATGCGATCGGCTCGCCGAGCGAGCCGGCGAGACCGCGCACCTCGGCCAGCACCTGCGTGACGTCCTCGCGGTCGGCATCGAAGAGCACGAGCGTCGCGCCCGCATCGACCGCGCCGGCGAGCACGTCGACGTCTTCGAGATTGCGATCGATCAGGACGATGCGCAGGCCGTCTTCGCCCGACTTCGGAGCGTCGGCGGTCTCCGGTGAGACGGGCGGATCGAGGTCGACCGGATCGCTCGGCCAGACCGGCGCCGGAGCTTCGACGTCGTCGACGCCGGGATCGACGAGCCAAGGCGCGACGTCCGCCGAGTAGAGTCGACGGCGCTCGAGCTGTTCGATGTGACGCGAGGGCGAAGCCTCGCTCTGCGGTCGATCGCGCCGTCTCAAGACCGGCTCCCCCGCGCGACACCGACAGACCGGCTCGCGGATAGGGTGATATTCCCCACATTCTCATCGGCGGCTCGGTGGAAGGCCTGAAGGCCGCGGCGCCGCCCACGGGTGCGGCCGCTCAGCTTGCGTCTTCGTCGCCTTCGACTTGCTCGAAGCCCGTCACTCGGTTGCGTCCCGTCTGCTTCGAGACGTAGAGCGCCTGGTCGGCCTGGTCGACCAGGGTGTAGAGGCTGTCGGCGCCGTGTTCGCGCAGGCTCGCGAGGCCGAAGCTCGCCGTGATCGGCACGGCCGCGAAGCCGTCGGCGCCGATGCTGCGACGCCAGCGCTCGGCCATCGAACGGGCCTCTTCGGGCGACATCCCGGGCAACAGGACGCAGAACTCCTCACCGCCGTAGCGGCAGACACGCTCGCCGTCGGGTGACTGACTGAGCAGAGCGGTCGCCACGGCTCGAATGACTTCGTCGCCGGTCTGGTGACCGTGGTCGTCATTGACGCGCTTGAAGTGATCGATGTCGACCATGACGCAGCAGAGGTCGTCCCCTCGACGCTGCGCAGCCTCGACCTCGATCTCGCCGGTCTCGAGGAAGCTGCGGCGGTTCGCCGCACCGGTGAGCGGATCGCGCCGCGCGAGCACCCGAAGCTCGTCGTTCTGCAATCGGATCTCGTCGCGCGACTTCTCGAGCAGCGCGAGGGCGTTCTCCAGCTCGCGGCTCTTGGCCTCGAGCTGGGTGATGTCGTCGAAACTCGCGATCGCCCCGCGCATCTTGCCGGCCCCGTCGAGCACCGGTGCGCCGTTGACCATGAAGGTGCGCACTTCGTCCTCGTCCCGCAGACACAGCGCGGCGCCCGTCGTCGTCGACTGGTCGGCGAGGGCGTCGTTCCACGGCATCGAGCGTGCCGGCTCGAACGAGCCGGGCACGAGCCAACCGAGCCCCGACGCCTTGCGCCCGACGAGCTTCTCGCTCGATTCGCCGACGCGCTCGGCGAACGCGCGGTTCGCCAGCACGATGCGCTCGCCCCGATCGACGAGCAGCACGCCCTCCGACATGAGATCGAGGGCCGCCTGGACGCGGGGGGGAATGACCGACGAAGGGTCGAGATGTCGAAGTGTTCGCCGCAGATACAGCGCGTACGCGACGAAGCTCGCGACCCCGAAGACCAGCACCAGTCGCACGACGGGACGGTGCCAGAGCGAAGCGACGAACGAGGCCGACACGGGCTCGACGAAGCGCACCTCGAGCGTGGCCCACGGCGCACCGCCACGCGTCAGCTCGACGACGATGTGCGTCAGGTTCGTGCCGGGTTCGACGTTTTCGTCCCACAGCGCGCGGTGCTGCTGGCTCGCGACCATCAATCGGCCGTAGCGATCGCGCAGGCCCACCGAGAGCACGTCGTCTTCGGCCTCGACGGCGTGGTCGAGCTCGACCCGCAACCGGGCGAGCCCGGCCCTCGAAGGGTCGGTCGTTGTACGCATCGCCAGCTGCTCGACGATGCGCGATCGGCGCTCGACGACCGGATCTTCACTGATCGGGACCAGGCCGAGCAGATCGAGGCCGAACAGGATCGAGATGGTCAGGCAGACGAGGCCGAGGGAGAGACGAAAGAGCGCGGACCGATGCCACATGGCGCCCTCGTCAGTTCATGCCGTGTCGGTGATCGCCGGCGTCGGGCACGAAACGCACCTGGCACCGCAGACCACTCGGAATCGCATGGTCGGCGTTCGGCAGCTCGAGCCAGACGCCAAAGGTGCCACTGGTCGGATCGACGACCCGGTCGGCGATCTCGACACGCGCGAGCTGGACTCCGAGCTCGGGGAGCTCGGGCGAAACCTCGGCGACCATCCCGGCGCGGATGCGCCCGAACTCGCTCGCGGGCACGATCACTTCGACTCGCAGCGGGTCGATCTCGGCGACGGTGAGCAGCGTCTCTTCGCGCGCGATCTCGCCGGGCAGCTTGAGCTGCTCGACGACGACGCCGTCGATCGGGCTGCGGATGATCCTGCGTTCGAGACGAGCACGCGCCTCATCGAGCTCGAGCGTTCGCAAGCGCTTCAGGTCGCGCGCCTGTTCGAGCTCGGCGCGCGCCAGAGCCGCCTCGGTGCGCGCCTCTTCGGCGACGTCGATCGAGACGACCGATTCGGTGTGCAGGTTGGTCGCGCGGCGTAGTCGGCTCTCGCCGAGCGCGAGGCTCGCGGCGCGTGCGCGCACCGAGCTCTGCATGTTCGCGCGCGCTTCGGCGACGGAGACCGCGGCGCGCTCGACGTCCGACTCGAGCTCGACCAGGACCTGGCCGGCCTTGACCTCGTCGCTGCGGTCGACGTGCACCGATTGAACGACGGCCGAGAGCGCGCTGCTGACGTCGATCACGCGCCGAGGCTCGATTAGGCAATCGAACTCGCCCCCGACGCTCGACGCGGCTGCCATCGACCGATGCGGCACGGGCTCGTCTTCGGCGAGCACCTCGTCGCTCCAGTTCGGTGCGATCGAAGGCGCCGGGTCGACGGCCGCGGGCGGCGTCGTATCGCTTTGCGCACTCGCCGTCGACGGCGGTGCAGCGGCCACGCGCCCGGCCGGGGCCTCGCTCGCCGAGGCCGGCTTCGAGGCGAGCAGGGTCGACGGGCTACGATCGACCAGATTCATGCTGACGAGCGCGACCAGCGCAGCGACGAGCAGGATGCCCGCCGTCCTTCGCGCCCACCGGCTCTTCATCATGTGCAGTCGCACGCTCAGCCCCGCCTCTGCCAGATCGACGCAGATGGAACACGCATCGATCTCGCACTCGGTCGGACGCTCCGACAGCGTCCACGGCCTTATGTTTCGGTCGACCGGTGGCTTGACCCAAGCCGAAGCGCGCGCCGACGAACCGAACGAAGAGCGACCTCGCGCATGCGCAAGAGACACGCAGATGTGATGCAGATCGAGCGCAGGGATCGGGCGGTGTGGAGCGGTTCAGACGTCGAAGTGACCGAGGAAGAGACGAGCGAGGCTGCGGCCGATGCGCGGGGCCAGCGGCAGCTGACCGTGATCGAATCGAACGAAGACGCGCTCACCGATCGCAACCTGTTCGGGCTGCTCGGCGAGCTCGACCTCGAGCAGGAAGACGGGCTCGAGCGCAACGGTCCCGGCCTCATCGTTCGGATCGATGGCGAAGGGTCCCCCACCCAGCGTGCCCAGGGCTGCGCTGGGTAGATCGGTCGTCGCTGCCGGCACGGCCCGTACGAGCCGCGCGGCGCGGACGCGGCCGAGGCTGCCCGCCAACCGAAGCTCGATCGCGTCGGTGCGCTGCCGCACGTCTTCGATGGCGTGCTGGGGGACGGCGACGCGCGCCGTGACGGCCCCGGCGCCGACGACGTGGCCCAGCAGCTCACCCTGGCGAACCATGCGGCCAACGGGATCGAGCGCACCGGCGAGGAGAAAGCGCCCGGCGCCCGGGCTTCGCACGACCAGCGCATCGCGACGCGCCTGACCGAGCGCCCGCTCGGCTCGCACCGTGTCGAGTTCGGCCTCGGTGGTGCGTGCACGAACGAGGTCGTCGGCCCGCTCGGCGAACATGCGCAGCTCGAGCGCATCGATGCGTGCATCGAGCACTGCGAGCTCGGCGTCTAGGAGCGGCTCCTCGAGCACGAAGAGCGGCTGCCCTTCGATCACTTCTTCTCCCGGTGCCACCTGTTGTCGCACGATCAGCCCATCGACCTCGGCGCGCACCTGCGCACGCTCGGGCGGCCAGACGACACCCTGAGTGCGAGAGTGGAAGGGCAGCGGCAACGCGAAGAGCAGCACGGCAGCGAGCACGACCGCAGCCGCGGTGATCGAGACCGCACGCACGCGGCCGGCAGAGAGTCGCGGACTCGTCGCGACGAAGGCGAGACCCCGCGCCAGCGGCAAACCGATCTGAAGACCGATCGTCAGCGCCGCAATCGCCACGCCCACGATGGGCAACGTCGTCGCAACGAACCACCCGATGCTGATCCCGAGCACGACGCGATAGATGGCCGATGCGATGCCGTAGGCGATGAGCCAGGGGCGCTCGCTCTCGGTGTCGACGGTCGCGCGCACGTCGGCGAGACCGAAGACGCGGCGCTGAATCGATCCGATCAGGTGGGCGGACGCTCGCTGCTGCAGATTCGGAATCTCGAGCGCGTCGGCGAGCGCGTAGTACCCATCGAACTTGAGCAGCGGATTCGCATTGAAGAGCAGCGTCGACAGCGTCCCGATCCAGATCATCTGGAGCGCGATCGCGCGAACCCAGCCATCGGCCACCGAAGACCAGACGAAGAACGCGATCGCGGCGAGCGCGAGCTCGGCGGCGATCCCGGCGAGACTGACCACGATGCGACGCGTCTTGTCGGGCAGGATCGACACGCCCGATACGTCGATGTACGGCAGCGGTGCGAAGACCAGGAAGGCGAGGCCGGTCTCTCGAACCTCGACGCCGCACACCCGAGCGGCGCACCCGTGCGCGAGCTCATGCAGCGCCTTCGCGAAGACGTAGACGAGCGGCAGCACGAGCCAGCCGCCCCCGCCGAGCAGTCGCGTCGGCAGATCGTGGGCGAGCTCGGGCCACACCGGGATCGAGGCGAGCAGCGCCGTCACCACGAGCAGGGCCCAGAAGAACGCGCCGCCGCGCGTGAAGATCGGCGCTGCGAAAGGCGCGATGCGTTCGAGCAGGGGGTCGGGGTCGAACAGCGGCACCTTGATCGACAGCGGGCTCAGCAAGCGCATCCAGCGCTGCTGGCCACGTGCGCGGCGACGCTCTCGAAACATCGCTTCGAGATCGGGGGATACGTCGAGCGACAGCACGTGGGCGCCCTGCAAGAGGCCGATCACGTGCATGGCTTCGGCACGCGACGGCGCGGCCTCCCCGAGCTCGTCGGCGCAGGCGGTCCAGGCCGCTTCGATGGTGCAGCGCCCATCGAGGCGTGCGACCAGGTTCCAGGCGGCCGCCGAGATGCGATGGCAATCGCCGCGCATCGGGTCACGGAGCACGATCCAGCGGCGCCCGCGCACCCGATGTCGCGTCGGCGTCG
This sequence comes from Myxococcota bacterium, assembly GCA_965250285.1. Lineage (GTDB taxonomy): Bacteria > Myxococcota_A > UBA9160 > UBA9160 > UBA4427 > CAYYSY01. Next base: position 4,818,159 of record OZ252299.1, read on the forward strand.
CCTCGTCTTGCAGGCGCGGCCGGAGCCCACACACCCGCTCCCACATCGCCGCATCGTCGTGGCTTCGCGTCGAGTCGGAGCTCACCACCAGCTCCACGCGCCGAGTCGGAGCCAATCGATCAGGCGATGCGTCGCGATCCAGAGCAGCGGCCGGTCGCCCGCGTCGAGGCGCGCGATGCCCTCCATGCCGGGGCGCAGCCGGTCGTCGGAAGCAAAGGAACCAACGGGGTCGGCCACGAGCTCGGCCTCGACGCGGAAGTGGTTGCGGCCCCCCTCGGCGACGGTCACTGGCTGAATGCGCGCGATCCGCAGCGGCAGCGGCTGCGCGGGGAGCGCCTGCAGCTTGAGGTGGCCGAGTCCGCCTTCGGCGATCGCGGCGACGTCGCGCTCGTCGACCTCGAGAATGATCCGATAGCCCCCGCGCGGCGCCAGCTCGAAGAGCATCTCGCCGCGCTCCACCGGCGAGCCCAGTCGCTGGGAGAGATCGCCGGCGACCACGACGCCGTCGAACGGGGCCACCAGCGACGTTCGGGCCAGGCGCGCCTCGACGAGGGCCTGCTCGGCAGCGGCCTGTCGCATCCGGGCGCGCAGGATGCTCGCCTGGCTGCGGTCATGCCGCGCGAGCGCCTCTCGAAACTCGCCCTCGAGCTCGGCCAGCCGAGCGTCGCCCGTCTGCTGTTCGAGCCGCAGGTCGCGATCGTCGAGGCGAGCAAGGATCTGCCCGGCCTGCACGATCTCCCCCGCACGCACGTGCGCTTCGGCGACGAAACCGTCCATGCCTGCGACGATGGCCCGCTGCACACGTCCTTCCAGACGCGCATCGGCGCGGACGCGGTACGAGACCGGCAGCAATGATGCAAAGAAGATCAGCGCGATCGTCGCATACACGCCGACCTTGAGTCGCGTGTGTCCAGGCCCGAAGAGCGCTTCGACGAACGCATCGAAGTCGTCGAGGCATCGACGCCAGATGCCGCGCTCGGCTCTTCGCGCGAGCAGAAGAGCGGGGCCGACACGACGCGCCGCGAGCTCGCAGAGGCGTCGGGTCGATCGATCGCTCGCGGCACCGGCCGGCGCCTCGAAGGCGAACGCGCAGCGCTCGCCGTGTGATTCGACCGGCACACTGAAGACGTCGCACGCGCTCGACGTGCGTTGCCACGCGCGGTGCGCCCACGGCCGCACCGGCGCGACTTCGTCGCTCGCATCATCGTCGGCTTCGCGCGCGTACGCGGCGAGAGGCTGCCCCGCATCCATCGACTCTTCGACGGCCGCGCGCCACGGCTGCAGCCAGCGTGCGCCGCGATCGAAGTCGAGGCCGTTGGAGACCGCGATGACGCGGGCCGATGCGTCGTCGAGCACGAAGAACCCTGCGCGACTGCACGGCGTCATCGCGACGAGGCGCGCGAGCGCACCGGTCGCCGACTCTTCCAGCGTCGCGCCCGATCGAGCAGCCTCGAGCACGGCGTCGGCTGCGTTCGACTCGGCGACCCGCGCGCCCGCGTCTCGCAGTGCGTACAGCCAGGCGCCCTCGGCGCGCAGCGCCTCGCAGACCCGCTTGATGCGATCCTCTGCGTTCGCCTCGTCGCCTGGATCGAGCTCGACGGCAACGACGAGCGCGGGCTCGGACTCGCTCGCCGGAGGCCCTGCACCTCGGTTGGCGGCACGATCGACCGGGACCCCGACGAGCGCAATGCGTTCATCGTCGCCGACGCGCAGCGACCGCACGACGCGGCGGCCATGGCGCGCGGCCGACTCGGCCGTCTCTTGCAGCCTCGGCTCGACCGGTGCGTCTTCGGGCCAGCACACGAGGACGTCGGGTTCGCCCGGCGCGGGCCACAGCAGGCAGGCCGAGCGCACGCCCTCGAGCGTGTCGCAGCGCCGACCCAGCCACCCGCGAATGTCGTCGCGCACTCGTTTCCCCTCCCCGGACAGGGACTTGCGCCTCTCTCTTCGGCCTGCTGACGCTGGGGATTGAGCCCGCTGCACAGGCCTCCGAGCCGGGCGGCCTGCGACCGCGCGAGCTGCCGGGATTCCACAACGCCGAGCGCCCGGCGCACCTCACCGAAACGCCTCGAAGACGCCCACCCCGAATCGAAACGGCTCGATGCGATTCCGCTCCGCCCACCCCTCTGGGCGGTCGATACGCCCTGCGAGGCAACCTGACGTGACGAGCCCCATCGAAAGATCGGTCCGATCGACCACCCTCCTGCCGGTGATCGTCGCAGCGCTGGCGTGCGCGGCGGTGGCCTTCGACCTCGTCGGCGTCCACCGCGATCTGGCGGCGTTCGCCAACGCGCAGCGGCAAGCCCTGGCCCGCTCGGCTTTCGCGCTCGCCTGGGTCGAATCGAGCGTCGCCCACGATCCCCGCGTCGTACCGAGTGGTGCCGACGCCGAACGCTGGGCACCGACGCGGACGCGTCTGCGTCAGGCCCTCGCCGAGGCCTTTCCCGAGGCGGCCGACGCCGAAGCGGTGTGGTCCGAGCGGCAGCACGCGCTCGAGAATCAGCTCGAACGCGCCTACGACCTGCGGGCCGGCGGGCAGACGGAGGTCTCCGATCGCCTGCTCGAGGACGGTTGGGACCGCTTCGTCGATACGTGGCTGCGCGCCGATCTCGCCGCGACGGTCGCCGAAGCGCTGGCCGACGCCGATGCCGCCACACACCGAGCCGAGGACGACGCCAATCACTGGCAGTCGCTCGTCACCATCGATGCCCCGGTGCTCGATGCGGCGCTGGCCGATCTTCACCGCGCCGTCGCCACCCAGCGCATCGCGAGCGATGCGCTGCACGCAGCCCGCGACGCGCGGCTCGATGGCGCGACGAGCGAACGCGCCCGAGCGAGCCGCGATCTACTCTCGCGTCGATGGGCGCGCTTCGAGTCGGCCCGCGATCGCGTCGAGCCCGAGCGCGCCGACGCACTGCGTGCGCTGACGACCGCCGTTGCCGGTGCACCGGGCGCCCGACCCGGAGACGTGCATCAAGCCCTCGACGTCGTGCACGAGTCGATCTGGCCACTCCTGCACGCCGATGCAGAGCGACTTGGCGGGCGACTCGCCGTCGTCGAGCGCGCCAGCGCGCGCGCCGGTGCGTTCGCCATCGGCTTCGCCCTGGTCGCGCTCGTGCTCCCGGTGATCGGCCTGCTGACCGTGTCGCGTTGGCTGACGCGCCCACTCGCGCGCACGCTCGATACGGTCGAGGCGATGAGCGAGGGACGCCTCGACGATGCGCGGATGCGCGACTGGCCGCGCCCGTGGCGCGCGTTCGGCGTCGACCTCGAGCAGATCCGCGGCCGGTTGGAAGAGGCCGAGGGGCATGCGCGCGCACTGCTGCTCTACGACGCGACGACCGGGCTCGTCAATCGACGTCACTTCACCGAGCGGCTGAACGCGAGCCTGGTCTCGGCGCGCGTCGATGGTCGAACGATGGCGTTGCTGTCGATCGGGATCGACGGTCTCGGCGGGCTGCACGAATCGCATCGCCCCGAGGAGTACGACGCGCTGCTGCGTGAAGTCGCGCAGCGTGTGTCTTCGAGCGTCCGCGTGAACGACGTGATCGGGCACGGCGCGGGCAGCAGCCCACTGCCGGTGGTCGGACAGACGTCGGAGACCGAGCTCACGGTGCTGCTCACGAAGATCGCGGCGGGCAGCGACGCCGCCATCGTCGCCGAGCGCACCCTCGGCGCATTCGAGAAGCCGCTCGTCGTCGCCGAGCTCGGCATCGAGTGTACGGTGCAGGTCTCGATCGGCATCGCGATCTCACCGGCCGATGGCCGCGACACCGGCGAGCTGCTGCGCAACGCACAGTCGGCCCGGGCCGCTGCACAGGCACGCGGATCGGGCACGGCGCTCTTCTGCTCCGACGCGCTCAACGCTGCGGCGTCGCGCAAGTACGAGGTGCGGCGACGGCTCGGCCGCGCGCTCGAACGCGACCTGCTCGAGCTCCACTACCAGCCGATTCGAGACACGCGATCGGGGCGCGTCACGGCGATCGAGGCCCTGCTGCGCTGGAGCGACGTCGAGTTCGGTCCGATCTCACCCGGCGAGTTCATCCCGATCGCCGAAGAGTCAGGCCTCATCTCGACCATCGGTCGGTGGGTGGTGCGTCGAGCGTGCGAAGACATCGTCGGCTGGCGCGAAGCCGGTCTCGCCCCGGTTCGCGTCTCGATCAATGCGAGCCCGGCGCAGCTGCACGAGAGCGACTTCGCCGACTTCGTACTCGATACGCTCGACGAGATGAAGGTTTCGCCCGAGGGCATCGAGCTCGAGATCACCGAGAGCGTGGTGATCGAGCAGAACGCGGCGACGGGTGAGACGCTGGGCCGTCTGCACGAAGCCGGCATCGGTCTCGTACTCGACGATTTCGGGACGGGCTATTCGTCGTTCTCACACCTGCGGCGGTTCCCGATCGAGCGCGTCAAGATCGACCGGTCGTTCATCGCCGAGGTGAGCGAAGGCGGTGAAGGTGCCGCGCTCACGTCGGCGATTCTCGCGTTCGCATCCAGCCTCGGGTTGCCGGTCGTGGCCGAGGGCGTCGAGACCGATCTGCAGGCCGACTTCCTCATGCAGATGGGCTGCGACGAGATGCAGGGCTATCTGATCAGCCAGGCGGTTTCACCGACCGAGTGTGCTCGCTTCTTCGAGCTCGAGAAGCCCGAAGCCGAAGCGGACAGCAGCGGCGGCGGCGAGCTCGACGACTAGAAGAGAGCGAGCAGCACCGCCGACCAGGCCGCGCGCAGCAGCAGCGCCAGATTCGCCAGCCACCCGAGCACGAAGCCGATCGTGCGCTTGGTCGGATCGGCCACGTAAGAGACGGCATAGATCGGTCGAGCGACGGCGAACGCCAGCCCGCCGACCAGCACGAAGGTCGTCGCCTGGAAGTACGCGCAGAGCCAGAGCGCCGGTAGGAAGATCACGAACTGCTCGACGGTGTTCAGCTGAACGCGGTACCAGCGCTCGTAGTGCTCGTCGCCCACGACCTTGGGCGCGGGAATGCCCGCCTTCTGGCGCGCGGCACCCACGAGGCCCTGGAACACGAAGTACTCGATCAAGACGATCACGGTGATCAGTGCGGCCCAGTGCATGGCATGCCTCCGGTCGTGGGCCGTGCGAGGAAGGTCGGCCCGCGCGCTGATATACTCGCATGCCATGTGCGCAGCTGCCCGCGACGCAGGGCCCCCGAATCGAACCCGCCGCTTCGCGTGCACATGCATCGTGATCGCGCTTTCGTGGGTGCTCGGCCCCGCCGCGGGGGCGGCGACCCCGCCGAGCGCGCTCGAGCCCTCTTCTGCGAATGCCGGCGGCATCGAGCCGCGATTCGAGGTCGCCCCTGCGCCCGATTGGGTCGTCGACGTCGCGGTGCCCGAGAGCGCCGGCGTCGGCGCAGAGGCGTTGCATGATGGGGTCGCCGATCTCTTGACCGACACGCAGGTGCGGATCGGCGACCAGCCCGAGCATGCGTTCAACCGCTACGTCAGCGAAGTCGTCGAGCCCACGGGCGTATCGAGCGTCGGGCGGATCCAGATCGACTTCGCCGCGACCTACCAGACGCTCGAGCTCCACTGGATTCGACTCGTGCGCGACGGCGTGGTGCAGGAGCGACTCGACCCCGGCAAGGTGCGGATCCTGCAGCAGGAAGAGGACATCGACCTGCACATGTACCACCAGACCGCGACGGCGCTGGTGCTGCTCGATGACGTGCGGGTCGGGGATCGCGTCGACTACGCATTCTCACTCGTCGGTGCCAACCCGATCTTCGAGGGGCGATACCAGGACTGGCTCTACCTCGAGTGGTGGTATCCGTTCGGCCGGATCCACAACCGCATCGTCGCGCCCGAAGACCGCGCGCTCTTCTTCGAACGGCACAACACCGACGAGCTGCCCGAGCGGCGAGCAATCGAAGGGCGCGACGGCCTCGTCGAGTGGGTCTGGCAAGGCGACGCCGTCGGGGCCGCCCTGAGCGAAGACTCGATGCCGTCCGATCTCGATCCGCTCGCCGCGCATCAGGTCAGCGAGTTCGAGACCTGGGGCGAGGTCGCGAGCTGGGCGAGCAGCGTCTTCGAGGTCGGCGACCCAGATGCAGACAACGGTGTACGGAAACTCGCCGAGGAGATTCGCGCGGCCCACGCCACAGACGAGGAGCGGATCATTGCCGCGCTTCGCTTCGTGCAGGACGACGTGCGCTACCTCGGCCTCGAGATCGGCGTGAACGCGTTCCGTCCGCACGCGCCGGCGCTCACCCTCGAGCGCCGCTTCGGCGACTGCAAGGACAAATCGAGCCTCTTGGTCGCGCTGCTGACCGAGCTCGGAGTCGAGGCACACGTCGCGCTCGTCAACACCGAGCTCGCAGGCGCCGTCGAGGCGCTGCACCCCACCGCCAGCGCCTTCGATCACGCCATCGTCCGCGTCACGTACGACGGGCGGTCGTGGTGGCTCGACCCGACGCTCACCTACGAGCGGGGCCCACTCGCAGACGAGGAGTGGTTCGAGTATGGCCACGCGCTCGTGGTCGACGTGTCGAGTGAAGCACTCGACGTCGTCGAGCCGCACGAGAGCCGCGTGCTGCCGGCGCGCATCGAACACGCGTACACGAGTGAGTCCTACACGGCGCCGACGCAGCTCGAAGTGAGGTCGACGTACCGGGGTGACCGCGCCGATTCGTTTCGAGCCTGGGCCGCTTCGATGGCGAACGACTCGATCGAGCGGCAGTACCAGAACTACTACGCACGTGACATGCCCGACATCGAGCTCGCCCAGCCGCTTCAGATCGAGGACGACGAGGTCACCAACACGATCGTGGTGACCGAGCGCTACCGCGTGCCCGACCTGTGGTGGCGGCGCGATGTCGATGGGCCGTGGCGCGCAAACTTCGTCGCGCGCGAGCTGCGCGATGAGCTCTCGACGCCCGACACCGTACAGCGCACGCACCCGCTCGCGGTCGCGCATCCGGTTCGGACCGAGGTGACGATTCGCGTCGACGCCGCCGAGCCAATCAAGGTGCGCACGGTCGACGACCGCATCGAGGGCCCGGCGTTCGCCCTCGACTACGCCGTGCGGGCCGACGGCGACGACGCGGTCATCGATTACGTCTACGTGTCGACGGCCGATCGTGTGGCGCCCGGCGAGGTGGGCAGCCACCTCGACGCCGTCGACGAGGCCTGGAACACGACCGAGTATCGAATCGGCACGAGCCGACTCGACGCGGTGACGGATCGAGCGACGCGCATCGACCGCGCGCTTCGCAACGGCGCGGTGGCCGCCGTCGTGCTGACGGGGCTCGTCTTCATCGCGTGGCCCACCCTGCTGCTTCGCCGGGGTGTCGGCGGTGTACTGCGTGGTGACCTCGCGCGAGCCACCACGCGCCTGCGCATGGCTTCGCGCATGGCGCCGGCCCGCAGCGGCCTCGCGCGACGCAGTGAGCTCGCGCTCTCTCTCGCGCTCGGTACATGGGGCCGACGCGACGAGGCGCTCGGCCTCGCCGCCCGGATGGCGCGCCTGGACGCGAATCCGCTGCGGGCCCGCCTCGTGCGGGCCGCCGCGTGGGCGTGGCGCGCGGAGCTGGCGCGCGACGTCGATGCCGAGACGGCGCTCGCCCATGCCGATCGTGGTGTGGACCTCGCCCGTGAGCTGACCGGGGCCGACGGCTGGGCCGTGCGCGCCTGCACCCTCTCGACGCGCGCCGGCCTGCGAGCCCGCGGCGGAGATCTCGAGGCCGCCGCGCGCGACCTCGATGAGGCCCGCTCCCACCGAAGCGAAGAAGGCGACCGCGCCCGGGGCTGGTTGCCCCTGCTTCGCCTCATCGCGAATACCGACCGGGCCGCCGTGCAGGTCGCCGCGGCCCGTGGCGACCTCGAGGTCGCCCTGCGCGCGAGCGAACGCTACCTCGCCGACGCGAAGCAGCGCTGGCCCGCCGCGCATCCCGCGCTCATCGACGCGATGTGCCTGCACGCCGAGTGTCTGATGGCCGCGGGCGACGCGCCGGCAGCGGTGCGCGCCATCGCCGGCGTCGAGTCGGCCCTCGGCCCTCACGTCGATGCCGAGAGCCCGCTGCGCACGCGCGCAGCCGAGCTTCGGGCCCAGCTCGCAGCCAGCGGCTAGCGCTGCGCGCTCGGTGCATCGACGCGCGGTGCGATCACGGGCGAGGCGCTCGGGCAACGACTAGTCTGATTCGACCGGCGGCATCCCCGCACGGCCCGAACGGAGGCACCCCCATGCAGATCGCCACCATGCTCGGCTACTCGGGCGGCTTCGAAGACTCGGTCGCCGAGGTGCAGCGCCTCGAACAGGAAGGCCTCGACACGGTGTGGGTCGCCGAAGCCTACGGCTTCGACGCACCGAGCCTGATGGGCTTCATCGCCGCGCGCACGTCTCGGGTGCGCATCGCGTCGGGCATCCTGCCGATCTACACGCGCACGCCGACGCTGCTCGCGATGACCGCCGCCGGCGTCGACGCGCTCTCGGGTGGGCGCGCCATGCTCGGGCTCGGTGCGTCGGGGCCGCAGGTCATCGAGGGCTTCCATGGCGTGAAGTACGACGCCCCGCTCACGCGCACCCGCGAGATCATTGAGATCTGCCGTCGGGTCTGGCGACGCGAGCGCCTCGAGCACGACGGACGCAAGTACCAGATGCCGCTGTCGGCCGAGCAGGGCACGGGCCTCGGCAAGCCGCTCAAGATGATCACCCACCCGGTGCGCGACGACATTCCGATCGCGGTCGCGGCGCTGACGCAGAAGAGTGTCGCACAAACAGCCGAGCTCGCGGACGGCTGGCTGCCGGTCTTCTTCCATCCGACGAAGGCGATGGATCGCTGGGGCGACGCGCTCGCGGAGGGTCGATCGAAGCGAGACCCGTCACGGGGTCCGCTCGAGGTGTTCGTCGGTGGCTCCGTCGCCATCGGCGATGGCCTCGAAGCGCTGCGCGATCGCGGGCGTCCGATGACGGCGCTCTACGTCGGCGGCATGGGCGCGAGAGAGAAGAACTTCTACAACGACGTCTTCGCGAGCTATGGCTACGAGAAAGAGGCGAAGGAGATCCAGGATCTCTACCTCTCCGGCAAGAAGCGCGAGGCCGAGGCCGCGATCCCGGCGGGCTTCATCGAGGAGACCACCCTCATCGGCCCCGAAGGCTTCGTGAAGGACCGGCTGGTGCAGTACAAGGAGTCGGGCGTCACGTCGCTCAACGTCTCACTGCACGGCCACACGCTCGACGAGCGCGTGCGTACCCTCGGTCTGCTGCGCGAGATCCTGGCCCAGATCTGAACGGCGCATCGGGTCACAGGTGCGGGCCCGGTCTCGTGCGCGTCGCCGACCGCTCCGCGCGGCATCCAAGCAAGTGAGGCCCGTCGAGCGAGGCGGCCGGCGGAGGCTTCGCCGCGGTGCTCTCCTTGTTCGAGTCGGGCCCGGCCGAGTCGCCTCGGGCGAGCGCCGAGCGACGCACCGACCCAGGAGCCCACGTGGACTACTACGACCCGCATCCGACGCTGCAGCTCGAACGATCGCTGGCGCTCGTCGGGTTCATGGGCTCGGGCGTGCGCAACGTCGCGCGCGGTCTGTCGGCGCGCACGGGTCTGCCGCTCCACGACCTGCAGCGCATGGCCGAGAGCGAGGCGGGCATGTCGTGGGCGCGGCTGCTCCTCGAAGGCGGACCCGACGGGCTCGCGCGGGCCGAAGCGCGCGCCCTCGACCGGGCCCTCGGCGAAGCGCAGCCGGGCGTCATCGCGTTCTCGCACGGGGCCCTGCTCGATGCCGGCATTCGCGAAGCCGCGCTGTCGCGCACGCGCCTGGTCTATGTCGAGCGCCCGCTCGACGTGGCGTTCGAGCGCGTGCGGGCGAAGCTGAAGGCCCAGCCCGCGAGCATCGCCGAGTTCATGCTTGGCCCGCCGCGCCGGGTCGACGATCTGAAGCCCTACTTCGACGAGCGCGAACCCGGCTACCTCGAGGTGCCGGTGGCGATCGGGGCGCGCGATCTCCACGACCAGGAGATCGTCGAGAGCCTGCTCGGGGAGCTGCGCGAAGGCGCCTGATGCTCGACGCGGCGCGCGCGCTCCGGAGCGCGCGTGGCTGAGCGCGTGGCTGAGCGCGACGACGCACGCCCTTGCGTGACGTCCCGCACACGCCTCATCTCGATTGCGCGAACGAATCGGCCCCCGGTGCCGCCCGTCACCCAGCATGTCTACGAGACGCCGATGCAGAGAGGGACTCCAGACGGGAGACCTCCCATGCGACTCCTCATCTTCGGCTTCATCGTCGGTCTCGCGGCCATGCACCACGAGACCCTCCTCGACCACGGAGAGCAGCTGCTCTCGCCCGGTGACTCACCCGAGGTCGTCGCCGCCCTCGAAGTTCGATGCGGCGGCGCCGTGGGCCTCGATCGCCGTCACTGCGAGGCCGACCTCCGCGAGGCCTTCGAGCGGGGCACCAGCGATGCAGGGACGATCGTGCGACTGCACTGCACGCACTTCGACAATCGCTGGAGCGCCGAGCAGCGCAACGACTCGCCGATCTGCCAGTCGCTCAGCGAGAGCTGAGCGCGGGGCGAAGCGAAACGGTTCATCCAGAATGGGGAGGTGAAGGTCGGGGTCGGCGTACCCAGTTGGGCGCCGACCCCGGCTCGACCCCTCGCCGGGCTCAATTCGAGCTCGGGGCCTCGAACGCGTGGGCCAGTTGCTGCGTGATATCCCCCGCCGTCACCGGCCGGGTCTCGTCTTCGGCCGGCGGCGTGCCGCCTGCCGAGATCAGCGTCATGTCGACGTCGGGGCTCTCGGCGCGCAGCGCCGCGACGGTGCATGCCTCGCGTTTGCGATGCGCGAACGGGTCGAACGCGTAGTCGCGCGCCGCGTTGGCCCACGTCATCTTGTGAATTTCGTCTTCGGGCACGCCTTCGAGACTCTTCGCGAGCCGCTCGGGCGCGTTGGGCCACGTCGTATCGGAGTGCGGGTAATCGCACTCCCAGTTGATCGTGTCGATGCCGACGTCGTGACGCAGCTTGATGCCGATCGCGTCGTCGATGAAGCACGTGAGGATGTGCTCGCGAAACACGTCGCTCGGCTTCTTCTTGCCGAAACTCTGATTCGTCCACTGGTGGTGGTGCTCATAGACGTAGTCGGCGCGCTCGAGGAAGTACGGGATCCAACCGATCCCCCCCTCGCTGAGCGCGATCTTGAGGTTCGGGTACTTGCGCAGCACCGGGCTCCAGAGGATGTCGGCGGCGCAGGTGACGATCGAGATCGGCGACACCGTGATCATCACGTCGACGGGCGAATCCATCGAGCTGAAGACCATGCCGGCCGAGCTGCCGATGTGGATGCACACGACAGTGCCTTCGTCGTCGCACGCCTGCCAGAACGGGTCCCAGTGCGGATCGTGGAACGACGGCATGCCGATCTTCGTCGGGTTGTCGGTGAACGAAACCGCGTGGCAGCCCTTCTTCGCCACGCGCCGCACCTCTTCGGCCATGAGGTTCGGATCCCAGATGGGCGGGATCATCAGCGGGATGAAGCGGCCCGGGTACGTGCCGCACCACTCGTCGATGTGCCAGTCGTTGTAGGCCTGGCTCATGACGCGGGCGAGCGTCTTGTCCTCGGTCGTGTTCCAGAGCTGGCCGCAGAAGCTCGGAAACGATGGAAAGCAGATCGACGCGAGCACGCCGTTCGCGTTCATGTCGCGCACGCGCTCGTGGACGTTCCAGCACCCGGGGCGCATCTGGTCGTAGCTCGTGGGCTCGACCCCGTACTGCTCGGGCACCCGGCCCACGACCGCGTTGAGGCCGATGTTCGGCAGCTTGCGCCCGTCGAACTCCCAGACGTCGGCGCCGCCGGGCAGCTGCACGACCTTCGGCGCCTTCGCCTTCCACTCGGGCGACAGGTGTTGGTCGAACATGTCGGGCGGCTCGACCACGTGATCGTCGACGCTGATCATGATCATGTCTTCGGGGTTCATCGCGGGCTCCTCAGCCACTTCGAGTCTTCGAGGTTCATCGCAGGCTCCTCGGCCGCGTCATCTCTTCGAGGTGCATCGCGGGCTCCTCCGCCGCCGGGCCGGGTCGAACATCTGGGGAGGATTCGGCGCGAGGACGGGGTTCCCGGCGCTTGAGACCGATTCTGACGCCCCGTCAGAAACTCGTCAAGCAGGGGGCGCGGACGCGGGCGTGCCCGTCCACCGATGCCCCGAGGGGCAAATCTGGAGATCGCAGGGGTGGCGTAGAGCGGGGCGCGTTCAGCTCTCGGCGTCGAGGGCCGTCGCGAACATCTCGTCGACGACCTGCTGCTGCGCGGCGTTCAGCTGCCCGAACTTGCAGCCCATGCCCATCTGGCCGTTCTCGGCGTTGACCCCGGTCGAGGCCACCTCGGCCGGCAGCTCGACGGTGCCGGCGCCCGGCCCGACGCGAATCAACAGCATGATCTCGGTGCCGACCTCGACCGCATGGTCGGTGGCGATGAAGAGGCCGCCGCGCGAGATGTTGCGGATCAGCGCGCTGCCGAGATCGCCGTGGTTCGAGTACTCGACGAGCATCCGCGTGGGCAGGCGGAGCGTCTGGCGCCGCTCTCCGCCCGGCGGGCGCGTGCCCTGCGGAAAGCTCTTTTCGAGCGTCGCGCGCAGCTCGGCCCAGCGCTCGAATTCACCCGGCGTCACTGAATCCTGGGTGCGCTTCTTCTCGAGCCTCCCGTACTCGCGGACGAGGGGGAGCAGTCGCTGGACGGAGTCAGGGCTCGGCATGATGCGTGTCTCTTCGGAGAAACAGATCGCCGAATGAAGAGCGAGCCGGGGCCGCGTCGGTGCGAAGACGCGTCGGCCGGGGCGCCTTGCGCCGATTCGGACGGGCCCGGCCGAGGGGCCGCCGCGTAGCTAGTCTGTCCGGCATGCCCGCTGCTTTTCCGCTCGAGTTCGAACCCGATCACCGCGCCCCCGACGCGGTGCCCGAAACGCCCCTCCTCTTCGCCTTTCGCGGGCGCGAGATCCTGCTCGACGAGCAGGGTCAGCTGCCGAGCGTGCAGCAGATCGATTCGAACGGGATCGAGGCCGTGCGCACGCAGTACCTGGGCCGGCTGGGCGAGACCCACTGCTACTCGGCCGAGCTCGACGACGGCGAGGCCGAGCCCGCAGGCTTCGCGTTTCGCGACCTGCGCATGGCATTCGGCTCCCTCGCCCCCGACGTCCACGCCGTGGCCTCTCGAGCGGTCCAGATCGTCGACTGGGATCGCTCACACCAGTTCTGCGGACGCTGCGGGAGCCAGACCGAGCTCGCCGAGAGCGACCGCTCGCGGCACTGCCCCGGCTGCAAGATCCCTTACTACCCGAAGCTCGCCCCGGCGATGATCGTCCGCGTGCTGAAGGGCGACGAGATTCTGCTCGCGCGTGCGAACAACTTTCCGCCGGGCATCTACAGCGTGCTCGCCGGCTTCGTCGAGCCGGGCGAGAGCGTCGAAGAGGCCGTCGTCCGCGAAGTCTGGGAAGAGACGCGGATCGTCGTCGACAACGTCCGCTACTACTCGAGTCAGCCCTGGCCGTATCCGAACTCGCTGATGCTCGGCTTCACGGCCGAGTACAAGGACGGCGAGATCGACACGAGCCACGATGCCGAGGTCGAAGACGCGGGCTGGTTCCGAGCCGAAGAGCTGCCCGGCGTCTTCCCGGGCCGGATCAGCATCTCGCAGTGGCTGCTCTACGACTGGGTCGACGAGCAGAAGGGCAGCGCTGGCTGACGCGCATCAATCGCGGCGTCCGCGCGGCTGCGCTCGCGGCGCCCCCGCGCGAGGGCACCCAGCAGCGGCAGCCCGGCCCCCCACATCGCGAGCCAACCCGGCTCGGGCACGGGCAGACAGGGCGCCGGCGGCGCGGGCGGCGTCGGCTCGGGCGGTGCGCTCGCCGCATCGTCGTACCAGTGCAGGCGACCCCGATACCGGCCGTGCGCTGCATCCTGCGCCGCGAAATAGATCATGCCGTCGGGGCCCTGGGCCTTCGGGATCAGTCGCGTCTGTGCGCCGGCCGACAGACCGAACTCCGATCGCACGATGGCGATCTCCTGCACGAGCGGCGCACCGCCGACACCCTCCTTGATGCCGATCAGCCGCGCCTCGTAGTCGCGAATCAGCGCGGTCGTCGTGTCCATCGAGAACAGCGAGACGGCGTCGCCCTGCTCGCTCGTCACGTCGCCCTGGTACCAGTGGTCGCCGTTGTCGACGAGCGCCACCTCTTCGCGGTAGTCGTACGCGACATCGTCGAGGGGCCGCACGCGATGATCGGCATCGAGCGGCGTCGTCGAAGCATCCTCGACGAACGTCTCGCCGACCCCGACCGGGAACCGGCTCGCGTTGCTCTCTTGCGTGACGTAGTACTCGACGCCGGTCTGGGTCTCGCCCGTCGAGAGCTCGGGCGTGATCGACGGCCAGCTGCCGTCCGGGTTCATCTGCGCGCGCGCGATGCGCCAGACCGACTGGGGCGCGCTCGTGTCCATCCCCCAGTAGACGTAGTCGGGGGTGAACCAGATCGCGAGCGTGCGCCAATCCTGCCGACCGAGCCCGATCAGCGAGAAGGTGTCCCCGAAGTCGGTCGAGTGCAGAATGCGCGAATGGAGATCGTCGTCGCCGGTGCCGACGTAGAGGTCGCCGTTCTCGGGATCGACGATGACGACATGGACGTGACGGACCGCGCCGAGCACGCCGGGGTCGTTCAACCAGGCATCGAGCGAATCGAAATCGAGCAGTGTCTCCCAGGTCGCTGCGCCGCCGTTCGGATACGTCCCGCGGTAGACCTTGTGGCGATTGGTCGGCACCAGGGCGGAGTACTCGCCCGCGAACACGTAGCCGGTCTGCGTCGACGCATCCCAGTAGGTGTCGAACATGTGGCGCAGCGCCTGCTTGTCCATCTGGAATGCCAGCGACCAGTTCGTCAGGTCGGTCGCGCGGTAGATGTCGGCGCCTACGATGAGAAAGTTGCCGAAGGGCGTCTGCGTGATCCGCGAGAGGTCGTTCGGTGGCACAGGCGTGCTACCGACGACGACCGCATCTTCGAGGCCCGCCGTCGACTCGTAGAGCACGGTGCCGACACTGAAGAGGATCCGCGAGCCATCCCCCGCCAGGATGTTCTGCGCCAGCGACTGAGGCGCCAGGTCGATCCACGACACGTTCGACGCCCAGCCGACGACGGTGACGTCGAGCGACTGCGAGTACGACCCGCCCGCGAGCGTCGCCGTAATCTCGGCCTGACCGTCGGGGGCGAGGAAGTCGCTCGTGGCCGTGATCACGCCACTCGAGCTCACCGTGACGTTCGGATTGTTCGACGACCAGTCGACTTCGACATCGGGCCAGACCCGCAGCTGCAGCGACTGCCCGGCGGTCAGAGAGACGCGCTCGTCGAGAAACACGAACGGCACCGTGTAGAAGAACGCATTGTCCAAGCCCGGCGTCGGGTCATCGTAGTAGTGGAACGAGCCGTCGGCGGTCTCCTGACAGCGACCGAGCGAGTGATCGACCGGGATCCGGCGCCCGACGAACGCGTCGGCGAGCGCGCTGCTCGTGTCGAAGAGGTAGAAGTCGATGCCGCGATCGGGCGTGAAGTCGGCGTGCAGCGGCGAGCCGGCGACCGCGCGGTCCTTGCCCGAGAGCCAGACGACCACCGACTCGCCCGGCGACACGGTGACGTCGGGCAGCTCGAAGCGGTCGGGGTCGGTCGGACTCCACGACAGCGACCACCCGAGCAAGCTCGCCGTCACGGCGCTGTCGTTGCGGATCTCGATCCAGGGCTGTCGCGAGCCATCTTCGTCGAGGTACTCGGCGCCGAACAGCCGATCGTTTCGGCGCAACACCTCGTTGATGACGAAGCCTTCGGCCGCAGCCGGCCAGGCATGCACCCACCCGGCCAGCAAGACCAGAACGATTGCGCAACACCGGGCGCGGGGGGGCCAAGTCATCTCGGGTGATCCAACGACGAGCGGGCGATCGGCGTTCGATCTCAGCCGGATGCCGGCCCGACTTGTCCGAGCTGGCGAGAGACCGCGCGCCGGGCGCAGGCTCCGCCTTTCATGCGGCGCGGAGCCTCTTGATTGTACCTGCGCGGGCCTGCCGGGTGTCGATCGAAGCGTCGCTGACGCGCTCGTACAGCATCCCGGAAGACTTCCGACGACTCTGGGACGCGACGATGCGCAACTCGCGCCGGCGAGACGATGACACCGACGAGAGACGCGCCTCGAACGATCGATCGAATCGGGTGCGCGGGGCGCCCGCGTGGCGCCCTAGGGCAGACCCGCCCGCGCGGTCTCGACCCGAACCGTCTCGATGCAGCCGTCTCGGGCGGAGGTCTTCGCGGGGTCGGAGTCGCCGGCGGTGCAGATGAAGAGTGTGCGGCCATCGGCGCCGCCGAGCATGCACGCGAACGCCTGCTTCTCGATCGCGACCCGATGGGTCACCTCGCCGCCTTCGAGCACGCGCAGACACTCATGGCTCACGGGCGACGCGACCCAGATGCCGCCCTCTTCGTCGAGACAGATGCCGTCGGGGACGGCGCCTTCGAGCGGTGCCCAGACCCGGCGATTCGAGAGCGAGCCATCCGACGCGACATCGAAGGCCGTGAGTCGGGCGCCGAAGCTCTCGCCGACGACGAGCGTTGCCCCATCCGGCGTGATGACCGTGCCGTTCGGGAACATCAGGTCGGGTGCCGCGACCCGCACCGAGTCGTCGGTATCGACCAGGATCATGTTGGCCGACACGGGCTTGCCGCCCCCGTGCAGGTCCCAACCGAAGTTGCCGACATAAGCGCGACCCGCGGCGTCGACCACCATGTCGTTGCAGTGGAACGTCGCATACGGCGAGAGGTCGGCGACCTCGCGCAGCGAACCGTCGTCGCCCAGCGCAACGAGCTTGCGATCCTGCATCGACACGATGAGCAGCGTGCCGTCGGGCCGCCAGCCGAGACCCGAAGGCTCGTGCGGCACCCGCACGATCTCTTCGCTCTTGCCGTCTTCGTCGACCGCGAGCACGACGCCGGCGTGCATGTCCGAGAACCAGAGCCGGCCGTCATGCCAGCGCGGCCCCTCGCCGAAGCACAGCCCTTCGAGCAGAACCTCGGTCGTGAGCGCGCTCATGCGCCCGCGGCCGCAGCGACCTTCGCGAACGCGTCGATCACCTCGCTCGGTGCCTGCACGAGCTCGACGAGCACGCCTTCGCTGCCGATGGGCGCATCGTCGTTGCCCTTCGGATGGATGAAGGTCACGTCGTAGCCGGCCGCGCCCGCGCGAATGCCACCGGGGGTGAAGCGCACGCCCTGCCCCTCGAGCCACTCGACGGCGGCCTTCAGATCGTCGACCCAGAGCCCCACATGGTTGAGCGCCGGGTCGTGCACCTTCGGCTTCTTGTCGGCGTCGATCGGCTGCATCAGGTCGACCTCGACCGCGAAGGGGCCGTGGCCCGCCTCGCAGATGTCCTCGTCGACGTTCTCCTTCTCGGCCTTGTACGTGCTCTTGTAGGTCAGACCCATGATGTCGACCCAGAAGTGCTTGAGCTTCTGCTTGTCGAGACCGCCGACGGCGATCTGCTGAATGCCGAGGACCTTGAAGGGACGTTCCGTGGACATGGGGTTCTCCTGGATGGGGACGGGGCGTCGAGTCTAGCCGAGCACGGCGACGCGCCGCCGCGCTCGGTCGTGCGACGCTGGGCCGCGCGCGTTCGTGCGACGCTAGGCCGCGCCTTCGAAGCCGCGTGCGAGCAGGTACTTTTCGGTCGAGCCCTTGCGCGTGCTCTTGCACTTGATGGTCTTGGCCTTGTCGAAGCGCTGGCCGAGCCGCTTCACGGCAGCCTGGGCTTCGGGCCCGTCGAGGATCTTGATCAACAGATCGCCCCCCGCGCGCAGCAGCCGCGGCAGCTGCCACTCGATCGCCTCGAGCAGGCGCTCCTCCATCGCGCGGTCGCGCTCGCGTACGCCCGTCAGCTTCGGTGCGGCATCGGAGAGCACGACGTCCGCCGCCCCTTCGAGCAGCTCGACGAGCCGGTCGGTCGTGGCCGCATCTTCGAGATCGCCGACGAAGGCCTCGACGTTCGACTCGGCGAACGGCGCCTCGAGCTCGGCGAGATCGACGCCGACGACACGCCCGCTCCCCCCGACGATGCTCGACGCGTACTGCATCCAGCCCCCCGGCCAGCAGCCCAGGTCGGCGACCTTCTGCCCCTGGGCGAGCACGCGATGCGCCTTCTGCATCTCGTCGAGCTTGTAGTACGCGCGAGAGCGGGTCCCTTCGCTCTTCGCCTTCTGATGAAAATGATCCTTGCGCTCGTACCGTGCCAAAGCGCGCACCTCCGGCGATCCGCCGCCTCGAACGCACAGCGCCGTCCGCCGGGGTCGACGGACGGCGCCTCGATTCGGTTCGACCTCTGCGCCCTCGGGCGCGGGGAACGGATCAGTGACCGGTGCCGACCGCCTTGCGGACGCTCACGATGCCGTTGTTGTGACCCGGTACGGCGCCGCGGACGAAGATCAGATTGCGCTCGGCATCGAGCTTCACGACCTCGAGGTTCTTCGTCGTGACTCGAACGTTGCCCATCTGACCCGCATGCTTCTGCCCCTTGATGACTCGGCCGGGGTTGGCGCCCGCACCGATCGAGCCCGGGTGCCGGAAGTACTCGTGCGTACCGTGCGACCGCTTCTTGATCGCGAAGCCATGGCGCTTGACGACGCCCTGGAAGCCACGGCCCTTCGAAGTGCCGATCACGTCGACGCGCTCACCCTCTTCGAACTGGTCGAGGCCCAGCTCCTGGCCGACCTCGAGCTCGGCGATTTGCTCGGCCGAGAGCCGGCTCTCCTTCAGGTGTCGCTTCGGCGAGACGCCGGCCTTCGCGAAGTGACCCTGCATGGGCTTGGTCACGAGCTTCTCGCGCTTGTCGCCGGTGCCGAGCTGAATGGCGTCGTAGCCGTCGGCGCCGTCGCTGGTCTTCTTCTGGACGATCACGTTCTGGTCGAGCACCAGGACGGTGCAGGGGACGGCCTCGCCGTTCTCGGCATAGACCTGCGTCATGCCGAGCTTTCGGCACATCAGTTCGATGGACACGGGTGGATCTCCCGGCTCCGGATTGGAACGCGCATGCGTTCGTCGCGGGCCAAAGGGTTGGCTGACCGGGTGCGATGCCCGGCCTCTCTTCCTCGCCCGGCGCGACGGCGGCGGCCCGAAGCGCTCGGGATGCGGCAGACGGCGGCGGGGCGGGTCTCGGGCGGGGCGCCAGCGGCGCTTCGGGTGCCCGAGGGCCGCGCAATATAGGAGGGCCCCGGAGCGATGTCGATGGTCGCGGGAAGCGCGATACCCGGCGGCGCGGCGGATCGCGATTCCCTGCGGGGCATTCATCGTGGGTTCTGTGCAAGCGCTTGATATCGAAACGATATCGCGCCGACCGGATATACTCGCGCTCCACCCCGCGTCGTGCCGGCCGAGCTCGCCCGCTCACGCTGGCGCGACACGCCCGAGCGAGACCCCACCCCCTTGGTCACGGCACCGCACGCCCCCGAATCAGCGTCCGCAGGCGAGGCCGCGCTCCGCCCCGTGCTCGTGCTCGCCCTCGACGGCGCGACGTTCGATGTGATCGAACCTCTCGTCGAAGCGGGTCGGCTGCCGAACCTCGCGCGATGGATGCAGCGCGGTCGCCACGCGCCCCTGCCGTCGACGACGCCTCCGGTGACCTTCCCGGCGTGGACGTCGTTCATGACGGGGCTCGAGCCGGGCGATCACGGGATCTTCGATTTCACACAGAAGGTGCCGAGCGCGTACCGCATTCGCTTCGTGAATGCGTCGGATCGTGCAACGCCGACGATCTTCGACCGCACGCACGAAGCCGGCGGCCGCGTGCTCGTGCTCGGCATGCCCGCGACCTACCCGCCGCCGACCGCCGATCGCCTGGGCGGGCTGCTGGTCTGCGGCTTCGACGCGCCCGTCTCGACGCAAACCGATGCGAGCTCGGCCAGCGACCCCGACCTCTACGAACGCATCGCCAGCGAAGCCGGGCCGTGGATGCGCCCCGACCTCGACGAGTCGGCCCGCGCCTCCGACTTTCACGAACGCGCCATCGATACGCTGCTCGCGCGCATCGAGCGCAAGAAGCGCTTCGCCCTCGAGGCCCTCGCACGCATGCGGCGCGAAGGCAGTGCCCCCGACCTGTTGACGATCGTCTTCAGCGAGAGCGACACCGTCGGTCACCACTACTGGCGCGATCACGACCCCGACTCGCCGCGGCACGACTCCGACGCGGGCGACGCTCGCCGGGGCGCGATCACCGCCGTCTACGAGGCACTCGATACGGCTTGCGGTGAGTTGCGCGCAGCGTTCGGCGAAGAGGCGCTCTGCCTCGTCGTCTCGGATCACGGCATGGGCAGCGCTGCGCGCGAGGTCGTGCACCTGAACGCCTATCTCGCCGCGCAGGGCCTGCTCACCCGTCAGGGTGCCGGCGCGCTCGACGCCTGGGCGAAACGCGCCCGCGACCTCGCGCTGAAGCTGCTGCCGGCTCGCCTCGCTCAGCTGATCTTTCGGCGCGCCCGCGGCGCCGCCGCGCGGCTCGAGAGTGCAGCACGCTTTGGCGGCGTCGACTGGAGCCGAACCCTCGCGTTCAGCGAAGAAGCCAACACGCAACCGGGTGTGTGGCTGAACGTCGCCGGTCGCGAAGCCCAGGGCTGCATCGCCCAGGCCGACTACGAGCGCGTTCGAGACCGCGTGATCGACGCGCTGCTCGACTGGAAGCTGCCGAGCGGCGAGCCCGTCATCGCCCGGGCGCGTCGCCGCGAAGACGTCTATTTCGGGCGCTTCGTCGAGCGCGCGCCCGACGTCCTGGTCGAGCTCGCCCGTCTCGACGGCCACGGCCTGTCGCTCGTGCCCACCGATTGGGATGCGGTCGCGAGCGGCGCCGGCTCGGTGACCGTGCTCGATGGCGAATCGCTCGGTGGCGGCCGAGGCCGCGGCATGAACGGGACCCATCGTCCCGACGGCATCTTCATCGCCGATGGGCCAGGCGTCGAGGCCCGCGCGGGCAGCGAGCCCCTGCCCTGGCCCTCGACGCTCTCGCGCGTGGCCGCGAGCATCGCGCATGGCCTCGGCATCGAATGGAAGCCCGAGGCGACGGCCGCCCAGGTGCCGACTCGCACCGACTACAGCGAGGAAGAAGACGCGATGGTGGCCGAACGCCTGCGCGCGCTGGGGTATCTCGAGTGACGGGCATCGCGCGCCACGATGATCTGCCCTTCGACCTCACCGACCTGCGCGGCGAGGCCGTCGTGCGGCCCGACCTCTCGCTGGTCTTCCCCGTGTTCGACGAAGAGGAGAACCTGCCCGAGCTCATCCGTTCGGCGCGACGCATCGGCGCATGGCTGGCCCCCGAGTTCGAGATCGTCGTCGTCGACGACGGCAGCCGAGACGCGAGCGCCGACATCGTCGATGGCTGGTCGAGCCTCGATCCCCGGGTCCGACTCGTCCGTCATCACGCGAACGCGGGCTACGGCGCGGCGCTGCGCACCGGTCTCAAAGCTGCGCGGGGCGAGCTGATCTTCTTCAGCGACGCCGATCTGCAGTTCGACCTCGCCGAGCTCGAGAAGCTGCTCGAGCACACGGGCGACTACGACATCGTGGCCGGCTTCCGCGCACCCCGACGCGATCCGTGGCCGCGGCTCGTGCTCGCATGGGGCTGGGGCGGCCTCGTTCGCGCACTCTTCGATCTGCCCGTGCGAGACATCGACTGTGCGTTCAAGGTGTTCCGACGCCACGTGATCGAGCGGCTCGACACCGAATCGCTCGGCGCGTTCATCAATACCGAGCTGCTCGTCCGGGCGCGCACCGCCGGGTTCCGCATTCACCAGGTACCGGTGGCGCACCGACGGCGGCGACACGGACGCCAATCGGGCGCGAACCCCCGCGTCATCGCCAAGGCCCTCGCCGAGCTGCTGCGACTGCATCGTGGTCTGCGCAGGGCGGCGCGCCGAGTCCGACGAGAGGCCCGCGCAGCGAGGCGCGCAGAAGGGGCGTGAGCCCATGGCCGCACCGCAGCTCGCCTTGATCGGTGCGTTCCCGTTCCCGCTTCCGCAAGGCTCACAGGTCTACTTCGAAGATCAGGCGCGCGCGCTGAGCAGAGCCGGCGCGGCGTGCACGCTCTTCACCTACGGCCGTGGCCGCGGCGCGGCCCCCGCCGATCTCCGCATCGAGACGCCCGCGGCTGGCTCCGCACCGAAACACATGCGATCCGGGCCGAGCTTCGCGAAGCCCTTCGCCGATGCCGCGCTCCTGCGCACCTTCTTGTCGGCGTGTCGGCGCGAGCGCTTCGACGCGGTGCTCGCGCACAACGCCGAGGCCGCCGCAATCGCGCTCACGGCGCGTCGATGGACGGGCATTCCCGTCGTGTACGTCGTGCATACGCTGCTCGACGTCGAGCTCTCGGCCTATCTGCCGGCGTGGGCCGAAGCGTCGGCCAACGCGATCGGCGGGCGCATCGACCGAGGGCTCGCGCGGGGGGCCGACGGGCTGATCGTGCTCGCCGACTCGGCCGAGCAGGCACTCGCAGGTGTCGCCCGGGGCGAAATCGCGCGCATTCCGCCCGCCCTCTCCGCCGCCGAAGCACCGGGCCAGAAAGAGATCGACTGCGCGTGCGCGCGCTTCGACCTCGACCCAGATCACTACGTGCTCTACTCGGGCAACCTCGATGGCTATCAAGAGCTCGAGCTGCTCGACGCCGCCGCTCGGCACCGGCCCGCCAGCGCGCCACCGATCGTCGTCGCGACGCACACCGAACCGACTGCCGCCGAGCGCGCCGCGCTCGCTGCGCTCTCACTCGTGCACATCGACGGATTCGATCGCATGCGCGCGCTCGCGTTCGGCGCTCGGGCGCTGGTGCTCGCGCGCCGCCGCGTCGGGGGCTTCCCGATCAAGCTGCTCAACTACATGGAGACCCGCCGGCCCATCGTGGCGTACGCGAGCGTCGCCGAAGGGCTCACGCATGGCACGTCGGCCTGGCTGCTCGGCGACGAAGCTGGACCCACGGCGATCGCCGGGGCGCTCGATGCGCTCGACGCCGACGCCGATCTGCGCGCGCGACTCGGGCAAGGCGCGCGCGCCCGGCTCGCGTCGCACCACGACCCGTCGAAGCTCGCCACCCGCACGCTCACGTTCGCCGAGAAGACCATCGCAGCGGGTCGCCCCTGAAGCGGGTTGCCCGGCGTGCGGTCAATCCGGATCGTGCAAACCGTCGAGGAGGGTGCGCACGGCTGCGGGGCCGAGCGAACGAAGGCGCTCGACGTTGCGCGCCGGGATCGCTTCGGCGTCGGGGTGCAACGCCACCGCGGCGCTCACGCTCGCTTCGCGCAGCAGATGGAGCATCGGCCACGGCGACCGGTTGGTCGCATTCGCCGGGTCGTCGGCGGGCACCCCCGCAAAGCGGTAGTGCGGATGAAAGGACGCGATCTGCAGCACGCCCTCGTAGCCGCGCTCGACCAGCAAACCCTCGGCCAGGTCGAGAAACGCGTTGTACGCATCGAAGTCGCCGAGCACGCGCGGGTGCACGAGCAAGGTCGTCTCGAGCGCGTCGACGTCGGTCGCGACCAGCCGCGTCATCTCGGCGTCGAGATCGGCGAGCAGGGTCGCCTCGTCGCGCGCGTCCGTCACGCACACGTCGACGCGACCCGATCGAAACGGCTCCTGGGCGAACGGACACAGCCCGAGTGCGATGACGACGCGGTCGATGAAGCGGCGCGTCTCGCGCTCGACGCGCGCCGTGTCGACCGCGGGGCGAGGGGGCAAGCGTCTACCTCGGCGCCGTCGGCACGGGCCGCACGAGCAGCTGCGCGCTGCCGCTTGCGAGCAGCCGACCGCCTTCGTCCCAGACCCGACCCCGCGTCCCCACCAGACCTTCCGTCGCGATCGGCGCCTCGCTCTCGCAGAGCAGCAGCTCAGAGTCGCGCGCGGAGCGATGGAACTGCACCGCGACGTCGAGACTCGGCGCCATGAACCCATGCTCTTCGACGTAGGGGCCATTCGCGGCGGGCCAGCCGTTCGTATCGATCAACAGCAACGAGCGCGCCGCGTCGGTGAACGGACAATCGAACGTCGCCCGCGGTGCAAAGCGGTGCCAGCAGCGAAACGTAGGAGGTCGCGCGGCCCGGTCCTCGGGCGGTCGCCAATCGGGGGACCAGCGATCGAAGTTGGCCCAGAACGCATGCTGCTCCCCTCCCCAGCGCTCGGTCAGCACACGCGACTCTTCGAGCTCGCTCACCGGAGGCACATCGGGCATCGGAGCGAAGTCGTGCTCCATGCGCGGCGTGTCGTCGTCGACATCGGGCACCGTCCAGACGAGTGCCGTCAGGAGCAGACGCTCGCCCTGTCGCAGCTCGACCGACAGCGCCTCGGCATTGCGACCGCGGCGCAGCAACCGCACGGCGATGTCGACCGGCTCGAACCGGCCCGGCGCGAGAAACTGGCACTTGAACGTCGCTGGGCGAGGAAAGGCGCTCTCGGCGCCCGCGGCGCGCAGCGCGACCGAAGCGATGTAGCCGCCATTCGGTCCCCAGATCGCCCAATCGTCGACGAGACAGGCGTCGTACTTGCCGTCTCGCCCGCTGACACGGGTGTCTGCTTCGAAATCACCCAACGTCTCGTGCTCCCAGTGGGCGCGCGTCCGTCTGGAGGCGGCAGCATACCCGGTGACGCGACCGAGCGTCACGCACGGCGCTCGAAATTTTCGTAGCCTATCGCGGTCGCTGGGTGCCTCCCCGTACGCGCCCACGCCGCGACCGAGTTCGACCGACCAGGAGACCCCCCCTTGGCCACGCGCAAGAGCGGCAAACGCGAGAAGCGGAATCGGAAGAAGGGCCGGCGCAAGAGCCTCGGATCCGACAAGTCGGGCCGCGACACGAAGCGACGCAGTGGAGACGCGCGCGCATCGAATCGGCCGGTCATCGCAGGCGATGCCGAGACCACGCGCGGTTGGGCCGTGCTCGCCGAGCTGCTCGGCAAGCGCGCAGGCATGCGCGTGCTTTGGGAGCTTCGCGGCGCTCCGCTCAAGTTTCGGGCGCTGCAGGAAGCGTGCGACGGGCTCTCACCCAGCACCCTGAACCAGCGACTCTCGGATCTGCGCGAAGCACGCCTCGTCGCCCTCGAGGATCGCCAGGGCTACTGCCTGACGCCCCAGGGAGAAGAGCTCGTCGAGCTGCTCGCACCCGTGGCGGGCTGGGCCGACGGCTGGTCACGCCGCCGCGCGCAGAAGCGCTGACCCGAGCCCCGCGCGGCGCGCCCGTTGCCCGATTCGGCTACGAGCCCTCGCCGAGAAGCTTCTCGGCTCGCAGCCGGTTCACCCAGTCGACGATGGGCGGCACCGCTTCGTTCTCGGCGGCCGACACGACGTCGAGGTGTGAGTAGCCCTCGATGATGACGATCTCGACGTCATCGCTGGCCGTCGACTGCGTGTAGTTCGCGAACGAGACCTCGGTGGGCGTCAGGCCGTTCGACCCCCCGATGCCCAGGATCGGCACGTCGACCGTGGCATGCTGGGTGACGTTGAGCAGGTCGGGGCGACCGAGCGCGCTCGAGTCGCGTCCGAAGCGGAAGTCGAGCCCCGGGCGACCATCGACGAAGTACCACTCACTCGCGTTGCCGTTCTCGTAGAGCGTGCGAATGAACGTGTCGATGTCGGTCACCTCGCGCTCGACACCCCAGAGGCTCGGCGGATCGGTCGGGCCCGGTCGCGGACCGTTGTCGATCACCGCGCACCCGGGCGCCATGTCGGCCGGCGCCGGGAAGGGCGGCGGCGCGATCGGCGGACACGCGAGCGCGTTCGGTGCAGCGGGGTCGAAGCGGGGGTCGTCGTAGTTCACCCAGGTGCGCAGCACGCCCTCGTTGACGGCAACCAGAAAGTTGCCCGGCAGGAACGCGGCGAAGGGGTTCACCGCGTTCGAGCCGTTCGCGCTGAAGCCAAAGCTCGCGCTGAACGCCGCGTTCGTGCTGAAGTCGTCGTCGAGGAAGAAGCCGGGCAGCGCGCGGTTCGTCATCGGCGCCGCGAGCAGGAGGTTGACCGGGATCCCGCCGAACAGCGGGGTGCGCTGCAGCAGCGAAGGCGCTTCGGGCTGGAACGACGCCGCGAGCCCGTTCAGCTCACCGGCCCCACCGAGGTTCACGGCGTCGATGAAGCCGAAGAGGCTCGTCAGGAAGACTTCGTTGTCGCATGCGCCCGTCGGATTATCGCACTCGGGCGTCGCCGGATCCTGATCGACCAGGAAGAGCTCCGTCCCGTCGGCGAGATCCTGCACCGCGGCGAGGTACTCGGCCTCGGTGGGCAGCGTCGAGCTCGGCCCGCGCGTGCCGCCGCCCTCGAGCAGCAGCAGGCCGTCGACCAGTGAGTGACCGGCCTCGACGCCGGGACCCGCATCGAAGTCGTAGGCGGCGAAGAGCCCCATCCACGTCGTGCCGAGAGAGTGGCCCCCGAAGAGCACGAGCCCGTCGTCGCCGACGATCTCACGGGCCGCGAGCACCAGCTCTCGCCAGTCGCGCACGTAGGTGTCGACGCCCCAATGGGCCGAGAAGCGCAGGTCGTCCTGCGCGAGGCGTTGGAACGACGAGTCACCATCGCCCGGCACCTGGTCGGGCAGCTCGAAGGCGCCGTCGGGGTTGCCGTCTTCGTCGAGATCCGAATCGGGGAAGTAGAAGCGAATGCCCTCGGCGAGCGCCTGCGTCACCGCCGCCTCATCCCCTGCGATGCGGCCGGCTGCGGCGCCGAGCAGGGCATGGGCGCCACCGCGTCGATCTTCGAGCTGGTTCGAGCGCCGGTTCACCGCCCAGACCTCGAGCGCACCGCCGTAAGCGCGCACGAGATCGCGAGCGAGCGGATCGAAGGTGCTGCCACCGCCGAGGAACCCCGGCACCAGAATGACGATGGTCTTCGGCGCCGAATCCTCGGCGCTCGTGCGCACGTAGTGCACGCGGTTCAGGTCGGGCGACGCGCCCAGGATCTGCTCGATGGGACCGTTCGGCGGCAGCACGAACTCTTCCGGCGCACCCGAGCCAGGCGTGTGCGGCTCGAGGTAGCCGGCCCGGTCGTCGAGCGACTGGTTGACCCGGAGCGTGCCGTTGCACTGCGAGACGCCGAGACTCGCGACGGCGACGAAGAAGAGAGCGACGATCGAGATGGCGCGGGTCATCGGGCGCTCCCTTCACGGCGAACGAGGCCGAACGTGGCGAGGCCGAGCGCGACGAGCAGGCCGGTGCTCGGCTCGGGAATCGCCGCCACGATCGAGACATCGACGACGCCCTGCGCGCTGCCGGTGTCGATCTGGAAGGCCGTCTCGAGACAGGCAGGACTTGCGCCGCACGCCGCCGACGGACCGAACGTGCCGGCGACGTCGATGAGCGTGAGCGGCAGCGCATCACCGAGGCCGTCGACCACGACGAAGAGCGCCGGAATCAGGAACGTGCCGTCGGCGCGCAGCAGGCCGAGGCCCGGGTTCGCGAGCGAGCCGTCGAGGCCGACGCTCAGACCGCCGCCCATGGCCGACAGGCCCGTCACGTCGAAAGAGCGGTTCTCGCTGGCCGGGCCATCGCCGATCGCCAGATCGATGTCGCCCGAGAGCGCTTCGCCGCCGACCGAGCTCTGAGCCGGATCGAGGAACACCGTGACCGGGGCCGCGAGCGCGGAACCTGCGGGGATCAGCAGCCAGGCGGCGGTCAGCAGCAATCGTAGGAGAAGGGGCGGACGGGCGAGCGAGCAGCGGGAGCGCATGGCGGTGGAGTCCTCTCGGCGTGTTGCGAGGCAGCAGGGCCTTGGAGCGTGTGGCTCGGGCTACGCCATTGTGTCAGTCGAAGGCCGGCTGTGGCAAGCGGCGAATCGAGCCGCCCGCACCGCGGCGGCTGCGCAGGCCGGCTCGAGGCCCTCCGCTACAGTCGGCGTCTCGATCGAGCCCGCGCACCCCCCACCTCGGGGAGTGCGGCGGGCCTTCGTGCGTGGTGTCGCCGCAAATGCCCCGACCGGGGCCGAGCTGCCCACCGCGCGGAGCCCCGACCCTGGCCCAGCGCCGCCGACTCAGCTCTGCCACCCAGCGCCTCGCGCGATCGCTCGCCGAGCGCGACGGGCGTGTGCGCCTCACCGGCATCAAGGCCGGCGCGCGCGCCCGCGTCGCCGCCGAGCTGGTGCGCGAGCACGGCGACGCACCGGTACTCGTGCTCGCCCCGACCGCCCGGCGGGGCGACGCCATCGCCGACGATCTGCGCACCGCCCTCGGCGAGCGACCCGACGAGCCGCGCGTGCAGACGTTCCCGCGTCACGACACGCTGCCCTACGACACGTTCAGCCCGCAGCCCTTCATCCTGACCGCGCGCATGCGGGTGCTGCACCACTGGTCGCTCGGGGGGCGCGAGGGTCCACAGGTCGTCGTCGCTCCGTGGTCGGCGTTCGCGGCGCGGGTGCCGTCGCGCGAGACCCTGCGCGCGCGCACGGTGCGCCTCGAAGTCGGCCAGACGATCGATCGGGACGCCCTGGTCGAGCGCCTCGTCGGCAATGGCTACGCGCGCATGGCGATCGTCGAGGAGCGCGGCGAGCTGGCCGTACGCGGGGGCATCGTCGACGTGTACCCGCCGCACCGTCCCCACCCGATCCGCGTCGAGTTCTGGGGCGACGACATCGAGTCGATTCGCGACTTCGATCCGGCGAGCCAGCGCTCCCAGGCGAAGCTCGCTCACGTCGATCTGCCGCCGCCCCGCGAGCTGCTCTTCGATCGCGATCGAGTGATCGCCCAGGGCGACGCCATTCGGGCGCTCGGTGAGAAGCACGAAGTGTCGGCCACCGCCGTCGACGCCTTGATCGGTGACTTGCTGCGGGGACACCTGCCGCCCGGGATCGAGTCTCTCTCGCCGCTGCTCGATCCCGACCTCGAGACGGTGCTCGACTACCTGCCCGAAGACACACTCATCATCGTCGACGACCCCGACGCCGGCATCGACCGGTGGCAGCGCTACTACGAAGACGCGCGCCACGGGTTCGAGAGCGCATGCGCCGCCGACCGGGCGTCGGCCCCGGTCGAGCTGCTGCTCGCCGAGGAGGCGTCTTTCACCGAGGCATTGTCGACGCGCAAGGCGATCGCGCTCGAGCGCCTCGACGTCGCCGACGCCGAAGAAGACGCCACCCGACACAAGCTCGAGGTGCGGGGACACGACGAACTCCGGCGAGACCTCGCGAAGACCCGCACCCACGAACGCGCATTGGCGCCCCTGGCCGATCGGCTGGCCGATTGGTTGCTCGACGACTGGCGCGTCGTCATCGCGGTGAGCGCGCTCTCGGCCGCCGACCGCCTCGTCGACCTGCTCGACGACTACGGCATCGAGGCGACGATCCAGACCGACCCGCGGCCGGCCTGGTACTGGTCGGGCCCCGGGCGCCTCGAGATCCGCGTCGCGCCGTACAGCGAAGGCTTCATCCTCCCCGACGACAAGCTCGTCGTGATCGTCGAAGAGGAGATCTTCGGCCGCCGTGAGAAGCGACGCGTGCGCGGCGCGTGGAAGGAAGGTACGGCCGTCGAGGGCATCGCGCAGCTCGAGCCCGGCGACTACCTCGTGCATCACGACCACGGCATCGGCACGTATCGCGGGCTCGTCGAGCTCGAGACGAGCGGTGGACGCAGCGAGCTGCTCTGCATCGAGTACGCCGGCGGTGACCGGCTCTTCCTGCCCGTCCACCGCTTGAATCTCGTCGCGCGCTACGGCCAGGCCGACGGCGTGAAGCCGCGCATCGATCGGCTGGGCGGCGAGACCTGGGAGAAGGCGCGCACCAAGGTCAAGAAGAGCATGCGCCACATGGCGCAGGAGCTGCTGGCCATGCATGCGGCGCGCGAGCTCGCGGCCGGCTTCGCCTACTCGCCCCGCGACGCCTACTTCGAAGAGTTCGAAGCGACCTTCGGATTCGAAGAGACCGCCGATCAGAGCTCGGCCATCGACGACGTGCTCGCCGACATGCAGAAAGAGAGGCCGATGGATCGCCTGGTCTGCGGCGACGTCGGCTACGGCAAGACCGAGGTCGCGATCCGGGCCGCGTTCCGAGCAGCGATGGATGGCAAGCAGGTCGTCGTGCTCGTGCCGACGACCGTGCTCTGCCAGCAGCACTACGAGACGTTCGTCAAGCGCTTCAGCGGCTACCCCGTGAAGCTCGCGCAGCTGTCGCGCTTCGTGACGCCGGCCGAGAGTCGCAAGGCGCTCGAGGGGCTCGCCGACGGCAGCATCGACATCGTCGTCGCGACCCACCGCATCCTTCAGAAGAACGTGCAGTTTCGCGATCTCGGCCTGCTCGTGGTCGACGAAGAGCAGCGCTTCGGCGTCGCCCACAAAGAGCGGATCAAGAAGCTCAAGAAGACCGTCGACGTGCTGACGCTCACGGCGACGCCGATCCCGCGCACCCTGCAGATGGCGTTCACCGGCGTGCGCGACCTCTCGATCATCGAGACGCCCCCCGTCGATCGGCTCGCGATTCGCACCCAGGTGTCGCGTTTCAGTGAGCCTTTGATCCGAGAGGCGATCCTGCGCGAGATGCGCCGGGGCGGGCAGGTCTTCTTTCTTCACAATCGCGTCGCGTCGATCGGGGCGATCGAAGAGATGCTCAACCGCGTGGTGCCGGAGGCGCGAGTGATCGTGGCCCACGGGCAGATGCGCGAGCGCGAGCTCGACGAGCGCATGCACGCGTTCATGCAGGGCGAGGCCGAGGTGCTGCTCTGCACCACGATCATCGAGAGCGGCATCGACATCCCGCGCGCGAACACGATCCTGATCAATCGGGCCGATGCGCTCGGCCTCGCCCAGCTCTACCAGCTGCGCGGCCGGGTCGGCCGCAGCACGCACCGTGCCTACGCCTATCTGCTGATCCCGGCGCAGCTCGGCAATCTGTCGAGCGACGCCCAGCGAAGGCTCGAAGCGATCCAGGACATGACCGAGCTCGGGAGCGGCTTTCGGCTCGCGCACATGGATCTCGAGATTCGCGGCGCGGGCGACCTGCTCGGCGCCGAGCAGTCGGGCAACCTGCGAGCGGTCGGCTACGAGACCTACATGGAGATGCTCGAAGAGACCATCGAGGAGCTGCGCGGCCGGATCCATGAAGAGGTGATCGATCCCGAGATTCGCCTGCCCGTCGTGGCGCGACTGCCCGAGGCGTACGTCGAGGACGTGAGCCAGCGACTCGTGCTGTACAAGCGCCTGTCGAGCGCGGCCGACGGCAACGAGCTGGCCCGAATTCGGGACGAGCTGCTCGATCGCTACGGTGCGCTGCCGGAAGAAGCGGCCAATCTCATCGAAGTGATTCGCCTGAAGATCGCGGCGCGCAAGCTCGGACTCATCTCGATCGGCCTCGCGCGAGGCGAGATCGTTCTCGCCGTGGCGGAGCAGAGTCAGATCGATCCCCAACGCCTGGTGCAGATTCTCACGCACGCAGGCAATCGACTGCGAGTCAGTCCCGACCACAAGATCTACGCGCCCGCACCCGACGGTGCCGGCGGGTCGGCGGCGCTCTTCGACGCAGTGCATTCGACGTTGAAACGGCTCGGCGTCGAGTGACGTGCCTCGATCTCACCTGCGCTGAGCGATCGAACGCGGGGTGTGTTCGCGCCTGATGGGTCGCCTTCGTTGTTGCGCATGCATGAGGTCTCAAGACACGGCGCAGGCGCTCCGATCCCCCCCTTGTCCCCCGGCTCCGTGACCCGACCGATGCCGACTTCGTTCACACCCTCGACGACCTCTCGACGCGGCGCTCTCATCGGCACCATCGCCGTCTTCGCGTGCGCCCTCGCCGTCGCCGTCGCCGAGCGCAGTGGCGCAACCACGTCGACGATCCCGGCGCAGGTGCGCGCGGTCCACCAGCTGGCCGACCTCCGCGCCAACGTCGAAGCCTTCTGCGCGACCCTCGTCGAGACCGCCGAGGCGACTGCCCGGGTCGCCGACCACCCCACGCTCTCGAAGCTCGATGCGACCGCCCGGACGCGCTGGCTCGCCGAGATCCGCGGTGCGTGCGAGCCCGATGCTGCGACCGAGCGACATCTGCGGGCGTTTGCGGTCGGCTACGACCCCGATTCGGCGCGCGCAGTCACCGACTGGTACGCGTCCGATCCGGGGCGACGTCTGCTCTTGCTCGAAGCAGCCGCCGGTGAGACCGACTGGGAGAGCGAGGTCTCACCCTTCATCGATCGGCTCACCCGCGAGCCGGTCGACTTGGAGCGCGTGAAGCTCTTCGAGCGGATCGACGCGGCTCTGCAGACCACCGAGGACGCGGCGCAGCTGCAGGTGGGCATCGGCGAGATCCTGACCTTCGCGGCCCAGCCGTTGCTGCCCGAGCGCGAACGCACCGATTCAGCCGAGATCGAGCAGGAGCTGGCGGCGATGCGCGTACAGATGGCTCAGCAGCTTCGCCAGCAGCAGTCGGTGATCTTCATGTTCGTGTACCGCGACGCGAGCACCGAGGAGCTCGAGGCATTTGCCGCCTTCGCTGAGTCACCGGGCGCGCGATGGCTGAACGCGAGTCACCGCATGGCGATGCAGCGACTCGTCGTCGAGCTGCGTCAGGAGATCGTGGCCCGCCTTGGCGGCGCCTGATCAGCGCGATCCGGCCACCGGCTGGCTGGCCCGTCGATGCGGCGATGGCCGCGTCGCGGAGGGTCGAGACCGGGCCAACGTGGTCGACGGAAGCTCGCCGAACTGCCGGCGATAGTCGGCCGCGAGCTGCCCCATGTGGCGGAAGCCGTGCTCGGTCGCCAGGTCGACGATGCGCGCCCGTTCATCCGAGTCGAGCAGAGCCTTGCGCAGCGCGTCCAACCGGATCGCCTTCAAGAAGTTCTGCGGCGTCACCTCGAGGCGCTCGCGAAAGGCGTAGTCGAGCGTGCGCCAGCTCGCGCCGCTGGCTTCACGCATCCCTTCGACCGTCGGCCGTTCGCCCCCTTGGTCGAGCGCGTATGTGCGGGCTCGTTCGAACGCGAGATCACGCAGTCGCGGCGCGGCGGGGGGCGATGTCTCTCGGGGCGCTCCACCGATCGACAAGAGGAGCTGGGGCAGACTTCGCGTGAGGCGCTCGCAGCAGGCGTCCAGGTCGGATCGTGATGCGTCGACACTCCGCGGCAGGCCCGCCAGCAGCGCGCGAAGCGCAGTCAGCTGAGCCGATTCGGCGCGCGACACGCCGACCGCGCGCACCCGATCGAAGCGATCGGATCGCCCCAGGGTCGCGGCGCAGCTTTCGAGGAGCTCGTCTGCGAGCGACATCGTCCAGACTCCGAAGCCCGGACGCGAGCTGGCCTCGAACCCGTCTCGCTCGGAGAACACGGCGAACTCGGCGTCGGAGAACGGGCGACCGCACCAGTGGACACCGTCGGTCCCTGGATCGAGCACGGCGAACGTGCGCATGCCGACCGGGCTCTGCCCCTGCTGATCGTAGGCACGTTCGAAGCGTGCCCGCGTCACCAGGACGCCGGGCGCCGAGATCTGGACGAGCTCGGCGGGTGAATCGCCCGCATCGACCTGACGGAACTCGAGCGACCACCCGCTGATCGACTCGGCGAACGCGTCGTAGTCGGGAAACCGGGCCGATGCGATCTCGACATCACGCGTCGAAACGTGCGCAGCCAACGGATGCCTCCCTAGACGCCAGGGTGTGCGCAGCCAACGGATGCCTCCCTGTTGCGAATCATCGATGTCTGTCGAGGGAAGAATGCCTCATCATCCCCGGGGTCCCCATCTCGAATGCCGCTCGCCCCCAGAAAGCGCACGGCGAAGCGGGACTGGATGGGACGATGCGCCGCGCGTCGGCGTACGGTCGAATCGGCAGCGGCTCGGGGACGGGTCGCTCCTCGAATCAGGGAGGCCTCCGAATGAGCCAGCGACTGATCTGGATCACTGTCCTCGCGGCCGTGCTGATGCACGGCTCCGCGAGCGCGAAGGACGTCGTGCACGACGCCGAGTTCTACGTGCTGCAACAGCAGCACCAGGAGCGCTGGGCGACCGAGGACGCTGAGCTGGCCGCCAAGATCGCCGAGCTCGAGGCGAAGCACGGCACGCGACCGAACATCATCTACCTGCTCTGGGACGACACCGCCTACGGGGCGGTCGGCTATCCGGGCCTGCAGAAGAACTTCGGCTATGAGACGCCGAGCATCAATCGCATGGCCGAAGAGGGCATCAACTTCGCGCGGATGTACACCGAGCCTTCGTGCACGCCGACGCGGGCCGCGATGCTGACCGGTCGCCATCCGGTGCGGCACGGGATGGGGGTCGTTGGCATGCCCCACGAGTTCTCGGGGCTGCGCGAAGAAGAGGTGACGATCGCCGAAGTGCTCTCGAAGGCCGGCTACGCGACCGCCTTCTATGGCAAGGGACACCTCGGCGACATCGAAGAGAGCTACCTGCACAACCAGGGCTTCGACGAGGCGCTGTTTACGCCCATGAATCAGATCACGTCGCTGTACAGCCCGCAGGGCAACGCGGTCAACGCGGTGCTCGGGCTGTTCCCCGAAATCTATCCCCCCGACCCCTACGCCCTCGACGATCCCGGGCTCGTGCCGGCGGGCTGGGTCATGAACATCGAAGGCAAGAAGGGCGAGCAGGGGCGCGAGTGGTGCGGCAACTCGAACGAGTGCTTCGAGAAGCTCGACGACGAAGCCGAGAAACGGAC
Source organism: Myxococcota bacterium (assembly GCA_965250285.1). Lineage (GTDB taxonomy): Bacteria > Myxococcota_A > UBA9160 > UBA9160 > UBA4427 > CAYYSY01. The sequence goes on from OZ252299.1 coordinate 4,852,769, forward strand.
GCTCGCCTTCATCGAGCGCAACGCTGCCTCGAAGCAGCCCTTCTTCGTCGCCTTCTGGCCCAACATGCTCAACTTCCTCTCGCCCGAGATGCCCAAGAAGACCGTCTCGGGTCTCAAGGTGCCGGGCGCGCTCTCGGTGCTCGACGCGCGCATCGGCCGCATCATGGACAAGCTCCAGGAGCTCGGCATCGCCGAGAATACGCTGTTCGTCGCGATGGCGGACAACGGACCGATGGTGCATAGCCCGCCGGCCGGCTGGGGCATGCTCCCGATGATCTATCGCGGCGGAAAGGGCGACTTCACGGAAGGCGGGGTCCGGACGCCGGCCTTCGCTTGGTGGCCGGGGACGATCGAACCGAACCAGGTCGTGGGCGACATCATCCACGTCACCGATCTCTATACGACCTTCGCGCGGGTGGGCGGCGCGACGCGCCACATCCCGACCGATCGTGTCGTCGACGGCATCGATCAGACGGCGCTGCTGCTCAAGGGAGACACGTTCAGCCGCCGTGACTTCGTCTTCATCTACGCGGGCCATCAGCTCGGCGCAACGGTCAAGGGTCGATACAAGCGGCACTGGATCGGTGCAGGGGACGTCGCGGCTTCGGGCATGCCCGAGGCGTACTTCGACCTCTACATGGATCCGCGCGAAGAGAATCCTCAGCTGGTTCCGCTCATCCACACGCAGGGTCAGTTCAACAAGATGCGGGCGCGTCACGAGCTGATGAAGAAGAAGTATCCCGACAAGCCCAACGGCAAGGGCATCCCCTACACCGGGCTCTCGAACGCGCGACCCGAGACGACGGCCATCGCGGAGCGAATCGAGGCGTTCATCGACGCCACGCCCATCAAGTTGAACGACTATCTCGAGTACCACGCGCCCGGCAGCGACGCCGTGGGCGATTGGGGCCACTGACGGAAGGAGACCTCGCGATGAGACGCAGCACGCCTCGCTCGATTTCGGCGCTGTCGGTCACCGCGGTGATGATCGCGGCCTGCCTCGCCCAGCCGCCGTCCGCGCAGGCCTGGGATTGGCTGACCGGCCCGTCGATCTTCGATGAAGAGGGCGAACGCGACTGGGGCTTCGAGCTCGTGCCCTACCTCTTTCTGTCGGGTCTCAACGGCGACGTGTCGCCGCCGGCCGGCACCGGCACGATCCCGGTCGACGCGAGCTTCGGCGACCTCGCGAGCAACCTCGATGCGGCCTTCGCGGGGTTCCTCGACGTCCGTTACCGGCGCTGGCACTTGATGTCGGACAACTTCTGGGTGCGCCTGAAGGCCGGGCAGTCCGTCGAGATCACCGACCCATCGCCCCCGCCGCCGGCGATCTCGGTCGAGACCGACGTCCGGCTCGACAGCGCGTTCGGCACGCTCGCCGCAGGCTACGAGCTGCCACTGGGCATGCCCTTCGCACTCGACCTCTACAGCGGTGCGCGGTGGTGGTACGTGAAGAACGAGGTGTCGTTCGTGCCCTCGTCGAGCGGGGCGGGCAACCCGAGCCCGTTCGCCGGCGCGTTCAGCGACTCGTGGTGGGACGGCATCGTCGGGCTCCGCTGGCGACTGCCGATCACCGAGAAGTGGCGGGTCGCGGCCTACGGCGACATCGGCGCCGGTGCGGCGAAGCTCGACTGGTCGGCGGGCGCGCACGTGACGTGGAACCCGCTCAACTCGGTGGGTCTCACCCTCGGCTACCGCGTGCTCGGTGTCGACTACGACCGCGGCGGCTTCGTCTACGACGTGCGCATGAACGGCCTGCTGCTTGGGCTCAACTTCGCGTACTGACCACGGCTCGCTCGCTCGCGCACCGACGCCAGACCTACACCCGGGCCGCCGCGATGCGCGCGCCCGATCAGGAGAACCTCATGTCGAAACGCCAAGAGGCCACTCGCCTCTGCTCGATCTTCCTCACGCTCTTCGCGCTGCTCGCCGGCGGCACGCCCGCGCTGGCGGCGCCCCCGGCGGCGCCCCCCGTTCAGGATCCGTCGAGCGTCGAGGAGATTCGCGCCGCGCTCTTCGGTGGCGTACCGGGCGATCGCTGGAAGGAGGGGCTGCTCTTCGAAGGGATCCGACCCTCGCCCTGGATGCAGAGCGCAGCGAACTGGTTCCCACGTACCGAGGAAGTTCAGCCGAACGAGATGCGGATCATCTTCATGGGCACGTCGCCGACGATCCGACCCGGACAGATGAACACGTCGATCTTCGTGCAGCTCGGCAACGGCCGAAACTTCGTGTTCGATCTGGGCGAGGGCTCGCCCGCGAACTACGTCGCTGCCGGCATCGCGCTGAACGAGATCAAGGACGTCTTCATCACGCACCTGCACGTCGATCACTTCGGCGGTCTGCCCTACGTCTGGATGTTCGGCACCTGGGCCGGAGGCTGGCACAATGCGCTCACTGTGCACGGACCGAGCGGTCGAACACCCGAGTACGGCACGGCCAAGATGGTCGAGGGTATGAAGATGATGCTCGGCTGGCACATCGATGCGTTCAGCGTCTTCCCCGTCGGCAAGGGCTGGGACATCGAGGTCAACGAGTTCGACTTTCGCGACAACGGGGGTGTGGTCTACGAGGAAGACGGCGTGAGGGTCACGCACTGGCAGCGCTCACACGCCAAGGACGGCGCGAGCGCGTATCGCCTCGACGGAACGACCTCTGCTTCGTGTGGACGGGCGACGGTCGGCCGAGCAAGCTCGACGAGAAGTACGCCAAGGGCTGCGACGTGTACGTCACTGAGATGCAGCCCGAGCTGGTCGAGATCAGCGCGGGCGTCCAGGGCGTGCCGCCCTTCCTCGCCCGGTACACGATCGATACCCACCACACGCCGGGCTACGCGGCCGGCTACCTGGCCAGCCGGGTGAAGCCCCGGCTGCTGATGACGACGCACATGCCTTTCGACCCCTACCTCAACGAAGAGGCGGTCGCCGAGGTGCGCCATCACTGGCAGGGCCCCTACCACTTCGGCGCCCCCGACGGCATCGTCGTGAACGTCACGAAGGACCAGATCTGGGTGCGCGAGGGGATCCTCCCCACTCACCCGAACAACCGCGCACCTCAGTTCGACTTCGCAAACGGTCAGCTCGTCGTGCCGCATCCCCCACATGCCCGCGAGGACATTCAGGAGCCGTTCGTGCGCGAGCAGGAGATTCCGACGAAGAAGTACTACCCGAAGGGCTTCCACCCCGAGCTGTTGCAGACCTGGCCGGTCGAGGGCGACCTCGTCGTGCCCATGGATCAACTCCCCGAGAACCTGAAGGAGAGCATGGGCCAGGAGTGGCGGCTGCGTGAGCGAAACGCGGGCGGCAACGCTGCGGCCGGCGACGACACCGACGGGTGAACCGGCCGCTGGCGCGTCGACGACGAGGCTGAGAGAATCGGGGCAGCGTCGGCGCGCGTGCGCCTCGGGAGGTCGCCATGCAGATCGTGCGGTACGTCGGTTCGGGCCTCGTCGCCCTGATCGGGCTCGGCATCATCGTCTACTTCGGAGCGCGCTGCGGCGATGGGCCGATGGGGCTCATACCGGGCGGGCCGCTCTCGTCGGGCGCCTGGGTCGATGCGCGCGTCGAAGACTGGAGCTTCGTGAAGGACGTCGAAGAGATCGAGTTCCAGCTCGAGCAGGACGACATCTCGCGCACCGTCTGGATCCTCTACGCCGATGGCCGGGCCTTCATTCCGGCCAGCCTCTCCTTTCCACCCGGCAAAGACTGGTATCACCGCGCGCAAGAGGACGGTCGCTCGGTGCTGCGCATCGAAGGCCAGCGCTACCCGGTGACCCTGCGTCGGGTGGACGATGACGCGACGAAGCAGGCGGTCGTTGCGGCGGTCGCCGACAAGTACGCCCCTCCGCCCGGCGGCGGTGACGGCAACGTGATGTTCTTCGAGGTGAGCTCGCGCGAGCGATGAGCTGGCCGCGCGTGGTCGTGCTCCTCTCGGCGCTACCCTTTGCTGGCATCGGCTTTGCGTTCGTGCTCGCGCCCGTCCAGATGGCGGCGCTCGTCGGACTCGATGCCACCAGCGTCACCGCCGACAACGACCTGCGCGGCGTGTACGGTGGCCTGTCCCTCGGCTGCGCGGCGCTGCTCGCGTGGTGCGGCGCCCGGGCCACGCGCGTCGAGTTCGGGGTGCGCGCGCAGCTCTTTCTGTACGGCGGGCTCGCAGCGGGTCGCATCGTCAGCCTCGTCGTCGCCGGCCTGCCCGACGCCCTCGGCCTCGCGCTGCACGCGGGCGAGCTCGTCGGCGTAGCCTGTGGCGTGAGCGCATGGCGCACGCTGCAGCCGTCGGGGCACGCGCCCGAAGCGGGGAGGCTCTGAGCGTGACGACCGCCTCGATTCGCAGGCTCGAGCCCGACGATGCCGAGCCGTTTCGCGCGCTGCGGCTCGCCGGGCTCGAGGACAGCCCGGCGGCATTCGGCTCGTCGCCCGACGTCGAGAGCGAGCACGACCTCGAGCTCATCCGCTCACGCCTTCACCACGGTCGCGACGACGCGACGTTCGGCGCCTTCGTCGAAGGACGGCTCGTCGGCGTACTCGGCCTGCAGCGCCCGACTCATCCAAAGGGCCGCCATCGCGGCCACGTCTGGGGCATGTACGTGGCCCGCGAGCACCGGCGCGACGGCGTCGGGAGTGCACTCGTCGCAGCGCTGATCGAGTACGCGCGGGCCCTCGAGGGCCTCGTGTGGCTCGACCTCGGGGTCGGGGTCGACAACCTCGCGGCGCGCTCGCTCTACGAAGGCTTCGGCTTCGAGGCGTGGGGCACCGAACGCGACGCCCTGCGCGTGGACGGTGCCGCCGTCGACGAAGCGCACATGTCGCTGGAGATCGCACCGTGAGTGACGTCACCCCCGCCAGCCTCGGGGACCGCATCGGCTTCGCTGCCCAGCTCGTGCTCCTGCCGGTGTTCTCGCTCTATGTGGTGCTCTGCATGCGTCTGCACGACGGCGCGCTCATGTGGCCCGGCACCTCGTTCTGGAGCGATCTGCGCGGGCCCACCCCCGCGACCCTCGGCTTCTATGCTGCCTGGATCGCGCTGCAGCTCGCCCTGGCCGCGTTCATGCCAGGGCCCCGTGTCAACGGCCCACCCCTGCTCGGCGGTGGCCACAACACCTATCGTCGCAACGGGCTGGTGGCGCTGTTCGCGACGTACGCGATCGCAGCGGGCGTCGTCGCGACGGGGGCGCTGCCGGCCAGCTTCCTCTACGACGAACTCGTTCCGCTCGCGGTCACGATCAATTTCGGCGCTTTCGCGCTCTCGACCTACATCTGGTGGACCGGGCGCCGGCAAGCGACCGCCGCAGAGCGAGGGCGAGGGTTCCTCGAGGCGTTCTATCTCGGCGCCACGCTCAACCCGCGTACGGGCTCGATCGACTGGAAGTACTGGATGCAGGGCAAGCCCGGGCTCACGCTCTGGGGGCTGCTCGCTCTTTCTTGCGCCGCCGCGCAAGCCGAACGCCACGGTCAGGTGACCAACTCGATGATGCTCGTCTGCGCTGGCGTCACCGCCTATCTCGTCGACTACTTCTGGCACGAGGAGCACATCCTCTCGGCCTGGGACGTGAAGCACGAGCCCATGGGCTGGATGCTCACGTGGGGCTCGTGCGCCATGGTGCCGCTGGTCTACTCGGCGCCGCTCCCGTATCTGGTGGTCGAACCCGTGACCCTCGCTTGGCCGGCATTCGCCGCCATTGCAGTTCTCGGCGGCGGAGGGCTGTTCGTCTTCAGGCAAGCCAATACCCAGAAGCACGACTTTCGCCGCGACCCGACGACGCGCATCTGGGGTCGGCCGGCCGAGTTCGTCGAGACGGCCACGGGCACGAAGCTGCTCTGCTCGGGCTGGTGGGGGCTCGCCCGGCACTGCAACTACCTCGGCGACTGGCTGATGGCGCTCGCCTGGTCGCTCGCGACCGGCCTCTCGACGGTGCTCGTCTACATCTATCCGATCTTCTTCGCCGGTCTGCTGCTGCACCGGGAGCGCCGCGACAACGCCCACTGCGCGCGCAAGTACGGCGCCGACTGGGAGCGCTACGTCGCGCGCGTCCCGAAGCGCATCGTGCCGTTCCTCTACTAGCGACGAGAGCGAGGGGCCCGATGTCCAGTGCACCGATCCAGGGTCATTGTCTGTGCGAGGGCGTGCAGTTCGAGGTGCAGCGCATCCTCGGCCCCCTCGAGCTGTGTCACTGCACGCGCTGCCGGCGCGTCTCGGGTTCGGCGTTCGTCGCCGGTTTGATGGTGGCCCGCGAGGGCTACCGGATGACCGCCGGGTCTGACCTCGTGCGGCGCTACGCGCTGCCCGTGCGCGAGGCGCCGCCGGCCTATACGACCTTCTTCTGCAGCCGCTGTGGATCGCCCGTGCCCGATCCGGAGCCCCTCGGTGAGGCGTTCGAGGTGCCGGCGGGCCTGCTGTGCAGCGATCCCGGCCTGAAGGCCGAACGCCACATCTTCATCGAGCATCAGGCCCCGTGGTTCGAGACCGAGGCCGAGCTCCCGAAGCTCGATCGCGCCGGGGTGATCCACCTTCGCTTCGGTGCTCGACCGTCTCGAAGTGATTGAATCCCGGCCACCGAGCGCCGAGAATCGCAGGTCGACGCGCGCGACGGAGGTGTCTCGATGCAGCGGATTCACTTTGCCTGGCTTCTCTCGATCCTCGCGCTCGGCTGCGGCGAGGTCGCACCCGAGATCACCAGCTGCGAGCCGGCGGCGGGCATCGAGCCGCACTGCGGCTTTCAGAACCCCGAGGATCTGGCGCTGACCGCCGACGGGGTGACCGTGCTCGCGAGTCAGTTCGGATCGATGGATGGTGCGAAGAAGGGGAACCTCGCCGTCTTCGATGTTCGGACACCGGTACCGCGCATCGTCTTTCGAGCCGAACAGGCCGAGGCACCCGAGACGCCGTGGGGCGATCCCGCGTGTCCGGGTCCGCCGAACGATTCGTTCGCACCCCACGGCATCGACCTCGCCCAGCGGCCCGACGGCCGCTGGCAGCTCCTCGTCGTCAATCATGGCGGGCGCGAGGCGATCGAGTTCTTCGAGGTGAGCGGCGCGGGTGAAGAGCCGCGCGTCGAGTGGCGTGGCTGCGCCGTCACGCCCGAGGGCAGCTACGTCAACGACGTGGTCCACACGCCAGAGGGCGGCTTTCTCACGACGCACATGATGGATCGGAACAGCCAGACGCTCGAGATGCTGAAGGGCGGTGTGCTGGGCATCGATACGGGATGGGTGCTCGAGTGGAACCCGCCCGATCGCTGGCAGCGCATCGCCGGCACCGATGCCCCGATGCCGAATGGCATCGAGCTGTCGAAGGACGGGCGCTTCATCTATCTCAACGCGTACTTCGCCGGCGAGGTCCGCAAGATCGATCGCCAGACCGGAGAGGTGGTGGCCGTCGCCGAAGGCATTCCCGGGCCCGACAACACGACCTGGTCGAGCGATGGCACCCGGCTCTTCGTCGCGTCGCAGCCAGCGACGATCCGCGAGGCCACCGCGTGTCTCGAGGTCGGTGCAGGCACGTGCAGCATGCCCTATCGCATCGTCGCGCTCGATCCCGACGACCTCTCGGCCACGGTCGTCGTCGAGCAGGGCGAAGGGCCCATGGGGGCGGCGACGGTTGCCCTCCAGGTGGGCGATGATCTCTGGCTCGGTACGTTCGCGGGCAACCGCGTTGCGCGCGTTGCGGATGCAGCCGAGTCGCAGTGAATCGGCGCCGCGCGGGCCGACCGTACGCCCCGGACCGACACATCTGCGTTACGCTGCGCTCGACCCCTCGTCGAAGGGAGCCCCCCATGCCCCACATCACCTATGTGAACGTGTTCGTGCGCGATCTCGCTCGCGCATGCGACTTCTACGAGAAGACGCTCGGCCTCGAGGCGCGCCAGAAGGACGTCGAGCACGGCTATGCGTCATTCGCAGCCGGGCCGATCCACATGGGCCTCGCCCAGGTCGGCGGTGATCAGGCCGAGCTCGCTGGTCGACACACCGGGATCGGCTTCGACGTCGAAGACCTCGAGGCCGAGCACGCACGACTCGTCGCCGCGGGCGTCGCGTTCCCGATGCCCCCCGAACGGCAGCCCTGGGGCGGCTTCATGGCGCTGATGGCCGATCCCGACGGCAACATCTTCTATCTCGATCAGACGTCGGCGGCGCACGGCTAGGTCGTGCCGAGCCGCGTCGAGATTCGGCCGGCCGAGGCCGGCGACGCGCCGGTGCTCGAAGCCATGCTCTTCGAGGCGTTCTTCTGGCGCCCCGAGCAGGCGCGACCGGCGCTCGCCGACTTTCGCGACGACGCCGAGTTCGTGAAGTGGATGCGGGGGTTCGGTCGGCGCGCCGGCGACGGCGGTGTCGTGGCCGAGCGCGACGGCGCGCCGATCGGCGCCGCCTTCTACCGGCGCTTCACCGAGACGGAGCACTCGTATGGGTTCGTCGATGTCGACACCCCCGAGCTCGCGCTCGGTGTCGCGTCCGCGGCGCGGCGCGGCGGCGTCGGTCGCACGCTCATGCAGGCTCTGATCGAACAGGCGCGCAGCGAAGGGGTCGAGGCCCTCAGCTTGAGCGTCGAGATCGACAACCCCGCTCGGGCGCTGTATCGGGCGCTCGGCTTCGAACGCATCGGCGCCGTCGAGAACGCGTGGACGATGCGGCTGCGGCTCATCGAACGGGTCTCGGCCACCAGCGCTCAGGAGGCGAACGCATGATGAAGAGACTGGTCCTGTTGCTGGTACTGGGGACGTTCACCGTGGTCGGCTGCGGTGGACCGTTCTGGATGTTGCCGGGCGGCCGACTCAAGGGAGAGGTCGCCACCGAGCCCGTCACCGACTGGTCGTTCGTCGACGACCGCTTCGTCGACCTCGAGGTGCGCCCGCAAGATCCCTATTCGGTCGAGCTCAACTACTTCGTCCGCGACGGGCAGCTCTACGTCGACCCGGCCGAGGGGCGGCGCTGGCTCGACTTTCTGCGCGAGGACCCGAACGCGCGCGTCCGCTTCGGCCAGACGGTCTACCCCGTCACGGCCGTGCTGGTGGCGAGACCGGGCGAGCCCAGCGGTCTCGAAGACATGGACCCCGGTCGATTCATCTACCGCCTCGACTCGCGCACGCAATGACACACTCGCGCAGGCCCGCTTCACCTATCCTGTAGACCCGCCCGGGGACCGGGCGCGTGCGAAGGGGAGCCCGCCGCCGTGTCACGACTCGCCCTGACCGGCGGTGTTCTGGTCGATCCCGAGGCCGAGCACGCCGGCGAAGCCACGCTCCTCGTCGAAGCCGGGCGCATCATCGATCGCGTGGGCGCGCAGGATCCGGTCGGCAGCGACTGGCGACGCGTCGACATGAGCGAACGGTTCGTCACGCCCGGCTTCATCGACCTGCACTTCCATGGCGAGCTGGCGCACGCGCCCGTGGAGGGGTTCGGCGCCGCACTCGCGCGCAGCGCCGCGCACATGCTGGCGGGCGGCACCACTACCTTTCTCGCAACGACGATGGCCTGGCCCCACGACGAGCTCGCCGAGGCGCTGCCGGCTCTCTGCGCGGCCGCGTCGGCGCCGGCCCCCGGCGGCGCCCGCTGCGTCGGGCTTCATCTCGAGGGGCCGTGGATCTCGGGCGCAGCGCCGGGTGCGATGCAGGCCGAGTGCATGCGGCCATTCGATCGAAAACGCGACGGCGACCTGCTCGACCGCGCCGGCGACGCTCTCTCGATGGTGACGCTCGCCCCCGAGATCGAGGGCGCCGATGACCTGCTCGACGAGCTCGGGCGTCGCGGCGTGCTCGCCGCCCTCGGCCACAGCCAGGCCTCCCCGGCCTGCATCGATGCCGCCATCGACCGCGGCCTGCGACACGTGACTCATCTGTTCAACGCCATGGGGCCGGTCCACCATCGCGCGCCGGGCGTCGCGGGCACGGCCCTCACGCGCGATGCGCTGCACTGCGATCTGATCTGCGATGGCGCTCATGTCCACCCCGACATGGTGCGCGTCGCAGCGCGCGCGCTGGGCGAGCGCCTCGTGTTGATCAGCGACCGCGTCGACCTCGCGACGCCGCCCCACGACGAGCCCGCCGACGTCGAACCGAATCGTCTGGCCGATGGCACGCTGCTCGGGAGCCGACTGCACCTCTCTCAGGCCATCGCGAATCTGCGCGCCTTCGCACAGACGTCCCTGCACGACGCCGTCGCGGCGTGCACGTTGCGCCCCTCCCAGCTGCTCGGGCTCGAGCACGAATGCGGCACCTTTCGGCGCGGCGCCCGCGCCGACCTCGCCGTGCTCGACGCCAAGGGCGCGCTCGTAGAGACCTGGCTCGAAGGTGCGCCGGTTGATCGGCCCGATCCCGAACCGACGTAGACGCGGCGGCATCCCTTCCATCGCACTTCGCTCGCCCGACGCTGAACGGAACACCCCGATGCCCTTCCCGCCCGCCCACATCGTCGCCGCCGCTCCGCTGGCGAGACCCATGGGCCGGCTCGGCGTCGTGTCCGCGCTGTCGATCGGCGCGATGACGCCCGATCTCGCGTACTTCTTGCCGCTCGAGATACCGCGCTGGGAGAGCCACTCGATGCCGGGTCTCTTCTGGTTCTGCCTGCCCGCCGGCCTCGCCACGTGGGCCCTCTTCGTCACGTGCGTCGCGCCCCTCGTGCATGACGTCGCGCCCCAGGCGCTGCGGGCCCGCCTGCCCAGCGCCTGGCGCGCCGGCGCGTGGCCGACGAAACAGTTCGGAGCAGCGGCGCTCTGCGTCTTGATCGGCGCGGCCACCCATCTGGCGTGGGATTCGTTCACGCATCTCGGCACGCCCGTCACACTCAACACGCCCGTGCTCACCCAGCTGATCGGCACATTCGGCGGCTACCGCGTGCGCGGCGTGACCGTCCTGCAGCATACGAGCACCCTCTTCGGGTTCACGGTGCTCGCGATCTGGGGACGAAGCTGGTGGCGACGCACCCAGCCCGTGCCCGTGCCGCCGCCCCCGACGCTTGGGGTGCGCCTCGTGTTGATCGTGCTGGCGCTCGGTCCCGCACTCTGGCTCGGCGGTGACGCGGCGATCACACGTTTCGGCTGGCCGCACGAGCCCATGCTCAAGCTCAGGCAGGCGGCCACCGGGATCGTGATGACCGGCGGGACGATCTTGATGTGGAGCCTCGTGGGCGTGTCGATCGCGTGGCGCGTCCTGCGCACCCTGCCCTCGCTGCAGGGCGAGCACGAGCGACTCGAACCGAGCTGAACGACGAGCACGAGCGACTCGAACCGAGCTGAAGGGGGGCGTATCAGCCAGTGGTCGTCGTCCACCCCCCGGCGAAGGGCACGACCTGACCGACGATGAAGTCGCTGCGCGGCGATGCGAGAAAGAGCGCGAGGTCGGCCGACTCTTCGGGCTGCGCGAGGCGCCCGATCGGCACATTGCGCGCGAGGCTCTTCTGGAACCGGTCGGTCTCGACGAGCGACTCGGGGTAGTAGGCCTCGTTGTGCACGTAGTTTTGGGCGACGGCGTTCACCTGGACGTTCTCGCGTGCGAGCTCGAGGCCGGCGGCGCGCACGAACGCGTTCTGAGCACCGCGGGCCGCGCAGTACGCCGACGTGACCGGGATCCCGCGAAGCGGCGCGGCGCTCGTGATCGCAACGACCTTGCCTGCGCCCCGCGCGACCATGCCCGGTGTGAAAGCGCGAACGATCTGCATGAGCGGGCGCACCATCGTGTCGAAGAGCTCGTCCCACTCGGCGTCCTCGATCTCGGCGACGACATGCGGGCTCGGCCCCGCCGCGAGATTCGCGATCACGACATCGGGCTCGGGACATGCCTCGACGAGCGCATCGATCGCGGACGCCTCGGCGAGTCGACCGGGCACCGCCGTCACGTCGGCACCCTCCTCGCGAAAGCGCGCCGCGATGGGCGGCCCCATGTAGTCGTCGCACTGCGTCACGAGCACTCTTCGTCCTTCGAACTCTCCGGCGGCCATGTCGTGTCCTCGTAGGGGTTCGGCGTGCGATCCGTGTGCGCTCTTCAGCGCTCGACCCAGCTGCCGAGTCGCGGCGCCACGCGCAAGGCATCGGGCACGGCGTCACCGATGCGGCGATCGACCTCTTCGTGCAGCCAGTAGAGCCGACGCTCCTGGTACGAGAGCGGGACCGCCGTGCAGCCGGGCGACTCCATCGAGCGCTGGATCCAATCGAGGTTCGCGGTGTCCTCGCCGAGCACCGTGTCGAAGATGCCGATGAAGCCCTTCCAGTGATCGGGCGTCTCGCCTTCGCCCCAGTCGGCCACGATCCAGGTGACGTCGAAGCGGGTCGTCCGCACGTCGATCGGCCAGAACTGCAGCAACGGAAAGCCACCCACGTCGGTGGGCACCACCAGGTTCGGAAACACCGTGTACGAGAGGTTCGTGATCTGCGCGATCTCGCTCGCGCTCGCGATGCGCGGCAGACCGGCCGCGGCGAGACCCGCATCGTTCGTCGGGTCACGCTTGGCCGACGCCATGCGCGAGTGCCCACCCGGCAGCAGCCCGATCGTCGTGCGCTCGTGGTCGAGCAGCTGATTCACGGTGTATGGGTGGATCATCTTCAGGTGATACACCTCGAGGTTCGCCTCGATCGCGGCCTTCCAGTTGCAGTCGAGCACGAAGTGGTGACGATCGATCACCCTCAGGCGCTCGGTCTCGAACTGGGCGAGCTCGTCGGTGAGCACGCCGAGCGTGCCGTGCAGCGGCGGCGCCTCGGGATCGAGGTTCACGAAGACGAGGCCCGCCCAGGTCTCACAGCGCACGGGCGTCAGCGCCAGGCTCTCGAGATCGAGTGCACCGAAGTCGCGTCGATCGGGGACTCCGACGAGCCGGCCATCGTGCTCGTACGTCCAGCCGTGGTACTTGCAGACGAGGCGCTGCGCGCACTCGCTCGCTTCGCGGACGACGGGAGCCCCGCGGTGCCGGCAGGCGTTGTAGAACGCGCGCACCTCGCCGTCGCGCCCGTGCACGACGATGATCGGCGGGCCCAGTGCGTCGAACCGCACCGCCGTGCCCGGTGCGCGCAGCTCGTCGACGTGTGCCGCGACGATCCAGCTGCGGTTCCAGATCTGCTCGCGTTCGAGCTCGAAGAAGGTCGGGTCGGTGTATCGCTCGGCCGCGATCGGCGCGAGCGCCGGGAAGCCGTCGGGCGGCGCCGACCGATCGGCCTCGAAGGCCATCTCGCGCTTCAGTCGCTCGATCCAGTCCGCGTCCATGGCGCGCCTCCCGATCAGACCGCCGGCGACACACCGCGCGCTTCGGCGATCACCTTGCGAGTGGCGTCGATCGCGCGCTTTGCAGCGTCGGCGGGCGACAGGGTTTCGAGCTCTTCGCTGAACAGCTCGACGCCGAGCGGCGCACGACACCCGCCGGCGTCGAGCAGCCGGATCAACCCGGCGACGTCGGCGTCGCCCTCGCCGGGCATCAACCGGCGATGCAGCGTCTCGTCGATGAGGTTCGGCTCGGCTTCGGCCGGACAGTCGTCGAGCTGCACGGCCAGCACCCGGTGGGCCTCGCGAGCCAGCGTGTCGCGGCTGCTGCCGCTGCGCACGAAGTGCCAGACGTCGAACATGATGCCGGCGTTCTCGCGCTCGGCCGCGTCGACGATCTCGAGCGCGGTGTCGAGATCACGGATCGCCGAGAACGGCATGAACTCGAGGTGCACCTGCAGCCCCGCATCGGCGGCCCGGTCGCAGAGCACACGGAAGGGCTCGACGAGATCGCCTGGCTGAACCCCCGGCGCGAAGCACGTCGCGTTGATCGATCGTGCGCGCACGCGCTCCGCGGCATCGAGAAAGTCATCCGTGCTCCAACGCTCGAAGCCCGGTCCCCCCGGCTCGACACCCGGCACCCAGGTCAGATGCGGATCGAGATCGCCGACCGCGAGCCCGAGCCCGTCGAGCCGGGCGCGCAGCTCTTCGTCGTCGACCGCCAGGCCATCGAGATCGTCGAGAAACAGGGTGAGGCCGGTGTAGCCCGCCGCGGCCGCGATCTCGATGCGTTCGAGCAGCGGCACCTTCGCGAGGGTCGCGGCACAGAGCAGCACGTCGTCGGGGCCGAGGGGCATGCGCGGTGGCTCTCCGAGGTGAGGGGCGACGCCGATCCGGCTACAGGTTGCCCTTGTGCTGAACGCCGTCGACCGGGAGGTTCGCGCCCGCGATCCAGCTCGCACGTTCACTCGCGAGAAAGACCACGGCGTTCGCCACCTCGAAGTCGGTGCCGAGCCGGCCGAAGGGGATCGAGGCCAGGATCGTGTCGTACTGCTCGCGGGCCACGTTCTTGATCGTCTCCCACATGCCGCCTTCGAACTCGATCGAGCCCGGTGACACGCAGTTCACGCGAATGCCCTTCGGCGCCAGCGTCTCGGCGAGTGTCTTCGAGTGGCTGATGAGCGCCGCCTTCATTGCCGCGTACGATGGAGGCGAGCCCGCCTCGAGCCCCGAGGTCGAAGCGATGTGAATGACCGAGCCGCCGCCGCCCGCTTCGAGCCACGGCACCACCTTTCGGGTGGCCCGCACCGTAGCCAGAACGTCGACGTCGAAGGCCGTCTGCCAGCCGGCGTCGTCGTCGCTGACGCCGAACCCGCTCGCGTTGTTCACGAGCACGTCGACGCCGCCGAGCGCCGCGTGCGCGGCTTCGAGGAAGTCATCGAGCGAAGCCGAATCGCGCACGTCACACGCCTGGGCGTGCACCTTCACGCCCTTCGCCTGCAGCTCCTCGGCCGTCTTTGCGAGTGTCTCCTCGGTCCTCGCGCAGATCGCGAGGTTCGCGCCCTCCTCGGCGAACGTCAGCGCGATGGCGCGACCGATCCCCTTGCTGGCGCCCGTGACGACCACGTTCTTTCCGCTCAGTCCCAGATCCATGTCTTCTCCTCAGGCCGCCGACTCGACCGTGATCTCGGTCTTGACCGAGTTCGCGATGAAGCACTGCTCGTGTGCCTTGTGGTGCAGCTTCTCGATCGCCTCCGCATCTGGGCGCTTCTCACCGCCCCACTCGATGCGCGGCCGCAAGACGACGCGCGTCACCGCCAGCCGTCCCTCTTCGTTCTTTTCCATCGTGCCCACCGCATCGTCGACGTACGACTCGACGACGTAACGCCGCCGCGCGGCCAGCGCGAGAAACGTCAACATGTGACAGCTCGACAGCGAGGCGACGAGGGCCTCTTCGGGATCGACCCGGTCGGCGTTGCCCAGAAAGTCGGGGGCCGCGCTCGCATCGACCGCCGAGCCACCGGGGAAGTGCCACGCGTGATCGCGCGAGTACGTGTCGTAGGTGTAGTCGCGATCGCCGCGCGACCATTCGACCTTGCAGTGATGTTCCGACATGGTCCCTCCGCATCCACGCGGCCCAGCGTCGGGCCCGGCGGACGAACGGAGAGCCTAGCCCGAACCGAGGCGCGGGATCGGGGGCGCACGCAGCGGTGTGGAATCGCTCAGGCGGGGGTCGGATCGCGCAGCCAAACGAGGGGCTGCCGTGCAACGAACGCGAGATAGAGACAGACCGAAGCCGACACGCCGGCGAACGCGTCGACCAGCAGCAGCGCGGGCGAATCGAACATCGAGACGCCGAGCAGCTTCGCCGTCGCGTCGACCCCGCAGACGACGCCGGCCGATCCGATCCCGATCCCCCACAGCAGCAGCCGGTCGCTCGCCACGGCGTCGCCCAGGCCGAGGGCCAGGCGGCGGCGCACCAGCCCCTGGTGCTGAATCGACTTGACCGCAGCGAACGCCAGCGCGAAGGCGCGCATGAAGTCGGCGACGCGGGTGGGCCAGCCGGCCGGTCCGACCGCCTGGAAGCCGGTCACCGGGATCTCGGCGAGCCAGAGCAGCGCCATCCAGATCGCGAAGCCCCTCGAGAGCCAAGCCATGCGGCGATCGAGCGCATGGAACACGCCGCACGTGAACGCGAAGATGAGCGCGGTACCGAGGTTGAGGCTGGCGGCAGCGATCGCCCAGACGGCGCGCCCGAGACCCGGGTGGATGCCGGCCGCGGGCTCGCACAGACCCGTGAGTGTGAAGCCGACCGGACCGATCGCCAGCAGAGCGATCCCCGCCTGAAGCTCGGGTCGCTCGCGCGTGCGTCGCCAGACCGCCAGCAGGCGGATGCCCACCGTTCCGGTCGAGAGGCACATCAAGCCGATCGCGATCCAGGCCATCCAGCTCATACCCGTGTTACATCGGCGAGCCGACTGCCAAAATGAGCGTCGGCATCGATGAATCGCGTGAGAGCAGAAGATCGAACGCGCCTCGGGCTCGGAGCGCACCTCGACGGCTCCGGGCCCCAAGGCGACGACCCCGAGCCGCCACTCGACGACCCCGGGCCGCACCTCGAATGCGCCGGGCCGCGTCTCGACGCGATCGCGGCGCCCGGCCGCCGCCCCGCCCCTCAGAGCCGCACGGTCACCTTGCCGACCGCGCGCCCGGTCATCGAGCGGCGAAAGGCGTCGGGCAGCGCTTGGAGCCCCTCGAAGACCCGGTCGATGACGATCTCGAGCTCGCCCGCTTCGACCCGCCCGCAGAGCAGCGACAGGTCGTCGCCGCTCGGCTGGAGCATGGTCAGCACGGCCCGCCGGCTGGAGATCAGCGGCCAGAGCACGAGCGCGCCGAGCTGGCGCAGCTCGGGCGCCACGAGCGAGACGCGTCCTTCGCTCGCAGCCAGCGTGTGCAGCGCGCCGGCGCCGAGGGCGCCGACGCAGTCGACCACGCTGTCGAACTCGCCCCAATCCGCCGGATCGACCCGGGCGGTGTAGTCGATCACCTCGTGCGCACCGAGCCGCTCGGCGAGCGCTGCGTTGCGAGCGCTGCAGATCCCGGTCACCCGCGCGCCGGCGTGCCGCGCGAGCTGCACCGCGAAGTGACCCACGCCCCCCGACGCACCGATCACGCAGACGCGGCGATCCAGCTCGAGGGCCTGCACGTCGCGCAGCGCCTGCAGCGCCGTCTGGCCCGCGAGCGGCAGCGCCGCGGCGACCTCGGGCACGAGCCCGGCCGGTGCGCGCGCACTCATCGCGGCCGGCACCGCGATCCGCTCGGCGGCCGCGCCGCCCTTCAGACCCGGCTGCCGACACACCACGCGCTCACCGACCGCAAAGCCCGTGACCCCTGCGCCCAGCGACTCGACGACGCCGCACACGTCGAAGCACGGAATCGCGGGAAACCCCGGTCGCAGGATCAGCCGGTGGCGGCCGGTCATCATCTTCCAGTCGACGGGATTCACCGAGAACGCCTCGACGCGCAGCCCGAGCTCGCCGGCCGCCGGCTCGGGGTCGGGCCGCTCGACGACCTCAGCGGTCTCGGGGGCCCCGAATCGGTGGTAGACGACGGCGCGCATGGCGTGCGGGCTCCTCGGTCTCGGATGCCGTCGTGGCGGGGCTAGGGCGCGACTTCCCAGGTCGACGTGCCCGGTGCGACCACGCCTTGCTGCATCAGCTCGTCGCGCAGCTTCTCGACCCGGCGGCGATTCACCCCGAGATCCGAGCGCCCCTTGCGCGAGGCCGAGCGCACGTCGATGCGTGCCTCGTGCGGGTGCAGCCGAAACTCGACGTCGTCGACGAAGCGAAACAGAAAGCTCGTCGCTTCGGCGTGAATCGCCGTGTTGTCGGCCTGCACCACCTTCGTGCGCGGCGAGTTCTCGAGCACGCTGATCAGCACGGTCCACGCGACCTCGGGCGCACCGACGATCACGAAGGGCTCGATGTACGCCGGGCTGGTCTCGGGGGCCAGGCTCGACACGCAGTTGGGCGTATCGGGGCAGGGGGCCAGCGCCGCGACGCCGACGTCGGCCGGTTGCTTGCCACCGCAGCCCACCGCGAGACCGGCCGCGAACAGGAACACACAGAGAAGTCGAAGGCTCACAGGCGAGACGGTAGCCGGCCTTTCGGGCGCAGCCCGCAGCCTGCACCCGATGCAGCGTCGACGCTGCGCTGGCGGGTCTCGGCCCCAGGCAGAAGAGGCTCGCGGCGGGCTGCATCGCGTCTCGTTCGGGCGGGCGGGCAGGCGCATTCGGCACGACACTTGAAGTGACGAGAACGGAGTGGCAAACGCGACGCGTCGGGCGTCGAACGGCGTGAGCCCAAACGCCTCGGTGTGCACCGCTGGGAGCCCATCGAGGACGCATCCGACGAAGCCGAGCCAAACCCGCGGGTTCGCGCCCCCCGCATCACCGGGAGACCTCGATGACACTCCGCACCGCCTGGCACGACACCCTCTTCACGGCGCGCACACTGGCCACGGCCGGGCTCGAACAGCTGACGAGCGGCGTCGTGTTCAATCCCACCGATCCCGGTCTTCGCGCCGACCCGTATCCCTTCTACCAGCGACTGCGCGAGCAGGATCCGATGCACCGCAGCTGGGCGGCGGGCGGCTGGGTCTTGTCGCGATACGAGGACATTCGCGGCGTACTCGCCGACAAGAGCTTCTCGGCAGACGAGCGCAACTGGTCGCTCTACAAGATGTTCCGCGCGCGATCGGAGGCCCATGGCCTGCGCGACCCCTACGAAGACGACACGATGACGATGCTGCGGCTCGATCCGCCCGACCACACGCGGCTTCGCCGCCTCGTGTCGAAGGCGTTCACGCCGCGCTCGGTCGAGGCGCTGCGCGGGCGCGCCGAGGAGATCCTCGACGAGCTGCTCGACGGACGCGGCCGCGCGGGTCGACTCGAACTGGTGAGCGATCTGGCCGCGCCCTTCCCGATCATCATGATCGCCGAGATGCTCGGCGTGCCGGCCGAGGACCGCGATCGCTTTCGCTTCTGGTCGGACGAAGCGGTCAAGACCCTGGGCGACAACGCGTTCGAAGACGTCCGCGAAGGCCGCGCCGCGATGGACGAGTTCGGCGACTACATCGAGGCCGTCGCCGAGCAGCGCCGGGCCGAACCGCGCGACGACCTGCTCTCGGGTCTCGTCGCCGCCGAAGAAGAGGGCGACCGACTCTCGATGTCCGAGCTGCGGGCGACGTGTGTGCTGCTCATGGTCGCGGGCAACGAGACGACGACGAGCCTGATCGGCAACTCGGTGCTCGCGCTGCTCGCGCATCCCGAGCAGGCGGCGCTGCTGCGCGAAGAGCCGAAGCGCATCGCAGGCGCCGTCGACGAGCTGCTTCGCTATGACAGCCCAGTGCAGTTCACGTCGCGCATCGCGACACGCGATACCGAGCTGCACGGCGCCCGGGTTCGGGCCGGGCAGCAGCTGGTGCTGCTGCTCGGTAGCGCCAACCGCGATCCGGCCGCGTTCGAGCGACCCGACTCGCTCGACGTCACCCGCGACGCGGGCAACCATCTCTCGTTCAGCTTCGGGCTGCACCGCTGCCTCGGTGCCCAGCTCGCGAAGCTCGAGGGCGAGCTGGCCCTCGAGGCGCTGCTGTCGCGGTTCCCCGAGCTGCGGCTCGCCGACACGGCCGAGCGCGCCGTCGAGTGGGGAACCAATACGATCCTGCGTGGCCCGAAGCGGCTCGACCTGCTCTACTGAGTCGGGCTTGACCGAGTCGGGACGACCCTGCCGATGAGCCGGTCGGCCTCGTGACTTCGGGTCGGCCGCCGACCGTCTACGCTTGGCCGACCCGTCCCTCGGCGAAGAGGCGAGCAGAAGCACCCCGCCTCGAGGAGAAACCCATGCCTGCGCCCCCCGCCGCAGCCAGCCTCGCCGAGGCGACGCGCGACGCCCCGCATGCCGGGATGACGGCGACGACGAGCGAAGCCCTTCCGTTCTCGACGCTGTTCATCTACTCGGCGCCGGCGCTCGGCCAGTCGTTCATGTTCATCTTCGCGGGGATGTACCTGCTCAAGTACTCGACCGACGTCCTCGGCGTGGCCCCTGCGGCGATGGGCATGATCTTCATGGTCTCGAAGTTCTGGGACGCGTTCTCCGACCCGCTGGCCGGCTATCTGTCCGACCGCACGCGATCGCGGTGGGGGCGCAGACGCCCGTGGATGTTCGCCGGCGCCTTGCCGGTCTGCGTCGTCTTCTTTCTCATGCTCACGCCGCCGGCGTCGCTCTCGAGCGGCGCCCTCACGGCCTGGATGGCCGTCTGCGTCGTCGGCTTCTACACGGCGATGACCGTCTTCAACATGCCGCACGATGCCCTCGGCGCAGAGCTCTCGAGCGACTACACCGAGCGCAACCGCATCTTCGGTGTCCGGCGCGCCGTACAGGGCCTCGGCATGATCGGCATGTTCGCGGCCATCGGCTTTCTCGCCGAGAGCGAGACACCGCGCAGCTTCGCGTTCGCACTCGCGGCCACCGTCTCGATCGGCACGCTCGCCTTGATGCTCGTCCCCGTGTTCCTGCTGCGCGAGCGGCCCGAGTTTCAGGGGCGGGGCGCGAACGTGGCCTGGGAGGCGGTGGCCGACGTCTTTCGTAATCCGCACGCGCGGCTGCTCATGGGCGTGTACCTGCTTCAGCAGATCGGGATCGGGGGCCTCAGCCTGATCGTCGCCTACTGGGCCGACTACGTGCTCGGCGACGCCGCTTTTCTCTCGACGCTGATGGTGTCGCTCTTTGCGGCTTCGGTGGTCGGCATTCCGTTCTGGATCCGCCTCGGGCGTCACTACGAGAAACGGACGCTCGTGCTGATCAGCATGGTGATCGTCGGCGCGGCGCTCGCGAGCATCGGCCTCGTGCCCGAAGGCGGCTTCGCGATCACGATCGTCGTCGCGATCATCGCGGGGCTCGCGATCTCGTGCCTCGACGTGATCCTGCCGAGCATCCAGGCCGACGTCATCGACTTCGACGAGTTCCGCACGGGTGAACGCAAGGAGGGCGTCTACTTCGCCGTCTGGCACCTCGCACAGAAGGTCGCGTCGGGTCTGGCCGCGGGCGGCGTGGGCTTCGTGCTGTCGGGCGTCGGCTTCGAGCCGAACGCCGAGCAGACGCCCGAAACCACCCAGGCGATCCGGATCGTGATGAGCGCGTTCCCGCTGACCGTGTATGGAGCCGGCACCCTGCTCTTCTGGTTCTTCCGCATGTCGAAGCAGGAACACGCCGACGTGCTCGCAGCACTCGACGCGCGTCGAGCCGCCGACCACGAGCTGGCGAAACGCACCGGGCGCGCGTGAGTGACCGTCGCGCGGCACTCGACTCGAGCGAGGCCGCCTGGCACGCGCCGGCAAACCGCACCGGGCGCGCCTGACCGCGTCAACGGCCCGTCGATTTCTCGTCGCGGCGCGCCTCCCACTCTTCGACCGTCTTCGGCCAGTCCTGCTTGAGCAATCGCGAGAGCGCCCGGTCGGCCAGCAGCTTGCCGCCCGTCTGACACGTCGGGCAGTAGTTGACCTCGTTCTCGGCACGCACGATCCGCTGCACCTTCTGACCGCACACCGGACAGGTCTCGCCGAAACGACCGTGCACCGCCATCTCGGGCCGAAACGCAGTGACCTTCTCGGGGAAGCCGTCGCCGACGTCGGCCCGCAGTCGCTCGGTCCATGCCCGCAGCGTGTCGCGGGTCGCGTCGTACAGTCGCGCGATCGTTTCGTCGTCGAGGTTCTTCGTGAGCTGCACGGGTGAGAGCCGGGCCGCGTGCAGGATCTCGTCGCTGTAGGCATTGCCGATGCCCGAGAAGAGATGCGGCGCCGTGAGCGATCGCTTGAGCGTGTGGTTCTCGCAGCGAAGCGCCTCGCCGAACTCGTCGAAGCTGCAGTCGAGCGGCTCGACGCCGCCCGGATCGTGTTCGGCCAGACCGGCGCGACCTTCGACCAGATGAATGCGCGCCCGCTTCTTCGTGCCCTGCTCGGTCAGATGCATCGAGCCGTGCTCGAAGTCGAAGCTCGCGTGACCGGTCTTGCGCGGCGGCGTCGCACCCGCCTTCTTCCAGTGGAAGCGCCCGGCGATCATCAGGTGCACGACCACGAAGAGCTCGCCCTCGAGCTCCCAGACGACGCGTTTGCCGAGGCGCGAGAAGCCGACGACGCTGCGTCCGGCGAAGGCATCGACGCCGGGCTCGACGGTCTTCAGCACCGACGGGCTGAGAATGCGAAGACGCTCGAGGGGGCGACCGCCGAGGAGCGCTTGGAGGCGCTCGACGTACAGCGTGACGTCAGGGAGCTCGGGCATCGCGCCGGCCTCCGGTGGGGAACGGATCGGGCCCCGACAGCATCGCATAGGGCGGCGCTCCACCGGCGGCCCACCGAGATCGCTACGCTCTTCACGTCATGAGACGACGCTTCGCCCGACCTCTCCGCGCCCTGCCCGCGCACCTGCTCGCCCTGTCGATCGCCCTCTCGCTCGTGTCGGGGTGGCTCGCCGCGCCGGCTGCGCTGGCCCAGGGCGTCGACGTCAACGATCTGCTCCAGCCGAGCACGCCGTCACAGATCGAGTTCACCGTGAGCGCGTTCGGGCCCGGCGACGTGCGCAAAACCGAGACGCAGCGCGAGCAGGTGACCGACCTCGCACGCCGACGCCTGGGCATGCCGATCGGCCGAGATACGAAGACCGACATCGAGACGATGCAGCGACTGCTCGACGGCGGCTACGTGGACGAGAACGACACCTTCATGCTGCAGTCGTTCGGCGTCGTGCTCGGCGATGCGCTCGCCCGCGACATGCGGATCCTTCAGTGGGCGGTGGTCGACGACAAGTTTGGCCACAGTCGTGCGCTGCAGTACCGCACGACCGACCAGGTCTTCTTCCCGGTCACGATGATCTCGAAGCGCGTGCAGCACGGGGAGACGGTCGACGTGCAGGCCCTCTACGACCAGGTGAAGGCCGGCGCCGAAGCACTCGAGGTCAACCGGGACGAGCACCTGCGCCGCACGCGTGGCCGACGCTGAGCCCTCGACTCAATCGGTCGAAGCGCTGAGGGCGGGGTGCAGGCGCGTCAGGGTTTCGACGAGGGCCTCGCGCTCGGTCTGCAGGCGGCCGTCGAGCCACTGCAGCACGACCCCGGTCTGCATGGCGAGCGCGGCGCTCGCGGCGACGGCCGGATCGACGTCGATCTCGAGGCGACCCGCTCGGCGGAGCCCATCGAGACGCTGCTCGACGCCGCGGGTCGAGAACGTCAGCGCGGGCTCGCCCGGGACCGCGGCGGGCAGCGGCCGCCCGAACGAAACGCGGAAGAAGTCGGGCCAGGTCTGGGCGAAGTCACAGAGCGCGCCCACGAGCGCGCGCACCTGTTCTTCGAGTGAATCGGCCTCGGCGGCCGCCTTCGCGAGCCGCGCCTGCAGCCCCTCGAAGGTCTGGCGCACGACCGCGCGGTGCAGCGCGTGCTTGTCTTCGAAGTGCGCATAGAAGGTGCCGACCCCGGCGCCGGCCGCGCGCGCGATCTGATTCGAGTTCGCCCCCTCGAGCCCACGTTCGGCCAGCAGTGCCGCCCCAGCCTGGAGCAGTCGCGCCCGGGCCGCCTCCTGGGCCTTCTGGCGGCGGTCAGCCGAAACGCGAACACGTTCGCCAGTGCCGGGGGCCGTCGACGCGACGCTCTCATTCATGATGATACTTCCATCAGAGCCCTCGATGAACTCGATCGATCAATCGGACAACTCTTGGATCGATTGATCAGACGAGCCAGAGCAATATGGATCCATCGATTTTGATTCATCCGTATTCGATAGATATCGCCTTTCTGGAATGATCTCAAGGAGTCGATGGATCCATCAAACGAGAATGAGGGCCGACCGGCGGCCAGCCGGCGCTGACTTGCGATCCCCGCGGCTCGAACCGCATCAAAGCGAACCCGACGGGCCGCCTGCGGTGTCCGACCGACTCCTCGCCCGCACCGTGCGCTCGCCGGCACCGTGGCTAAGATGGGCGACGCCCCCGACCGCCTGGACCGAACGTCGCGACCATGACTGCTCCGCAACCGCCGCATCGCTCGACCCACCGCGAACCCGAGCGCTCGGCCCCGGCACGTCCCCGCCGGGATCGTCGGGCGCCGACCCAAGCGCCGAACCAGGTGCCGAAGACGACGGCCGAGGGCCGGGCGGCATCCCTTCTCTTCTGGATCTCGTTC
Organism: Myxococcota bacterium; assembly: GCA_965250285.1. Classification (GTDB taxonomy): domain Bacteria; phylum Myxococcota_A; class UBA9160; order UBA9160; family UBA4427; genus CAYYSY01. Next base: position 4,876,674 of record OZ252299.1, read on the forward strand.
TGGGGCATCTGGCTCGCCATTGGCGCGGCACTCGGCATCCTCGCCGGCCGCGCCAACGTGGCGCACGCAGAGCCGGGCTTGATCGACGGCATCGCCGCGCAGGTCGGCACCGAGATCGTGCTGATCAGCGAGGTCCAGGAGCTCGCCAAGCCGATCGAAGATCGCATGCGCGCTCAGGGCGCCAGCGAGGCCGACGTCCGCAACATGTACGGCGACGCGCTCGAGCGACTGATCGAGTCGAAGCTGATCGAAGGGGTCGTCAAGCGCCTCGAGCTCGAGGCCACCGATCAAGAGATCGACAACGCCGTCTACGGCATCGCTCAGGACAATGGTCTCACGATCGAACAGCTGCAGGCGAGCGTGCGCAGCCACGGTCTCTCGGTGCAGGAGTACCGCGAGAAGATCCGCGGCGAGATCGAGCGCTCGAAGGTGCTCAACGCCATGGTGCGTTCGCGCGTGCGCGTCGAGCCCGAAGAGGTGCAGGCGCTCTTCGACAAGCGCTTCGGGGATCAGCGCGACGAGGGCGAAGAGGCGTACCTGCGGCACATCCTCGTCGGGGCCGGGCCGAGCGCGATGCGCGACGTCGACACGGCGTGCCGCATCGCACAAGAGGCACGCGACCGGATCGCCGGCGGCGAGATTGCGTTCGGCGACATGGCCCAGCGCGTGACCGACATGAACCCCGAGAAGCGAGGCGAGCTCGGTTGGCTGCACGTCGCCGACATGGCCGGATGGATGCGGTCGCCCCTCGAGACGATGCAGCCGGGCGACATCTCCGAGGTGATCCCGACCGCGTTCGGCTGCAACGTGATTCAGCTGGTCGAGCGGCGCGGCTACGAGCCCGTCACGTTCGAAGCCGCCGAGCCGATGCTCATGGCCGAGCTGAATCGGCAGAAGACCGACGCGGCCTACCTCGAGTGGCTCGAGACCCTGCGCTCGCAGACCTACGTCGCGCGACACGGTGTGTTCGACGAGGCCGTACGCATCGAGCAGGTGACCGGGCCGCCGCGCACGCCATGAGCCCGGGGCATCGCGGGGCATCCCGACGGCAGCCCACCCGATCCGGTCGCACCACGACCCGCTTGCGCGACCGCTTCGACGCGTGGACCCGCGCATGAGCAGCGCGCTCACGGCCGAACGCGCGGGCCTGGCTCGAAGCCCCGACGAGATCTGCGTCGAAGGTGCGCGCGTCCACAATCTGAAGGGCGTCGACGTGCGACTGCCGCGCGACCAGCTCGTCGTGATCACCGGGCCGTCCGGCTCGGGCAAGTCGAGCCTCGCCTTCGACACGCTCTACGCCGAAGGGCAGCGGCGCTACGTCGAGAGCCTGTCGACCTACGCCCGCGGTTTCCTCGACCAGCTCGAACCCCCGGACGTCGACGAGATCACGGGGCTCTCACCCGCCGTGGCCATCGAGCAGAAGTCGATCTCGCGCAGCCCGCGCAGCACCGTTGGCACGGCAACCGAGATCGCCGACTACCTGCGGCTGCTCTACGCGCGGGCCGGTGAGCCCGAGTGCCCCAAGTGCGGCAAGCCGATTCAGCAGCAGACCGTCGCCGACATGTGCGCGCGCGTCACTGCGCTGCGGGTGGGCACGAAGATCCAGGTGATGGCGCCCGTGGTGCGCGGTCGCACCGGTGCCTACAAGAAGGAGATCGACGGATACCGCGATCGCGGCTTCACGCGCCTGCGTGTCGACGGCGAGATGGTCGACCTGGCCGACGACGTGAAGCTCGCCCGCACGAAGCGCCATGACGTCGACGTCGTGATCGATCGACTGATCGTGAAGGAGGGCATGGAGAAGCGGCTCGCAGGCTCGCTCGAGACCGCGACCCGCCTCGCCGATGGGCTCTGCATCATCGACATCGTGGGCGGCGGCGACCCGCCGATCGACGCGGACGAATGGCTGCTCTCACGGCAGAACGCCTGCGTCGACTGCGGCATCAACTTCCCCGAGCTCGCGCCGCGCTTCTTCTCGTTCAACAATCCAGCGGGCGCGTGCCCGAGCTGCAATGGGCTGGGCCGCGTGCGCCGCTTCGACGCCGACCTCGTCGTGCCCGACACCGATGCTCCGCTGCGCACGGCGATCGAGCCGTGGCAGCGCAAGCGCACCCAACGCTACTTCGCGACGCTGCTCGGCGATCTCGCCGACCACCTGGGCGTCGATCTCGACACGCCCTGGGGCGAGCTGCCCGCGAAGATCCGCAAGGCTCTGCTCGAGGGCGTGAAGGGCGAGGTCCCGTTCTCGGTCGGCCTGCGCCCGACGCGGGGCGGCCGCGCCCGCAAGAGCAAGGTCAAGCGCCCGTGGAAAGGTGTGCTCGACGAGCTCGCGCGTCGCGAGGACGAACGGCTCGCGCGCTACCAGACGCAGCACCCGTGCGACAGCTGCAACGGCGAGCGTCTGCGCGAAGAGGCCCGCCACGTGCGCGTCGGCGGCCAAACCTTGCCCGAGCTCGGGCGCATGCCGATCGACGAGCTCGCCGAGTTCATCGGGCGACTCGAGCTGCGCGGCACGCGCGGCGAGGTCGCCGATCGGGTGCGTGAAGAAATCACCGAGCGACTCGACTTCTTGCGCGACGTGGGCCTCGGCTATCTCAGCCTCGATCGCGAGAGCGGCACGCTGTCGGGCGGCGAAGCCCAACGCATCCGACTCGCGACGCAGATCGGCACGGCACTCCTCGGCGTGCTCTACATCCTCGACGAGCCATCGATCGGTCTGCACGCGCGCGACCACGCGCGTCTGCTCGCGAGCCTCGAGCGCCTACGCGACATGGGCAACACGATCGTCGTCGTCGAGCACGACGAAGACACGATTCGGGCCGCGGACTTCGTCGTCGACATGGGGCCGGGCGCGGGGAGACACGGGGGAGAGGTCGTGGCGACGGGCGCACCCGATGCACTCGCACGCGACGAAGATTCGCCGACCGGTGTGTGGCTCTCAGGGGTGCGTCGAATCGCGCTGCCCGACGCGCGGCGCACAGGCGAGGGCGACGTCCTCGTGCTGCGCGGTGCCCGCGGCCACAACCTGAAGGACGTGACGCTCGAGCTGCCGCTCGGCCGACTCGTCGTCGTGACGGGGGTCTCCGGCTCGGGCAAGTCGACGCTCGTCAACGACACGCTGCACCGTGCGCTGGCCGCCCGGCTGCATGGCGCCCTCGCCGTGCCCGAGCCCTTCGATGCGCTCGACGGCGCGGACGCGATCGACAAGGTGATCGACGTCGACCAGGCGCCGATCGGACGTTCACCCCGGAGCAACCCGGCCACCTATGCCGGGGCGTTCGACGGGATCCGCAAGCTCTTCAGCCAGGTGCCCGAGGCGCGGGCCAAGGGCTGGGGACCCGGGCGCTTCTCGTTCAACGTGAAGGGCGGGCGCTGCGAGAGCTGCGAGGGGGACGGCCAACGCAAGGTCGAGATGAGCTTCCTCCCCGACCTCTATGTCACCTGTGAAGTCTGCAACGGACGCCGCTACGACCGAGAGACTCTGCAGATCCGATACAAGGGCCGCAGCATCGCCGACGTGCTCGAGATGACGGTCGAAGAGGCCCTCGATCTGCTGGGCAACGTCCCCACGATCAAGCGGCCCCTGCAGGCGCTCTCGGATGTCGGCCTCGGCTACTTGCATCTCGGCCAGTCGGCCACGACGCTCTCGGGTGGAGAGGCTCAGCGCGTGAAGCTCGCGCGCGAGCTCGCGCGGCGCAGTACCGGTCGCACGCTCTATCTGCTCGACGAACCCACCACCGGTCTGCACTTCTCGGACGTGGCGCGGCTGGTCGAGCTCTTGCAACGCCTCGTCGACCTCGGCAACACGGTCGTCGTGATCGAACACCACCTCGACGTCGTGAAGTGCGCCGACTGGGTGATCGATCTCGGCCCCGATGGCGGCGCGGCGGGGGGCGAGATCGTGGCCTGCGGAGCACCCGAGGTGATCGTCGCCGAGCCCCGCAGCGTGACGGGGCGCGCGCTGGCGCGCATGCTCGAACCCAGCTGAGGCACCGCACGGCGATCGCGACGCGTCGCGAAGCACGCAAAGAGAGAGGCACCACCCGAACCATGTTCGACCCCTTCGAAGACGAAGAGGCATCCGGGGAGCCGCCGCGGCCGCCGTTCCCGACGCCGATGGTGGCGTTGATGCTCACGTTCGGCGCCTCGCTGGCGGCGATCGTGATCGCGCTCGTCTTCTTCGAACGCCTCGATCTGCTCGCCGTCGGCGTCGGCGAGGCGCTCGGTGTGGGCCTCGTCGCGACGCTGGCCGCGCGGCGCGTGCCCGAGCCCCAGGCCGAGCGGCTCGGTCTGCAGGGCTTTGCGCCGCGGCTGATCCCGGCGCTGATCTGCATCGTGCCGATCGTCTTCCTCACGAGTGAGCTCGACAACGTCGGCCGCAGCATCGACGGCTGGATGCCCCCCCTCGCTCTCGAAGAGGCGCTCGTCGTCGAGCCGCCCGCAACCGGCGAAGAGACCAGCGACGCCACCACGCCCGCGACCGGCGACGAGCGCAGCGACGCCACCCCGGTCGCGCCCGACGAAGGGAGCAGCGACACCGAGACGCCGATCGAGTCGTTGGACGACGCCGCGATCGCCGAGGCGCTCGCCCAAGCCGATGCCCTGTTGGAAGAGGGTGCGGGGCCGTCGGATGATGCCACCGCACCGCTCGACCTCGAGCCACCCGAAGGCTTCGCGCTCTTGCAGGTCGCGATCGTGCGGCTCGGCATCTCGCCCGTCGTGCAGGGCTTTCTCTTCTTCGGTGTGATCCTGCAGGGCGTGGTGACCTGGCTCGGTCGTACGCGCGGGCTCCTCCTCACCGCGTGTCTCTACTCGCTGATTCACGCCTTCGCGCAGGCGCCGACCGATCCCGGCCTGTTTCGCGCCGTCGCCGCGATCGTCTCGTCGATCGGTGTCGGCCTCGTGCTCGGGATCGCGCGTCTCTCGACGGGTTCGGTGCTGGCGCCCATTCTGCTCGACACCGCCCTCAAGGCCGTCGGTCTCTTCGCGTGGACATCCCCCGCCGTCTTCGCCGTGCGTGGCTACAACGTCGGACCCGACGCGCACACCCCCATCGTCGTGCTGATCCCATCGCTGATCGCCGTCGCGTGGGGCCTGCGTGTCCTCGTTCGACAAAATCGAGGCGCGTGGTGAGCGCCACTGCGTCGGCCGATCCCCGCCGCGTCGCCCTCGGCGTCTGGCTCGCACTGGCGGCCGGCCTCGTCGCCGCCTTCTGGGGGCTCCTCAGCTTCGATCCCCAGCAGGGCGTGTTCCGACCGGTCGAGGGCATCGAGGGCGTGCTCTTCGACCCGAGCGGTGAGGATCCCCGCCTCATCGGTGTGCTCGCATTCTGGCTGCTGCTCAACCGTCGCGGCCGACTCGCGGCGGCCTGGCAGAACGAATCGGGGCGGCCCGGCGTCGCCGCGCTGCTCTTCGTCGGGGCGATCGCCGTGCAGGCTTGGGCGGCCCACGTCGGCGCCCCCGACCTGCAGATTCATGCGCTCCAGCTCTTTCTGCTCGGCGGCGGTGCGCTGCTCGCCGGTCGGGCGGGCCTGCGGATCGTGCTGCTGCCCGTGCTCTTCCTCTTTCTCGCGGTGCCGATCCCGGCCGCGGCGCTCAACGCCGTGCTCCTGCCGTTGCAGCTCGCCACGGTGCAGGTGTGCACGGCGATCCTTCAGTTGTTCGGTTTCGAGGCGCTCGGCTCGGGCGATCAGATCCTTACGCATCGCGGCATCTTCCACGTCGTCGAGACCTGTTCGGGCGTTCGACTCGTGCAGACCCTGCTGATGGCGGCGGTGGTGTACGCCGAGCTCTTCGCGCGCAGCGCACGCCATACGCTGCTGCTCGTCGCGCTCGCTCCGGTCGTCGGGATCGTCGTGAACCTGGCCCGCATCCTCTCGATCATCTTCAACCCCTATGCCGCGATCACCTCGGTGCATACGACGCAGGGCGTCGCGATGGTCGTGGTCGGCGTGCTCGTGCTGGCGGGGCTCGATCGCCTGCTCGCTGGCCGCGCCGGCGCATCGCGCCAACGCGACGAGCCGAGCGCGGCGCTGCTGGCGCATCCCCTCGACGCCCGGCTCGGGTTGATCGCAGCCGTGCTGGTCGCCCTGGTCGCGGCACACGGGGTGACACCGCGTTGGCAGAACGACACCGAGTGGCCCGAGATCGGCGACCTGCCGCGGCGCATCGAGGGTCTTCGTTCGAACGGTCGATTGCCCGACCTCGTGTTTCTGGGAAGCGTGGGTTTCTCGGATCGAATTCAGCGCGAGTACGCCCCGCGTGGCGAGGCCGCGCGCGATTCGGTGCTCCCGATCACCGTCTTCTTCGGCAGCGACGATCACACGAACCGTCGAGGCAGCATGCTGTCGGGCAAGACCGCGTATCCGGGCCAGGCGTGGCAGAAGCTCGGCGTGACCGAGGCCACGCTCGGCGACGGCACGCCCGTCGAGGTGGCGCTCTTTGCGCACCCCGAATCGGGGCGGCGCATCACGGTGCACTGGCTGGAAGGGTTCTCGAGCCCCTGGGTCGAGGCCCTGCGAGGATGGTCGGGTATTGATCGCAGCGCCCTGCGACGCCCCGAACGTGCGTTCGCCTGGCGCGTGTCTGCGCCCGTGACCGACGCCGGTGAGCTCTCGGCCGTGCAGACCGACCTGATTCGCTTCGCCAGTGCTGCACGCAGCGCCTGGGCCGCGGCCGAGGCCAATGCGCGGGCCCGCATCGAACGAGAACAGGCCTCGGGTGCCCGAAGGGGCACCACCGCGCGACCGGCGGGACCGGTCTGACACCGTGGGTCAAAGTCGAATCTCAGGTGGGATGTGAGGCGCAGCTCAGCCGCAGTGACTGTCGAAGAGATGCGTCTAACACCTCAGGCACGAGCCCGAAGGCGCCGATGAAACGGGGTGGATGGTCGCCGTCGCGGACACTTCGGGACGTCGGTTTCCGGTCGCGAACGATTCCGAAATCCCGAAGGGATTCAGGGAGATCCGTGCCGAGTGACAATCCATCTGCTTGCTTGTAAATGGGTTTCCCTGCTGTTAGCGTTGCGCGCGTATACGCCCAACTTAGGTCACTCGATGCGCAAGACGGTGCGCGCCCCGCACCGCTTACGGAGCATGGAGAGGATCGTGGAGGAAGGTCTGGTGGAAAGAACTGGGGGTTTCCGCATCTCTGCAATCGCCGCGGCGGCGTTGCTTCTGCTCGGCGGCGGCGAAGCTTTCGCGGGCGCGACGAGTGATCTCAATGCCGACACCGTCGGCTGCTTCAACCGAGCACTCGGCGGCAGCCCCGGCTCGATCTGGAGCATGAGTGCATCGAACGATCCCGCAGGCCCCGCGCTGTGGACGGAGTACGGCGGGCGTGGCTCCACGATCGTGCCGCTCGTGGCCAAGTGGGGCGGCGGCGCCGTCTCGGGCGTGGGTGCAGCCGACGCGACCGAAGACCCCACCGTGTTCTGGACCGCCGAGACGATCGCGTCCGGCGCGCCGAGCACGACGAGCGCGGCGTACGAACTCGCGGTCGTCGGCGCCTACGGCGGCACCAACGATCCCGTGCCGCTGGCCGGCAACTTCGGCGGCGCTGGCCTGCCGGGCGTCGGTCACTACTACCACGACTCGGGCGTCTGGGTGCTCGACACGAACCCGGGCAACGGCACGCTGATCCCGGCGTTCGCATTCGGCCCGACCGGCGACCCGGCGGACATCATCCCGGTGGTCGGTGACTTCAATGGCGACGGCAACGACACCGTCGGCATCTACGACCGCCCGAACGGCACGTTCTTCCTGACGACGACCGTGCTGCAGACGCCGACGTCGATCAACCCGAACGCCTTCGAAGAGATCAACAACACGGCGCTGATCTTCACGTTCGGTCCGACCGGCGACAACTGGATCCCCGTGATCGGCGACTGGGATCTCCAGAACGGCGACTCGATCGGCCTCTACGATCCCGAGACCGGCACGTTCTACCTCAAGAACTCGAACTCGGACGGCAGCGGCCAGGGCCCCGGTGGCAGCGACATCACCGAGGGTGCAGACATCATCACGACGTACAGCGATGGTGGCACTCCGGCCGACTGCGTGCCGATCGCCGGCAACTGGAACATCGGCGGCTGATCCGCAGCGATCCAGAATGAAGAACGAAGGGCAGCCCACACGGGCTGCCCTTCTTCGTTTCGGGGCCTCTGTTCGCCGCTCGGGTGTCGATCGGCGCAAGAAGCCCGTGTGATACCCTGTGGTTCCGCGACCCAGGTGGCCGACCCACGCGTCGGGACAGCCTGCGGTCGACCCGCCCTCGCGAGGAGCGGTGCCCATCTCGTCATGACCCACGCAGAGCCCACTCCGCAAGCGCCCGATCTCGATGCTACCCAGGCCGCCTGGGACGGGATCGACATCGATCAGGTGCGCAACGTCGCGTGGACGGCGATCCCCTACTTCATGGAACACAACCTCGCGCGCCTCGGCGGCCCGAACCCGCACGCACGGGTGCGCGCGCTGCTCGCCGAGCGCGTGCCGGTCGAGCGACGCGAAGCGCTGGTCGGCGGCGTCCTGCTCTGTGGCGACATGCGGGGAGAGGCTCCGATCTTTCGGCCGGCCGACGGCGTCGCATTCCAGCACGTCGACGGCTTCGATCTGAGCCCGGCCTCGCTGGAGCGTGTCGACGCCGACGGCATCCCGTTCGAAGGCCACGTCGCCGATTGCAATACGCTCGAGCTCGACGAGGGTCGCTACGACCTGCTCGTCGGCCACCACGGGATCCACCACGTGATGGAGCTCGGCCACCTCTTCGATCAGGCCCGCCAGGGGCTGCGCGAGACCGGCCTGCTGATGATGGACGAGTGGATCGGCCCCCCCTTCCTCCAGCTGCCGCGGCGCAATGCCTTCTTTGCCCGGCTGCTCTTGTTTGGCCTCTACCCGAAACCGCGCTCGCGGACCAACCACATGGGTCAACGCAAAGGGGTCTGGCTCGCACCCCCGCCCGAAGCATTCGACCCGAGCGAGGCCTGCAACTCAGACGCGCTGCTGCCCGAGTATCGCCGTCACTTCGAGCCGATCGCCGAGGTGCAGTACGGCGGTCTGACCTATCCGGTCTTCGAGGGCATCGGGCATACGATCGACATGGGCCGTTGGACGAACAAGCTGCGCGTGCGCATCGTGTACCTCGCCGAGCGGGTACTGACCGCGCTGGGCCTCGTGCGCCCACTCTTCGTCTCGTCGATCGGTCAGCCGCGCCGCGGAGCCCGCGCATGAGCAGGTCGACGCGCAGACTGATCCCCGTGCTCGGCATGCACCGAAGCGGAACGAGCATCGCCACGCGGGGCCTCGCGTGTCTAGGCGTGTCGCTGGGCGACGACCTGCTCGCAGGCAGCGCCGGCGACAACCCCACGGGCTATTTCGAAGATGCCGCGATCCACGCAATCTGTGAGCACGTGCTCGACGCCGTCGGCTCGAGCTGGCATGACCTGGCGCCCATCGAGACCGGCCCGCTCGATTCGGCCCGCGTGCGCGGCCTCGCCAACGACGCCGTGGCACTGCTCGAGCGTCGGCTCGAAGCGCAGCCGATCTTCGCCTTCAAGAACCCGCGCACCTCGAAGCTGCACGCGTTCTTCGAGCCGGTGTTCGCGCGGCTCGACGCCGACGTCCGCAGCGTCTTCGTGACCCGCCACCCCCTTTCGGTGATCCGCTCGCTCGAGGCCCGGGACGGCTTCGACCCCGCCAAGTCGGCGCAGCTCTGGCTCGCGCACTCGCTCGAAGCGGTGCTGGGGGTCGGCACGACGCCCGCAACCTGCATCGACTACGACGAGCTGATCACGTCGCCGCGAGACGTGCTCACGCGCGTCGCCCGCGAGCTCGACCTCGATCCACCGCGTGAGGCCGAGCTCGACACGTACGTGACGAGCCTGCTCGATGAGGGCCTGCGTCACACCACGTTCGACGCTGAAGATCTCGGCGCCGACCCGCGCGTGAACACGCTGGTCGGTGAGGCGTGGCAGCTGCTGCGCTCATGCGCGCGGGGCGACGCCTCCCTCGCCGACGAGAGCGTGCGGCGTGCGCTCGCCGCGCTGCGCACGCGCGCGACGCTGCTCGCACCGCTCAGCGAGCTGGCGAGTCGACAGGAGCGAGCGGTCGATCGACTGAGCGAAGAGAACACGACGCTCCGCGAGCAGATCGAGCTGCAGCAGCGCATGATCGAAGACCGCGAAGACCTGATCGCCGTGCGCGACGAGGCGGTGCGCGATCAGCGAAGCGAGATCGAGCGCCAGCACGATCACATCGAGTCGCTCAAGAACGAGATCGTCGATCTGCGCTACGAGGCGGGCACGCAGCGCGCGGCGTTCAGCGAGGCGGGCAACCGCATCGAGAGCCTCTGGAACGTCGGTCAGCAGCTGCGCGCCGATCACGCACGAACCGAAGAGCAGCTGCACGCGCGGCTCGCCGAGGCGCTCGCGCGGGTCGAAACCCTGCGCGACGAGCGCCTGACGCTCGAAGCGCGCGTCGAAGGCCTCGAAGCAGCCGCCGACCGCGAACGCGCCGAAGAGCTCGACGCGGCCCGCAACGAGGTCGGCCATCTGCACGGGCTGCTGATGCGGGCGCGTGCCGACCTCGAGCGCGTGCAGGCTCACTCGGCCGAAGCGCAGCGTCGCGCAGACGAGCTGCAGGTCGAGCTCGATGCAGAAAGGCGCGGCAGCATCGAGTGGTTCCATACTCAGGCGGCCCAGATCGCGGGGCGACTCGTCGACGCCGCCCAGGCGCTGCGCGAAACGCGCGCCTGGCGCGTGAGCCGGCGCATTCAGACATCGGTCGATCGCCGCCGCCTCGCGCGCCCCATCGATGCGGCAGAGCACCTACAGAATCTGATGATCGAGCTGCAGGCTCGAGCGCGTCGGCACGACATGGACGCGCTCGCTCTGCTCGACTTCACACGACTCGTCGACGAGACGAAGCGCCACATCCTCGACGGACGCATCTTCAAGGTGCTCCGGCGCGCGAACGCGATCGCCTCGGGGCCCCGGCGTCGCGGTGCGGCGCCCGGTCCGGTCGAGCAGCTCGAGCACGGGATCGCCGAGCTGCTCGAGTTCGCCGCGCAGATGGCGCAGGCGCCGTTTACGACCGCCGAGCCCACGCTCGAACCGGGCGAGGCGCTGCTCGGCTCCGCGAAGGATGCCCGGGTCGATGTCGTGATCCCGGTCTACGGCGGACGCGAGGCGACGCTCGACTGCATCGCTTCGGTCGGGCGCAGCCGCAACCGCACGCCGATCGAGCTCGTCGTGATCGATGACGCGACGCCCGATGTCGACCTCGCGCGCGAGCTCGATCGCCTGGACCAGGCCGGCGAGATCACCCTGCTGCGCAATGAGCGAAACCTCGGCTTCCCCGCCACGGCCAACCGCGGCATGGCGCTGCATCCCGAACGCGACGTCGTGCTGCTCAACGCCGATACCCGGGTGAACGGAGACTGGCTCGACCGCATGCGCGCAGCCGCGCACTCCGACTGGAACGTCGCCACGGTCACCCCGTTCTCGAACAACGCCGAGATCTGCAGCTACCCCCGCGTCTGCCAGGTGAACGAGTACCCCGGTGTCAGCGAGCAGGCGCGCATCGACGGCGCGATGGCGAGGGTGAATGCAGGTCGGACGCTCACGATCCCCACGGCCGTCGGCTTCTGCATGTACCTGCGTCGCGATGCGCTCCGGCAGGTCGGGCCCTTCGATGCCCTGCGCTTCGAGCGCGGCTACGGCGAAGAGAACGACCTCTGCATGCGGCTGCGCGCACGCGGCTTGCGCAACGTGCTCGCGGCCGACGTCTACGTCGCCCACGCAGGCGGCGCGTCATTCGGCGACGAGAAACAGGCGCTCGTCGACCGCGCGCTCGCGCGACTGGCCGAGGTCTACCCCGACTACGAACGCGAGGTGGGGGCGTTCATCGCCGACGATCCGATGAAGTCGCTGCGCGTGCGCGCCGAAGCGGCTCTGCTGCCGCGCGCGGGCGACGCCACCGTGCTCTTCGTGACGCACGATCGCGGCGGCGGCACGGCCCGACACGTCGACGATCTGGCGGGCCGACTCGAGCGCGAAGGCGTGCGGGTCTTGATGCTCTCTCCCGAGCCCTCGGGTGCCGTGCGGCTCGAGCTGTGGGACGAAGACCGACCATCAGACGAGATCGATGTCTTCTCGAACCTGCGCTTCGACGTCGAGACCGACTTCGACGATCTGCTCGCGTCGCTGCGCACGGCGGGCGTCGCCCACGTGCACTTCCACCACCTGATCGGCCTGCCCGACGGCATCGCACGCCTCCCTCAGCGGCTGGGCATCACGTATGACGTCACGGCCCACGACTACTTCGCCGCCTGTCCGCGCACGCACATGATCGGGGCCAGCGGCGTCTATTGCGGCGAGCCAGAAGACGTCGACGAGTGCAGTCACTGCATCGCCCGCATCGGCAGCCCGGTCGGGCGCGCCATCGACGTCGGGCGCTGGCGCGAACGCAGCCAGTCTCTACTCGAAGGTGCGCGTCGCGTCTTCGTGCCGAGCGACGACGCGGCCGCGCGACTGGGTCGCTACTTCGATGACGTGCGCTGGCTCGTTCGTCCCCACGCCGAGCCCGCGTGGACCGCGAATTCGGTCGTGGCACCGAAACGTGGGGGCGAGACGCGCGTCGCCGTCGTCGGTGCGATCGGGTATCACAAGGGTTCGCGGATCCTGGCCGAATGCGCCCGCGACGCAGCCGACCGCAAGCTGCCTCTCCATTTCGTTCTGATCGGTCATACCGATCGCACCGAAGAGCTGCGCGGCACCCGCCACGTCGAGGTCACTGGCCCCTACGAAGAGTCGAACCTGATGACGCTGCTCGAGCGGGCACGGTGTCAGCTCGCGTTCCTGCCGTCGGTCTGGCCCGAGACCTACTGCTTTACGCTCTCTCACGTCGTGCGCGCACAGCTGCACCCGGTGGTCTTCGACCTCGGTGCACCGGCCGCACGCGTGCGGGCCATGGGTTTCGGCGATGTCCTACCGCTCGGCTGGACGGCGACGCAGATCAACGATCGACTGCTCGCGATCGAACCCGCCGACTTCCCCCGCGACCGCGTCGAAGCGGCGCACGACCACCCCTGGACCTCGTGTCTCAAGGACTACTACGACGGATTGGTGCTCGAGGCGCCGGAGCACACCACCCCGAGCTGAAGGCGCGGGCCGGGATCAGCCGCGAACCTCGGCCGAGCGCACGACCGCTTCGCCCACCGGCACCAGGGCGGCTGCAGCCGCGTCGCCTTCGGGCACGAGATCGACCGTGCCCGTGCCACGCAGACCGCTCTCGAGCGAAACACGAAAGCTCAAGACGTCGATGATGCGATGCAGAAAGAGCTCCTCGCCCGAGGCACGGGCGACCACACCAGCATTCGCAAAGTAGGTGCCGGGGTTGAGGCGCAGCTCGAAGGGCAACCGCACGTCGATCTCGTCGCCCGGCGTCACGCGCCGACCGACTGCGTCGGGGGGCGCATCGGCCAGACCGCCGAGCTCACTGCCGACGAGGTTCTTCAGCATCATCCCGAATCGTACGCCCTCGGCGGCGCGATCAAAGCGCACACGAAAGGCATAGACGTAGCGAGCCCCCCGGTGCAGCACGTTCACGCGTTCGCCGCGCTCGGTCTCGATGCGGACGTCTTCGATGTGCGCGCCCTGCGACGCGTACTCGACACGGCTCTTCGATTCGAGCCCGGCGTCGAATCGCTCGGCTTCGAGCGGAGCCGGATCGGCCGCGGGCTGCGATTCGCTGGAGCCCGACGAGAAGCGGCCTTCGGTCGTCTCCGCCAGGATCTCGGCGCGCAGCGCGGGCTGACGACCCGGCGGCGCGTAGATCAGTCGGTGATAGCGAGGCAACACGTCTCGCGGGGCGCCGACGCAGAGCGCCTCGCCCGCGTCGAGCAGCATGACGCGATCGCACAGCTCGAGCACCGCCGCAGCCGAGTGCGAGACGAAGAGCAGTGTGACGCCGGCGGCCTTCATCTCTTCGATGCGTCCGTAGCAGCGGCGCTGAAAGGCCTCGTCGCCGACCGCCAACGCCTCGTCGACGACGAGCACATCGGGGGTCGCGCTGACCGCCACGGCGAACGCGAGGCGCACGAACATGCCCGTCGAATAGTGGTGTACCGGCTCGTCCAGATAGGCCCCGAGATCAGCGAACGCCGCGATCTCGTCGAATCGCGATTCGACCTCGGCCTTCGAGAGCCCGAGCAGGGCGCCCTGCACGAAGACGTTCTCGCGGCCGGTCAGCGCGGGATCGAAGCCGGCGCCGAGCTCGAGCAGCGCCGCGAGCTGGCCGGCCACCTCGACGTCGCCCGTGGTCGGAGCGAGCGTGCCCGAGACGATCTCGAGCAGGGTCGACTTGCCGCAGCCGTTTCGGCCGACGATGCCGAACGACTCACCGCGCTCGACTTCGAACGATACGTCGCGGAGCGCCCACATCGCACGGGCATCGCTCGGCTCGCGATCGAGCAGCGCGCTGCGGACGCGCTGCCACGGGGTGGCCTGCAGCGAGTAGCGCTTGCCGAGACCCCGCACGCGCACGGCGGGCGAGGTGGCCTCAGACGACATCGGCGAACACACCTCGCAGGCGCGCGAAGACCGCTGCGCCGATCCACGCCATCGCCCACGACACACCGAGGAGGAGCAGCAGCGGGGCGGTCGCAGGCATGACACCGAAAGCTGCGACGTCGCGGACGAGCTCGACGGGGATCGTCAGCGGATTCAGCATCATCCACGGGCGCATGGCCTCGGGCACGACACTGAGCGGATACAGGATCGGAGACAAGAACATCAGCGCCGTGAGCAGCAGCTGCATGCCTTCGCGCAGATCGCGAACGAGCGCGCCCGCGCAAGCGATCACGTAGGTCAGGCCGAGCGTCGCGAGCACGAGCGGAATCAGCACGACCGGCAGCCACACCAACGTGGCGGGGGGGATGCCCTGGAGCAGCGTCCATGCGACGAGAAAGATCGCGATGCGGACGCCCAGGTGGAAGAGGGCCGTGAGTGACACCACCCAGGGCAGCACCTCGAGCGGGAACACCACCTTCTTCACGTAGCTGGCATGACCCTCGAGCAGGGTCGCGGCCTCGCCCAGACACTCGCTGACGTACCAGAAGACGCAGAGCCCGAGAAACAGGAGCAGGGCGTACTGCAGGGTGTCGGGCTCGTCGCTCCAGCGCGAGCCGAACATCACACCGAAGACGAGGGTGAAGATCGCGAGGGTGAGCAGCGGCGAGAGCACCGACCAGGACGCGCCGAGCATCGAGCCGCGGTAGCGCGCGACGATGCGGCGCCACGTGAGTCGTGTGGCGAGCTCTCGGTGGTCGGTGAGCGCGCGGAGCGGCGCGAACGGGCCAGGCCAACTCGCGCGCGGCGTCCTCGAGACGAGCGCCGGCTCTCCGGATGCCGCCATGTCGGGCTCTCCTCTCGGTCGGCGGCGCCGGGCCCCGCGCCGCGGCCTTCCGCCCGAAGAGACTAGTACGGGCGGGGGCCTCAGGCGGATCGCGCCGATCGGGCTCGGCTGTGGGGTGCGGGCGGCTCGGCTCTCTGAGGCGAGTGCGGTCGGGCGCTCCGCCGAGGCGTGAAGATCAGGGGCCGTCGCCGGGTTCGCGCGGCTCGGCGGCCGGAAGCGAGTGCGGTCGGGCGCTCCGCCGAGGCGCGAAGATCAGGGGCCGTCGCCGGGTTCGCGCGGCTCGGCGGCCGGAAGCGAGAGCGGCGCGGTCAACAGCTTCGTCTTGAGGCTGAGGTCGAGCAGCAGATCCTGCCGACCGATCCCCAGCTGCATCGAGCCGAAGGCGCGGCGAAGGCGCGACACGCCCGGTCGGTAGAGCGCCAGGTAGCGATCGAGCAGGCTGGTCGCGTGGTGGATTCGGTCGGCCGTCTCACCCGGCGGCCAGTCCGGCGCGATCTCTTTGAGCCGCGCCCGAAGCGCGCGGCACTGGCGCACCGTGTCGAGGAGCGGCTCGTTCGAGTGACGCTGCCAGCGCAGCGTGCGCTGCCCGAGCTCGCGCACGACTTCGACGTACGGCTTCGCTCCGATCTGGTTTCGGTCGTGCTGGCGATAGCGAACGGTCGCGCGTTCGCGTGCCATCAGATGGCCGGTCGAGGCGGCGCAGAGCGCGATCCACCAGTCGTGCATGATGGCTTCATCGGGCACCGGCAACGCGATCTCGGCGAGGGGGCGATTGAACATCGTCGCGCAACCGGTCACGAAGTTCTGGACGGCGAGCACCTCGAGCGCGCCTCGACTCGCATGGCGAATGCGTTGGTGGGCGAAGAACGAGGGCGCGAGCGGGCGACCTTCCTCGTCGACAAGTTCGAGGTCACCGTGGACGAGCAGGGGCTCCTCGGGGTGGTGCGCGCGGCCCGCGATCTCGAGTGAATCGGCGAGGTGGGTCGGGCGCCACTCGTCGTCCTGGTCCGCGAGCGCGATCCACTGCGCGTCGGCGTCGAGGGCGTCTCGAATCAGCCGGCCGTAGCTCGCTCGGGTACCCAGGCGGTCGGCCCGTGCGGGCGCCGGGCGAACCCGCGCGTCGCGCGCGTGCCAGCGATCGATCTGCTCGGCCGTCTGCGCATCGCCGTCGTCGTGACGCAGCCAGACGCAGAGCGCATCGTGGGTCTGTTCGACGATCGTCTCGAGCTGTCGATCGAGGAGTGCTGGCCGCGGATGAAAGAGCGAGCACACGACGTGCACGGTGCGATCGACGGTCGTCACGTCACGTCTCCCTTCGGTGCCCGACCGGTCGCATCATCGACGTCGATCCAACCCCGGCGGCTGGCCGCCGATGCGCAGGACATCCGCCGTCATCTCTTGCTCGCATCATCGGCCGAGGTCCACATCCAGCCGCTCGCCGACGATGCACAGCACATCGGCCGTGATCGCCTGCTCATCGCGGTCGGCGTCGACGCGCGTGAGATGTGGGCGATCGATCTTCGCGAACACGTCGGCCACCCGCTCCTGAAAGCCGAGCTCTTCGAAGACGGGCTCGGCCACACCGCCGCGCGCCGTGACGCGCTCGAAGCTGCGCCGCGGGGCGATCTCGAAGAGCAGAGTCAGATCGGGCGTCGGGAACCGGGCCTCGCTCTCGGCCAGGATCGCGTCGGCGTCGAGACCCCGAGCCCCTTGATAGGCGACGGTCGACAGGTAGTAGCGATCGGTCAGCACCCACTGGCCGCGTGCTCGCGCGGGCTCGATCACCTCGCGGACGTGCTCGGCCCGGTCGGCCATGAACCACGCGAGCTCCTGCTCGGGTTCGACCGCGACGCCAGAGCGCGCCATCTCGCGAATCTTGCGTCCCATGTCGCCATTGGTCGGTTCGAAGGTCAACACGTGCGCGATGCCCGCCGCATCGAGGTGGGCCGCCAGCGCGCGAATCTGCGTGCTCTTGCCGCTGCCATCGATGCCTTCGAAGGCGATGAGCGGACCGGGATTCACGATCGTGTGACCTCCGCGTCACGTCCGCCGCCGACGCTGTGATCGACCCGGACGCGACGTGCGCACTGGGCCGACGAGGAGCGCCCCACACGCCGGCACGTGGCTTGCTCTTGTGGATCAGTGTCGCCCAACGGCGACACCCGCCACACCCCTCTAACGGGACCGGGGGTGGGCGGACCCGGCGGCGCCGGGCGGTGACACAGTTGTCGGGGTCGGCTCGTGTACGGGGTGGGGCCGACCTCGCGTCTCCGCCCGGCGTCACCCTTGGCCGCGATTCGATCGATGGCCGAGAGCGGAGAACGGCGAGACGAGAGCCGAGAGACGAGCGCCGGTGGTCGAAGGTCGAGCACCGAGCGTCGGCGAACCCGGCAGCGGGGCGCGGGCGAGCAGCCGCGTTTGGTGCACTCACGTGGGGCGGAGCGGCTTCGCGCGTGGCTCGAGCACGAACGCCGGGCGCGGGCGAGCAGCCGCGTTGGGTGCGCCCACGTGCAGCGGAGCGGCTTCGCGCGTGGCTCGAGCACGAACGCCGGGCGCGGTCACGAGGACCGGCCCGGCGCAACATGCTCGACCCAGGCGTCGCGCGCAGAGCGCAGGCGACGCATGTGGAGCCGAAGCTCGGGCGAGGCGACCCGCGCCAACGCCCGAGCGTGGATCAGGCCTTGCCAGCGAGCTGGAAGGCGATCACGAGACCGTAGATCGCGATCGACTCGATGAGCACCATGCCGAGGATGAAGTTGACGAAGAGCGCGCCGGCCGAGCCGGGGTTGCGCGCGATGCCGGCGGTGGTGTTGCCGGCGGTCAGGCCCTGGCCGATGCCGCAGCCGAGGCCCGCGAGGCCGACGGCCAGGCCGGCGCCGAGGCCGGGACCCATGCTGCTGCCACCACCATCGGCCGCGAAGGCGACGGCGGGCACCGTGAGGGCGACGAGCGTCCAGAGGGCAAGGCGAATGAAGCTACGCATTTGGTTTTCCTTGTGGATGGCTTCTCGTTTCGATCGAGAAGGGTCGAGCAGGTTGAGTGAAGAACTCGCTTGGATCAGTGGGACTCTTCGAGGGCCTCACCGATGTAGATCATGGTCAGCAGCGCGAACACCGCCGCCTGCAGGAAGCTCACGAGCAGGCCGAGACCGAGAAAGATCGCCGGCACGACGATGGGCACGAGGCCCAGCCACGTCACGACCACCGCGTGGTCGGCGAACATGTTCGCAACGAGACGAATCGACAGGGTTGCGATGCGCGCGAGGTGGAGCACCGATTCGAGCGGCAGAAAGAGCGGGGCCAGCAGACGCACGTGCCAGACCTTGCCCCCGATCGTCGGCGCCCAGAGCGACGGACCCATCAGGTGGTAGATGTACTTCCAGCCATGCGCCTTGATGCCGACGAAGTTGTAGACGACGAACGAAATGATGGCCCAGGCCAGCGTCGTGTTGAAGTCGCTCGTGCTGCCGAGCATGCCCGGGATCAGGCTCATCACGTTCGAGATGAGCACGAAGAGGAAGATGGTGCCCACGACGGGGAAGTAGCGGCGGTAGTGCTCGCCGATCGTCATCTCGCCGAGGTCGGAGAGCTGCTCGACGATCACCTCCATCGCGTTGCGAATCGTGAACCCCTCTTCGGGGAGCACGCCGCCATCGGTGCCCATGCCGGCCTTCACACGCATGCCGGTCAGCAGAACGAGCACCGCCGCGAACAGCGCCGAAATCAGGACCCACGGCACGTGCAGGATGTGTTCGAGATTCAAAAAGACGTTCATCGCTCGATCTGCCTCTCGGCGCCTTCGGCGCCGCCGTCTTCGTTGTCGCTCTCGTCTTCTTCTTCGCCGTCGTCGTCGCTCTGCGCGTCGCGCAGCTCGGCGGCCAGGTCGGCTTCTTCATCGAGGGCCGTCGGTCGCCAGATGCTGTAGCGATCCCAGCTCTCGTCGTCGGGCGGTGGTACCTGCCACTCTTCTGCGTGGCGGGCGGCCAACGCGTCGAACTGCGGTCGGTTCAACCAACCGTCGATCAACACGGCCGGGATCGCGATGGAGAGCCCGCAGAGGAGCGCCACTGGATGGGCGCCCGCCTGCATCGCCAACACGATGCCCACACCGAGCAGAACGAATCGCACGCTGAACAGGGCCAGCCACGGGCCAGACCCCTGCCCACCTCCCCCGAGATACACCCGCGCGCCGCGGATCAGCGCGCCGAAGTTCATGGCCTCGAGGGCTGCGCCGACGGCGAAGCTCGAGGCCACATGGGGCGAGGCGAGCGCGAAGGTCGCAGCAATCGCGCCTGCGCTCAACGTCAGATTCAGTCTTTCGACGCGTTCCAACTTCATGGCCATCTTCGCCATCGCCGGCCCGCCCTGCCGCCGCGGATCACCCTCGAATCAGCGATCCGTCGGGTCGTCGTCCGCGGTCTCGGTGGGCCGATCATCGTCGTCGGAAGCACGTCGATCGGTGCCGCCGAGTATCGTTTCCCTGTCTTCCGACCGCTCCGCAACCGACCGTTGCGGCTCGGTTTGTGCCTCGTCGGCCGCCTCGTCGACGAGCTCACGCATGCGCCACAGGCGCAGCACGAACGCCGCGAAACCGACGACGGCGCCGATGATCAGCCCGACCGGCTCGGTCTCGAGCACGCGGTCGGCCATGTAGCCGATGCCGATCGCGATCGGAATCGCGAGGATCGCCTCCATCGCGCCCTGATAGGCGGCGCTCGCCTTCGAGGTCGCTGCGCGCGACATGCGCTCGGGCACCAGGCGCGGTCCGCGCGATCGCGGTCTGTCCGGTTGTCGATCGACCGTGGCGGGCTCCCCGAGCCGGTACCGGCGGCTGCGAGGTCGAGGCCTCGCCCGGCGGCGACCGGCCAGCTGATTTCCTCAACGATCCCGCGTAGATGAGGCTGCCAGAGGCCGGCGCAGCATAGCCGACGGCCAGCGCTGCCTCAACGCGCGCGCTGCCGTTCGGCCGACGCGGTCTGTCGGTGAAGGCGCGCCCGCGGCGCTCAGCTCGAGCGCGCCGCCAGCGCGAAGCTCTCGCGCGCCGCGGCGAGCGTACGGGCGATGTCGCGATCGGTGTGCGAAAGCGAGACGAACCCCGCCTCGAAAGCCGACGGCGCGAGATACACGCCGCGATCGAGCATCGCCGCAAAGAACGTCTTGAACCGGTCGATGTCGGCGGCCTGGGCGTCGTCGAAGTCTTCGACGGGACCGGGATGAAAGAAGAAGCCCCACATGCCGCCGATCGCGCGGGCGCTGAGGGCGATCTCGGCCTCGGCCGCAGCGTCGACGAAACCGTCCGCGAGCGTACGGGTCAGCTTCTGCAACCGGGGGTAGACGCCCGGCTCAGCCAGCCGCGTGAGCGTCTCGAGCCCTGCGGCCATCGCGAGCGGATTGCCCGAGAGCGTGCCGGCCTGATAGACGTCGCCTTCCGGCGCGATTCGCTCCATCAGATCGGAGCGACCGCCGTAGGCGGCGGCCGGCAAACCGCCACCGACGACCTTGCCGAGGCACGTGAGGTCGGGCGTGATCTTGAAGAGGCGCTGCGCGCCCCCTCGGGCGACCCGAAACCCCGTCATCACCTCGTCGAGGATCAGCAACGCGCCCTGTTCGTCGCAGAGCGCGCGCAGACCTTCGAGGAAGCCCTCGACGGGCGGAATGCACCCCATGTTGCCCGCAATGGGCTCGACGATCACGCAGGCGATCTCGCCGGGCCATTTGGCGAACGCGTTCGCAACGGCCTCGAGATCGTTGAACGGCGCCTGCACCGTCAGCTCTGTCATCGCCTTGGGCACACCGGGCGAGCCGGGGATGCCGAGCGTGGCCACACCGCTGCCGGCGCCGACGAGCAGCCCGTCGCTATGGCCGTGATAGCAACCGTCGAATTTGAGCACGCGGTCGCGACCCGTCACGCCGCGGGCGAGGCGAATCGCTGACATCGTCGCCTCGGTGCCCGATGAAACGAACCGGACCTTCTCGACGCTGGGGAGCGCCTTCGTCACGGCCGCGGCCAGTCGCGTCTCGATCTCGGTCGGGGCGCCGAAGCTGGTGCCGTTCTTCATGACGTCGCGAATCGCGCGCAGCACGCCCGAGTCGGCATGGCCGAGGATCATCGGCCCCCAGCTGCCGACGTAGTCGACATACGTGTGCCCGTCGGCATCGGTGATCTTGCTGCCCTTGGCCCTCTCGATGAAGGGGGGCGTGCCGCCCACCGAGCCGTACGCCCGGACAGGGCTGTTGACGCCGCCGGGGATCAGCTTCTTCGCGCGGTTGAAGAGCTGCTTCGATCGTCTCTGATTCATCGCGGGGGGTCTCGAGGCAACCTGCGGTGGCAGCCGGTTCGGGTCGGGGGTGGGCTTCGGCCTTCTCGGACCGATGCCTACGCGCCGTCTTCGGATTCGCTGTCGTCCTCGGCGAGCCGCGCGACGGCGACGAGTTTCTCGTCGTCCGACAGGTTCATGACGCGAACACCCTGGGTTGCCCGCCCCATGCTCGAGATGCCCTCGACCGGACAACGCAGCACTTTGCCGCGATCGGTGATCAGCATCAGGTCGTCGTTGTCGCCGACCTGCTGAATGCCGACCACGCCGCCGTTTCGCGCCGTCGTCTTGATGTTGATGATGCCCTGACCCCCCCGCTTCTGAACGCGGTACTCGCTCACCGGCGTACGCTTGCCGTAGCCGTTCTCGGTGAGCGAGAGGATCTGCGTCTCGGGATGGATCACCTCCATCCCGACGACCTCGTCGTCCCCAGTCAGTGCGATGGCCTTCACACCCGTCGCGGTGCGACCCATCGCTCGCGCATCGCCTTCGTCGAAGAGGATGGCCTTGCCGCCCTGGGCCGCGACGAGCACCTGATCGCCCGGCTGACTGCGGCGGGCCGAGATCAGCTCGTCGTCCTCGGTCAGGTTGATCGCGATGATGCCGGCTCGTCGGGGGTTCGCGTAGGCCTCGATCGACGTCTTCTTGATGATGCCCTTCTTCGTGCAGAGCAGGATGCACTCGCCTTCGGCCGCATCGCTGAAGCTGCGCACCGGCAGCATCGTCTGCACGCGCTCTTCGGGACCCAGGTCGAGGACGTTGACGATGGCCTTGCCCTTCGCCGCACGCCCCAGCTGGGGCAGGCCGTGCACCTTGAGCCAATGCACGCGACCCCGATTGGTGAAGAAGAGCAGATAGGCGTGCGTACTCGCGACCGCGAGATGCCGCACGAAGTCTTCGTCGCGGGTCTCCATGCCCTTCGCGCCCTTGCCGCCACGTCGCTGAGCGCGGTAGAGCGTGACCGGGTTGCGCTTGATGTAGCCGAGGTGCGACAGCGTCACGACCATGTCTTCTTCGACGATCAGGTCTTCGTTCGTGATGCCGCCGACCGCTTCGGTCAGCTGCGTGCGCCGCTCGTCGCCGAACTTCTCGGCGACCTCGCGCACCTCGTCGACGACGACCCCGATGATGCGCTCGTCGCTGGCCAGCAGATCTTTGAGATCGGCGATCTTCGCGCGCAGCTCTTCGAGCTCGTCGATGATCTTCTGGCGCTCCATCGCCGTGAGCGAGCGCAGTCGCATCTCGAGGATCGCCTGAGCCTGACGCTCGCTCAGATCGAAGCGCTCCATCAGCTGCGCGCGCGCGCTGGCGGCGTCTTCGCTGGCGCGGATCAGCGCGATCACCTCGTCGAGTTGGTCGAGCACGACCATGAAGCCTTCGAGGATGTGTGCGCGCGCCTCGGCCTGAGCCAGGTCGTAGATCGCGCGGCGAATCACGACCTCTTTGCGGAACTCGATGAACTCGCGCAGCGCGCGCTTGAGCGACAGGGTCTCGGGGCGCCCGTTCACGAGTGCGAGCAGGTTCACTGCGAACGTGGTCTGCAGGGGCGTCAGCTTGTAGAGCTGGTTGAGCACGACGTCTTCGGCGGCGTCACGGCGCAGCTCGACGACGATGCGCATGCCCTCGCGGCTCGACTCGTCGCGCAGATCGGTGATGCCCTCGACACGACCCTCGCGGACCAGGTCGGCGATGCGCTCCATCAGCACCGCCTTGTTGACCTGATACGGGATCTCCGTGACGACGATCCGTGTCCCGCGCTTCGTCTCTTCGAAGTCGGCGGTGGCGCGCAGCGTCAGGTGACCGCGGCCGTGGGTGTAGTAGCTGCGGATGCCGTCGGTGCCGCAGAGCTGGGCACCGGTCGGAAAGTCGGGCCCGGGCATCTTCTCCATCAGATCCTCGACGGTGCAGTCGGGGTTCTGGGCCTCGAGCACGAGCGCTTCGGTCAGCTCGTTGAGATTGTGCGGCGGGATGTTCGTCGCCATGCCCACCGCGATGCCGGCGCTGCCATTCGCGAGCAGGTTCGGGAACCGTGCCGGCAGCACGGTCGGCTCTTCCATCTGGCCGTCGAAGTTCGGCTGGAAGTCGACCGTCTCGCGGTCGATGTCCCGCAGCATCTCTTCGGCCAGCTGCGCGAGCCGCGCCTCGGTGTATCGGTAGGCCGCCGCGCTGTCGCCGTCGATCGAGCCGAAGTTGCCCTGGCCGTCGACCAGCGGGTACCGGAGCGAGAAATCCTGCGCCATGCGGACCATCGAGTCGTAGACCGCGCTATCGCCGTGCGGGTGATAGTGCTTGAGCACCTCGCCGACGACACCGGCCGACTTCGAGTAGGCGCGGTTGCTCGTGAGCCCTTCCTGGTTCATCGCGTAGAGGATGCGGCGATGGACGGGCTTCAGACCGTCGCGCACGCTCGGCAGTGCGCGGCTGATGATGACCGACATCGAGTAGGCGAGGAACGAGCTGCGAACCTCGTCCTCGATATTGATGGCGCTGATCTCGGGGCCGCCACCACCGCCGGCAGCGGCTTCGTCTTCGCCGCCCGGGCCTTCGGGATCGCTGGGACCGCGGGGATCTTCCGCCACGGGTCCTCCTTCCTGGTTCTTCGGCGGGCCGCGGGATCGCGCGCGCACCGGTCGACGGCGACGGCTTACGCCGCGCGCCGTTGGATCACACGTCGAGGTGCTCGACGTTCAGAGCGTTGCTCTCGATGAACTGCCGACGCGGCTCGACGACATCGCCCATCAGGGTCGAGAACACCTCGTCGGCTTCGACTGCGTCTTCGATGCAGATCTGCAGCAGCACACGGTTGCCCGCGTCCATCGTCGTCTCGGCCAGCTGGTCGGGGTTCATCTCGCCGAGGCCCTTGTAGCGCTGGATCGAGAGGCCCTTGCCGCCCGCCTCGAGGACGCGGCGCAGGAGATCGGTGTTCGTCTGCAGCTCGTCCGGCTCATTGTCGCCATGCACGTACGAAAACGGCGCGACGCCGAGCTCGGGCTCGCGCTCGGAGAGCCGCAGCATGCGCTGGAAGTCGGCCCCGTCGATACATGCCGCGTCGAGCGCCGACCGCAGCGCCTGTCCTCCGCGGCGGATCTTCGCGACGAGCGCGATCTGACCGCGATCGCGCTCGACCGACCAGTCGATGGGGCTCTCTTCGTCGGGGTGCGCGCGGCGGAACTCGGCCTCGATGGCCGGCGCCACCTCACCGAGCAGCGCCTCTTCGTTCTCGAGGTCGTCTCGGGTCGGTCGACCGATGCGGGCCGCGGCATCGACGATGCGCTCGTCATAGAGCCGAATCTCGAAGCGGTCGAGCATCTTCTGACGCTCACTCGCGTTCTCGAGCAGAGCCGAGATCGTGGCCGCGTCGAGGGCGCCGTTCTGGTCGCGCACCGTCGCGTCGTTCAGACCCAGGTCGACCAGGTACGTCTCGAGCGCGGGCTCATCCTTCAAGTAGCGGCTCTTCTTGCCGCGCTTCGCCTTGAACAGCGGCGGCTGCGCCACGTAGAGGTATCCGCGCTCGATCAGCTCTCGCATCTGGCGATAGAAGAAGGTCAGCAGCAGGGTGCGGATATGCGATCCATCGACGTCCGCGTCCGTCATGATGACGACCTTGTGGTACCGCACCTTGTCGGCGTCGAAGTCATCACCGATTCCACAGCCGAGCGCAGCGATGATCGCCTGGATCTCCTGGCTGGCGAGCATTCGATCGAGACGTGCGCGCTCGACGTTCAGGATCTT
Source organism: Myxococcota bacterium (assembly GCA_965250285.1). Classification (GTDB taxonomy): domain Bacteria; phylum Myxococcota_A; class UBA9160; order UBA9160; family UBA4427; genus CAYYSY01. The sequence goes on from OZ252299.1 coordinate 4,902,132, forward strand.
GCCGCGGATGGGCAGGATCGCCTGGGTCTCGCGGCTGCGGCCCTGCTTCGCGGTGCCGCCGGCCGAGTCGCCCTCGACGATGAAGAGCTCGCAGAGCGAGGGGTCTCGCTCCTGACAGTCGGCGAGCTTGCCGGGCAGGCTGAAGTCGCTGAGCGCGCCCTTTCGTCGGGCCAGCTCTCTCGCCTTGCGCGCCGCTTCGCGGGCCTTCGCCGCCTCGACGACCTTCGCCACGATGGGCTTCGCCACCTGAGGGTTCTCTTCGAGGAACGTCGTGAGCTGCTCGTAGAAGATGCCCTCGACGATGCCACGCACCTCACTCGTGCCGAGCTTCGTCTTGGTCTGCCCTTCGAACTCGGGCTGCGGGAGCTTGACCGAGATGACCGCGGTCAGGCCTTCACGCAGATCGTCGCCGGTCACGCTCGGCGCCTCGCCCTTGCTGTTCTTGTTGTGGTTCGAGAGATAACGGTTGATCGATCGCGTGAGCGCCGTGCGGAAGCCGACGAGGTGCGTGCCGCCCTCGACGGTGTTGATGTTGTTCGCGAACGAGTAGACGCTCTCGTTGTACGAGTCGTTGTACTGCAGCGCGATCTCGACGGTGACCGCGCGCCCGTCACTGTCGAGGTTGCGCTCGCCCGTCACGAAGATGGGCTCCTCGTGCAAGGGCGAACGCGAGCCATTCAGGTGCTCGACGAACGAAACGATGCCGCCTTCGTACTTGAAGTCGTGCTCTTTGTCGTTGCGCTCGTCGTGGACGATGATGCGCACGCCGGCATTCAAGAACGACAGCTCGCGCAGACGCTTCGACAGCACGTCGAACGAGTACTCGAGCTGAGGGAAGATCTCGCCATCGGGATGGAACGTGACGGTCGTGCCGGTCTCGTCCGACTCGCCGATCACCTCGACCGAGCCGTCGGGCACACCGCGCTGGTAGGTCTGGTGCCAGAGCTTGCCGGCGCGTTTGATCGTGACCTCGAGCTTGCTCGAGAGGGCGTTCACGACCGACACACCGACACCGTGCAGGCCGCCCGAGACCTTGTAGCTGTTCTCGTCGAACTTCCCGCCGGCGTGCAGCGTGGTCATCACGACCTCGCACGCGGGCCGGTTCTCGACGGGGTGCATGTCGGTCGGGATGCCGCGACCGTTGTCGACGACGGTGATGCTGTTGTCGCCGTGGATCGTGACCCGAATCTCGTCGCAGAAACCAGCGAGCGCTTCGTCGATCGAGTTGTCGACGATCTCGTAGACGAGGTGGTGCAGACCGTCGGGACCCGTGGTCCCGATGTACATCGCCGGGCGCTTTCGCACCGGCTCGAGGCCCTCGAGGACCTCGATCGAACTGGCGTCATAGCTCAATGAAACGACTTCCCGCGCGGAATCCGGCACGTCGCCGGAAGGGCCTCGGACCGGGAATTCCCCTATTCCCTGGGAGGCTCTGAAACGCGTCAGGAGAGTACCTGAAGCGGCGGGGGCCGGAAAGGCCCCGGGCGCAATCAGATCGCCGGTTCGGAGCGCGTCCTCGTGGCTCTGAGGGGCGGATTTTCAGGGAGTCGGACCCCGTTTTCCGCCCGGCCCGCTCAGATCCGCATCGGCATGACCACGGCGAGGGTGTCGGGGTCGTCGGTCGGCGTCACTCGGGCGGGGCTCAGATCGTCCTGGAACGACAAGGTGACCTCCTTGCCATGGGTCGCCGTGAGCGCGTCCTGGAGGTACTTCGCATTGAACCCGATCGAGAGCGCCTCGCCGCCGTACTCGACGTCGAGCTCTTCGCGGGCATCGCCGAGATCGGGATTGTTCGACGAGATCACGAGCTGCGAGTCACCGAGTTCGAGCTTCACGGCGCGGCTGCGCTCGCTCGAGAGCAGGGCGACGCGACGCACAGATCGGGCCAGCTCCTCGACCGGCAGCGTGAGCGAGGTCTTCTGGTCGGCCGGAATGACCTGGCGATAGTTCGGAAACTCGCCCTCGATCAGCCGCATCACGAGGGTCACGTCCCCCTTGCGGGCGAGTCCGTTGTTGCCCTCGAACGCAAGCTCGATCTCGTCGGCGTCGTCCTCGTCGACGAGGCGCTTGAGCTCAGCCAGACCCTTGCGGGGGATGATCACCCCACTCGAAAGGCCCTCGACCTCACTCGTGAGGTTGCGGTCGACGAGCGCAAGGCGATGGCCGTCGGTCGCCGCCATGCGGATCTTGCCCGAATCCTCGAGCACCTCGAGGTAGACGCCGTTGAGGTTGTACCGGGTCTCGTCTGCAGAGGCGGCGTACATCGTGCGCTCGATCATCGAGCCCAGGACGGCCGATTGAACCGGCACCGTCTTCTCGGGCGCGAAGACCGGCAGCGTCGGGTACTCCTCGGCGGAGGTGCCGGCGAGGGTGAATCGGGCCCGGGCGCACTGGATCTCGAGGTACGAGTTGGCGGTTGCTTCGAGGGTGACCGCGTCGTCGGGCAGCTCGCGCACGATCTCGAAGAATTTCTTGGCCGAGACGGTGAGACCGCCGGCCTGACTGATCTCGGCTTCGTGGGCCCCCCGAATGCCGACCTCGAGGTCGGTCGCTGCGATCTCGAGCTTCCCGTCGTTGGCCTCGAGCAGTGCGTTCGCGAGGATCGGCATCGAGTTTCGCTTCTCGACGATCGACTGGATGCGCGCAAGACCTCGTTGCAGCTCGGCTTTGGCGATCGTGAGTTTCATCCCGAAGCTCTTCCCATATTGAATGGATTTTTAGTTTTAGTAGCAGTAGCGTTTACGAAGCCCGACAAATCCCAGTCAACTCACCGGAATTCCAGCACTTTCGCGTGCGTCGGGAAGTGTCCGGGCTCCGTCCCCCACCGCCTTCGGACGACATCGCGCCCCGAGTCGCAGGACAGGGGCGCGTCGATTTGTCGCGATCTTACCATGCGGGGTGCGCCTTCGGGCCTCGGCAGGGCGGGAAACGCCCGAAACGCAGAGGCTTTTCGCGCCGCCGTCACGCCGGCGGGGATGGCAGGGGCCACCCCTGGTCGCTACTCTGCGCCGCCTCGTGAACGCGGGGGGTCCTGTCCTTCGGCGTTCTCAGCTGCGCCACATTCACATCATCAGATCGAGCCCGACCGCCTTTCCAAACCAGGCCGTCATCCCGGGCCATGATCTCGTAACGCGGTTTCGCGACCGTTCGGCCCCCACTTCGGGCCCCGGCGCCACCGCCGCACCCCATCCGATGCCGCGATGCGCGGTGGGGAGCCGCTTCGGCGGTCCCATCGGCCGAGCGAGCCGGCGCCCGCGCTGTGACGCGGGCCCGAATTCGCCGCTGCTCGGCACGGCACGCGACACGGACGGAGGGGAGAGGGAAAGATGAAGAGGACCTATCAGCCGAGCCGCATCAAGCGCCTCCGCAAGCACGGCTTTCGCAGTCGAATGAAGACGAAGGCCGGTCGCGCGATCTTGAAGCGACGGCGCGCGAAGGGTCGCAAGCGGCTCGCAGCGACGGTTCCCTCCAAGTAGTCATGACGACGCGGACCGGCCGGTTTCGACGGTCGGACCGGGTGCGGCAGGGGATCGACTACCGCCGCATCTCGCGCACGGCTGCTCGTCACGGATCTCGTGAGTTCGTCGTTCTGGTGGCTCCTCTGGGCCCCGACTGCGAAACCGATCCCGCACAGCCTTCGCGACGTCTCGGGCTCACGGTCAGCCGCAAGGTCGGGAATGCCGTGGCGAGAAATCATGTGAAGCGACGAGTGCGCGAGTGGTTTCGGGCCGAGCGCGAAGCGCTCCCCGAGAACGTCGACGTGGTCGTGATCGCGAAGCCCGGCGCCGCCGAGCTCGACAGCGATGGGGTGCGCGCATCGCTTCGCAAGGCGCTCGCGTCGAAGCCCCGACGCAGTCGGGGGCGAGGTCGCCATGCCTGACGCCATGACGCTCGAGGCTCGTTCGCCGCGGCCCGGCGAGACCGAATGGCGTCGTCGCCTGCGCTCGGTCTTCCAGTGGCCGGCGCGACTCGCGATGGGTTTGATTCGTCTCTATCAGGCGACGCTGTCGCGGGCGTTGGGTTCGCGCTGCCGCTTCCACCCGAGCTGCTCGCAGTACACCCATGACGCGATGGGTCGCTATGGCCTGGTGCGCGGCGCCTGGCTCGGCGCGCGCCGCATTGGTCGTTGTCACCCCTTCCACGACGGCGGCTTCGACCCCGTTCCCTGAGGATCAAAGACCCTTGGACCGAAACCTGATCCTCGCCGTCGCCCTGTCGATGCTGGTGCTCATCAGCTGGACGGCGCTCCAGGCCTCGTTCGCGCCGCCGCCCGACGAGACGGTGGTCGAGGAGACGAGCGTCGAAGAGGGCGCCGTCGCCGATCGCGATGAGGCTGCCGAGCCCGGTGATGCGGTTGAGCCGCCGACCGCGAGCGCGGCCGCCGAAGCGGCCGATTCGCCGGCCCCGAGCGACTCGGCGAACACGTTCGCAGATCGAAAAGTCATTGAAACACGAGATGTTGCACCATGGACCCGGGATCTCGACAGCCCGCTCGTGCACGCCCGTCTGAACAACCGGGGCGCGACCTTCGATCGCTGGGAACTCAAGGACTACACCGCGAGCGCCAGCGTCGAACGACCCATCGAGCTGATCGAGCAGGGCGCGCCCTACGACATCGTGCTCGCGACGCCGTTCGAAGAGCTCGGCTTCGGCGACCTGAGCGCCGAGCGCTGGGAGGTCGTCTCAGACGCCCCCGATGCCGTGACGTTCGCGCTCGAGCGCGGCGGTGTTCGCCTCTTCAAGACCTTCCGCCGGGCGGCCAACGACTACGGGTTCCACCTCGACATCCGCGTCGAGAACCAGACCGGGCGCGTCATTACGCCCGAGTTCGGCCTGGTCTGGCCGGCGGTGCTCGGTGAATCGGACGAGTCGGCGCAGCTCTCTCTGATCGTGCTCGACAATGACGACGTCACCCGCGAGCTGGTCTCGGGGCTCGGCGGCAGCGGTTTCCTCGGTGGCTTGTTCGGCGGGGGCGACGACGAGGGGCCGCCGCGCTTCGAAGGCGTGCGCTGGGCCGGGACCGACCTCAAGTACTTCGCCGGTCTCGTGGTGCCGCCGAAGGGCGTCGGCTCGGAGGTCGTGTTCGAGACGATCGATCCCGGCAAGGTCGGCGAGATGCGCATGCACCTCGAGCCGTCGGTGATCGATCCGGGCCTCTCGGCGACGCGATCGTTCTTCGTGTTTCTCGGCCCGAAGGAGCCGCCGCTGCTCGAGGCGCTCGGGTATCAGCTGACCGAGTCGATCGATCGCGGTTGGTCGTGGGTCTCGCCGCTCGCCGCGTTCTTCGAGCGGGCGCTGCACTTCCTGTATCGCTTCATCCCGAACTACGGGGTCGTGATCATCCTGCTGACGGTCCTCGTGCGACTCGCCACCTGGCCGATCATGTCGCGGCAGATGAAGAGCGCCGAGAAGATGCGCGAGGTGATGCCGCGGCTGAAGGAGATTCAGGAGAAGTACAAGGACGATCGTCAGAAGCAGAGCGAAGAGACGTTCAAGCTCTACCGCGAAGAGGGCGTGAACCCGCTCGCGGGCTGCTTCCCCTTGCTGCTCCAGATGCCGGTCTTCATCGGCCTCTTCTATGCGCTGCAGAGCTCGATCGATCTGCGGCACGCGCCGTTCATGCTGTGGATCAATGATCTGTCGCAGCCGGCGACCCTGTTCTACCTGCCGGGGCTCGACTTCCCCGTTCGACTGCTGCCGATCCTGATGGGCGCGAGCATGTTCGCCCAACAGAAGATGACGCCGCAGACGGGCATGGATCCGGCTCAGCAACAGATGATGCTCATCATGATGCCCGGCATGATGCTCTTCATCTCATACACCTTTCCTTCCGGGCTCGTCCTCTACTGGACCGTCAGCAATCTGCTCGGCATCGGCCACCAGCTCTGGGTGCGTCGGAACATGCAGAAGAAGGAAGCGACGGCCTGAGGACGCCTGGCGCGGCGCCCACACGATTCGTGCGCGCCGACAACACGGAGTGAGTGATGTACGACAGAAAGAACGAAGCGAACGAGTTCGTGGCGGACACCGTTGAAGAGGCCAAGGCCGATGCGGCGCGCTTCTACGACATGGATCAGGAAGAGCTTCGCATCGCCGAAGCCCCGGCCGGTGAGATCTACGGGCTGGGTGGACGCGCCGCGATCGTGGCGATCCCGAAGAATGCAAAGCCGCCGACACCGTCGCGTGACGGTGGCGATGGGGGTGGCCGAGGCCGCGACCGCGGCGAGCGACGCGAGCGGGGCGGGCGAGGCGACCGCGGTGGCCGGGGTCGACGCGACCGGGGCGATCGCGGTGACCGGGGCGAGCGGCGCGAGAGCCGCTCGGAGGCCCCGGCGCCCGAAGCCGGTCCTTTAGGCAAGGCGACGCGATCGGGCGAGGTCGGCGTCGTCGGTGAGTTCGTGGCCGGGGTGATGGAGCGGCTGCGCATTGGCGACCTCGACGTGTCGGAGACGCGGGAGGGCGACATGCTCGTCATCCAGATCGGTGGGGATGCGGTGAAAAACCTACACTCCAACGATGCCCGCGCGACGGACGCACTGCAGCTTCTGGCCGCACAGGCCGCCAAGCAGGCCGACGACGACGCTCCGCGCGTGGTCATCGAGATCGAAGGGGAGTCGGATGACCGCGAGGACTCGCTGAAGGAGCTCGCCGCGCGTGCATTGAAGCGAGCTCGTTCGACGGAGCGCAGCATCGCGCTCGATCCGATGAGCCCGCGCGACCGCCGCGTCATTCATCTCGCTGTGCGCGATGAGGAAGGCGTGGCCACGATGTCGATCGGCAGTGGCCGCTTCCGCCAGGTGCTCGTGGTTCCCGAAGGCGCGCGCGAGTACGAAGAGGCGCTCGAGTCCGGGGAGGGTGGCGCGGGCTGACGCGCGACCCAGACGACGGGATTCGAAGGGGCGGGGCGCGCGAGCGCTCCGCCCCTTGTCTTTGGGGCTTCGCACGTCGGCCGAGGGGGCCGCCGGTGCGACGCGGGCGGCCGTCGTCCGTTCCACGTGGAACGCGTCGCTCTGGCTGCCATGCTCCGTTCCACGTGGAACGCGTCCAGCATGGGCCTGGCGGCTCCCGCTCACTCGGGGCATGGTCCGCCCGACCTGGCCTCTCCATCGGCCCAGGGAGTCGATATTGACCGCCGATCCGGAAATCGAAGCGCTCCTGAACGGCGCGCTCGAGCAGGCCAGCGTTGGGACTACGCCGGTCGCCGTGGCCCAGCTCTGCGCATTTGCCGGGTTGGTCGAGCAGTGGGGCGCGCGGATGAACCTGAGTGGCCATCGATCAGCTCGGTCGATCGCCGAGGCGCTGATCGCGGACTCGATCGGATTGCTCGCTCAGCTCGAGCAGGCCCTGGGAAGCCGATTGACCGGGCACGTGGTCGATCTGGGCTCCGGCGCGGGCTTCCCCGGAATGCCGATCGCGATCCTGCGACCCGAGGCCCACTTCAGCCTCGTCGAGGCGAGAGAGAAGCGGCATCTCTTTCAGCGCGCCGCGATTCGAGAGCTCGGGCTCTCCCGCGTCGAAGCCGTGCGGGGCCGGATCGAAGACGTTGCGACCGCGCCCGCACAGGTCGTCATGGGTCAGGCCGTCGGGCCCATCGAGCAGGTCATCGACTGGATGCGGCCCTATCTGGCGCCGGGCGGTACCGCCGCCGTGCCGGGTGGCGATGATCTCGAAAATCCGGCCTCAGCTGAAGATCTCCGGCCGCGGATCATCGAGTATCGCTCGCCGCTGCTGAACCAGCCCCGTCGACTCTGGCTCGGCCACCTCGGCTCTGCCTGAAACAAGCCTGAGCGTCGCCTCGCCGACCAGCTGCTCGGCAGCCCACTCGCCAAGCTGGGCGCGGGAGCCCGCCTGTGGTACCTCTCGCCAGGCCTGGGGGGTGCATGTCGAAGGCCAGCCACGTCATTGCGGTCGTCAATCAGAAGGGCGGCGTCGGGAAGACCACCTCGGCCGTCAATCTGGCCGCCTGTTTCGCCGCGACCGAGCGGCGAACCCTCTTGATCGATCTGGACCCCCAGGGGAACGCGAGCAGTGCCTTTGGCATTGTGAATTCACCACATCATGTCTATCACGTGCTGATCGGCGAGGCGTCGATCGAGGACGTCGCGATTCGTTCGGCCATCGAGTACCTCGACGTGCTGCCGGCGGGCCCCGATCTCGTCGGCGCAGAGATCGAGCTCGTCTCGGCCGTGGCCCGCGAGCAGAAGCTCGCCCAGGCCATTGCCCGAGCACACGACCGGTACGAGCTCGTCGTGATCGACTGCCCGCCCTCGCTCGGCCTGCTGACCCTGAACGCGCTCACCGCTGCAAAATCGCTACTGATTCCGTTGCAATGTGAGTATTACGCGCTCGAGGGTCTCGCGCGTCTCACCGAGACGACCGAGCTCGTGCGCGAGAACTTGAATCCTTCTCTGCAACTGCTCGGCATCGTCCTGACGATGGTCGACATGCGCAACAACCTCGCGCGCCAGGTCGAAGCCGAGGTGCGGCGGCACTTCGGTGACAAGGTCTATCGCACGCGCATCCCGCGGAACGTGCGGCTCAGCGAGGCGCCGAGTCATGGCAAGCCGATCATCCTCTATGACATCCATTCGAAGGGTGCAGTGGCGTACCTGAAGCTCGCCGAAGAGATCCTCCAGAAGGCTCCGTTTGCTGCTTCGATCAACGCAGCGCTACCGAGCACAGAGACACCGGCCGGTGAAGCAGTGCCGCCGGGCGCTACGGCCCTCGCAGCGACGTCGGTGCTGGACGCGTTCGACGTCGAGCCGACCGACATCGACGAAGACGAACGAGGAGCGGCCGAATGAGCGCCAAGCGAAGTGCGCTGGGACGCGGTCTGAACGCGTTGATTCCGAGTCAGGGGGCTGCGGCGCCCACACCTGTCGCCACGCAGGACGCTACGAAAATCGATGCATCGGGATCGCCCGCTGCCGCCGATGCTGCAGCTGCGGCGCCGCCGGGCCCACAGCGTCTGCCTGTGGCGCAGATCGACGCCAACCCGGATCAGCCGCGTCGTCGTTTCGACCCGGCCGAGCTGCAGAAGCTCGCGCAGTCGATCCTGCGGCATGGGGTGCTGCAGCCGATCGTCGTTCGACGCGTCGCCGATCGGTATCAGCTCGTGGTCGGCGAGCGGCGCTGGCGCGCGAGTCGGGCCGCGGGACTCGAAGAGATCCCCGCCGTCGTCGCCGAGGTCGACCCCGACGAGCAGCTCGAGATCGCGATCGTCGAGAACGTGCAGCGTCACGACTTGAATCCGATGGAGCTGGCGATCGCCTACCGGGCGCTCGCCGACCAGGGACACACGCAGGAAGAGATCGGTCAGAAGGTGTCGATGGATCGCTCGTCGATCGCCAACCACCTGCGCCTGCTCGAGCTCTCGCGCGATCTGCAGGAAGACGTCGAGGCAGGCCGGCTCTCGATGGGCCACGCGAAGGCGCTGCTCCAGGTGGCACACCCCGAGCGCCGGCTGCATCTGCGGGACCGGATCCTGGCGGACGGGCTGTCGGTGCGAGCCTCGGAGAAGCTCGCGCGTGAAACCGCCGGACCGACCGCCAAGACCAAGGCGGCGCCGACGAAAGCAAAGGCCGATGCCCACGCGCCCACCGACCCCGATGCCCGGCGCCTCATCGAGCTGCTCGAGCAGCGCTATCAGGCGCGCGTCATGATTCGTGAGGACGGCGGCAAGGGGCGGGTCGAGATCGAGTTCGGTGGGCGGGAGGATCTCCACCGCATCACTTCGTTGCTCCTCGGGGAGGCCTGAGTCTTCGCCGTGCCTGTCCGAACGAGGGGAGCCTGAGCGGATGTCCGACGCCATCGTGCTCACCAACCAGCAGCCTGGCGACCCGAGACGGGCCCCGCGCTCGTCGGCCCCTCAAGCCGAGGGCGCACGGCGGTCCGCCGACGTGGGGGGCGAGAGCCTCGTCCCGGCCGGCTTTCGTTTCGAGGGCACCGTCGCCTTTCACGGCGCCGCGCGGCTTGATGGCGAGGTCACGGGCCGGGTCGAGGGCCGAGGGCTGCTCGAGGTCGGACCCGGGGCCCGGCTCGCCGGCGACGTGAAGACCGACGAGCTCGTCGTCGCCGGCGCGATCGAGGGCGACCTCGAGATCGGGACCCGACTCGAGCTGCTCGACGGGGCGCGCATCACCGGGGCCGTCCGGACCCCCGCTCTGCAGATGCACGAAGGGGCGGTCCTCGATGGCCCCTGCCACATCGCGACGGAGCCCCGCGAAGCCGATTCTTGACCGGCAACAGACCGTTGCGCCGCTTGAATCTGTACTCGGCTATGCCAAACTGCTGCCGCCCGGAGCCCCTCCGGGCCCCGTTTACGCCCCTCGAAGTGGCCCTCGCTGGCCGCTGCCGCCCCGCCGATTCGAGCGCGAATCGTGCGAGCGGCCGGAGACCCGGGCTCGAATGGCGGCCCGACGAGCTCGTTGAGGGCGCGAGATCCAACGCATGACTTCGAGACGATCAGCCCGCCGAGACGGCGATGGGCCTGCTCGAAGCACGCCGAGACCCCCACTCGTCGATCACGTCGAGCGACGTGGAACGACGTGGAGCGAACGTGAAGTCGAATACGGAAGAGCGCCGATCGACGCGCCGGACGGTCGAGGCGGCCGTGCGCGTTTCGTCGCAGACCGAAGCGCAGCCTCCTTCTTCTTCCTTCTCTCTTTTCGATTCTTTCGGTTCTTCGAAGGCGGTCGTGGCGCGAGCCGGCACGGCGCTCGCCGCGACGTGGCTCATGGCGAGCCCGGCCTTCGCCGCCGAAGAGCTCGTGCTCTCACCCGACTTCAAGATCGTGGGCATCCTCATCGCCGGGTTCGTGCTGCTGATGTTCCCGGCGAACCAGCTCATCTTCAAGCCGATCTTCCGCGCGCTCGACGAGCGTGAGGAGCGCATCCAAGGCGCCCGCTCGCGAGCGACGCAGATTCAGTCCGATGCCGACGGCGTGCTCGCCGACTACGAAGGCCGCATTCGCGAGGCGCGGCTCGACGCCGAAGCCGCGCGCAAGGATGCGATCACGGCGGCGCGCAGTGAGCAGACGTCGATGACGACGGCCGCGCGCAGCGAAGCCGAGGGCGAGATCGAGCGTGCCCGCGAGACACTCGCCGGCGAGCTCGAAGACGCGCGGCAACGCATGCGGGGCGACGCGCAGGATCTCGCCCGCGAAGCCGCGGCGCAGATCCTCGGACGGAGCCTCTCATGACTTTTGCGACCTGGGTGCGACGGCTGATCCCCACCGCGCTGGCGCTCTGCGTCGCGGCCCCGGCGTTCGCTGCGGGCGGCGGGGACAAGACCACCGAAGCGATGTGGCAGGGCTTCAACCTCGTGCTGCTCGTCGGCGTCATCGTCTACTTCGCGCGCGGGCCGGTGATGGCCTTCTTCACAGACCGTCGCTCGCAGATCCAGACGGACCTCGACGAGGCGGCGCGCCTGCTCTCCGAGGCCGAGACCCGGAACAGCGAGCTTCAGCGTCGGATCGTCGACCTCGGAAGCGAGGTCGAAGAGATTCGCGAGACGACCCGGGCTCGCGCCGAAGAAGAGAGCGAGCGCATCCTCGCCGAGGCGCGTAAGGCCGCCGAGCGCATCCGCGCCGACGCCACCGCAGCCGTCGACCAGGAGCTGCGTCGCGCCCAGAGAGAGCTGCGCGACGAAGCGGCGAGCCTGGCATTGACGGCCGCGGCCGACATCCTGCGCGAGCAGATCGCCGAGACCGACCGCGATCGCTTGCTGGACGAGTTCATCACACGGGTCGAGCCCGGCAACAACGCAGGCAACAACGCCGGCAACAACGCGGGCAACAACGGCTGACCCGATCCGGCCGGTTCGCCGGTTCGCATGTACCCGCGTGCCCCGTCCGACGGGCGGGGCCGCGAAGACGAGAAGACGCACCGAGATGAAGTCACAGGCAGCCGCACTTCGATACGCCAAGGCGCTCTTCGGTCTCGCGAAGGACGAGCGTCGACTCGCCGACGTGCGCGAAGAGCTCGACCGGTTCGGTCAGCTGCTCGACGGCAACGCCGAGCTGCGCGATGCGCTGCAGCAGCCGCTCCACCCGGCCGACGAGCGCAAGGCCGTCGTGAAGGCGCTGGCTCCGATCGCACAGCAGAGTGATCTGCTCGTGAACTTCTACAGCTTCCTGATCGACCAGCGCCGTCTGGTCGATTTTCAGTCGGTCCGCGAAGAGTTCGATCGCCTGGCCGACGAAGACGCAGGCCTGACCACCGCCCAGATCGTCGCGGCGAGTCCACTCGACGAGCGTCGCCGCGATCGACTGCGCCGCGCGCTCAGCGAGCGCACGGGTCGCGAGGTGCGGCTCGAGGTCACGGTCGATCCCGAGCTCATCGGGGGAGCCGTCGCCAAGGTGGGCGACCTCGTCTTCGACGGAAGTCTCCGCACGCAGCTGAGCCAGCTGCGGGCCAACCTCACGAAGGGCTAGTGAATCCACTGGTACCGAACGTGGAATAGGGAAGAGTGAGAGATGGACATCAAGCCCGGTGAAATCACCGACATCCTCAAGCGCGAGATCAAGGAATACGACCGCGAGATCGACGTCGCCGAGACGGGGACCGTGCTGAATGCCGGTGACGGGATCGCGCGCGTCTACGGCCTCGAGAACGCGCTCGCCGGCGAGCTCGTCGAGTTTCCCGGCGGCATCCGCGGCATGGTGCTCAACCTCGAAGAGGACAACGTCGGCATCGCGGTGATGGGCAACGCCACCGACATCAAGGAAGGCGATCTCGTTCGCCGCACCGGACGCATCATCGAGGTTCCGGTCGGCGACGCTCTCCTCGGCCGCGTGGTCGACGCGCTCGGCTCTCCGATCGACGGCAAGGGCGAGATCGCGGCCGAGGGCAGCCGCCAGGTCGAGATCAAGGCGCCCGGCATCGTCGAGCGAAAGAGCGTCGACGAGTCGCTCGCCACGGGCATCAAAGCGATCGACGCGATGGTGCCGATCGGCCGCGGTCAGCGCGAGCTGATCATCGGCGATCGCCAGACGGGCAAGACGGCCATCGCCCTCGACACGATCATCAACCAGAAGGGCAAGGACGTCATCTGCGTCTACGTGGGCATCGGTCAGAAGCAGTCGACCATCGCTCAGGTGGTCGACAAGCTGAACCAGTTCGACGCGATGGAGTACTCGATCATCGTGGCGGCGACGGCTTCGGATCCGGCGCCCCTGCAGTACATCTCGCCCTACACCGGCGTGACCATGGCCGAGCACTTCTGTGCTCAGGGCAAGCACGTGCTCATCGTCTACGATGATCTCTCGAAGCAGGCCGTGGCCTACCGCCAGCTCTCGCTGCTGCTCCGCCGACCGCCGGGCCGCGAGGCGTACCCGGGCGACGTGTTCTACATCCACAGCCGGCTGCTCGAGCGCGCCTGCAAGCTGAGCGACGAGCGCGGCGGTGGCTCGATCACGGCGCTGCCGATCATCGAGACCCAGGCCGGTGACGTGTCGGCGTACATTCCGACCAACGTCATTTCGATCACCGATGGGCAGATCTTCCTCGAGACCGATCTGTTCAACTCGGGCATCCGCCCTGCGATCAACGTGGGCCTCTCGGTGTCGCGCGTGGGTGGCGCGGCACAGGAGAAGGCCACGCGATCGGTCGCTGGTCAGTTGAAGCTGAATCTCGCGCAGTATCGAGAGATGGCGGCGTTCGCCCAGTTCGGCTCCGACCTCGACAAGGCGACCCAGGAGCAGCTGGCCAACGGTGAGCGTCAGACCGAGATCCTGAAGCAGCCGCAGTACTCGCCGCTCGCGATGGAGGAGCAGGTGGTGTCGATCTACGCGTCGACGCCCCAGGACGATCGCGACTCGTGGATCCGCAAGTACGAGCTCGAGGACATCCAGCGCTACGAGACCGAGATGCTCGAGTACATGCGCGGCTCGCACGCCGGCGTCCTCGACGCGATTCGCGAGAGCGGCAAGTTCGAAGAGGACACCGAGCAGAAGCTGATCGCGGCGCTCGACGAGTTCGCGAACGTGTTCCAGCCGTCGACCCAGGGCGGATCGGACGAAGAGGCGGCCTGAATTGCCGAATCTGCGAGACATCAAGCGCCGGATCGTCAGCGTCCAGTCGACGCAGAAGATCACGAGCGCCATGAAGATGGTGGCCGCCGCGAAGCTGCGCCGGGCCCAGGACGCGATCGAGAGCGCCCGGCCCTACGCGCAGCGCATGCGGGAGACCCTCGAAGAGGTGGCTGCGGGATCGCCCGAAGCCGAGCACGTGCTGCTCGACACGCGCGACGAGAAGGGGGCGAACCGCGTCCTGCTCGTCATCCCCGTGACCTCCGATCGGGGCCTCGCCGGGGCGTTCAACAGCCAGATCTGCAAGGTGGCCGAAGCGGTGATCGCCGATCGCGCGAGCAATTACGCCGAAGTGCGGATCATGTGTCTCGGCAAGAAGGCGGGTGAGTTCTTCAACCGCCGACGTGCGAAGCAGGTCGACTTCGTCCACGAGCTCGGCGGCAACGTCACGTATCTCGAGGCGCAGTCGGTGGCCCAGCGCATCATCGAGCGCTTCGAGAACGAAGAGATCGACGAGGTGCTCTTCGTCCACAACGAGTTCGTCTCGACGATGACCCAGACGCCGCGTGAAGTGCAGCTGCTGCCCTTCGTGTCGGCCGAGGTCGAGGCGTCTGGAGAAGAGGACGAAGAAGAGACCGTCGAGCACGAGATCGAGCCGTCGCCCGAGGCGCTGCTCAAGACGCTCGTGCCCCGCGCGGTCGAGGTCGAGGTCTTCCGCGCCATGCTCGAGAACCAGGCCGGCGAGCATGCTGCCCGCATGACGGCCATGGAGAGCGCGACCAAGAACACCGAGGAGCTGATCGACAAGCTCACCCTCGAGTACAACCGAGCCCGCCAGGCCGCGATCACCAGCGAGCTGGTCGAGATCGTGACCGGCGCACAGGCTCTGGACTAGTCAGCGACGCGGTGGCCGTGGCCGCCGCGCTTTGGAGAGAGATCAAGATGGAATCCGGCACGATCGTTCAGGTGATGGGCCCCGTCGTCGACGTGGAGTTCCCGCCCGGCAACCTCCCCGACACGATGACCGCGCTCAAGGCCAGCAACCCAGCGATCAACGACATCGAGGACAACCTCATCGTCGAGGTCGCCCTGCATCTCGGTGAGAACACCGTGCGCTGCATCGCGATGGATACGACCGACGGTCTGCGTCGCGGTCAGGAAGTGAAGAACACGGGCGCGCCGATCTCGATCCCGGTTGGTCCCGAGACCCTGGGCCGCATCATGAACGTCGTCGGCGAGCCCGTCGACGAGCGCGGCCCGATCGAAACCAAGATGACCTACCCGATCCATCGGCCGCCGCCGGAGTTCGTCGACCAGTCGACGAGCGTCGAGGTGCTCGAGACGGGCATCAAGGTCGTCGACCTGATCGCGCCCTACCCGAAGGGCGGCAAGATCGGCCTCTTCGGCGGCGCCGGCGTCGGCAAGACCGTCGTCATCATGGAGCTGATCAACAACATCGCGAAGGAGCACTCGGGCTACTCGGTGTTCGCCGGCGTGGGCGAGCGCACCCGCGAGGGCAACGACCTCTGGCACGAGATGCAGGATTCGGTGCTCTCCGACGGCTCGACGGTGCTCGACAAGGCCGCGCTCGTGTACGGCCAGATGAACGAGCCGCCGGGTGCCCGTGCGCGCGTCGGCCTCACGGGCCTGACGGCGGCCGAGTACTTCCGCGACGAAGAGGGCAAGGACGTGCTCCTCTTCGTGGACAACATCTTCCGCTTTACGCAGGCGGGCTCCGAGGTGTCGGCGCTGCTGGGCCGCATCCCCTCCGCGGTGGGCTACCAGCCGACGCTGGCCACCGACATGGGTCTGCTGCAGGAGCGCATCACGTCGACGAAGAAGGGTTCGATTACGTCGGTGCAGGCGATCTACGTGCCCGCCGATGACTTGACCGACCCCGCACCCGCGACGGCGTTCACCCACCTCGACGCGACGACGGTGCTCAACCGAGCGCTGACCGAGATCGGTATCTATCCCGCGGTGGATCCGCTCGACTCGACGTCGCGCATCCTCGACCCGCAGGTCGTGGGCGACGAGCACTACGAGGTCGCGCGCGGCGTGCAGTCGACGCTTCAGGCGTACAAGGATCTGCAGGACATCATCGCGATCCTCGGTATGGACGAGCTCAGCGAAGAGGACAAGCTGACGGTGGATCGCGCGCGCAAGATCCAGCGCTTCCTCTCGCAGCCGTTCCACGTCGCCGAGCAGTTCACGGGCACGCCGGGCGTGTACGTGCGGCTCGACGAGACGATCCGCGGCTTCAAGGAGGTGCTCGACGGCAAGCACGACGATCTGCCCGAGCAGGCCTTCTACATGGTCGGCGGCATCGAGGACGTGATCGAGAAGGCGAAGACCATCGGCTGACGAGCCGGTGATCGCCTAGTGATCCGGCGGTCGCAAAGACCGGCGCCCGCGGCGGATGCGCGGGTCAAGGAGTGATTCGATGTCGATCAATCTGGTCGTCGTGACGCCCGAAGGCGAGGCCTTCTCGCAGCCGGTCGAGGGCGTCGTGCTACCGGGTGCCGAGGGAGACTTCGGCGTCATGGAGGAGCACGCGCGCTTCCTCGCTCCGCTCAAGCCGGGGCCGGTCGAGATCAAGCTGGCCGGCGGCGAGGTCGAGTGGGCCGGCGTGTCGGGCGGGTTCGCCGAGGTGTCGGGTGGTCACGTCGTGGTGCTCGTCGACGAGTGCTACAAGGCGCACGAGATCGACGAAGAGCACGCGATCCGCACGAAGGAAGAGGCCGAGCGGGCGCTCGAAGAGCTGCTGAAGCAGGAGCACGAGGCCGACGCTCGGGCGCGCCTCGAAGAGAACGTCGTGCGCGCCAGCGTGCAGGCCGACGTCCTCGCCCGGAAGGGCTGAGCGCGCCGCGGTTCGCGCGCGCAGAGTCCAGATACGGCCGCAGTCTCTGAGGCCGGCTCTCCAGACGAGACAGGTAGTCCATCGGTCGACGAGTTCGGGGCGATCGTGGCCGCGTTCGTCCGGGGGCCGGTGCGCCTTTCGCCTTTCGCGCCGCTCGGGTCGGCTGCGATGGACGCCAGCGGAGGGTCGGAGGTGGGTGTGACCGCCAAGCCGCCCGGTGCCATCAGGGGGGAGCACCGGGTGCGGCGAGTTCACACGTAGGCCAACCGCCGGCGTCCATCTGGGATCCATCCGCCACGTCGAATCGAGCGCCGGACGAAACCCGGATCTTGCCCGTGCGGGTCGAGCGTGGTCGCACGCCGAAGCGGGGGAGCTTCGTTGCTCGACCGGTCAGATCCGCGGGACGACGGACCACCCGGGCGAGCACGTGCTGCATCGACCGCACAGAAGCTCGGTCGCCGACGGCACCCGTTGAGTTCGCGGCCCGCTGTCGCTTTCGGTGGGACGAAGCCCCGAATCGAATCAGTTCATCGGAATCGTTCGACGAAACTGCCCGGCGGTGACGCTGATCTAGGCCGCCAGCCGATCGAGTCCGAGCTCGGCGAGGCGTGCGTGCGCCATCTCGAGATCGTCGATCTCATCGGGGTGGAAGTCGCGTCGCAGATAGGCGCGCAGCTGCTTGGCTGCGAACGCGATGGCCGGCCCGTCGGTGCGCTGGTGCTTCGCGAAGAGCGCTTCGCGCGCCGCGCGAATGTCGGCGCCGCTCATCCCGTCCTGGCGCATCAGCCGTCGTGAGACGACCGCGCTGTAGCCGCCGATGAAGAGCGACGCGAGCAAGAAGCCGAAGATCCGATTCACATAGCCGATGCCGACCGACTTCATGACGTCGAAGGCCACCGCCTTGTGTTCGACTTCTTCGGTGGCGTGCCAGATGACGAGCTTCTCCATCGTCGGATGGAATTCGCGGGGATGGTTCGCCGTCAACGCGAAGTGTCCGAGCGTCGCGGTGTAGTGCTCGGCGCCGGCCGTGATCGCGAGTCGCACCGAGCGCGGAAACTTCGACATGAAGCGATCGATGTAGTGGAACGCGCGCAGGAACCCGTCGATGCGGTAGCCCTGGCGTCGAAGCGTGTCGAAGTACGCCTCGTGCTCCTGCCCGTGCACGGCCTCCTGCCCGGCGAAGGCGCGCGCCTGCTTGCGCAGCTCGGGATCTTCGATGTCCGACATGTAGTCGTTCACGGCGCGAATGAAGAACCGCTCGCCGTCGGGAAACAGCAGGTTGGTCGCGTTGAACATGTGCGTGGCGAAGGCATTGCCGCCCGCCCAGTGGCGGGGGATGTCGTCGCCGAAGTCGAAGCCGGGGCGGCGGATCGGGATCGCGGGGCGGTTCGGGCTGACCTGACTCATGGGGTCTCCGGGTCGGGGCGCAGGGGCGGGCTGGGTGGGCGAATCGGGTGTCGCGGCTGGTCGCTGGAGGGCAGAAGAAACGAGGGGCAATGAGAGAGAGAACGAAGCGCGCGCCGTCCGGACCTGTGGCCGCTTCGGACGGGACCGGGTGCTTCCCGGACGCGGCAGAACATACACGGATACGCTCCCGTATGTCAAATCCCCACAGGGCCCCGGGCGAGACGAGACGAATCGACGTCCGCTTCGCCCCTGGATCCGCGCAGCGGTCTCGCGGACACTCGTCGGCCCCCTTCGCCAACGAGGTCCCACCCGATGTCCCAGCTCAATCTCGATCCCACCTCCGTGTCGACCTGGGACGAAGAAGTCGACGTGCTGGTTGTGGGCCTGGGATGCGCAGGCGCCGCGGCCGCGCTCGAGGCCGCTGCGCAGGGTGCGGAGACCCTCGTCATCGAGAAGGCGGGCGGCGGGGGCGGCACGTCGGCCATGAGCGGCGGTGTCCTCTACCTCGGTGGCGGCACCGCGCTGCAGAAGGCGTGCGGCTTCGAAGACACCGAGCAGGCGATGTTCGACTACCTGATGGCTTCGGTCGGGGACGCGCCCGACGAAGCGAAGATCCGCCTCTACTGCGAGGGCTCGCCGGCGCACTTCGACTGGCTCGTCGACCAGGGCGTGCCGTTCAAGCACACCTTCTACGACGGATGCTCCGGGGAGCCGCCGACCGATGATGGCCTCGTGTGGTCGGGCAGCGAGCAGATCCACCCCTTCTGCGACATCGCCAAGCCTGCGCCGCGCGGTCACGTGCCGCAGATCGAACACCAGGGTGGCCCGATGCTCATGCGGTCGCTGTGCGCAGCGGTCGACGCGAGCCCGGCCCGTCTGCAGGCCGATACGACGGTGACCGCGCTCTACCAGACACCGACGGGCGAGGTCGTGGGGGCACGCATGGAGCACTTCGGCGACGTGCGACACGTCCGTGCGCGCGGCGGCGTCGTGCTGACGACGGGCGGCTTCGTGCTCGACGACGACATGCTGCGGCGCCATCAACCGAAGGCGCTCGACTGCATGGTTCGCATCGCTGCGCAGGGCGACGACGGCTCGGGCATCCGACTCGGGCAGGCGGCCGGCGGCGACGTGAAGCACATGGACAAGGTGTCGATCTCGCTGCCGGTGACGCAGCCGTGGGGCCTCAAGCGCGGGGTCCTCGTGAACGAGAAGGGCCAGCGCTTCATCAACGAAGACGCGTACTACGGCCGGCTCGGCGAGTGGGCATTGCTCCACCAGGATGGCCGCGCATGGCTGATCGTCGATGACGACGTCTACGAGAAGCCCGAGTACCCGCGCGAGCTCGTCGCCGTCGGTGAGACGCCCACCGAGATCGCCGAGACCCTCGGCCTGCCGCCGGGCGCGCTCGAAGCGACGCTCGAGCTCTACAATCGCGATGCCGCGCGCGGAGCGGATTCGGCGTTTCACAAGCTGCCGAAGTATCTGCAGCCGCTCGATCGCGCACCCTACGGCGCCCTCGACTGCACGGCGGCCGCGTCGATCTATGCGGTCTTCACGCTCGGCGGCCTCTGCAGCGATGTCGATGGGCGGGTGCTCGACCCCGCCGGCGATCCGATCGTGGGTCTCTACGGCGCGGGGCGCAGCACGTCGGGGCTGTCGGTCGGCAGCTACAGCAGCGGTCTCTCACTCGGCGACGGCACCTTCTATGGCCGCCGCGCCGGGCGCACGGCGGCCCAGGCCGCGCGCTGATCCCCGACTTCCTCGCCGCGTTCGGCTGTCCCCTTGATTGGCGAACCCGTTCGCCTGTCGCCGGAAAGGGCCGGAAATCCACAGAAATCCCGCTATGATGCTCCTCCTTCCGGCTCCCTCGGAGGGAGCGGAGCACGTCGGCGACCGATCTGCATCCCGCGCGTGACTCGGGCCGCCCAAGGGCCCGGTCGAGACCTCACCCAGCCAGAGCGATCATCGTGAGCATCAAAGTCTGCAAATTCGGCGGCTCGAGCGTCGCGGACGCCGCCCAGCTGCGAAAGGTCCAGGCACTCGTCGAGGCCGACCCCGAGCGCAGGGTCATCGTGCCCTCGGCCCCAGGCAAGCGCAGCCAGGACGACGTCAAGGTCACAGACCAGCTCTACCGCTGCCGCGATCTCGCCGGGGCGGGCGAAGATCTCGCCGACGCCTGGGCTTGGACGGTCGATCGCTACCAGTCGATCGTGAGCGAGCTCGGTCTGGCTCTCGATCTGACCGGCGAGCTCGAGGGCGTGCGCAAGCAGATCGAGTCGGGCGCGAGCGCCGACTACGTGGCGAGCCGCGGCGAGTATCTGAACGGGCACGTGGTCGCCGCACTGCTCGGCTTCGAGTTCGTCGACCCGGCCGAGCTGATCCACTTCGATGACGCGGGTCGCTTCGACGCCGAACGCACGCAGCAGACCGTGAACGCCCAGCTCGTCTCGAAGGCCAAAGCGAACGGTGTGGTCGTGCCCGGCTTCTACGGTGCCGACCCGTCGGGCGAAATCGTCACCTTCTCACGCGGTGGCTCCGACATCACGGGCGCGATCCTCGCGCGCGGGGTGGGTGCCTCGGTGTACGAGAACTGGACCGACGTCCCCGGCGTGCTGATGACCGATCCGCGCATCGTCGATCAACCGGCGACGATCGAGCTCATGACCTACCGCGAGCTTCGTGAGCTCGCGTACATGGGCGCGACGGTGCTCCACGACGAGGCGATCTTCCCCGTGCGTGCCGCCGGCATTCCCGTGAACATTCGGGACACGAATCAGCCCGAACATCCGGGCACGATGATCGTGCCGAGCGAACAGTCGATGGGACGCAAGGCGGGCCGCATCACCGGCATCGCCGGTCGAAAGGACTTCTCGATCATCGCCGTCGAAAAGACGTTGATGAACGCCGAGGTCGGCTTCGGTATGAAGATGCTCGGCGTGCTCGAGCGCCGGGGGATCCCCTTCGAGCACATGCCTTCGGGCATCGACACGATGAGCCTGGTGCTGAAGGACGCCCACGTCGGCGATCAGCTCGAGGCGCTCGCCGAAGAGATCCGAGAGGCGTGCGACGCCGATGCGCTCGAGATCTACCGGAACATCGCGCTCATCGCGACGGTGGGGCGTGGCATGTCGCATCAGCCCGGCATGGCGGCGCGGTTGTTCGACGCGCTCTTTCGGGCCGGCGTCAACGTGCGCATGATCGATCAGGGCTCGAGCGAGCTCAACATCATCGTCGGTGTCGAGGCGGACGACTTTCGCACGGCCGTGCGCGCCATCTACGACGCGTTCACCCGCGAAGACGGCTGACGCGACAGCGAGTGGGCGCTCGCCTCGCCATCGCGCGGTCGCACCCGAGCGGCCGTCGCGCACTGCCGGCGCCGTCGTTCGGCGCATCGAGAGCCGACCCGCGGAGCCCGTGCCGATGACGCCCGCAGACCGCTACTGGGATCAATTCGTCGAGTCGTGCGCTTTCGATGCGCGCCCCGCGCGCCGCTACGTCGAGGCGTTCTGCTTTGGCTTCGATGGCTCGGATGCCGCGACGACGACCGAAATCGCCGAGCTCGTGAAGTCGGGCGTCAAGACCGCGACCGGATCTCTGCTCTGGGCCTACGCCTTCGACGACAAGCCCGTGCCCGCCGTCGGCGACGACTGGGTGGTGCTCGCGAGCGTGGGTCGACCGGCCTGCATCATCCGCACGACCCACGTCGACATCTGGCCCTTCAACGAGGTGCCGGCGATCTACGCCGAGCTGGGTGGCGAGGGAGACCGAAGCGTGCCCCATTGGCAGGGGTTGTATCGGCGTTACATCGAAGAGGAGTGCGCGCGCATGGGCCGCCCTGCAAGCGACGAAGCGCCGCTCGTGATGGAGCGCTTCGAGTGCATCTACGCCGACCGGCTCGCCCCCGCCCCCTAGTCCGACTTCGTCGCTCAGCGAGGCTGTGGTGCGCGCGACCGGCGCGTTCAGGCGGCCCGCATGTGCCCGCCCACCGCGGCGATCCGGACGCGATGCCCGGTTCGGTCCAATCGATCGCACCGAGCGCCCGCCCTGCCCTGCTACCGTCGGTCGAATCCCGGGCGGTTTCATCGATCCTTCGCCTTCACGATTCGAGCTGCATCATGTCCGAGCCGCTTCAGCCCCAGCACGCCGGTGACCCGCGCCGCCATCCGTTCCACCTGCGCTATCGGCAGAGTGCGCGCTTTGCGCGCGACGTCGAGGCCGCGGTCGAGATCGAGGCGTCTCGCGACGTGGTGTGGGAGGCGCTCGTCGACTTCGACGCGTACCCCGAGTGGAACCCGTTCACGCGCCGCGTCTCGACCGAGCTCGTCGTCGGGGGGCCGGTCGTCCTGGGCGTCGACATGCCCGGCCGCTCGTACAGCGAGCGCACCGAGTGGGTGAACCTCGTCGAGCCCGGCCGCACCATCTGCTGGGGTATGCACATGGGGCACCCGGCGCTCCTCACCGCGAACCGCTGGCAGGAGCTGCACGATCTCGGCGGCGGGCGCACGCGCTACTACACCGTCGATCGATTCAGCGGCTGGCTCGTCCCCCTCGTGATGACGCTCTACGGCGAGCCGACGCGGCTCGGGTTCGAGTCGGTGGCGCACGGGCTCAAAGAGTGGGTCGAGCGCGGTCGTGGCGCGGTCGACGCGAACGCCGCCACAGGCGGCGAAGCAGAGTCGGCGCAGACCCCCGAGCGTGCACCGCTCGCCGACGAAGTCGAAGAAGGAGCCCCCGCATGATCGAGACGGTGAACGACTTCGTTCGCCCGCCGGCGCCCTGGCCGATTCGCGCGTTCAATGCGCTCGGCCCCACGCTCGCCCGCGTGGGTGCGCTGCCGACCTTCGACGTCGACGCCCTGATGGCGACCGCGCGCAAGAAGTCGGGTCTCGACGACTTCGGCGACGAGTGGTTTCGCGAACCGCTCGGCAAGCTGATCTGGTCGCTCGAAGAAGAGGCGCAGCTCTCGGCGCTCGGTCGAACCATCATGCACACTCAGCTCGTGGGCGCACTCGTGACGCGGCTTCGCACCGAGGCGCTCTATGCGGCCCACCCCGAGATCGACGACATCGACCTCGGGCGCGTGATCATCATCGCGGGCCTGCAGCGCACGGGTACCACGACCCTCCACCGCCTGCTCTCGGCCGAGCCAAAGATGCGGGCGATGCTCGCATGGGAGGCGCTCGGCCCCGCGCCCGGGCCGGGCGAACCGCTGCGTTGGGGCATCGACCCGGGCGAGCCGCCGAAGTCGCGCATTCGGCAGGGCAAGCTCGCGGAGCGCGGGCTCAAGTTCATCGCCCCGCACTTCTTCGCGATCCATCCGGTCGAGCACGATGCCCCCGAAGAGGACGTGCTGCTGCTCGATGTGTCGTTCATGAGCCAGTCGCCCGAAGCGACCCTGCACGTGCCGACGTATGCCGCGTGGCTCGAGGGCCAGGACAACATGCCGGCCTATGCGTATCTGCGCAAGCTGATGAAGCTGCTCAGCTGGCAGAGTCCGGGGGAACACTGGGTGCTGAAATCGCCGCATCACATGGAGTACATCGACACGGCGCTCGAGGTGTTTCCCGAGGCGACGATCGTGCAGACCCACCGCGATCCGCGCAAGACGATGGCCTCGTTCGCGAGCATGGTGGCGCACGGTCGTTCGGTGTTCAGCGACGTCGTGTCGGTCAAGGGCGTGAGCGAGCACTGGACCCGCAAGGTGAAGCGCCTGATGAGACTCTCGATGGAGGTGCGCGATCGCCTCGGTCCCGATCGCTTCATCGACGTGAGCTACTACGACCTGCTCGAGGACGCGCCGCGTGAGGTCGAGCGCGTCTATGCGAAGGCAGGCATCCCCTTCGACGACATCTCGCGCGCGTCGGTCACCGCCACGAAGAAGAAGAACGTGCAGCATCGCTATGGCCGCCACCGCTACGGCCTCGGCGATTTCGGGCTCTCTCCCGAGCAGATCGAGCACGAGTTCGGCTTCTACCGCGAGCGCTACGACATCCCGTTCGAGTGAAGATCCAGTCGCCTGCCCGGCGACGAGAGGAGCGACCATGTCCGACCCGAATACGACGGCCAATGCCGTGGGCCACAAGAACCCGGTCACCGCCATCCTGACGGCCGTGAGCGACATGCTCTCGAACGAGGGCAAGCTGCCGCCGATGCGCGACGACGTGCGACTCGATGGTGAGGTGGTGTGCGTGACCGGCGCGAACAGCGGGCTCGGCAAGGCGGTGGCGATCGACTGCGCGCGGCGCGGCGCGAAGGTGCTGATGGCGTGCCGCGGCGGTCATCCCGAAGCAGGTGAAGACGTGCGGCGGGAGAGCGGCAGCGAAGCCGTCGAGATGCTGCGCGTCGATCTCTCCGATCTCGAGAGCGTGCACGCGCTGTGCGACGAGATGAAGGCGCGGGGTGAGCGCGTCGATCGCCTGGTGCTCAACGCCGGTCTCATGCCCGCGAGCTCGCGACGCTCGGCCCAGGGCTTCGAGCTGATGATGTCGGTGCACTTTCTCGCGAACCGGGTGCTCGTCGATCGACTGCTGGCCGATGGCGTGATCGTGCCGAGCAGCGACCCGGCCGAGCGGCCGCGCATCGTGTTCGTCGCGAGCGAGGCGCACAAGTCGGCCGAGCCCATCGACTTCGATCGGCTCGGTGACTTCGTCGAGTACGGCGTGCGCGATGGCATGAAGGAGTACGGCCGCACCAAGCTCATGATGGTGACCTACGCACAGGAGCTGTCGCGCCGCCTCAATCGGGGCGGCGAGCTCGAGGTGGCTGTGCACTCGCTGTGCCCCGGTCCGGTTGCTTCGAACATCGCCCGGGACGCGCCGGCCTGGCTCAAGCCGATCATCCCGCCGCTGCTGAAGGTGCTCTTCCGTTCGCCCGAGAAGGCGGCCGAGCCGGTCGTGCTGCTCACCGCCGATCCGGCGTACGGGGATCAGACGGGGGTGTATCTCCACATGATGCGCGTCAAGCCGCCGTCCGAGCTCGCGAGTGACGAGCAGAGCGGCGCGCGGATCTGGGAGACGAGTGAGAAGCTGCTCGCGCCGCACGCGGGCGCGCCGGCTCGCTGAGTCGCCGATCCAGACGATCGAGGGCGTCTCCCCTCGGCCAGGTCATGGGCCTTTGAGTCGGGTCCGCGTTTCGCCGATGTGTGTCCGCGGAGGCTCACATCGATGCTCGCGATCGCCGGCTCGCTCTATCTCGTATCGACGTTCTTCTTCGCAGCGCTCGCGCTGGTCGTCGGCATGCGGCTGCTCCTGCTGTGGCGGCGCACGCGCAATCTGCCCGAGCTCCTGCTCGGCGCGGGCGTGCAGCTGACCGCGTCGTGGGGCTATGGGGTGATGATCTTCTCGATGATCGCCCGCCAGGCGCTCGAGGCTCCGGCCCATCCGATCGGCATCGCGGCCACGACGTTCGGATGGGTGGCCCACGATCTCGGTGTGATCTGCATGCTCGCGTTCATCCTCCACGTCTTCCGGCCCGGCGCCGCCTGGGCGAGAGGCCTCGCCTTGGCGCTCGTCGCGCTGCTGCTCGTGGGCTTCGTCGGCAACTTCGTGAGTGGCGGCATGGCTTCGGGCGTGCCGAACCGCTGGTATTGGATCGGGTTCTCGGCGATCGGCGTCTACCCGATCTGGATGAGCATCGAGTCGACGCTCTACGGCCGAAAGATGCGGCGCCGTCTCGAGCTGGGCCTCGCCGACGCGATGGTGGTCGACCGGTTCCGACTCTGGGCCATCGCATCGGCTTGCGCGGCCGGCGCGATCTGGACGGTCAACGTGCCGAGCTGGCTGGGTGTGCAGGTCGGTAGCGACAGCGCGATCACGTCGGTCGCGATGATCGTGACGGCCTGCTTCGGTATCTCGACCGTCTGTCTCTACTGGCTGACGTTCTTTCCGCCCGGCTGGTATCGCCAGCGCGTCGAGGGGCGAAGCGCGTCGGCGTCCGGCGCCGCCTGAACGCCCCCGCCTCGAAGTCGAGCCGCCCTCGGCGCTCGCTCGCCGGGTCACGCGGCGCCGGCGCCGAGGATTCCTCTCGAATTCATCCACCCCGACTGCGCGCGGCCGCTGGCCGCGGTGCCGACCCACGGGCTCGGCCGTATCATCGATGGGTTGCGCCGTGCTGTACGGCCGGGAGACCCAGGCATGAAGACCCGCGTCACCGAGCTCTTCGAGATCGACCACCCTGTCCTCTGCCCCGGCATGAGCTGGATCTCGAAGCCCCCGCTCGTGGCCGCCGTGAGTGACGCGGGCGGGCTCGGTCTTCTGGCGACCGGCCCGCTCAGCCCCGATGAAACACGCGCATCGATCCGTGAGATTCGCGAGCGCACCGATCGGCCCTTCGGTGTCGGTGTCACCCTGATGATGCCCGGCGCGATCGACAACGCGAAGATCGCGCTCGAAGAGCGGGTGCCGGTCGTGAACTTTCAGCTCGGCAAGGGCCGGTGGCTGATCGACGGCGTGCATGCGTACGGTGGCAAGGCGATGCCGACGGTGACGAGCGTGCGTCATGCGCGATCAGCCGCGCGCGCCGGCGCCGACGCCGTGCTGGTGACCGGCCACGAGGCGGCGGCCCACGGCGAGCGCGTGACGTCGATGGTGCTCGTGCCGGCGGCGGCGAACGCCATCGACATCCCCGTCGTCGCGGCGGGAGGCTTCGCCGATGGGCGCGGTCTCGCCGCCGCCCTGTCGCTCGGTGCGGGGGCGATCGCGATGGGCACCCGCTTCGCCGCAACACGCGAGAGCGGCCTGCACGACCGAATGAAGGACGTGATCGTCGACAAGCAGGCCGAAGAGACGATCTACACCGACCGCTTCGACGGCATGTGGGCGCGCATCATGGAGACGCCGCGTTCGCATGAGGTGACCGACAAGCCGATGAGCTTCGCGAAGACGGCGGTGCATGCGGTGAAGGCCGGGCGCGCGATGGGGATGCCGGTGAAGCCGATCCTCGAGCGCATCGTCAAGGCGCCCGATCAGGTGCGGCTGCTCTCGCACTTCGGCTCGGCGATGCCCTACGTCGAGGCCGCGACGATCGAAGGCGACGTCGATCGCGGCGTGCAGTTCATCGGCCAGGCCCAGGGGCTGGTCGGCGACGTGCCAGGCGCGGCCGACATCGTCGAGCGCACGGTGCGTGAGGCAGCCGAGATCCTGGGATCGCTCGCGGCGTCGACCTGACGAGCGCGGCCGTCACGAAGAAGACGATGAGGGGTCGTTCTCGAGGGGGGACTGGCCGCCGCGGAACTTCGGTCGGTCGAGCGGGCGCATCATCGCCTCCTGCACCGCCGTTGCGGTGAGTCGACCATGCGTGTCGTAGAGCAGCCCACGCGCGACGGCGCGCGCGCCGTGGGCGGCCGGGCTGTCGAGCTCGAAGAGCATCCAGTCGTCGACCCGGAAGGGCAGGTGGAACCAGATCGAGTGGTCGAGGCTCGCGGTCTGCATGTCCATGGCCGAGACGGGGTGCGGATGCAGCGCCGGCGCGGCGATGGCGTAGTCGGAGATGTAGGCGAACAGCGCCTGATGCAGAAGCGGGTCGTCGCCGACGTTCGAGCGCATGCGCATCCAGACCCGAGCGTTGGGGGGCCGCACCTCACGCGAGAACATCGCGAGCCCGCCGACGCCGCGAATCTCGACCGGCAGCTCCCAGTCGAGCTGCTTCATCTGTTCACCGGCCGGCGTCATGACGCGCAGCAGGGCCTCTTCGTACGCCTCGCCCTCGGGCTCGCCGACGTCGTCCATCGGAATCTGATGCTCGGGCCCTGGCTCGGGCGCGTGATGCGAGGCGATCATCTTGAGGATCGGCTCGCCCGCCTGGCTCGCGGTGACGTCGAAGGTGTCGAAGGTGCGTGAGGTGCGGAGCGGGGTGACCGCGTAGCGGATCGGCTGCGTCGGGTCGCCGCGCTTCAAGAAGTAGGCGTGGAGCGAGTGCGCCGGGTGACCGCGGGAGCAGCGCTGCGCTGCGACGAGCGCTTGGGCGACGACCTGCCCTCCGAAGAGGTGCAGCCCGCCCATCGACTCGCTTTCGCCTTCGAAGCAGCGATCAGCGGTTTGCTTCAAATCCAGAAGCGCGAGGAGGTTCGAGACCGAGTCCTTCATGATCGGCCGATTCTAACCGACTGGCGCTCGAGCGATGGCACCCGGGCGCCCCGGTCAGCCGCGCTTCAGCTCGGTCTCGATCGCCGTTTCGAGCTCGGCCGGTTGAAAACCGAAGGGGCCGGGCGCGCCCTGGTAGGCGATCTGCCCGCCCCGGCCCACGAGGTAGAGCCGGTCGGGCAACGCGCCATAGGCCGAGGCGATGCGGTCGTCGACGTCGTCGATCACCACGGGCATCTCGATCTCGAGCCGGATCGCGCAGCTGGCCGCGACGTCGGCGCGCTCGTCATTCGTGGTCGGGTCGACGACCTCGATGCCCTCGTCCCGGTTCATGTTCACGACCCAGCCGTCTTCGGGGTGGGCCTCGCGGATGTAGACGACACCGAACTCGACGCGGTCGCCGAAGCGACGCCACAACTCATGCAAGGCACCCAACTGGACGCGGAAGGGCGGTCAGGTGTACGAGCCGAAGATGAGTGCGACGGGCTTCGTCGCGGCGAGCGCCGAGAGCTGAAACATGCGCTCTGTTTTCTTTGCCGTACCGCTACTGAAATCGAAGATCGGTAGCTCGAAATCGAATGCCGAATCGCCGACGGCGAGATCCGCCGCCGACAGATCGGCGTGCTCCTGCATGACGTCGGGCAGACCCTTGGGCGAATCGGCGGGCGTGATGGCCTTCCAGTCGAACCCGGGCGGCAGCTTCGGAGTGTCTCGCTCGTCATCGGCCATGGTGTCGCCTCCTCGCACATGCCCTTGGTCGGGTGCGCGCATCGTGGAGAGCATGACCGCGCGACGCCGGGCTGTCACGCCCGACGCGCGTCGAGCCGGCTCGATGCGTGTCTGCGATGCGGCTCGGGCGCTTCAGCCCGCGCTTCTTGAGCCTGACTCGTTCGGGACGCCGCTCAGCCCGCGCTTCTTGAGCCTGACTCGTTCGGGACGCCGCTCAGCCCGCGCTTCTTGAGCCTGACTCGTTCGGGACGCCGCTCAGCCCGCGCTTCTTGAGCCTGACCGGTGCGGGGGGCGCTCAGCCCGCGCTCGCCTTGAGCTTGACCTTGCCGGCCTCGACCACGACGCGAAAGTTCACCTTCTCGCAGCCGAGCTTGGCCTTCACGGCCTTCTCCTGCTTCGAGATCACAGCTTCGAGCTTCGCAGGGGTCAGCCCCTTCACGCTCTCACCGCAGGCGAGGCGTGCGTCGCGGTAGGCCTCGAAGAGGTCGCCGCTGCTCTGGTTCGGGGCGCCGCCCGCTGCGCCGCCCTTCCCTGCGCCACCGACGCCCAGGCCCCGCTCGCGGTCGTGGAGGTCCGCCTTGAAGACGTGGCGCTTGTACGTGCCCGCGTCGATCTGGCGCAGGATCGTGTCCCACTGTCGCTTGAACGCCTGGAACCGACTGTTGATCGAGTTGAAGCGGAACCGCTGGGCCGTGTTCTGGATCGGCTGGTTCGTGTACTTCAGGACGGTCTTCTGGATCTCGCCGCGAAGCAGCTGGGGCTCGCGCGGGCGGGTGCCACTGAAGTACTGCTCGTACTCCAGCTTCGCCTGCTTCACCTTGTTCTCGAGAATCGTGAGCTCTTCTTCGAGCGTTGCCGCCACGGCACACCTCCGCAGAGGTCGCTTCGGCCTGGAGCCCCTGCGGCTTGAGGACCCCGATCACCCCCGCTGGGGCGGCGCTGCGGGCCCGCGACTCGCATGATGACGCGGTCTCCCGATTCTCGCGTCATGCGGTCGCGTCATCTTGGTGGGATCGAGGCGAGCAAGTGCCTCTCCGCGTTCATTCATCAATAAAATCGGATGTTTATGGGTGGCATCGAGCGTCCGATCTGGGCCTGACGCAGGCTCTGACGCAAGGGATGACGCGCGCGCATCCCAACCGATGACGCGTGCGTCAGGGCGTCGGGCCGGACTGCGTCAAGGCCGCGTCAACACTGCATCGACATGGTCGAGATCAATCGATGACGCGCTTGGCTGTTCGTCTGGAGCGAGCGGCGGGATCTCACCGATCAGCCGGGCCCCGAGCTGGCGCCGCAGGTCGCCGAGGTTGGCGGTGTCGGCGTTGCTCAGCGGGCCATCGCTGTGCGAGACCACGACGCCGACGCACTCGAGACCGCGGCGGTCCAGCTCGGCCAGGGTGAGCAGCGTGTGATTGATCGTGCCCAGCGACGCCCGCGCGACGACGAGCACCGGCAGGCCCAGATCGAGGGCGAGGTCGGCCATGTCGGCCTCGTCGGTGACGGGGACCAGCAGGCCCCCCGCGCCCTCGACGACGACACATTCGTGGCGCGCCTCTAGCTCGGCGAAGGCGCTGCGAATCGGCTCGAGTGCGACGCTCCGTCCCTCGGCGGCGGCGGCGACGTTGGGCGCAGCCGGCATCGCGAATTGGAAGGGGCAGACGAGATCGAGCGGGTCGGTCTCGCCGGCCGCCGTTCGCAGCGCCTGGGCATCGAGCGGGCCGGCCGACTCGACCCCTGTCTCGGCCGGCTTCATGGCACCCACATCGACCCCGCGAGCCCGCAGGCCCCGCACGACCGTCGTGCTGACGACCGTCTTGCCGACGCCCGTATCGGTGCCGGTCACGAAGAGGCTGCGACGAGCGGGGGGCGCCATCGTGCGGCTCAGGCCGAGGCCACTTCGGCTCGGCCGAGCACGTGCGGGGCGCGCTGCTCGAGCGTCTCGACGAGCACCTCGACGAGCGCATCGATCTCGTCGTCGGCATGCGTCGCCATCGGCGTGATGCGCAGCCGCGCGGTGCCCTCGGGCACCGACGGGTGGCGGATGCCCTGGGCGTAGAAGCCGCGGGCGAGCATGTCTTCGCAGACCGCCATCGTCGTCGGGTTGTCGCCGATCACGACGGGCACGATCTGGGTCTCGGAGGGCGCCGTCGAGATGCCGTGGACCGCGAGGCCGTCGCGCAATCGTTTCGCTTTCAATTGCAGAGCGACGCGCCGACCCGGCTCTCGGCGCACGAGGTCGATCGCTGCCCGAGCCGCTGCGACCTGGGGCGGTGCCAGCGCGCACGAGAAGATGAAGCTGCGGGCGGTGTTGACGAGCAGCTCGCGCAGCAGGTGACTGCCCGCCACGAACGCGCCGAAGGCACCGAGTGCCTTGCCGAGCGTGCCCATGTGGACGTCGACGAGGTCGAGCACGCCCTGGTGCTCGCCCGACCCGCGGCCGAGCTCGCCGATGCAGCCCGTGCCGTGCGCATCATCGAGCAGAGTCATGCAATCGTACTGCTTCGCGATCGAGAGCATCTCGCGAAGCGGCGGCATGTGACCATCCATCGAGTAGACGCCATCGAGCGCCAGCAGCACGCGTCGCCCCGCCGAGCGGGCCTCGTCGCACACCTTCGCGAGCCGCTCGGTGTCGCCATGGGCGATCACCTCGACCTCGGCGCGCGAGAGCTTCGCCCCGTCGATGATCGAAGCGTGATTCAGCCGGTCGCTCACGATCAGATCACGCGGGCCGACGAGCGCCGGGATCACGCCGACGTTGGCCATGTACCCGGTGCCGAACGCGAGCGCCGCTTCGGTGCCCATCAGCTCGGCGAGCTCGGCCTCGAGCGCCTCGTGCAAGTCGAGGTTGCCGGTGATGAGGCGCGACCCGCCGGCCGCGCAGCCATGCGAGTCGGCGGCGGCCGCGGCCGCCTGCATCACTTCGGGGTGTCGGGCGAGGTCGAGGTAGTTGCTGCCGGCGAAGAGCAGACAGTCGCGGCCGTCGACGTGCATCCGCGTGGCCTGGGCGCCGGCGAGCACGCGCATGCGCCGATGCGTTCCGCGTTCGCGGATCGCACCCAGCGTCTCATGGGCGACGTCGTCGAGCAGCGCCACGACCGACCGCCGCGCGCGCTAGCGCGCGTCTCCGCCGTCGGCCGAGTCGATCTGCAGCAGCGGCGTCTTCGAGATGCCGCGCTGACCATCGGGCCCGGCGATCTCGGGCTTGATCAGCTGGTCGCCGCCCCCCGGCACCTGGAACGCCTCGGCGCCCGTGGCTTCGGTCGCGCTGGCGAGCAGCGAGTCGTCGTACATCGCGTTGCCCTCGACCTCGAAGCCCGCGTCGCGGATCAGCTCGTAGGTCTCGCGCGTCGCATCGCCCCGGGTCGTGAGATAGCCGTCGACGAAGAGCGAGTTCGCCGCGTAGAGCGCCATCGCCTGCAGGCCGCGCAGGTGCCCTTCACGGCCGCCCGCGATGCGCAGCTCGGCGCGCGGGTTCGCGAAGCGCATCAGGCAGAGGCCGCGCAGGCAGCGCTCGGGCGTGAGCGAGCCGTCGTCCATCACCTGGTTGCCTTCGATCGGGATCAAGAAGTTCACCGGGATCGAGGGCACGTCGAGGCGTCGCAGATCGCTCGCGACCTCGAAGACGTCGGCGCTCGTCTCACCCATGCCGAGGATCAGCCCGCTGCACGAACCGATGCCGTGGCTGCGCGCCGCCTCGAGGGTCTTGATGCGATCGGCGTAGGTATGCGTCGAGCAGATCTTCTCGTAGTTCTTCTCGCTGGTGTTCAGGTTGTGGTTGAGGCGATCGAGCCCGGCCTCGCCGAGAATGCGCGCGTGCTCGTCTTCGATGAGCCCCGCCGAGAGACAGACCTCGATCGGGTACTTGTCCTTGATGCCCTTGATCAGCCCGGCGAGCTTCTTCGTGCGCTCGATCGACGGTCCCCGACCCGAGAGCACCATGCAGTAGCGACTCGCGCCCGACTGCGCGGCGCGCTCCGCCTCTTCGAAGATCTCGTCGTCGGTCTTCATCGGGTACTGCCGAATCGCCGCCTTCGAGTTCTTGTTCTGCGAGCAGTAGCCGCAGTCTTCGGGGCAGAGCCCGTTCTGCACGTTGTTCAGGATGTGCACCATGACCTTGCGACCGAAGTGCGCCTGGCGCGGCTGAAAGGCCGCGTGCAGCAGGGGCAGCAGCTCGACGCCGGGGTCGTCCATGATGCGGACGGCGTCTTCGAGCGCGAGGTGTTCGTCGCGCAGGGCGGCGTCGGCGAGGCGGGCGTAGAAATCCATGGGGCAGGGGCTCCAGCTGGGTGGGCGGGGCTGTCGGGGATCGGCCGTCGCGCGGGCCGGGCCGGGCGAGTCGACCCGGCCGGGCCGCTCGCCGTCCAAGCCTAGGGACGGGGCCGAAGCGCTGTCAACCAGCGCGGCAGTGGCGGTTGACGGGCTGGAGCGCGCGATGGGTCGGGCGCGCCGGGACACCTCGGGCCGAGCTGAAACCGGGCTGAGCAGCCCGAGACGGGTCGAATCGCCTCGCACCTCGCCTCGCGCCGACTACACTGCCGCGTCATGGCCAAGGCCCGCACCGTCTTCACATGCAACGAATGCGGCGCCCAGCAGCCGAAGTGGCTGGGGCGCTGCCCCGAATGCGGCGCCTGGGACAGCCTGGTCGAAGAGCGATTCGCGAAGCCGGTCGCGCCACCCGCGGGGGCTCCGGCCGGTTTCGGCAGCGTCGAGGGCGACGGCAAACCGCTCGCCCTCGGCGAGATCGACGCCGACGCGCGGCCGCGCCTGCCGACGGGCATCGACGAGCTCGACCGGGTGCTCGGCGGGGGCCTGGTGCCCGGGTCGGTCGTGCTGCTCGGCGGCGAGCCCGGCGTCGGCAAGTCGACGCTCGCGCTCCAGGCGGCGGCGAAGATCCAGGGCCGCGGCCACCGGGTGCTCTACGTGAGCGGCGAGGAGAGCCCCGAGCAGATCCGGCTGCGCGCGGATCGGCTGGAGGACGTACCGGCCGACATCCGGGTGCTCGCCGAGACGCGGGTCGAGGCCATTGCCGAACCGTGGCAGGAGCTGCGGCCCGACTTTTTGTTGATCGACTCGATCCAGACGATGCGCTGCGAACGCGTCGAGTCGGCCGCGGGCAGCGTGGCGCAGGTGCGCGAGAGCGCGGCGATGCTCGCGGCGATGGCGAAGCAACAGGGCACGGCGCTGGTGCTCGTCGGCCACGTCACGAAGGAGGGCTCGATCGCCGGCCCGCGCGTGCTCGAGCACCTGGTCGACGCCGTGCTCGCGTTCGAGGGCGACCGCCAGCATGCGTTCCGCTTGCTGCGGGCGACGAAGAACCGCTTCGGTTCGGCGCAGGAGGTCGGGGTCTTTCACATGAACGATGCGGGGCTCGAGCCGGTCGAGAACCCGAGCGAGCTCTTCCTCGCCGAACGTGCGAGCGGTGCGCCGGGCGCGTGCATCGTGCCGATCCTCGAGGGCACGCGGCCGATGCTGGTCGAAGTGCAGGCGCTCGTGGCGGGCGCGGCATACGGCACGCCGCGGCGCACGACCATCGGCATGGAGGATGGGCGCGTCGCGCTGCTGCTCGCGGTGCTCGATCGTCGCACCGATGTCGATCTGCTCTCGCGCGACGTCTACGTGAACGTGGCCGGTGGCGTGCGGGTGGGCGAGACGGCAGCCGATCTCGCGCTCGTGCTCGCGATCGCGTCGAGTCGGCTCGACCTCGAGGTGCCGGCGACGGTGGCGGCCTGCGGCGAGGTGGGGCTCTCGGGCGAGGTGCGGCGGGTCGCGCGCCTCGACGTACGGGTGCGTGAGGCGGCGCGCCTCGGCTTCGAGACCGTGCTGGTCCCCGACGCCTCGGCGAAGAAGCTGGCCAAGGACGCAGAATGCGAACTCGTTCCCATTCGGACGGTGGCGGACGCCGTCGGCTGGTTGCGTTCCCACGCCACCGCGATCCGGACGCCCGGGGGCACTGCTCGGGACGCCTCCGAGCATCATTGAACGTACGATAAACGTCCGGAAACCCTGCATTTTTCGGTTTCGTCCAACTGGACACGCCAGAGCGTCGCGCTAGCTTCGAACCGATGCCCGAGACCCCCCCGACTGCATCCGAGCGCTTCTCTCTGGTGTTCGAACGCATCTCGCCGGCCCTCGATCTCGTCGAGCGCGCCATGCGCGAGCAGCTCCCGAGCAAGGCCGAGCTGATGCCCCTGCTCGGCGACCACGTGATCGCGAGTGGGGGGAAGCGCATCCGCCCCGCGCTGTTGATCCTGGCCGCCGAGCTGTGCGGCTACACCGGCCCTCGCTCGATTCAGATCGCCGCCGCCATCGAGCTGCTGCACACCGCGACCCTGCTGCACGACGACGTCGTCGACGTCGCCGACCTGCGACGCGGGCAGCCCTCGGCCAACGTGATCTGGGGCAACCGCCGTGCCGTGCTCGGGGGTGACTTCTTCTACGCGCGCGCGAGCTCGATGATCGTCGAAGACGGCGAGATCGACCTCCTCGAGATCTTCTCGCGCACGATTCGGCTGATGGCCGAGGGCGAGCTGCTGCAGCTGCAGGCGAGCTTCGACGCCGGCGTCACCGAGGCCCACTACTACGACGTGATCGACCGCAAGAGCGCGTCGCTGCTGTCGGCGGCTTGCGAGGCGGGCGCGATCATCGGCGGCGTGACGCGCACCGAGCGGCGCTGCCTCGCCGAGTTCGGGCGCGAGCTGGGGCTGGCCTTCCAGATCAAGGACGATGCGCTCGACTACGACACGGCGGCCGCCACGCTCGGCAAGGAGCCCTTCGCCGATCTGCGCGAGGGCAAGGTGACGCTGCCGCTGCTGCTGACGCTCAAGCGCTGCACCCACTCAGAGCGCGACCTCGTGGCGTCGATCCTCAAGCAGGCCGCACGCCACGCGAGCGACTCGCTCGAGGGCAAGCAAGCGGGCAGCGAAGGCGAGCCGGTCGCGCCGATCGACTTCACGCCGGTGCTCGAGCTGATCGAGCGCCACCACGGCATTGCCGACTCGCTGCGGCGCGCCGATGAGCACGTGCATCGCGCCACGCACGCCATCGCGGCCTTCCCCGACGGCTCCGCGAAGCAGGCCCTGCGCAGCGCGGCGGTCTACGCGGTCTCGCGCGACCGCTGAGTCGCGACGCAGATCCGCCGCTCGATCCACCCCCGAGGTCCCGGGGAATCGAAACGATGAAGCGAAGCAATGCGACGACCGGTCGGACGTTCCGCCCGGCTTCGGCATCGCCCTGGCGCCGCGCGTGTCTGGTGGCCCTGGCCCTGGTGGCCGTGGCCGCTGCGCCGGCCTCGGCCGTGGGCAAGAGCGGCCCGGCCGGTGTGGTCGTGAACATCAATACGGCGACAGCCGAAGAGCTGCAGGCCCTGCCGGGCATCGGCACCGCGCGCGCCGACGCGATCGTGGCGCTGCGCAAGGAGCGCGGTGCCTTTCGCAGCGTCGACGAGCTGCTCGAAGTGCGCGGCGTCGGGCCCGCCATGCTCGACCGCATGCGCAAGAACGTCGCGCTGAGTGGCCCGACGCGTCTCGGCGGCTCGGGTGCAAAGTCGACGCCCGCCAAGAAGGGCGGGCGCTGAGCGCGGATCGCCCGCGCAAACGGCTCGAAAAGGGCGCCGCCGTCCACCGAGGCGGCGGCGTCCGAAAGGCTAGTCTCGCGCCGTGCCCGATTTCTCGAGACAGCGCGTGGCGGCCATGAGGCCTGATTCGGGCCGCCCGTTGGCGCAGGCGCCTGTCCGCCCGCGTGGCCTCGCGTTTGTCGTGCTCGCGACGCTCGGCCTCACTCTCGGGTTGCTCGCACCGTGCGCGGCTTGGGCCGAGGCACCCGGCGAGCTGCGGCGGGTGGTCTCACTGAATCCATCGCTCACCGCGATCACGATGACGCTCGGCGCCGAGGATCGGCTGGTCGCGATCGACGACTACTCGGCGAAGCTCCGGCCCGAGCTCGACACGTTGCCCCGCGTGGGCGGTCTGCACTCACCGAACCTCGAGGCCGTGGTCGCCCTCGAGCCCGACGCGGTGATGCTCGTGCCGAGCGTCGCGCAGAAGGATTTTCGCGCGCGGCTCGAGGCGCTGGGCGTGCGCGTCGAGGTGTTCGACAACACGCGCTTCGATCAGGTGCTCGAGAACATCGAGCGCCTCGGTCGTCTGCTCGGCCGCGAGACCGAGGCCCAGGCACGCATCGCCGCGATCGACCGGGCACGCAAACAGGCGACCGAGGTCGGTGCGCTCCACGATGCGCCGAGCGTCGTACTCGTGATCCAACGCGAGCCGCTCTACGTGGTCGGGCGCGACAGCTTCATGGCCGAGATGCTCGCGATGCTCGGTGCCCGCAATCTCGGCGATGCCTTCGACAGCCCGTATCCCCGCGTCGACGTCGAATGGCTGGTGGCGGCCGGGCCCGATGTGGTGATCGAGTTCGCCGACGACGCACAGGAGGTGCTCGCCTATTGGCGGGGCTTCGCAAGCCTGCCGGCGGTGAAGATGGAGCGCGTCTACAGGTTGCCGCCGGGCTCGATCAGCCTGCCGGGCCCCGATCTCGACCTCGCGCTGGTGCGCCTCGCGCGCGTGCTCTACGGCGAGCCGGCGGCGCGCGCGGTCGCGCGTACGCCGCCCGAAGGTCCGACGCCGTGACGCCGCTTCGGGGTCCTGGTGCTGTGCGGGGGGGTGCCATGCGGTGGCAGGCATCTCGAGTGTTCGGGGGTGCGCTGCGATGAAGCCGCTCGCGTCGCTGACGCTCGCGCGCTTCGTCTTCGTCACGGGCTCGCTGGCGCTGTTCGCCGTGTTCGCGGCGGCGGTCGGTCTGCTCGCCGGCTCGAGCGGTTTGTCGCCCGACGAGGTGCTCGCTGCGCTCTCGCCGGGCGCGGACGGCGCGGCCGCCGACATCGTGCGGGGCATCCGCCTGCCGCGGGTCGTGCTGGCGCTGCTCGTGGGCGCCTGCCTCGCGGTGTCGGGCGTCGTCTTCCAGGCGCTGCTGCGCAACCCGCTGGCCGACCCGTACATCCTCGGCATCTCGGGGGGGGCGGCGCTCGCGGGCATCGCGGTGCTCTCGCTCGGTGGGCTCGTCGGTCTCGGCATGAGCGCGGTGCCGCCGGTCGCCTTCGCCGGCGGGTGCGCCGCGACGGCGCTCCTCTATCTCTTCGGCGGCTTCGGTGCCCGCTTCTCGCCGACGCATCTGCTTCTGACCGGCGTCGTCTTCAACGCCATCTCGAGCGCGGCGATCGTCTTTCTCGCATCGGCCTCGGGCCTGATGGAGAGCGCGCGCATCTTCGTCTGGCTGATCGGCGGCCTGGCTTCGACGCGGGTGGCGCTGATCGGCTGGGTCGCACTGTTCCTCG
Organism: Myxococcota bacterium; assembly: GCA_965250285.1. Classification (GTDB taxonomy): domain Bacteria; phylum Myxococcota_A; class UBA9160; order UBA9160; family UBA4427; genus CAYYSY01. Next base: position 4,940,570 of record OZ252299.1, read on the forward strand.
TGGTCGGCCTCGGTGTGGCGATGCTGCTCGCCCGATCTCTCGACATGCTCGCGCTGGGCGATGACACCGCGCTTCAGCTCGGCGTCGACGTCGAGCGTCACAAGCGCTGGCTGCTCGGTGCGACCGCCTTGATGGTCGCCGCGGCGGTCTCGGTCTCGGGCTTGATCGGCTTCGTCGGTCTGATCGTGCCCCATCTGCTGCGTCTGCTGATCGGCAGCGAGCATCGCCTGCTCGTGCCCGCCGCCGCGCTCGGTGGGGGCGCCTTTCTGTGTCTCTGTGACACCCTCGCGCGCACCCTGCTCGATGGGCGCGAGCTGCCGGTCGGCGCGATCACCGCGCTGGTTGGCGGACCCTTCTTTCTCTTTCTCCTCCGCACGAGCCAGCGCCGGGTGTTCTCGTCATGACGTCCCCTGCACTGACCCTGACCGACGTCTGCGTCGGGTACGGCGATCGGCCCGTGTTGGTCGACGTGAGCCTCGATGTGCAGCCGGGCGAGGTCGTCGGCGTGCTCGGGCGAAACGGCGTCGGCAAGACGACGCTGCTGCGCATCGCGGGCGGCACACAGATGGCCGACTCAGGCCGGGTCGTCGTCGGGGGGGATGACGCGGCGGCGCTGACGCGCCGTGAGCGCGCGCGCCGCGTCGCCACCGTGCCCCAGGACGTCGACGTCTCGTTCCCGTTCACCGCGGGCGAGATCGTGCGCATGGGCCGTGCGCCCCATCAGGGCCTGCTGGGCATCGAGACGCGCGAAGACATCGAGCTCGCTCGCGCGGCGCTCGAGCGCGTCGGGGCGGCGGGTCTCGCCGATCGCCGCATCGATCAGCTCTCGGGCGGCGAACGTCAGCTCGTCGTGTTCGCGCGCGCGCTCACCCAGGCGCCCGACGTGCTGCTGCTCGACGAGCCCACGTCGCATCTCGACCTGCGTCATCGCGTCGATGTGCTCGGAATCGTCCGCGCGCTCGCGGCCGAGGGCCGCGCGGCCCTGGTGGTCTCGCACGATCTCGGTCTCGCGGCGCGTGCCTGCGACCGTTGGGTCGTCCTTCAGGCCGGGCACGTCGTCGCCGATGGGCCCCCCGCCGAGATCTGCACGCGCGAGCTGCTTCAGTCGGCCTTTGGAATGGACGCCGAGGTCGTGCGCGCCGGCGACGGGCTCCCTCTGGTCGTGCCTCGCGTCGACGGGTGAGGGCGAGGTCGGGCGTCGCCCCACGAGGCCCCGGCGGAAGTCGCGCAGGGGGTGCGTGTCTTCTGCGTTGCGCGCGACCGTCCTGCTACTGTTGGCGCCCGCAGGGGCCAGGCGGAACCCGGAGGCCCCGGTTCACGCCCCCACGATATGGCGCACCTCGGCCAACCGAGAACAGAAGACAGAGCGAGCCATGAGCGAACCCACCATCGAGCGCATTCAAGCCCGCGAGATCATCGACAGTCGCGGCAACCCCACCGTCGAGGTCGACGTCGAGCTGTCGTCGGGCACGCTCGGCCGAGCCGCGGTGCCTTCGGGTGCGAGCACGGGCGCTCGCGAGGCCCTCGAGCTGCGCGATGGCGACCCGTCGCGATTCAAGGGCAAGGGCGTGCTGAAGGCGGTGGGTCACGTGAACGGCGAGATCGCCGACCACGTGCGGGGCACGCGGCTCGGCGCGCTCGCCGAGCAGAAGGCGCTCGACGATGCGCTGATCGCGCTCGATGGCACCGAGACGAAGTCGCGCCTCGGCGCGAACGCGCTGCTCGGCGTGTCGCTCGCCGCGGCGCACGCGGCGGCGAACGAGGCGCGCACGCCGCTCTATCGTTTTCTCGGGGGTGACGCCGCCCACGTGCTACCCGCGCCGATGATGAACGTGCTGAACGGCGGAGCGCATGCCGACAACAACGTCGACGTGCAGGAGTTCATGCTCTACCCGCTCGGCGCGCCGACCTTCAGTGAGGCGCTGCGCTGGGGCTCCGAGGTCTTCCACACGTTGAAGGGCGTGCTCGGAGAGAAGGGCTACTCGACGGCGGTCGGCGACGAGGGAGGCTTCGCGCCCAACCTCGGCAGCAATGACGAGGCGCTCGACCTGATCCTCACGGCGATCGAGCAGGCGGGCTATCGGCCGGGCGAAGACATCTCGATCGCGCTCGACCCGGCGGCCAGCGAGTTCTGCAAGGACGGCATCTACGAGCTGGCCGGCGAGGGCAAGCGCCTCGACTCGGCCGAGATGGTCGGGTTCTGGGCCGACTGGATCGAGCGCTTCCCGATCGTGTCGATCGAAGACGGCCTCGCCGAGGACGACTGGGTCGGCTTCAAGCAGATGACCGACAGCGTCGGCGATCGGCTTCAGATCGTGGGCGACGACCTGTTCGTGACGAACCCTTCGATCCTGAAGAAGGGCATCGACGAGGGCGTCGCGAACGCGATCCTGATCAAGGTGAACCAGATCGGCACCCTGTCCGAGACGCTGGAGGCCATGCGGATGGCCGACGACGCAGGCTACGGCCAGGTGGCCAGCCATCGATCGGGCGAGACCGAAGACACCACGATCGCCGATCTCGCGGTGGCGACCGGCTGCGGTCAGATCAAGACCGGCTCGATGTGTCGCACCGATCGCATCTGCAAGTACAACCAGCTGCTGCGCATCGAATCGCAGCTCGGCGATCGCGCCGAGTATGCGGGCGGTCGCAAGCTCGCAGGGGCGAAGCGCGCGTGAGCGCAGCCGATCGCACGGGGGGGCGGATGTCGGTCAACGAGACGAGTCGACGAGAACGGCGCTTCGGCTGGCTGTTCGCTGCGCTGGTTGCGTGCATGGCGCTCGCCGGGCTCGGGCCCGATCTTGCCCGCGCCTTCGTGCCGGCGCCCGATCGGCTCGCCGACGCGGTGGCCGACACGAACAAGGCAGCGGGCCGCGACGAAGCGATCAAGCTCGAGCTGTCGATGGGCGTCGGCGACCGCGTCGACATCGGCCAGGGCGAGCTCGTGTCGCACCCGACCGGGCTCGCCCGCCTCGAGCTGCGCGGCGCGGGTGGCCTCGTCGAGCGACACCTGCTGCGCGGCACCGAACGGCTCGCGACCCGCAACGGCGAACGGCTCGATGACGCGCGCTTCTTCTTGCCGCCGGTCTTCCTGCTGCAGGCGCAGAGCGGAGGCGCCCTGCGCGCCGCCCTCGAGAGCTTCGGCATCGGCGTCGACGTCGTCGGCCTCGCGCCCTGCGGCGACATCGACTGTTACGTCCTCGGCGACACGGCGCGGGCCGTTCCGCGACCGCCCTACCCGCCCATTCGCGGGCTCGATGACGACGACTCGACCGGCATGGCCGACGAGGAGGACCTCGCGGCGCGCATCCGCTTCACCGACGGCGGCACGCTGCTCGACGAGCGTGAGGCCGAAGATCGCACGCAGCTCGCGGGCACCGACCTCGCCACGAGCTTCCCGGTCAGCACCGCGACGCTGTGGATCGACCTCGAGAGCTACGACATTCGCCGCCTCGGCTCGCGCAGTGGCGTGCGCGTGACGTTCGGTCCCGAGGCCGTCTTCGACGACCTGCGCGTGCCGTCGTGGATTCGCATCGAAGAGCCGGACAAGATGCCCGTGAAGTTCGACGTGATCCGCGCGACCAAGGTCAGCGCCCCGGCCTCGTCGTTCGGCGAAGACTGGCTCGACGCCCAGCCCCTGCCCTGACGACGGGTCGCCCGTCCCGACCGCAGCGGCGATCTCTCAGACTCTGAGGGGGTCCCCCCACCGATGGTGGAAAAATCGGGGAATGGGTGAATCCGTCCTCATGAAAATTTCTGCGTCTGCCGAAGAAGATCCCTGTCAAGCATCACTCACCCGCGCAGCGGGACGTCGGAGCCGCAGGGGGCGGCGGCCGGGGTCACCGAAGCGCGCGAATGATCCAGGGGGGATGGAACGATGGGCAACCCGCAGCGACTGAACGTGCTCGTGGTCGATCCGGAAGAGGAGTCGAGCCTGCAGCTCAAGCAGGCGCTCACCGACGAGGGCTACCAGGTGCTGAGCCTGTCCGACCCCGGCCAGGCGGCCGATGAGGTTCGCACCGGCACGCATCAGCTCGTCATCATCGACGTGTCGCCGGGCAACCCGACGGGCTTCGAAGCGCTGAAGGTCGTGCGCGGGATCGATACCGACCTCTGCGTGATCGCCACGACGTCGATGCCGACGGTCGAGATGGCGGTGACGACGATGAAGCATCAGGCCTTCCACTACCTGCAGAAGCCGATCGATGACGACGAGCTTCGCGCGGTGCTGAAGGAGGCCATCAAGGAGAAGGGTCTGCTGGTCGACCTCGAGACGCGGCTCAATGCCGAGGTCGGTCGCCGCATTCGCGAGCGACGCCACGCGCAGCCGCTCACGCTGAAGCAGCTCGCGAACCGCACGGGTCTGTCGGTGAGCCTGATCTCGCAGATCGAGCTCGGCAAGAGCGCGGCCTCGATGTCGACGCTGCACAAGCTCTCGACTGCGCTCGGTGTGCCGATGACCTACTTCTTCGAAACGGTCTGAACGACGCACACACCGCCGAGAAACGGCGCAGCCCCCAGCGCTCGACTCGGCCGCATCGAACGACACGCGGGCGAATGACTTCGGTCATTCGCCCGCTTTGTTTTGGAAGGGGTGAAGCGCTTGGAAGGGGTGAAGCGCGATCAGTGCGCGGTCTTCACCGTCAACACCGGGCAGTGTGCATGGTGCACGACGTAGTCGGTGATGCGGCCCTGCAGCAGATCGCGAATGCGGTGTCGGCCGGCGGCGCCGATCACGATCATGTCTGCGTGTACGCGCTCGGCCTCTTCGAGCGTGACCTGGGCGGGCAGGCCCTCGCGCGCGATCTCATCGACATCCAGCCCGGCCCGGCGAACACGGTCGCCGTAGGGGTGCAGCCCACGCTCGGCCTCGATGCGCACCTCGGACCAGAACGGATCGGGGATGTACGCGCCTTCGATCTGCTGAAGCTCGACGGGCAGGTGGTAGGCGTGCACGAGCACGACTTCGCCGCGGTGCTCTTCGGCGAGGCGAATGCCCCAGTCGACGATCTCGAAGCCGCGCTGCGAGAGGTCGATCGGGCAGAGGATGCGTTTGACCGACGGATCCACGCCGAAATCGTGCAAGCTCGAGCGCGCGGTGTAAAGGAAGAATGCGGGCACGACCGCCGTCGTCCGGTCGAATGCAGGCAAGCGGCAGCTGCGACGCAGCTGCGCCCCGATTCGACCGAGGGCCGCGCCCGGCCCTCGCCCCCCGGGCCTTCAGGGATTGACGCTCCCGAGGCCTCGCCCTACTTTGCCGAGCCTCGCGCAAGCGAGTCCGCCTCTCTGCGGTGTGGGCCCCACCCTGCACCTCCCGCGCGCGTCCAGTGCGCCCGGGCCACCGAGACCCCCCGAGTCGAGCTCGAACGGGTTGCGGTGCGAGCTTGGAGAGACGAAGGGTTCTGGGGCCGTAGCTCAGCTGGGAGAGCGACGCGTTCGCAACGCGTAGGTCGGCGGTTCGATCCCGCTCGGCTCCACCACCCCTTCCCTATCCCCGACCGATCCCGCTCGGCTCCCCCCCGCTTCCCCGACCGACCCCGTTCGTGTCCGGATCGCCGCCGCGCGGATCAGCGAAGCGTGAGCGCGACGAGTGTGGCGATCGAGCCGATCGCCAGGCTGCCATCCATCCACCACAGGCGAGTGCGTTCGCTCGGAGCCGAGTGGGCAAGGCCGATCGCCTGGGCTGCGGGCACGAACGCGAGCGACCTGGCTTCGGGCGCGCCCGAGAGCGCGAGCCCGAAGCCGGTCACGGCCGCCGCTCGCGCGATCCAGAGCGCTCGCGAAGGGCCACGCGGCGAGTTCGACGCGAGCAGATTGGCGAAGAGCGCGAGTGCGGTGGCGGCGCTCACCGTCGCGAGTGTCCGGGGGGCGACCTGGCTCGTCGGCAACACCGCGGGCAGACCGACGACAACGGCCCACCACGCCGCGGTGAGGTACGCGATCTTGAACGCCGGCCGCGTCTTGAGCCGGCGATGAAAGAAGCCCAGAACGGCGACCGCCGCGCACACCCCCCACACGATCGGGGGTTGCAGCCAGGCGCAGCCGACGGCAGCGAGTGCCGCGCCGCCGATCGCGACACGAAGCGCGCGGGCGTGTCGTTCGGCGAAGGCGGCGCGCTCGGGCCAGACGCTGCGGTCGCGTGCCGCGCCCCGCACCCGGTCGGTGCCGTACACGACGAAGGTGCCCGAACACGCGAGCCCGATCAGCGCGGCGGCGCTCGTCGCGTCGGTCGCGGGGGCGAGCAGCCGCAGGTGGACCGTGACGAGCAGGCCGGCGACGCCGGCGGCGACGAGGCCAGAGAAGGCAAGCGGATCGAGGAGCGCGGCGCGCATCGGGGCGTCTCCTCGAGCGCGGGGCACATGGGAGGCGGTGAGAGAATACGACCCGATCGAAGCGGCGCTAGGCTGTCGGGATGTGACCGGGCCCGAGCCCGGCGGTGAGGCCAGGGCATGTGGGTATCGAAGGTCAGTGAGCTGATCGGTTCGTCGACCGAGAGCTTCGAAGACGCGGCGGCGAGCGTGCTCGCGCGTGCGAACCGCACACTGCGCGGCATCACTGGCATCGAGGTGACGTCGAAGAGGCTGAAGGTCGTGGACGGCGAGATCGCCGAGTACCGTGTCCAGATTCGGCTGCTCTTCGACGTCGCGACGCAGGCCGACCAGCACTGGTAGCGCGCTGCGTTCTGGCCTCGGGCCTTGGGCACGCTGCGCCGTGCCGATGAAAGGGAGAGGAAAGCCGGATGGCGGTGGCATCGGTCTCGACGATCACGTCGGCTTCGCCCGAGAGCTGGCAGCACGCGGTGGAGCAGGGGCTCGCGCGCGCGCGGCAGACCCTGCGCGGCATCACCGGCATCAAGGTGATCGACGAGCGCGCTCGAGTCGATGACGGCGAGATCGTCGAGTTCCTCGTGACCCTCCAGGTGATTTTCCTGCTGGAAGATGACGACTGAAGCGCCCGCGATCCGCACGTCGCCCGCCGTCGTCACGGCCGGCGACAGCCGTGCCGCCAAGGCGATCCACGGCGAGAGCAAGGTGTTCCTCGAGATCGAGGGCATCGCGCTGGTCGCTCACGTCGTGCTCACGCTGCAGCAGGTGCCCGAGATCGACTCGGTCTGGGTCGTGGGCAATCGCGAACGGTTGCGCGCCGTCTTCGATGATCCGCGCGTCGCCGAGCGCCTGACCAAGCCGCTGCATCTGATCGAACAGCTCGAGAGTCTGCTCGCGAACGCCTGGGAGGCGTATCGCTGCGTGCTGTCTGGGGACCCGGCACAGGGGCGCGACCCCGTGAGCGAAGCCGATCTCGACACCGAGGTGCTCTTTCTCTCGGGCGACCTGCCCTTCGCCACGCCGCAGGAGATCTCGGCCTTCATCCAGACGAGCCGCACCAACGGCTCGAACTACACCTGCGGTCTCACCACCAAAGAGGCACTGGCGCCCTTTCGAAGCGAAGAGGTCGGGGGCGACGGCATCGATGTCGCGTTCTTCAACCTGCGCGACGGGCGCTTTCGCCAGAACAACCTGCACTACGCCCAGCCGGCGCGGATCGGCGTGCTGCAAGCGATCGAAGAGATGTACGAGCATCGCTACCAGCAGAAGGTCTGGAACATGCTCGGCTTCGCGTGGACGGTGCTCACCGCCAAGGGCGGTGGCTTTCGAGTCGTCTTCTTCTATTCGGTGATGCACATGTCGGGCTGGTTCGATCGCAAGGGTCTACGCGGCATCGCCGACGCGCTGCGTGTCGTCACCATCGCCATGAACGAGGAGGCGATCAGCGCGATGATGCAGACGCGCTTTCGTTTCGGCGTGACGCAGGTCGGCGGCTGTGGCATCGACATCGACACCGAGGAAGAGTACGCGGCGGCGCAGAACCACTTCGAGCGCTGGCGCCGCGAGCAGGCCGAGATCACGGCCGCGACCTACGGCCCGCCAGGGCTCCCTGCTCGCATCGATGGCGCGCCGCAGGCGGTGACGGCGAGCAGGACCGACGAGGCCGTCGGTGGCATCGAAGCTCGGGCGCCCGATGATGAGGGCCGCGGAGGACGAGCATGAGCGCGAGCGAAACCCAGGGCGGAGATCCCCGAGCGACGGCGGGCCTGTTTCGCCTGGCGCATGCGGGGCTCGTCGAGGTCAGCGGTGACGACCGCGCGACCTGGCTCAACGGCATGATCAGCAACGAGGTCGAGGCCCTCACCCTCGGCCGATCGGGTTCGGGCTGTCATGCGGCGCTGCTGACCAATCGCGGCGCCATCATCGCCGATCTACGCGTCGTGCTGCGCGAGGACGGCTTCTGGCTGCTCGTCGAACGCGACGCCCTCGAGGCGGCGCTCACGGCCCTCGACAAGTTCATCGTCGCCGACGACGTGGCGCTCGCCGACGCGAGCGCCCGCTACGTCCAGTGGAGCCTCGAGGGGCCGGCGGGCGCGGCGGTGCTCGACGCGGTCGGGGTCGACTCGACGCTCGAGGCCGATGCCGCCATCGATGTCACGATCGCCGGTGTCTCGGTGACGCTGGTCGCCACCGGCGTGTCGGGCGAGTGGGCCCGTCGTCTGATTGCGCCCGTCGACGGGGCCGATGCCGTCGAAGCCGCTCTGCGCGAGGCCGGCGGAGCCCATGGGCTCGTGGTCGGCGATCCCGACACGCTCGAGATGCTGCGGATCGAGGCCGGCACACCGCGCCAGGGGCTCGAGCTCGACGACGTCCTGCCTGACGAGGCGCGACTCGATTCGGCGATCTCGACGACCAAGGGCTGCTACGTCGGTCAGGAGATCGTTGCGCGTCTTCGCTCGCGGGGGCAGGTCAACCATCTGCTGGTCGGGTTGCGTTTCGACGGCGCCGCGCCCGCGGTGGGCGCGACGCTGACGGCGGGCGACAAGCGCACGGGTGAGATCACGAGCGTGGCGCGCTCGCCCCGTGTGGGTGAGATCGCGCTCGGCTTCGTGCGACGTGAACACAGCGAGCCCGGCACCCGCGTCGACGCGGACGGCCTCGAAGGCATCGTGTCGACATTGCCCTTCGTCGCGCCGGCCCACGCCGGCTCATCCGCGGGCGAGCGCGCCGATTGACCGGCGTGGGCCCGGCCTCGCGCGGTGCGTTGATCGTGCTCGCGAAGGCGCCGCGTCCGGGGCTCGTCAAGACGCGGATGTGTCCACCGCTCACGCCCGAGCAAGCCGCCGACTTCTACGCCTGCATGCTCGAGGACGTGTTGGCTGCGAGCCTCGTGCACGCGCGCGCGCTCGGGCTCGAGCCCTGGCTTGCCGTTCATCCGACCGATGCGCTCGGCGAGATGGCCGATCGCGCGCCGGGCTCGTTTCGGGTCTTTCGCCAGCGCGGAGAGGATCTCGCGGTGCGCATGGATTGGGTGACTCGCGAAGCCTGCGCATCGGGCTGCGAGCGCGTGATCCTGCGCGGGAGCGACAACCCGACGCTCGATCTCGAACAGGTGCGCGAAACGCTTGGCCTGCTCGATCGACACGACGTCGTGTTGACACCGGATCGTGACGGTGGGTACGGCATGATCGGGCTCCGACAGCCCGACCCCGGGCTCTTCGAACATGAAATGAGCTCGAATCGTCTGTTGGACGAGACGGTCAACGCCGCGCGCGCCCGTGGCCTCGACGTCGCCCTGGGCGCGACGGGATTCGACCTCGATTCGATCGAAGATTTCGCGCTGCTCGATGACTGGAGGCAGGTGCGCGACGAGACGCACATGTGTGCGAGAACCGTCGCCTGGATCGAAGAACATGCGCTGTGGCCGGCCCGTTCGGGTCGAATCAGAACTTAGCGAACACGTTCTCGTATCACTGTGTCGACGCTTGCGCGCACTCTTTTTCTCTTTTGATCCCGCGCAGCTACGCCGAGCACCCGGTGTTCTTGTCGCCTCGACGCCAAGATGGCGCGTCGTCGCAAGCCGAAGTGTGAAGAGATTCGCTGACTCCGATCACCCTTCGAATCCGACGAAAGATGCACCCATCGACGCTCGCAAAGCCTTTCCAACCGTGCGCCATGCGGATATGGTTCGACGTCGCGTACCGAGGTCAGGGAGGGTTCCCTACCCCGGACGCACCGGGAAATGCGATCGGCGTCACACGAAGGCACCCGTCGATCGCGCACGGCTTCGAAGCAAGACATCGAAGCAAGACATCGAAGCTAGACATCGAAGCGTCGTTCCCGGCAACAGAGGTCGGTCACCGCCTTTCCTGGTGACGAAGGGATGGACGAGCTTGAATCAATCCTTCGAGGCTTAGCGGCACCGGGCGGTACATCGACCGCACCAGCCACGAGGTTCTCGACGGGCAACGGCTTCGCTCCGTTCCCGAGCTAGCGGCACAACGCAATCGCACGATCCCGAGAGCCCGAGCGGGCTCAGGCAACGAGAGATCAAGCGTCTTGCGAGCGACACCCCCCAGAAAGAAAAGGCTCTGCTGCCCCCCGCTGCATGGCTTTGGTGCTTCCTGAAACGCAGGAAGCGTTGGGTGTTCTCGAAGCCACCGGTCTTGCCGGTGGCACTGACGCGAAGGTCGTCCGTCGTCGGATGGCCGGGTCTGGTCTGCCAGGGAGAGATGCGTGCGTCTCGTCCAGCCGATGATCGTGAACGTCGCCGCCGGGCCGATGGCCCGCACGGCTGCATTCACCATCACAGCGCAGTCTGAAAGCGTTCGTGTTTCGCTCGATGCGTCGAGCGAGCGAATGCGCCCGTCCGCCCGCGTGCCGGTGAGTTCCGGCAACGCACAGGCCCCCGTGTCCCTGCAGATCCCCCACCCCGTCTTTCGTGCTCTCCACGGCGGAGAGCCGGAGGGCGTCCTCACACCGATCGGTCCGACCGATCGTGGGGACGCAGCGGTCGCTCAATGTCGGGCGACCCGATCCAATCCACAGGGAGAAACACGATGCGATCCATGACCAGGATGATCGCCCTCGCTAGTGCTTGCCTTCTGGCAGTGTCTGGTGTGGCGATCGCAAACGAAGACGTCGACGCCCAGCTGCAGCAGCTGAACGAGCGCATGGAGCAGCTCGAGGGCGAGCTCGACGCAGCCAACGCCAAGGTCGAGGCGCAGGAAGAGGCGCTCGAAGATGCGCGGCCGGGCAGCAACGCGCTGTCGTCGTACATCGAGTCGACCGAGATCAGCGCCTGGGTGGCGGCCAGCTACAACATCAACTTCCGCAACCCCGACAAGACTGCCGGCAGCGTTGGCAATACCAACTACGGCTCGTTCGGCGGCACCTACAACCTGTTCTTCCCCGAGTCGAACACGGTGCAGCTCGACCAGGCCTGGATCGGCATCAACAAGGCGCCGACCGAGGAGTCGCGCGGCGGCTACAACCTCGACCTCGTCGGCGGTGCGGCAGCCAACGGTGCGACGTTCAACACGGGCGGAACCGACACTCCGTACTCGCTCGGCATCTACGCCGCATCGGCCAGCTACATGATGCCGATCATGGACGGCTTCACGATCGAGGGTGGTCTCATCCCGACGTGGCAGGGCGCTGAGGTGGCGCAGATCACCCAGAACCTGAACATCATCCGCGGCATTCAGTGGAACACCCAGCCGGTCACGAACCTCGGCTTCACCGGCGCCCTCGACATGGGCGGCGGCTTCGTGGTCATGGTCGGTATGCTGAACAACTCGCTCGGCCTCGACGGTCCCCAGGACACGAACAACAACAAGGCCGTGACGTCGCGCGTGAACTACAGCGCCGACAAGTTCAGCATCGGGGCTGGCGTCAACTTCGGCAAGAACGACGTCACGACGGGCGCGCAGAAGCACCTGCTCTTCAACGCCCTCGCCTCGATCGACCCGACCGACAACCTGACCGCGTACGTCGACTACACGATGAACGTGGGCAAGGGCGGCGGTCTCGATGCCAAGGTGCACGCGATCTCGATCGCGAGCCGGCTGGCCGTGCTCGACACCACGGGCATCGCGGTCCGCGGCGAGTACCTGAAGGACGACGATGGTCTGCTGTTCGCCGGTGGCGGCAAGGGCTGGACGGTCACGGGCACGATCGACCACTCGCTGACCGACAACCTCAAGACCAACATCGAGGTCAAGTACGACGGTGCCGACTCGAGCAGCGGCGGCGGCTTCTGGAACAGCTCTGGCACGGCCTTCAGCGCTGATGGCCAGGTCATCGGCCTGATCCAGCTGGTCTACGAGTTCTAGACCACCCGTCGGTGGATTGGTGTCGGCGCGGCGGGGCTCGCCCCCGTCGCGCCTTCACCGAACCCCGCACTGGTCGGCGCCCGCCTCAAAAAGGGGTGTCGACGAGATGCGCGAGCAAGCGGCCTGGCGGCCCGAGCTCGACCGACACGCTGCGAGCGCCGAACGCAACGAGGGCGCTCTGCCCCACTCGCATCCCCATTCGGGGTCATGCGTGTGGCGCAGAGCGCCCTCGTCGTTTGGGAGCGGCCGCGCTGCGAGCGGCCGTTGCTCGATCGAGGGGCCGGCCCACGCCGGACCCCCGCCGCCTGGATCAGATGGTCCAGGTCGGGGTGATCTCGAGCTTCTCCATCTTCGAGTAGAGCGTGCGTCGACCGATGCCGAGCATGCGTGCGGCCGCGCTGCGGTTGCCCTTGCATGCACGGAGCGCCTGGGTGATTCGCCAGGCCTCGGCGAGGTCGAGCCATGCGCGCAGCGTGTCGAGGCGTTCGCCTTCACGCTCGAGGCGGCTCGCGTGCTGAAGGAACCGCGCGAACTCTTCGCTCGCACTGAAGTTACCCGGAACCGATGCGTCGGCCCCGTTGAGGGGGTTGGACTCGTGACCCAGGGGCTGGGTCGCCTGCTCATCGACGACGCGCAGCGGCTTGGTGGCGGGTCTGTCGAACGGGGTGTCGTTGGTCATGCTCACTGAGGAATCCTCGAATGGGACCGAGATAGGGCGTGGATCTCGGCCCGGTTGCGGGGTGTTTCACCGGAAGCACCCCAAGCCGAGACGCCACGAGACGTCCCGACTCGAACCCCCGTTTTGCAAGGGCCGTTCCCAGTTTTCATCCCCGAGGGCTGTCCGGTTTTCGCATCACGTCCGCGCGCTGTGGGGCATGTTGGCGAGCAGACGCGATCATGTGTCTCGACCCGAAGACCGGCTCGGAGCCGGTTTGAGCCGCGCGTTGCGCACCCGCTGAGCAGACTCTGCCCAATGCCTGTGCAGGGATCGGCACGAGCCCACGGCCGGGCGCAACTCGTCGCTCGTGCGGCCATCGGTTGTGCGAGAAAGTGCGCAACCCTGGGCGTGTTGCGGGGTTCGAGCCAACGTGGCCCGACCTTCGCGCGTGCGGGCCCAACCTTCGCTCGTGAGTGAATGCGTGCCCGCTGGAGAGCACTCGATGCCCAGAATCGATCGCCTGTCTCGGCCGAGCGCGACCGCCGCTCGCCGTCGGCGGGGCCGGTGGGCCCGTGTGTCCGTCATGGCGGGCTTGTGGGTCTGGCTCGGAGCGTCGGGCTGGGACGCCGCGTGGGCGGCGATCCCCAAGACCTTCCCCCCGCCGGCCGAGACCGCGTGGGCGCCGGCGGGTTGCCGCGCCGTTTCGCCGAGCGATGCGGTGCTCGGACCGCGTGTCGGTTGGCGCAACCTGCACGGCGATGCCGCCAGCAGCGACGAGGTCGAGACCGTCCACGCACCGATGTTCGTCGAAGACTGGGTCGCCGAATCGAACACCTTCAACGTGACCGGGCCGGTCTTCGACGCCCAGGGCGATCTCTACTTCGCCCCGCTGCGGCCTTACGAGGACGTGATCCTGATCTCGGTCGACGGCCAGACCGGCGCACGTCGCTTCGCGATCGCCGACGCCGGCACGGGTGCGCCCACCGGCACCAGCGCGCCGCTGGTGCTCGAGGATCCGTCGAATCCCGGCGACCAGATCGTGTACCACGCGGTGTATGACCGCGTGGTCGCCCTGCAGACCGACGGGACGATCGTCTGGGATGAGCCGAGCGGACTTTCGCTGCCGATCGATCCAGACACCGCTCAGGTGTTCGGCCTGGTCTACGTGCCCCAGGTCGACGGCATCCTGGGCCTCACAGTCGATGGTCTGCTCTTCGGCCTCGATCGTGCGACGGGCTCGCCGATCTTGACGGCCCCGCATAGCCTGCCTGGCTCGCCGTCGCCCGAGGGCGAGGTCGGCGGCGGTCTGCTCACCCCCGAGCAGATCGAAACGGTTCGGGCCGAGCTCGCTCAGCTCATCGATCTGCCCGAAGGCGACGACGATGGCCTGGGGACGCTGCTGGGCAACGGGGTCGAGGTCGCCAACCACTTCTCGGTCGATGCGCACACCGGTGCGATCTGGATCGCCGCGACCGCGCCCGACGGCGACGACGGCACCGTCGATGGCGTCTCCGAGCTCGGTGCGCTCTATCGAATCGACCTCAGCGCGAACGGGGCGGGCTACGACGTCGTCGAAACCTGCTCAGCCTCGTTCGTCGGCGGATCGGCGTCGACGCCCGCGCTCAGCGCAGATGGCACCCGCGTCTACGTCGCCGACAACCAGGGGCGCCTGATCGCGATCGACGCCGGCTGCAACGAGGTGTGGAGCCTCTCGCTGGGCGCCCAGATCGTCGGCTCGATCGCGGTTGCCTCGGACAACGGCGAGCTGTACGCGGCGACCGCGGCGCAGATCTTCCAGGTGATCGACACCGGCGCCAGCGGCGTCGCCGGCTGGACGGCCGACATCGACGTCTACACGCTGGGCGGCATCGAGCAGCAGACGAATCTCAACCTCGTATCGATCGGAGAGAACGGTCTCTACTTTCAGGCGGGCGCAGGCGTGATCGCCGTGGCGCCCTCGGTCGCGGGCGTCGGTCTGCTCGATCGGGCCGATGGTTCGGTGCGATCCTACGTCGCGGGCTTCGACGAAACCGTGGCGGTGATGAGCACGGCCCCCGACGGCACGCTCTACATCGGCAACTCGCCGCTGCGCCGCGCGATCGCCCGCGCGGTCGTGCCGGCCGCTACGCCCCCGCTCGTCGGCGGCGTGACGCGCTACGCCCCCGCGCGCCTCGACCTGTTGGTGCGGGACGCGGCGTGCGCCGGTGAGGTGCGCGCAGCCAACGCGGCGGCGGTGGCCGGGACGTGTCCGGCATCGAGCGCCGCCGATGCGAACCAAGTTCAGATCCTCATCGATCAGGCGCGCGATGCGGGGCCGATCGCGGTCGGCGACGGCGACTTCTCCGCGCCGCAGTGGGCCTCGGTCGCAGGCTGGCTCGATGCCGCCGAGTCGAGTCTCGGCGAGGGGGACCTGATCGGGGCAGGCGACGCCCTCGGCAACGCATGTGGCGTCGCGGCGGGTGCGTCCGCGGTGCCGAGCGTCGGCGACGCCGCACGCGTCGTCTTGGTGCTCATGCTCGCGCTGCTCGGCGTCGTGAGCATCGTTGTGCTGCGACTTCGCGCCACCGCCTCGCGCACGTGAAACCGAGCGACCTGCGCGTTCGTTTCATCGCGGCGCTCAAACGGTGGTTCGTGGGGGTCGATCCATCGCATCGTAAAGCGCAGAGCTGCTAAGGTCCGCGCCCCGATCTCGGATCCGCTGCTCCCCCCCGCTCGCGATCCACCGAGGGCGCGCGCGCCTTGGCGTGCCGCCGTGGAGCTGTTCGCTGGTGTCGTCGCGGATCCGATTGCGAACCTGGCAGAAAGAGGCGCTCGCCAGGCTCTCGTCGCATCCGCACCGAAACTTTCTCGCCGTCGCGACGCCGGGCGCGGGCAAGACGACCTTCGCACTGGCGGCGCTGCGCCGTTCGCTCGTCGCGCAGCAGGCCCGCCGCTGCGTGGTCGTCGTGCCGACCCAGCACCTCAAGCTGCAGTGGGCGCTCGCCGCCGAGCGATTCGACATCCACATCGACCCCGACTGGTCTGCAGGCGACGGCGTGTTGCCGTCGGACGTCCACGGGATCGCGGTGACGTACCAGCAGGTGGCCGCGAACCCGGATGCGCTGCGCCGGCTCGTCGGTGAGGCGTTCGTCGTGCTCGACGAGATCCACCACGCCGCCGACGCGCGAAGCTGGGGTGATGGCGTGCGGCACGCGTTCGAGCGCGCTCCGCTCCGGCTGTGTCTGTCGGGGACGCCGTTTCGGAGTGACCAGAGCACGATCCCCTTCGTCCGATACGTCGGGGAGGAGGCCGAGGCCGACTACGAGTACGGCTACGGCGAAGCGCTGCGCGATGGCCGCGTCGTGCGACCCGTGTACTTCCCGCGCATCGGCGGCCAGATGGAGTGGACCGCGCCCGACGGCCAGTCGTACGCCGCGAGCTTCGAAGACCCGCTCGCGCGCACGCTGGCCAGTCAGCGCCTGCGCACGGCGCTCGACGTCGAGGGCGAGTGGCTGCCGGCCGTGCTGGCGAAGGCGCACCGTCAGGTGATGCACCTGCGCCGCGACGATCCGCGGGCGGCCGGCATGGTGATCGCGATGGATCAGGACCACGCGCACGGCATCGCGAGAATCCTGACCGAGCGCCTCGGCGTGAAACCGACGGTGGCGGTCTCCGAAGACCCCGACGCGTCTCGCCGCATCGCCGCGTTCACCGAAGGGCACGATCCGTGGATCGTCGCGGTGCGGATGGTGAGCGAAGGCGTCGACATCCCTCGCCTGGCGGTGGGTGTCTATGCGACCAACACGATGACCGATCTGTTCTTTCGCCAGGCGGTCGGTCGCCTCGTCCGCGTGAGCGCGGGCGCGGCACCGCAGCGCGCGTACATGTTCATCCCCGACGACGCGCGGCTTCGGGGCTTCGCCTTCGGGATCGCAGAGCAGCGCCGGCACAGCCTGAAGAAGAAGGAAGCCGACGGCGAGGTCGATGCATTTGCCGAGGCCGACGAGGAGGCTGCCCGCGCCGCCCGCGACGAGCAGATGTCGCTCTTCGCGGCGATCTCGGCGGTGCCCCTCGATGAAGCGGGGCAGCCGCTCGACGAGCAGGCGGTCGTCGACGCGCCGGCCGCCGACGAGGCCGGCGACGTCGACGTGATCCCGGGCCTGGTTCGAGAGGACGTCGCCGAGCCCGAACGCCCGGCCGTCGACGCGCCCTTCGAGCTGACGCCCTTGTTCGAGGAGCCGGTGCCGACGCCCGAGCCCGAACCGGCTCCCCAGCTCACCTTCTCACCGCGCAGCAAGAAGCGCGAGCTGCGCGAGCGCAACAGCGCGTGTGTGCGCAGCCTCGTTCACCGAATGCGAATGCCGCACGCCGACGTGAACGCCGAGCTCAATCGTCGGGTGGGCATTCGGCGCATCACCGAGGCGACGGTCGATCAGCTCGAGCGCCGCCTGGCCGTGGCAGAGAAGTGGCTGCGCGGTCGTTGAGTGTCCCGCGCGACGCGGGCGAGGGCGGCCAAGCCGACCATCGACTCTCCCTCGATGCATCGGTCGCGCGCGACACGTGCAGCGGTCGAGCGCCAACCCGTCGGGGCGACGACGCGGTCAGCGGCGCGACAGCATCTCGGCCGCGGCGTGCTGGCCTGCCTGGTTCAGGTGCACCGAGTCGCGATAGTGGGCTCGGAGCGAGAGCACCTCACCGAGGTCGCCCGCGCACGTCACGCGGTCGTCGCTCGCGCAGATGCGTCGATCGACGACTGCCTGCGCGTCGAGGAACACGTTCCGCGGATCGTCTTCGGCGGCATAGACGCGCGGCGAGGTCACGATGCGGATCTCGCGCGCCGGGATGCGCGCGATGATCGCGCGCAGGTTCGCCTCGTATCGCTCGGGTGACGATGCGGGGTCGACGACCAGATCGTTCGTCCCGAGCATGATCCACCAGACGTCATTCTCGTCGGTTCGGTCGATCCACCAGCAGGGCTCGGTGCAGGCGTCGACGACCTGGTGGGTCGAGAGGCCGCCACGTGCCTTGTTGACGTAGTCGTCGCCGAAGAGCAGCTCGGGCCAGGCCTGCCAGTCGTCGGTGCGGGGCGTCGAATTCGAATCGCCGAGCACGACGTTCGTGCCGCCTTCGCGCGGGGCCTCGGTTGCGCCACACGCTGCGAGGCACGCGGCGAGCAAAGCCGCGGCGAGCCGGGCGGCTGCGCGCTCGACGAAGCCGCTGCGTTCTCGCGATGCGTCGCCTCTCTGATCCACCGCCACCGAGTCTACACCCGGCGATACCTCGACGTGGTGTCTTCGCCGATCCCCGCCGTGAACCCGACGCGTCGCTCTCAGGGCACGATCGCGAACGTCGCCGTCGCGGTCGTAATGTCGCCGCTGCCCGCCGCGAACCCGACGTGTCGCTCTCAGGGCACGATCGTGAACGTCGCCGTCGCGGTCGTGATGTCGCCGCTGCCCGAGGCGCCCGCGACGTTCATGTCGAGGCTGGTCGCATCGACGACCTCCGTGATGAACACCTCGGTGCCGCCGGTGAAGCCGGCCGACGTGCCACCGTTGCGCGTCGCGCCCTCGAAGCAGCGGAACGAGCCGTACTCGCCGCTGCCCGAGAACCAGGCGCAGTCGACGTCGACGGCGCCATCTCGCGTGAAGAGCACGTAGAGCTTCTGACCGTTGCCGGGGTTGCCCACCGCCGGGATGCTCGAAGGCAGCGTGAGCGTCTCGGGGGCACCGAGGTCGACGTCGGCGTCGAACCAGCGGCTGCCGCCGGTGCCGCCATTCTTCTTCGATGCGACGAGCACGACCGAAGCGGTCGACACATCGACGCTCGAGAGCGTGGTCGTGGTGCCGAGGGTCGTGTCGACGTAGATCGCGCCGTTCGAGCACGTGATCTCGTAGCCGTCGGCCAGCAGCGAGCTCGCGCAGCCCACGCCGTCGGCGCCATCGACGCCCGCGGTACCGGGTGCGCCCGGCGCTCCCGGTGCGCCGGCTGCCCCATCGCTGCCGTCGGCGCCGTCGAAGATCTCGACCGAGGTGCCATCCGCGCAGCTGATCATCGCGCCTCCGGCCGTGTCGGTGACCGTGCATGAGCTTCCGTCGAGGCCGTCGTCGCCGTTGTCGGCACAGGCCGTCGCGAGAGCGAGCGCGGTGAGGGCGAGCAGCATGGGCTGAAGTCTTCGCATCGGTGCATCTCCGTGGGCGTTCGACTGCTCTATCGGTCGAATTCCGCGGAGACTGGAGCGCTGGGTCAGCGCCCCGCATGGGCTCAATCGAGCCCGAGCACCTCCTCGATCGTGTAGACCCCCGGGCTGCGCGCTGCGAGCCAGGCGGCGCAGCGCGCGGCGCCGGTCGCGAAGTGCTCGCGCGTGAACGAGCGGTGGATGAGCTCGATGCGCTCGCCGTGGCCGACGAGATAGACCGTGTGCTCCCCTGGGCAGTCGCCGCCGCGCAGGGTCTGCACGCCGATCGCCCCCTCGGGCCGCGCGCCGATCTCACCCGCGCGCTCGAGCACGATGTGCTCGTCGAGCCCGACGCCCTGACCGTCTGCGACCTTCTGTGCGAGGAAGAGCGCAGTCCCGCTCGGTGCGTCGCGTTTGGCCGAGTGATGCATCTCGAAGAGCTCGGCGTCGAAATCGGGGCCGAGCTTCGTCGCCGCCTCGCGCGCGAGCCAGCCGAGGACGTTCACGGCGACCGAGAAGTTGTTGGCGTGCAGCACGGCCATGCGATCGCCGAGCGCCTGGAGCGATTCGAACTCGGCGCTCGTCAAGCCGGTCGTTCCGGTCACGTAGGCGACGCCGCGTTCGGCGGCGGCCGCTGCATTGGCGAGCGTCGCCTTCGGAATCGAGAAGTCGATCACCACGTCGCAGTCGGCGAGCGCGGCCGCGGCGTCATCGGTCACCACGACGCCGCCTTCGATCGCGGTGCCGAGGCCCGGGTGACCGGGTGCTTCGAGCGCTGCGCCGACGACGAGGTCGTCGCGCGCCCCGACGGCTGCGCGCACCTGCTCGCCCATCTTGCCGAGCGCGCCGACCACGCCCACCCGCGTCTCGTTCGTCGTCATCTCAGAGTCGCTCCAGCTCTTTGAGGGTCACGCGCAGTCGCTCGCGGTTCGGCTCCGTCATGCGCGTGAGCGGCAGCCGGATCTCCGATTCGCAGAGGCCCATGATGTGCAGCGCCTCTTTGACCGGGATCGGGTTGGTCTCGCAGAACAGGACGTCGAAGAGCGGCATCAGCTTGTAGTGCAGCGCCTGGGCTCGAGGCAGATCAGAACCCTCCGCGGCCTGATAGAGCGCGAGCATCTCTTCGGGCACGACATTGGCGCTCGTCGAGATACAGCCGTGGCCGCCGACGGCCATGAGCGGCAGCGTCAGACCATCGTCGCCCGATAGCACCGCGAAGTCGTCCCCACATGCCGCGACCACGTGCGCGATCTGATCGAGGTCGCCGCATGCCTCCTTGACGCCTACGACGTGTTCGAGTGCGGCGAGCCGGCCGATGGTCTCGGGCGCGATGTTCGACGCGGTGCGGCCGGGGATGTTGTAGACGACCAGCGGCAACGCGGTCTCGGCTGCGACCTGCGCGTAGTGCTGGTAGATGCCCTCTTGCGTCGGCTTGTTGTAATAGGGCGACAGCAGCAGGGCCCCGTCGGCACCGGCCTGCTTCGCGTGCTGCGTGAGCGCGACCGCCTCGGCCGTCGAGTTCGAGCCCGTGCCGGCGATCACCGCGACCCGGCCGGCCACCGCCTCGACGGTGACCTCGACCACCCGGCGGTGCTCTTCGTGGGACAGCGTTGCCGACTCGCCCGTCGAGCCACACGGCACGATGCCATGCACGCCCGCCTCGATCTGTCTCTCGATCAGCGCGCGCAGCGCGGGCTCGTCGACGGCGCCATCGGCAAACGGGGTCACGATCGCGGTATGGATGCCCTCGAACATGCGGTGCTCTCCCTCGCTCGCGGCGTCAGCCCTCGAGCGCTTCACCTGCCTGGAGCGGGATCGTCCCCTCGAAGACGGTCGCAGCGGGTCCGGTCATGAAGACGTGCGCGTCGTCGTTGGCCCACTCGATCACGAGGGTACCGCCGCGCAAGCGGATGCGAACCTCCCGGTCGACGACGCCCCGAAGCATCTGGGTCACGGCGACCGCGCAGGCACCACTGCCACACGCGAGGGTCTCTCCGGTGCCGCGCTCCCACGTACGCTGGTCGATCTCGCCGCGCGAGGCGATCCGAACGAATTCGACGTTGACGCGGTTCGGGAACGCGTCGTGATGCTCGACGATCGGTCCGAGCGTCTCGACCGGCGCTGCATCGACATCGTCGACGACGATCACCGCGTGCGGGTTGCCCATCGATACACTCGACACGGCGACCTCGCTCGCGCCGCCGAGACCCGCTCCGTCTGGCACGCCCAGCGCGACGTCGAGCACGGGCCCGTCGCCGCTGGCAGCGGCGAGTGTCGTGGGGATCTTCTGCGGCTCGAAGATCGGGAGCGCCATGTCGACGCGCACCATCGCCTGGCCGTCGGCTTCCCCGGCCCAGCGCGGGCGGACGACGCCCGACAGCGTCTCGATGCCGAGCTCATCGGCCGACGTGTGGCCCGCATCGCGCAGGTACTTGTAGAAGGCGCGAATGCCGTTGGCGCACATCTCGACCTGGCTGCCGTCGGGGTTGTAGATCTCCATCCGGAAGTCGGCCGCGTCGCTCGGTCGGACGACGAGCAGCTGGTCGAAGCCGACCCCGAAGTTGCGATGCGCGACGCGCTTCGCGAAGGCGACCAGGTCGGCCGGTAGGCGGTCGCGCACGCCGTCGAGCACGACGAAGTCGTTGCCCGCGCCGTGCATCTTCGTGAATCGGATCTCGTTCGTCTCGGCCATGTCAACCTCGCTGGAGTGGTCGCTTCGTTTCGTGCGGTCGCCGTGTCGGGCCCGCATCGCTGCGCGCGGCGCACGGGATCACGGGTGGTCCCCGACCACCGCGCGTGTCGCCCGGTCGGGGATGGGGTTCAGGGCTTCGGCTTCGCGCCGGCGTCGATGCCGAGCGCCTTCGCCTCCGACTCGTTCGCCTTCACTGCGCGCTCGAGCTCGGCTTCGGCGCGCGCCAGCGCCTCGGCGACGGTGTCGCGTGCGGTGCCGCCCACGAGCGTTCGCTCGCTGAAGCTGCGGTCGAGGTCGAGCAGCTCGGCGGCGCTCGCCGGGAACGCCTTGTGAAAGGCGCGCAGCTCGTCGTGGGTCAGCGAGTCGAGCGAACGATCGTCGCGCACCGCGTAGCCCACCACGCTGCCGACGGCTTCGTGGGCTTCGCGGAAGGGCACGCCTTCGCGTACCAGCGCCTCGGCGAGATCGGTCGCCAGCAGCATCGGGTCGCGCGCCGCCTCGCCCATGCGCTCGACCTGCACACGCAGCGTCGCCAGGGCACCGGCCGTCACCTCGATGCAGTCGCGCAGCGTCTCGACCGAGTCGAAGAGCGGCTCCTTGTCTTCCTGCATGTCGCGGTTGTAGGTGAGCGGCAGGCCCTTCATCGTCGTGAGCAATGAGACGAGGTTTCCGACGGCGCGCCCCGTCTTGCCGCGCACGAGCTCGGGGACGTCGGGGTTCTTCTTTTGGGGCATCAGGCTCGAGCCGGTCGAGTATGCGTCGGCGAGCTCGACGAAGCCGAACTCGGCGCTCGACCAGATCACGAGCTCTTCGCTGAGCCGCGAGAGATGCACCATGCAGATCGCCGCATGGCTCATGAACTCGAGGGCCGCGTCGCGGCTCGAGACGGTATCCATGCTGTTCTGCGTCGGCGCGTCGAACCCGAGGGCCTGGGCGGTATCGTGACGATCGAGCGGCAGCGTCGAACCCGCCATGGCGCCGGCGCCGAGCGGCGAGTGCCGGATCCGCGCGCGGCAGTCGGCGAAGCGCGATGCATCACGGCCGAACATCTCGAAGTACGCGAGCCAGTGATGCGCGAGGCGCACGGGCTGCGCCCGCTGGAGATGCGTGTAGCCGGGCAGCACGGTGTCGAGATGCTCTGTGCAGCGACCGAGCAGCACGCCCCGCAGCTCGGTGAGCGCCTGCTCGGTCGCGAGGCACGTCTCGCGCAGAAAGAGGGCCAGGTCGGTCGCGACCTGATCGTTGCGCGATCGCCCCGTGTGGAGCCGGCCGGCGACGGGCCCGATCTGCGCGGTCAGCCGCGCCTCGACGTTCATGTGGATGTCTTCGAGGCCCGGGTCGAACTCGAATCGCCCGGCTTCGATCTCGGCCATCACCTGGCCGAGCCCCTCGACGATCGCATCGACATCGGCCTGGGGGATGATCCCCGCGCGCCCGAGCATCTGCGCATGCGCGATCGAGCCCCGAATGTCGTGGCGCGCGAGTGCCTTGTCGTAGTGGATCGACGCGCTGAAGCGTTCCACCGTCGGATCGGTGGCTTCGCTGAATCGCCCGCCCCAGAGCTTCTCGCTCCGGGTGGCGTCGTCGGTGTCGCTTCGGCGGCTCATGACGCCCGGTACTCTCGCGGTTTCCAAGCGGATTCTCAACCTGCGGGTCGGCTGCGGTGGGCCCGCGCACGCGGCCATCCCGCCCGCCCTGCTAGCCTGTGGCGCGTCCGGGCCCGGTTCGAGAACCAGGGCCCGAGCGAACGTGTCTCCTGGGGGGTGTCGCACGTGCGGGCCGGCCTGTGCCCGCCGCGCGACCGGGGATCGGGATGCCGCCGGACAGTCGAGACAGAAGCGGGGGCCAGAACCGCGGAGGTCGCAAGGCCCCCCGCAAGAAGGCCGCTCGCCGCAGCGCCGGCCCCGGCCAGAAATCCGCCCGCAAGGGCGGCGCCAAGAAGTCGGCCGCGAAGAAGAAGGCCGCCGCGAGCCGGCGCGGCCGCCCCGCCGGCGGCGAGCGCAAGGGCACGCCGCGACGCTCCGCGGCCGAGAAGCGGCGCCGCCGCGCCCGGCTCGTCCGCACGCTCCGACGTCTCGGTCTCGCGCTCGCCATGGCGGCCTTCGTCGTGGGCCTCTTTGTGGCGCAGTGGGTGGTGCGCCTCGACCGCGAGGTCGTCGCGCGCTTCGAGGGCCGGCGCTTCGACGTGCCCTCGAAGGTCTTCGCCGCGCCGACCGTCGTCTACCCCGGCATGGATTGGCAGCGCGTCGACCTGGCGGGCTGGCTGCGACGCCTCGGCTACCGCGAGCAGTCGGGCGACCGCGATCTCGACCCCGGCCGCTACACCTGGGCGCCCGGCGAGCTGCGCGTGCACCTGCGGGCCTTCGATCACCCGATGCGACCCGAGCCGGCGCGCGAGGTCGTCTTCTTTCTCGAGGCGGGCCGGATTCGCGACATCGTCGACCTCGCCGACGATCGGTTTCTCGACGTCGTCGTGCTCGAGCCCGAGCCGGTCTCGGCGTTCCTTGGCAGCGAGCGCGAGCAGCGCGATCTCGTCTCGATCGACGAGGTGCCCGAGCACCTGGTCGACGCGATCTATGCGGTCGAGGATCGCCGCTTCGAGGAGCACCACGGCATCGATGTACGCCGCATCGGGGGCGCCGCGCTCGCGAACCTGCGCGCCGGTCGCATCACCCAGGGCGGCAGTACGCTGACCCAGCAGCTGGTGAAGAACTTCTTCCTCACCCCCGAACGCACCTTCGAGCGCAAGGCGCGCGAGGCGGTGATGGCGCTGCTCGTCGAGGCCCGGTACGAGAAGCCGGCGATCCTCGAGGCGTATCTCAACGAGATCTACCTCGGTCAGCGCGGCTCGACCGCGGTGCATGGTGTCGGCGAAGCGGCCCGCCTCTACTTCGGCAAGCACGCGAGCGATCTCTCGCTGTCGGAGTCGGCGCTGATCGCCGCCATCATCCAGTCGCCCAACGGCATCTCGCCCCATCGTCGCCCCGAGCGCGCCCAGAAGCGACGCGACCTCGTGCTGACGCTCATGGACGACCTCGGCTACGCGCCCAGCGATGCCGTCGCCGCTGCGAAGGCCGAGCCGATCCGCGTGGCGAGCGTGACGCCCGAGGAAGGCGAGGTGCGGTACTTCCTGGCCGCGCTGAGCCAGCAGCTGCCCGAGGTCTACGACGAAGAGACGCTCGAGAGCGAGGGGCTGCAGATCTACACGACGCTCGTGCCTTCGATGCAGCGCGCCGCCGCGCGGGCGCTCAAGGAGGGGCTCGAGCGCGTCGAGGGTCGGGTGGCCAACGACCTGCCCCCGGAGAAGCGTCTGCAGGGATGCCTGATCGCGATGCGTCCGCAGACGGGCGAGATCCTCGCGCTGGTGGGCGGGCGCGACTTCGGCGTCTCGCAGTTCAATCGCTGCACCCAGGCCCGCCGCCAGGTGGGCAGCGTCTTCAAGCCCTTCGTCTACGTCGCCGCGCTCGACCCCGCGAGTGGTCCCGTCGCCACGCTCGCCAGCCGCATCGACGACTCGCCCTTCGAGATCGAGACGCCCGACGGCATCTGGCGACCCGAGAACTGGGATCGTGAGTTTCACGGCGAGGTCGGCCTGCGCGAAGGCATCGAGCGCTCGATGAACGTCGCCTCGGCGCGGCTCGCCCAGGAGGTCGGGATCCCACGCGTCGCTTCGACCGCGACGCGGCTCGGGATCTCCAGCGAGCTGCCGCGCGTGCCCTCGCTCGCGCTCGGCACGGCCGAGGTCGCGCCGGTCGAGGTCGCTCGGGCCTACGCGACGCTCGCCAACGGCGGCCGTCGGCCCGTGCCGCGCACGTTCGTCGATGTCGTGGGTTCGACGGGTGTGGCCGATGAGCATCGCCCGCTCGAAGCGGCGAGCCGCGTCATCGATCCGGGCGTCGCCTACCTCGCGACGTCGCTCCTGCAGGGTGTCGTCGATCGGGGCACGGCGGTCGGGGTCCGTCGCGCCGGGCTCAAGGGGCCGATCGCCGGCAAGACCGGGACGACCGACGACGAGTTCGATCTCTGGTTCGTCGGCTACACGCCCGAGCTCGTCGCCGTCGTCTGGGTCGGCTACGACGAGCCGCGCGGCGTCGGCGCACCGTCGAGTCGGGGCGCCCTGCCGATCTGGGTGGACTTCGTGACGGAGGTGACGGGGCAACGCGTGCGGGGTGCGTTCCCGCGACCGGCCAATGTCGAGGAGGCGATGGTCGAACCGACGACCGGCGCGCTCGCGTTGGCCGGCTGTCCCGACGCACGCAGCGAGGTCTTCATCGAGGGCACGCTGCCCGACGTCACCTGCCCGGGCGGGGCGGGCGGCGACCGGCGGCCCGGCGTGCTTCGCCGTACCTTTGGCCGCCTCTTCGGCTCGGGCGGCTAGCGACGTCGCGACGACTGGGCCGCATGATCTGGATGAACGGAGACCTCGGGGTGCCGACCGCCCACCGCACGCATCGCCCGCTGTGCCGAAGTCGCTTCGGAGCCGACGCGTCGTGGGGGCCGACCGTGTGGGTCGGCCTCGCCCTGCTCGCAGCGCTGCAGTGGGCATGCGTCACCGGGGGACCTCCGGGCGGGCCCGTCGAGCCGGTCCGGGCCTCCGAGATGCTCGAAGACGCCGATCCCGCGCGCCGCGCGTCGATGCGTCTCGTGCTGCAGGGGCTCGACGCCGACGCGAACTTCGATCGCAATCAGGCTCGGGGCAGCTACGAGCGTGCCATCCAGGTCGATCCGACCAACCCGATGGCGTACCTCGCGCTCGCGCGTCATGAGCTCGACGATGAAGAGGGCAGGCGCGCGCTTCAGCTATTGGAGCAATCGGCGGCCTTGTTCGAGGCCGAGGGCCTGCGTATCGATCCCGTGGGCGTGCATCTCGTCGGGCTCCGCGGCCTCGCCTACGAAGCACTCGGCGAGGACGGGTCGGCCGAGCTCGAGCAGGCCGCGACGCTCGCGCCCGAGGTCTGGGGCGACGGCTATCTCGCGCCCGAGGAGCTTCGGTGAGCGAAGCGGATGACGCGCGCGTGAGCGAAGCGACGACGACGGGCGCCAACGGACAGGCCAGCCCGGCTTCGATCAGCGAAGCAGATGTCGTGTCGGACGACGCGCCCTCGGGGTGGCCGCCGAAGCTCATCGCACTCGGCGCGGCCTTCGTCACGGCGCTCGGCCTCGATCAGGCGACCAAGCTCTGGATCGCCGCGAACCTGCCCGTCGGTGGAACGCCGCGGCCGGTCATCGATGGCTTCTTCTATCTCTCTCACATGCGCAATGCCGGCGCGGCCTTCGGCTTCTTCGAAGATGTGCCGGTCGAGCTTCGACGGATCGGCTTCTCGGTCGTGGCCGCACTCGCTGGCTGGGTCGTGCTGCTCTTCTACCGAAGCATGGCCCCCGGGGATCGTCTCAACGGCCTGGCGCTCGGGTGCATCGTGGGCGGTGGGCTCGGCAATCTGATCGATCGCCTCGCACGCGGTGAGGTGATCGATTTCGTTCGGTTCGAGCTATGGGGGCCGTGGTCGTTTCCCGACTTCAATCTCGCCGACGTGTTCATCATGGTGGGCGTGACGATTCTCATGATCGAGTTGCTCGTGTCGGAGGGCGTCGCTCGGGCCGAGGTGATCGAGAGCGGCGACGGCAAGGCCGGGTGAGACGATCGGCGCTTCGCCCGCGCTCGTCCGACGCGCGGCGTCCACGCGTGCGGGCCCACCCGCCCACCTCAATCGGGTTGGCCTGCGTCGCGCGTACGCAGATGGCCATGCGAACGACCGCGATCGTGTGCCAACCCGCATGATCGAAGCCGTCGAAGATGTGCACGATCACGACCCAATCAGATCGGGGCTTTGACCCCCGCATCGCCGTGTCGCACCGAGCGCACTGTCGGTTCGGGTGCCTTCCCGGCGACCCAAAAAATTTCGACGAAATCGCCGAATGAAATTTCGCTTGCGGATCGCTCGATTCGCAGCGGGAAGGGTACACTCGATCGTGTTGAATCTGCAGACGCTGCGCGCGCCATTCGTTCCCGTCATTGACATCGATCGCCGCGGTACGGTAAGAAACGCGAACCCCCTGGGCTTCCTTGGATCAACCCATCGGATCCAATCGCCCGCATCATCCACGGTGGTGCGTCGATGGCCTCGAGCGTGCATGACGAGCACCGAATCATCGAATCTCGATTCGATGCTCTGGTGTACGGTGCGACCGAGCGATTCATCGAACGAGACGCAGCATCGATGCGGGAGCCCTTCGCCGGGTTCGCTGGAGTTGGAGAGGGGCAAGTGATCTTGCCCGCCGCAACCTCCGACAGCGAACGGTGTCATCCGACGAGGCCTTGGGGTGCATCACGCGCGCGATCGAGCTCGATGCCGCGTGGGCTGACCAGGGACGAAGCCACCGAGCGTCGCCCCGTCGTCACCCGCGTGTAGCCTCCATCGCCCCGCCGCCGGGGCGAGTCGACTTCGATCGAGTGCGTCAGACGTTGATGCGCCGGCCCGGTCCACCGGGTCCGACGCGAGTGGGTGGAGATCGAAGTCCATGCCGAAGCCGAAGAGCGACTACTCGATCCAGACCGTGAGCAATGCACTGCGATTGCTCGAGGCTTTCAGTGACGCGCAGGAGCTGGGGGTGAGCGAGCTCTCGCGCCGGCTCGACCTGCACAAGAACAACGTGTTCCGTCTGCTCGCCACCCTGCAGCAGTCGGGTTACGTCGAGCAGAGCGACGACAATGATCGCTATCGCCTCGGTCCCGCATGCCTCGAGCTCGGTCATGCGTACGCGCGCCACCACACGCTGGTGCGCCGTGCGCGGCCGATTCTCGAAGAGCTCGTGCGCAAGGTCGGCGAGACCGCGCACCTCGCGATGTTGCGCGATCACGAGGTCGTGCATCTCGACGGTGTGCTGGCCGACCAGCGCGTCGTCACTTCGCTGCGCGTGGGTGAGCGGCTGCCGGCGCACTGCACCGCGCTCGGCAAGGTGTTGCTGGCCCTCGGCGATGCGCGCGACCGCGAAGCCTTCGATCAGCGCGTGAGCGGGCAGGATGGCTTGAGCACGCTCACCGATTCGACGCTCGACGATGCCCAGGGCCTCGCGCGCGAGCTCGAGCAGGTCGCCGAAGACGGCTACGCCCTCGATCGCGAAGAGTGCGAGCCCGGCATGTGCTGTGTCGGCGCACCCGTGCGCGACGATCGCGGCCTCGTCGTCGCGGCCATCTCGATCTCGGGGCCGAGCTTTCGCATGGGGCAGTCGGTGCTCGATACCGATCTGGGCCGCGCGGTGGTCGCGGCCGCCGATCAGCTCTCACAGGAGCTCGGCTACGGCCTCTAGCCCAGGCGCGCCGCAACGCGCGCGCATCGGCTCGGGCCAGCGCCCGCGCGGTGCCCGTCGCTCGACATCTGCCTGACTCTCAGTCGCATGCGCTCGTCGCTCGCCGATCGTCGTCCACCTTGCCGGGGCGTCGGCTTCTCGTATGCTCGCCGCGAATTCCCCGAGCGCGGCGCTTCACCCCCATGCGCCGCGCGGTGTATGGAGCCCCCGACATGGATTTCTCTCTCGACGACGACCTGCTCGTCCTCCAGCAAACCGCCCGTCGCTTCGCCGACGAAGAGGTGATCCCGATCGCCGCCGAGCACGACCGCACGGGCGAGTTCCCGCGCAAGGTCATCGAGAAGGCGTGGGAGCTCGGTCTCGCGAGCACGTGTATCCCCGAGCAATTCGGCGGCGTCGACCTGTCGATCCAGGGCAGCTGCGTCGTGGTCGAGGAGATCTCGCGTGGCTGTGCCGGCATCGCGACCTCGGTCATGTGCAACGACCTCGGGCTCACGCCGATTCTCGTCGGCGGCAGCGAGGCCCAGCAGGAGCGCTGGCTCGCGCCGTGCGCCGAAGAGTTCAAGCTCGTTTCGTTCTGCCTGAGCGAGCCTGCCGCCGGTTCGGACGTCGCCGGTCTGCAGCTGCACGCGGAGAAGCAGGGCGATGAATACGTTCTGAATGGCACGAAAGCGTGGATCACGAACGGGGGCGAGGCCGACCTCTTCACCGTGTTCGCAACGCTCGATCGTTCGAGTCGGCACAAGGGCATCTGCGCATTCGCGATCGAGCGCGGGACCCCGGGGCTCGAGCCCGGCAAGAAAGAGGACAAGCTCGGGCAGCGCGCGAGCGACACGCGCGTGATCCACTTCGACGATGTCCGTGTCAAGGCGGACCAGCGACTGGGAGAAGAAGGCGAGGGCTTCAAGATCGCCATGCAGACCCTCGATCGCAGTCGCCCCATGATCGGCGCGCTCGCGGTTGGGATCGCTCGCCGCGCGCTCGAGGAGAGCGTCGGTTACGTCGGCGAGCGCAAGGCATTCGGCCAGCCGATCGGCGACTTCCAGGGCATTCAGTTCATGCTCGCCGACATGGACAAGGACATCGAGGCGAGCCGCCTGCTCACGATGCAGAGCGCGTGGATGGTCGACCAGGGGCTGCACGCGTCGCGCCAGAGCTCGATCGCCAAGTGCTTCGCGACCGACGCGGCCATGAAGGCGACCGTCGATGCCGTGCAGGTCTTCGGCGGGAACGGCTACACCCGCGAGTACCCGGTCGAGAAGCTGATGCGCGACGCCAAGCTGATGCAAATCTACGAGGGCACGAACCAGATCCAGCGCGTCGTGATCGCTCGCGAGCTGCTCGCCGGCAACTAGCCGGGCCCAGCCGGCGTCCTCGCACGGGAATCCGGAGACCGGGCCCCGCTGGCGGTGCCGGGGCCGTCGACGGGCGCAGGGCCGGCCGAGTCACCCGGCCCGGCCGCAGCGAGCGCGCGCTCGGCGGCGGCGGTGCGGATTCCCAGGCCCCGGATGCGGCATCACGCGTGCATCGTGCACACCCGGGCGTTAGAATTTTCGAACGACCCGGGCGGCCCCTGGCCCCCCGGGTCGGGGCTTCTTCGGAGCCGACCCGGCGCGGCGCCGCGGCGGCTACCCAGAGCGCCCAAGCGACCCCCCGCGCATCCCCGACGCGAGTGACATCCGGGACAAGTGCTTCGAGCGGGCGGGTCAGAGGATGGTCCAGTGAGTCTCAAGAAAGACGCCCTCGCGTATCACTCGGAGGGACGTCCCGGCAAGCTCAAGGTCGTTCCAACGAAGCCAACCGTCACGGCGGATGACCTCTCCCTCGCCTACACGCCCGGCGTCGCCGCGCCCTGCCTCGAGATCGAGAAGGACGAAGACCGCGCCTACAGCTACACCGCGAAGGGCAACCTCGTGGCGGTGATCACGAACGGCACCGCGGTGCTCGGTCTCGGCAACATCGGCGCGCTCGCCGGCAAGCCCGTGATGGAGGGCAAGGGCGTCCTCTTCAAGCGCTTCGCCGACATCGACGTGTTCGACATCGAGATCGACTCGACCGACCCCGAAGAGGTGATCCGCACCTGTGAGCTGATCGGCGGCACCTTTGGTGGGATCAATCTCGAAGACATTCGTGCGCCCGAGTGCTTCGAGATCGAGACGCGGCTGCAGGAGTCGCTCGACATTCCGGTCTTTCACGACGACCAGCACGGCACGGCGATCATCTCGGCCGCCGCCCTGCTGAATGCGCTCGAGATCGGTGGCAAGCAGATCGGAGACATCCGCGTGGTGGTGTCGGGCGCCGGCGCTGCATCGATCGCGTGCATGAAGCTCTACAAGAGCCTCGGTGTGCGCGGCGAGAACATCCTCATGACCGACAGCCGGGGCGTGATCTACAAGGGCCGCGGCGAGGGTATGAACGAGTTCAAGGAAGAGTTTGCGGCCGAGACCGATGCGCGCACGCTGGCCGACGCGATGGTCGGCAGCGACGTGTTCGTCGGGCTTTCGCAGGCCGGCATCGTGACCCAGGACATGGTCAAGTCGATGGCCGACCGCCCCATCATCTTCGCCATGGCCAACCCCGACCCCGAGATCACGCCCGACGAGGTCAAGGCGGCGCGCAGCGACGCCATCGTCGCCACGGGGCGCTCGGACTTCCCGAACCAGGTCAACAACGTGCTCGGGTTCCCCTTCATCTTCCGCGGCGCGCTCGACGTACGGGCGAAGGCGATCAACGAAGAGATGAAGCTCGCTGCCGTGCACGCCCTGGCCGAGCTCGCCCAGCGGGGCGAGCCGGTGCCCGACGTCGTGCGGCGCGCGTATCCCGAAGAGGCGTTCGACTTCGGGCCCGACTACATCATCCCCAAGCCCTTCGATTCGCGCGTGCTGCTCTATGTCGCGCCGGCCGTGGCCCAGGCGGCGATGGATACCGGCGTCGCGCGCAAGACGGTCGACCTGCGCGAATACGAGAAGACGCTGCAGCAGAAGGTCGCGGAGATCGCCGCGCTCTAGCGCTGCGGCGTCGGCTGCCCTTGCTCTCGAAGATTCTGATTGCGAACCGCGGGGAGATCGCGGTTCGCATCGTGCGCGCCTGCCGGCGGCTCGGCGTGGCCAGTGTCGCCGTGTATTCCGAGGCCGATCGCGATGCGCTTCACGTGCGACTCGCCGACGAAGCCGTCTGTTGTGGTGGTGCGCGCGCGACCGAGTCGTACCTCGACGCCGAGCGAATCGCGGCTCTGGCGAAGGCGGTGGGCGCTGACGCGGTCCATCCGGGCTACGGCTTCCTCTCCGAGAACGCGGGCTTCGCCGAAGCGGTGGCTGCGCAGGGCATCGCGTTCATCGGACCGAAGCCCTCCGTGCTGCGCGACATGGGCGACAAGATCACGTCTCGCCGGCTGATGCAGGCCGCCGACGTCCCCGTCGTGCCGGGCAGCGTCGATGCGCTGAGCGATGCGGAGGCGCGCGCGATGGCGCTCGAGATCGGATTGCCGGTGATGGTCAAGGCGAGCGCCGGGGGTGGGGGACGCGGACTGCGCGCCGTGTTCGAAGCCGACGAGCTCGACGCGGCCATCGAGCGCGCGCGCAGCGAGGCGGGCGCCTCGTTCGGCGACGACGCGCTCTACGTCGAGAAGCTCGTCGCGGGTCCGCGCCACATCGAGGTGCAGATCCTCGCCGATGCGCATGGCAAGACGCTCCACCTCGGCGAACGCGAGTGCTCGGTGCAGCGCCGCCATCAGAAGCTCATCGAGGAGGCACCCGCGACGCGGCTGCCCGACGACGTGCGCGGCGCCATGCACGCGGCCGCGGTCGCGGCCGCCGAGGCCGTGGGCTACGTCGGCGCCGGCACCGTCGAGTTCCTCGTCGACGATACGGATGCCTTCTACTTTCTGGAGATGAACACGCGCATTCAGGTCGAACACCCGGTGACCGAGCTCGTCACGGGGGTCGACCTCGTCGCCGAGCAGATCCGGATCGCATCGGGAGAGCCGCTCGGCATCGACCAGAGCGACGTGGCGCTCGAAGGCCACGCCATCGAGGCGCGCATCTACGCCGAGGATCCCGACAAGAACTTCATGCCGTCGCCGGGTCGGGTGACGCACTGGCGTGCACCCGATGGGCCCGGCGTGCGCGTCGACGCCGGCGTCGAAGCCGGCAGCGACGTGCCGATGCACTACGACCCGATGGTCGCGAAGCTCGCCGTGCACGGTGCGGATCGGGCGGAGGCGATCGAGCGGTTGTGCGTGGCGCTTCGCGAGTTCGTCGTGGGCGGCATTCGCACATCGATCCCCTTCCACGTGCGCGCACTCGAGACACCGGCGTTCGCCGATGGCCGCTACGACACCGGTTTCGTCGAGGCCGAGATGGGCGAGCCGATCGCGTTCGGGGTCGAAGCCGAGGCGCGCGCCGCGCGGCTCGCGGCGTTGGAGCTGGCGCGCGACGGCGCGCTCGAAGCGGGGCACGTCGTTCGGGTCACGCGCAAGGGCGGCATCGATACCGAGCTCGCAGTCTCGGTCGATGACGAAGGCGCGTACGCGATCGATGGTGGACCCGTCGATGCGCGCGCGCTGTCGCCCGGGCATTGGTCGCTGATCGATCTTGATGGACAGCATGAGGCCATCGTCGAGCGCCGCGGCAAGAGCGGGATCGATGTCGTGATCGCCGGTCTGCGTCTGTCGCTCAAGTGGAAACTCGCCGAAGGTTGAGCTTCGGGCGCGATGCGCCGGTGCTCGATGAGAGGGAGGGGCCGCATGAAGCGGATCATCGCCGGTGTCGTCGTGGGCGGCCTCGTCGTCGCCGCTGCGATCGCCTTCTTCTATCAGCGCGAGGCCCAGCGGCTCTCCTTCGCCGCCTCGCTCTTCTCGGGCGCCGAGCAGTACGAGCGCTTCGATCGTCTCGACCAGTACTTTCCGACGGTCGACGTGGCTGCGCCTGTCGAGCCCACTGCGTTCCCCACCGGGCCGCTGATTTCGATGCCGGCGACGTTCGAGTACCTGGGCGAGACGGTCGACACCGAGGTGTTCCTCGAAGAGACCGATACGAGCGCGCTGCTCGTGCTGCAGGACGGTGCGCTGCGCTACGAGCGCTACATGCTCACGGGCGGCCCCGATGTGCGCTGGCTCTCGATGTCGGTCGCCAAGAGCTTCGTCTCGGCCGCGCTGGGCATCGCGGTCGCCGAAGGCCACATCGAGCGCATCGAAGACCCGGTCACGAAGTACGTGCCCTCACTCGCGGGCTCGGCCTACGACGGTGTGTCGATCAAGGACGTTCTGCAGATGTCGTCCGGTGCGAGCTGGAACGAGGACTACAGCGATCCCGAATCGGACATCAACCGCATCGGCCGCGTCCTCGCCGTGGGCGGATCGCTCGAATCGCTCGCAGCGACGATGGAGCCCGACCTCGAGCCCGGCACGTTCAACCGGTACAACTCGATGGATACGACGGTCCTGACCCTGGTGCTCGTGCGAGCGACCGGGCGGACCGTCGCGGATTTCATGGAAGAGAAGCTCTGGCGGCCGATCGGCGCAGAGTCGCCGGCGTTCTGGCTGATCGACAGCGACGGGGTCGAGATGGGCTTCTTCGGTCTCAACGCCACGGCCCGTGACTACGCGAAGTTCGGCGAGCTCTACCGGCGCGGGGGTGACTGGTTTGGCGCGCAGCTCGTTCCGGCCGACTGGGTCACGGCGTCGGTCACCCCCGACGCGCCGCACCTGATGCCCGGGGACCACCCCTTCAGCGACTATCCCATGGGCTACGGCTATCAGTGGTGGGTGATGGACGGCGACGAAGGCGAGTACTCGGCGATCGGGGTGTACAACCAGTTCATCTACGTGAATCCCGCGAAGCGTCTGGTGATCGTCAAGCTGTCGGCGAACAGCGACTACGGCACGACGGCCGACGAGTCGAGCTACCGCGAGTTCGAGACGCTCGAGTTCTTTCGGGCGGTCGGCGACGCAGCCGGCTGAGCGTTTCGCGAACACCCTGGACGCGCGCGACGACCTCGGTGCAGAATCGAAGGGGAGGTCATCCCATGCCGCAGATTCCGATCCGCAAAGCGACAGACGACGCCGATGAGCTCTACGCGGCGCTCGACGAAGCGGGTTGCCTCGTGGTGACCGGTGCCTTCGACGCCGCCGCGGGCGCGCGCGTGCGCGCCGAGCTCGAGCCACACATGCCCGAGCCCGGCGGCGCGACCGATCTCGACGACCCCGATTCCTTCTATCCGGGCAAGACGCGGCGGACGACGGCGCTCGTCGCGCGTTCGGAGCAGGTGCGCGAGCTCGTCGTGCATCCCGTCGCGAGGTCGCTCTGCGACCGACACCTGTTGCCCGGTTGCGAGCAGTATCGGCTGCACGTCACCGCCGGGCTCGAGGTCGGGCCGGGCGCGCGCAAGCAGATCCTCCACCGCGAGGAAGATCCGTTCTCGTTCTTTCCCATGCCGCGACCGAAGCTGATCCTCGCGACGATGTGGGCGATCTCCGACTTCACCGCGGCCAACGGTGGCACGCAGCTGGTGCCGGGCAGCCACCGATGGGAGGCCGGCCGCGAAGCCGAGCCCGACGAGATCGTGCAGGCCGAGATGCCCGCCGGGTCGGTGCTGTTCTGGGTCGGGGGGCTGCTGCACGGGGCCGGGGCGAACGTCTCGGAAGACTGGCGCTACGGCGTGATCCTGACGTACTCGCTGGGCTGGCTGCGGCAGGAGGAGAACCAGGCGCTCGACGTGCCGGCCGAGGTGGCGGCGACCCTCACGCCCGAGCTGCAGGCGCTCACCAGTCGCACGATGTGCGGCTCGCTCGGCTTCTTCGATCCACGGATGCAGAGCTAGGGCGGCTGGGCGTCAGCTCGTGGCCGCCTCGTTCGTCTCTTCCGTTTCTTCGGCCTCGCGCTTCGCACGCCGTCGCGCCGGGTCGAAGAGCCAGGCGACCCCGACGCCGAGCAGATAGAGCACGATCATGGGCAGGCCGAGCAGCACCTGACTCACGACGTCGGGTGGCGTGAGGATCGCGGCGGTCACGAAGATGATCAGCACCGCGTAGGGCGTGGCCTTGAGCAGCTGCGGCGCGCTCACGATGCCCGAGATCGAAAGGAAGAACACGAAGAGCGGCAGCTCGAACGCGATGCCGAACGCGAGGAAGAGCCGCGTCGTCAGCTTGAAGACCTCGGACATCGTCCACGCCGAGGCGACGAACTCGTTCGAGAAGCTGTCGAAGAACTGGAACACCAGCGGGAAGACCTGGGTGTATCCGAAGGTCGCTCCGCCCGCGAAGAGCACGGTCGAGAACAGCACGAACGGGATCACGAACTTCTTCTCGTTCGCGTAGAGCCCTGGGGCGACGAACGACCAGATCTGCCAGAAGATGATGGGCAGATCGAGGATGAAGCCGGCGAGCAGCGCGCTCTTGAGGTAGGTGAAGAAGATCTCGCCGGGCGCGATGGCCTGGAGCGATCCGCCTTCGAGCGCGAGCGCATCGACCGCCGGCGCGAGCAGGAAACCGAAGATCTGCTCGGCGAAGGCGAACGACGCGATCGCGCACACGACCCACGTACCGAGAATCACCGCAATGCACTTGCGCAGATCGGCGAGATGCTCGGTGACCGGCGCCTCGTGCTCTTCCATTCAGTCGTCGCGCCCGCTGCGCGCGGGATCCTTCGCCGGGTCGTCGGCGTCGCCCGTGTCTGCGGTGGATGAAGCGCCCGTGGCCGACGAAGCACCGGCGGTCTCTTCCGTCTCTTCGCGGTGCAGCTCGTCGTTCGATTCATCGGCGAGTTCGGCCATCACCGCGGCCTCGGCGGCGGGGTCGGGGCCGCCGATCGTCTGCGCGGGGGCGGGCTGGTAGTCGCGATCGCCGAGCAGATCGCGCTCGTCCTCGTCGGTCTTCGGTCGCGGCGGCGGCGGGCGGTTCGCGTCGGGCTCCATCGAGAGTGCCCCACGCAGGTCAGCTGAGGCGCGCCTGAACTCGGCCATCCCTTTGCCGAGGGTGCGCGCGAGCTCGGGCAGGCGCTTCGGCCCGAACACGAGCAGCGCGATCACGGCGAGGAACGCCATCTCCTGAAAGCCGATCCCGAACATCGCATGAAATCTAGCAGGGTGGTCGGCGCGACCGGCCACATCGGGTCGGCGGGCCACCCCACAATCAGGGCGGAAGACAGGACGAGACGCGAGGCGGGTGGGAGATGGGGACCGACCGACACCCCCCCGAATGATCGGCCGGCCCCACCCCTCCGAACGGATCGGGCGCGGGATCTCTCGGATCCCCACCCGACCGCGCTCTCTCACTCGACTCGCGTCTCGCCCCCAGGCACCGGTTCGCCGTGCGGCTCGGCGCCGGTGCGCACCTCGAGAAGCTCCAGACCGAGAGCGACGCGATCGCCGGCCTCGGGGTTGCACCATGCGACCCGGGCGATGGCCTCGAGCCGCGCTCGTCCGTCGACCTCGCGCACGGTGACGCGCAGCGAGGCGCCCACGTCGTGGGTCTCACGGGCCAGCATGCACAGGCCGCCCCGAGATTCGTTCGCCGTGAAGCCGACGGCGCTGTGCTGGCTGGCGTCGCAGCGCGGGTACGGGCTGTACTCGACCATGCGCACGACCGGGCTTCGCTTCCACGCCCTTCGCGCCATCGAGCCACCCAGCTGGTCGACATCGGGGTCGAGGGCGAGGTCGAGCTCTTCGTAGGTCGATTGGCCGCGCATCAGCATCGAGTTCGGATCGCTCACCGAGTCATCTCCGTCGTTCGGCATGTCGCTCGTCATCGCTTCGAGAAAGGGAAGGTCGCGCTCGCGGACAGCGTTCATCGGTCGGTCTCGAGCCAGGCCGTGGCCTGGGCGATCGAGTCGATCGGGTCGTCGCCGGGCTCGAAGGGCATGTCGCCCAGCGGGCCGACCGCGCAGAGCCCGAGCTCGGCGAGCGAAACGAGCACCCGCACGATCTGCGGATCGAAGGCGCTGCCGGCCTGCTTGCGCAGCGTCTGGACGGCCTCGGCCGTCGACAGCGCCTTGCGATACGGGTGGGCGTGCGTGAGTCGGTCGAAGTCGTCGGCGACCGCGAGAATGCGCGAGAGCAGCGGGATCGATTCGCCGCGCAGCTCGGGCGGCTGCCCTTCCCCGTCCCAGCGATCGTGATGATGAAGGATCGCTTCGCTGACCGATGGCGGATAGCCGAGCGGGGCCACGAGTCGGGCGCCGACCTCGTGATGATCGGCGGGGCGATCGATGCGCTCGATGCGCTCTTCGAGGGGCTCGCCCTCGATCTCCTCGACGCCGCCGATGCGCCCGATGTCGTGCAGGAACGCCGCGACGCGAAGCTCTTCGCAGCGCGGCTCGGGCAGAGACATTCGCTGGGCGATCAGGTCGGCGAGATAGGCGACGCGGCGGGCGTGGCCCTGCTTGTGCGGCTCGCGGCTCTCGATGGTCTCGGCGAGCGAAGCCAGAAAGTCGTTCCGGCGCTCGCTGTCCTGGCCCTGCCGCATGCCGTCGCCCGTCGGCGCGATGGCCTCCTGCACGCGCGCGCGCAGCTCGTAGTCGACGTCGAGGGCCGCGAGCGCCGTCTCGGGGTCGCGGTCGCGACCGAGCGCCTCGCCGATCCCCTGCAGGAAGGTCACGAGCTGGCTGCGCGAGCCGCGCCGTTCGATGGCTCGGCGCACCGTGCTCGCGACCTCGACCACGTCGAAGGGCTTGGTCAGATAGTCGAAGACGCCGTTGCGGATCCCGGCCACGGCGGTGTCGACCGACGCGAAGCCGGTGATGACGATGACCTCGATCTGG
This sequence comes from Myxococcota bacterium, assembly GCA_965250285.1. GTDB lineage: Bacteria > Myxococcota_A > UBA9160 > UBA9160 > UBA4427 > CAYYSY01. Next base: position 4,979,297 of record OZ252299.1, read on the forward strand.
GGCCAGCGCTGGCGAACCATGCGCATCAGCTCGTCGCCCTTCATCCCGGGCATGTTGAGGTCGATCGTGACGACCTCGATGTCGGCCTCGCGCTCGAGGGTGCGCAGCGCCTCGCCGCCCGACTCGGCAGACAACACCTGGTACTGCGGTGAGAGGATCATGCGCAGCGACTCGCGGGGGCCCTTCTCGTCATCGACGACGAGCACCGTGGACCGTTCCTGCTCGGGCGCGCTCCCCTCGAGCCGTGCCATGGCATCTTCGATTCGGCGGTTCAGGGAATGAAGCCTCGTCATGTGCGTTCTCCGTCTCGCGGCGTCCCGTCTCGGGGGACTCGATCGCTCGGGGGGCGGAATCGACCGCGTATAAGAGCAAGGGCCGTGCCCAACCTCACCGCGTGCGCAGAAATGTCGACAAGTGGTTGATTTCGAAGGAATTTTGGCGCCGGCGGGCCGTGTCGCCGGGCGGCGGGGTCGGCCCGTCCGCCGTTCCGATCGGAACGGTGCGTCGGGGAACGTGGCCCAAGTCACCGGAAAGATTGGTGTTTCGGGGATCGTACCGATCGGAACATCGCGCCGGCGCGCATGTTCGGATCCGAACGCGCAGGGACTCAGTCGCCGGGCGGCGCCACCCCGAGCTTGTCCATCTTCAGCTTCAGCACCCGGCGCGTGAGGCCGAGCATCTCGGCGGCCCGGGTCTGGTTCCAGTCAGCCTGCTCGAGCGCCTCGCGCAGCATGGTCTCTTCGAAGCGCGCGACTGCGTCCTCGAAGCCGATCCGCCCCTGGCGCCAGTCTTCGCGCAGCGCCTCGTCGCTCCCGGCCCGGTGGATCGCCTCAGGAAGATGAGCCAGATCGATCGGGCCGCCTTCGCTCAGCGCAAGGCCGTGCTCGATTGCGTTCTCGAGCTCACGGACATTGCCGGGCCAGGGGTACGACTCGAGCGCGGCGCGTGCCGGCCGTGAGAGTCGCGGTCGTTCGGGCGCGGCCTCTTCGGGCTTCGCGTCGCCGTCGGCCGCCCCGGTGTCGGCATGGGAATGGGCATGCGCGACGCCGCGCTCGATGAAGACGCCGGCGAGCAGGGCGATGTCTTCGCGCCGCTCGCGCAGCGGCGGCAGGCCCAGGGGCACGACGTTGATCCGATAGAAGAGATCCTCGCGAAAACGCCCCTCTTCGACCTCCTTCTTCAGGTCGCGGTGGGTCGCCGCGATGACGCGCACGTCGACGGCGACCTCGTCGCTCGATCCGACGCGTTGGACGACGCGCTCCTGCAGCGCGCGCAGTAGCTTGACCTGCACGTCGGCCGGCAGCTCGCCGATCTCGTCGAGCAGCAGCGTGCCCCTGTGCGCCGCCTCGAAGCGGCCGATGCGGCGCTCATGGGCCCCGGTGAAGGCGCCGCGTTCGTGGCCGAAGAGCTCGCTCTCGACGAGATCGCGAGGGATCGCGCCGCAGTTGACCGCCACGAACGGGCCGTCGCCGCGGGGGGAGAGGCCGTGGATCGCCCGGGCAGCGAGCTCTTTGCCCGTGCCGCTCTCACCCGTCAGCAGCACCGTCGCGCGGGCCTTTGCGATTCGCTCGATGTCGTGGAAGACCGCGCGCATCGCGGGACTGCGGCCCACCATCTCGCCGAGTCGCTGGCGATCTTCGACCTCGTCCCGCAGACGGACGACTTCGGCCTCGAGGGCGCGATGTTCGAGCAGCTGGCGCACCTTGATGCGCAGGGCGTCGAGCTCGAAGGGCTTCGTGACGAAGTCGCGAGCCCCGAGCTTCATCGCCTCGACAGCGACGGCCACCGTGTTCGTGGCCGTGAGGACGACGACCGGGATCGGCAGCCCGCGCTCAGCCAGCTCGGCGAGCAGCTCGAGACCGTTTCGGCCCGGCATCATCACGTCGAGCAGCACGAGGTCGGGTGCCCTCTGCCCGATCGACTCGAGCGCGGCATCGACGCCGTCCGCCGTCTCGACCTCGCACTCGCTCTTGAGCAGCATGCGAAGCGACTCGCGGACAGCCGGTTCGTCGTCGACCACCAGAACGCGGGACATCCACGGCAAGCTACCACAGGGCGTCGGCGCGACGAGCCGTGACGCGCGCGCGCCGGCTCGGCTCGTCGTGTTCGGCTTCGCTTTGTCGGTCGAACGGTCCGGTTCTCGGTCCGGCTCGCGGCGCGGGGGGCGCCGCGCGCTTCACGCGACGGGCGCCACGCGTTTCACGCTGCGGGCGCCACGCGTTTTCACGCTGCGGGCGCCACGCGTGTCACGCGGCAGGCAGCTCGACGACGAGCACGCTCTCGCCGGCCTCGGCTTCGTCGACCGAGAGGTCGCCGCCCTGCGACTCGACCAGTCGCTTGGCGAGCACCAGGTCGAGCATCGTCAGGTCGGGCACCGTCCCCTCGCCGTTGCCCGCCGGCACGCCGCCGTCGGCCGGGGCGCCTGGCTCGGCTGCGCGGGTGTGTCGGATGAGCACGCGCACCGAGGGTTCGCCTCCGTGGCCGCGCTCTGTGTACTTCGAGGCGAGGTACACGTCACCGCGCTCCGAGGCCTGCTCGATCGCGCGGTCGAGCAGCCCGGCGATCGCGTCTTCGACCTGCTCGGCGTCGGCGCGCACCATCGGCTGGGTGTGATCGAGCTCCTTGAGCACGAGCAGTCGCCGCGACTGAATCACGGGTCGGCGTTCGTCGAGCAGCCGATCGAGCAGGCGGGCGATGTCGACGGGTTCGGCCTTGCGCTGGCCCTCGGCCAACGACTGCAAGCGCGAGACGACGCGGTCGATGCGCTGAACGTCCTGCACGACAAGCTCGCGGAAGTGCGTGCGGAACTCGGGGTCGTCGTAGTGGTCGGGTAGCAGCTCTGAAAAGGTGCGGATCGACACCAACGGGTTGCGCACCTCGTGCGCGATGGCGCCGACGAGCTCATAGAGGTCGGGGTCGATGCCGTCTTCACGGGCGGGTGGCGGCGCATTGGCCCCGCGCGTGGCGTCCTGATCGAAGGGCTCGTCGAACGGCAGGGCCTCCTCGGCCAGCTGGTGCGCGACGGCGTCGCCCTCGGCGGCGTCGGGGAGGGGGCGGACCGGCGGCGCAAGTGGCTCGACGTCGGGCAGCAGCTCGGCGACCGGGCTCGTCGCGGGTTCGAGATCGGAGCGGGCGTCGATGGGGCCGGTCTGGACGGCGAACGGCTCGGGGTCTTCGATCAGCTCGACGTCTGCGAAGAGCTCGTCGAGGTCGTCCTCATCGCCGATCGGCTCGGCGCCGATCGATGACCCCAGGTGATCGTCGGGCGACGCTTCGACGGCCACCGGTGACGCCTGTTCGCCGAGCGGCGACGCCTCCTCTGCGAACGGCGAAGCTTCTTCTCCGAGCGGTGACGCGTGTTCGCCCAGCGGTGACGCCTGTTCGCCGAGCGGGGACGGTTCGGCGTCGAGCAGCTCGGCCTGGGGGAGCCAAGCGTCGTCGTCGGCTTCGAGATCGTCGTCGAAGCCTTCGTCGGGAAAGAGGTCTTCCTCTTCATCGGCCTCGATCCCGGCTTCGAGCTCGACCGATGCGGCGTGATCCGCGACGAGCGGCGCGCGAAGCTCGTCGTCGAGGGCTTCGGCCGAGATCGGCGCGGCACCCAACGTGGCCTCGTGGCCGACGTCGAGATCGTCTTCGTGGCCCGAGCGGGCGCCGGGGTCGAGATCGGCGAGGCCGTCGATCGGTTCGCCCGCGATCGGCACCGCGAGCGTCTCGGGGCTGGGGCGCGGAAACGCCGTCGGCCGATCGATCTCGCTCTCTTCGGGGGTCGCGTCTGCGTGCCCGGCGTCCTCGAGGTGCAGACCGCGATGCGCGGTCTCGGGCTCGAGGTCGCTGCGGCCGAGTGGCTCGTCGAGCCACGGCACGTCGGCGGGGAACCGCAGGTGGATCGGCTCGATCGGGTCGGCCTGCGTGAACGACAGGGTGCGCGTCACGACGGCCTCGAGCTCGTGGAGATTGCCGGGCCAGGGATACGCCACGAGCTTGGCGAGCGCGTCGTCGCCGAAGCGGCGCGGTGACTCGCCGCGGGCGCGGGCGAGGGCAGCGGCCGTGTCGGCGACGAATGTCGTGAGGTGCGCGCGACGCTCGCGCAGCGGCGGCAAGACGATGGTGAGACCCGACAGCGTCTCGGCCAGGCGGGTGTCGAGACCGGGCTCGAGATCGAGGTCGTGCGCGCCCGCGACGCTCGCCATGAAGCGGTGCCCGTGTCGACTCGCGCCCGCGTCGGGCAGCCCGAACTCGATCCAGTCGCGCAGACGACGCTGCAACGCGATCGGCAGACGGTCGACGTCTTCGAGGTGGAACGTGAGCAAGCCGTCGCGCGGCGCCAGGTCGCCGACGCTCGCGAGTCGCAGCAGCTCGCCGGCGCTCATGTCTTCACGACACGGAATCTGAATGAACGTGTGCTCGGGTCGGCCGCTCGATAAGTGGATGGTGCGTGCGAGCAGCCCGCGCCCCGTGCCCGCCTCCCCGTGAATCAGCACCGGCACCCGGGCGAGGTGCGGGTCGAGCGCGCGCATCATCTCGGGCAGCTCGAGATCGCCGAACCAGCGCGCGAAGCGCGCCTGCACCTCGGCGCGCCCCTGCCGCGCGCTGAGAGGCGAAGCGCGGCGATGCTGCACGGCGGCGCGGAGCGCCCGGCGCAGGGTTCGGGCCTCGGGCGGATGCACGAGTACGCGACCGGGGAGCGTGTCGAAGAGCCGCCGGGCTTCGTCGACGTCGCCGGCTTCGGCGAGCAGGATCCAGTCGCAGTCGGCTCCCTTCGCCGCGTGTCTGTGTACGAAGTCGAGCTCGATCTCGAAGTCGCCGCTCAGTCCGAGGACGACGACGGTCGGCGCCTCGGCTGCCTCGAGCACGCGGTCGCCGGGCGCAGCCAGTACGGCTCGCTCGCCGACACCGCTGATGCGCGCGATGGCCGCGCGGGCTTCGGCGTCTCGGTGGATGATCCAGATGCTCAGCATGGGTCGGGTCGGAATCAGGACCTGGCTCTCGTCGGGCGAGGGCGCAGCGAAGGTTCGACGCTCGCCGATCGAGTCACTCGACTCGACGCGAAACGCCGCTCGGCGTCCTCCAGAAGTGGTGTGGAACAGTCCTTCGTGGCGAAGCACGTGTGAGCGCGCGGAAGATGATGCGCGCTCGTCGGCAACCGCTGCGCAGCGAGCGTGCAGGTGCTCTCCCGGCGCTCGATGCTTCGCGTGCGATCGGAACCGGCGCTCGGTTCGGCTCGTGCCCCGGCTCCTCCCAGGCGGTCGGTGATGGGCTGTGTGTGGGCCACGCGTGTCATGCGAGTGTGCGGCCAGAGTACCCGAATCGGGGCCAGGCATGGCGCGCCGAAGGGCGGCCCGCAGGGCCCGCGGGGGGCCTCTGGGCGTCAGCCTCGGTAGGATGGGATGGTCCCGCTTCGTGAACCCCCGACCGCTGCCCGGTGCCGAGAGGTGCATGCCGATTCGCCCGCTTCCTTCCTTCTCTCTCTGTCCGAGCGTCGGGGCCATCCGACGAGCGTGGGCGCTCGCCCTGGTCGCGCTGGCGCTCTCGGTGCGGCCGGCGTGGGCCATCGATCTCGAGGGCGAGTGGTACGTGCTGGTGCACTCCGAGGTGCGGCCAACGCGTGTCGCGGGCGGCATCGAAGACGCACCTCCGCCCGGCCTCGAGTACCGCGACAGCGTCTGGATCTTCGAGAAGCAGGCGGAGGGGCTCAGCTGGACGGTCATCCCCCAGGTCGCTTTCGTCGATGAGACCGGTCGCTACGAGCAGATCCACGGGGAGCGCGCGCGCTTGCGGTCCCCGTGGCGCCCGTCGGCCAGCCAGCTGGCCGAGATTCGCAAGGGGCTGGTGCTCGACAAGCGGACCGCGCGCGCGAAGATGCTGCGACGGCGCGGTGCCGATGCGTTCGAGTCGGGCGAGATGGCCCGGCCGAGCGGCGCGTCGTCGGTTTCGTTCGGGGAGCGCTGGACGCTCGAGGGGTTGGATGGCGCCCCCGTGTTCACCCACGCGGCGTCGCTCTCGTCGGGCCGCAGCGACACGCTTCGCGGCATGACGCGCTGGAGCGCCGACCAGGTCGACGAAGAGGCCGGTCGGATCGAGGGGCACTATCAGCGCGACGGCAGCGAGTTCGGTCGCTTCTACATGTTCAAGCGCGGCGATGCCCACCCGAGCGACGCCGGGTTCGCGGCCGAATCCGAGGACGAGTCGCTCTTCGGACCGGGAGGGACGGCACGCACGTCGGTCGCCTCTCTGCAGGCCTCCCTCGATGCCCTCTCGAAGGCAACTGGCGACGAGGAGACCGAGCTGCGCACCCAGATCCGCGCCGACATTCAGTCGCTCGTCGAAGCGGCGTACACGCGCCAGGGCAAGGGCGTGCGCGTGTACCGGGCCCAGATCGAGCAGATCGTCGACGAGATCGAGCGCCTCTGCGTCGTCGAGGGCGTCTCGCTCGAAGAGATCGACCGCCGCTTCGAGGCGAAGGCGCTCGGTCAGTGAGCGAGGGCGCGCCTCCGCTCGTGCGCCGGGCCGCGCTGCACGAGCTCGATCGCGTCGCCGCGCTGTGGACCGCGATCACGCAGCACCACGAGCCGATCGACCCCGTCTTCCGGATGCGCGTCGACGCCGACGTCGCGGTCCGCGAGCTGCTCGGTCAGATCCACCGCGACGCGCATTCGGCCATCTTCGTCATCGACGAGGCCGGAGATCTGCCGGGCATCTGCATCGTCCGCATCGACTCGGCACCGCCGATCATGGTCGAGGACGAGCGCGCCGAGATCACCGACCTCGGCGTTCGGCCGGCCGCGCGTCGCCGGGGCCTGGCCACGGCGCTCGTCGAGGCGGCGCTCGCCTGGGTGCGTTCATGCGGCGTCGAGCGCGTCGAGGTGCACGTGGCGAAAGCCAACGCCGAAGGCCAGGCGTTCTGGCGGGCGCGTGGGTTCGGCGATCTGATGGACGTGCTGCAGAAACGGCTGTAGCCTCCGCCGTCGCGCGCTCCCCGGCCCCGTCTCCATCTGACCCCGCCGATCCGGAACGTCCTGCCCGACGCGCGTCGTTCGGTCGGCCCTCTCGCGAAGCCACGCCATGACTCCCCCGACCGATTCCCGCCCGCTGAACCCCCTCGCGAAGCAGCTGAACGACGACCTCGAGCAGGCCGCGCCCGAAGTCTTCCGCATGCTCTCGGCGTATGGCCGACGCCTCTACTTTCCGAAGGGCATCCTCTCGCAGAGCGCGGAGGCCAAGGAGAAGGCGCACCGCTTCAACGCGACGATCGGCATCGCCACCGAAGACGGTGGCCCGATGTACCTCGATAGCGTCCAGCGGCACCTCGGTGACATCGACCCGAAGGACGCCTACCCGTACGCGCCGGCGCCGGGTCGCCCGGGGCTCCGTGAGCTCTGGCGCGAGAAGCACCTCGCCGAGAACCCGAGCCTCGAGGGCAAGGCGTTCGGCCTGCCGATCGTGACCGCCGCCATCACCCACGGGCTCTCGCTGGTGGGGGCGCTCTTCGCGGACGAAGGCGACGCGATGCTGCTGCCCGACAAGCTGTGGGGCAACTACCGGCTGACCTTCGAGGTCGACTACGGCGCGAGGATCGAGACCTTCCCCTTCTACCAGGGCGAGGGCTTCGACACCGAGGCCTTCGCGGCGGGCCTCGCCGCGGCGAGCGAGGGGCGCGACAAGCTGATCGTGCTGCTCAACTTCCCCAACAATCCGACGGGCTACATGCCGACCCCGGCGGAGGGCGACGCGATCGTGGCCGCCCTCGAAGCGCAGGCGAAGGCGGGGACGAAGCTCGTCGTGGTGACGGACGACGCCTACTTTGGGCTCTTCTTCCATCTGGGCGGTGAGTCGATGACCGAGTCGCTCTTCGGTCGGCTCTGTGGACTGCACGAGAACCTGCTCGCGGTGAAGCTCGACGGCGCGACCAAGGAGCTCTTCGTCTGGGGGCTGCGGTGCGGCTTCGTGACCTACGGCCCGGGGCGACCGGACACCGCAGACGAGGTCTGCCGGGTGCTCGAGCAGAAGACGAAGGGGGCGATCCGCGGCGGCGTGTCGAACGTGCCGCAGCTGTCGCAGGCCCTCGTCGAGAAGGCGCTCGCCTCGTCGACCATCGATGAAGAGCGCAAGCAGAAGTGCGAGACCCTGCGCGCGCGGGCCGAGCGCGTGTACGAGGTCGCGAACGAGCCCCGTTTCGCCGAGAGCTGGAAGGTGTACCCGTTCAACAGCGGCTACTTCATGTGTGTCGAGCTGAAGGACGTCGACGCCGAGACGCTGCGTGTCCATCTGCTCGACCAGCACGGCATCGGTCTCATCGCGACCGGCGCCCACGACCTGCGCGTCGCGTTCTCGTGCCTCGAGGTCGACGAGGTCGAGCCGCTGTTCGAGGCGCTGCATCAGGCCGTGAACGAGCTCAACGCCGCCCGCCGCGCCGACTGACCGGGCGCGCGCCGCTGCGTCACCCGCGCCTCAATCGTCGTCGCCGGGCGATCATCCCGCTTGCGTCACCGGCGCGTCAGTCGTCGTCGCCGGGCGACCATCCCGCTGGCAGCTCTTCGAGGATGCGCGCGGTCAATCGCCCGCTCTCGATGAGCTGCTCGATCCGAACGCGCTCGTCGACACCGTGGATGCCCGCGCTGTCGGCGGCGCTCAGGCGGCGCGGCACGAACCCGTACGAGACGATGCCGAGCTCACGAAACCAGTGCGCATCGGTGAAGCCCGCCGTGAGGCGCGGAACGACGATCGCCTCGCTGTCCTCGACCTCGGCGACGCGCTCGATGGCGCGGAAGAGCGCGGTCTCGGGCGATGAGCCGACGGAGGGGAACGCGAGGAGCGGTGTCACCTGCACGCGCTCGTCGGCGATCACGCGGCGGATCGACTGCGTGAAGTCTTCGCAGCGTTCGCCCGGGAGCAGACGCGCGTCGAGATGCGCCATCGCCCGCGCCGGTACGACGTTGGTGGTATGGCTGCCCTCGAGCACGGTGATCGACACCGTGTTGCGGACGAGCGCGTTCCAGCCCGGGTTCGCGAGGAAACGACGCTGGAAGGGCCCCTTCGAGACGACGGCGGCCTTCAGCTCCGAGAAGCCCGCCCGGTCGTCGGGGGGAGCGACCGGTGCCATCGCGGCGAACTGCTCTTCGACGATGGGCAACACGCGAATCGGCGACTCGATGCGGCGCACGCGATCGAGGGCGGCGACGAGCCGGGGCACAGCATGGTCGGGCGACGGTGCCGAGCCGTGGCCGGGGCGACCGTAGGCCTCGACTTTCAGCCAGCAGGGGGACTTCTCGTTGACCGTGACGCCCCAGACGCTGCGTCCGCGCGCCATGGGGCGGATCCCGCCGCCTTCGGTCAGCAGGAACTCGGCGTTGCCCAGGAGCTCGGGCCGCTCGCGCGCAACGTAGCCGGCGCCGAAACGTCCCCCGGTCTCTTCGCCCGGCGTGGCGAGCAGGATCACATCGCGTGCGATCGGATGCTCGCGCCCGGCGAGCGCGAGCAATGCGAGGATGTGCGCCACGGTCACGCCCTTGGCGTCGAGCGCGCCGCGCCCGTGCACCCAGGTTTCGTCGATCACGCCTTCGAAGGGCGGGATCTGCCACATCTGTGCGTCGGCCTGGACGACGTCGAGATGCGAGAGCAACACCACCGGTCGGCCCAGCCCCGCGCCTTCGACCCGGGCCCAAAGCGCCGCGTGGATGCCGCGGCCACTCGGGTCGGGCGTATCGATGACCCGGGCTTCGATGCCCAGACCCGCGAGCCGCTGGGCGAGGAACTCGGCGAGTGCGCGCTCGCCATCGACGCCGCTGACCGTCGGCAGTCGGATCGACTCGCGCAGCAGCTCTGCGCCGAGCGGCGGCGCGCTCTGTGCGGCAGCCGGCGTCGGCACACTGATCGAGACGAAGAAGGCGGTCGGCCACAAGAAGAGAAGAGAGAGAAGCTCGGGTCGCAGCAGCACGACGCTGCGTGCAAACCGAGGGGAACGGACGACAGTCGGTCGCGGGACGCGGCGATTCGCCCACGGCCTTTCGCGCCGGCCACCGCACACGTCGGGCGCGTCGCTGCGCACGTCGCATGACCATTCCGCAGAGCCGCGATTCTTCCCTCGGGGCTGCAATTTTCTCTCCGGAATCGGGTGCGACCTGCCGATATGAATTCGTGGGATGGGTCAGGTCCTTGGGTGCGATGTTGCCGGCTAGTGGCTAACTATAACGCCCGACCATCCCCCAGGAGAACCCGGTTGACGCCCCCTCCGGTCACGACACGATTGCGCCGTGAACTCGCGGCACCCGGCCAGAACGGCTGCAGAACGCAGCGCTGGCTCCGCCTCACCGCACTCGCCTTCCTCTTCGCGTGCATCTCGGTCACGCTGCCGCTCGCGCCATTCGCCTTCGACCCGGTCGACGATCGCAAGCGAGCCGACGACACACCGCCGGTGTCGCTGCCGCCGCCCTGGGTCATCGATGGTGTCGAGCGCCCCGGTGTCGTCGCCGAGTACGAGCCCGTCTCGATCGACGATCTGCCCAACTACCAGAAGCACCCGATCTACGGCCCCGAACCGCCGCCGTCGTTGACCGTCGTCACGAGCGGCAAGCTCGGCCGAGGCCAGTCTCTCGGTCGCGCCCTGCGCGAGCACGGCATCAAGCCGTCGATCATCCACGTGATCGACCGCGAGATGCGCCCCACCTTCGACTTCCGCCACTCGCGACCCGGCGATCGATACCGCCTCGCCCAGGACGCCGACGGCAACCTGGTCGACTTCGTCTACATCAACAAGCCCGAGTCGAGCTACCACCTCAGCTGGAACGGCGAGGGCTACGTCGTGAGCGAGGAGCCCTCCGAGCTGCAGGCCGAAGCGGCGACCATCGCCGGCAGCATCGATTCGTCGCTCTACAAGGCGATTCGCGGCCTGGGTGAGCGTACGGCGCTGGCCAACGACTTCGCCGACCTCTTCGCCTGGGACATCGACTTCAGCCGCAACGTGCAGCCCGGCGACCGCTTCTCGATCCTCTACGAGCGCCTCTACCGCACCACCGCCGATGGCGAGCGCGAGTACGTGCGCCCGGGGCGGATCCTCGCCGCGCAGTACAGTGGCGACGTCGGAGATCATTCGGTGGTGCTGTTCGAGAAGGATGGGCGCGAGCGCTACTTCCGCCCCGATGGCAGCTCGATCGAGCGCGCCTTCCTCGCCGCCCCCCTCAAGTTCAGCCGCATCAGTTCGCGCTTCACGAAGGCGCGCGCGCATCCGATCCTCAAGATCACCCGCCCGCACAATGGCATCGACTACGCCGCGGCCGCCGGCACGCCGATCTGGACCGTCGCCGACGGCACCGTGATCTTCCGGGGCAAGGCCGGCGCCTCGGGCAACCTGGTCAAGATCCGCCACCTGAACGGCTACGTCTCGTACTACGCCCACCTCTCGCGGTTCGCAGACGGGCTGAAGGTCGGTCAGCGGGTCTCGCAGAAGGAGGTGATCGGATTCGTGGGCTCGACCGGGCTCTCGACCGGGCCCCATGTCTGCTTCCGGGTCCAGAAGAACGGCATCTACGTCGACCCTCAGGAGATCGCGAGCCCGGCGGGCCAGCCGATCACCGAGGAGGTGTGGCCCGAGTTCCGCCAGCAGCGCGATCTGCTGATGACCGACATGGGCGGGGGTGCCCTCGCCGCGGCCGATGAGGCCCTCTAGGGCCGCCTGCAGGCCTCCATTCAAGTTTCAGTGCGCTCTCTGGCGCCTCGACCGACGCGCCCGGGCGCGCGGCCCAGGTGTCGCAATTCGCATGGGCCGAATCGGGCCCATCACCGCGGCATCTGAGAAAGCTGTGCGCGGCCCAAGGGGCCGAAGGCCGTGCACGCGGGGCCGAAGGCCGCGCACGCGAAGGGGCGCCGACCGGGTCGTTTCGAACCCGGCGGCGGAGGACCTCGATTGGATCTCGAGTCGCGACTGGCGGACCAGGGCCGAGCCCTGGCCGAGCGCGAGGCGAAGCACGCCGACGCGCTGGTGCGTGCCCGTGCGCTCGCCGATGCGCTGCACGCGGAGGTCGCCCGCGCGATCGACGCCTATCACCGGGAGACGGCCGAGGCCCCCCAGCTCGCGCTTGCCCTCGGAGACGTGAAGCACGATGACAAGCACCTGCACGCGTTCGAGTTCGACGTGCGGCGGGGGCGCGTGCGCGTGATCGTCGTCGTGAAGAGCCGGGGCGAAGCGACGCTCGTCGGGCCCTTCCACATGGGCCGCGACGAGGGTCCGTGTCGGCGTGTGCCCTTCAGCGACGACGATGCCGTCGACGACACGCTGCGCGACGCCCTCGGCGATCTGCTGGAGAGCTTTCTCGAAGAGGCGACGGCCCGCTGATGTCGGTGCCGACCTCGTCGACGCACGCGATCGAACACGTGACGCACGTGCGTGTCGGCACGCTCAACCCGCCCAAGCTCGAAGCCGTGCGCAGCGCGCTGGTCGCGTTCGCGCCGGCGGTGGCCGTCGAGGGCGTCGCCGTCGAGAGCGGCGTACCCGACCAGCCCGTTGGTTTCGACGAGATCGTGGCCGGCGCGCGGGAGCGCGCGCGCGCCGCGTTCGCGAGTGACGCATGCGATCTGGCCGTCGGCATCGAGGACGGCCTCGTTTCGATCCCGGCGCTCGGCGCCGACGCTGTGAACGTCGGCGCGGCGGCGGTCAGTGACGGGGTGCGTACCTCGGTGGGGCTGTCTTCGGGCTTCGCGTACCCGCCCGGCTGCGCGCGGCCTGCGCTCGAACAGCGCGAGCCCATTGGCGGTCTCTTCGATGCGCTGATGGGCGCCGACGATCACGGCGCACCGAGCGCGCTCTCGCAGGGCAACATCGGTCGGCTGACCGGAGGCGTGCTGACACGCGCCGAGTACGGCCGCCATGCCGTGCTCTGCGCGCTGGTGCGATTCCTCCATCCCGACCTGTATGACGCCGCCGAGACCGGCGTGTCGAACGGGCACGACACCGGGAGAGCGCTCGATGCCGAGTGACTCGGTCTCGATCCCGTGTCAGGACGATCCGCTCGCGTTCTCATGCGCGGGTGCCCGGAGAGTGCCCGATGCCTAGCGATTCGAAGCCGATCGAGAGCGACGAAGATCTGCTCGCCTGGTTCCGCGCCGGTGAGACCCCCCTCGAAGACTCGAAGGTGGGCACCGAGCACGAGAAGATCGGGCTCTACGCCGACACGCTCGAGCGCGTGCCCTACGAAGGACCGCGTGGGATCGGTGCGCTGCTCGAGGCGGTGCGTGAGCGCGTCGGTTGGGCGCCGATCATGGAGGGCCCGAACCTGATCGGGCTGAAGCAGGACGGCGCCTCGATCACGCTCGAGCCCGGCGGTCAGATCGAGCTCTCGGGCGCGCCGCTGCGCACGGCGCGCGACACGTGTCGCGAGTTCAACGCGCACGTCGATCTGCTGAACGAAACGAGCGAGTCGTTCGGGATCGTCTGGCTCGGGATCGGCGCCGATCCGGTGCATGCGGTGCCGGAGATCCCGGTCATGCCGAAGGCCCGCTACGAGATCATGCGAGCGTACATGCCGAAGCGGGGCACGCTCGGTCTCGACATGATGCACGCGACCGCGACGGTGCAGGCCAACTTCGACTATGTGAACGAGGCCGACATGGCCGAGAAGATGCGCATGGCGATGGGGATCGGTCCGATCGCGAGCGCGCTCTTCGCCAACTCGCCGATCGCGGCCGGGCACGAGTCGGGCTTCGTCTCGAAGCGCGTGCACGTATGGCGCGACACCGATCCGGATCGCTGCGGGATGCTCGAGTTCGTCTTCGATGAGGGCTTCGGCTACCACCGCTACCTCGAGTGGGCGCTCGACGTGCCGATGTACTTCATCGTACGCGACGGCGTGTATCGCGCGGCCCACGAGGTGACGTTCCGGCAGTTCATCGAGTCGGGCTTTCGCGGCGAGCGCGCGACGATCGCCGATTGGGACACGCACCTGACGACGCTGTTTCCCGAGGTGCGGCTCAAGCAGATCATCGAGGTCCGCGGCGCCGACAGCGTGCCCCGCGATCTGATCTGCGCGCTGCCCGCTCTCTACAAGGGCGTGTTCTACGACGATCAGGCGCGCCGGGAGGCGATCGACCTGGTGTCGGATTGGGGCCCGGCCGATCGCAAGGAGGCCCTCGAACGCGTCGCCCTCGAAGGGCTCGGCGCTCAGGTCGCCGGCGAACCGATCCTCGAGCGGGCACGCGCACTGGTCGAGATCTCGGCGCGCGGTCTGGATCGCCTGGTCGCGACGGGGCTCTCGGAGGAGGACGAGGACGTCTTTCTCGAGCCGCTTCGGGCGATCGTCTCAGACGGTCGGAGCCCGGGTCGGCAGATGCTCGACCTGTGGCGGGGCGAGTGGGAGGGCGACATGCGGGAGTTGATCGAGTACGCGCGATACTGATAGTCTCCCGCCCCCACCCCGAGGAACCCCATGCCGAATCGACCCATGAAGGTGAGCTTCGCGCTCGACGACCAGGACATCGCGTACTTCCGGTCTCGCTTTCGAAAGGCGAAGCGCGTCGCGCGCGACCAGGACGAGGGCGAAGTCATCGATCAGGCGCGCAGCCTCATCGCGTCGATTCGCGCGACGAAGAAGGCGCCGAGCTTCGTCCGCGAGTCGGTGGTCGCGATCGAAGATCTCGTCGAGCTGATCGAGGACGATCGGTACCGAGCGCCGAAGTCGGTGACGAGCAAGGTGATCGCGGCGCTGGCCTACTTCGCGAATCCCGACGACCTGATCCCCGACGAGATCCCGGTGCTCGGCTTCCTCGACGACGCGATCATGATCAAGATCGTCGAGAGCGAGTTCCGGCACGAGCTGGTCGCGTACCGCAAGTTCCGGCGCTTCGAGAAGGGCGCCGAGCAGCGCCCCTGGACGAAGGTGGCGAGCGCCAGACTGCCCGGGCGCCTCGAGGAGCAGCGCAAGAAGCTGCGGGCCGAGGTCGACCGAAAGCAGAAGGCGGACGCAGAGAAGGGCAGCGGAATCCTCTAGGATTGTCGGGTCGGCCGCCGACGGCTCGGGGCCGAGAGGTACACCGGCAAGGCCACTTGGCACGCGCCCACGAAGGGCTGGTTTCGACATGTCGGGATCGGATCTCCCCCGCATCGTAGTGGTGGACGACGAGGAGGCAATCCTCGAGACGATGTCGTTCACCTTCATGGACGAGTACGAGGTGCTGACGACGACCGACGCCCACGAGGCGCTGCGGCTCGTCGGCGAGAATCAGCCCGTCCACGTCGTGATCACCGATCAGCGCATGCCCGGCATGACGGGTGTCGAGCTGTTGAAGGCCGTCTACGAGCAGTACCCCGAGACCATGCGCATCATGCTGACCGGCTTCGCCGACGGCGACGCGACCCTCAAGGCGATCAACGAGGGGCATGTCTATGCGTACATCAGCAAGCCCTGGGAACCCGAAGAGCTGAAGCAGGTCGTTCGGCGAGCCACCGAGCACTCGAAGCTGGCCGCCGAGAACCGTCGACTCGTGGGCGACCTCGAGGGCGCCGTGTCGATCATGCAGGCGGTGATGGACCGACTCGAGATGGGCGCCATCGCCATCGACCGCGATCACCTGGTGCGCGCGATCAATCAGCCTGCGCTGGGTCTGCTGCGCTGCAGCGGCGCCGATCCGATCGGGCGCCCGATCGACGATCTGCTCGGCTCGGTCGGGCTCGCCGATCTCGGCGCTTCGGTGCGCGGGCTTCAGGAAGAGCACGGCAGCTTCGAAGACGTCGATCTGCGGACCGACGGCAAGGGGCATCAGATTCGAATCAGCAGCGAGAACCTGCCGAGTGAGAACGGGGGGTCGCTCGGCCGGGTCATCCTCTTCAAGGAGATCAGCCACGAGCCGCTGCGCCGCAAGCTCGAAGAGCTCGTCGCGGGCGTGGTGAAGGGCGACGACCCGACGCGCGAGACGCTCGAGGCAACGCTCGAGTCGCTGCACTCGCTCGGCAGCGACGTCAAACAGAGCGGCATCGACTCGATCGGCATGTCGACGCTGCTCGAGCGCGTGTCTCGCAGCCAGACGGCGATCCAGAACTGGCTCGACGTCGACGATGCGCTGGTGAGCAATGACTTCCCCGACGCACAGCTGCTGATCGACCGCATGCGCGTCGCGACCCAGCGCTGGCCGTACGCCGATGAGCTGCCCGAGCCGGTGCGCGAGCTCGCCCGCCGCGTCGAGGCGTACTACGAGAGCGGGGAGAACCCGCGGCAGCGGGTGCTCTGATGGTCGAGGCGACGGCGCTCGCAGAACCGGCACCGGCGGCGGCCCAGCCCGCCGGTCTCGATCGGCTCGAGCTCCGCATCGAGCGTCTCAAGGTCACGTTCCGATTCACCTTCGCCTTTCACGCGCGCGAGGTGCGCTTCGAGCGCGACGACGGCACCGGCTTCGAGCGCGTCTTCCCCGAGACGTTCTCGTTTCACGCGCACCGACACGATCCGACCGAGCTGCTGCTGCAGCTCGAAGACCTGATCTCGAAGCCGCGGCTGATCGATCGCCGCGCCAATCGACGGGACGCCCAGCAGCTCGTGGCGCGGCTGCTGGCCGAGGCGCCGCTCTATCTGAACGAGATGACCGACTCGCTCGAGGCCTCGGGCCGCCTGCAGGGTGCGGCGCTGTCGCGCATGCACCTCGACGTCGCGCTGCTCTCGCAGATCCTCGGGCGGTTCATCCAAACCCACGATCTGCCCGACCACCGCCGGCTGCGGGTCTCGGGCTGGGTGCTCGAACGTCGCCAGCTGATCTCGCTGTCGCGCGTCATGCGAGAGCGCGTCGAGCCGGCGTATCTCGAGGCCTACGTGCGCGGCGACGTCGAGCCCGTCGATCCGAGCGACGACCCGAGCGAGAGCGGCTTCTTTCACATCGTCGAATCGGGCGAGCAGGACGCAGTCAATCGCATCATCGTGCGCATGACCGAGCGTGCGTTCTACGTGTGGCTGGGGGTGTGCCTCGACGAAGAGAACCAGGCGTTCGAGAAGGAGGGTTCGCCCTTCGAATCGCGCGAACGCGAGGTGCTCTACGCGATTCGCAACGAGCCAGGCGAAACGGTGCGGCGGGGCGACGAGCTGGTGCCGTTCCTGCGCCGTCGCGACCGCGACTCGAAGCGGGTGCTCGGCCGGCTCGAGCGCTGGTTCCTGCGCCAGTACGACATCCCGAATGCGTCCGCGATGATCCACCACGCGGCGTATCTCGACTCGGGCGTCGACGATGGTCAGGCGTCGCTCACGTGGCACACGCAGGGGATCCACCTCGCGCTGCTGCTCGGTCTCGCTGCGCCGTTCGTCGGCGCGACCCTTGCCTACAACCGCGCGCCCGGTTTCTTCGATCTGCTCTTCTCGGCCGAGGTGTTCCTCGTGAACGCCATGGCGGTGTGGTTTCTGCTCTACCGCTTCTGCCTCAAGCGAGACCTCTCGTTCTTCCATGCCTCGGTGCCGCGGATCGCCGCCGGCATCATCGTCGGCTACCTGCCCGTGTTCCTGATCGACGAGGTCTGGGATCTCGCGAGCCGATCCGTTCTCACGCTGACGACGCTGGTGGGTGCGATCGGGCTGGTCACGCTGCTCTACATCTATGTCGAGGTGCAGCGCAGGCTCGGTGACGCCGATCTGGCGTTTCGCCGTGCGCGGGGCCTCTTTCTGCTGGGCGTCGTGCAGGCGACGGCGGTCGGCATCGCGATGACCAGCCTCGTCGGTCAGTTCATGGTGAGCCGCAACTGGTCGCCGGGGCCGATCGAGTTGCCGATCGAGGCGCTTCGACCGAGCCTCGAGCCGATGGTCGGCGCGCTGCCTCCGATCGTGGGGGTCGAGCCCTTCTACGGGTTCCCGCCCGTGCTGCTCGTGATGACCTTCCTCTCCTTCTTCATTGGCGTGTTCCTGCAGCTGATGTGGGAGGAGTTGCCGATCACCGAGCCGCTCTAGCGCCCAGGTGCGGACGAGGCGTGAGCGACACATCCCGCCCGAATGCACTGAACCTGCACGTCCCAGCGAACGTCCGTTCTGGCGGCGCGGCTCGTATGGCGCCCCCGGCGGTGGCGATGGGATGGGGCGGTCCGTACCATGACGCCGCGCGGCGCGCTCCGGCATCGAACCCGACCCCCCTGCCCGCCCGTGCGATGGCCGCATCCCCGACTCATCGTGCCCTCAGGCGTCTGGGCACCCGATCGGGGCTCGGGGTTGGCTCGAACTTCGATGCAGGGGTGTCGAGCGGAAGGAAAGAGGATTGGCCGACGAAGTCCAGCACACCAAGGTGCTCATCATCGGGAGTGGCCCGGCCGGCTACACGGCCGCGATCTACGCCGCGCGCGCGAACCTCGAGCCGATCATGCTCGCGGGCCTGACCTTCGGTGGTCAGCTGATGATCACGACCGACGTCGAGAACTTTCCCGGCTATCCCGAAGGCGTAACGGGTCCGGCGATGATGGAAGAGCTGCAGAAGCAGGCCGAGCGCTTCGGCACGACGATCCTCTACGAAGACGCGACCACCGTCGACTTCAGCAAGCGCCCCTTCGAGGTGGCGACCGACAGTGCGCGCTTCACGGCCGATGCCGTGATCATCGCGACCGGCGCCTCGGCGCGCTGGCTGGGGCTCGACAGCGAGAAGCGACTCACGAACTTCGGTGTGTCCGCGTGCGCCACCTGCGACGGTGCGCTCTACCGCGACAAGCCGATGGTCGTGGTGGGCGGGGGCGACACCGCAGCCGAAGAGGCGCTCTTTCTCACGCGCTTCGCGACCAAGGTGACGATGGTGCATCGCCGCGACGAGCTGCGCGCATCGAAGATCATGGCCGACCGGGTCCTGTCGAACGACAAGATCGAGATGGCCTGGGACTCGGTCGTCGAAGAGATCATGGGTGACGACGTCGTCACCGGTGTCCGTCTCAAGGACGTGAACACGGGTGAGACGCGCGAGCTGCCCGTCGAAGCGGTCTTCATCGCGATCGGCCACAGCCCGAACACCGCGCTCTTCGAGGGTCAGATCGAGCTCGAAGAGACGGGATACATGAAGGTCGAGCCCGGCACGACGCACACGTCGGTCGAGGGCGTCTTTGCGGCGGGCGACATCGCCGACAGCATCTACCGCCAGGCGATTACGGCAGCGGGGACGGGCTGCATGGCCGCAATCGACGCCGAGCGGTGGTTGGCCGAGCAGGGGCTGGACTAGACCGGCCCCGCAAGGCGCAGTGCGAGCAGGAGCGAAGCAGTCGATGGCGCTGACGAAGGGCATGCTCGAGAGGCTCACCGATCGTTCCACCGACATCGTCTGTGGGACGGATCGCAGAGGCCGCGTCACCTACTACAACGACGGGGCTTCGAAGAGCCTCGGCTACACCGAGGCCGAGATCCTCGGTGAGTTCGTCGGCCGGCTGTATCCGAGCATCGACGAGGCGCGCCGGGTGGCCGAAGCGATGCGGTCGACCGAGCACGGCGGGCCGGGCATCGTCGAGACGTTCCGTACGACCTTCCTCGCGAAGAGCGGCGAGCAGATTCCGGTCGCGATCTCGGGCACGCTGCTGCATGACGACGACGGCAACGAGAGTGGCACGATCGGCTACGCCAAGGATCTTCGCGAAATCCTCCACAAGGATCAGCTCGCCACCCTGGGTGAGGTGGCGATCGGTCTCTCGCACGAGATCAACAATCCCCTGGCCGTCATTCTGAATCAGATCGAGCTGCTCGAAGGCGACGTCGCCGATCTCGCGGGCGAGACCGACACCTCGGTCGAGTGCGAACGCCTCGACGCCGTGCGCCGCGAGGTCGCGCGCATCACCGAGATCCTCGAGCGTCTCGGCGAGATGGTACGGACCGACACCTACGAGACGATCAACTACGTCGGGCCCGCGCGCATGATCGACCTGCGCAGCGATCAAGCACGCACGAACCAGGATGACGGTCGTCTCAAGGGGTTGAAGATCCTGGTCGTCGATGACGACGAGGGCATCTGCCGGACGATGAAGGAGATGCTCTCTTCGGACGGCTGCATCGTGAAGACCGCGAGCGATGGCACCAAGGCGCTCGACCGGCTCTCCGTCGAGGGCTTCGACCTGATGCTCTCCGATGTCGTCATGCCGAACATGGACGGGCACGAGCTGTACCTGAGGGTGCAGGAGCTCTATCCGAAGATGCCGGTCCTGATGATGACCGCGTTCCATTACGACAAGGATCACATCATCAAGCGCAGCCGGGTCGAAGGGCTGCAGGGCGTCATCTTCAAGAAGCCGGTCGACCCCGCGCGCCTACGCGAAGTGATCGCCGAGACGACGGGTCGCTTGGCCAGCGAAGACTGAACGCCGGTCCCCCCTCCCTTCAGACATCGAACGACGCACCGGGCGTGAGTCTGGGCGTGCGAGCAAGGCACACGGCGACACCGGGTCGCTCGAGGCCCGCTCGTTCGAGCGCGTCGACGCACGCAGCCAGCGTGGCGCCCGTCGTCGATACGTCGTCGACCAGCGCGACACGTGGTCGCCCCCCGAGCGCGGGGCGCGCGCGAGGGGTCACCGCGAAGGCCCCTGCCACGTTTGCTCGGCGGCCCGCGATGCCGAGGCCCTTCTGGGGGCTCGTCGCTCTCACCTTGATGAGCCAGCGCGGATGGCAACGGGCCCCGGTCGCATGGGCGAGCGCGCGGGCCCAGAGCAGGGACGCGTGGGCCACGCCTCGCCGCGGTGCGCGGCGGACCGGGACGGGGCAGATCACGTCGACGTCGTCGATTCGCTCCGCGCAGCGCAGGGCCAGCACGCGCAGCAGGGACCGCGCCGGTCCGTCGATGCCGACGAGGCCCGGTCTCGGGTACTTCACGCGGCGCACCCACTCTGCGCCCTCGCCGAGATAGAGCAGCGGAGACCAGAGCGGCCAACGCGTCCCGCGGTGCACGACGTGGCATCGCACGTCGATCAGCGAGGCGCAGCGACGGCACAGCGCCGAGGTGTACGGGGGATGGGCCTCGCCCGGGGCGATCGGCTGGGCGCATCCGAGGCAGCGGGACGGAGCCAGCAGGTCGAGCACACCGAGCCACCTCGCGCTGCTCTTCGTGTTCTTGCTGCTCGTCTCGCTCGTTCGGCTCGTCTCTTTCTTCGGGCTCGGCGGGCGCGACTGTCTCGTGTGTCTCGGCCGGGAATGCAGCGGTTCGTGCGCGGGCATGGCGACGGCTCCGCGGGACACCGGGGCAGTGTTGCACGCGATCCGCGCGCCGTGCGCGTCAAGACCGGTCGTGATGCGGTGGCGGCGTCGCCCGCTCGCTCGGCTTTGTTGGCCCGCGTTCGCCCGCGTTCGCCCGCGTTCGCCCGCGTTCGGCGGGGTTCGCCCGCGTTCGCCTGGGATCGCCTGCGTTCGGCTCCGTTCGGTCGCGGGGCGCCGCGTTCGCGTCGCTCAGGCCGGTTCGGCGAGCGCCTCTGCTTCGATGCCGAGATCGGCCGTCAGGTCGAGACGCGGGGCGTCGGCCCAGAGCCGCTCGAGGTCGAAGTGTTCGCGGGCCTCGGGGTCGAACACGTGAATGACCACGTCGTTGCCGTCGATCAGCACCCAGCGCCCGTCGTCGAGGCCCTCGTGACCGAGCAGCTCTTCACCGGCGTCGCGCAGCGCGTGAATCACCGCGTCGGCGACCGAGCGGACGTGGCGGTCGGACCGGCCCGACACCACGAGAAACGTGTCGGCGAACGAGCTGACTTCGCGCATGTCGAGCACGATCGGGTCTTCGCCCTTGAGCTCGAGCGCGGCCTCCACGATGAGGCGCGCTTTGTCGATGCGACCGAGATCGGTCATCGGGGGGTCTCCTGCGCGGTGGCCGCCGACGTGGGCGGCGAGGCTTCGGCGCTGGCGGGGCCGGGGGTGTAGCACCCGCTCTCGTGCACCGCATGGCGAATCGGTTCGGGCAGCCAGGCGTCGGCGTCGTGCCCCTCGGCGAGCGCCGCCCTGAGCTCGGATGCCGAGACGTCGACCGGGGTGATGTCGATCAGGCGAATCCACGTGTGGCCGCGCACGTGCTTCGCAGACCGTCCATCGGCCGCGACCTCGAAGTCGGAGCGGGCGACCTCGGGGATCCACTCGCCGAGATGGCCTTCGAGCAGCGGCGGCCGGGTGCAGACGGCCCACGAGCAGGCCCCGAGCAGCTCACGCGGTGCTCGCCAGGCGCCCATGTCGCGGAACGCGTCCTGGCCGACGATGAAGACGAAGTCGTCGGAGCGTCCGCCGGTCCACTCGGCCAGCGTATCGACCAGCCACGAGGGGCCGTCGCGATCGATCTCGCAGCGGCTCGTCTCGAAGCGCGGCTCGTCGGCGATGGCGGCCTCGACCCAGGCGAGCCGGAGCTCGGCTGGGGCGATGCGATCGGCCGCAGCGACGGCGCTCGTGTCCTTGTGGGGCGGGCTCGCGTTGGGGATGAAGACGACGCGGGCGAGGCCGAGCGCATCGGCGACGTCGCGCGCGGCCTGCAGATGCCCGATGTGGATCGGGTTGAAGGTACCGCCGAACAGACCCGTCATCTGCGCCGTCATTCGCGGAGCTGACCGTCTCCGAGCAGCACGAACTTCTTGGTCGTGAGCCCTTCGAGGCCCATCGGGCCATAGGCGTGGAGTCGCGACGTCGAGATGCCGATCTCGGCGCCGAGCCCGAGCTGGAACCCGTCGGCGAAGCCTGTCGAACAGTTCACGCCGACACATGACGACTGCACGCGTCGCAGCCACTCCTGGCTGTGGGCGTAGTCGTTCGTGATGATGATGTCGGTGTGGTCCGACCCGTGCGTGCGAATGTGATCGATCGCCTCGGTCATGTCGTCGACGACGCGGACGGCGAGGATCGGTGCGAGGTACTCGGCCGGCCAGTCTTCGTCGCTCGCCGGCTTCGCCTCGCTGAAGACCTCGCAGACCGTCTCGTCGCCGCGGATCTCGACGCCTTCTTCGTGTAGCGCCTTGAGCACGGTGGGCAGCTTCGTCTGTGCCGCATCGCGGTGGCAGAGCAGCGTCTCGAGCCCGTTGCAGACGGGCATCTGTCGAATCTTCGACTGACTGACGATGCGCGTCGCCATCTCGACGTCGGCGCTCGCGTCGATGTAGACGTGACACACGCCCGCGTCGTGGGCGACGACGGGGATCGTCGATTCGTTCATCACCTTCTCGATCAGGGCCGACCCACCACGCGGGATCACCATGTCGATGAACTGCCGGGCCTTGAGGAGCACGTCGATGGCGGCTCGGTCGGTCGTGGGCAGCAGCGTGATCGCGTCGGCGGGCAGACCAACCTCGGCCGCCGCCTGACGCAGCACGCGCCCCAGTGCCTGGTTCGAGTGGAAGGCCTCGCTCCCGCCGCGCAGGATCACGCCGTTGCCCGCCTTGACACAGAGCGCCGCCGCATCGACCGTCACGTTCGGCCGCGCCTCGTAGATCATGCAGATCACGCCGAGCGGGATCGCCATGCGGCCCACACGCAGGCCGTTGGGGCGGACGTTGAAGTCGCTGATCGCGCCGACCGGATCCTGCAAGGCGGCAACGTCGTGCAGGCCCTGGATCATGTCGTTCCACTTGCCGTCGGAGAGGCCGAGGCGGTTCACCAGCGGCTCGGCGACGCCGTTCTCGCGCGCCGCCTGCATGTCGCGCTCGTTGGCAGCGCGGATCTCGTCGCGCGCCGCTTCGAGCAGCTCGGCCGAGCGCAGCAGCCAGGCGTCCTTGGTCGCGGTGGAGAGCGCACCGAGGGTCTCGGCGGCGCGTCGCGTCCGCTCGGCCAGGGAGAGAATGTCGGTTTCGAAGCTCATGGTGGTTCCGGTCCGGGTGGATCGTGCGGGGATGGAGGGCGGTGTCCTTCGGGCCGCAGCGCGGTCCGTGGAGCGACCCGCTTCGGCCGCGACGGGTCTCAGGTGTCGAGCACCACGAGATCGTCGCGATGAATGATCGCGTCGCCGTTCGAGTAGCCTAGCACTGGCTCGATCTCGCGTGTGGAGCGCCCGGCGAGCCGGCCCGACTCGTCTGCATCGTACGCAGCGAGCCCGCGCGCGACTTCCTGGCCCTGCGGATCGAACAGCGCGACCACGTCGCCTCGTGCGAACTCGCCGGCGACGCGTGCAACGCCCGCGGGAAGCAGACTGCGCCCGTCTTCGCAGATCGCGCGCACTGCGCCGGCGTCGAGATGCAGTGCGCCGCGCGCCCTGGTCGTGAAGGCCAGCCAGTGCTTACGCGACGAGATGCGGTCGGTCGCGAGAAAGAGGGTGCCCAACGCTTCGCCGCCTGCCACACGCTCGAGCACGTTCGGCTCGCGTCCGTTGCAGAGCAGGGTGGCTGCGCCCGACCGCGCGGCCGCCTTCGCGGCTTCGAGCTTGGTGATCATCCCGCCGCGACCGAACACGTTGCTCGAGCCCTGTGCACACTGTTCGACTTCGGGCGTGATCTTCTCGACGACGTCGAGCAGCGGCGGCGTGGGTTCGCCCGCAACCGGCGCCTCGCGGTACAGACCGTCGACGTCGGTGAGGATCACGAGCAGGTCGGCTCCGACCAGGTTCACGATGCTGGCCGACAGGTTGTCGTTGTCGCCGAAGCGGATCTCGTCGGTGGCGACCGTGTCGTTCTCGTTCACGATCGGAACGACACCGCGCGCGAGCAGCTCGGTCAGCGTGTGGCGCGCATTGAGGAACCGCTCTCGATCCTCGAGGCCCGCCCGCGTCAGCAACAGCTGACCCACGTGCCGATCGTGTTCGGCGAAGCGCTGCTTGTAGGTTTCGACGAGCGCGATCTGGCCCACGGCCGCGGCCGCCTGCTTCTCGGGGATCGAGCGTCCGAAGTGATCCCAGCCCAGCTGTCGCGAGCCCGCCGCGATCGCACCCGACGACACCAGGACCACCTGCCGCCCTTCGTCGCAGAGTGCGGAGAGCTGCCGCGCGATGTCGCCGAACGCCTCGTCTCGAATGGCCCCGTGGTCGGTCAGCGTGCTGCTGCCGACCTTCACGACGATGCGCTGCGCTTCCTTCTGAGCGCTTCGATGCGAACCGCTCATGTGGGCCTCACTTCGGCGCGTTCGGCGTCGCGTACCGTGTCGAGATCGTCTGCGCGCTGCGCTCGCGCCACGGCCTCGAAGATGCGACCCACCAGCGCATCGATGCCGTCGCCCGTCGCCGCCGAGATCACGAGCGCCTCGTGCCCGCGCTCGGTGAGCGAAGCCCGCGCGCGATCGATCGTCGCTGCATCGGCGACGTCGGTCTTCGAGAGCACGACGATCTCGGGTCGCTCGAGCAGCCGCGCGTCGTAGCGGCCGAGCTCTTGGCGCAGGGTGTCGTAGTCGTCGAGCAGATCGCGCCCTTCCATCGTCATCGCACCGAGATCGAGCAGATGAACGAGCACACGGGTGCGTTCGACGTGGCGCAGAAAGCGGTGGCCGAGACCGGCACCTTCGGCGGCGCCCTCGATCAGGCCAGGGATGTCCGCGATCACCAACCGGTCGTCGCCGCGCTCGACGACGCCGAGCGAAGGCGTGAGCGTGGTGAACGGATAGGCTGCGACCCGCGGTCGCGCTTCGCTCACGCGCCCGAGCAGGGTCGACTTGCCCGCGTTCGGAAAGCCCACGAGCCCGACGTCGGCCAGCAGCTTGAGCGACATGCGCAGCGAGAGGGTCTCGCCGGGCAGACCCGGCAGGGCGAAGTCGGGCGCCTGGCGCCGGCTGTTCTTGAAGTGGATGTTGCCGAGGCCGCCCTTCCCGCCCTTCGCCGCGACGAAGCGCTGGCCGTCCTCGGCGAGGTCGACGAGCGGCTCGTCGCCATCGCCGCCTGCTCGATCTTCGCTCGCGTCGTAGACGACGGTTCCGACGGGCAGGTGGATCACGAGATCGTCGCCGTTCGCGCCGGTCTTGCCCGACGATCCACCACCCTCGCCATTCTTCGCCGCCATCTTCTGGCGGTAGTGGAACTCGCTGAGCGTGTTGCGATTGCGATCGGCGACGAGCACGACATCGCCGCCCTTGCCGCCATCGCCCCCGTTGGGGCCGCCCTTGGCAACGAACTTCTCGCGCCGAAACGAAGCCATCCCGTTGCCGCCATCGCCGGAGCGGACGGTCAGACGAGCTTCGTCGACGAACGAGTGATCGCTTTTCATGTGCAGGCCGATGCGGTGGCGGTGGATGGCTTCCGACCGCGGCGCTCGTCGCTCTCCCCTGTGTCGGGCTCCGCAAGCGAAGCCCGCCTGTCAACAGGGGGGAGGATGAACCGGCATCGACCCGTGCGCGAACTCGAGCCGCGCGGCCCGATGCACCGGGCCATGCGCGACGAGGCCGCGGACCCGACTAGCTCTCGACGGCCGCCGAAGTGCCCTTAGAAACGGCCGCCGAAGGGCCCTTAGAAAGAGACGGGTCGATGTGCGCGAGCTTGCGACCGCGCGAGTCGCCGTACGACACGGTGCCATCGCAGAGCGCGAAGAGCGTGTAGTCCTTGCCGAGCCCGACGTTCTTGCCCGGATGGATCTTCGTACCGACCTGGCGGACGAGGATCGAACCGGCGGTGACCGTCTGGCCGCCGAAGACCTTCATGCCTCGGCGCTGACCGTTCGAGTCGCGACCGTTGCGCGAGCTGCCCTGACCCTTCTTGTGCGACATGGCGTGCTTCCTTCAGCTCCGGGTCGGTTCGCCGACCCGGTGGTTTCGTGAACGACCCGAGCGCTAGCCCTGGATCGCGTCGATGCGGACCTCGGTGTAGGCCTGTCGGTGGCCCTGGGTCCGGCGGTAGCCCTTGCGGCGCTTCATCTTGAAGATTCGGATCTTCGGGTGGCGCGCCTGAGCGGTGATCGTGCCCTGGACCTGAGCCCCTTCGACGAGCGGCTGGCCGATCTTGACCGAGTCGTCTTCGCCCACGAGCAGCACCTCGGGCAGGGTCACCTCGGCGCCGACGTCGCCCTCGATCTTCTCGATGCGAACGGCCTGGCCGGGCTCGACACGAACCTGCTTACCACCGGTGCGGATAACGGCGTACATGGATCAATCCTCTGGTTTTTCGGAACGCGGGATTATGGGCGATTCCGCTTTGGCGTCAAGCGGTTCGGGCGCTGCGGCGCGCAGCGGAACCCGCTCGGGAGCCCGGGGGGAGGCCGCGACGCGTGTTCCGCTCGAATCCACCTCATCCGCGGGCTCGGACCCGGTCTCGTCGGCCGCCGAAAGCACCTGGAGCGGAGGCTCGACCTCGGGCTCGCTCCCCTCCACGGCGCCCGGCTCGCTGCTGTCGGGGGTGGTCTCGACCGGCTCGGGCTCGCTGCTGTCGGGGGGGGTCTCGACCGGCTCGGGCTCGCTTGCCTCGGCGGGTTCGGCCTCGCTGGGCGGACGGGTTTCGTCGGTGGCCTCGGTCGCGTCGGCCGCCGGCGCGCCGTCCAGAGCCTCGGCGACGGGTGCCGCCTCGGCGCCAGCGACCTGCTTCGCGGTCGCGTCCCCTTCGCTCTGGTCGGTCGTCTCCTGCGTCTCGTTCGTCTCGGTGGCCTCGGCTTCGTCGGTCGCGGCGCCCTTGCCCGCCCCGTTCCGGCCGCCGCGCTTGCGCGAGCGCCGGCCGTTCTTGCGCTCGCGGGCCTCGACCTTCTTCGCCTCTTCTGCGGCGGCGACCTCCTTCGGATCGCGCAGCCAGTCGAGCGCGATCTCGACCGACGGACCGTCGTCGAGGGCCACGAGCTCGAACTGCTCCTGATGGATACCGGGGCGCGAGATGATCTCGATCTCGCGACCGAGCTCGTCCGAGAGCGCCTTCACGGCCGATGCCAACGGTCCGCGCAGCTGGTCGGCCAGGCGCGGGCTCACCGCGATGCCGACGTGGCGCCCGCAGAAGCGAGGCAGGTCGGTGCGGATCTCGCGAAGCAGCTTGTAGCCGACCGTCTCGGCCGACAGGATGTAGCCGCGCCCCTCGCAGTGCGGGCACGGCTCGCAGAGTGTCTGCACGAGACTCTCGCGCGTGCGCTTGCGCGTCATCTCGACGAGCCCGAGCTCGCTGATCTTTAATATGTTCGTGCGGGCCTTGTCGGCACGAATTGCGTCCTGGAGCGCCCGGTACACCTTGTCGCGGTGCTCGGCCTTCTCCATGTCGATCAGGTCGATGATGATCAGACCGCCGATGTTGCGGAAGCGCAGCTGATTCACGACCTCGCGCACGGCTTCGAGGTTGTTCTTGAAGACGGTCTCTTCGAGGTCGCTCTTGCCGACGAAGCGGCCGGTGTTCACGTCGATCGCCGTCAGCGCCTCGCTGTGATCGATCACGAGCGAACCGCCGCTCTTCAGCCAGACCTTGCGTTCGAGGTTGGCGTGGATCTGCGACTCGAGGTCGAAGTGATCGAAGATCGGCTCGAAGCCCTCATAGAGCTCGATCTCGGGTCGGGGTTCGGCCATGAAGTCGTCGGCGAACGTCTTGATCTGTGCGTAGGCATCTTCGCCGTCGATCACGATGCGCTTGGTCTCGTGGTTGGCGAGGTCGCGAATGATGCGCAGCGAGATGTCGTGCTCTTCGTGCAGCACGCAGGGCGCCGGGTTCTCGGCGTTGCGCTGACGAATGCGCGTCCACACCGTTGTCAGGTACCGGATGTCGGCCTCGAGATCGGCCTCGCGCACGCCGTCGCCCGCCGTGCGGATGATGAAGCCGATGTCCTTGGGCTTCAGCTTGTCAACGATGTCCCTGAGCCGGCGGCGCTCCTTGTCGGATCCGATGCGGCGCGACACGCCGACCCGCTTCGACCAGGGCGTCAGCACCAGGTGCCGGCCGGGGATCGAGATGTTCGACGTGATGCGCGCGCCCTTGGTGCCGATCGGCTCCTTGGCGATCTGCACCACGATCTCCTGGCCCTCTCTCAGGACCGTCTCGATCGGCGGCGGAGCCGCGCGGCGGCCGCGGCCGCCCCGGCGCGGGCCCTTCGGAGCGCCCTTGCCGTTCTTCCCGGTCTTGCCGTTCTTCGCCTCGCCACCGTTCGAGGTGCCGGTGTTGTCGAAGTAGTCGCCGACGTAGAGGAAGGCGGCCTTTTCGAGGCCGATGTCGACGAAGGCGGCCTGCATGCCGGGGAGCACCCGGGTCACGCGCCCCTTCACGACGTTGCCCACCACGTTCTTGTCGGCTTCGCGCTCGATGTGCAGCTCGGTGAAGACCGAGCGCTCGAGCAGCGCCACGCGGGTTTCCCCGCCCTCGGCGTTGATCACGATCTCGTTCTGCATGCGTCCCGCTTCGCAGAGCCGGGGTCGGCCGTGGTCGCGCGTCGTCCCGTTCGGGTTCGATCGCTGCGCACACGACCGCCTTGCGGCGTTGGCGAGCCGTTTCGAGGTGCCAGAGGGCGTCTATCCGCCGGGCCAGCCGGCGAATGCGGGGAGCTTCAGGTGATGGGGACGGGGGCGCGCTCGGCGCACCGCCGCTGAACGGAGACTCCTCTCAGTCTCCCGAAATCCAAAGAGAAATCACGTTCTCGATGACTCTGTTGGGCTGTGACTCGCATTCGTTCTCAACCTACGGTCGGCCCTTCGATCCACGTCTGCGAGCCCCATGCGAACGATCCAGCTCCCCGCTGTCGTTCATCTCGCAGATCCCGTCCGATCAACCGCGTCCTGGTCGCATCACCTGCGACACCGGTGCCGTGGCGGAGTCCGCTCCGTGTCGCCCACAAGCGACGAGAGCGGCCTCTGCCGGGCGTGGACCCGGCGATGACCCGTGGGACGCGTCGTCCCACATACTCGAGATGCCTGACCCGCGATCCCCGTTCGACTCGGTTTGGTTCCGAGTCGGAACGCCCGGTGCGGCTGCCAGCGGTGCGCGCAGATTGGCCTAGGATCGGCTTCGATCTTCGGCCGGGTTTCTGCCACCTTGGGCATTGTTCCGGACCGGCTGTGGGTCTGGACGGGCTCGAGTCGAGCCATCCGTCGGACGGAGACCTTGGGTCGGCCGTCCAATCCTGTCGAGACGATCGGCAATGGAGGACTCGCCGTCAACCGCGATCCCCGACGCGACCTGCCCTCGGTCGACCGCCTCGCCGGGGCGGTCTGCACCGCGTTTCCCGAGATTCCGGCCTGGGCGGCCACCGAGGGCGCGCGCAGCGCCGTCGAAGGGGCCCGGGCCCGCCTGAGCGCCCTGCCCCAGGGGGCATCATTCGAGCTGCCGACCCACGACGCTTTGATCGACGAAGCCGCGTCTTCGGCTCGGCTGCTCTCACGGCCGCATCCCCGCAGGGTCATCAACGCCACCGGGATCGTGCTCCACACGAACCTCGGTCGCGCGCCCATGGCCGAGGGCGCGGCGCAGGCCGCCGCGCTGGCGGCCGCCCGTCCGTCGAGCCTCGAGTTCGACGTCGAGACCGGGCGCCGCGGTCAGCGACTCGGTCCGCTCGACGCGAAGCTGTCGCGGCTGGCCGGCGCCGAGGCCGGCTTCGCCTGCAACAACGGGGCGGCGGCGGTTCTGCTCGGTCTCTCGAGCCTTGCGGCCGGTCGCGAGGTGGTCGTGTCGCGGGGCGAGCTGGTCGAGATCGGGGGCTCGTTTCGCGTGCCCGAGATCATGGAGAAGGCAGGCGTGCGGCTCGTCGAGGTCGGCTCGACCAATCGCACCCACCTGCGCGACTACGAGCGGGCCATCGGCCCCGATACGGCGCTGCTGCTCAAGGTGCATCGAAGCAACTTCGAACAGCGCGGTTTCGTGAAGGAAGTCGCTCTCTCCGAGCTCGTCGCACTCGGTCGCGCGCACGGCCTGCCGGTGATGGAAGACCTCGGCAGCGGCACGCTCTTCGATCTGACGCCCCACGGCTTTCCGCTCGAGACGAGCGTCGCTGCGCGGGTCGCGACCGGCGTCGACGTCGTGTGCTTCTCGGGTGACAAGCTGATGGGCGGTCCCCAGGCGGGGCTGGCCCTCGGCCGACGCACGGTGATCGACGCGATGCGCGCCGATCCCCTCGCGCGGGCCCTGCGCCTCGATGCGATGACGCTCGCGGCGCTCGACTGGACCCTCGACGCCATGCTCGAGGGCCGGGCCGAGCAGGCGCTGCCCGCCGTGGCGCAGCTGCTGGCCGCGCCCGATGCGCTCGACCGACGGGCGCGGGCACTCGCGGGCCGGGTCGGCGACGCGCGCCCCGAAGTCTCGATCGAGGTGATCGATGACCGAGCGCCGGTGGGGGGCGGCAGCCTGCCGGGCTTCGAGCTCACCTCTCGCGTGCTCGAGGTGCGCGGCGGTCCCCCCGCCGACGAGCTGGCTCGCCGACTCCGCGCACGATCGACCCCGGTGGTGGCGCGGGTGCGCGACGACGCGCTGCGCGTCGATCTGCGAACGGTGTTCGAGGACGAGGTCGAGACCCTCATCGACGCGCTCGTCGACGCACTCGGGACACCCGCCTCGTCGCCACCCGAAAGCGACGCAATCGGGACACCCGCCGCGTCGCTTTCGGGCGGCGACGCGTGAATGCGCTGCCGTCCCGGGCGCGGCCGCGGTCGATGGATGAAGCGCCCGCGCATCGCCGACACTTCCGAATGATTCGACTCGCGTCGGCCTCGCGGCCCATGTCTCCGAAATGATTCGAATCGCGTCGGCCCCGCGGCCCATGCCTCCGAAATGACTCGACTCGCGTCGGCCTCGCGGCCCATGCCTCCGAATTGGCGCCTGGCTTTCGTTGATGCCCTCGGGGCCATCCGTTAGCTTTCGAACGCGGGTCGTTCCATGACAGATCATCGGTCTCTGCGCTCCACGAAGCGAGCGCGGGCCGGTCGTGCATCGAGCAAGGGGCCGAGGCGCCTCGACCTCGACGACGCGACTTCGCGGATGCGCTTGGGGGGCACCACGGAGCGGGCAACGACGGAGGCGGGCGCGGCGAACACGTCGGCCGCAGATGCGGGTGGACCGGTCCGGTCCGCCTCGGCACCCGTACGCGTGATCGCGATCGGCGGTGGCAAGGGCGGCGTCGGCAAGACGTTCGTGTCGGCCAACCTCGTGTTCACCCTCGCCCGCATGGGGCAGCGCGTCGTCGCGGTCGATGCCGATCTCGAGGGCGCCAACCTCCATACGTGTCTCGGTGTCGGGACGCCGGACGTGTCGCTGGCCGACTTCGTCGCGCAGCGACAGGACGACATCTCGAAGCTGCTCGTGCAGACGCCCGAGCCGGGGCTTCGCCTGCTCGCCGGCACCCACGCGCACCTCGGTGATGCGCAGCCCAGTCATCTGCGGCGCGTGCGTCTGATGCGCGAGCTCAGGCAGCTGCCCGACACCGACGCGGTGGTGATCGACCTCGGGGCGGGCATGCACAGCTCGGTCCTCGACTACTTCCTGACCGCAGACGATGGGTTGCTCGTGCTGCAGCCCGAGCCGACCTCGGTCGAGAACGCGTACTCGTTTCTGCGCGCCGCCTTCTACCGCCGGCTGCGTCTCGCGATGGTCGGACACGGCGTGCGCAAGCTCGTGACCGAAGCCATGGATCAGCGCAACGAGAGCGGGCTCCGCACCCCGAACGACCTGCTGCGCGAGATCGAGCGACGCGACCCGGGTGAAGGGCGCCGCTTCGTCGAGACGATGAAGTCGTTCCGCCCGCGCCTGATCGTGAATGAGGTGCGGACCGCCGAGGACGTCAAGCTCGGCTTCTCGGTCGCCGGCGTGTGCCGCCGCTACTTCGGCATCGAGGCGGACTACCTCGGCTACGTGAACCACGACGAGGCGGCGCGACGTTCGGTCGTCGCGCGCAAGCCCGTCGTCGATTTCCAGTCGAGCAGCGATGCCGCCATCTATCTACAGCGGATCGCGCGCAAGCTCGTCTCCGATTCGGCGGCCGCCGATGCACCGCCGCCGCCAAAACCGAAGACGAACCTCCTCGGCGCCCCGCCGAATCCGACCACCGAGGCGTCGACCAGGCCGCCCGAAGAGGAGTGACCGAGTGCCCCGTTCGGTCTCTCGACGAACGATCAACCAAGCCCCCGCTGGATCGCCGCACGCATGAAGTCGCTGCAGGATCAGAACCACTACGAGGTGCTCGACGTTCCGCGTCAGGCTGACGCGGCGCAGATCGAGCGCGCCTATCGGCTCGCGACCGCGACGTACACCGATCGCTCGCTCGCCTGCTACTCGATCTACGATGAACGCGAAGTCGAGTCGCTGCGCGATCGGATCGAGACGGCATTTCAGGTGCTCGGCAACGACGACGCCCGGGCCGCCTACGATCGTGCCATCGGCGGGAGCGGAGCCGCGCCGCAGCCGGCCCGCGAGGCTCGGCCGATCGAAGTCGATCCCGGCGCCAGCTGGCGCGAGGTGCCGCTTGCCGCCGGAGGCGCCGAGACCGAGCTGCCGGCAGCGAGTGAGGCGTTCCGCGAGCTCGAATCGGACGTCGAAGACGAGAGCGGCGAGTTCGATGGCGCGACCCTGCGCCGGGCGCGACTGCGCCGGGGCATCGAGCTCGATCAGATCTCCGATGTGACCAAGGTCAGCATCAAGAATCTGCGCCTGATCGAGGACGAGGTCTTCGAAGATCTGCCGGCGACGGTGTACGTGCGCGGCTTCCTGAAGGCCTACGCGAGTACGATCGGTCTCGATCCCCAGCGTGTCGCGACGAGCTACATCGAGCGCTTCGAACAGGCGCGCGCCCAGCAGGGGCGGCCGCGATTTCTCGGCCGCGGCTGACCCGGCAGCGCCTCCCGAGCATTTGCGAACGTGTTCGCCGCGCGGATGGGCCGGCCCCAACGCCTCGCCGCGTCTATGCTTTTCGCTTCGGCCCCCACCATGCCCCGGCCGACGGGAGCGCCCATGGCACCCGCTGACGATCTCGAGCTCGGCGCGTTCGTGCAGCTCGATGACCCCGCCGAGCCGCCGATCGAGCGCTTCGTCGTCGATGAGGAGCGGGCCGAGCAGCGCCTCGACCAGGCGATCTCGGAGCTGACCGGCGCGTCGCGCAGCCAGGTCGGTCGCTGGATCCGCGAGGGTCGGGTGCAGATCGAAGAGGCCGTGGTCACGCGTCCCGCCCGCAAGGTCCACATGGGTGAGCGCCTCGAGCTCAGCCGGCCGCGCCCCCAGGTCTGGTCGGTCGAGGCCGAGGCGATCCCCCTCGACGTCGTTTTCGAGGATGGCCACCTGATCGTCGTCGACAAAGCGGCGGGCATGGTCGTGCACCCCGCCCCGGGGCACCGCAGCGGCACCCTCGTGAATGCGCTGCTCCATCACTGCGACGATCTCGCCGGCATCGGCGGGGCGCTGCGTCCGGGCATCGTGCATCGACTCGACCAGGGCACCACCGGCATCCTCGTGGTCGCGAAGGACGACGCGACCCATCAGGGCCTGGCCGCGCAGTTCGAAGACCACTCGATCGATCGCCTGTACCGCGCGATCGTGCGCGGCACACCGAAGGCGAACGAAGGGCGCGTCGATCGCGCGATCGGGCGCCACCCGACCGACCGAAAACGCATGTCGGTGCGGGCGCGCTCCGGGCGCGCAGCCATCACGAACTGGTCGGTCGAGGAGCGCTTCGCGGGCTCGAATCACGCGCTGCTGGCCGTGCGCCCCGAGACGGGTCGGACGCACCAGATTCGGGTGCACCTCGCGTCGGTCGGCCTGCCGCTCGCCGGTGATCGCGTCTACGGACGCGCCCGAGCGAGCAAGGCGAGCGGGCTGCCGCCGCTCGACCGCCCGGCGCTGCATGCGGCTCGCCTCGGCTTCACCCACCCCGCCACCGGAGAGCGGCTTGCGTTCGAGTCGCCGCTGCCGAGCGACCTCGAGGTCATGCTCGCCGCGCTACGAGATCGGGAGCAATCGCGATCATGAACCCGATCGAGCACGGACTTCTAGGCGAGCTCGGGGTCGAGCATGGCTTCGGCGTGCGAGGCTGGCTCGGCCCCGCGGGGCTTGTTCGCCCCGTGCAGGTGCACGGTGTCGCCGTCGCGCATCCTGACGCAGCGGGCGAGCTGGTTCCGAAAGAGGCCGATGCCGTGCTCTCGCCGGCGGGCGGACCGCCGGTCGCGGTCGTGACGGCCGACTGCGTCCCGGTGCTCGTCGCGGCGCCCCGCGGTGCGGCGGTCGGAGCAATTCATGCGGGCTGGCGGGGACTTGCGGCCGGCGTCATCGGTGAGGCACTCGCCGAGTGGCGGCGCCGATTCGGCGCCCTGGACGGGGTCGTGGCCGCGATTGGCCCCCATGCCCGAGCCTGCTGCTACGAGGTCGATGCCCCGGTGCGCGACGCGTACGCGCACGTCGACGCCCGCCTGCACGCCCGGGCCTTCTCGCCGTCGCGCCCCGGCCACTGGATGGCCGATCTCGCGGCGCTGGCGCGTGCCGCGCTGTGCGAGGGCGGCCTCGATCCGGCGCGAGTCGGCGAGGTCGACGGCGCGTGCACGATCTGCGACGCGGCCCGCTTCGAGTCGTTCCGCCGGGACGGCGCCGCGGCCGGGCGACTCGTGCACGCAGTGCGGCCCGCGGTGGCGCCCGTCGGTCCAGCTTGACAGCCGTTCGGCCCCTGCCTACGGTTTCAGAGATCGTGGGCCCCAGGGCCACCATCATCCTCCTTCACACGTCGATGTACCGAAGCCGCCGCGGCTCGATCGAGCCCGGGGGAGCCCCGAAGAGGCGACGGGCGTTCGGTGCGAGGCAAGACGGCGCGGAAGGTGGGCTCGAGTCGCGCCACTCGAGGTCGATCGTCCCGATGAAATGAGAGCGGGTCCGAAACGGGACCCGGGCCCGTCGACGCAGACCACCGCCGGCGGCCAGAAACAAGCGACAGACGACACACGGCAGATCCAAGACGGACGCGAGACCCAGGCGAATCACCTCATCGAGCAATCTCGTTCAACTTTTCGGGGCGAGTGACCGAAACGGGAAACCGAAGCGGTCCAGAACGGCGGAATCAGACGGGCGTGCGATCGACCGCACCCCTCGAATCACCGCCTCCCCGACGACGCGCACCGGCGCAAGACCGGTCGCAAGGCGGGTCCAACAGGGACGAGCCGAACGGAGCAGGGCCTGACCCCCGTTCGGGATGCACACCCCGAGCCGCCATCGCGGCGCCGCCTCCCGAGGCGCGCGGCCCGAATTCGGCTCGAGGGATCACAGCGATCGACGCGATGTATGGCGTAGCGAACGCGCAGCTTCTCCCCACCCAACCCCCCAGCAGAGCATCGACACTTTCTTCCGCGGCACGACCGCGGTCCTACCCGGGCAAACCGCCCATTCGTGACTCGAGCATCAGCCAGACCTGGAAACACACTCCAGCCGGAAACGACGCACAGAGCTGACCAGACCGTCACCCCCCATCCCACCCGACCGGGCCCAGGGCCCTTCCCAAAACCACCGCCGGACCCGATCCGGACCACGAAAGCGAGAAACCAGTTGGCCGAGCGCAATGAATCGAGCTCCAACGACAACAAGGACAAGCCGAGCCGCAGCCGGCGGGGCCGGGGGCGGCGCAGCCGCTCGGGCGGCGGCCGCGGGCGCGGCGGGCACGACGGTTCGCCGAAGCGCGACTACCTGCCGTCGGACGCCGAGCTGGCCGAAGACGAGGCCGCGCTGACGAACGACGACGGCGCCGAGAAGGTCTACGTCAAGGAGCTCAAAGAGAAGACGATGCAGGAGCTCACCGAGCTCGCTGAGGAGATCGGCGTCGAGAACGCGGGTGGCCTCCGCAAGCAGGATCTGCTCTTCGCCGTCTTGAAGGCCCAGACCGAGCAGAAGGTGAAGATCTTTGCCGAGGGCGTCGTCGAGATCCTGCAGGACGGCTTCGGCTTCCTGCGCGCCCCCGATCAGAACTACCTCGCGGGCCCCGACGACATCTACGTGTCGCCTTCGCAGATTCGCCGCTTCAACCTTCGAACGGGTGACACGGTCGAAGGTCAGGTGCGACCGCCGAAGGAGGGCGAGCGCTACTTCGCGCTCCTCAAGGTCGAGAGCATCAACTTCGAGAAGCCCGAGAAGGCGAAGCACAAGATCCTGTTCGACAACCTGACGCCCCTGTATCCCCAGGAGAAGTTCGCCCTGGAATGCAAGGAAGGCGGGCTGACGACACGGATCATCGATCTCATCGCCCCGATCGGAAAGGGACAGCGCGCGCTGATCACTTCGCCGCCGAAGGCCGGTAAGACGATGGTCATCAAGGACATCGCCAACGCCATCGCGTCGAACAACCCCGAGGCCTACCTCATCGTGCTGCTCATCGACGAGCGGCCCGAAGAAGTGACCGACATGCGCCGCACCGTGAAGGCCGAGGTCATCTCTTCGACCTTCGACGAGCCGGCCACCCGCCACGTGCAGGTCGCCGACATGGTGATCGCCAAGGCCAAGCGTCTGGTCGAACACGGCCGCGACGTCGTGATCCTGCTCGACTCGATCACTCGCCTCGCGCGCGCCCACAACACGGTCGTGCCGCACTCGGGCAAGATCCTGTCGGGCGGTGTCGACTCGAACGCCCTGCACAAGCCGAAGCGCTTCTTCGGTTCGGCGCGCAACGTCGAAGAGGGCGGCAGCCTGACGATCGTCGGCACCGCGCTGATCGACACCGGATCGCGCATGGACGAGGTCATCTTCGAAGAGTTCAAGGGCACCGGTAACAGCGAGATCGTGCTCGATCGCAAGCTGGCCGACCGGCGCACGTTCCCTGCCATCGACATCAATCGGTCGGCGACGCGGCGTGAAGAGCTCCTCATGGACGAGAACACCCTCAACCGCATGTACATCCTGCGCAAGGTGCTCGCCCCGCTCTCGCCGGTCGACTCGATGGAGTTCCTGCTCGGCAAGATCAAGGCGACCGAGGACAACGCCGAGTTCCTCGAGTCCATGAACTCGTAGCGTTCGGGCGCCGACCGGCGCGACCGGCTCTCGGGTGAGCTCAGCGTGGCCGTGCCCGGCGTGCGCGTGCCGTCGGCCTGCGCGCGAGCGCCTTGATCTAGCGGGAGATCCGAACGCGGGGGATCGTCCGACGCGGCGGTGACGCTCTCCGCGTCCCATTCAGACGCGCTTCGGCGGGTTTCGGGACCCTTTCGCGTGCGAGCGGCACCTATTGCCTAGGTGCGCTGCGCGCGTGGCCTGCCGGGACCGATCTACGAGCAGGTCGGTCGGGTCGGTGACGCGCCAGGATCTGCGCGTCGGGGCGGTGGAGGTCGATCTTGGGTCGGAAGCACGTTTGGATCGGACTCGTCCTCGTGCTGGGCGTCGCCCTAGTGTGGTTCGCCTCGACCGCGTCGCGACCGTCCGACCGCGTTTCGCCTGCAGCGGCCGCGCAGCAGACCGCAGCGACTCATCCCGACGCCCCTCACGACGAGACGCCCCACGCCCGCGACTTGGGTGGCACCGGTTCGCGCGCAGCGGATGCGGCGTCTGGCCGATCCGAAGCGGCGAACGCCGACGCACCTCCCGCCGAGCACAAGCCCGCCGACTCGCTCGACGACGCCGATTGGCCCGTGGTCGAACGCCGCATCACCGCGGCGGTTGCGTTTGCCCGTGATGTGAAGGGCGTCCACGTATCCCCCGAGCTCCTCGACCGACTGCAAGAGGGCGGTGACGTCGATGTGACCATCGAGCTCGCGTCGGGCTTCCACTCGGTCGACGACTCGCTCGCTGGCACGCGGCATGACGCGCCCTTCTATCTCAAGCACGTCCCGTTCACCCAGGTGCGGGTCGGCCCGCAAGCGCTCGAGAACCTGCTGCGCTCGTCTCGAACGGGCTCGGTTTCGGTGAGCCTGTGGGCGGCGCCCTCGCTCGCCGAGACGATCCCGCTCGTCGGCGCCGACGTGGCGCACGATTGGGACGCAGAGGGCGAGGGGCTCACGGTCGTGGTAGTCGATACCGGCGTCGAGACGGATCACCCGTTCTTCGCGGGTCGCATCGTCGACGGCCACTGCTTCTCGTCGGGTGCCCTGTGTCCCGGTGGCAGCACGATCGCCACTGATTCGATCGCGGCCGGCGATGCGTGCGAGTCGCCCACGTACGACTGTGAGCACGGCACCGGGGTCGCCGGCGCCGCGGTCGGCGCCGCCGGTTCGCGCGTGGGCGTCGCGCCTGCCGCGTCGTTGATCTCGATCATGGCCGCGTCGCCCCTCGACGAAGGCAACGAGCTCGGCTTCACCTCGACCGATCTGGTGCGCGCGCTCGAGCAGGTCTACGACCAGCGCAACGAGTACGCGATCGCTTCGGTCAACCTGAGCCTCGGCACCGACCCGGTGCCGAACGCGGCCTGCCAGGATCTCCAGCCGAGCTTCAACGCGGTGCTGGCCCTGCTGCGCGATGCCGAGATCGCGGTGGTCGCTGCGGCGGGCAACGAAGGCGAGAGCGAGGACGGCAAGCGCAATCTGAGCTGGCCTGCGTGCGTCGACGGCGTCGTCAGCGTCGGCGCAACGACCAAGGACGACGAGGTCGTCGGGTTCAGCAACTCGTCGAGTCGCCTCGACCTGCTCGCGCCCGGCGTCGGCGTTCGCACGTCGAACGTTGGCGGCGGCTATGCGTCGGTGAGCGGCACGTCGATCGCCGCCCCGCACGTCGCGGGCGCCTTCGCGACGATTCGCAGCGTGTACCCCGACGAGCAGGCCGATCGCATCCTGCTCGCGCTTCGAATCAGCGGGCAGTCCCTGCGCGACGACGCCAACGGCGTCACGGCGTCGCGGATCGACGTCGCCGCCGCGATCGTGCTGATCGAAGATGGCGATCTGCGCTGGGACCACGAGAAGGTGTACGACGAGGTCTTCGACGGGCCTTCGAAGTGTGGGTTGATCGGGGTCGAGATGCTGCTGCCGATCGCCGCGCTGTCGCTGGCGCGAATGCGACGGGCGAGGCGCTCGGCGCGCTAGCCCACTCGATTGCAGGACAGACTTGGGTGCCAGGGCCGGGGCGGATGGGGGGCGCCGTGCTCGGACATTTTCGGGCGCAGGGGCTTGGTTGCTCGGAGCGAGGGTGACGGGCGCCCTGCGAACTGCGCGCGGCACCCCCCATCCGCCCCGC
Source organism: Myxococcota bacterium (assembly GCA_965250285.1). Classification (GTDB taxonomy): domain Bacteria; phylum Myxococcota_A; class UBA9160; order UBA9160; family UBA4427; genus CAYYSY01. The sequence goes on from OZ252299.1 coordinate 5,019,122, forward strand.
TCGGTTGCAGGACAGACTTGGGTGCCAGGGCCGGGGCGGATGGGGGGCGCCGTGCTCGGACATTCTCGGGCGCAGGGGCTTGGTTGCTCGGAGCGAGGGTGACGGGCGCCCTGCGAACTGCGCGCGGCACCCCCCATCCGCCCCGGCCTCGGGCGGGCTCGTTGGTTCGCTTGGTCGGGTTGGGGGTGCCCGTTCGCGCGAAGGTGACTGGGTGGGGGTTAGAAGACGAAGTAGATGCCGGCGGAGGCGTCGCCGGTGAAGAGGATCTTGCCGTCGTCCGACTGGATGCACGGCTCGCCGCCTTGTGAGCAGAAGATGTCGGTGCCGTCGGGCATTGCGGTCGACAGCACGCGCCCTTGCATGCGCAGGCCGACGTGGCGCCCGAGCGGGATCTTCACGCCCCCGTGGACCCCGACGGTGAAGAACCACTGGGCCTGGGCGGTCTGGCGATCGGGCTGGTAGCCGGTGGCACCGACGCTCAGCCCGACGACGGGGTAGAGCCACGGGCGAAGCTCGGTGTCGGCCTCGAGGCCGGCCTGCACGAGATGCACGAACACCGGCACCTGGGTGTCGGGGCGCGTATCCGAGCGCACCTGAAGCGGCGAGCGCTGGAACTGGTAACTGACGAAGAAGACCTGGGCCATGTCGGGCCGCGGACGCAGGCCGAACATGCCGCCCACGGTCCAGCCGGGCTCGAACTCGGCCGACACGCCTTCGGTCGGCAGATCGCGGCGGAATGCGGCGCCCCCGAGCAGCGTGATCTCGAACTCGGGATCGAACTCGGCTCGGGCGGGGGCGGCCGTGCCGAGCGCGAAGATTCCCACGCAAGCGACCGAGGCGACGAGGATCCAACACCGCATCGCGGCATGATACCGGGATTGGGGGCGGGCATGGTCGAAGTTCCCCGCACCCTTCGGCATGATGGGGCCCCATGGCGAAGTACGAGAATCGGATTCGAGAGGCGACGGAGCGGGCGCGGGAGCTGGAGGGCCAGCTGTCGAATCCCGAGATCGCCAAGGACGCGGGGCAGTTCCAGAAGCTCGCGCGCGAGCTGGGCGATCTTCGGCCCATCGTCGAAGGCGGCGAGCGTTACATGGCCGTGGTTTCACAGCTGGCGGACGCTCGGGTGATGGCCGACGACGACGACGCCGACATGGCCGAGATGGCCCGCGCCGAAATCGGCGAGCTCGAGAGTGAGCTCGAGGCGCTCGAGACCGAGCTGCACGATCTGATGGCGCCGAAGGATCCCAACGACAGCAAGAATGCGCTGCTCGAGATTCGCGCGGGGGCGGGGGGCGACGAGGCCGCGCTCTTCGCGGCCGACCTGTTTCGAATGTACACGCGCTATGCCGAGACGCTCGGTTGGAAGATCGAGATGCTCTCGTCGAGTGAGACGCCAGGAGGCGGCTTCAAGGAGGTCGTTGCCATGGTGAAGGGGCCCGACGTGTTCAGCCGCTTCAAGTACGAGCGCGGCGTGCACCGGGTTCAGCGCGTGCCTGCGACCGAGAGCCAGGGGCGCATCCATACCTCGACCGTGACCGTGGCGGTGATGCCCGAAGCCGAAGAGGTCGATGTCGACATCGACCAGAACGATCTGCGAATCGACGTCATGCGGGCCGGTGGACCGGGCGGTCAGAGCGTCAACACGACCGACTCGGCGGTGCGCATCACGCACCTGCCCACGGGTCTCATCGTTCAGTGCCAGGACGAGAAGAGCCAGCACAAGAACAAGGCGAAGGCGATGACCGTGCTGCGCGCCCGACTCTACGCGCTCGAAGAGGAGCGGCTCGCGAGCGAGCGCGCCGAAGACCGGCGCAGCCAGGTCGGCACGGGTGAGCGCAGCGAGAAGATCCGCACCTACAACTTTCCGCAGAGCCGCGTGACCGATCACCGCGCCAACATCACGCTGCACAAGCTCGATCAGGTGATGGCGGGGGATCTCGGAGAGCTGCTCGACGGTGTGAAGAAGAAGATCCTGGCCGAGCAGGAACTCGAGCGGGCGCCCGGGTGAGTCAGGCCGACAGCGCGAAGACCAGCTGGACCGTCCTCGAGCTGCTGCGCTGGACGACCGACCACTTCACGTCGAAGGGCATCGAGACGGCGCGCCTCGATGCCGAGCTGCTGCTCGCCCACGCCCTCGAGACCGAGCGGCTCCGGCTCTACGTCGACTTCGACAAGCCCGTGCTGCCCGACGAGCGCGCTCGCTTTCGCGATCTGGTGAAGCGCCGCGCGACCGACCGTGTGCCGGTGAGCCAGCTGCTGGGCGAGCGCGAGTTCTGGTCCCTGCCCTTTCGAGTGAGCGGCGACGTGCTCACCCCGCGCCCGGAAACCGAGACCCTGGTCGAGGCGGCGCTGGCCCGGCTGGGCGACGCCGAGGCCGCCTGGCGGGTCCTCGACATCGGCACCGGATCGGGGGCCATCGCCCTCAGTCTTGCGCGAGAACGGCCTCAAGCTGCCGTCACCGCTACGGATATTTCGTCCGCGGCCCTACAGATTGCACGCGCGAATGCCGATGAGTTGCAGGTTGGTGAACGACTGCGCTTCCTCGAGGGATCGATCTTCGAGCCCATCGAGGGGGAACAGTTCGATCTGATCGTTTCGAACCCCCCGTATCTGGCCGGGTCGGCCCGCCAGTCGCTGCCGCCGGAGCTCGCACACGAGCCCGACGAAGCGCTCTTCGGGGGGCCCGACGGATACGAGGTGCTCCGGCCTCTGGCGGCCGGCGTGTTCGAGCACTTGGCGTCCGGTGGTCACGTTCTGGTCGAGATCGACCCCGGACAGGCGCAGCAACTCGCGGAGTGGTTCGCGGAAGCGGGATTGGTCGAAGTTGAGACCCTGCGCGACCTGGCAGGGCGGCCGAGGGGGGTCGCTGCCAGGAGGTCGTAAGGAAGACGAGCATGGCAGCATCCACGGCCGCGAAGGCCCTGAAGATCATCACGCAAGGCGACGCCGACTTCGAGTCGAGCTGGCGGAAGATCTGCGATCGACACGTCGACGCGCACACCGCCCTCTTCGATGAGGTCGCCGAGCGCATCGAGAAGGTGCGCACGGGCGGCGACCGGGCTCTGATCGGAGCAATCGAAGAGCACGACGGCGTCGAACTCGACCGCGTCGAGGTCACGCCGGCCGAGTGGGATCTCGGCTGCGAGTCGGTCGCGAGCAGCGACCGCGCCGCGATCGGCAAGGCCGCCATGCGGATCCGCGAGTTTCATCGCAAGCGCATCCCGTCGAGCTGGGAGATGCGCGAAGAAGGCGGCGGCTACATGGGCCAGCGCGTGCGGCCCCTCGCCCGGGTCGGCGTCTACGTGAGCGGTGCCCAGGGCCAGAACCCGTCTTCGGTGATCATGAACGCCACACCGGCTTCGGTGGTCGAGGTGCCCGAGATCGTGCTCGCGACGCCGGCCGGACCGAATGGTGAAGTGCCGCCCGAGATTCTGATGGCGGCGCGGGTCACGGGCGTGCATCGCGTCTTCAAGATGGGCGGGGCGCACGCGCTCTCTGCCCTCGCCTACGGTACGGCCTCGGTCCCCCGCGTCGACAAGATCGTCGGCTCGGGCGGCGCCGACGTGGCCGCGGCCAAGCGCCAGCTCTTCGGTGTGATCTCGGTCGACGCCGAAGCCGGCGGCCCTCGCGAGCTCTGCATCGTCGCCGACAAGGGCGCGACACCTTCGTGGATCGCGGCCGACCTGATCAGTCAGGCCGAGCACGCCGATGACGGCCGCATCGTGTTCGTGACCCACGTGAAGGGTCTCGTCACGAAGGTGCAGGATCAGCTCACCCGACAGCTGAAGGCGCTCGGCACCGACGGCAAGGCCGCAAAGAAGGTGCTCGCCTCGGGCGGCATCGCCATCGTCACGAAGAAGCTGCAGGATTCGATCGATCTCGCGAATCAGTACGCGCCCGAGCACCTCGTGCTCGCCGTCGATCAGCCCGAGGTCGTGAGCAAGCAGGTCGAGAACGCGGGCGCGATCTATCTGGGGCACTACACCCCGGTGGCCGTGGGCGAGTACCTCGCGGGCCCGAACCATGTGCTGCCTCGTGGCGGCACGGCGCGCTTCTTCTCTCCGCTGGGCGTGGATGACTTTCTCAAGCGCACGAGCTTCGTGAAGTTCGAACCGCCGAAGCTGCGCGAGCTGGGCCTCGACGTGATCCGACTGGCCGAGGTCGAGGGCAACGCGGCGCACGGCAAGTCGATCGATCTGCGGCTCCAGCGGATCCGGCGTGCGCGCCGCGAGCGCGAGGCCGCCCGAGAAGCCGAGCTCTAGCAACGACGAGAGACCGCTCCGCGGCGCCTGCCGGGCGCGGGGCATCGGAGTCGACGGGCGTGCAGTCGATCGCTGAAACGATGATGCTCGTGACCTGCGCGTTGGCGGTCTACGTCGGCCTGCGGGTGTTGTGGATCTTCACGCGCACCCACGGTCTGGCCGAGCTCTCGATCGGCATCAACGTGCTCGGCATCGCGGTGGGCGGGCTGGTGCTGACGGTCGTCGGCGTCATGGGCAAGACGGATGGCTCCGCCTACGGTACGCCGACGTACAAGGTCGGCATCGCCTTCCTGGCGCTGCATCTCGTCGCCATCTACTTCGGCACGTGGAAGATCTTCCGCCCCGCGTCGAAGACCGTCTTCTGGCTCTGCGTGGCGTCGCTCGTGCCGATCGTGTTCTGGTACGTCATGGCGAGCGAGCACCAGGGCACGGTCTGGGTGCGGCCGGTGCTCTTTCAGATGATCCGAGGCCTGGGCATGACGTGGGCGGCGTTCGAGTGCTTCCACCACGCCGACAAGCTGCGTCGACAGGCGGCCCTCGGGCTCGCCGATCCGATGATGGCCCACCGGTTCTGGCTCTGGGCGATCGGCGCGACTTCGGCGCTCGTGGTCTGCACCCTCGAGTTGATGGGCTGGGGGCTCAGCGAGGTGGCGTTCTCGGCGCCACCGGCCGGGCTCATGTTGACGGCGGCGCTCGGCCTCTTCGGGGCCGCGTGCGTTGCACTGGCCTTCTTCCCGCCCGGCTTCTACGTGCGCTTCCGGCTGCCGCGGTTCGAGGCGGCGACCGATGCTTCACGGGCAGCGGACGGCGAATCCAGCTAATCTCTCCGGCGTCGCGCCCGGCCCGAGAGGCCCGGTCGCGCCTCCTGGAACCCCCCGAGACTTCGGCCCGACCGGATGCCCCGAGCGCGAGTCGCGCTTCAGGCGGGCACCGATTCTCCCCGCTTCGCGGGCAGACACCACGAGCCGACGAGGATCAGGTCATGGCGAATGAGAGCCCCGGCGATCGCCGCGAACGCGTCGCCACCCTCGCTCGCAAGACGAAGGAGACCGACATCCAGCTGAACCTTCGGCTGGACGGCAGCGGTCAGTACTCCGTTTCGACGGGCGTGCCCTTCTTCGATCACATGCTCGAATCGTTCACGAAGCACGGTCTGTTCGACCTCGAGCTGACGGCGAAGGGCGATCTCGAGGTCGACCTGCACCACACCGTCGAAGACGTCGGCATCGCGCTCGGCCAGGCCTTCCGCGAGGCGCTCGGCTCGGCCGCGGGCATTCGCCGCTACGGCTTCTTCGTGTTGCCGATGGCCGAGGCGAAGGTCGAGGTCGCGCTCGACGTCTCGAACCGCCCCTATCTCGTGTACGACGTCGAGCTCACGAACGACCGCGTGGGCGATTTCGACGCGACGCTCACCGAAGACTTCGCGTACGCGTTCGCGCACAACGCCGGGCTCGACCTGCATATCGTGAAGCAGTACGGGCGCAGTCCGCATCACGTCGTCGAGGCCGTGTTCAAGGGCCTGGCCCGCGCCCTGCGCGAGGCCGTCGCGATCGACCCGCGCGAAACGGGTCTGCCGACCGTAAAGGGTGCGCTCTGAGCCGTCGCACCGATCTACTCTGAGAGAACGGAACCCCCCCATGAGCAACTCGAGTCCGTCGGGCGGCCCGCCCGCCCAGGTCGCCGTCGTCGACTATGGCGCCGGCAATCTGCGCAGCGTCGCGAAGGCGATCGAACGCAGTGGGCTCGACGTAGTCGTCACGAGCGACCCGGCCGTCGTTCGCGGCGCCGATGGCGTCGTGCTGCCGGGGGTCGGCGCGTTTCGCGACGCCGTGCTCGAGCTGCGTGAGAGCGGGCTCGAAGACGCGGTGAAGGAAGCCGTCGAGAACGAGAAGCCCTACCTCGGCATGTGCTTCGGCCTGCAGCTTCTCTTCGAAGAAGGCGACGAGCACGGCAAGACCGCGGGCTTCGGTCTGCTCGGGGGGCGGGTCGAGCGATTCCCCGACAAGGACGAGCGCGGCGAGCCGCTGCGGGTGCCGCAAATCGGTTGGAACGAAGTCGAGTGGCAGGGCGATCACCCGATGGTCGAGCACCTGCCGCCGCGCGACTTCTACTACTTCGTGCACTCGTACCGCCCGGTGCCGACCGACGATTCGATCGTGGTCGGCCGCACCGACTATGGCGGGCGATTCGCGGCGGCCGTGGCGACGTCGACGCTCTTCGCCGTGCAGTTCCATCCCGAGAAGAGCCAGGCTTCGGGCAAGCGCCTGCTCGATGCGTACAAGGCCTGGGTGGAGCAGAGCCGATGAGCGGTGCGAGCCTGCAATGGGAAACGAGCCGATGAGCACGTTCGAGTTGATTCCGGCCATCGACCTGCTCGGCGGTCAGTGCGTGCGTCTCACGCAGGGGCGCTACGAAGACGCGACGGTGTACGACGGCGACCCGGGCAAGGTGGCGGGTGGTTTTCGTGCGGTCGGTGTGACGCGCATCCACGTCGTCGATCTCGATGGCGCGAAGGCGGGTCGCCCGGTTAACCGCGAGGCGATTGCGCACGTGGTGGCGGCAGCGGGCGACGTTCCGGTGCAGCTCGGCGGGGGCCTGCGCGATCTCGCGGGCATCGAGGCGGCCTTCGAAGACGGCGTACAGCGCGCGATCCTGGGGACGGTGGCCCTGCGCGATCCGGAGCTCGTGAAGAGCGCGGCGCGCGCCTGGCCGGATCGCATCGTCGTCGGCATCGACGCCCGCGACGGGCGCGTGGCGGTCGAGGGCTGGATCGAGGCGAGCGAGACCACGGCGGTCGATCTGGGCAAGCGCTTCGAAGACGTCGGTGTCGCCGCGATCGTCTACACCGACATCGCGCGCGACGGCATGCTCTCGGGCCCGAACCTCGAACAAACGGCGTCGCTCGCCGACGCGCTCACGATCCCGGTGATCGTGTCGGGCGGTGTTGCGAGCGAGACCGACATCATCCGCAGCGCATCGCTCGCGCCTCGCGGCATCGCCGGGGTGATCGTCGGCCGTGCGATCTACACCGGCGACGTCTCGTTGCCGTCGGCGCTCGCGCGGCTCTCGGGTGACACGCCGGCTGCGCGCGAACCGGGAGGCGACGAAGGCTGATGCTGACCAAGCGGATCATCCCGTGTCTCGACGTCGATCAGGGCCGCGTCGTGAAGGGCGTGAAATACGTCGATCACGTCGACTGTGGCGATCCCGTCGAGGTCGCGCAGCTCTACGATCGCCAGGAAGCCGACGAGATCACGTTCCTCGACATCACGGCCAGCCACGAAGAGCGGGGCATCCTGCTCGACGTGGTCTCGCGGACGGCCGAGACGGTCTTCATGCCGCTGACCGTCGGTGGCGGGGTGCGCTCGCTGCAGGACATCCGCGATCTCTTGAACGCGGGCGCGGACAAGGTCTCGATCATGACGGCGGCCGTGAAGAACCCCGAGCTCGTCGAAGAGGCGGCGTACAAGATCGGAAGCGCGAATCTCGTCGTCGCCATCGACGCGAAGGCGACCGAGTTCGACGCCGACGGCACGCCCTGCCACTGGGAGGTGTGCACCCATGGTGGCCGCCGCCCGACGGGCATCGATGCGGTCGAGTGGGCCGGCCGGATGGCCGAGGCGGGCGCGGGTGAGATCCTGCTGACCAGCATGGATCGGGACGGCACCAAGAGCGGGTACGATCTCGACATGCTGCGTGCCGTGGCAGCCCGGGTGTCAGTGCCGATCGTCGCCTCGGGCGGTGGGGGCAACCCGGAAGATCTCGCGGCGGCCCTCGACGACGGGCCGAAGGGCGGTCACGCCCAGGCTGCGCTGGCGGCTTCGATCTTCCACTTCGGCGAGTACACGGTCGGCGAGGTCAAGCGGCACTTCATCGACTGGGGGATCCCGGTCCGGCCGCCCGGCCCCGAGGCGATCTAGGCGGAGCCGGGTCGATTGCCCCGCGGGCCGACCCGACGTTCCGAAGCCTCGTGTCGGGCGCTTCGCTGCGCAACGGGTGCGTTGTCTTGAGGCCCCGTCAGCGCTGCGCTAGCTTGCGCAGTCCGTCGTCGACAAGCGGCTAATCTGGCGTCGGATAAGGGTTTTCTGGGGACGGACCGGCTGACGAGTCGGTCGTGGAGAAAGCGGCCCTGAGCGCGTTTCGGCCTGCCGAGCGGGCCGGGTCCGAGCCAGGTCCAGAACAGGTCCAGATTCAGACAGCGACGCTTCGAATCGGGGTGCGGGACGACCGCAAGATCGTTCCCGCTCGAGCGCGTCGATCCAGGAGTCAGCACCGGGAACCGAAGCCGTCGATTCGGACGTGAACGACGGGTCGGCGATCGCCCCGGAGTGAAACGAAGCAGCCACAGCGGAAGCAGGCGAGGCACGAGCGCAACCGCAGCGGAAGTCAATCGCCGTCACTGGAAGATGGTCCGGGACACGGCGCAAACACGGGACGAACACAGGTCAATCGAAGCGCTCAGCGCCACAGGGGCCGTGTTCGAACCACTCATACTACGCCGCCGGTCGGTCGGACCGGGTCGCATGACGCACGATGACGGATGACGAGAGTCGAACCGAGTCAAGTCGCGACGCGAACGACCCAGAGGCGGTGATCGGGAGCAAGAAGAAGCCATGCCGGTCGTGAAGGTCAAGGACAACGAGTCGTTCGAGCAGGCGCTCAAGCGATTCAAGAAGACGGTTGAGAAGGCGGGCACTCTGACGGAGCTGCGGCGGCGCGAGTACTACGACAAGCCCAGCATCCGCAAGAAGAAGAAGGCCGCCGCGGCGCGCAAGCGCGCGCTCAAGAAGATGAGGCGCATGGCTCGCTGAGCGAGATGCACCTGATCGCGCGAGGGTGGATTTGGGGCTGATCCCGGACGACACGCTCCGAGAGATCGAGAGCCGGGCCGACATCGTCGGCTTGATCGGCCGGTATGTCGAGCTGAAGCCGGCGGGCCGCAACCACAAGGGCCTTTGCCCGTTCCACGACGAAAAGACTCCGAGCTTCAACGTCAATCCCGATCGGGGCATCTTCCACTGCTTCGGTTGCCAGGCGGGCGGCGGCGTCTTCAAGTTCCTCATGCTCCATGAGAACCTGACGTTCCCCGAAGCGGTGCGTCAGCTGGCCGACGAGGTCGGGGTCGAGATCCCCGAGACCCGTGGCAACCGCGAGACTGCATCGAAGAGCGAGAAGATCTTCGCCGCGCTGAAGCTCGCTCAGGACTCCTACCGGCGCGAGCTCGCTGGCAGCAAGGGCGCCCCCGGGCGCGACTATCTCGAGCGCCGGGGTCTCGACGCCGAGACCATCGAAGCGTTCGGTCTCGGCTACGTCCCCGAAGCCTGGGACACGGTCGAGTCGGCGCTGCGCCGCGCGGATATCCCTGCGCAGATTGGCGTCGAGGCCGGGCTGCTGCTCGAGCGCAAGGGCGGCGGCGGTCACTACGACCGGCTGCGCCACCGCGTGATCTTCCCGATCCAGGACGTGCGCGGTCGCTTCATCGCTTTCGGCGGTCGCGCGCTGTCGAAGGACGACCCCGCCAAGTACATGAACACGGCCGAGAGCCCCGTCTTCCACAAGCGGCGCTCGTTCTACGGGCTGCCGGTGGCGCTCGAACACATCCGACGTGCGAAGCGGGCGATCGTCTGCGAGGGCTACTTCGACGCGATCGCGCTCAGTCGCGCCGGGCTCGGCGAGGCGCTTGCGACGTGCGGCACCGCGCTCACCGAAGATCATGCGCGCGAGGTGATGCGCCGAACGCAGAACGTGAGCCTGCTCTTCGACGGCGACGAGGCCGGCCAGAACGCGATGGAGAAGGCGCTCACCGTTCTGCTGCCTCAGGGCCTGCGCGCGAAGGCGGTGCTGCTGCCCGAGGGTCAGGACCCCGACGACTATCTGAACGCGCACGGGGCCGAGGCGCTGCGCGACGTGGTCGACGCGGCGCCGGCGGCCCTCGACGTCGTGATTCGCCGTGCGATGCAGGCCGGTTGCTCCACACCCGATGAGAAAGCCGACGTCGTCCGTCACGTCGGCGCGCTGGTGGCCCTGATCCCGAACACCGTCGAGCGGGGTGAGTGGGCGCGGCGCCTGGCGGTGTCGACGGGAGCCGACACGCGCGCCGTCGAAGCGACGGTGCGCGATCTGCGCGGTGGCCGTTCGCGCGAGACGCGCGAGGTGCTGCGCGATACGCCGGTGCGCCCCCGACGCAGCGGCCCCGAGGAGCGTCAGCTTCGCCAGCTGGTCGGCATGGCCGCGCGGCACCCCGGCGAGTTCTCGACGAGCCTTCGCGAACGGTTGCCCGGCGTGCTGCCCGATTGTCTGCAGCGTGATGTGGTGCTCGAGCTGCTCGCCGCCGCCGACGAAGGGCTGACCGACGAGAGCGGGGGCGTCGACATCCGCGCGCTCGGCGAACACCTCGACGAGGCGAAGGATCTCGCGCTGCGCGAGGCCCTCGCCGACGACTCACTGGCCGACAACGATCAGGATCGGGCCGCGATCATCGGCGACCTGATCGGTCACTTCACGAAGAAGAAGGCGGCCGAAGAGCAGAGTGACATCCAGCGCCGGCTGCGGGAGCCCGGTGCAGACACGCTGGCCCTGCTGCGAGAGCGCGATGAAGTGCTGCGCAAGAAGCGAGAACAACTCCGGGCCAAGACCCCGGCTTCGAATTCGAACTGATCCGAACCCGAGCACCCGGACCGCATGGCCGGGATGCGAGAAGAGAGAGCGAGAGACGACGAGAACGAACGACCGATCGAATGGTGGCAGAAGGATCGATGGCAAAGGGCCCGAAGGATGCCGGGACCCAGGCGCCGTCCCCGGAAGCGATCACGAGATCTCCTGATCGACGGACAGACAGATCGACAGACTGATCGATAGACAGTCAGGTCGATCGAAGAAGCAGAAAACGAAGAAGAAGAAGTAGCCGAAGCAACCGCTGAACCTGGATCTGCACCGGAAGCACCCCGCTCAAGCGCCCATCTCGTGGCTGGTCACCGCGAGTCTGGAGGGAGAGCCGAGCGGACGCTGCCGTCAGGACGAATCGAAGGAGACCCCCCATGGCCTCGAACGCGCCCAACTCGTCCACGCGTGCCGAAATCAATCCCAGCACCGCGCCCAAAGCCTCGCCTTCCGCAAACCGCGGCGGCAAGAAGTCGCCGGGCGACGATCGCGCCGGACGCTCCACGAAGTCGACGAAGTCGGGCATGGATGCCGCCACGGCGGACGTGGCCGGCGAAGCCGTTGCCCAGGTCGTCTCGACGCGTAGCCAGAACAAGAAGAAGGCCGCTGCAGCGCAGCCCGCGCAGACCGATGCGAACGGCAAGCCGCTGCGACGCAAGACGAGCAGTCGCGTGCGCGGGCCCGCTTCGGACGGCGAGACGAGCGGCGCCGATCCCGTTCGCGTCTACCTCCGCGAGATGGGTCAGGTCAGCCTGCTGACCCGCGAGGGTGAAGTCGAGATCGCCAAGCGCATCGAGGCCGGCATCCACGATCAGGAGTACGCGATCTTAGGCACCGCCCACGGCCTCGATCAGGTGCGGGAGGTGATCCGACTCTTTGCCGACGGTGAGCTCGAGCCGAAGCAGGTGCTCGATGGCCTCGATGACGAGGGCTCGCCGCCCGAGGATGAGCGCCGGGCGACCCTGCTCGCCTGCATCGACACGTTCGACACGCTCGAGGCCGAGATCACGAAGAAGCTCGGCTCGATCGCGAACAAGCGCACGACCGCGGCGACCCGCGAGCGCTTACAGAGCGAGGTCGACGACCGCTACCGGCAGTGCGTCGAGGCGCTGCGCGCGGCGCGGTTCGCTCAGGCGCGGATCAACGAGATCTACGAGCACTTCAGCAAGCTCGGCGAAGCGCACGACTTACTCGACGACCGCGCGCGCAAGATCGTGCGGCCGATCGGGTGCAAGCCCGATCAGTTTCGTGACCTCGCCGCAAGCGCGGCGAAGAAGAGCGCCAAGGGGAAGGCCGCACTCGCGCAGCTCGGCGGCGACGCCGATCTCGTGCGCGAGGTCACCGATGCGCTCGACGAGGTCGAGCAGATGCGGGCGCAGCTCGAGGCCGACGCCCGAATGACCGGTGTCGAGGTGGCCCTGCAAATCGACCGCTTCGGCGAAGCGTCGCGACGGGCGCATCAGGCGAAGAGCGAGCTGATCGAAGCGAACCTGCGCCTCGTCGTGTCGATCGCCAAGAAGTACACGAACCGGGGTCTCCAGTTCCTCGACCTGATCCAGGAGGGCAACATCGGCCTGATGAAGGCGGTCGACAAGTTCGAGTACCAGCGCGGCTACAAGTTCTCGACCTATGCCACGTGGTGGATCCGGCAGGCCATCACGCGGGCCATCGCCGACCAGGCGCGCACGATTCGGATCCCCGTGCACATGATCGAGACGATCAACAAGCTCGTCCGCGCGACGCGACACCTCGTGCAGGTGCTCGGGCGCGAGCCGCAGCCCGAGGAGCTCTCCGAGCGGCTGCAGCTGCCGCTCGAGAAGGTCAAGCAGGTGCTCAAGATCGCGAAGGAGCCGATCAGCCTCGAGACGCCGGTGGGCGAGGAGGACGACAGCAGTCTGTCGGACTTCATCGAAGACCCCAACGCCGTGAGTCCCCAGGAGGCGGTGATCCACTCGAACCTCGCCGAGCAGACGCGTCGTGTGCTCGCGACGCTCGCCCCGCGCGAGGCCCGGGTGCTGAAGATGCGCTTCGGCATCGGCGAGAAGTCGAATCACACCCTCGAAGAGGTCGGCCAGGACTTCGACGTGACCCGCGAGCGCATTCGCCAGATCGAGGCGAAGGCGCTGCGCAAGCTGCGTCATCCGTCGCGCAGCCGCGTGCTGAAGACGTTCCTCGAGGGCTGACCGCCCCGCGGCCGCACCGAAGAAGCGAGTTCGAGGTGCGGTCGTCCGACCGACGTGCCGAGCCGGGGGGCGTCAGCGCGCAGTCATGCGTGAGATGAGCGCGTTCGCGACGGTCGCAGCCGCCGTCGTCCCCACCGCAATCTCGACCGAGACGGCCACGAAGTTGGCCGCGCTGCCGGCGTGTACGACGGGCAGCCCGAAGAGCGCGCTCGGCAAGAAGACCGCGGTGATCAGAGCGCCCGTACCGATCGCAATGCCGAAGAAAGCGGCGCACTGGTGTAAGCGCGGGCGCTCGGCGAGACCTGTGCTTCGCTGCGCCAGCAGATAGAGCGGAAGCGTGAGCAGGACGTGGGGCCAGAGCGCCTTCACGAGCACGATGCGCGCGTAGAGGATCAGCGCCGTCTGCGTCGTCCGCAGCTCTTCGCTCGGCCGCACGACGATCGCGAGCTGGGTGAGCGCGAGAATCAGGATCGCAAAGCCCAGAGTGAGGACCAGCGGGGTGGCCAGGCTGAAGAGCCATGGGCGCCCGACGAGCGCGCCCGCCACCCTCGTCGACGTCGTCCCGCCCATCACGGCCCCCTCGCCGAGTGTCTCGCTCAACCCACCCGGCCTCGCCGGCGCCGCCGCGCGTCGATCGACACCAGAGTGACGAGGCCCGCCGCGAACAGCGCGCCGATCGTCGGCTCGGGCAGGTATACCAGGTCGAGCTCGCCCTCGATGTAGCCACCCGAAGACAGCGGTGTGACCGCGCCGCTCAGCGGGTCGACGTGCACGATCTGGCCGCCGGTGCAGGCACCGTCGGCGCAATTGCCCGATTCGGCGACCCAGATGTCGCCGCTCGCGGGGTCGACGGTCACGCCGGTCGGCATGTTCCACGTGCCTCCGTTGTCGAGCGCGGTGGCCGAGCCGTCTGCGGCATCGACGCGATAGATGCCGGGGCCGAGATCGAACTCGCGACCCACCGCGAGGATGCCGCCGCCCGGTTCGAGGGCGAGGTCGAGCCACTTTGCCCGCGCGAAGACGCCCCAGTCGAGCGGTGTCGCGATTCGGGTGACGGGGTCGATCCGCATCACGCCGCCGCCGAGGAACCCGAGGCCGGTGGTCAGCACGGCGCCGCTCGGCTCGATGGCGAGCGTATCGCCATCGGCGACACCGAGGTTCGGCAGGATCTCGGGCGTCGGGATCGACATCCAGAGCGTCGTCGTGGTGTCACCGTGCGCATGGGTATAGAGCCCGTCGGCTTCGAGAACGAAGGCGACGTCGTCGTCCCCGACCTCGACCTGCAGAGACTCGTTCGAGTCGAGTGAACTCGTCAGCACGGTTTGTGTGCCGCTCCCGCCGATCGAAACGAGGCCGATGGGATCCGCAATGAGGATCCCTGCGCCCCGTCGATCGAGACCCTGCGGCGCCTCGAGCTGCGCGCCCTGGCTGATCAGGGTCTGTACGCCCGATCCCGGATCGACGTGGAAGAGCGTTCGGCTGGTGCGATCGACGACGTAGAGGCCGCCCCCGAGTACGTCGAAGCGGCGCTCGCTGGCGAACTGCGCATTCGGGCAGTCGGTGTCGGCCGGATAGTCGATCTGACCGTCGCCGTCGTTGTCGATGCCGTCCGAGCACTGCGGTGCTTCGATCGGATCGTCAGCGCTCGTGCAAGCCGGGTACTGCTGCGGATGATCGATCAGGCCGTCGCCGTCGTTGTCGATGCCGTCCGAGCATTGAGGGGCTTCGGCGAGCTGGTCGGCCGACGTGCAGTCGGCGTCAGCGGGGAAGTCGATCTGCCCGTCGCCGTCGTTGTCGATCCCGTCGCTGCAGCCGGGCAGCTCGCTCGCATCCCAGGGCGCGCGACACTCGGTGTCGGCGGGATGATCGAGGGCACCATCATCGTCGTCGTCGAGCCCGTTCGAGCAGGCCGGGTCTTCGCGCACCGAGTTCTCGTCGCGGCAGCCGGGATCGTCGAGGTCGAACAGACCGTCGCCATCGTTGTCGATCCCGTCTGCGCAGTCGGGTTGCTCGGTCGGGTCATCGGGTGAGCGACAGCCGGCGTCGCCCGCGAAGTCGATCTGTCCGTCGCCGTCGTTGTCGATGCCGTCGGCACAGTCGAGCGACTCGGACAAGTCGACCGGGCTCGTGCAGCCGTCATCGGCCGGATGATCGGTCGCGCCGTCGGGCTCGTCGTCGACGCCGTTTCGGCAGGCGGGCGCGATCACGAACGCGACCCATCCCTCCTCGTGACCGGCGGGGTTCACACCCGTCCCGACGACGAAGAAACCGCCGTCGACCTCGTCCGAGACGCCCGTGGCGGCGGTCAGGATCCAGCCCGTCAGATCGAGTCCATATGCGTTCGTGAGCTCGGTCTTCAGATCGCGCATGCCGAGGCCCGCATCGAAGATGAATGCACGATCTTCGCCGTCCGCATTGGCGGCGCTTCCGAAGACGAGCCCGCCATCGGCGCTGACCGCGAGAGCGCGACTGCGAACGACCGGTGCACCCGGTAGTGAGCCCAGCTCGGTCAGCGTGGTGTAGCCGGCGCCGGTCCACGTGACCGCCTGAAGATCGATGGCCACGGTCGTGCCACCCGGCAGCGTCAGCGTGCTCTTGCTCGAGAAGCCCACGAGGGTCGAGCCATCGGCCGAGACGTCCAGCACCGAGGACGTGCGCGGTGCTGCCGCGGTGAGCGCGGGCAGCGCAGTCAGGCCCGAGCCGGTCCACACCCAGGCATCCTGACCGTGGTTGCGCTGGTGCGCGCCACCGATCACGCCGCCGTTCGACGATGACGCGATGGCCTGGCCGATCTCCTGATCGCCGCTCAGGTTCCCCAGGTCGGAGAGGCCGGTGCCGCCGCCCGGCCAGCGCACGGGGTCGACGCGAAGCGGCGCCGTCCCACCCCCGCGCCCGACGGCGTAGCCCAGAACCACGAGACCGTCGGTCGACACACCGAGTGCGTCGGTGACGGGATCGCAATCGCTGCACGACTGCGCGTTCAGCAGAATGCTCGCTCCGCCCTGATGTCGGAAGCCCCGCTTGACGCCCGAGCCGTCGAGGCTCGAACCGACGACGACCGCGCCATCGCTCGAGACCGCGCGCGCGACGCTCGGAGCGCTGCCTCCGGGCAGGAAGCCGAGGCCCCCGATGCCGGCGCCGCTCGTCCATGTGAATGCTTCGGTGCCGTTCGCCCCGTCGCTCTCGCCGACCACCGTTGCGCCGTCGGCCGAGATGTCGTGGGCCGCGCTCGACGTGGCTCCGCCCGGCAGATCGCCCACGCCCTCGAACGTGGGGGTCTGCGGGTTCGCCATGGCCACACCCGCCGCTAGCGCGCTGGCAACTAACCCTGCAACGAACCCCGTGACGAGCCACGCCACGAAGAAAGCGACGAAGCGCGCCATGCGCGTCGCGCGGGGGAGGAGGGGGATGCGGTGCATCTGTGCGGAGAGTCCCGAGTCGAGACGCTCCGGGGCCGCGCGTGCGTGGCCCCGGAGCGCGTCGAACCGCGCCACGTCGCTAGGGCGCGACGATCTCCAGGCAGGCGTCGAGCAGCGGCGACGTCGGGAACGCGTCGACCGAGCTGAGCGACAGCTCGCCGCCGATGTGAAGCGGCAGCGAAATCGGGCCGATCTCGGCGTTGAAGGTCTCGTCGAGCTCCTGGGTCACGCTGAGACCGCCGCCCCCGGTGAGCAGGCCGAGCATGTCACCAAGCGAGAGCGGCACCGTCGACTGCAGGTTGAACGGGAAGGCGAAGCCATCGGGGATCGCCGCTGCCAGCGCCTCGTTGCCGATCAGGCCCCGGGTGTTGATCGAGACGTCGAACGTCGCCGAGCCGCCCCAGATGTCGGCCGCGAAGCTGCCGCCGCCGGGATCGGCCGGGTCGGGTACGACGCAGAGCTCCTCGGTGTCGAGGCCGAGCAGGTTGAAGCCGCTCGACGCGAAGAGGATCTCACCGACCGACACGTCGCCGTCGATGTTGCCGAGGATCAGGTCGAAGAACCCGATCCCGATGTCGATGTTCATCACCGTGCCGCCCTCGAGTGGCGCCACGGCGACGGTTCCGCTGCCCGCCGGTACCTCGATCTCCATGGCGCTGCCCTCGTCGAGCGCGAGCGTCTGATCGATCGAGAGATTGCAACCGAACGAGCCGGCCGCGACCGCCATCACGAGTGCGGTCAGCCCCAGTCTGAATTGCGTCTGCATGTGATTGCCTCTTTCCCCTGTCTCGTGTCTCGTGTCTCGGTCTCGAGACGCGTGTCTCGACGACTGGACGCCTCGGCGTTCTTCGAGATCGAGTTCGTGGTTTGCCCGTCGAGCCCCGACCGCGATCAGCGCTCGGGTCGATCGAGCATGCTTTCCCTGGTTGAAGGGCGACCGGACGAGAGAGATCCCGAAGTCGGCCGCCGTCGTTCGACCCGCACGACGCGTGACATGCGCTTCCACTTCGTTACATGGCTGCAGCGAGGCGAAACGAGTCGCGCTGGTTCACCGCACCCCTCCGTGCGGAGCCCCTACCTATCACGAATGCAAACGTCGATGCATGTGAATCGAAGGCGCGACACAGAAAAACGATCACACCCCCGTGTTGGTTCACCACAGCGTGGACGTTTTCCATGAGTGGACGAGCATGCACCGAAGCGCAGCGCTCTTGCACGCGAGCTGCCGTTTCTAGTGATGGATGAAGCGTGTCATCGCCTGGTTGAGTCGGGAAGAAATCAAGTGTCTTCGGGCGATGCGGCGTCTCCGGGAAGCGAGATCGGCAGCGACTCGATCGCTTCACGGTCCTCGGGCGTCAAGCCGGAGAAGCGTTCACGCAGCTGGTCGACGAGCTCGTTCGAAGGGACGCTGATCTCTTCGGATCCGGCCTGACCCTCGACGTCGGCCACGATCGTGTCGGCCGTGACGAGCTCTTTCAGAATGCGACCCGCGGCATCGGGCTCGCCGATGGCAATGCCATTGATCCCGACGATGCGGTCTCCGTTCTGCAGACCGATCGCCTCGTAGAAGCTGCCGCGTTCGATGTCTTCGATCTCGATGGCGACGAGCGCATCGCCTTCCCACTGCGCGCTCACGCGCCCTTCGGCGAAGAGCCCGTCGCCCTCGATGCGATGACCCGAGCCGGGCCCGGCCTGCATGCGCGCGCGCAGCCGATCGACGAGGTCGGCGCGGCGCGCGCGCTCTTCGGGCGACAACCGGCGCGCGGGCGCTGCGCGAACGGCCTCGAGGAACGCCTCGGCGAGCGGATCGAGATGGCTCGACGTGGTGAAGCGCACGCGCTGGCCCGCGTGTACGACGTCGGCGAACTCCTGACCGATCTCGACCACGTGCACGTCGGCCAAGAACGAAACCGGCTCGCCGACGCTCACGAGCTCGCTGTCGGTGCCGTCGCGCCGCGCGACGGCGGCGAACGACCGGGCCCGGTCGCGTCGCACCACGGTGGCGACCAGCCGAAGATCGAGCTCGATGGGCGAGGTGGGCGCAACCGTCTCTCGCGTCGCCGGGCGAGACGGCACGGTGGGGGCGGTCGCTTGCGACGTCGGTGTGCGAACGGCGGCCGAGATCGGCGCCTCGGCTCGGGTCGGTGCGGCTGGGGTGCGGTCTCGCCAGAGCCAGACAGCCCCGCCCGCCAGGGCCATGCCGATCAGAATGGCCGAAACGACGGCCCGCCCGGACTCGGTTCGACGCTGGGTGCGCTTCATCGTGCCTCCGAGGAGGCCGGATCATGACACGTCCGGCCGCCGATCCCAGCCTCGTTCGCTCCCTGCGTCGGATTCGCCGATCCGCTGCGGCCGGCCCGAAGAGGATCCCCGCGTGGAAACCCGCGCCGGGCTGCGCAGGGGATGCGCACGTTCTGCGACGGCGCTGCGCATCGGCAGGGGTGCTTGCACCGGCAACTTCTCGCGAAGTGCCGCTCGGATCAAACGTCACCGGATCGGCGTCACTTCGTTCAAGCGGTCTCCACGCACCTCCGATGAGATGAGCGCCCGGTCGGGTCCCCGGTGTCGTCGAAGCAAGCGACGAGACCGATTCGGCATCGGGCCTCGAAGATCGAGTGGCCCGCCTCGTGCGGACCAGACGGAGGAAGCCGCGAAGGTGTTGCGACTCATTGCCTGCCAGACCTGTCACACGCAGTACGACGTGACGCACATCGCCGCGTCGACGGTGACGTGTCGGTGTGGCGAGGAGATCGAGAACCGCAGCTTCGACGGCGTCGAGGCGATGGTGCATCGCTGCGGCAGCTGTGGTGCCCAGGTCGCCGCCGATGCCGACGCCTGTAGCTACTGCGGCAGCGAGATCTGCCGCGACGCCGCGAAGCTCTCGCTGATCTGCCCAGAGTGCTTCGCGCGCAACGAGGAGCACTCGCGTTTCTGCACGGCATGTGGCGTCTCGTTCTCGCCCGAGCAGGTCGTTCTCGATCTGCCCGAGCTGCCCTGCCCCGTGTGCACGACGCTGATGCCCGTGCGGGGGATCGCCGGCATCGGCATCAACGAGTGCCCGAGCTGCAACGGCATCTGGGTGCCCGAAGATCGCTTTGACGAGCTGGTGACGAAGGCCTGCGAGGCCGCACGCCAGAAGGACGTCGCGCGTCTGGGCGTCGACGCCCGGCGGGCGGGCGGCAATCCACGCGACACGGCGGTGCAGTACCGCAAGTGTCCGGCCTGCGACGGCTTCATGCAGCGCGCGAACTTTCAGAAGCGGTCGGGTGTGATCATCGATCGCTGCCACAACCACGGCACGTGGCTCGATGCAGATGAGCTCGAGGCCATCGCCGGGTTCATTCTCGAAGGCGGGATGAGCTCGGATCAGTATCTGGCACAGCAGCGCGAGAAGGCGCGGCTGCGCGACCGCAGCCAGGCGGCGCTCGAGCGGGCGCAGAAGGGGGAGTCGATCGCGATCGACGTCCCCGATCGGCGCGGCAGCTTCGTCGGCGAGCTCTTCGTGGACGTCTTGAAAGAGCTGCTCACCTGAGCGCGCGGGATTGACATCGACTCCAGCAGAGACGGCGAGCGCCGCGGGCCGAATCTGCGACACGCGAAAGGAATGACATGAGCAACATGATGGACAAGCTCCGAGCCGAACTGATCGACATCGTCGAGTGGATCGACGACAGCCGCCACACGCTGGTCTGGCGCTTCCCGCGCTACCACAACCAGATCAAGCATGGCGCTCAGCTGATCGTGCGCCCGGGGCAGTCCGCCGTGCTCGTGAGTCAGGGACGGATCGCCGACGTGTTCGGCCCGGGTCAGTATCGCCTCGAGACCAAGAACCTGCCGATCCTGTCGACCCTGATGGGCTGGAAGTACGGCTTCGACAGCCCCTTCAAGGCCGAGGTCTACTTCGTCAGCACGAAGCAGCTGACCGACATGAAGTGGGGCACGCCGAACCCGGTCATCATGCGCGATCCCGACTTCGGGCCGGTGCGCCTGCGCGCGTTCGGCTCGTACACGATCCGCGCTCTGGACCCGCGGCTGCTCCTCAAGGAGCTCGTGGGGACCGACCAGGAGTTCGAGGCCGACGAGGTGAGCGAATTGCTTCGCTCGATCATCAACATGGCGTTCGCCGACGTGGTCGCGAGCGCGAACCTCTCGGTCGTCGATCTGGCGTCGAACTACGCCGATCTCTCCGAGCAGGTCCGCCAGGCCGTGGTCGAGCGCATCGACGACGAGTTCGGCCTCGAGATTCCGCAGCTCTACATCGTGAACGTGTCGCTGCCGCCCGAGGTCGAGAAGGCGCTCGACGCGCGCAGCGGCATGGGCATGGTCGGTGACCTGCAGCGCTTCCAGGCCTACCAGATCGGCCAGGCGATCCCCGACGCGGCGGCGAACCCCGCCGGCGGCATCGCCGGTGCCGGCCTCGGCGTGGGCATGGGCATGGCCATGGCCGGGCCGATGATGGGCCAGATGGGCCAGGCCGGGGGCGCCGGTGCTCCGCCGAGCGGCAGTCCGCCCCCGATGCCGGCCCCGGCCAGCTGGTGGTTCGCCGAGAATGGTCAGCAGGTGGGCCCGGCAACGTTCGATCAGCTCGCTCAGGCCGTCGCCGCGGGGCGCCTCACGCCGGCCACGCTCGTCTGGAGCCAGGGCATGCCGGCCTGGCAGGCCGCGCAGCAGACGCCGCAGCTCGCGTCGCTCTTCGCTGCCGCCGGCCCGCCGCCCGTCCCGCCGGTCGAGTAGGCGCAGCGATTCGCGAACCAACGAACGGCGCGTCGGGCCAGGCCCGGCGCGCCGTTTCGTCGTCTGGATCCAAGGCGCGCGCGCAGGGCGTCGCGCCGGCTCGGTGGTCGGTTCAGCAGGGTGCCCCGGCCTGCGCCATCCAAGCGGCGTAGCCTTCGGTACAGCCCACCGCCTGCTGGCGCGCCTGCACCCGCCCGAGGGTCTTCTCGATTTCGGCCGGATCGACCGGGTCGATCGCTTCGAGGTGGGACGCGATGCCTTCGGCCACATCGCTGGCCGCGTCGCTCGGTCGCTCGAGGCTGCGCTCGACGGCGTCGTCGCCCTCTTCGAGCCCGAGATACTGCTCGACGGCCTCTTCCGAGACGAACTTGGCGTGTTTGCGCGATGCGACGATGTTGCCCTTGCCCGTCACCACGTTGCCTGCGGCGAAGAGTGTCGGGAAGCCCTCGATGCGTCCGAAATCCCAGTCGGCATAGTCGATGAGCTCGCCCTTCATGGGCAAGCCTTCGATCGGCTCAGGGATGCTGCCGATCGAGCTCAGCACCTGCGGGCCGCGGGCTTCATAGGTCTCGTCGGTGGGCACGACGCGGCCGTTCTCGATCTTCGTGCGGCGCAGCACGAGCCCGGCGACGCGATCGTCTTCGATGATCAGCGCTTCGGGGGCCGAGCACGGCTCGACCTTGAACATGTACTTGCCCATCGCCTTGTCGAGCATGCGCTTTCGGCCGGCGTAGACCTTCTCCATCCTCGCTTCGTCGGCGCCGTCGGGTGCGCTCATCACGGGCATGTCTTCGATGCGGCGGCGATAGAAGATCGTCGCGCCCTCGAGGCCGAGGTCTTCCCAACTGAGGCCGTGCGACTCGAGGATCTTCGGGATGCCCTTCGTCTCGAGCTGCTCGATGTCGCACTCGATGCCGCGCTCCTTCAGCTTCTCTAGCGTGCCAGTCATGGTGTGGATCTTGGCGACGTCGACCGAGGCAAGCCCGCCGCCCACCACCAGGCTGCCGTCGATGATCGGGAAGCTCGGCCCATCGTACGACGCGTCTTCGGCGTGATTGAACGCGATCACGAACGGGTTCTGATACAGCAGGCCCTTGCCGACCCACTGGTCGGCTCCCTCGATCGGCAGCGGCCGGTCGCGCCAGGCCCCGTGCGCCATGACGACGGCGCTGAAGCCCCAGTCGTCGATCAGCTCGCGGAAGCCGATGTCCTCGCCGATGGTCGTGTCGGGCACGTAGTAGACGCCGTCGGTCGACAGCTTCGTGTCGATGTTGCCGTATTCCTTGTGGCGCAGACCGACGTGCCAGCGCGGCAGACCGTCTTCGATCTTTCCGTACGGGCGGGCGTTCTGCTCGAACACGGCGACCGCAATGCCTCGCTCGGCGAGGCGACTCGAGATTTCGGCTCCGGCGGTGGCACCGCCGATGACCGCGACGACGTGGCTCGGATTGCTGCGTGTCATGGCCCGATGTTCGCAGGAAGCCCGCCGGGCGACAATAGAAGCCGGCCAGGCGACAACGGGCGGGAGTCGCCCCGACGGTGGCGACGCGCGCCCTGCTAGCATGGGGTCGAACGGGCCCTTAGCTCAGTGGTCAGAGCAACCGGCTCATAACCGGATGGTCCCTGGTTCAAGTCCAGGAGGGCCCACCATCTCGTCCTCGTCTGATCGTCCTCGTCTGAAGAGATCGGCTGTGAACCTCGGCGGCGAACGAATGAAAGTGCGCTCGGGCCGGCACGCACCGGGGCGCTCCAGGGTCTTCTCCGGGCCAGGCGCGCGAGGGCGCTCTCGCCGTGCGCGACCGCGCCGCTGGCTCGCCGCGGCGCTGCTCTGCATGGCCGCGGGCGGGTCTGCTTGTGGGGGCAGCACGCCGACCGGCCCCCGCTTCACCCCCGAGCCGCCGCCGCAGGCGGGCCGCGCCCTCGTCTACGTCTACCGAATCGACCGCGTCGCGGGCGTCGGCGCGATCCGAGTGCGGGTGGACGGCGGCAAGACGATCGAGCTTCGAAATGGCGAGTACGCGCCGCTCGTACTGCGGTCGGGCGGGCGCAAGCTCGAGCTGACCCTGCCGCTCTTCGGAAGAGTCTCCCGGGGATGGAACTCGTTCCCCTTCATGGCCGAGTCCGGCGCCACGCAGTTCCTGCGCGTCTGGGCAGGGATGGAAGAGGTCGACCGCGGGCCCGGGGGGCGACCGGACGACTTCGGCGCGCCCGGCCGCGCGAATCGCTATGCCAGCGTCAACGTGTTCGCTGCGGTCTGGGAGTCGCGCGAATCCGAGCGCGACATTCGCGATCTGCAGCGCGCGCCGGGCGTCCCCAAGCAGGCTCAATGAGCGCCGGCAGACGGGCTGCCGAGCGGTCCGGAACGGCCATCGCCCGACCCCGCTTCACCGCTGCAAACCGTTGATTCTGCTACGCTGGGCGCGATTGGGGCCCAGCGCATGAAGAACGACAAGGACCGGTACTGGGACTGCCTCGATCAGGCCATGGAGGCCTCGCATGGGGGCCGCATCGACGAGGCGCTCGCGTGGCTCGACGAGGCGCTCAAGGCCCATCCTGCCGGCGCCGAGGCGCACAACGGTCGGGGCGAGATCTTGTGGGACGAGGGCCGCCTCGACGAGGCGCTCTACGAGTTCGGTCGAGCCACGACCGCCGATCCCAAGTTCAGCGCTGCCCACCTGAACCGCATCGAGCTGCTGGTCGAGGAGTTCGGCGAGTTCGAGACGGCGCTGCGCCACTGCGATGAGCTGCTGGCGGGCCGACCCGAGTTTCCGCGCCTCGATCGCTCGTTCCAGGCCGAGCTCTACTACCTCAAGAGCAAGGCGCTCTTCTTCCGCGACGACCTCGAGGGCGCGCTGTTTCTCGTGCGCCGCGCGATCAAGGCGATCGGCGATCAGCCGGCCTACGCCGCGTTCGAGGGGCACGTGCTGTTCGAGATGGGGCGCTTCGAGGAGGCGCGCAAGGTGCTCGAGCAGGCGGCGGCCATGGATCCTGAAGCCCCGCACATCCTCTACAGCCTGGCCCTCGTCCTCGACCGGATCGGTGCCGAAGAGGAGCCCGCACCAGGCGACGATCGACCTGCCGAGGACATCGAGGCCGAGCGCAAGGCGCTGGCCGAGTTCGGTCGCAGCGCCTTCGAGCGTGCCAACGCCCTCGAGCCAGGCCAGTACCCGATGCCCACGGAGGTCCCGCTCGAAGAGTTTCGCGCGGTCGTGGCCGAGGCGATCGACAACCTGCCGCGCTCTGTGCGCGAGTACATCGCCGACGTGCCGGTGCTCGTCGAGGACCACCCCGATCGTCACCTGGTCGAGGTCGAACGCGTCTCGCCCCAGATCCTGGGCATCTTCGTCGGCGTGCCGCGCACCGAGGCCCAGGTGACCGAGACCGTGCCGTCGCTCGACCGCGTCGTGATCTACAAGCGCAACCTCGAGCGCATCTGCCGTGATCGTGAAGAGCTCGTCGAGCAGATCCAGATCACCGTCCGGCACGAGATCGGTCACTATCTCGGCCTCGACGAGAACGACATGGAGCGCCTCGGGCTGGCCTGACCCGGCGCCCAGCCGAAGTTCCCGATGGCGACCGCACACGAACCGACACCGAGCCCGACGACCGGCACAAGCGATGCCGCCACGCGATCACCGCTGGCCGACGCCTTCGTGCGACGGCTCGCCGACGTCGTCGGCCGCGATCAATGCCTCACGACCGACGAGGAGCTCTTCGTATACGAGTGCGACGGGCTGACGCTCGACACGGTGCGGCCCGATGTGGTCGTGCTGCCCGCTTCGACCGAAGAGGTGGCGGCCGTCGTCGAGCTCTGCGCCGAGGCCGCTGTGCCCGTCGTGGCCCGCGGTGCGGGGACGGGGCTCTCGGGTGGTGCGCACCCCGTGCCCGGCGGCATCGTCATCTCACTGGCGCGCATGAAGGCGATCCTCGAGGTCGACGTCGAGAATCGTCTGGCCGTCGTGCAGCCGGGGCTCGTGAACGCCGACCTCTCGAAGGCCGTGGCCGCGCACGGTCTCTTCTATGCCCCCGATCCATCGAGTCAGCTCGCCTGTACGATCGGCGGCAACGTCGCCGAGAACTCGGGTGGGCCGCACACTCTGAAGTACGGCACGACCACCGATCACGTGCGCGCCCTCGAGCTGGTGCGTCCCGACGGCCGAGTCGTGCGCGTCGGCTCGAAGGTCGGGCCCGGGCTCGGGATCGACCTCGTCGGCGCGATCGTCGGCAGCGAGGGAACGCTCGGCATCGTGACCGAAGTGACGGTCGAGCTGACGCCCGTGCCCGAGGCGATCGAGACGCTGCTCGCGATCTTTCCCGACATCGTCAGCGCGTGTCGATGTGTCGGCGCCGTGACGCTCTCGGGTCTCGTGCCGGCGGCGCTCGAGATCCTCGACCGGCGCACGATCGAGGCCGTCGAAGCGAGCGTCTACAAGGCCGGCCTGCCCCAGGATGCCGGTGCGGTGCTCATCATCGAGCTCGACGGCGCCGAGTGCGAGCTCGCCGAACAGGTCGAGCTCATCGGCCAACTCGCCCGCGACGCGGGCGCCCACGACTTCGAGCGCGCGCGCGACGAGGCCGAACGCCTGCAGTTCTGGAAGGCGCGCAAGGGCGCATTCGGGGCCATGGGTCGACTCGCCCCCGATCTCTATGTGCACGACGCGGTGGTTCCGAGGTCGAAGCTGCCCGAGGTGCTCGAGCGGGTGTGCGAGATCGGCGATCGGTATCGGCTCAAGCTCTCGAACGTGTTCCACGCCGGCGACGGCAACCTGCATCCCAACATCAGCTTCGACCGCCGCGACGCCGACGAGCTCGCGCGCGTGATCGCGGCCGGCGAAGAGATCCTGCAGCTCTGCGTCGACATGGGGGGCGTCATCACGGGCGAGCATGGCGTCGGCGTCGAGAAGCGCGAGTACATGAAGCTCGTCTTCGACGACGACGACCTGGCCGCGATGCTGCGGCTGCGAGACGGCCTCGACCCGGAGCGCCGCTTCAACCCGGGCAAGCTGATCCCGACGACGCGCTTCTGCGCCGAGGCGAATCCGCACGCGCGCGGCTACGACCGGGTCGATTTCGACGAAGAGGCGGTGGACGGGTGAGCGCCGGGGCGGCGGGCGAATCGGGCGTCGACCTCGGAGCACTGCTTCGGGGCGCCGTCGGCGACGCGTACGTCTTCGCGCTCGACCCCCCGGTCGAGCGCGGCGGTGCGCACCTCGAGTGGCAGGCCGAACCGCCCGACGTCGAGGCGCTTGCACGCCTGCTCGCGGCCCTCGACGCGACGGGCATCGGCGCGCTCGTGGTGGGCGGCGGCACGCGCGTCGACGACGGTGCGCCGTGCCCGGATGCCCGGGTGATGCTCTCGACGCGCGGGCTCGCCGGTGTGCTGCAGTTCGAAGAAGAAGAGGGTGTCATCGAAGTGGGGGCGGGGACGTCGCTGCTCGACGTGCTCGACCACCTGCACGGCACGATGTGGGAGTTGCCGCTCGATGCGCCCGGCGAATCTGCCACGGTCGGCGGCGTGCTCGCGACCGGCGTCGAAGGGCCGCGACGGGTCGCATACGGTCGGGTGCGCCGTCAGGTGCTGGGTCTCGAGGTCGTGCTCGCCGACGGCACGCGCGCGCGCTGCGGCGGTCGCGTCGTCAAGAACGTGACGGGCTACGACCTGGCGAAGCTGCACATCGGTGCCCAGGGGACGCTCGGCGTGATCGCATCGGCGTGGCTGAGGCTGCGGCCGCGGCCGGCTGCCACGTGCACCCTGGCGGCGCGCTTCGATGACCTCGCGCCGGCGTGTGAAGCGGCTCGGCGGGCCGCGCGGCTGCCTTCCGCCCGGATGGCCACGCTGCTCTCGGGCGATCTCGTCGAGCGCGTCTCGGGTCTCGTCGATCGGAGCGGCGCGTGGGTCCTCGCGATCGAGCTCGCCGGGAGTGAGGCGTTGTGTGCGCGCGACGCCGCGACCCTTCAGGCCGAAGCCGGCGCTGCCGAGCGCCCCTTCTCGGTCGATGCGGTCGGGGCGGCTTCGCTCGTACACGGTGGCGAGGTCGTCCATGCCCGCGCCGCGGTGCTGCCGACGCACCTCGAGGCGGCGATCGCCGGGTTCCGCCAGGAGGGGCTCTCGGTGGCGGCACATCCGGTGCCGGGCGTAGTCGAGCTGGCGCTGCCAGGCGCGCGCAGTGACGAAGCCGCGCACGTGCTCTCGCGCCTCGACGGGGTCGGTCGGAGCTTCGGTGGGCCGATCGTGTTTCAGCGTCGGGGCAAGGCGTGGCAGGCGCCCGAGTCGGTCGACGACACGACGCGCGCCGAGGCCGAACTCTGGGCGGCGCTCGAGGCCTCGTTCGATGCGCACGGCATCTTGAATGCGGGTCGCATGGCGGGGGGCGCCTGAGTGTCCTCGCCCCAGGTGAAGCTCGCCGACTTGCTCGACGAGAGCGTCTATGGTGGCAGCCTCGACTGCGTGCATTGCGGCCTCTGCCTCAACGTGTGCCCCACCTACCGGCTGACCGGGCGCGAGAACTCGTCGCCGCGCGGGCGGATCTATCTGATGCGCGGCATCGCCGAAGGCCGGGTCGACGCGGGGCCGACCGTCGCCGAAGAGCTTCACTTCTGCCTCGGGTGCCGTTCGTGTGAAACCGCATGCCCGTCGGGCGTCGAGTACGGCGCCATGCTCGAACACGCGCGGTCGGCGCTGGTCGAGTCGCGGGCGAGGCGCGGGATCGCTCCGGCCCTCGAGCGTTGGTGGCTCGCGCGGGTGGTCGCCCGCCCGGCCGTGCGGCGCGCGTTCTTCACGATGCTCCGTCTCGTGCAGGTGCTGAGGCTCGACCGCCTCGCGATGCCGCTGCTGCCACGCGGCCTCGCGGTGGCCGCTGAATCTGCTCCGCGCGTCCCGGCCGCGCGCTCACGCGTGCCCCTGCCCGAGCGCACGCCGGCAATGGGAGCGAAACGCGGCACGGTCGTGATGCTCGAAGGCTGCGTCATGCGTGAGATCTTCGGCGACGTGAATCGCGCAACCGTCGACGTACTCGCGCGCGAAGGCTTCGAGGTGATCGTCCCCGCCGCCCAGGGTTGCTGCGGCGCACTGCACGCGCACGCCGGCGATCTGCCTCGGGCTCGCGCGCTTTCGCGCACGAATCTCGCCGCCTGGCGCGATCTCGGCGCCGACTACGTCGTGATGAACTCGGCCGGGTGCGGCGCCGCGGTCCGCGACCTCGAGCACTGGGTCGCCGAGGGCGAGCTCGAAGCGAGCGAAGTCGAGGCGATGCCGCCCGTACGCGACGTCTGCGAGCTGCTCGACGAGGTCGGTCTCCGGAGCGAGCTCGGTCCGGTCGAAGCGCGAGTCTGCTACGACGACCCCTGCCACCTCGTGCACGGCCAGGGCGTCGCCGATGCGCCGCGGAGGGTCCTCGAGTCGATCCCGGGCCTCGAGCTGGTGCCCCACGACGATCCGACGGCCTGCTGCGGCGCGGCCGGGACCTACGGCATCACCCATCGCGATGCGAGCCAGCAGGTGCTCGCGCCGAAGCTCGATGCGCTCGAGCGCGCCGAGCCCGACATCGTCGCTTCGGGCAACCCCGGGTGCATGATGCAGATCGAGGCAGGGCTGCGCGCGCGCGGGCGCGCGACCGACGTGGTCCATCCCGTCGAGCTGATCGAGAGGGCGACTCGAGGCGCTCGATGAGCGAGCCGCGTTCGGGGACCACCTCTGGGCGCATCCCCTATGTGCCGGCCCTCGACGGGCTGCGCGCGATCTGCGTGGTCGGCGTGCTCTGCTTCCACGCGGGCTTCGACTGGGCGCGCGGCGGGTACCTCGGCGTATCGACTTTCTTCACCCTCTCGGGCTACCTCGTGACGTCGATTCTGTTCGCGGGTCTCGACGCGCAGCGCGCGGCCGGCGTCGTGAAACCCGGCGTGGGGTTCATCGACTTCTACGCGCGTCGCGCGCGGCGATTGGTGCCGGCATCGCTGCTCACATTGCTCGCCGTGATGGCGATCGCCCCGTTCTGGCTCCTGCCCGAAGCGCGCGTACGGCTCGGGGCCGACGTGCTCGCGAGTCTCTTCTACTTCGTCAACTGGCGCTTCATCTTCGGTGACTACGCCTACGCACTGCTCTTCACCAGTCCGTCGATGCTGCAGCACTACTGGTCGCTCGCGATCGAGGCCCAGCTCTACGTCGTCCTGCCGTTCATCGTCGCGGTGGCCGCGCGCAGTCGGGCGCCCCGTCGCGTCTTCGGCCTGATCGTCGGGGTGCTCATCGTCGCCGGTACGTGGCTCTGCGTCGTGCTCGGAGCAGACGCCAGCGGGCTCGATCGCGTCTACTACGGCACGGATACGCGCGCCCCCGAGCTCCTGATCGGTGCGCTGTTGGCCGTTTCGTTGCCTGCGCGGTCGAACGTCGATGCCTCGACGCATCGCCGGGGTCTCGATCTGCTCTTCTGGCTCGTCCTCATCGGGATCGGCGTCGCCTTTGCTCGCGTGCCGCTCGAGAGCGAGGCGCTCTACCGAGGCGGCTTCACGCTGTTCGCGGCGTCGTCGGCGATCCTCATCGTGGGTTGCGTACGCGGCTTCTCGGTTTCGCGCCTGCTCGCCGCGCGGCCGCTCGTCTGGCTCGGCGAGATTTCCTACGGCATCTATCTCTTCCATTGGCCCGTTTACCTCGGCGTCGAGGCCTGGCTCGGCGATCCGTCGCCGTGGGTCGTGCTCGGTCTGGGCGGTGGCATCACCGTGGTGCTCGCGGCGGTGTCCTACGTTTTCATCGAGACGCCGATTCGCAGCGGCCGAGGCCCGCTCGGGCGTCGCCGGGTCACGGTGCTCGCGATCGGTGGTGCTGCGTTGGTCGGGCTCATGACGGCGACGCTGCCGATGGGCGCCGTGCTGCGCGATCTCAGACCCGGCGAGGGTCCGGCGCAGTGGACGGGAGACGATCGAGACCCACCTCGCCTCGCCGTATTCGGCGACTCGGTGGCGCTCACGTTCTCGAAGGCGCTCAATCACTGGCTGGGCCAGCGGGGTCAGGTGCGCTGGGTACTGGGCCTGGCGCCTCCGGGCTGCGGCCTGCTGATGCCCGACTTCATCCGTGAGGTGGTCGAGCGCGGAGGCAACGGAGGCCGGTGGACGCGGGCGCGCAGGGACGGCTTCGGAACCCGGCGTGTATGTCTCGAGGTGCCGGAGACGATCGACGAGCGGCTGCGAAGTCAGCAGCCCGACCTGGCGGTATCGGTTGCGAGCATGTGGGATCTCATCGGTCTGCCGGTGTCGAGAATGGGGGGGCCGGCCCGGGTCGGGACCCCCGAGATCGATGCGCGGCTCAGTCGATTGATGGACGAGCGGGTGGCGCTCCTCTCGAGCCAGGACGCCGATGTCGTCTGGTTCACGATGCCGCCCTTTCAAAGGAACGACGATCATCCGATGTCGCAGGCCGAGATCGATCGCGCGCGTGAGCGCTACAACGAGCTGGTGTGGGAGATGGCCGAGCGGCACGCCGGTCGGGTCCAGGTGCTCGACTTCGCCGCGGTCTTCGAAGCATGGCCGGGCGGCGCGGACGACCCGGCGCTGCGCGAGGACGGCATCCACTTCACGAGCGAAGGAGGTCTCATGCTGCTCGACCGGGGGCTCGGTGAGCAGCTCGAGCGCATGGCGCGCGAGGCCCAGCGACGACGCGATTCGGTGGAGCGCCCTTAGCCCTTGGTGCGTAGACCGGGCGCCGCGACGCGCGGCTACTCGTACATGAACGCGTCGGGGGTCTTCTTCGGCGCGCGCCAGCGCGGGAACGCGTTGAGGGACAGATCCGTGAAGCTGCCCTGGAAGACGAGGTCGACGGGCAGCATCGATTCGCGACCGCGCACCATCCCGTAGCGCTCGCGCATGCTGCGATACACGTAGGTCGAGTGCGCCGTAGGCCGGTGGTCGGGATCGTCGACGAGGCCGAGAGCCGCGCGCTCCATGTACTGATCGCGATCTCCGTCCGAGCCCAGCTCTTCATCGGGGTCGATCAGCTGGTTCTGCCGCGCCGTCGTGTCGAGCAGCGCCGCGGTGCGGCCGATGCGGCGCTCCGAGACTGTGCGGTAGATGTGCTTCGGCGCCGCGTCCTCGTCGCCCGTCTCGTCGATGAGCGCGATCTTGATCTTGCGGCCGCCGAGGAACGTCACGCCATCGGGGTGCAGCTCGCCGTCTTCGACGCGGTCGTTGAGCAGTGCAGGCCGAAGCCCGAGCCCGCCTTCACCCGCCACGCGCGGGTTCTCTTCGAAGAAACTCTTGGTGATGCGGATGTTCTGCGCGGTGTGCGCCATCGCCTGCTTTCGAGCGAGCACCCCGGCTTCGCTGCCGGCCTCGGTGTCGGGGAACTGACGAGCGACCTCACGCAGCATGCGCTGCTGCTCGTCGGGGCGTCGGACGCGGGTGGCGCCCGCGAGTGCCTGCTCGCTGGCATCCCTCAGCAGCTTGGCGCGGCGCTCGGGGTCGAAGTGCGTGATGAAGTCGGCGTTGCGCAGCGCGGCGACCGCGTTGCCGCGACCGTCCTCGTACTCGACGAGCCACTCGAGCACTTCGCGCTGGTGCTCGCCGTCGGGCTCCAGGGCGAGATACCGATAGGCGGCGACGGCCGTGGGCTGATCGAAGTCGGGGTGATCGTTCCACGCGCCGAAGATCAGACGCATCGGCGTGGTCACCACCGTCTGTGCCACGCCGGGGCTCTCGACGAGGTAGGCCACCGGCTTCGGCAGGTTCGGGTAGCGCGTCCCCTTCGTCCACTCGGCGAACACCCGGTAGCGGACCAGTGCCCAGCTCTGTCTCCGCTTCAGGCGCTTGAACGCGAGGTAGGGATCTTCGCGGTGGTTCTCGACGATCGCCGCGGCGTGCCGCGACATCGGGTCGACCGAAGGGTCACGCCGCGCGATGTCGTCGAGGCGATCGCGGCCCGCGTCCTCGTAGCCGCTCTCGATGCGCGCGACGGCCTCGGCGAACTCGAGCTCGGACGCCAGGGGACCGTCGCGGTCGATGCCGAGCGCGCGCAGGTCGCGCACGCGCAGCGGTCGTCCGCTCGCGGCGAGCAGGGCCGTCGAGAGGCGCGCTGCATCTTCCGAGGCCATGCTGCCGTCGTCGTGGGGATGAGCCTCGAGGCTCGCCGCGTGCGAGGCCCGCTGGGCGTCGATGCGGTCGCCTGCGTCGGCAACGATCTGGTCGGCCTTGTCGCTCTCGCCGTGCAGCAGCGCCCGCTGAGCCGAAACCTTTGCCGCGCGGTACAGGCCGGCCTCGTACTGTCGGCTGGCGCTTCGCAGCCGGCGCCGGCGCATCGTGGCGTCGAGCTTCTTCTCGGCACTCTCGATCTGATCGCGGATCTCGTCGGCGTCCTCGGCGTCGGGATGGTGCGCGAGGTACTCGCGGTGCAGCACGAGCGCCTGTCTGTGCGTCTGCGAGATCGGCTCGTCGTTCGAGAAGCTCGCGAGGTAGTGGGCGCTGCTCGTCGCGATCGTGAACGGGGCCGTCACCGCGCCGGTCATCAGCGCACGACCCAGGGGCTCGGAGAGCGCGTTGAACGTCCGCGCCCAGTAGTTTTCCCACGTGTCGAGGCGTCGGCGCTTCGCGAGACGCAGCGAGTCGTTCTTGACGTGTGAATCCAGGCGCGCCTTCAGCGCATGGTCGACGCCCGGCGCGCCTTTGAGATCCGTCGCGGCCTTGCGGTATGCGATCGGGTCGTCGAGGGTGGCGTTGACCAGATCCTGGCCGAGCGCCGGCAGGCCCTCGGTCTGGTGGCTGTCTTCGGCGGTCTGCAGCTCGGCCAGCGCCGCGTTCATCGCGGCGTCGTTGCCGGCGAGGGCCGCCTCGGCCAGCCGGGCCGCCGCCAGATCGGAGGGCTCCGGGCCCCAGCGCGTGGGGCTCGTGAGCGGCACGAGCACGTCGTCGCCGACGGGCCGGGCGCGCGTCTTGCAGCCCGCGGCGGCTACGACGGTGAGCGCGGCGATCAAGCCCAGATGAAGCCAGCGCATGCTCATTGGGTGAAGCGATCCTGATCGACCTGGAGCGTGAAGGCGAGGAAGGCCTCGAGTCTGCGCTGCGCTTCGAGCTTCTCGGGCGTGCCGTCCTGACTGGCGACCGCCTGATAGAGCTGAGAGGCGGGGTCGATGATCTCCTGGAACGTGGCGGGGTCGAACGCGAGGCTCTCGGGCGGCGTCGCCCGCACGTACTCGTGGGCGAGAGTGTCGTAGAACGTCGCGAGCTTGAGGATGTGCTGCAGGCGATGCTTGCTCGGCTGATGTCGGCTCGCGAGCCGCTGCAGCTCGGAGAGCGCACGCACCTGGCCGTCCGGCAGCACGAAGCGCATCTCGACGAAGTAGCTCGCGCGGATCTCGTCGACCCGCTCGATCTCTTCCTTCACCACGTACGCGTAGTGCGAATCGGCGACTTCGGGCAGGAGCAGCCCGAGCAGCGCCGACCTTTCCTGCAGATCGGCGACCACGTTCTCGGGCTCGGGCGAGCGCAGCTGCTCGTCGGTGCCGGGGTCGAGCGGGTTCGGCAGATCGATGCCGATCTTCGTCGCCTCGCTGATGCGCTCACAGATGCTCGCGCCCTGCACCGACAGGGTCTGCAGGTCGCCGTCGAATTCGGCGGCGCGACGATAGTGCTCGGCGGCGAGGTCGTAGGCGCGCAGTCGCTCGAGCGCGCGTCCCTTGGCGAACGCGATCACGGGGTCCATATAACCCGAGCGGATCGCGTCGGCATGCACGCGTTCGAGGTTCTCGAGTCGAAGCAGCGATGAGCGGTATACGTTGCGGCCGGTGAAGTCGACCGCGGGCGCGAACCGGTACGTGTCGTCGGGGATGTGGCGCCGCAGCACGGCGACGACCTCGACGACGCTCTCGGTCGGGCCGTACTCGGTCTCGAGCTTGCGCTTCTTGAAGTTGGTGCAGCCGGGCAGGGCTGCGACGAGAGAGAGCGCAATGAGGGAAGACGCGACCCGACGCGACCGATTCGATGCCCACGTGGGCAGGCTGCCGATCGCGCGACTCATCTCAGCGGGTCTTCGAGCTCGATGATTTGCGCGCGCGCTTCGCCTTCTTGGCGGGCTTCGCGACGCCGCGGCCCTTGCCGTGCGCGCTGGGGGCGATGGCGTTCAGCATCTTCTCAGTGGCGAGCACGGCGGCGGCCATCTGATCGGAGTCGACGCCGATCGTCGAGAAGGTCTCGGTCTCCTGGCTGGCGGCCTTCTTCGAAGTGGCGTCGGCCACCCATGCGATCTGGGTCTCGACGAGCGCGCCGGTGCGACCACCGGGCGGGATCCGCACACGAAAGTCGGCGAGTCGGGGCACTGGCAGCTCGAACACCTTCGCCGCCTTCTTCACCGCGTTCATGAACGCGTCGTACCCGCCATCGCCCGAGGCTTCGGCCTTCTCGACGGTGCCGCGGTAGGCCAGGCTGACCGAGGCGCGGGGTGCGCTGTTGCGCGCGGTCTCGACCTGCCAGTCGTCGATGCGGACGATGCTCTCCTTCGGCGTCGCCACGACGTCGGCGATGATGAAGGGCAGATCTTCGGGGGTCACGGTGTGCTTCTTGTCGCCCAGCTCGATGACGCGGGCGAGCACGGCGTCGCGCTCGGTGTTGCTCAACTCGATGCCGAGCGCCTTGAGGTTGTGATCGACGCTGGCCTTGCCCGACAGCTTGCCGAGCGCGTAGCGTCGCGCGCGGCCGAAGCGCGTCGGCGCCAGGCGCGTGCCGTAGAGGTCGCCCTTGGCGTCGCCGTCGGCGTGAATGCCCGCCGTCTGCGTGAACACGTCCCGCCCGACGATCGGCGTGTTCGCCGCGACGTCCTTGCCGCTGAAGGTCTCCACGAGTTGTGAGACCGCGGCGAGCCGGCTTTCGTTCACAGCGGTGCGGTGCGGACTGTGGTCGTGGATCGCGGTGACGACCTCACCGAGCGAGCTGTTGCCCGCCCGCTCACCCATGCCGTTCACGCTGGTGTGGACCCCGCGGGCGCCCACCCTGACGGCCGCGAGACAGTTCGCCGTCGCCAGGCCGTAGTCGTTGTGCCCGTGGTACTCGAAGTCGACGTTCGGCCACGTCTCGGTCATGAGGCCGACGTATCGATCGACCTCCACCGGGGAGAACATGCCGAGGGTGTCCGGCAGGTAGATCCGCGCGACGCGCAGCTCGCGCAGCAGCTGAACCATGGCGAACACGTAGTCGAAGCTGTCGCGCACGCCGCTCGACCAGTCTTCGAGGTAGACGTTGACGGTGAGCCGCTTGCGCTTCGCGTAGCGGACGGCCTCCTCGACGTCGGCGCGGTGCTCTTCGGGCGTGCGGCCGAGCTGCTCGCGGCAGTGCTTCTCGCTGCCCTTCGTGAGCAGATTCAGCACCTTGCCGCCGGTCTCGGCGATCCAGTCGACGCTCTTCTTGCCGTCGGTGTAGCCGAGCATCTCGACGCGTTGGATCACGCGAGCCTTGCGTGCCCACTGCGTGACGAGCTGCGCCGCCTCGCGCTCGCCCTCGCTGACGCGCGTCGAAGCGATCTCGATGCGGTCCACCTCGACGTCGAGGAGCAGCATGCGAGCGAGCTGCAGCTTCTCGGCCGGCGTGTAGCTGACGTTGGGCGTCTGCTCGCCGTCGCGGAGCGTCGTGTCCATCACCGCGACGTGACGGGAGGCGGGCGGGTCGGTCGTCATCGAGGGCTCGTCGTCCTTGTCTGGACCGCGTGGCGAGATACCGCGGGGTCTTGCGGGCGCATTCTTCTTTGCGTCGCACCGGGCTGACCCAGCGTCGCGTGCCCGTTCGGGCGTGCTTCGCGGGGTCGGCGGGCGGTGGTCGGCCGGCTCCGGGGGGTGCCCCCAATCGGCCCTGCGGTGGCCCGGGGCGGGCTCGCGGGTCGATCTCGGGCGGCGGCAGGGTACCCCGCTGGCTGAGGGGCGTCGACGCCGGGCGCTCGGCTGGAGCCGTGCATCCCCCCGCCATTCGTCGGGTTTTGGGTCCGTCGGAGCGCTGGGGGCGCCCGCGGGCAGGCGCCGGGCCGCGCCCCGGCGCCCGGCCCCCCCTCGCGCGACGTGGGTCGCTTGGCCGAAACTGTGCGCCCATCTCGGGTGCGCGTCTGCCCGCTGGAGCCCCGATGCCCGCTTCGATCGATCCCGGTTCGCCCGGCGCCCCGCCCGGCTCCGCCGCAGCCGACTCGGCCAGCGCGCCGCCCGGCTCCGCCGCAGCCGACTCGGCCGGCGCGCCGCCCCGCTCCGCCGAGGCCGGCTCGGCCGGCCGCACGCTCGAGGTGGGCGAACAGGACGCGGGCGTGCGGCTCGACGTCTTCCTCTCGCGCACGCTCGAGATCTCGCGGGCCCAGTCCCGTCGGCTGCTGGCGCGCGGCTCGGTCTCGCTTCAGGCTCGGATCCTCAGCGACAAGGACAAGGGGCTCGCGCTGCCGGCCGGCGCCCGGCTCGAGGTCGCGTCGTTCCGTCGCCCCGAAGAGCAGGCTCCGCAGCCCGAGCCCGAGGGCGGCGCGGCGATGCCGCGGGTGCTTGCTGAAGGCGACGGCTGGCTCGTGGTCGACAAGCCCGCGGGCATGCCCGTCCATCCGCTCGATGAAGGCGAAACCGGGACGGTGCTCAACGCGGTGGTGAAGTCGCATCCCGAGATGATCGGCGTGGGTGAGGGCGGTCTACGCTGCGGCGTCGTGCATCGGCTCGACGTCTGGACGAGCGGTGCCCTCGTCGTGGCGACGCGTGAAGCCGTCTGGCAGCGGCTGCGCCGCGCGTTCGCCGAGCACCGGGTGTCGAAGCGCTACGTCGCGCTCGTCGAGGGTGAGTTCGAAGCCGGGGCAGGCGGCGAGCTCGAGATGAACCTCGGGCTCGTCATGGCGCGGCATCGACCCGCGAAGGTGCGCGTGGTGCGGCCGAGTGAGCCGGACAGTCCGGCCGTGCGGCCGGTGTCGCAGACGGTGCGCCGGATCGACTCGTATGGCGGTGAAGCTTCGATGGTCGAGATTCGGCCGCGCACGGGCTTCCTGCACCAGATTCGGGTCACCCTCGCACATCTCGGTCATCCGCTGATCGGCGATCGCACGTACGGATCGCGCGCGCGGGGCGACCGAGCCGACTGGGCCGAGATCTGCGGGGCGCGTCGGCACATGCTGCACGCGGCCGAGGTCGAGATCGATGAAGTGCACGCGGTGTCGCCGATCGCCGCCGACTTCGATGCGTGTCGGCGCAAGCTCGCTGAGATCGGCCGGGCGCTGACGCTCGAGCTCGAAGACGAAGCCAGCGAGGAAACAGGAGACTCGACCGAATGAAGATCGTGGTCGTCGTGGCCTCGGCCACCGGGCGCACGCGTCGCATGGCCGAAGCGTTCGTCGAGGGCGCCGAATCGGAGGGTGCTGACGTCGAGCTGCTCGATGCGGCCGACGCCGATGGTCACGCCCTCGTCGATGCGGCTGCGGTCGTGCTCGGGTGTGGCGTCCACATGTCGGGTGTCCCGACGGCGATGCGCTCGTTCCTCGAGCGGCTCGCGCCGCAGTGGATGGCCGGCGTCTTCACGGGCAAGCTGGCGGCAGGGTTCGTGACCTCGGGTGCCGGCGCCCGCGGCGGCGGCGAGATGGCGCTCGTCGAGCTGCTCTCGGCGCTCGCCCAGCACGGCATGCTGCTCGTCTCGATGCCGAACCGCACCGAGGGCTTCTCGGCGGCTGGCTCGCATTGGGGACCGATCGCCTGGACGAACCCCCGGCAGGGCGAGGCCGGTCCCACCGCGGCGCACCTGAAGGCCGCCCGCGGGCACGGCGCCCACGTTGCGCGCTGTGCGGCGCGCTGGGGCGCCGAGGCGTAGCGCCCGCGCGATCCGCCTGGATTTCGCCGCCCCAGCGTCGCCCACGAAGCGTCGATCGAGTCGTGCCGCTCCCCGTCTGGATACCCCACCCGGGTATAGGTATCCTCCCGACGCCGAGCCCGTCGGCGCCGAGGAGCCCACGATGTCCGAAGCCCCGTCCGAGTCGACGGTCGTCGATCCCGTCTGCGGCATGAACGTGACGCCGGGTGGGGCGCATCACCGCACGGTCGACGGCGAGCCCTTCGACTTCTGCTCGGCCCGCTGTGCCGAACGCTTCGTCGCCGATCCCGCGTCGTTCCTTTCGGGCGATGCCCAGGCGAAGCCCGCTGGGCCGGGGCCGTTCACGTGTCCGATGCATCCCGAGATCGTCTCGGACGAGCCCGGCTCGTGTCCGATCTGCGGCATGGCGCTCGAGCCCATGGCGCCCAGCCTCGACGACGCCGGCAACCCCGAGCTCGACGACATGACGCGCCGCTTCAAGATCGCGCTGGCGTTGGCGCTGCCCGTCTTCGTCGTTGCCATGGGCGAGATGACGCCGCTGCACGCCGCCTTCGCGTCGCTGCCGAAAGGGCTGGTCGAGTGGGGCCAGCTGCTGCTCGCGACGCCCGTCGTGCTGTGGTGTGGCTGGCCCTTCCTCGAGCGTGGTGCCGCCTCGCTGCGCACCGGCCACCTCAACATGTTCACGCTCGTGGCGGTCGGCACGCTGGCCGCGTGGGGCTACAGCGTCGTCGCGGTCGTCGCGCCGGGCGTGTTCCCCGACTCGTTCCGCGGCCCCGACGGATCGGTCGCCGTCTACTTCGAGGCGGCGGCGGTCATCGTGACGCTCGTGCTGCTCGGTCAGGTGCTCGAGCTGCGGGCGCGCGACCAGACCGGAGCCGCGATCAAGTCGCTCCTCGGGCTCGCACCGAAGGAGGCTCGACGCATCGACGCCGACGGCAGCGAGAACGACGTCGCCCTCGACGCAGTTCGCGTCGGAGACTTGCTGCGCGTGCGGCCGGGTGAGAAGGTGCCGGTCGACGGCGTGGTCGTGAGTGGAGCGAGCGCGGTCGACGAGTCGATGCTCACCGGCGAGCCGATCCCGGCCTCGAAGGCCGAGGGCGACGATGTGACGGGGGCGACCATCAACCAGACCGGGGCGCTCGTGATCCGTGCCGGACGGGTCGGCAGCGACACCTTGCTGTCTCAGATCGTGCAGCTCGTCGCCGAGGCGCAGCGTACGCGCGCGCCGATCCAGGGCCTGGCCGATCTCGTCGCGGGTTGGTTCGTGCCGGCGGTCATCGCGGCCTCGGTGCTCACGTTCATCGTGTGGGCGGTGATCGGGCCCGACCCGCGCATGGCGCACGCGCTCGTCAACGCGGTCGCCGTACTCATCATCGCGTGCCCGTGTGCGCTGGGTCTCGCCACGCCGATGTCGATCATGGTGGCGAGCGGCAAGGGCGCCGGGCTGGGCGTGCTCTTTCGCAACGCCGAGTCGATCGAGCTGTTGCGCGACGTCGACACGGTGGTCGTCGACAAGACGGGCACGCTCACCGAAGGGCGCCCGAAGCTGGTCGACGTCGTCGCCGATGCAGCGATCGCGTCGGACGAGCTCTTGGCGCTGGCTGCTTCGCTCGAGCAGAGCAGCGAACACCCGCTGGCTCGGGCGATCGAAGCGGGCGCCGCCTCGCGCGGGCTCGCGCTCCGTGCGGTGAGCGGCTTCGAATCGCGCACCGGTACAGGGATCCTCGGCGACGTCGAAGGCCGCCAAGTGGCCGTCGGCAACGCAAGTCTCATGGAGCAGGTCGCGGGAGACGCCGCAATCTTCTGGAACCGCGCCGAGGCGATGCGGGCCGAAGGCCAGACCGTGATGTTCGTCGCCGTCGATGGGCGTGTCGCTGGCCTGCTCGCGGTCGCCGACCCGATCAAGGGGTCGACCCCCGATGCGATCTCGGCGCTGCATGCCGAGGGGATGCGCATCATCATGCTGACCGGGGACGAACGCGCGACCGCCGAGGCCGTGGCCGCACGGCTCGGCCTCGACGAAGTGCACGCCGGGGTGTTGCCCGCAGAGAAGGCCGAGGTCGTGAAGGCGCTGCAGGCCGAAGGGCGCACCGTCGCGATGTGCGGCGACGGCGTCAACGATGCCCCGGCGCTCGCCCAGGCCCACGTCGGGATCGCCATGGGGACCGGCGCCGACGTCGCCATGCAGAGCGCCGGCGTGACGTTGGTGAAGGGCGATCTGCGCGGCGTCGTGCGCGCGATTCGGCTGAGCCGTCGCACGATGGCGAACATCCGCGAGAACCTCTTCTTTGCATTCGTCTACAACGCGGTCGGCGTGCCCGTGGCCGCGGGCGTGTTGTACCCCGTGGCCGGCATCCTGCTGAGCCCGATGATCGCCGCGGCTGCGATGAGCCTCAGCTCGTTCTCGGTGATCGCCAACTCGCTGCGT
Source organism: Myxococcota bacterium (assembly GCA_965250285.1). Lineage (GTDB taxonomy): Bacteria > Myxococcota_A > UBA9160 > UBA9160 > UBA4427 > CAYYSY01. Next base: position 5,059,590 of record OZ252299.1, read on the forward strand.
CTGCGGCGCGCCGAGGTGTGATGCGCACGCGGAAACGAAAGGGAGAAGACGCGTGAAGGACGATGCACGCAAGAAGCTGATGGCCCGGCTGCGCCGGATCGAGGGCCAGGTCGCGGGGATTCAGCGCATGGTCGAAGAGGACCGCTACTGCGTCGACATCCTGCACCAGGTGGCCGCGGTCGAGAGCGCCCTCGACCGCGTTGGGCACCTGCTGCTCGCCGGGCACGTCGAGACATGCGTCGCGAGCGCCCTCGAGAGCGGTCGGCCGAAGGAGCGGCGTGAGAAGATCGACGAGCTGATGCAGGTGTTCTCGCGCTTCGGTCGAGTTCGACCCTGATCGAGGCCTGCGGGCTCGCGCTCGGGTCGGGTGTGCGCCCGACACCCGCTCGCTCAGCCGCGAACGCGCAAGAAGGTCAGGCCGTCCGAGATCGATGCCATGACGCAGTCGACCCGGTCGTCGGCTGCGACCTTGTCGTTGAAGGCGCGAATCGCCCGCGTGTCATCCTTCTGATTCGAATCGTCGATGACCGAACCGCCCCACAGCACGTTGTCGACGAGGATCAGTCCGCCCGGTCGGATCAGACCGAGCAGCGCCTCGTAGTACGCGTCATAGCCGGTCTTGTCGGCGTCGACGAAAGCGAGGTCGTAGGGCCGCGCGTCGCCGGCTTCGTGCTTCAACGCGGCGAGGGTCTCGGTCGCGGGCGCGATGCGCAGGTCGATGCGTTCGGCGACGCCGGCCGACGCCCAGTGCGGCTTGCCCACCGAGGTCCATTCGTCCGAGACGTCGCAGCACACGAGCCGGCCGCCCTCGGCGAGGCCCCGCGCGATGCAGAGGGCCGAGTAGCCGGTGAACGTGCCGATCTCGATCGCCTGCTTCGCACCGATCAGGCGTGCGAGCAGCGTCAGCAGCGCGCCCTGCTCGGGCGCGACCTGCATCACCGAGATGCCGCCGAGCTCGCTCGTTGCGGCGATGAGATCGTTCTGCGCTGCATCGGGGGGCGTGCCATGCGTGACGAGGTAGCCGTGGATTTCGGGGGAGAGATGAAACGCCTTGGGTTCATCAGCCATGGGGGCTCCTCGCTGCCGGGACGGGTTCGGCCAGGGCGACGAGCATACCATCGGCCCCGTGCGACCGGCCGACGCGCGCCCCACCCTCTTCCCAACGTCGAGGCGATCGCCCAATCTCTTCGCCATGTCGCCGGAGCCCGCAGCCGAGACCGGACCCGAGCCCGCAGCGAGCGCGGCGACGGCTGACGTCGAAGGTCGACCGCGGCGCATCCAGCCGCAGTTCGTCGCGCTCGCGGCCTGCACCGGTCTGCTCTTCGGGTTCGGCGCGCCGCCGGGCGGCTGGTGGTGGCTCTACTGGTTCGCGTTCGCCCCGTTGCTGATCGTCGCGCGTCATCCGCTCACGCGGACACCGACACAAGCAGCGCTCTACGGCGGGGTCGCGGGGCTCGGCATCGGGCTGGTCGGCTTTCCGTGGATCGGCACGATGCTCGTGAAGTTCGTGGGCGTTCCCGTCTTCGTCGGGCAGATCGGCCTGGTCCTCTTCTCGATCTGGCTGGCCGTGCCATACGCGATCTGGGCCGTGCTGCTGCACGTCGGACCGCGACGGGGCGTGCTCGCCTATGTGTGGGCACCGGTGACGTGGGTGCCGGTGGCGTTCTACTGGCCGGTGCTGTTCAAGTACACGCCCGTGCTCGGTCTCGCCGAAGTCCCCGAGATGCTCCAGCTGGCCGAATTCGGCGGTGCGCCGCTGCTCGAGCTGGTGATGATGTCGACGGCGCTGCTCGTCGTGGGCGCTGCCCGTCAGCCGTTCCAGTGGCAGCGAGGCGCGTTCGCCGCGTTGGCGGCGACGATCCCGATCATGACGTTCACCCACGGCGCCGAGCGCATGCTGCAGCTCGAAGAGCGCGCAAAGGATGCGCCGCGTTGGCGGGTCGGGATCGTGCAGCCGAACGTCCCCGTCGGCGACGTGCCGCTCGCCGAGAACTTCCGGCGTCTGCGCGAGCCATCGAAGCGGGCCGAGGCCCAGGGGGCCGAGGTCGTCGTTTGGCCCGAAGCCGGTACGTACCCCTACCGGCTGCCGCGACCGGTGCCCGACGAGCACCAGCTGGGCCGGGCTGGCGTGCTCATCGGCATCGATGGGCCGGTGCTCTTCGGTGTCGGCACGCGCAACCGCGACATCCCCTACGGCTTCAACACATTCGCGCACATGAGCCGCGACGGGCGGATCGAGGGGACGTACGACAAGGTGCGGCTCGTCTTTCTCGGCGAGAGCATCCCCCTCGTCGACCCGGCGTGGGCGCGTGAGCAGATCCCGTGGATCTCACAGCTGACCGCGGGCGAGGCACCGGCGGTCTTCGTCGTCGAACGCGAAGACGCACCGCCGGTGCGCGTGGGGCCACTGATCTGCCTCGAGGACATCATCGCCGACTACGCCCGCGAAGTGGCCGCGCAGGAGGGCGGCGTCGAGGTGTTCGTCAACTCGACGATCGATGCGTGGTACGGCTACAGCGCCGAGCCCTGGGAACACCTGGCGCTGGCGCAGATTCGGTCGGTCGAGCACCGCGTGCCGATGGTGCGCAGCGTGTCGACGGGGGTTTCGGCGGCGATCGATCATCTCGGTCGCCTGCAGGCGCACATTCCCGCCCGCCCCGTCGGGCTCGACAACCTCGACGAGTGGCCGGCCGAAGAGCTGGTCGTCGATCTGGCGCTGCCGACGAATACGGCCGAGAACCCGACGATCTATGCGCGGGGCGGTCACGCCCTGCCCTGGGTATGCGCAATCGTTGCGGTCGCCGTCGCAGCGACGCGGCGCGACGAGATCATCGCGCGCGTTCGGGTCGCCGACCGCGAAGAGTGAAGGCGCTCGGGCCGGTTCAGCCGCCGCCTTCCTGCTTCATCTGAGCCTGCATCGCGCGGGCCCGGGCGTCTTCGGCCTCGGGGATGAGGCCCTTCTGCATCAGGATCCGCGACAGATTCGTGTGGCTCAGCGGGTCGTCGGGCTCGAGCTCGACGAGCTTCTGGGCGCACTCGATCGCCTCTTCGAGGTCGCCCTCAGCGCCGCGCTTGGCCAGCGCCATCGAGAGGCCGTTCCAGGCGATCGGGAGCGTCGCGTCGCCCGCGATGGCTTCGCGATAGCGTGCTACGGCGGCGTCGAGCTCGCCCTTCGCGAAGAGGCCGAAGGCCTCCTTCGCGATCGCCTTGGCATCGGGGTTCGTGTCTTGGGGGGAGGAGTCATCGGGCATCGCGCGAGTATACTCGGGTCCACATGGAGATCCGCACCCTCCACACCGACGAGCACCCGACCCTGCTCACCCTGCTCGAAGGCCATCCGCCGGTGGATGGACAACCGGCGCGAACCCTGCTCGAGCGTCGCATCGAGCACGATCCGACCTTCGGCCCCGACCAGGTGATCGTCGCGGTCGATCACGGTCGCCTGCTCGGGTGCATCGTGATCGTGCCCCGGCCCCTGCTCGTGCTCGGCCATCGCATACCTTCGGGCGGCCTAGCGTTGCTCTACGTCGAGCCCGAGTCGCGTGGACAGGGGTTCGCGCGCGCGCTGGTCGAGCATGCGGCGACGGCCATGCGCGAGCGCGGCGTCGAGCTCTCGATCGTGTTCCCGCCCGTCCCCGAGCTGTTCGAGGCACAGGGCTGGCGGGTCTGGACCGGGCAGCGCGCGATCCTGCGCCGCGGTGAGAAGGCCGTCGCGCCGAGCGGCGCGATCGAGCGCACCAATGAAATCGAGCTCGACCGTTTCGACGCCGACAGCGAGCGGGGCCTGTCGGCGATCCAGGCCATCCACTCGGCCTACGCTGCGAATCGCCACGGCTCGGTGATTCGCGACGACGAACTCTGGAAGGCGAGCCTGCGGCTCGCGGGCAACCCCGAAGAAGAGATCTGGATCGCTCGACGGGGAGGGCTCGCCGTCGCGTATGCGCGCGCCGCCGTGCTCGACGAGGTGTTGACCGTGACCGAGATGGGTCGCTTCGAAGATGGCGCCGGCGCGTTGGCCAAGCTGATCCGCAGCCTGCTCGAGCCCCGCGAAGACGACCTGCTCGCGACGAACGGTCGATCGAGTGAAGCGGTGCGCGACTTTCTCGTGCTGCCGACGTTCGACGACATCGGTCTGACGGTCGGGCTCGAGCACGAGGGCACCACCTCACACCCGATGGATGATCGCGCCGGGCTCGTGCGCTGCCTCAATCTGGGTGCGCTCGCCGCGCGACTCGATGTCGAGCTCTTCGACGACGAGACGCCCGAGGCTTTTCTCGAGCGGATCCTGCCACCCGACGGCTTCGTGTTCTGGCCGGCCGATCGTTTCTAGCGGAGTCCTTCATGTCGACGTTCGAAACCCGGCTGCACGCGCAGTCATTCGCGCCGCTGCAGGGTGGCTTCGCGCTGCCACGGAGAACCGATGTCGCTTCGTGAGCGGGTCATCGCGCGTCGGAGCCCCGTGCACGGCAAGGGCGTCTTTGCGCGCCGACGGATTCGCACCGGGCAGTACATCGGTACGTTCGAGGGCCGCGAGACGCACGAAGACGGCACCTATGTGCTCTGGCTGGTCGAAGCAGACGGCACAGAGGTCGGGATCGAGGGCCGCAACGATCTGCGATTCCTGAATCACTCCCGCGAGCCCAACGCGGAGCTGCGCGAGCTCGACCTCTATGCGATTCGCAACATCCAACCGGGGGCCGAGATCTACATCCACTATGGGGAGGCCTGGAATGACATCGATTGATGCTTCGCTTCGGATGCGACTCGCACTGCTGGTCGCACTGGTCCTCGCGCTCGCATGCAACGACCAGAGACCGCCCCGCGTCGACGTCTCTGTGAGCAAAGCGTACGCCGAGTGGAAGTCGGAGGATCCGCCGATCTTTCTCGACACCCGCAGCGCGACCGAGTATCGCCAGGGCCATATCGAGGGCTCGGTCCACATTCCGCACACCGAGGTCGCGAGCCGCATCGACGAGCTTCGGGCGATCGGCGAAGAGCGCGTCATCGTGTACTGCGAGCGCGGCGGCCGAGCGCGCGCTGCGGAGGAGGCGCTCGCCGAAGCCGGCGGCTTCGACGTGCGTCACATGGAGGGTGACATGCGGACGTGGCGACGCAGCGATCTACCGGTGGTGCGTGGCGACGACTGAGTCGCGGGTTTCTCGCGCCGGCTTCGGCCCGGACGGCGCGCTGGCCTCGTGGGGCACTGGGCCGCTGACCGCGATCTACACCCGAACGGGGTCGTTGCGGCGATGACCGACGGGCAGAGGCGCATACGCGGCCCGGCCCGGGCGGCGCCGCAGCGCCAGCGCGCCGAGGCCCACCGCGACGAGCAGCGCAGACTTCGGCTCGGGGATCGGCACCACGGCGGCTCGCCAACGTGAGCGCATGGCGAGCACCGCAGGCATGCTGTCGACCGGCCATGCCCAGCCGGCTTCGGCGTGCAGCTGCAGCGAGTCGATGCGATTCGACTCGAACGCGAGCAGCAGCCCCAGGATCTCGCTGTCGTCGGCCTCGCGGAGGCCGGGCGCCGGCGCCAGCGCACCCAGCCAGAGTGAAGCGGCGAGCAGCGATCCCGTGCGTCGAATCTCTCGGGCCGCTTCGAGCGCGAACTCGATCCCGAGGATGTGGGTGGCCGCTCGCTCGTCGGTGGAAGCGGCCGCGTCGCTCGCCGCCATCCGCGCCGCATCGCTCGCGCGCCCGGGCCAGTCGAGGACGAACGCAGCCGACGGCACCCCCGCCGAGATCGACAGGATCAACACGGCGGCCAGCGCGCCGCTGGTGCGGCACGTTGCAATGAAGCCTCGACTCGCCACGGTTCGCAGCACGGTTCGCTCCCTCGAGCACGGGCCGAGGCGCAGCGGCCCGATGAAGGGAGGTGGTGTACGACGCCGCGTTGTGTCACGAATGGATGGCCGATTCCCAGGGGTCGGGGCGTTCTGGCCTCATTTGAGCGCTCAGGCGCGCAGCACGGCGTCCAGAATCGCGTCGGGGTCGTCGAGGCCGGTCTCGTCCTGCAAGGCGAGGCAGCGTTCGAGGATCTGTCCATATTCGGGCCCGGGCGAGTAGCCCCGCGCCACCAGGTGTCGGCCCTGGACGACCGCGGTCTTCGGACCGTCCGCGATCCCGAGCGCGGCGACCCGTTCGAGGAACCGATCGCCCGCCTCGAAGCGCCCCGCGCGCGCGTCGTCGGTCGTGCGGCCCAGATGATCCGCGCGGGCGACGTCGGCGAGCAGCTTCGGTGAAACCCGCGCCGCGTCCAACCGGCGGACGAGTTTGCGAAACGCCTTGTCGCCCGAGCCCTGTCCGACGAGCTGCACGGGTGCCAGGTGTCGATCGACGAGCACCTCGATCTGACGGATCAAGCGATGGGACGCCTCGAGGCGCCGCAGAAAGCGGCGGGTCGGGTCTCGGCCAGCGCGTTCGTGCGCGATCGAGCGGATGCGCCCGTCCGGTTCTTCGCTCGTCGTGTCGGGCTTGCCGAAGTCGTGGCAGAGCGTCGCGAGCATCAGAGTCAGCGGTGCGTCGCTGGCCTCGCGCAGCGTCGCTGCGGCGTCGAGACACATCGCCGTGTGCACGAACACGTCGCCTTCGGGGTGCCACTTCGGGTCCTGAGGAACCCCGCGCAGCGCATCGATCTCGGGAAACGCGCGCAGCTGATCCATGCGTTGCAGCCACTCGAGGGTGAGCGACGGGCGCCGCGCGCGCGTGAGCGCCCGGGTCCACTCGAGCATGAGTCGCTCGCCGGGGACAGGGCCGAGATCCTGCTCGGCGCAGAGCGCGACGAGTGCATCGTCGGGCGTCATCTCGAGCCGCGCGGCCAGGCCCGCCGTGCGCAGCGCGCGCACGGGGTCGTCGCCGAAGCGATCCGGGCTCGTCGCGCGCAGGCGCGCGCGCTCGAGATCTTCGAGCCCGCCATGCGGATCGAGGACCCGCCCGCTGAGCGGATCGAAGGCCATCGCGTTGATCGTGAGGTCGCGGCGCAGCGCTGCCTCTGAGAATGAATCGTCGAGACCTCGGCGTGTCGGCGCGACCCACGAGACGTCCGCGTCGAGCCCTGCCACGAGGCGAATCGCGAAGGCCTTGCCGACGGTCTGCACGGGCCCGATCTCGGCGAGGGCCGCGTCGAGTTCGGCCTCCTCGAGCCCGTGGACTTCGAGGTCGAGGTCGACCGGCGCTTCGCCGCGCAGCCGATCTCGCACCCAGCCCCCGACGACGAGCGCGCGCCCGCCCCGCGCATCGACGCGCCGCGCGACATCGCGAATGCGCGCGGGCACGGCCGCGGGGTCGATCGCGTGCGCGCTCATCGGTCGGACCTCTTTGCGCGGAGGAGGACATAGGTGGCGCCTTCACCGCCATCGCGCGGCTGCGCCGGTGCGAAGCCTCGCACCCAGGCATCGAGCGGAGGCGTGCGCAGCCAGCGCGGGAGCGCGCTCTTCAGCGTCGCCTCGCCGGTGGCGGTACTGCGGCCCCGTCCGTGGATCACGAGTACGCAACGATGTCGGGCCGCGGTCGCGACGCCGAACGCCTTCTGCAGCGTGCGCTGCGCCCCCACTCGGTCGAAGCCGTGCAGGTCGATGCGCTGGGTCGGAGGGGTTCGGCCCATGCGCAGCGCGGTGAACTCCTTCGGCGGGACATCGCCGCGAAACGCGTCATCGTCGAGCGCCTCGTCGTCGCCGTCTGCGGCATGGGCGGGGTCGGGTGCGCGGCGCCGCCCGGCTCGCCGGGGCACCGGCGAGCGCTGCTTCGACGTGATGCGCTGAGTCGTCTCGTCTTGACCGAACAGATCGGCGAAGTCGCGGCCGTCGTCCGCATCGTCATCGCCGCGCCTCGCGGCTTCGTCGTTCAAGGGGCTGCGCCCCGATGCGTGGCTCGGGCACGCTTCCGCGGCGACTCTTCGGGGCCTTCGCCCAGCAGCGCCAGCGCCTTTCGCATCGGCCCGGCCTGGGGCAGCGTCGCGAGCGTCGAAGGTGCCAGCCAGCGCGAAGCCTGGGGCCCGAGAAGGCGTACGCGCCCCTGTACGGCGCCAGCGCGATACACGTGCAGGGTCAGGCGCCGATGCGTGAACAGGTGCTCGACCGCGCCGATGCGATCGAGGCCATCGACCGTGAGGCCGGTCGAGTCGGCGACGTGCTCGGCGACGCGGGCCGCATCGGGGGCGGTCGACTCTTCGAGCTCGCCGCCGGGCAGCTCCCAGAGGTTGGCCATCAAGCCGGTCTCGGGACGCTGCACGACGAGCACCTTGCCCCGGCGTTCGATCCAGACGGCGACGCCCCCGATGGCCTTCGCCTTCTTGCGGCTCGGCTTCTTCGGCAGCGACTCAGCGTCGCCCGCCGCGGCCGCGTCGCACTGCGCGCGCACCGGACACGTGAGGCAGAGGGGCGCTTTCGGTAGACACGTGGTCGCGCCGAGCTCCATCATCGCCTGGTTGAAGTCGCCCGCGCGGCGGCCGGCCGCGACCAGCTGAGCGCTCCAATGCCATAGCCGATCGATCACCTTCTTCTGCGTCACGTCCTCGCGCAGCCCGCGCAGACGGGCCAGCACGCGGACGACGTTGCCATCGACGATGGCGGCCGGGCGATCGAATGCGATCGAAGCGACGGCACCGGCCGTGTAGGGGCCGATCCCCTTGAGCGCTCGCAGCGCGTCGGCCGAGTCGGGCAAGCGGCCGCCGTGCTCGCCGACGATCTGCCTGGCCGCCGCCTGCAGGTTGCGGGCGCGCGAGTAGTAGCCGAGGCCGGTCCAGGTTTCGTAGACGGCCTCCTGGTCGGCGTCGGCGAGTGCATGCACGTCGGGGAACCGCTCGAGGAAGCGGTGCCAGTAGGGGATCACGGTCTCGACGCGCGTCTGCTGCAGCATCGTTTCGCTGATCCAGATCGCGTACGGATCGCGGGTGTGTCGCCAGGGCAGATCGCGCTTGTGCCGGTCGTACCACGCAAGCAGTGCCTGGCGCGTCTCGCGCACCCAGACCTCGGGGATCGCGTCGCCGGGCGGGTCGGGTCGTCGTCGAGCGGCCATGCCCCGTTCATAGCAGCCGGGACCGGGAGAACCGAGTGTTCGGCCCGGCGCAGCGGTCCCCGGCGCGCGTCGCAAGGGGCGCGGCCCCTAGAGCCGTACCGGCAGGGTGCCTTCGAGGCGGATGGCGCGCGCCGTCACCCGGGCGCGGATCGCGACGATCTCGACGCCCTCTTTCGCGACTGCGCGAAGGGTCTCGCCGTACGCGGGGTCGATCTCGTCGGCCGGCGAGACGCTCGAGCAGTCGCCCCGCTGCACGCAGAAGAGCAGCACCGCCCGGTGCCCGGTCGCGCGCAGGCCTGCGAGCACTTCGAGGTGTTTGCGGCCGCGCTCGGTGACGGCGTCTGGGAAGAGCGCGCGCGCACTGTTCGCCATCGTCACGCTCTTGACCTCGACGTAGGCGTCTTCGTCGCGACGCCGATGTCGCGAGAGCCGGAAGTCGAGGCGACTGTTCGTCGAGATCTCGGCCGGCACGCTGGCCTCGGCGCGGATCTCGCGGTAGCCCGCGAGCCCGCTGATCGCGCCCGAGGCGAGTGCGCGCGAGGCCAGCTGGTTGGCACGCAGCGTGTGCAGCCCGACCCAGACTCGCCCGACGCGAATCATTTCGAGGGTGTGCGCGAGCTTGCGTTTCGGGTTGTCGCTGGTCGAGCAGCGCACACGTGAGCCGGGCCGATCCGTGCCCCGCATGCTGCCGGGGTTGGGACAGTGCACGGTCACGACATCGCCGGAGGCCAGCTCGACGTCGGCGAGGAACCGCTTGTAGCGCCGCAGCAGACGGCCCTCGAGGTGGGCTTCGGGATCGATCGAGACGGTCGGTTGACGCGGCGGCATCGCAATCGCGAGGCTAGCAGCGATCGCGATCCCCCCGTTCGAATGACCTGGGGAACCTCTGCACGGTCCGCTGTGCCAGGGCCGGGGCAGGCGGGGGCACCGTGCTCAGACATTCTCGGCGCGATCCGCCAGGGAAGCTCGTTTGCCGCGCACGTCGCGCCTGCGAACTGCGCGCGGTACCCCCGCCTGCCCCGGCCTCGAGAGGCTGTGCCAGGGCCGGGGCAGGCGGGGGCACCGTGCTCAGACATTCTCGGCGCGACCTGCCTGGGAAGCTCGTTTGTTGCGCACGTCGCGCCTGCGAACTGCGCGCGGTACCCCCGCCTGCCCCGGCCTCGGGACGTTTTGGTCGCAGCGCAGCGCGCTCCCCCAGGAAGCGCTCGCGGCGGGTGCGTGGGGCGAGTTCTGCAGGGCATCCCTAGCCGAGCACGTGGTAGCCCCCGTCGACGTGTCGAATCTCGCCGGTGATGCCGACGCCGCGTCGCAGCAGATGGCAGACCTCGTAGGCCAGCGCGTCGGGGCTGGCGTTGCCGAGCGGCGACTGCGCGTTGGCGCGTGCCTCCGCGTCGGAGAGGCCGGGGATCGCCCCGCCCGCGCGCGAGGCACTGTAGGGCGAGAATCGGATCGCGTTGACGCGCGTCTGCCGGTCGCGTCCGAGCTCGACGGCGAGCTCGGTCACGATGCGCTCGAGCGCGGCCTTCGCCACGCCGACGTTCCGATACGGGTGCGTCACTGAGCGTTCGGCCCCGATGTAGCTGAGCGCGACGAGCGAGGCGCCTCCACTCAGACGGCCCGTCTCGAGGAGCGCTCGCGTGAGCGCGATCATCGAGTAGGCCGACACGTTCATACACTCGAGGAACGCATCGCGGGGCGTGTCGATGAGGCGCGGGCTCTGGTCGCCTCGAATCGTGCGATCGAACGCCACGGCGTGGACGACGCCGTCGACGCACACGTCGAGATCAACGAGCGCCGCGCCGAGCGAAGCGAGGCTCTCGTCATTCGAGACGTTGCAGTCGAGCGTGGGCACATCCGCGCCGAGCTCGGCCTCGACCGTCTTGCGGAAGCCTTCGAAGCTCGATCGCAGGTGATCGAGGGCGCGCTCCGACGTCTCGGGCGGCGCGTGCTGCGGCCCGAGGCCTGTGCACAACAGGCGCGCACCCTGACGACGGATCTCCCGCGCGATCGGAAGGGCAAGCGAGGCTTCGTCGGTGATCCCCGTGACGAGCACGCATCGGTCGGAGAGGGGGCCGGGTGATTCGACGTGCATGGGAAGCTCCTGGCAGATTCGATTGTGCCTTGCCCGGGCAAGCGCCCCATGGCTCGGCGTAAGGTGGGAGAGCGAGGTCGTTCAGGCCTCGACCCAGACGCCGGGTTCGGCGGTGCGGCGAAGCAGGGGGGCTTCTGCGCTCGTCCAGGCCATCAGGTGGATCCAGCCATTCTCGACGAGCTCGCGGACGTGCTCGTGCCGGGCGAGCACTGCATCGAGATCATCGGGTGCCGCAGCGATGATCGCCGTCAGCTTGAGTGGCTCGTGCAGGTAGCGCTCGCCGTCGTGCACCGACTGCCAGGGCAACCCGACCTGCAGGTCGCTTGCGTTGCCGAGCTGCACCCCGTGTCGTCCGACCACGTTGTGGAGCGCCTTGTGGCCGCTGCCGAACGTGACGTTGTCGGTCGTCGACGCGAAGTACTGCAGGTTGATCCAGCTCGCGACGACGAGCGGCGCGGTCATGATCAGCTCGAGCACACTGCCTTCGGCATCGTCGCTCGCCTGGTAGTCGTGCAGGAACGTGCGCCCTCCGAGGTCGGTGCCCGTGGTCCAGGCCCGCGGCGCCGCGATGAATGCCGCGTTGCCGGCGAGGCCCCACTCGGGGCGTACTTCGGACCAGTCGCGCGATCGGCCCTGGATGCGCTTCGCGAGGTTGCCCTGCGCCCGCTCTCCGAGGTCGGGGGCGCGCTCGCATCGCGTGGCCGCCGTGGCGTCGTCGATCCACTGCTGGATGCGCGCACTCAGCTTGGGGTCGATCGAAGGCGCATCGAAGAACTCGACCGTGTCGCAGGTCGTGTCGTGCAGACCGGCGATGAACACCGTGTCGTCGGGGATGTCGATGCCGCGTTCGGCGAGCCCGGCGCGGACATCGGGCGACTGGAGCGCCGCCGCCGCGACGCGCGCATTCACATCGCCTCGGTGGCCGCCGCATGCGCCGCAGTCCAGGCCGGACGCGTAGGGGTTGTTCGTCGAGGTGCTGCCATGCCCGCAGATCAGCACGACTCGAGCGAAGTCTCGCACGAGACCCATGTTGCGCAGCGCTCCCTCGGCGAGGTCGATCTGCATGTCGAGTGTCAGACCGCTCTCGTGGTCGTGCGACGCATCGAGGCGCGGCGCGAAGCTCGAGTCGACCTCGCGCGCCCCCGGCCGGGTCCAGCCCAGCGAATCCGAGATCAGCCGACCGGCGAACCCCAGGCCGAGCGTCTCGACGAAGGGATACGCGAGGACCGAGAGCTTTCGAAGCGAACTCAGCCAAGCGGCGCTGTCTCGCTCGCCGACGAGGCGCTTCTCGTCGTTGTGAGAGCCTTCGCTGCAGACTCGGGCCGCCGGAGACAGGAGCACCGGGCACCGTGCGGAGCCGCTCGTCTGACCGACACCGACGTGTTCGAGTGCGAAGCCGAAGAAGCCGGCGAAGCCGATCGTGCGAATGCCCGGCGACTGCGCTTCGAGGTGTCGTCTCAGGACCTCCGAGCGCACGTCGATGCAGAACACGGCCTGGAGGTCGGGGCGCTCGGTTGTCGTCTCGCGGCCCGGCCCGGCCGTCAGGCGGCCGAGGAGCGCGTGCTGATACCCGAGCTCGTAGGCGTGCTGCCAGACGATTCGGCGCCCGGCGTCGCTCAAGAGTCCGCTCGGCGCGTCGCTCGCGGTCAAGTGACCCGCGCGCCGCAGCCTCAGCTGGTCGGGGGCCATCCGGTCGATCGCCCCGTCGAAGGCGATGCGCATGGCGAGCAGGTGCACGATGGTGTCGTCGACGTGGCCCACGAGTCGCGCCTCGTGATCGAGCCGTCGTGCGTAGCCCGCCCAGCCGGCGATCGTCGCGAGGGCCCGTGTCATGAACGGCACCCGCTGCTCGTGCGGAACGCCGATCTGTAGCAGCACCTTGGCGATCACCTCGACCGGGTCGTGGGGCAGGTCGCGTACGTAGTCGCGAAAGCCCGAGAGTCCGAGCAGCTCGGGGCTGGGGTCGATCGTGGCGTGGCTGCGCCAGGCTTCGAAGAGCGGCCGATCGCGGTCGGGCTGAGCCCACGCGCTCTCGCCGAGATCGAACCGGCCCGAGCACCACCGGGCAATCTCGCGCTCGGCGAGGGTCGCGAACTCGGTGTTGCCGACCCGATCGACGGCCTCGGCCACCGTCTCGACGCGGAGACTCGCCCCTCCGGCGGCTTGGCCGTCGGCGAGCAGGGCCTCGAGCAGGTCGTCGGTGGCGATCTCCGCGAGTTCGGTTCGCTCGAGCATGCGCGGGGCGTCGCCGAGGGCGGCCAGCACGTTCGGGTGCGCGATGCGCCCCTGCTCGTACTGCGCGCGGTAGAAGGCGCTCGACATCGTGACTTCGCCGTGCAGCAGCTGATCGATCTGGTGCACTGCGTTGGCGTAGGTCGAGTCGGAGAAGCCCATGAAGGGGTTCACCGCGACGAAGTTGCGCAGGCTCCAGAGCGGCGCGATGCGCGACGCGGCCTGCTCGATCTCGCTGCGGATCGAGTCGTCGCGGGGTGCTTCGACCGGGTCGTGCAGCTCGACGACCTGAGCGTGTGCCTCGTCGGCCGAGGCCGATTCGATCGGAGATTCGAGCTGGAAACTCATCGGATGACTCCTTCAGCGGGATGGGTCGACCGCGAGGCGATCGGAGAGACGGGCCACAGCCGCGAGACCAGTCGATTCTGCAGCGTGCCGATGTGGAAGCCGCGCGAGGCGTGCACCCAGGCGGCGCGCCCCAGTCGGGTCGTGCGCGCCCAGGCGCCTGCATACTGCGCGGCGAACGCGATCGCGAAGAGCGTCACGATGGCGGCCGTGAGCGGCATCGGTGTGGTCGGGATCGCGGCGGCGCTCGGGATCGCGCTCGCGATCGCGGCTTCGAAGAGACCGACGCCGGCGAAGTAGAGCAGCGCGATGACGGCGCCGACGGCGGCTCCGCTCACGATCCGCATCAGGGGGTGGCCGACCCGGACAGGAGGCGCGAGCACGAGCTGCGCCGTCGCCAGGGCGAGAATCGAACCCAACACCGTCAATCCAGGCTTGGAGGCGAGTTCGATCCCGAGCGCCCACACAGTGCTCGTGACGACGAAGGTCCCGCTCGCGAGCGCGAGCACGACCAGCCAGGGGCCGGGCGTGGTGCGTGCATCGAGCGCCTTCCGGGGCGTGGGATCCGGATCGACCACCGATCCTGATGCGAGGAATGCGTGGGCCTTGTAGAAGGCGTGGCCCACCATGTGAAGCGTGGCTGCGGCGAATGCGCCGACGCCGCACTGGAGCATCATGAAGCCCATCTGCGCGACGGTCGAGTAGGCGTACTTCCGCTTGACGTCGGTCTGAGGGAGCATCGCGAGCGCACCGACCAGCGCCGTCACGGCGCCCCCGGCCGCCAGCCAGGGCATCACGGCCGGCGCTTCGACGAGCAGCGGGCTCATGCGGATGAGCAGCAGCCCCCCCATGTTGATGATCCCGGCGTGCATGAGCGCCGACACCGGCGTCGGCGTCTCGAGCGAATCGGGCAGCCAGGTGTGGAAGGGGAACTGTGCCGACTTGGTCATCGCGCCGAGCACCAGGAGCACTGCGATCGGCACGGTGGTCGACGGGGCTGCCCCGGGCAGCAGCGCGAACAGCTCGTCGTACTGGAGCGTCCCGAAGTCGACGGCGACCATCGTGAATGCGGCGAGCAGGAACAGGTCGCCGAGCCGGCTGGTCACGAACTTCTTGCGCGCCGCCAGCTGTGCCGCGGGTCGATCCGCGAAATGGGTCAGGAGCCGATGGAGACCGTGGCTCGTGGCGATCCAGCCGACGAGCACCTGGAAGAGGTCGGCGGCGACGACCAGCAGCAGGACCGCACTGAGGGTGTAGGCGATCCACTGGCTGAAGCCGGCCTGGTTCGGGTCGCCGTCCATGTAGCGGATCGAGAAGCGAGCGACGACCGCACCGACCATCGTCACGGTCATGAGCAGGAGCGCCGTGAGGCCGTCGTAGCGAGCGCCGAGGCCGAGCTCGAGCTCGCCGACGACCGGCACCTGGAAGACGTAGGCCGTGGTCGGCGCGGCACCACTCGCGAGCGCCACCGCTCCGAGGCCGAGCGCGGCAGCGAAGGAGAGGGCCGCGCTGAGCGCGGTGGCCTGACGTGCGCGCGCTGCGTCGAAGCGCGCCGCTCGCGAGACCGCGAAACCGACGGTGCCGGGGAGGAGCGCCGCGCAGAGCGCCAGCAGGGCCGTTTCGGATGAGATCCACATGGTGCCTGTCTCCTCGCCTCTCGATTCCGGGGCTCGAGCAAGCGGCCTGTGTGGTCCCGCTTCTTCGTTCTGCCCGTGCTGCGAGAGGCACACCCACGTCGGCAACCCCTCGGCGCCGCTGCATCGAACAACACGACATAGATTTCGTCAAGTGAGATTCGCAAAATAAATTTCTGCGCGTCCTGAGATCCATCTCGCGAAAAAAAAGCCATGAACTGATTGACACGAAATTTGTATCGGGTAATTGAAGTCGCGTTTGCAAAGGAGGCCACCGAGCCATGAGCAGCCCGACCCATCCCCAGTTCCAACCCCTGCGGGGCGTCGATCGTTCCGAGAGCGGCGTCACCGCCCCCAGCTGGCCCCAGTGGATCCGCCGGCTCTTCCGAAGTCGGCCCCAGGCGATGCACGCGGTGGCCGAAGCCGAGACCCAGAGCGGCCAGGCGGGGACCCGCCCGGCCGAGCGCTCCCTGCTCGGCCCCGTGCGCACGGTGGTCGACCCGAAAGACATCTATCTGGCCTGAGCCTCGGCTCGCGTCCGGGCTCGGGCCGATGCTCGAGCCACCCCGAAAGGAGAACATCATGTCCAGCGCCATGCCCATCTCGCTGCAGCGGCACCAGCACCTCTCGAACCTCAGTGAGCAGGCCGGCCAGCTCGCATCCGAGAGCGCCGATTGCCTCGTGCTCTTCAGCGCCGCGGCCGGGACGAACGCCAAGCCCGGATGGGCTCGGGCTCTTCCGAACGCCCTGCAGCTTCAGGCCCCCGGTGCCGAGGTCGACGACGGCGACCTGCGCGACGCGGTCCGCCACGCCGTGCACGAGCTCGGCGTCAGTGAAGTCCTCGTGATCCTGCACACCGGCTGCCCGACGCTAAAGCCGAACGACGAGTCGCCGATGACCCGACCCGAGCCGAACGATCTGATGGGTCGGATCCAGGTCAACCGCCAGCGCACCGAGGCGTCCCACGAGGCGGCAAAGCAGCGCGTGCGCGTGGCCGTTGGCTCGCTGTCGGCGGATGCATCGCTCGGCGACGTATCGGTGGGGGGCCTCGTCCACATCGATGAGAGCGGCGTGATGTTGAGCTACGACGCGAGCCGCGATGCCTTCGAGGCGCTGTTGTAGACAGCGCCGAGCGCGATCGCGGCACACCGCGCCATGCGGTGACGTCGCGATGCGGGCGGGGTCGATGGGGGCACCGCTCGGTCCGGCCCGCGAGGTGCCGGCCGATGTGTCTCGTGTTCGTCGGCGTCGAGCGCGGGCGCCGCTGGATGCCGGTGGCGCCCGCTCAGGTCGCCGACGCTCGAATCAGGGCGCGTCCTGCTCGATCATGTCGACGAGGTCGGCGATGCGACGATGCGCTTCGATCGGGTGGCGGAGCGGCGCCGACAGCGCGAACCGATAGTGGTTGCGCAGACCCTTGCGTTCGCGGATCACATAGCCGGCCTCTTCGAGCTCGCCGAGGATGCGCTGCACCGATCGCTCGGTGATCCCGACGAGGTTGGCCACCTCGCGGAGCGTCAGATCGGGATCGCGGTGAAGTGAGATCAGCACGTGCGTGTGGTTCGACAAGAAGGTCCACTTGGGTCCTTCGCCGTCGGGCTCGGAGCGGCGCGCCGACTTGGCGGCTGCCTTCTTCGCCTTCTTCGCTCGTGCTGCCATTCATCAACCCCAAGCTTTCGGTCGGCCGCAGCCGCGAACGCCGCGTTGGGCAGGTGCGAATGCCCGTCGACGTCGCCCCGCGAAAGATAGACGGCCCGCAGCGACTCGTCTGCCCGGCCAACCGAGGCGTATTGCGGGTCTCGGTTCGATCCTGTTTCCTCCTGCGAGGCGACTGCTCTGGTCGCCGCAGGCAGGAGATCCCATTCGCATGGACGAGCTCATCGACGGCGTTCGCCGCTTCCAGTCGGACGTGTTTCCGTCTCGGCAACCGCTGTTCGAGTCGCTGGGTGCCGGGCAGCAGCCGCGGGCGCTGCTCGTGACCTGCTCCGATTCGCGCATCGATCCGTCGCTCTTCACCCAGACCGAGCCGGGTGAGCTCTTCGTCGTCCGGAACGCCGGCAACATCGTCCCGCCGGCCTCGGCGGGCACCGGCGGCGAGTCGGCCACGATCGAGTACGCCGTGCGCGTGCTCGGCGTCCAGTACGCGATCGTGTGCGGCCACAGCAAGTGTGGGGCGATGGCTGCAGCCGCCGATCCAGAGAGCGCCGCGGAGCTGCCCCAGGTGAGTGAGTGGATCCGGTTCGCCGAAGAGGCGGTTCCGGCCGCGTCGGCCTTCTCGTCCGAGCCCGATGAAGCGCTCAGGGTGGTGGCGGCCAACGTGCTGCTGCAGCTCGACCATTTGCGCTCGCATCCCGCCGTCGCCGAGGCCGAGGCCGACGGCCGTCTCGAGCTGCATGGCTGGATCTACCGCTTCGAGACCGGTGAGGTGTTGGTCGTCGACCCCAGCGGTGTGCTCCACGGCCTGAGCGAAGTCTGACCCGCACGACCCCGATCGAGTGAGCTGATGGTCCGAGACGACGGGGCGCTGCGACTCTCGAGCCGGCTCGAGGTCGTCGTGCTCGTACGGCACGGCGAGACGACCGGTGAGTCGAGCATTCGCTACCACGGCGCGAACGACGTCCCGCTGAATCACGTCGGGCGCGCCCATGCTCGGACCGCGGCCGAGACGATCGGTGGACTCGCCTTCGATGCACATGTCTCGAGCTCGCTCAGCCGTGCCGTCGAGAGCGCCGAGATCATCCGGCCCGACGCCGAGATCGTGCGCGACGACGACCTGCGCGAGATCGACTTCGGTCGGTGGGAGGGGCTGACGCGGGAGGAGATCCGCGCGCTCGACCCCGAGCTCGATGCGGAGTGGACCCGGCTGGGCCTCGACTTCGACTTTCCCGATGGCGAGCGCCGGGCCGACTTCACGGCGCGCGTCGACCGCGGTCTCGCTCGGGCGTTCGCCCTCGACGTCGAGCGTCTGCTGGTGGTCGCGCACAAAGGCGTCGTCCGACGCGGCGTCGAGCTCCTGACACGCGAAGCCCCGCCGGCGCCGCATCCCGAGCTGGGCGAGGTGTTTTATCTGGTGCGCCGAGGCGAACGCTTCGTGCGGCGCTCCCGATCATGAAGCTGCGAAGGCAGTACCACTTCTGGCCCGGGGCCGCGGGTCTCGAAGCCTGGGACGTGCACCGCTTGATCGAGCTCGCGAGAGGCCTGCCCGTCTCGAGCGTGCCGCTGTCGCAGATCGACGAGGTCGACACCGTCTACTGGTACGACGGCGATCTGCACCGGCCCACGGTCCGGAGCGTGATCGAGCACGCGAAGCTGATGCAGGCCGCCGACCTCGACTACCCGATCATCCTGGCGAGCGACGGCCGCGTCATGGATGGCATGCATCGCGTGGCCAAGGCGCTGCTCGAGGGCCGCGAGACGATCGACGCGGTGCGATTCGAGACCGACCCGCCGCCCGACTACGTCGGCGTGTCGCCTCGCGATCTTCCCTACGACTAGACGCCGATCCGCGCGCTCGGCTCAGTCTTCGTCGCCTTCCTTGAGCGCGGCGATGACCGAGAAGTCTTCGAGAGTCGAGGTGTCGCCGACGACCTCCTGGCCGCTCGCGACGTTGCGCAGCAGGCGTCGCATGATCTTGCCCGAGCGCGTCTTGGGCAGCGCGTTCGTGAAGCGGATCTCGGCGGGTCTGGCGATCGCGCCGATCTCCTTCGAGACGTGCTTCTTCAATACGTCGACGAGCCCCGGGCCGGGCGTCACGGTGCCCTTCGGCGTGACGAACGCAACGACGGCGGTGCCGGTGATCTCGTCGGGGCGACCGACGACGGCGGCCTCGGCCACGTCGTCATGCGAAACCAGGGCGCTCTCGACCTCCATGGTGCCGATGCGGTGGCCCGACACGTTCATCACGTCGTCGACCCGACCCATGATCCA
Source organism: Myxococcota bacterium (assembly GCA_965250285.1). Taxonomy (GTDB): domain Bacteria; phylum Myxococcota_A; class UBA9160; order UBA9160; family UBA4427; genus CAYYSY01. The sequence continues at coordinate 5,078,835 of OZ252299.1, forward strand.
GAAGTAGCCCTGCTTGTCGGTGTGTGCGCCGTCGCCAGGGAAGTACGTGTCCTTCCACTTGCTCCAGTACACCTCCTTGAAACGCTTTTTGTCGCCCCAGATGCCGCGGAGCATGCCGGGCCACGGATGCGTCACAGCGAGCAGGCCGCCATCGCCGCGCTTCGCGGGCTTGCCTTCTTCGTCGAGGATCGTGGCGTGCACGCCTGGGAAGGGCCGCGTCGCCGATCCGGGCTTCGTCGAGATCTCGCCGGGCAGCGGCGAGATCATGATCCCGCCCGTCTCGGTCTGCCACCAGGTGTCGACGATCGGACAGCGCTTCTTGCCGATGACCTCGTGGTACCAAATCCAGGCTTCGGGGTTGATCGGCTCGCCCACCGATCCGAGCAGGCGAAGCGATGAGAGGTCGCAGCCATTCGGCAGCTCGTCGCCGAGGCGGATGAAGGTGCGAATTGCCGTCGGTGCCGTGTAGAAGATGTTGACGCCCCACTTCTCGATGATCTTCCACCAACGATCGGCGTCGGGATACGTCGGCACGCCTTCGTACATCAGCGTGGTCGCGCCATTCGAGAGCGGGCCGTACACGACGTAGCTGTGCCCGGTGATCCACCCGATGTCGGCGGTGCACCAGTAGACATCACTGTCCTTGAGGTCGAAGATCGCCTTCGTGGTGGTCGTGACGTGCGTGAGGTAGCCCCCGGTCGTGTGCAGGATGCCCTTGGGCTTGCCCGTCGTACCGCTCGTGTAGAGGATGAAGAGCGGGTGCTCGCTGTCGAGCTTCGCCGGCGCGCAGGTCGCCTTGGCGCCCTCCATCGCTTCGTGCCACCAGACGTCGCGGCCTTCCTTCATCGCGGTCGGGCTGCCCGTGCGCTGCACCACGAACACGTGCTCGACGCAGTCGACGCCTTCGACCGCTGCATCGACCTGGGGCTTGAGCGCGAAGGGCTCGCCCTTGCGGTAGCCACCGTCAGCGGTGATGACGGCCTTGGCGCCCGCATCGATCACCCGGTCGCGCAGGGCCTCGGCGCTGAATCCGCCGAAGACGATCGAATGCGTCGCGCCGATGCGCGTGCACGCGAGCATGGCCATTGCGGCTTCGGGCACCATCGGCATGTAGAGGACGACGCGGTCGCCCTTCTTGATGCCGTTCGCCTTGAGGACGTTCGCGAACTTGCAGACCTCGCGGTGCAGCTCGCCGTAGGTGATGACGCGCGAGTCGCCGGGCTCCCCCTCCCAGATGATCGCGGCCTTGTTGCGGCGCCACGCATTCTCGCCTTCGAGGTGTCGATCGAGACAGTTGTACGAGACGTTGGTCTTCGCGCCGACGAACCACTTCGCGAACGGCGGCTTCCACTCGAGCGTCTTCTTCCAGGGCGAGAACCAGTCGACGTGCTCCCGCGCCATCTTCTCCCAGAAGCGCTTCGGGTTCTTCTCGCCCAGCGCGCGCAGCTCGGCCGCCTTCTTCTTGCCCCAGTTGGCCTGCTTGCGAAACTCGGGCTCGGGCTTGAAGACGCGCTTCTCCTGAAGAAGCGACTCGATGTCAGCCATGATTGCTGCTCCTGGTGGGGTTGCGTGTGCGGGTGGGGCCGCGGAATCCCGCGCTGATCGGTGCGATCGGCGCCGACCTTGAGCCTCAGGCCATCCAGCGCTCGACTTCTTCGGGCGCCTTGGGGATGGCCGTGTTGAGGTTCTCGTGCCCACTCGCGGTGACGACCACATCGTCTTCGATGCGCACGCCGATGCCGCGCAGCCGCTCGGGAGCGTTGTCGTCATCGACCGGCACGTAGATCCCGGGCTCGACGGTGAACGCCATGCCGGGCTCGAGCGGGCGCGGCTCGTGGTCGCGCCGGTAGAGGCCGACGTCGTGGACGTCGAGCCCGAGCCAATGGCTCGTGCCGTGCATGTAGTAGTCGCGATACGACTCGGTCTCGATGATGCCGTCGAGCTCGCCCTCGATCAGCCCGAGCGTCTTCATGTGCTCGCAGAGTCGGCGCACCGTCGCGTCGTGGATCGCGGGCAGGGTCGAGCCCGGCTTGCACAGGTCGAGCGCGAGCAGCTGGGCGTCGAGGACGGCTTCGTACACGTCCCGCGCCGCGCCTTCATAGCGGCCGCCCACGGGATAGGTGCGGGTCACGTCGCTCGCGTAGCCCTGATACTCGACGCCGGCATCGATCAGCACGAGGTCGCCGGCCGACAGTGCAGCGTCGTTGCTCACGTAGTGCAGGATCGTCGCGTTCTCGCCGCCGGCCACGATGCTGCCGTACGCGGGCCCCGACCCTCCAGCGCCGCGAAAGTGCCTGAAGAGCTCGGCCTCGAGCTCGTACTCGAAGCGCCCGGGCTTCGCGATGTGGGCCGCCGCGCGATGCGCCTTTTCGCTGATCTCGGCCGCGCGTCGCATGAGCTTCAGCTCGTCATCGGCCTTGAAGAGGCGCATCTCATGCAACAGGCCGCGCGGGTCGACCATCTCTTCGACCGGCGGTGGCGCGCTGCGCGACTGACGTCGTGCGTCGGCCTGGATCTGTACCAGTCGCTCGTCGATGTCGGTGCGTCGACCGAGGCTGTGATAGAGGCGGTCGACGCCGCGCACGATCTCGGGCAGGCGCTCGATGAAGAGCGCCACGTCGTGCGCCTCGTCGGCGCCATACCGCTCGACGGCGCCTTCGACGCCCGGGCGGCGTCCCGTCCATGTCTCGGCGGCCTTGTCGCGCGGCTGCACGAAGAGCGTGTACTTCGGCCCGCCGTCGGTGCGAAGCACGGCGATCGCGTCGGGGTGCTCGAACCCCGTCAGGTACCAGAAGTCGCTGTCCTGTCGGAACGGGAACTCGGTGTCGTTCGAGCGGGTCACGAGCCCCGCGCCGATCACGATCGCGACGGCGTCGGGCCCCATCGCTTCGAGCAGCCGTGTGCGTCGTTCTTCGAACATCGGCCGCCGATGGTAGCGCCCGGGATTCGCGGGCGGCGATGAGGGGTGCGCGCGAATGGCTCGCCCTCGTCGGGCGCGGCCTGCCGCGGCGAGTGCATCTCGTCGCCGCGCCCCGGTTCGCCAGCCCCTGCGACCTGGCGGCGGCGATCTGCGGGCCGGTCTGGGGCCAGGATGTGGGCCGCCCGTGCCCTGGCCCGCGAACCCTGGGCTCGTCGGGGTGCGGTAGGCACCCGTGCTGCATTCCTCGGCGTGCCTCGGCGCGGAGATGCCGCCAGAGGCGGCAGTGCTGCCTGAAGTGGCAGGCATGGGTAAGTGTTTGAAATAATGACCGAAAGCGTCTTTGGGGTCGAATCGAGGTGGGGGTGCCAACGAATGTTGCCGCCGCAGGTGGCACGGTCCAGGGTTGCGCCGCGATCCGGCTCGTGCTCGAAAAGCGTCGGTGATCCGGGTGTTTACGAGAAAATTCGCGCACTCGAGATGGTTGGCACGCGCTCTGCAATACCCCAGACCATAGTCAGTCTGGCCTGAGTGGCCCGGATGTTTAACGGGCGCGTTCATCCGGGTCACTCAGTGTCCGGGCCCTGGACTCTCGAAACGAGGCGCTTTCCCCCAGATTCGCACCCCGCCGAACCAGAGCCCGGACGCCAGGCTGAGCAAGACCTCGAGCGAGCTCGAGTGGCAACGAGACAAGACAAGGCAAGACAAGGCAACGCAACAACAGACGCAACGGTCGCCGCATCCCTGACCCGAGCGTCGGCTTCTTCTCCTGGAAGCTCCGACCCGAACGAGATGGCGCCTTCGCACTGACCCCGCGAAGGCGCCTTCTTGCATCTGGGGCTCGATCGATCGAGCGTCGGCCTGATCCGGCCCGCAGCGAACTCAGCGGCCGGCAGCGAACTCAGCGACGACGGCGTCGCGAGGCGGGCTTCTCGTCGACCGGCGGCGCGGCGGCGCGCGCTTCGACAACGAACTCAGCGACCTCGCCACCGAACTCCTTCGAGAACCAGCGCTTGAGTTCGGGGACGTCCTGAAGATCGCTCGCCTTGTCGGGGTTCGCCCAGGCGATCGCTTCGAGCGCGGCGTTCGGGCAGAGCACGCCCGGATCGAGGCCCAGGTCTTCGGCCCGACCTGCCCGCCACTCCTTCAGTTTCGTGAAGAGGCGTTCGGTGCGGCGATCCATGCGCTTGCGCCCCGTTCCGTTCGAGAGCTTGGGGATCGGCCCGTGCGGCTTCTTCACGCCCTTCTGGACGGCGGTGAGGATGTCGCCGCCCATCCGTCGCACGATCAGCTCGGACACACCCTTGATGCGGGACAGCTCTTCGGCGGCACCGGGCTGCAGCTTTGCGAGCTCGAGGAGTGTGCGGTTGCCGAGCACCTTGAAGGGCGGCCGGTCGATGTCGCGCGCTCGCTTGTCCCGCATCAGGTAGAGCTCGCGCAAGGCGGCGAGGCTGGTGGGATCGAGGGTCTTGGCGCCCTTGATCCGCAGGTAGCCGAGCTTGTCGAACTCGCGCTCGGGCCAGCTGCGCTTGGCGAGCGTGTCGAATTCGGACTGCGCCCAGTCGCGCCGATCCTTGGTTTCGAGCTCCTTCTCCAGCTTCTCGGCGAGCTGGATCAGGTAGACGACGTCGCTGGCCGCATACCAGAGCTGCTTGTCGGTGAGCGGCCTGCGCGACCAGTCGCTGCGTTGTTCGTCCTTTGGCAGCTTCGTGCCGAAGTGGTGCTCGACGAGCGCGGCGAGGCCGATCGCGGGATAGCCGAGCAGCTGAGCCGAGATCATGGTGTCGAACACGTTCTTGAACTCGAAGCCGCAGTCGCGCTTCAGCACGAAGATGTCGTACTCGCCGGCATGGAAGAGCACCCGCACGCTGGGCGACTTCATCATCTTGCTCAGGGGCTCGAGCTCGGCGGGGCCACCCAGAGCCAGAGGGTCGATGAGCCATGTGCCCTTGCGCGTGCCGATCTGGACGAGGCAGGTCTTGTCGAAGTAGTGATAGAAGCTGTCGGCCTCGGTATCGACCGCGACGACCTCTTCCTTCACGAGCGCCTTCGCAAGCGCTTCGAGCGCCGGCTTCTCGGTAATCAGCTCGTAATCAGGCTTGGACACTCGCCTCGACACCCCATGCTCGACGCTCTTCTCGACGCCGAGCTGCGAGTCCGTGGGCTTCACGCCCGGGAGGGACTCGGAACCATTGCGTGGGGGGAGGCCTTGGGAGCCCGCCGCGTCGGCGACCGGGCCCATTCAATCTAGCCGAGCGCCACCGCGGACGAAACCGCAGAACCCGCCCGACTCGCCTTGCCGCCCGTCGATCGGCTGGACGAGACTCGGGCCATGGGCACCCTCGGCCTCGGCCACTCGACGCGAAACGACCCCTCGGACGCCGCCGCCGAAGCGGCCGAGCGGGCGTGCGCGGCGCTCGGAGGGGCTGCACCGGCGGCGGCCGTCGTGGTCTCGACCGGCGCATATGGCGGCGAGGCAGCTCAGCAGCGGCTGGCCGCCCGGGCGTGCGCCGCGCTGGGCACGGCTGAGATCGCGGGCGCTGCGCTCGATGGCCTGATGGTCGGCGGCGCCGAGTGGACCGGCGAGCCGGCGGTGGCGGTCCTGGCGTGGGCCGAGCCCGCGGGCCGCCCCGAGGCGCGGTCGGCCGTGCCCGAGGTCGCGCTCTTCGACGCGGTCGGCGGCCACGAAGACGACCTCGGCACGTGGCTCGCGAGTGCCTTCGGATCACCGCTGGGCCCAGGCGACCTGGTCGTGTGCTTTGCCGAGCCCCACGCCATCGACGGCGCCCGGCTGGCACGGAGTCTCGGCGCGCTCGCGGCCGGGACGGTCGTTGGGATCGCCGCGGGTGAGACCACCGGGGAGAGCCAGCCGGTCTGGGCCGGCGATGAGATCGTTCGAGGGGGCCTGGCGGCGCTGCGCCTGCCGTCGCCGTCCGGCACGCCGCCCCGCGTCGCCCTCACGCAGGCCGGTCGTCCGATCGGCGAGCCGATGCGCATCACCCGCGCGCGGGGCCACTGGATCGCAAGCCTCGAGGATCGCCCGGCGATCGAGGTCTACCGCGATGCGGCGCCCGCGCCGCTGCGCGACGACCTCGCCCGGGCCGCGCGCAGCGTGCTCGTCGCTCTGGAAGGCGTCGATGCGCAGGGGGCGCCCCGCCGCCGCATTCGCAACGTGATCGGCTTCGACGAGGCCCGGGGTGCGTTCTCGGTGGCGGAGGCGCCCGCTCCTGGGGAGCGGCTGGCGCTGGTCGCGCTCGACGCGAGGTCGGCCCGGGACGAGCTCGGTCGACTCGGTGCGCATTTCGACGTGTCGGTGCCCGCGGCGGGTGCCCTCTATCTGAACTGTCGAGCGCGCGCCCAGGCCCTCTTCGAGCACGAGGGCTACGAGCTGGGCCGCGTCGAATCGCTCGTCGGGGGGCTGCCCGTCCTCGGCCTCATGGGCTCTCACCTCTATGCGCCCGCAGAGGCGCGCGCCCCGGTCGAGCTCCACACCTACGCCGCCCTCGCCGCCCTGATCGACGCCTGAGCCCCACGCGGCTCACCAGAGCGCGCCGATGCTTCATTTTCATTGCAGTGCGCCGATCCGTCGTCTAGCGTGTTTCGTAATACGAGACATCGTTCCGAAATATGGAACCACTTGAGGACCCGATGCCCGCAGCTCCCGCACCGACGGCTCCGGCGACCGATGGCGCCGGCAGCATCGACAAGGCGATCGACGTGCTGTTCCACCTGCATGCGCAGCCCGAGCCCCAGGGCGTGTCGGCGGTGGGGCGCGCGCTGGGCCTACCGAAATCGAGTGTGCATCGGCTCTTGCGCGCGCTGACCCGACGCGGGCTGGTCGAGCGCGATGACGGCGGGCAATACCGCATGGGGGTCGGGCTCGTAGCGCTCGGGCAGGCGGTGCTCGACCGGGAGCCCGTCGCCGTTGCGGCGCGGCCGGTGCTCGAGGCCAACGCCCGTGCCCATGGCGAGACGTTCTTTCTGGTGGCCGCGCGCGGTGGCCAGCTCGTGGTGCTCGACAAAGCGGAGGGCGACGGGTTTCTGCGCGCGGCGCCGCGGGTGGGCGCCAGCGTGCCGGCCTTTGCAACTGCGGCGGGCAAGCTCTACCGGGCCTTTGCCCCGAACGAGATCGATTGGCCCGCCGAACCCGAAGCCTTCACCGATCGGACGCTGACCGAGGTCGGCGTCCTCGATCGCGCCGCCGTGAGCGCGCGCCGCAAGGGCTACGCGCGCAACCAGGACGAGTGGATCCGCGGGCTCACGGTCGTCGCAGCGCCCGTCATGCTCGCCGGGCGGCTCGCGGGCGCGGTCGCCATCGCGGGCGCCACCTCGAGCATGCGCGCGCTCGGTGACGAGCGGGGGCGTGATCTCGTTCTCGAAGCGGCCAGAGACATCCAATCGAGGCTCTCGGGCGCGGCTGCGTCCGTGCGCACGGAGACATCGAGATGACGGCTTCCCAGACCCCGCGCCGAACGTACTGGCTCGACGATCGAATCGTCGACGAGCGCGATGCCGTGCTGCCTGTGCTCGACCACGGCCTGCTCTACGGCGACGGCCTCTTCGAGGGCATCCGCATCTGCGGTCGCCGCGTCTACCGACTCGCCGATCATCTGCGCAGGCTCACGGTCGGCGCCAAGGCGATCGGGCTCGCGCTGCCGGGTGGCGTGCCCGCATGCGAGAAGGCGGTGCTCGAGACGGCGCGCGCCCACGACAGCGACGACGCCTACGTGCGTCTGATCGTCACCCGCGGCGTCGGCGAGCTCGGCGTCGACCCCGCGACGTGCCACGAGCCACGCCTCATCGTGATCGTCTCCGACATCGCGATGTATCCCGAGGAAAAGCGCCGAGCCGGGCTCTCGCTCGTCACGTCGAGCCTGCGCCGCCCCCAGGCGGGTGTGCTCGACCCGGGCGTCAAGAGCCTCAACTACCTCAACAGCGTGCTGGCCAAGCGTGAAGCCCGCCTGCACGGCGCCGATGAGGCGCTGCTCCTCAACGCGCAGGGACAGGTCGCCGAGGCGAGCGGGGCCAACGTGTTCGCCGTGCGCGATGGCGTGCTCTCGACGCCACCCGCGACCGATGGTGCGCTGCCCGGCATCACCCGCCGCGGCGTGCTCGAGCTCGCCACCCAGCTCGGCTTCGAGACCCGTGAGCGCACACTCGGTCGCGTCGATCTGTGGGATGCAGACGAGGTCTTCCTCACCGGTTCGGGCGCACGCATCGTACCGGTGGCCCGCCTCGACGGGCAGGCAATCGGCTCGGGCCACACGATTCGCCCGGTCACCGATGCGCTGCTCGCGGCCTTCCCCGACTACGCGCGCGAGCACGGCACGGCCTTCTGATCGAGCGCGATCGAGCCACCCGCAGGCCCATCGACTGCTAATCTGCCGCCTCTGGCAACCAGAGGAGGCGACCGTGCGTTGGTCCCAGGCCCATATCCCCACTTTGCGCGACGACCCGGCCGACGCCGAGGCGATCAGTCACAAGCTGCTCGTGCGCGCCGGGTTCATTCGTCAGCTCGTATCGGGTGTGTACTCGGTGCTGCCGCTCGGTGAGCGCGTCGTGCGCAAGATCGAGCAGATCATTCGAGACGAGATCGACGAGATCGGGGGTCAGGAGTTCAGCCTGCCGAGCCTCCAGCCGCGAGACCTGTGGGAGAAGAGCGGCCGCTGGGACGTGATGGGCCAGGAGATGTTCAAGTTCGAGGATCGTCGCGGCGCCGATACCGGCCTCGCGATGACGCACGAAGAGGTGTTCACGCACCTCGCGCTCGAGCTGCGCAGCTACAAGCAGCTGCCGCAGATCTGGTACCAGTTCGGCAAGAAGTTTCGCGACGAGGCGCGCCCCAAGAGCGGGCTGCTGCGCGTCCGCGAGTTCATCATGAAGGATTCGTACTCGTTCGACGTCGACGAAGCCGGCCTCGACCATGCGTTCGATCGCCACTTCGACGCCTATCGACGCATCTTCAGTCGCATCGGCTTCGATGCCGTCGCCGTCGAAGCCTCGTCGGGCGCCATGGGCGGCAACACCTCGATCGAGTTCATGTTGCGCAGCGACGCCGGAGAAGACTGGATCGTCGTCTGTCCTGCGTGTGGTTACGCAGCGAACACCGAGAAGGCGACCAGCCGCGTCGGCGAAGTGACGGATGATGCGCCGCCGGCGAGCCCCGAGAAGTTCCCCACGCCGGGGATCCGCACGATCGACGAGCTCGCCGCAAAGGAGTCGTTCGCATCGGCCGAGCGTCAGATCAAGACGCTCGTGTATCGCATCGACGACAACCTGGTGCTGCTGCTGCTGCGGGGCTGCGACACGCTCGCCGAGCAGAAGGTCGTCGATCAGATCGAGGGCGAGCTGATTCGCCCGGCCGAGCCCGACGAGATCAAGGGCGCGCTCGGGGCCATGCCCGGCAGCCTGGGCGCGGTCGGTGTGAGCGACCTCTTCATCGTCGCCGACGAGGCCCTGCGCGGACGCACCAACATGGTGACCGGCGCGAACGAGGACGACTTCCACCTGAAGGGCGTCGACATCGAGCGCGACATCGACGTGAAAGCGTGGCTCGACCTGCGCGAGGTGCAGGCGGGCGAAGGGTGCCCGATGTGCGGCGCATCGATCGACGTGCAGAAGACGATCGAGGTCGGGCACATCTTCAAGCTCGGCACGAAGTACAGCGATGCGCTCGGCGCCACGGTGCTCGACGAGAACGGCAAGGCCGTACCGGTCGTGATGGGCAGCTACGGCATCGGCCTCGAACGCAACATGGCGGCCGTGGTCGAGGCGAACCACGACGAAGCGGGCATCTGCTGGCCGATGAACGTCTCGCCCTACGAGGTCGTGATCACGGTGGTGAAGCCGAAGGACGTCGCGTGCCTCGAAGCGGCGGAGCGAATCTACGACGGCCTGAAGAAGTCGGGTGTCGACGTGATTCTCGACGATCGCGACGAGCGACCCGGTGTGAAGTTCAAGGATGCCGACCTCGTCGGTTTCCCGTATCGGGTGACGGTCGGACCGAAGGGCCTGGCCGACGGCGTCGTCGAGCTTCGCCGCCGCGCGAGCGGTGACGCGCGCGACCTGCCCCTCGACCATGCGGTCTCCGAGGTGGTCGAGGCCGTCGCCGACGAGCGCCGCTGATGCCGCCGACCGTTCATCTCTTCGACGGTCATGTCTACATCTTTCGCGCGTACTACTCGCTGCCGTCGATGACGGCCGACGACGGCACGCCGTGCAACGCGGCCTACGGCTTTGCGAACACACTGATTCGGTTTGCGGCCGACCCCGACGTGACGCACGCCGCGATCTGTTTCGACTACTCGATGGAGAGCTTCCGCAACGAGGTGTTCCCCGAGTACAAGCAGAACCGCGGGGAGACGCCCGACGACCTCGAGCCCCAGTTCGACCTGTGTCGCGAGATCGCCGACGCGCTGGGCTACCCGGTCTTCGAAGAAGAGGGCTGGGAGGCCGATGATCTGCTCGCCACGATCTCGACGGGGGTCATCAAGAAGAAGGCCGACGCGGTCGTGATCACCAGCGACAAGGATCTCTGCCAGTTGGTGCGCGAAGACGGCCGGGTGATCTGCCACGACCTGGCCAAGGAGCACTTCTTCGACGCCGATGCCGTGCGCGCCAAGTTCGGCGTCGACCCCGCGCAGATCCCCGACTACCTCGGGCTCGTGGGCGACACGGTCGACAATCTGCCCGGTGTGCCCGGCGTCGGCGCGAAGGGCGCGGCCGCCGCCCTCGATGCCTGGTACACGATCGACGAGATGCCCCACGAAGAAGAGGCGTGGAAGGCGCTCTCGGTGCGTGGCGCCGCCAGCCTCGGGCGCAAGATCAGCGAGCACCGCGAGCTCGCGCTTCGAACGAAGGAGCTCGCGACGGTGGTGCACGACGTGCCGGGGATCGCGCCCGGCCTACGCGACCTGCGCTATCGCGGTGCCGACCGCGACGCGGTGCGAGCCCTGTTCGATCGGCTCGGCTGGAACCGCATCTACGATCGCGTCGAACGCTGGCGCTGAGCGCCGGCTCGGTCGGATCGTCACTCGAGCGTCTTCGCCCACTCGTCCGCCCATCGATCGAGCGATTTGAGGGCCGGCCCGAGCTTGCGCCCGAGCGGCGTGAGGCTCGCGCCCGCTTCATCGCTTCGCGTGATCAGACCACACGCTTCGAGCTCGGCCAGCCGGGTGCTGAGCGTATCGGGCGACATGTCACCGCATCGTGCTCGCAGATCGCGGAAGCCGGTGGGCCCCGTTCTCAGCTCCCAGAGGATGCGCAGGTTCCAGCGGCGGCCGAGCAGGTCGAGCGCCGCCATGATCGGGCGCCCACCCGCCGAGCCCCGGACGGCGCGACCCGGCAGCGGAACGTCGACGGGCTTCGGCCTGCGCGCCGTCTTCTTGCTTGCGGTCATCGCGCCGGGAAGCGCGCGGCCCAGGGCTCGTGCGCGGTGCGCGTGCCGTTCGCGAAGAACGAGATCGCGTGATACCAGCCGGCGAGGATCAGCAGCTCGCCGATCTGATCCTCGTCGAAGTGCGTGCGCAGCTCGGCGAAGAGCGCGTCCTCGATTCGGCTCGTGTCGTGCAACGCATCGACCATGCGGAGGACCGCCGCATCGCGCTCGCTCCAGCATGCGTCGTCGGCGTCACCGTGCACGATCGAGTGGATCTGCGCTTCGTCGAGGCCCGCCTTCGCGCCGTACCCGGTGACGTGCACGCCCCATTCGTATTCGCAGCCGCAGCGCGCCGTCACCCGATCGATCACCAGCTCGCGCGTGCGCAGATCGAAGGATGCGCCGCCCTGCTTCGAGCCGGTCAGCATGAATCGGCCGAGCGGATGGATCGCCCGGGCCAGCGGCAGGTCGCGCGCGAAGGTGCGAAACAGGGCCAGCGGCTCGACGCCGCGCCCGCCGGGCATCATGGCTTCGAGCGCCTCGGTCACGTCGGGCTCGAAGGGGGCCTCGAGGGCGGGGATGCGGGGCTCGCTCATCGGTGTTCTCCCGGGCGCTCGATTGATACGAAAAACGTACCACCGAAATCAGACCGAAGCAAGCGAGCGCGCAGCGCGCCGTGCGGAGCCGCGGGGGCCCCGCACGGCGCCGATGGCTCGAGTCAGTTGACCGAGTCGAGGTAGGCCGTGAGCGCGGTGAGCTCGTTCGCAAGATGCGGGAGCGGGATCATCACCTTCGAGGAGCGCTTGGGCGTGTAGCCCTCGGGATAGGTGCCGTGCATGACGCGGGCTTCGACCAGCGCGTAGGAAGACCCGGCCACGGCCGGGCCCAGCGCGCCGTCCTGCGCCGGGTTCTGACTGTGACACGCGATGCAGTTGGCCATGTAGACCTGGCGGCCCCGGGCGACGAGCTGCGCAGGATCCGGCTCGGCCGGCTCGGCCTTCGTCGGCTCGGGCGTCGCACTCGGCTTCGCGGGTGTGGCGGGCTTCGACGCCGTGGGCTTTGCGGGCTCGGCCTTCGAGGGGGCCGGGGCACTGCTTCCACCGTCAGAGCAGGCGGCCCACGCAAGCGCCAGCGCCGCGAGTGCGGCGACGATGCTCTTGTGCGGGCGAGAACGGGGCTGCTTCGGATCGGTCATCTCGATTCCTTCGTTCGGCCGACACCGGCCGCCTTCGGGCCGCGAAGGCGGCGAGGGCCGGGAGAATACCCTCGAGACTCGGATGACGCCGTGCGCCGCTCGGGTTCGCAACGCTCGGCTGCGGCAGCTGGGGTAGATTGCGCGCATGTCGTCGCAGCGACCCGAGGGATCCGGACAAACGCGACCCGCAACGGCGGCGCCGCCGCTCTGGACCCTCGCCAACGCTCTGACCGCGACCCGCCTTTTGCTCGCGCCCGCGATCGCGTTCGCGATCGTGCACGAAGCTTCTCTTCTCGCGCTCGGCGTCTACCTCGTCGCCATCGCGAGCGACTTCATCGACGGCCGCGTCGCTCGTCATCGCGGCGAGGTCACCCCTTTCGGGGGCTTCTTCGATCACGTGACCGATGCGGTCTTCGTCGCGAGCGGGCTCGCCGCGCTCGCGGCTCGGGAGGCCGCGCCGGTCTGGCTCGCGCCCCTGCTGCTCGCGGCCTTCGCGCAGTACACCCTCGATTCGAGGGCGCTCCAGGGGCAGCCCCTGCGCGCGAGTCGGCTCGGTCGCTGGAACGGGATCGCGTACTTCGTCGCGCTCGGCACGCCGGTCATTCGCGACGGCCTCGGTCTGGATTCGCCCGCCGACCCGGTGGTGCTCCTGTTCGGCTGGTTGCTCGTGGCGTCGACGCTTCTGTCGATGGCCGATCGAGCGATCGCGCTCACCCGCGCGCGCGCCGCGCGCTGACGCGAGGCGGGTGCTCCATTCGGTCGATCGGTTCGTGCCGCGCGGAGTTCACGATTCGGAGAAGGGCGGTGCCACGCGGAGTTCACGATTCGGCGAAGGGCGGTGCCGCGAGGATCGCCTTGGCGAGGTCGCCGACGTTCCACGCTCCGGTGCTCCCGGGGTCGCGATAGGCGAGCAGCTTCTCGCCGGGCTCGCCGAACAGGCCGACATAGCCGCCCGAACCCGAGAACACCCGCCCGGTGATCCCGCGCGAGAGCGCGCTCGCGAGGAACACGTAGAGCGGCCCGAGATGCTCGGGCGGCGGTGGATCGAGTGAGGCCTGGCGAACCACGTCGTCGAGTAGTCCGCGCGCGTGCAGCGATTCGATGTGCCGCGCGTAGTCGTCGCCCGTCGAAAGCCGGGTGCGTGCGCCGGGGCAGACGGCATTCACCCGCACGCCGTGCTCGCGCAGCTCGGCCGCGATCGCGTAGGTCAGGCTGTTCGTCCCGCCCTTGCCCGCCGGGTAACCCGTGCCCCCGTAGTGCCCCATGAAGGCGTGCGAGCTCGTGTTCACGATCGCACCGCGGCCGGCCTGCTTCATGTGCGGCGTCGCGTGGCGACACGTGTTGAACGTCGCCGTGAGGTGCGCGTCGATCAGTCGCTGCCAGTCACCCGGCTCGAGGTCGAGGATCGACGAACCCGGTGGCTCGGCGATGCCCACGCAGTTCACGAGCACGTCGACCGACCCGAACGTGTCGATGCAGTGCGTGACCAGCGCGCCGGCGGCGTCGAACTCGGCGGCCGATCCGGCGTAGCCGATGGCCCGGTGCCCCGCGGCTTCGATCTCGGCGACGACGGCGTCGACTTCGGCCTGTCCCCGGCCGTTCACGACGACACGTGCCCCTGCCTCGGCGAGCGCCAGCGCGACGGCCCGGCCGATGCCGCGGCTCGAGCCCGCCACGACGGCGCTCTGACCGTCGAGCGGCCGCGCGCCCGTCGTCACGCCTCGCGGCCGGCGAAGAGCTCGCGGTTCGCGCGACGCAAGAAGAGCAGGCCGATCGCCGCGTTGAAGAAGATGAAGAAGTTGTGCTGGACGAAGCCGAACGCCGTCATCTGGCCCTCGTAGCCCGGGAACAGCACGACCCAGAGCGTGATCGCGACGGTGCGCATCGGCCCAGGTGTGGCCGCGCCGAAGAAGATCACCGGCAGCACACCGAGCATGCGTCCGAACGTCACGTCGGGGATGCCAAAGAGCTGCAGCGCCATCGTATATACGAAGACGGCCGCGATCAGCGCGGGCGATCGCAGCACGATGATCGTCGCGTACTGGCTCGCCTTCGATTCGTTGAAGGCCTTCATGATCGGGCGTTCGGCGATCCCGAGATTCGAGAGGATGCGGCCCTGGAAGATCGCAAGCAGCAACGGGAACGCGACGTAGGCGACGCCCGCGATCACCGGGATCGCCTCGAACACCTCGGGCAGGGCGTCGCGCTGCAGGAGCCAGCCGATCAGAGCCCAGGTCAACAGGTAGTAGAACTCGCAGAACATGATGAACAGCATGCTCGAGCCGACCTCCCAGCCAGGGATGCCGTGCCTGCGGTTCAGGTAGAGGGCCATGGCCCCCTTGCCGACCTGCTCGTTGATGATCGAGAGGATGTAGCTGCTGCCGCGGATCGGCAGGATGTCTTTGTACGAGACCTTCGCGTTGAACCAGTTGATCACGCGCCACGCGATCAGTGAGTCGATGAGAAAGAAGAAGGCCGAGTACGGAATCATCAGCGCGAGCCAGGTGCCCCACGACACGCCGCCGAAGATCGAACCGAGGTACTCGAGGAGGGTCGCGTTCTCTCGCGCCGCCGCGGCTCCGAGGCGACCGTAGAGGTAGTAGAAGCAGGCGAGCGTGATCAGCCACGGGACGAGTCGCGCGACGAGGCCGGGCTTGCGCGGGCCCGCCTGCTCGTTCTCTTCTGACGCTTCGGCAGCTTCGCTCATGTGGGCTCCTCACTCGACCCGAGCACTCGGGCCAGCGTTTCGTCGAGTGGCGTCAGCTCGATGCCGAGCAGATCGCAGGCAACGCCGGCTTCGACGCGATCGTCGTGCTCGAGGATGTCGAGCATGTCGCGGGTCATGCCGGGGCTCGAGCTCGTCGTCTGCATCAGCGCGACCGCCGCGTTGACCAGCGGGCGAGGGATCGGCAGCACGGCGGGGCCTCGCTGGCCGAGTAGCCGCGCCGCCCGAGCGACGAGCTCGCGGTGCGACAGGTTCTCGGGGCCACCGAGATCGAGGGCGAGACCGCTGGCGCCCGATCGGTCGAAGGCCGCAAGGACGGCGTTGAGCACGTCGTCGGCGTCGATTGGCTGCTGGCGGGTTCGGCCGCCCGAGATCATGGGCGCGAAACCCGAACGCGCCTGTCGCCCGAGCGAGGCTGCCGCGTAGTCGCCCTCGCCGATCACCATCGGGACGCGCAGCACGGTGGCCGGCGCGCTGCCTTCGAGCAGCAGCTCTTCGGCCCGCCCCTTCGAAGCCAGACAGGCGTTCGCGTGATCGGGCCGTGCGCCGATGATGCTGAGATACGCGATGCGCTCGATGCCGCTTGCGGCGGCAGCCCGCGCGAGGCTGCGACACGTCGCTTCGTGGGCGTCTTCGTAGGTCGCGCCCGCCGACTCCTTGATGATGCCGACGAAGTGGGCGACGAAGCGACAGCCCTGCATGGCCTCGGCGAGCCGGGCCTCGTCGGTGTAGTCGCCGACGACGACGTCGACGCCCTTGGTCATCGGGTCGTCGCGCAGCGTCGCGGCGGCACGCTCGGACCGCACGAAAGCGCGCACTTCACGCTCGCCGCTTCGCAGCAGGCGAGCAATGAGCCGCCGGCCGAGATGGCCGTTGGCGCCGGTGACGAGTACGCGATCAGGATCGGTGGGCATCGTGCGAAGGTAGCGGCTGGCTCGGGTCGACGGGGTGCAGAGTGCGGACGAGACTCAGCGCCGCGACGGCCGAGATGGCGCAGCCGATGGCCACGCCGAGCATGACCGCGGTGGGGCCGCGGTCGTCGCCGACGATGCCGAGGCCCCACGGCAGCAGAAACCCGCCCGCTCCGCCGAGCCCCACTACGATCGCAACCGCGGTCGCGCGGGCCTCGGGGACCGCTTGTCCAGAAAGTGCGACGAAGAGCGGGAATTGTGCGCCCATCGCGAGTCCGACGGCGCCCAGGAGCAGCTCGATCGACTCGAACCGCAGGGCGATGCCCGCGCCCAACACCAGCGTGCCCACGGTGGCCGTCCAGAACAGCGTGCGCACGCCTGCGGGGCGCGGCGCGAGCATGACCGCGACGCGCATCGCGAGCAGGCCGAGCCAGAAGGCGCTGATCGCGGTGCGGCCTCGATCGGCGCTGAGCCCCAGCACCTCGTCGGTGTAGGGGATCACGAAGAGCGTCAGGCACGTCTCGGCGCCGACGTAGAAGAACGCCGCGACGATCAACCCGACGATCGCGGGTCGCGTGATCCACGCGCGGATCCCCGCTTCGTTTGCGGGATGAACGCTCGCGTGCGGCGAGGTCGAGAACACGTCGGCGCGCATGCCCCAGAGCGCAACCGCGGCGTGGGCGCCGCCGAGCACACGGAACCCGTCGACGTAGTCGCCTCCGCGATCGACCCATGCGAGGATCGCGAGCGGTGCGAGCATGCCCCCGAGCGTGGCCGCCGAGTGCACGAAGGACAGGCGTCGCACCGAGTCTTCGGCGTAGCGCGACACCACCGTCGCGTTGACGACGGTCTCATAGAACCCGGCGCCGAGGCCGGCCACGAACAGGTGCAATGCGGCGCGCTCGAAGCCCATGCCGCGTCCGACCGTGAGCAGTGCGGTCGCCGTGAGGAGAACCGAGCCGACGAAGAGGGGACGCCCCGGTCGGCGGTCGGCCAACGGCCCGGCGCAGACCACGCCGATGCCGATACCGGCGACGATCGCGGCACCGAGCAGGCCGATCTCGCGCAGGCCCACGCCCAGCGCATCGGTCAGCTGCGGTTGGTACGCGCCCACTATGACGAGCTGGCAGCCGAAGAGGAGGAACGTTGCGAAGCCGAGGATCAGCACGACGAGAGCGTGCCGCTGCCGCGATCGAGTGTCGAGGCTAGAGGTTGAGCTCCAGACGGGCCGCTTCGGACATCATGTCCATACTCCACGGCGGCTCCCAGACGAGCTCGAGCTGAACGTGACGCACGCCTGCGACGTCGCGCACCTTTGCTTCGACCTCGGGCGGCAGCGTCTCGGCCACGGGGCACATCGGCGTCGTCAGCGTCATCACGACCTGAACGTCGCCGGTCGGCTCGACTTCGACCTCGTAGATGAGGCCCAGCTCGTAGATGTCGACGGGGATCTCGGGGTCGTACACCGTCTTGAGCACCGCAATCACGGCGTCGCGCACGGCGGCGACGTCGACGGACTCACCCGGCATCGGCGGGCGTGCGGGCGCCGGGTCGGAAGCGGGCTCCGACGCCGCCGAGTCTGAGGGTGTGAGGGGCACCGCGGGTGCGGACGTGTGGGTCGTCTCGTCCGCCTCGGGTGCGGCTGCGTTCGCTTCGGACATCGCAGGGTTTCCTTCGGCGACCGTGGTGTCGGTGCCGGGCTCGTTGGTCTTGCGTCTGAATCGATCGAAGAAGGCCACGCTGCTACTCCGTCTTCGCGACGGTCTCGCCGCCCGTCGCCGCGGAGTGGAGCGTGTGCCAGCAGAGCGTCGCGCACTTCACGCGCATCGGAAACTCTCGGACCCCCGAGAACACGGCGAGCTTGCCGAGACCCGGCGCGTCGACGTCCTGGTTCGGCGGCGCGGTCACGAGCTCGTGGAATCGCTCGAAGCCCTCCTCGACCTCCTTGAGCGTTTTGCCCTTCACGAACTCGGTCATCAGCGATGCCGAGGCGGTCGAGATCGCGCACCCCGAGCCCGTGAAGCCCACGTCCACGACCTGATCGCCCTCGACGACGAGCTCGACCGTCACCTCGTCGCCGCAGAGCGGGTTGTGCCCTTCGGCGGTCGCCGTGGGTTCATCGAGATGGCCGAAGTTCCTCGGGTTCTTGTTGTGATCGAGGATCATCGTCTGGTAGAGCTCGCGCAGCTCGTCGTCGACGCCGTCCATCAGCCGAAGAGCTCCCGTGTCTTGTCGAGACCGACGATCAGCTGATCGACGTCCTCGAACGTGTTGTAGAGGGAGAACGAGGCCCGCACCGTGGCCGGCACCCCGAAGCGCTTCATCAGCGGCTGGGTGCAGTGATGTCCCACGCGCACCGCGACGCCCTCCTGGTCGAGGATCGTGCCGACGTCGTGGGCGTGCACGCCGTCGAGGACGAACGAGATCACCGCCGCCTTGTCTTTGGTCGTGCCGAAGATCCGCACGCCGGGCATCGACTCGAGCGCCGCCGTCGCGCGCTCGAGCAGCTGGTGCTCCCACGCTGCGATCTGATCGAGCCCGACGCCTTCGACCCAGTCGACGACGGCACCCAGCGCGATGGCCCCGGCGATGTCGGGCGTGCCGGCCTCGAACTTCTCGGGCACCGGCGCGTACGTCGTCTTCTCGAACGTCACCGTCTCGATCATGCCGCCGCCGCCCAGGAAGGGGGGCATCGCGTCGAGCAGCTCGCCGCGACCGTAGAGCACGCCGATGCCGGTGGGACCGAAGAGCTTGTGCCCCGAGAATGCGTAGAAGTCGCAGCCGAGGGCTTCGACGTCGACCCGCATGTGCGGCACGGCCTGGGCGCCGTCGACCAGCACGCGGGCGCCGCGTGCCTTGGCCAGGGGGATCATCTCGTGCAGGGGCAGCACGGTGCCGAGGGTGTTCGAGACGTGGGCGACGGCGACGAGCTTCGTGCGGTCGTCGAGCGCCGAGGCGAAGCGCGCCACATCGATCGAGCCGTCTTCCTCGATCGGGACGACGACGAGCTCGATCCCCTTGCGATCGCGCAGCATCTGCCAGGGCACGATGTTCGCGTGATGCTCGAGCTCGGTGATGACGACGCGGTCGCCTGCTTCGAGGTTCTCTTCGGCCCAGGTGCGCGCGACGAGGTTGATCGCCTCGGTGGCGTTGCGCACGAAGATGCACTCGCGCGCTTCGTGGGCGCCGATCAGTGAGGCGACCTTGCCTCGCGCGTCCTCATAGCGGCGCGTCGCATCGGCCGAGAGCTGGTAGACGCCGCGATGGATGTTTGCGTAGCCCCGCGCGTAGACGTCTTCGATCGCGTCGATCACGGCCTGCGGCTTCTGCGCGCTCGCGGCCGAGTCGAGGAACGCAAGGCGTTTGCCGCGCACCTTCGTCTCGAGGATCGGGAACTGTGCCCGCACGGCGTCGACGTCGAAGGGGCCGTGAGCGAACTCTGAAGCGGTCATCGCTCGACCTCCGCGAGCGCGCCGTGCTCGGCATGCAGCTGCTCGACGAGCAGCCTGCCCGTCCACTCCTCGAGCTCGCGACCCGGCAGGCGCTCGGTGACCTCGGCCGCGAACCCCTCGGTCAAGAGCGCTCGGGCTTCGGGCTCCGAGAGGCCCCGAGCGCGCAGGAAGAAGAGCGCTTCGTCATCGAGGCGCCCCACCGTCGAGCCGTGGCTGCACTTCACGTCATCGGCCCGAATCTCGAGCTGCGGCTTCGTGTCGATCTCGGCCTGGTCGGTCACCAGCAGGTTCGGGTTCGACTGAGTGGCGTTGGTCTTCTGGGCACCGGGGCGCACGTCGACGCGCCCTCGAAACACACCGCGAGACCGGCCGCCGAGCACACCCTTGTAGAGCTCGTGGCTCTCGCAGTGCGGTGCCGCGTGCACGACCAGGGTCTGGTTCTCGAGATGCTGCTCACCGCCGCCGGTGAAGGCGCCGTCGAGCCGGGCCTCGGCGCCCGGCTCGGCGAGCTCGATCTCGAGCGCGTTTCGCACGAGGCGCCCGTCGAAGGTCAACACGTGGGAGTGGAAGAAGCTGTCGCGGGCCTGTCGTACGCGGGTGTTCGAGATGTGGAACCGCTCGCCGCCCTCGCGCTGCAAGAGCACGTGTTCGAGTCGCGCGTTCGCTTCGACCTCGATGCGGATGACCGCATTGGTGAAGCCAGACGCCTGACCCAATCCGACGTGATCCTGGACCACGACGCACTGGCTGCCCTGCTCGGCCACGATCTCGACACGCGGGTAGCTCGCGCCGGCGGCCGCGCTCGCGACGAAGACGAGATGCAGCGGTGCGTCGACCCGGGCGTCGCGGGTGATCGTCACCAGCGCACCGTCTTCGACGAAGGCGGCGTTGAGGCACGTGAACGCGTCATCGACGTCTTCGGTATCGCCCGCCGAGAGCCAGCGCTCGAGCGCTTCATCGTCGCCGCGCACGTCGGCCAGCCGGGTGACGCCGACGCCTTCGGGCAGCGACGCATCCGAGAGCGCCGCCTCGAAGCGACCGTCCACGAAGACCAGGCGAGGGCCGAAGGGCTGCTCGGGCAGGAACGCGGCGAGTTCGTCGCTCGAGACCTTCGAGTCGGGGGCCGCGACGCGAGAGAAGGCTTCGCCTTCGAGCGCGCGTAGGTTGGTGTAGCGCCAGTCTTCGTCCTTGCGCGTCGGAAAGCCGAGTGCGCCGAATCGCTCGATCGCTTCTCGGCGAAGCGCGCGCAGGCCATCGGCGTCGCGGCCGGCATCGCCCGTCGCGAAGGCGTCGAACTCGGCGAGATAGTGTGCCGTGATCGGCGGAGTGTCGGCGGCCGAACTCATGCGGGGGCTCCTGCGGCGGCCTCTTCCTCGACCCATCCGTAGCCGCGTTCTTCGAGCTCGAGGGCGAGATCCTTGCCGCCGGTCTTGACGATGCGGCCGTGCGCCAGCACGTGCACCTGGTCGGGCACGATGTAGTCGAGCAGGCGCTGGTAGTGCGTAATGACGAGCATCGAGCGGTCGGGCGATCGCAGCGAGTTGACGCCGTTCGCGACGATGCGCAGCGCATCGATGTCGAGCCCCGAGTCGGTTTCGTCGAGCACGCAGAGCTTGGGCTCGAGCAGCAGCATCTGGAGCACCTCGTTGCGCTTCTTCTCGCCGCCGCTGAAGCCCTCATTGATCGAGCGGCTCATCAGGTCGGACGGCATCTCGACGAGGCTCATCTTCTCCTTCGAGAGCTGCAGGAAGTCCATGGCGTCGAGCTCGGGCAGACCTCGATGGGCCCGCACCGCGTTCACGCTGGCCTTGAGGAAGTACCGGTTGTTCACGCCCGGGATCTCGACCGGGTACTGGAAGGCGAGGAAGATGCCTTCGCGTGCGCGCACCTCGGGCTCCATCTCGGTCAGGTCCTGGCCTTCGAAGGTCACCTTGCCTTCGGTGACTTCGTAGCCCGGACGGCCGGCGAGCACGTTCGAGAGCGTGCTCTTGCCCGAGCCGTTCGGGCCCATCACGGCGTGGATCTCGCCGGGCGCGATCTCGAGGTCGATGCCCTTCAGGATCTCGGTCCCGTCGGCGGTGGCGTGGAGGTTCTCGATCTTCAACATGGTGAATCCGTTTCGCCCTGTGCGGGGTCGGGGGGGGTGGGGGGATGCGTCAGCGGGTCAACCGACGCTGCCTTCGAGACTGACCGAAAGCAGATTCTGGGCCTCGACGGCGAACTCCATCGGCAGCTCGCGCAAGACCTCCTTGCAGAAGCCGTTCACGATCATCGAGACCGCATCCTCTTCGTCGATGCCGCGCTGGCGGCAATAGAACAGCTGGTCTTCGCCGATCTTCGAGGTCGTCGCTTCGTGCTCGACCGTGGCGCTGCTGTTCTCGACTTCGAGGTAGGGGAAGGTGTGCGCGCCGCACTCGTCGCCCAGCAGGAGCGAGTCGCACTGCGAGTAGTTGCGGGCGCCCTCGGCCTTCTTGCCGATGCGCACGAGGCCGCGATAGCTCTGCTCGCCCTGCCCCGCCGAGATGCCCTTCGAGATGATCGTGCTCTTCGTGTTCTTGCCGAGGTGGATCATCTTCGTACCGGTATCGGCCTGCTGCTTGTTGTTCGTCATCGCGACCGAATAGAACTCGCCCACCGAGTCGTCGCCCTGCAGGATGCAGCTCGGGTACTTCCAGGTGATCGCCGAGCCCGTCTCGACCTGGGTCCACGAGATCTTGCTGCGGTCGCCGCGGCAGGCTCCGCGCTTGGTCACGAAGTTGTAGATGCCACCCTTGCCGTCCTTGTCGCCCGGGTACCAGTTCTGGACGGTCGAGTACTTGATCTCGGCGTCGTCGAGGGCGACGAGTTCGACCACCGCGGCATGCAGCTGGTTCTCGTCGCGCATTGGCGCGGTGCAGCCTTCGAGGTAGCTGACGTAGCTCGCCTCTTCGGCGACGAGCAGGGTGCGTTCGAACTGGCCGGTGCCGGCCGAGTTGATCCGGAAGTACGTCGACAGCTCCATCGGGCAGCGCACGCCCTTGGGAATGAACGCGAAGCTGCCGTCACTGAAGACCGCGCTGTTCAGACATGCGAAGAAGTTGTCGCTGTAGGGGACGACCGAGCCGAGGTACTTCTTCACGAGCTCGGGGTGATCCTTCACTGCCTCGCTGAACGAGCAGAAGATGATGCCCTGCTTCTCGAGCTCGTCCTTGAACGTGGTGGCGACCGACACGCTGTCGAAGACCGCATCGACGGCGACCTTGACGCCCGAGAGCCGCTTCTGCTCGAGCAGCGGGATCCCGAGCTTGTCGTAGGTCGCGAGCAGCTCGGGGTCGACCTCGTCGAGGCTCTCGAGCTCTTTCTTCGGCTTCGGCGCCGAGTAGTAGATGATGTCCTGGTAGTCGATCTTGGGATAGTCGACCGCGGCCCAGGTCGGCTCGTTCTC
Source organism: Myxococcota bacterium (assembly GCA_965250285.1). Classification (GTDB taxonomy): domain Bacteria; phylum Myxococcota_A; class UBA9160; order UBA9160; family UBA4427; genus CAYYSY01. The sequence goes on from OZ252299.1 coordinate 5,101,836, forward strand.
GGTCTCGAGCATCTCGAGGAACCGGCGCAGCGCCTTCAGTCGGAAGTCGAGCAGCCACTCGGGCTCCTCCTTCTTCGCGCTGATCAGCCGAACGACGTCTTCGTTGAGCCCGGGCGGGGCCTGGTCGGCCTCGATGTCGGTCACGAAGCCGTACTTGTATTCCTGATTCGCGAGCTGCTCGAGCTCGGCGTTCGACTCGGACATCAGTTCATCTCCTCACCCGCGCTCGGGGCGGGGTCGTCGGCGGTGGGGACGTGGGCGCTCGAGCCCGGGATCTGGATCAGCGCGAGCGGGGCGTGCTGGGCCGAGAAGGCCGGATTCACGAGATCGGCGAGGCTGACCTCGCTGAGGGCGTTCTCGACGACGCGGTTGATGACCTGCCACGGCGAGCGCACCGCGCAGGTGCTCTCGTGATCGCAGGCGCCCGGATCGACGGCGCACTGGGTCAGGGCGACCGGACCGTCGAGCGCCGCCACGAGCTCGGCGACGCTCAGGTCCTCGGGTCGGCGCGTCAGGGTGAAGCCGCCCTTCGCGCCCCGGTGACTCTCGAGCACGCCGCCGCGCGCGAGCTGCTTGAGCACCTTGCTGACGACGGGCAGCGGCAGGTCGACCTGGCCGGCCAGTTCACGTGCGTTCTGCGGCGGCTGCGGCTCGGCGCTCTCTCCGCGCGCGCCGCGCGCGCTCGCGAGGTGGGCGAGCAGCACGATCCCGTAGTCGGTCATGCGGCTGAGTCGGAACATCGTTGCCTCGTGCGCTGCGCGTCTCGAGCGGTCACCGCCGGCGTCTCGGCGTGGCCGCTCGAGCGGTAATGGGTCCGTCTGGATCGCTCGACCAGAGGCCCGAGCCGGGCGCTCTCGATCGAAGGGGGCGTCGCCGAGACCCGGGTACCCGGCGTGGCGGGCCGGGGTCTCGTGCGGCGCAGACGATATCGGACCAGATTACTCCTGTAAATATCGGACCATTGCTGTACGAATTACTCAGATGCAGCAAGTCGCCGCGAGGGATCGCGATTCGCAGAATTTCCTGCGGGGAAATCGAGCGATCGGCGCCGCGTCCGACGCTCAGACGACCTCGCCGACGCCGCTCCACCGCGCGAGGGGCAGCAGCACTGGCTCGCCGTCGTGGGGCCAGTCGAGCGGGGGGGCCTGCATCTGCCCGAGCGGGCAGACCCGCGTCGCGTCCAGCGCGGCGATCGCGCCGAGCGCGGGGTGGTCGCGTGCGTCGCCGTAGCCGGCGAAGCCCACGGTCGAGAGATGGCGGGCGACCGGCTCGACCGCTTCGGCCCAGGCCTCGAGGTCGACGGCCGGATGCACGCGGACGAATCGCCCGAGCGGGGCGCCCCGGAGCCCGGCTTCGTCCTCGAGGATCACGCTCCAGGCGGTGTCTTCGCTCGCCAGCACGCGCACCGAACGCCCGGCGGCCGCGCGCATCGCCGCCTCGTCGCGCTCCCCCCGGATGCGTGCGCCGACGTCGGGCGAGACCGGGCCGCGCGGCATGTCGATGGCCAGCGCCTGCAGCACCTCGGCGACCCCTTCCGCGAACCGCTCGGCCGCGTGTGCTTCGCCCCCGATCACGTGGACGCAGATGGGAGACAGGCAGCCGGACTGATCCCAGAGCGCCACGTCGAGCGCGAAGTCTGCGGCGGCCTCATCGAGGGCACCGTCCCGGCAGCCGTTCGCGTCGACCACGGCGAGCGACAAGCGGTGGCCGTAGCCGACGAGGCGGTTCGCGGCACCGACGCGCGCGGCGATGTCGCGCAGGGTCGCGTCCGAACCGCTCGCGACGATGCACGGCGCGTCGAGGAATGCGTCGAGCGTCGCCGTGTCGTCGCCGTCGAAGTCGATCACCTCGAGGCACGCGCCGATCTCGGCGTCGACGTCCCGCAGACACTCCGCGACGAGCCGCGCGCTGATCCGGTCGCGCGACGCGGTCTTGGCCAGCACCGGTGAACGCACCAGCAGCGGCGTCAGGCAGCTGACCAGCGTCGGCATGGGGATGCTGCCCGCGAGCACGACGCTCGTCTGCGCGTGAGGCCGCAGCACGCGGCCCGCGCGCAAGGAGGGCCCGAGCTCGAGATCGACGAGCGCCCGGACGGCGTCGAGATCCCACCCGGCGAGCGCGAGCTCGAGCCCGGTGGCGATGGTCGGCGCCGTGAAGCCCGTCGCCTCGGGCAGGGCCTCGACGAGCCGGGCCCCCTCGTGATGCGCCGCGCTGCGAAATCGTTCGAGCACCTGCCCGACGATCCCGACCACGTCTTCGAGCGGGCGGGCGAGCAGCGCAGTGCGTGCTTCGGCGAGCCGGCCGGTCGCTTCGTGCACGCGGTCGACGCCCGCGTCGGGCCACTCGATCGTGAGATCACCCATGCGGGTTCGTCTCTGCAGCTCGTCGCATCGTGCGCTCAGCCATGCGAGTTCGTCCCTGCAGCTCGTCGCATCGTGCGCTCAGCCATGCGAGTTCGTCCCTGCAGCTCGTCGCATCGTGCGCTCACCCATGCGAGTTCGTCCCTGCAGCTCGTCGCATCGTGCGCTCACCCAAGGCGGGGCGCCTCGCTCGGCGCGGCGTCGAGCATCAGGTCGGCGGCGATCGAGCAGCCCCGTGCTTCGGCGCCGGGCTCTCGGCCGAGCACCTCGAAGCCACGCCCGAAGCGCCCATCATCGGTCTCCGCATCGATCCAGCGCCCGAGGTCGGCGGTCTGGATCGCCGCGACGCTGCCCGTATTGGCCAGATCGTGAATGACGACGAGCCCGGGGGCGTCGCCTTCGACGTCGCGGCCGGTCTCGGGGTCGACGAGGCGCACGCGCGCCCACGGTGGCCCGAGCTTGCGGCGGCGGCCGACGTCGTCGACCAGCACAGAGTCGTAGAACTGGCTGCCGAGCTCGGTCATGCCGTACTGGTTGACGATCTGCGTGGGGGCGATGCCGAACGTCTCGTGCAGTGCGGAGTAGAACGTGTCGCGTGAGATCTCGCGCGAGCGGCCCTTGAAGCCGCCGGTCTCCATGATGCGCGAGCCGGGTGCGCATGCGAATCGATGACCGCGTTCGGCGCACGCATCGAGCGCATGCACGAACCCGAAGGCGGTGCCGCAGAGGGCGACCGGCTTCTGCGCATCGCCCGCGCGAGCGAGGGCGGCGATCAACCCGTCGACGTCGAGCTCACCGTCCGTCACGTCGAAGCCGCTGTGTGCGTCGCCGACGTCGTCGATCAGGCAGCCGAACATGTGAGAGAGCGACGAGTCGTCGAGCTCGTCTGGCGAGGGCGCGAGCACGCGCAGCGTCATCCGCTCGCGCGGGTTGCGCCCCAGGTCGGGGAAGAGCAGCTGCGCGAGCGTCGGTGCGAGCGAGGCCTCGTAGAGCGCGAGCGTGTCGAGCAGCAGGGTGCCCCGGCGTGCGCCGGCCGCCGCGCTCGTTCCGCTCGTGCGAAACACGTGGCGCGTGGCGTCGCTCGGAAAGCAACGCAGCTCGAGCTCCTTGAACGCGCCCGTTGGCACCGCGGGCACGTCGCGCCACGATGTGACGCTGCCCGGCGTCGCGCCACGGGCCTCGCAGAAGCGGCCATACGGCGCGTTGGCTTCGTACTGAAACGCGAACAGGTCGAGCGACAGCGTCTCGAAGCGCGGATCGTCGGCTCGCCACTCGGGCTCGCTCATCCAGGTGAGCAGCTCGCGTTCGATCGCTTCGCGCGTGCTCATGCCGATCCCTTCGAGGCGCTGCGAATGAGTCGCGCGAGCACGTCGACGGCGAAGTCGAGCGCCGGCTCGGTGATGCAGAGTGGGGGCGTGAGCGAGAGCACGCGCCCGCCCTCGCCCGAAGGCAGCAGGATCAAACCCTGCTCGAGGGCGCGCTGGCAGACGTCGAGGGCGAGCTCGGGCGCGCTGCATTCGATGCCGATCATCAATCCGCGTCCGCGCACCTCGTGCACGCCATCGTCGCCCGCGAGGCGCGCACCGAGCTGGGCGAGCGTCGCGGTGCCGACGCGGGCAGCGTGCTCGACGAGCCCCGACGCTTGGATCACTTGCATCGAGGCGAGCGCTGCTGCGCAGCTCGCCGGGTGGCCGAGGAACGTCTGCGTGTGCAGCGCTTCGCCGGTCGACGCGGGCCAGGCTTCCATGACGCGAGCGCGCCCGAGGCAGGCCGAGATCGGCATACCCGAGGCGAGGCCCTTGCCGACGCAGAGCAGGTCGGGCACGACGCCCTCGTGATCGCAGCCAAACCACGTGCCGGTGCGACCGAAGCCGGTGTAGATCTCGTCGGCGATCAATAGCAGGCCGCGGTCGTCGCACATCGTGCGGAGCGTGCGAAGAAAGCCGTCCGGCGGGACGCGCTCGCCGCCGCGGCCCTGCACCGGCTCGACCAGCACGGCGCCGATCTCGCGGTGCGCATCGAGCTTGATTCGGGCGTCTTCGGCGTCGCCGAAGCGGGCGAAGACCGTCTCATGTGGCAGGCGCGCGCGGAACGGCGCGCGAAAGTCGTCCCGGTGCGTCGCATCGAGTGCGCCGAGGGCGAGGCCGTGATAGCCGCCTTCGAATGCGAGTACGCCGACGCGACCGGTCGAGAGCGCGGCGGTCTTGAGCGCCGTTTCGACCGCGTCGCTCCCCGAGGACGACAGCACGCCGCGCGCCGACTCGCCGCCGGGATAGCGAGCGCACAGCGCTTCGAGCAGCTCGACCTTGACGGCGGACGGATGGACGTCGCCCATGCCGTGCAGCAGCTCGGCCGACTGGCGCGTGATCGCTTCGACGACGGCCGGGTGGGCGTGCCCGACGTTCGAGACGCCGAACGCGCCGCCCAGGTCGAGGAAGCGGTTGCCGTCGACATCCCACACGTTCACGCCCGACGCGCGCTGCCAGAAGATCGGCGCCGGCGGACCGAGATGCGTGACGTTGCGGCTCTCGACGGCAGCGAGCCGCTGCGCAAGCGCCTCTGAACGAGGGCCGGGAATGGCCGTCACGAGGTCGGGCAGCAGCGGTTCGGGCCACCGAGGGCTGGGGTCGGGGGTCGACATGGCGTTCGAGTGTAGCCGTGGCGGCTCGCGGCCTTGGGGTGCCGCGTTCCGGCGCGCTGGCGGGCCGGGCTAGAGTGGGTTGCGTGCATCGGCCGACGCACGCGCGCCGCCATTGAGAGAAGGAAGGAATGAAGGCCTGCATCGGGCTCGGGTCGAACCTCGGCGATCGCCTCGCGATGCTGCGCGCCGCGCGCGAGGCGCTCGACGGCGCCGCGCGCATGCGGGTGCTCCGAGCGTCGCGCGTGTACGAGACCGCGCCGGTCGGCCCGGGGGACCAGGGGCCCTACTTGAATGCGGCGCTGCTCATCGAGACCGAGTGGCCGCCCCGCGCGCTCCTCGGACGCCTCCTCGAGATCGAGCGCGGCCTGGGCCGCGATCGCAGCGCCGCCGCGGTGCGCTGGGGGCCGCGCACGATCGATCTCGATCTGCTCCTCGCCGGCGACCTCAGCATCGAAGAGCCGGGGCTCGAGTTGCCCCACCCGAGGCTGCACGAGCGGGCGTTCGTGCTCGTGCCCCTGGCCGAGGTCGCGCCGGAGGCACGTCATCCCGGTCTCGGGGTTCGCATCGACGAGCTGGCCGCGCGGGCGCCCGGGCTGGATCAGATCGCGTGCCTCGAGACGGTGGGCACCGCCGACTGGCTCTGAGCGCCCGCGACGCGACCTTTGTCGAGATTCATGATCCCTCGGCGGGGTTTCTTGCATCGAACTCCGCAGCCTGGTAATCAGGAATTTCCGGGTCACCCTCCCCAGAATCCCCTGGAGCGCGCCATGACAGCCGCCGAACACACGACCGGGCCAACCCCGGTGCTCACGGACGTGTCACGAGAATCCAGTCAAATCAGTGACTTGCATTCCTTCGATGCCGAGGCAATGGAGGCGTCGAGTCCCGAAGAAATCTTGACCTGGGCGATCGGAAAATATCATCCGCGGCTCACCCTGAGCGCTTCTTTCGGCGCGCCCGAAGGGATGGTGCTGCTGGACATGATGCACGAGATCGATCCCTCGACGCGCGTCTTCGTTCTCGACACGGGCCGACTCCATCAAGCGACCTTCGATCTGATCGATCGGGTGCGCGACCGTTACGACAAGGACATCGAGGTGATCTTCCCCGACGCCGAGGCCGTGCAGGACATGGTCCGCGAGAAGGGGATGAACCACTTCTACGAGTCGCTCGAGAATCGCAAGCTCTGCTGCCGCATTCGCAAGGTCGAGCCGTTGCGCCGCCACCTGGCCCACTTCGACGCGTACGTCACGGGCCTGCGTCGCGATCAGAACGTCACGCGCCGCGACACGCCGAAGGTCGAGCTCGACGTCGGCAACGGCGGTCTGGTCAAGATCAATCCGATCGCCGACTGGACCCACGAGCAGGTGATGGACTACGTCGGCGAGCACAAGGTGCCGACCAACCGTCTGCATGCCGAGGGCTACCCGTCGGTGGGCTGCGCGCCTTGCTCGCGCGCGATCGCGCCCGGTGACGATCCGCGCGCTGGACGCTGGTGGTGGGAGAGCGAGGAGACCAAGGAGTGCGGTCTTCACGTGCCCGACGAGCAGCAGGGCGGCCTCGGCATCTGAGGCGTCGCCCCCCGCCCGAGCGCACGCTCGGCCCCAGTGTCGCATGCGTCTCGCGTCGCCTCGCCTCGTCTCACCTCATCGCGACCGGCAGCCCGCCGGCAGCCGATGCGCAGCATGGCAGCCGATTCAAGGCGCGGCGCGACTCGGCCGATGAAGGGAGTGGCCGGGTGTGTGGCCAGGGGAGTGACGGATGAGCAGCGTGCGGACAACGATCGGTCGAGGCCTGGGCTTTGCTGCGCTGGCCTGCGCGCTCGTGCTTGCGGTGGGCGGGGTGACGGCGGCGCGCGCCGACGAGGCTCCGGCCGAGTCGAGCCCGCCCGCGCCCGATGCGAGCTTCGAGGGCTTCGCCGATCACCTCGAGCGCGAAGGACGTCCCGTCGTCGAAGACGCGGGGCCCACCTGCCAACCCGGCGCGAACGATCCGGTCGCCGTCGAGATGGCCCACCGCCGCGTCGTGGCCGAGCTGCAGGCGCGCCTGCAGGCCGAGGCGCGCGCACGCGCCGCCGAGCACGGGGGCGACCCCGAGATCGTGGTGCTCAATGGCCGGGGCTACAACTACCGCGCCCCCACCCCCGGCGAACAGCCGCCGGCGCCGGTGACCCCGCCCCAGGACTGATCTCGCCCGACGGCGGCGCCATCTCCGTGCGCGGCCGCGGCACCCTCTTCGCGCCGAGCTGATCTGCGTCTGCGTGCCCGCGGCACCCTCTTCGCGCCGAGCTGATCTGCGTTTGCGTGCTCGCGGCACCCTCGTCGCGCCGAGCTGATCTGCGGCTGCGTGCCCGCGGCCGCCGCCTCTTTCATGTCGCCGCAGCGCGTCGAGACCGCCCGATGAGCCCGCGGGCGCTCGCTCATCGAGCGACGATCTGTGCGATCCTTCGCCGCTCTGGGGCAAAGCGCAAACGTTGGGACGCCGTCGGCACCGGGTTGAACCGACGGCGCTCGGGACCCGTTCATGGATCCGGTTTCCACCCTTCGAGTCCGGCGTCTGACCGGCACGCTGGCTGCGCTGTGGGCGATCTCAGCGGTGGCCATGTCGGCCTTCGCGCTGATCCCTCGCGCCGATACGCCCTCGCTCCCCTTCAGCAGCGCCTTCGTGGCCGGCGTGGCCTTGATCCACGCCGTCGGACCCGACGCACGCGAAGCGGGCATCGAGCCCGGCGACGAGTGGATCTCGATCGACGGTGAGCCGGTCGTGCGGATGATGGATGAAGGGCGGGGCGCGCTCTTCCCGGGGCGCGTGAACGTCTACGAGGTCGAGAAGCAGGATGGCCGGGTCGTCAAGGCCGCGCTCTCGCCCCAGCCACCGGGCGCAAACGAGCGGCCCGGCGATCTGCTGCTGCACTTCGCGCTGCTGATCGTCGCGTCGCTCTACGTGACGGTCGGTCTCGCGGTGTGGTGGAGCAAACCGGGGACGGCCGAGGCGTGGGCGCTCCTGCTCTTCTGCTCGACGATGACGGTGCTGATCTCGACGACGATTCGCGCCGACGAGGTGCCGTGGTCGTTCTCGCGCGTGCTCGCGAACCTGCCCTTCATCGGTGCGACGACGTTCCACCTGTTCACGACCTATCCGATCGAGCCGCCCTGGATCGTCCGCTATCGACGCACGCGCGCGGTGCCCTATCTGCTCGCATTCGCGATCTTTCTGGGCGTGGTCGGCGTGCGCGCGGGCACCATCGACGCTCGACTGATGGCATCGATCGCGGGCTTCTACGGCGTCGGCGTCGCGCTGGCCTCGGTGGCGGTGCTCGCGGCGCAGCGGCGGCGCGCACACGACGCGGGGATCGGCGAGCGCGTCGACCTCATGTTGCTCGCGGGCGTCGTGAGCTTCGTGCCGATGCTGCTGATGATCGGCATGGTCTACGTGCTGCAGACGCCGATCCCCTGGTACATGGCCATGCTCTGGGTGGGCTTCTTCCCGCTCGCGGTGGGCTACGGGATGCTGCGCAAGCAGCTCTTCGACTTTCGCATCGTCGCGCGCTCGTCGGCCGCCTACGGCGCCGCGACCTTCACCATCACCGGTTTGTTCGCGTTCTCGATCACCTTCGCCGACGAGCTGATCCAGACCTACGGCGTGAACGTGCGCAGCGTGCAGGTGATCCTGCTCTTTCTCGCGATCCTCGCCTTCAATCCGCTGCGCGAACGACTGCAGGGGCTGGTCGATCGCCTCTTCGATCGCGACCGCGCGCGCTATCGCCAGGCCGTGCGAGAGATCTCGGAGGCGATGGTGTCGATGCTGTCGCTGGGTGAGATCGGCGATCGCATTCTCGTCGCCGTGACCGACACCATGGGCGTCGAACGCGCGATGGTCCTGCTCTTCGACGAGAACGACAAGGTGCTGCGGCCGGCCGCGTGGCGCGGCGATTGGGACGAGCAGGACGTCCAGGCCGAGATCCCGAGCGAGCATCCGATCTGGAAGCACCTGTGGATGCGGCGCGAAGAGCTGATGCGCGCCGATTTCGACGACGAGCCCGACGCCGAGGCCCGCGAAGAGTGCTGGGACGTGTACGACACGCTCGAGGTCGAGCTGCTCGTGCCCATCCTCTTCGGTGTCGATCTGCTGGGGGTGATCGTCGTGGGGCGGAAGCTCTCGGGCGAGCGTCTGACGCCCGACGATCGACAGCTCCTGCGCACGCTCGCGAATCAGAGCTCGATCGCCATCGAGAACGCCAAGGCGTTCGACGAGATCGCCAAGCTGAACGAATCGCTCGAGGCCCGCGTCGAGGAGCGCACCCAGGAGCTGCGCGAGACGCAGACGCAGCTGATGCAGAGCGAGAAGATGAGCTCGCTCGGTCAGCTCGTCGCCGGCGTCGCCCACGAGCTGAACAACCCGATCGGGTTCGTGCACGCCAATCTGCAGCTGCTCGACGAGTTCATCGAGAAGCTCGCGACGGCGCAGGCGTCGGGGGCCGACACCGAGCGGGTGCGCGAGGCGATCACCAAGCTGCTGACGCGCAGCCGCGAAGGCACCGAGCGCGTGAAGAAGATCGTGCAGGATCTGCGTACGTTCTCGCGCATGGATCAGGCCGAGAGCCAGATGGCCGATCTGCACGAGGAGATCGACCGGACGCTCGCGCTGATGGAGCCGCGGCTCAAGAACAAGATCAAGATCGACCGGCACTACGGCGACATCCCCGAGGTGCGCTGCTATCCGGGGCAGCTCAACCAGGTGTTCCTCAATCTGCTCATGAATGCCTGTGACGCGCTCGACGACACGGGCGGCACGATCCGCATCTCGAGCGAGCGCAGCGACCTCGGCGTGCGGCTCGAGTTCGCCGACGACGGGCCAGGGATCCCGATGCATGTCCAAAGCCGCATCTTCGATCCATTTTTCACCACCAAGGAGGTGGGCAAGGGCACGGGCCTGGGGCTCTCGCTCTCCCACGGCATCGTGGAGCGCCACGGCGGGCGCTTCCTGGTGCACTCGGAGCCCGGCGAGGGCGCGACCTTCGTGCTCGATCTGCCGCTCGACGCGGCGCCGGCGGCCGAATAGCTCCCTATACTGAAGCGCCCGACTCACATCCTCAGGAAGGACCCCCTGCCATGAAGCTCGGCATCCTCTCCGGCTATTCGCCGGCCACCATGAACATCAACATCGACGGCATCCGGCACGCCGAAAGCCTCGGCTACGACTCGTGTTTCACCGCCGAGGCCTACGGCTCGGACGCCGTCTCGCCCGCAGCTTGGATCCTGGCGCAGACCGAGAAGATCAACGTGGGCACGGCGATCATGCAGATGCCGGCGCGCTCGCCCGCCAACACGGCGATGACCGCGATGACGCTCTACGCGCTCTCGGGCGGTCGCTTCATTCTGGGCCTCGGCCCTTCGGGCCCGCAGGTCGTCGAAGGCTGGCACGGGGTGCCCTACGGCAAGCCCCTCACGCGGACGCGCGAGTACATCCAGATCATCCGCAAGATCCTCGAGCGCAAGGAGCCCGTGAGCTTCGAGGGCGAGATCTACCAGATGCCCAACACCGGGCCGGGCACGACCGGCCTCGGTAAGCCGCTCAAGAGCATCCTGCACGGCGACCCGGCGATGAAGATCTACACCGCGTCGATCTCGCCGAACGGCATGCGCTGCGCCGGTGAGGTGGCGGACGGCGTCTTCCCGGTGTGGATGGATCCGACGCGCTTCGACGTGTTCGAGGAGCACCTGCAGAAGGGCTTCGACAAGGCCGGCGGCGGCAAGTCGCTCGACGACTTCACGATCGCGCCGTTCGTGACGTGCATCATGGGCGACGACCTCGAGAAGTGCCGCATCCCGGTCAAGAACCAGCTGGCGCTCTACGTCGGCGGCATGGGCGCACGCGACAAGAACTTCTACAACGACTACACCCAGCGGCTCGGCTTCGAAGAGGCTGCGAAGACGATCCAGGATCTCTACCTGGACGGGAAGAAGGCCGAGGCGGTCGCTGCCGTGCCCGACGAGTACGTCGATCGCGTCGCCCTGGTCGGTCCCCCCGATCGGATTCGCGATCAGCTGGGTGCCTGGAAGGAAGCGGGCGCGAAGAACCACGTCGGTACGATGCTGATCGGCGGCGGCGGCAAGAAGGCCTACGAGCTGCTCGCCGAGGAGCTGCTGTAGCCAGCCGCTCGGCCACGCGGGATCGATCGGGTCGCCGGCGACGCGCTGGCCTTCCGACGCGCACGTCGTTCGTTCACGGCTTGGCCTTCGCCTTTGTCGTCGCGCACGCTTCACTGGCCCTCGGCGTGCCGGCTCGCTCCGACGAGCAGGCACCCGAGGCGGTGACTCCGCTCGAGACCAAAGCGCTGCCGGGCGGCTTTCCCGCCCAGGGTCTGTCCGTCGACCGCGACGCGATCCTCGCCGGCGGACCCGATCGGGACGGCATCGCGAGCGTCGACTCGCCGCGCTTCGTGTCTCCACAAGAGGCGGCTCGGTGGGTCCGAGACGAGCACGCCGTCGTCGGTGTCGAGATCGACGGCGACGCCCGCGCATACCCGATCCACCTCATCGAGCACCATCAGATCGTGAACGATCGGTTCGGCGACGAGCGCATTGCCGTCGCCTACGACCCGCTCGTCGACGTCGCTCGGGCGTATCGGGCCGGTCGGATGACCGCCGGCGAAGACCCGCGGGCCGGCCGATTCGGCGTCAGCGGCTTGATCTACCGCTGTAACTTCCTGCTCTACGACCGGCGCGACGAATCGCTCTCGGCCCACTTCGACGGTCGCACGATCACTGGCCCCCGTGCGGGTGACGTGCTCGAGGCAGTGCCCGTGCGGGTCGAGACGCTGCGCGCGTGGCGGGCCCGGCACCCCGATACGCGCGTGCTCAGACCCCCCGAGCCTCGGCGGATCGACTACCGATACAGCCCCTACTCGAGCTACTGGGTATCCGACGGCGTGCCGTTCCCACTCGATCACACCGATGACCGGATCCACCCGAAAGAGCTGGTCCTGGGCGCGCGCGTCGGCGGCCGCACGCGCGCGTAACTCGCGACGGTCATCGAGCGCCGCGGCGGGCGCATCGTCGATGAGTTCGAAGGTCGCCGGATACGCGTGCAGTGGAACCGGCGCGCGGGCACGTTCAGCTTCGAAGCGCCCGATGACGTCGAGTTCACGAGCGCGTTCTGGTTTGCCTGGAAGAACTTCTACCCCGACACCGAGCTCTGGAACGTGCGCTTCGAGCGAGACGAGGACGAGCAAGTATCGATCGACGCGCCCTCGTCAGGTGCGCGCCGAGGCGCCTCCGCCCGAGTCGAAGAAGGACTGCACCTGCCTGAGCGTGTCGTCGACGTGCTGGGTCGCGAGCTCGCGGGCCGAGAAGCGGTCGACCGAGTCGCCGACGAGCGGGATCCAGTTCGGCGTGACCAGCTTGACCGCGAGGTTCGTCTGATCGGGTCGCTGGTCGATGGGCGTGAGGCTGAACGTCTGGTCGTAGCGCAGTGAGCCGAGCTTGATCTTGCGCTTGAGTCGTAGACCGGGCACGACCTCGAGGGGCCGGTCGTGCATCACGACCTGCACGGATCCGAGCTGGTAGCGCCAGCGCACCCCGCCCGAGAACGGGTAGTCGTCGCTCTCGTCGACCGGCGCGAGCATGCGCGCGTCCCACGCAACGATCTGCGCGGCATCGGTCAGGGCCTGCCAGACCCGCTCCGGGTCGGCCTCGATCACCCTCGACATCACGATCGTGATCAACGGGCAAGCATCCGCGCGTTCACGGCTCGATGATGCACGCGAAGCCGGGGGCTCGCAATCGGAGCGTTCCGGCGCTCTTGGGGGCCCCAAACGAAAGCCGCCGGATGCACGAGGCATCCGGCGGCTGGGTTCGGATCGCTGAGGTGAGTCAGCCGGATCAGGCCCTGCTGCGTGCCGCGCGGCGGAGCACGACGGCGCCGACGCAGAAGAGAGCGAGGCCCGTGGGCTCCGGCACCGGCTGGGCACCGCCCGCCGAGGGGCCACCGTCGGTCTCGTACTCCCACTTCGCGAACGAGAAGTCGACGACCGAGTCACCCTTGCGGCTGACCACGGCGACCTGAAGCTCGTCGCCGGCGTTGTGGAAGAACGCGGTGACGTCGCCCTCGAAGAGCGAGAACCAGGCGCTGCCGCGCTGCCAGAACTCGTCGTTCAGGGCGAGGCTCACCTTCTCCTTGCCGTCGAAGAACTGATCGTCGCGGATGCCGACGTACAGGTGCGCGCTCGTGACCGAGAGCACCGACATCGACGGCGTGAAGCTGTGCGTGTAGACGACGTAGTCGCGGCGGCCACTCAGGTAGCCGTCGCCCAGACCCTGCCCCTGGTAGATGTCACCGTTCAGGTAGAGGTCCATGGGGTCGTCGCCGATGTAGCCGGCTTCCATCGTCGCCCGCATGTCGCCGGGGAAGAGGAGGCTCTGGTCGGACGTCAGCAGCTCGCCGTAGTACATCGTGCCGGCGAAGGCCGGGACGGCGAAGAGCACGACCATGGCGGCGGCGAGGACGTGCGCGAATCGGAGGTTCATCTTGTTCATGTCAGCTTCCCGGTGATTCAGCTTCGTGTGCGTGTGTCGACTGAAATCAAGCCCGTCGATTCAAGTCTTGCTCTCGTGGCCTCGAGTTCGGTCCCGGTCGTCGAAGTCTCCCGAAATTTCCCGGCGAGCCGCCGGAGGTCGGGTTTCTCCCACACCCCGATCCTACTACGTATTCTGGTGTTGCCACCGAAAAAAGCGTGATTTTTCTCACGTTTCCGAACCGCTACACGTTCTTTATTCCGGCAGAATTGTGGGTGCCAACCCGAGGGGCAGAGGGGCCGAGACCGCCGTCGAGCAGGCTTCGTAGTGGATCCAAGGAGTTAGGGGGTAGACCTGCCGCCTACGGCTGCGCTGTCGGGCCAGTCGGCAAAGCAGTTGGTCTCGCGCTCGAAGATCCGGGCCGCACGAAGCACGAGGTCGTCGCGGTGCCGGGGGCCGACAATCTGCAGCCCGACCGGCAGGCCGGCGTTCGAGAGCCCGGCCCGCACCGTCGCGGCGGGATGCCACGACAGATTGAAGGGCATCGTGAAACTGCCGATGTTGGCGGCCGGCTGCCGTCGCCCCTCGATCTCGGCGGCGAATGGGCCGCGGGCGGGCGGCGCGTCGTACGGCACGGTGGGCGTCAGCAAGAAGTCGAACGTGTCGAACAGATCGCGGCACCACTCATTCAGGTCGGCCCGTCGTCGACGCATGTGGCCCCAACGCTCCGCGTTCATCGCAGCGCCTCGCTTCACGCCCTCGATGAAGCTGCGACCGAAGTCGGCTTCGTGCTCGGGCAGCATCGGCTCGAGCTCGGCGAGCATCTCCCACGCGCCCGAGAAGAGCCAATCGGGCCCGGGCTCGGGCGGACCGCCTTCGATCTCTTCGACGACGTGCCCGTTGGTTTCGAAGACCCGGGCTGCCTCGCGGACGCACTTGGCGAAGTCGCTCTGCACGACGGCGAAGCCGAGATCGGCCGAGAAGGCGAAGCGCAGTGGACGATCGAACGGCTCTTCGATGGTGTCGCGGTAGAGCAGGCCAGGATGAGGCAGCGATGCGGGATCGTCTGGATGCGCGCCGACGACGGCATCGAGGTGAAGCGCGGCGTCGCGCACGCATCGCGTGAGTGGGCCATCGACCGACGTATCGTCCATGATCCAGAGCGGTTTCGGGCCGTGCGGAACCCGCCCGAGGCTGCCCTTCAAGCCGAAGCAGCCGGTGAGTGAGGCCGGGATGCGCACCGAGCCGCCGCCGTCGCTCGCGGTCGCGAGCGGCACGACGCCACCGGCGATGGCGGCCGATGCCCCGCCGCTCGAGCCGCCGGGTGTGCGCTCGAGATCCCATGGATTGCGGGTCTCGCCGAAGAGCACGTTCTTCGTGATCGCCGTGTAGCCGAACTCGGGCGTATTCGTCTTGCCGACGACGATCGCGCCCGCGGCCCGCAACCGTTCGACCTGAACCGAGTCGCGTTCGGCCCTGTGATCCTTGAACGGCACCGAGCCGTGCGTCGTCACCATCCCGGCGACGTCTTCGAGATCCTTCACGCCCAGCGGCAGCCCCTCGAGCAGCCCGCCCTCTCCGCGCCGCCTTCGTTCGTCGGAGGCCTCCGCGTCTGCGATCACGGCGTCGGGGTCGCGGAGCGAGACGAAGGCATTGAGCGTGTCGTGCGTGGCATCGATGCGCTCGAGGGTCGCGCGCGCGAGCTCTGCGGCCGAGAGCGCACCGCGGTCCAAGCGGTCGAGAAGATCACTGATCGTGCACTGGAGGAGGTCGGTCATGGGGGCTCTCCTTGCGCCGCGTGCCGGACGCCGGGTGGCTGGACGGTCGCCATGTGGCCGGGTGACCTCTCGCGTCTTCCGGTCGCCGCGCTTCGCCAGGTCACCCTATCAGGGCTCGACGCCGTTGCGAAGCCGGGTGCGGCGCGTGGAACGCCCCCCCCCTGCGAGCGCGCGGCGCCTACGCGGGATCGCTGCGCCGGGGCAGCGCGTCGACGAAGTCGTCGATGGCCGCCGCGAGCGCCTCGGGGGTGTCGAGCAGCACGTGGTGGCCCGCGCCCGCGATCTCGCAGAGCCGGGCGCCGGGGATCTCTTCGACGAGCTTCTCGGCGCCTTCGCGTGACAGGATCCCGCTCTCCCCGCCGCGCACCACGAGGGTCGGGCAGGCGATCTGGGCGGGGTCGGGTCGATCGCGCGGGGGCAGGGCGAACCAGGCCGGGTCGAACTTGTAGCCGTAGCGCCCGTCTTCCTCTTCGCGCACCGAGGCGGTCGCGATGGCCACGCGGAGCGCCTCGCTGCAGTGGTCGCTCGGGGGCAGGAACCGGAAGCGGTCGATCGCCTCTTCTCGCGAGCGATACGAGCGCTTGAGTCGCAGCGCCAGATGAGCCCTTCGCTTCGAACGAGGCCGGCCGCCGCGCGCGGGGTCGATCAGCACCGCTGCGCGCGTCTCGGGGTGCCGCGAGACGTGGTCGAGGGTGACGTGCGCTCCCATCGAGTGACCGACCAGAACGACGTCCCGCGCACCGATCCAGTCGAGCAGGGCCTCGAGATCGTCCTGAAACGCCCCCGCTTCGTGCTCCTCGGGATGTTCCGAGTCGCCGTGGCCACGAAAGTCGAGGGCCCAGACGCGGAATCGATCGGCGAAACGGGGCGCGAGATGATCCCACCAGTGTGCGTTTGCACCGCCCCCATGCAGCAACACCATCGGCGGAGACGCCGGGTCGCCCCAGGCACGAAGATGCAGCTCGACGCCGCCGAGCGCATCGGTGGTGAAGTGCTCGTCGATGGGTTCCATGCAGCCAAGGCTAGCAACGTGATCGCCGGCACCGAATCGGGACACGGGCGGCGCCGATCAAAAAAGCGTTTTGCTGATACGAGCTTGCACCGAATCCCCGCAGTAGAGCACGAATGTCGA
Organism: Myxococcota bacterium; assembly: GCA_965250285.1. Taxonomy (GTDB): domain Bacteria; phylum Myxococcota_A; class UBA9160; order UBA9160; family UBA4427; genus CAYYSY01. Next base: position 5,118,263 of record OZ252299.1, read on the forward strand.
GATGGCCGAAATCGACCGCCTCGCGGCTTCTCGCGGCCGATCTCGACACCCTCCGAGCGTCGACGGCGCAGACGTTCGCGAACGCTGAATTCGAGATCGGCCGCGCGAGGCCCGCTAGCCCCCCGAATCCGGGGGTCTTGGGGAACGGCCGAATTCGGCACTTTCACGCCCTCTCGATGCGTTTTCCGATTGACGACCCCCGCAGAACCCTTAATATCGGCGCGAATCGGGGTGCAGAAGGCATCTCGGTGGATTCAAACGAATTCGTCTTTTGGGGGATACGACGACCTCGGTCACTGCGACGAACGCAGGGCACGCAGGTCTTCGTTCAAGGGAGGGAACATGGCAGCCCGCAAGAAGAAGAAGGCCGCACGCCGCGGCAAGCCCGTCGAGCTCATCATCTCGAAGTCGCGCACCAAGGGTGCCGTCAAGAAGTGCAACGTCGGCGGTGACTTCTACGAAGCGCTCGACAAGGCGGTTCGCGAGCTGATCAAGGACGCCGAAGCGCGCGCCGTCGGCAACAAGCGCAAGACGCTGAAGGCCGTCGACCTCTAGGTCGAATCTGCCGGCACGCGGCGCTCGTCGAGCGTCCGCAGAACGTCCGAGAGAATGTGAGAACGCAAGAATGAATGAAGGGCTCGCCAGCATCGCTGGCGGGCCCTTCTTCATTTCGGGGCTGGCTCCGGCGCTCGAATCGTGCGGGGCGAGCGCCCAGCTTGCCTGACATCGAACGAGTCGACGCAGGCGCCGCGGTCGTGCACCTCGGCGCCCAGAGTCAGTCGGGCTGCAGCTCGAGCTGACTGCCCGCGGTCAACGTCAGCTCGACCCGACTGGGTCGTTGCGCAGACGTGACCACCCATTGCTTCGAGACGACCGGCTCGTCGTCGTCGAGCGTCGGCGGCCGGGCGCGCGCGAACCGCGGGCAGTGGGCGGGCGCGACGTGAATGCGCACGCGGTGGCCCGCGCGAAACCGCCACGTGCGGTGCCCGAGCGAGACGACGAGCTCATGTGGCTCGTCCTTCTGTGGCTCGTCCTTCGGTGTCGCGACGTCGTCGAGCCGCGCGAGGCCATCGCCAACTTCGAGGAGCGAGCCCCGCGGCGCGGCGTCGATCAGGTGCACCGCAAAGTCGGCCGGCGCTTGATCGGCGCCAACGAAGAGTCGCGCGACGACGGGGCCAGCCAGGACGACATCGCGCGCAAGGGGCGCGCTCTCGAGCACCGCGACGTCATCGCGCAGGGCGAGTCGCCCCTGATCCTTCGAACCGGCCTTCCAGCCGAAGAGCGCGCCGCCGATCGTGGGGGTCGGGTCGCTCGGGTCGTACTCGATCTCGACGCGTCCCGCGGCAGTGGCGGGCGCGGACACGAGGCGTGCCCGGTCGGTGCTCGCATCGAGATGGAGTGCGGCGGTGTGAGCGTCGGCGGGTGGCCAGGTCGGGCTGTCGCGCCACTCGCCGCGAGCACCGGGGTCGCAGACGAAGAATCGCACCGCGGGTGCGACGTTCGAGGGCGTGCGCTCGGCGAGGTGGGTGTCGAGATGCTCGACGATGCGACCGAGTGAACGTCGCTGCAGGCCGTCACGAAAGAAGCGGCGATGGGCGACCGGACCATGGCACCACGGACCGAGCAGCAGCTGCGGCGCCGCGCCGAGACCGGCGGCCGCCTGCGCGGTGAGCGCTGCGTGATCGTCGAGCTGGGGCTCGAGGAAGAAATCCCAGTAGCCGCCGATCAAGAGCGTCGGGGGCGCGCGCTCGGGGAGCGGCGCCTGCACGCGGTCCCAATAGTCGTCTCGCTTCGGGCGATCGACCCAGGTGCGGTAGAAGTCGACCTCGCAGCGCGCGACGCGGTCGGCCTCGCGAACCGGCTCGAAGTCGAAGGCCCGGTCGAGGTCGAGCTGGCGCGCGTCGACGCCTTCGCGCCGACCGACGCCGGCCGCCCACTCGACGGCGTTGGCGAACGAGAACACGCCGTGCGGATAGAAGAGGGGGTAGAGATCGCTGCTGCCGATGGCGATCGCGAGGGCGCCGACGCGACCCGGGCGCAGCGCCGTCGCCGCCCAGGCACAGTGGGCGAGGTAGCTCGCACCGACGAGGCCGACCGGTCCATCGCTCCAGCTCTGGGTTTCGAGCCAGTCGAGCGTGGCGGCGCCGTCTTCGGCCTCGTTCACGAAGGGCTCGAACTCGCCCTCGCTGGCGTAGCGGCCGCGCACGTCCTGCAGCACGACGTGAAAGCCATACTCGGCGAGCAGTCGGCCGAGCCAGACGAGCGTCGGCGGACGAATCCAGGTGCCGTACGGCGAACGCAGCACGACCGTGGGCGCGCGCCCTTCGATGCCGATCGGCCACACGTGTGTCGTGGCCAGTCGGACGCCATCGGGCAGCTCGACGGCGATCGACTCGACGTCGCTTCGACACCGGGGCCGCGGCAGCCCGAGGACGCGGCGCATCCAGCGGTGGATCATGCGTCGGTCGACGGCGCACCGTCTTCGCTGTCGTCGGTTTCGTCGTCGTCCACAGCGATCGGGCGCGGGCGTTCGTTCTCGTCGGATACGTTGACGCCGACGCGAAAGAGTCGCTCGAGCGATACCCGCCGCAGCAGATCGGCGGCGGGCATCGACGTGATGCGCGCGATCTCTTCGAGACCGAGCGATGCGACGCGGGCCGCCTTCTCGATGGTCGAGGGCAGGGTCTCGGCGTCGCTCAGCTCGAGGCGATCGGCCACGGCGACGCGGTTCGCCAGCGCGATGAAGGCGTAGAAGAAGCCCTGCCGCTCGTCGACGTCGAGCTCGGCCACGGTGCGGAACAGCAGCGAGCCCGCCTGCGCGCTCGCGGGCAGGTCGGTGATCCAGACCGGCATCGCCCAGCGCTCGAGGTCGAGCGCCGACGCGTCGACCGGCAGGTCGCCGAAGCGGTCGCTGCGCAGGAAGCCATAGATGCGCATCGACTCGTCCCAGCTGGGGAAGCCGAGATCTTCGAGCCGGCCGGTGCGCCAGCGCAGCGACCACTCCTCGAGATCGAAGGGCAGCTCGTGCTCGGCGGCCTGCAGCAGTCGGAAGTACAGCCAGTAGTCGTGCTGGAAGAGCGTGCGCAGCATCGCGAGCAGGGGCTCGAGATCGTCGTTCTCATCGCGCGCGACGATGTAGAACTGCCCGTCGATCGTCTGGCCGCCTTCGGGTGCCTGCCAGTCGTCGTCGGTGCCGGCCGGCTTGAGGTCGACCGTCACGTGGTGCTTCACGTAGAGCGCGATCAGCTCGCTGTCGATCGCGCGGGCGGAGCGCAGGATCGTCTCGGACCCCGCTTCGGCGAGACTCGCAAACCACAAGTCGAGCCTGGCCGGGCTCGGCCGCAGGTCTTCGAAGGCATCGAGGTCGACACAGGCCACGATCTGATGCTCGGTCGCGTGACTCAGCAGCCACGCCGCATCCTCGACGCCGATCGCCTTGCAGGTGAAGCACAGCTCGGCTTCGGGCAGCAGCGGGACGATCTGCTCGGGGTGCGAGACGAGATCGAGGAGCGCGCGGCGCTGCGCGATCGGTGCCTCGCACACGACCGCGGCCTGCGCCTCGGCCTCGAGGTCGTCGAGCAGCGTGCGGGCCGCCGCACGGTCTTCGCGCGCGAGCTTCAGCAGCGCGCGCACGTCGGGCAGGAGTGTGTCGGGAGCATTGGACATGGCGGGCCCTTCAAGATGCCGAAAACCACGCGGAGGTGCCCCTGCGTCCGAATCGCCGGCCGTCGCGCCCGCCAGCGCCACCAGGACGTCGTGGGCCCCGCGCTATGGTCGATGGGCGATGATCGAGATGGATGACATCCGAAGACGCCTGGCGGACTTCGACTCGGAGGAGATCGACACGACCGGTCGGCGCCAGGCGGGCGTAGCGCTGATCCTGCGTGAGCGCGACGCCGGCCCCGAGGTGCTCTTCATCGAGCGGGCGCGGCGGGCCGGCGATCCATGGTCGGGACACATGGCGTTTCCCGGCGGCCGGCTCGAGCCCCAGGATGAGCACATCCGGGCGACGGCAGAGCGCGAGACCACCGAGGAGATCGGGCTCTCGCTCGAGACGGCCGATCATCTGGGCCATTTGGGCGACGTGCTCGGCAATCCCCGGGTCCAGACCGATCTGGTGATCAGCGCCCACGTCTACCAGGTCGAGCCCGAGGTGCCGCCGCTCGTACTCGAGGCGAGCGAGGTCGCCGCGGCGCTGTGGTTTCCCGTGGCCGATCTGCATGATCCGGCCCGCCACGTGCACTTCGCGACGCCGCCGCTCGAGCGCTTACGTTTTCCGGGGATCGAGGTCGGTGTGCCCGAGCGGCAGGTCGTCTGGGGCCTGACTTACCGATTTCTCGACATCTTCTTCGATGCGCTCGGTCGACCTCTCCCCGATCGCTGGGGCGAATTGAACCGCCGCCAGGAGCGGTTTCGGTCGTAGGGCCGCGGATGCTCGGCGTGGCCCGCGACGCTTTTCTTGGGCCGCGGCTCTTCTCTTGGGCCGCGACGCTTCGTGTGGCCCGCGGCGCTTTTCTTGGGCCGCGGCGCTTCGTGTGGCCCGCCGCGATTTCTTTGGGCCCGCGGCGCTTCGTGTGGCCCGCCGCGATTTCTTTGGGCCCGCGGTGCTTCGTGTGGCGCGCGGCGGTTTCTTTGGGCCCGCGGTGCTTCGACGCGGGGGTGGCCTCAGCTCGAGATCGGTCGACCGGCGACGACCGACAGCGCGAGGCCCACCTGACCGGCGTAGTAGAGCGGCAGCCCCCAGAGACTGCTCGCGGGGGATGGGTCGACGAACTGGCGTCGCGCGACCGCGAGGTCGGAGACGCAGAAGAGCGTCGCCCCCAGCGCGATCGCGATCCCGCCCGAGCCGGGCTCGAAGCCGACCGCGAAGCTCGCCCCCATCGCGAGCGACTCCATCACCGAGATCACGACCACGTACGCGATCACGGGCCCGACCATGTCCGGCGGGAGATGGGGCCGGAGCCAGCGCCAGACCCAGAACGCCACCGGTACCAGGACGGCGATCGCAACGCCGACGGGTCGGCCCGCGATGCCGAGCGCGAGGAACGCCGCCGCGTAGGCGACGTGGCCGAGCAGAAAGCTGCCGAGACCGGCGAGAAAGAACCGGGGCTGGTCGCCGGCCAGCAGGAAGACGTCGCCGAAGAAGCTCAGCACGAGTCCCGCGAAGATCAGGGGCCCGTACGTGTGACCGGGCTCGAGCGCGCCCATCCACACGGCCAGGACGAGAAAACCCACGCTGGCCAAGGGCTTGAAGACGATGCTGCCGCCGCGCAGATCCCTCATCTCGCTGATCACCAGCCCGGCTACGAGGGCGGCGATCAAGCCGATCGCGATCAGCCCGGTCATGATTCGGACGCACGCTCTTCGCGTTCGGCTCGCGTGGGCTCGAAGCCGGTGCATCGGGCGACCGGGAGCGGCGGGTAGCGCGGATACCGCTCGTCTTCGTCGGCCCGGGCGCAGCGGTGGAACGTGCTGCCCTTCGCGCTGCGGTGGACGAGGCGGTGTGTACACGCGTGGCAGAGGCCCACGGTGTGTCTTTCTTCAGCGTCGCTTTCGCCGGACGAGATCGCCGTTGCCTCCGGGGCGGGGTCGGGGGAGTCTATCGCGGTCGCGGTGCGGCGCGGTCGCGCGCCCGGCGGATGGCCGTGACCCGAAGCCGCGACGGGGCTCGGCTGAATGAACGCCGCAGCGGCCCGAGATCGAACGAGAGAAGTCGAGACGCAAGAGAAAAAGAAGGAGTCCACCTCCGGCATGTCTGACGACGCGTCCCCGTTTCGCCGCCGCCTCGAGCGGATCGCCGAGCTCGCCGAACGAGCCCTCGGCGAGTGGCTCGGCGCAGCGCCCCCGGCCGAGCTCTTCGCGGCGCATCACGCCTTTCGCTGGGAGGCAGATCGCGGGGCGGGTCGGCTCGTGCCGATCGACCGGCCGGCGAAGTTCGATCTCGACGACCTGATCGGGGTCGACGCGGCCGTCGAACGCTTCGACCGCAATACGCGGCAGTTTCTGGCCGGGCTGCCGTGCAACGATGTCCTGCTCTACGGCGAGCGGGGCACGGGCAAGTCTTCGTCGGTGCGGGGGGTGCTGGCGCGGTACGGTGATCGCGGTCTGCGCGTCGTCGAGGTCGATCGGCGCGACCTCGTCCACCTGCCGAAGATCCTGCGGGCGCTGCGGGGCGGCGCCGACTATCGCTTCATCGTCTTCTGCGACGACCTGTCTTTCGGTCCGCGAGAAGCGGGCTACCGCGAGCTGAAGGCCGCGCTCGAGGGCAGCCTCGAGGCACCGGCGGGCAACATCTGCATCGTCGCGACGAGCAACCGCCGCCATCTCGTGCCCGAGACGATGGCCGAGAACCGCGAGGCCCGGGTCGACGCCGAGGGCGAGCTGCACCTCGGTGAGGCCCTCGAGGAGAAGCTCGCGCTGGCAGATCGATTCGGCCTGCGGCTCGGCTTCTTCAACTTCGATCAGACGACCTACCTCGAGATCGTCTCACACTACCTGGCCCAGGCGGGGTTCCCGACGCTCGACGACGAGGTGCGGCGCGACGCGCTGCGCTGGGCGCTCGAGCGCGGCAGTCGGTCGGGACGCACGGCCCGCCAGTTCGTGGATGACGTCGTGGGGCGTCGCGCGCTCGGCGACTGACGCGCCTGGCAGGTCCGACTCGGGCCGGGCCTTTCGGCGGCGCGGTTCGCGCGGCTTCGATGGCTTGGGCTGACTTCGGCCCGGGCTCAGATGACGTCGAGCTCGCGTCCGACCTTCTTGATGGCGGCGAGCGACTGGTCGAGGTGCTCGCGGTTGTGCGTCGCCATGTACGAGGTGCGAATCATCGCCTGCCCGGGCGGGACCGCGGGGGTCACGATCGGGTTCACGAACACGCCCTCCTCGAGCAGCCGCTTCGACATCGCGAAGGTCGTGATGTCGTCGCCCACGGCGATCGGGATCACCGGCGACTCAGACGGACCGGTGTCGAAACCGAGCGTCTGCAGCTCGCGCATCATGTAGTCGGTGGTCTCCCAGAGCCGCTTTCGCCGCTCGGGCTCGTTCTCGAGGATGTCGATGGCCTTGACCACCGCCGCAGCGGCCGACGGCGGCATCGCCGCCGAGAAGATCCCCGAGCGGGCGTGGTGCCGGATGTAGTCGATCACCGGGGCGCTGCCTGCGATGAAGCCGCCGACGGTGGCCAGCGACTTCGAGAAGGTGCCGCCGATCAGGTCGACCTTCTCCTCGAGCCCGAAGTGCTCTGCGACGCCGCGACCGTGCGTGCCGAACACGCCGACGCCGTGCGCGTCGTCGACGAACACGCGGGCGCCGTAGTCGCGGGCGAGGCGCGTGATCTCGGGCAGGTTGGCGATGTCGCCTTCCATCGAGAAGACGCCGTCGACGACGATCAGCTTGCCCTTCTTGTCGTCGATGCGGGCGAGCTTGGCCTCGAGGTCGGCCATGTCGTTGTGGCGGTACTTCAGGGTCTTGCAGAAGCCCAGGCGCACGCCGTCGATGATCGAGGCGTGATCCATGTTGTCGAGCACGGCGACGTCGTGGCGGCCGAGCAGGCACGACAGCACGCCCAGGTTCACCTGGTAGCCGGTCGAGAACGTCAGCACGGCTTCGGCGTTCATGAAGCGCGAAAGGCGCTCTTCGAGCTCGACGTGCAGGTCGAGGGTGCCGTTTAAGAAACGCGAGCCGGCACAGCCGGTGCCGTATTTCCGCAACGCTTCGGCCGAAGCCTCCTTGACGGCTTCGTGGTTCGTCAGCCCGAGATAGTTGTTCGAGCCGAGCATGATCACCTTCTGCCCGTTGATCGTGACCACCGGGTCCTGGGGCGAGGAGATCGTGCGGAAATACGGGTACAGCGACGCGGCCCGCAGCTCGCGGTGAAGCGTGTAGTCGGTGCACTTTTGCAGAATGTCGGCCATCTCGGGCTACCTCCAGGGACACGGTCCCCGTTCGTTCGCAGCACGCACTGCGCGCGGCTAACGACCGGTGGGTCGGGTCTCTCCGATCGGGATCGCTGCGGCGTGCGAGTGATTGCGCGTGGGCATCTGGTCTCGAACCTCGAAGCCGCCTGGTCAGCGATCGATCTGTTGGGGGGAGCGCGTTGGGAGCGAGGGGGCTCCGCATGCGCGGCGAAGGTTACCCCAGCGAAAAGTGGACCGTCATCACAATTCAACCGGTGGATACCCCTCGGGGAATATCAGAACCGATTCGCAACAGATCGCGGATCGCGCCGACACCCGGCCTCTCGTCCCGCTGAGCTCGTCCTCAACTGGCGATTTCGGGCTTCGAGTCTGATTCTTTCAGTTTGCCCCCTGGCTCACCGCTACCGTTGCCACTGCCATGAGACTGCAAGCCCCGAAAGTCCGGCGGACGTGCGGATGCCAGCCCACCCCGGGTTACGCATCCCGCACGACCGTATCGACGCGGCGACGACGAGAGAGTGAGATGCCGGTGCGGCTCACCCTGCTTCTCATCGTGGTGTCGGTCGCGTGCGGCTTCAGCACCGCCGTGTGGGCCGAAGAAGCCGCAGGCGTTTCGACCAATTCGCGGGAGGCGTCCGAGTCGCCGTCCCCCGTTGCGGGCGACGTCGACGCCGCTTCGAGTGTGACGCCGGGCACACTTGCGATGTCGACGGACGAGCCCGACTGGGAAGACGACTGGGACGATTGGGACGACGAGCTCGATACCGTGCCCCAGGGCTACAGCGATCCCTTCGAGCCGGTCAATCGCGTAACGCTCTCGTTCAACAACGCGATCGACCGCCTCGTGCTCGACCCGGTGACGCGGCTCTACCGCTTCTCGCTGCCCGACTTCTCGCGTCAGGCGATCGTGCGCATCCTCAACAACGTCAACTCGCCGCAGGTGATGGTGAACGACGCGCTGCAGCTCGAGTGGCGGGACGCGGGGGTGATCACCTCGCGGCTGCTGCTCAACTCGACCGCCGGCCTGGGCGGCATCTTCGACGTGGCCCAGCCCATGGGTCTCGAGCACCACGAATCGGATTTCGGTCAGACCCTGACGCTCGCGGGTGTGCCGGCCGGGACCTATCTCGTGCTGCCGATGTTCGGCCCGGCCAACATGCGCGACACGATCGGGATCGGGGTCGACGCCCTGCTCCACCCCACCTTCTACCTGCTGCCCGGTACCGATCTGCTGCTCTTCGGGGGCTCGGCGGGCGTGGTGACGCGCGCGCGGCACTTCGAGGAGATCCAGGCGCTGAAGGAGAGCTCGGTCGACGTGTACTCGGCGCTGCGCAGCGGGTACTACCAGAACCGGCAGGCCGAGATCTGGAGCCGCCGCGAGGGGCGTCGCCCCCCCGAGCGCGAACCGGTCCGCGATCTCGACCCGACCTTCGACGAAGGCGACCTCTGAGGGAGCGGCGGCGCGAGCCCGTCGCCGGCGACCCGCTCAGCCGTCGTTCCCGTCTTCGCGCAGATCCGAGATCTTCTTGTCGATCGCCGTCGCCAGCTTCTCGAAGCCGTCGCGCTTGAGGGTCGACGAGTACTCCGAGCGTCGCAGGGCGAGCTCGCTGACCGTGCCCTTCAGGTAGACGTCGATGATGCGCCAGCCGTCCCGGGTCTGGCGCAGCCGGTAGCTCAGGTCGACGTCTTCGTCCCCGGGCACGGTCACCCGGGTCAGCACCATCACGGTGTCGCGGGCGGCAGGCTCGTTGCCGAGGGTCTCGAAGGCCTCGCCCGAGTAGCCGGTGAAGCGCCCGGCGTAGTTGCTGACGGTGAGCTGCTCGAACTTCTCGCGCCACGCTTTCTGCTGCTCGGCGGAGAGCTGCTTCCACTGGCGGCCGACCGACTTCGACGACATGAAGTCGAGATCGAACGCGTTGTCCATGCGCGGCGCGAGATACTCGACGCGCTCGTCGAAGCTCAGGTCGCCCGAGCCCTTCATCATGTCCATCAGCGCGCCGTGAAAGGTCTCGACGACTTCGGTCGGCGTCGGCGCTGCGCTGGCCGTGGGCTCGCCTTCGGCACGCACCGGGAGGGCGGCGAAGAAGATCATCGTCGCGCAAGCGATCGCGCGCACGGTGCTCGACCGGGTCGATCGAATTCGGGAGATGAAGGAAGGGACACGCATCGTGATCGGTCTCTCGAGGGGGGGCGAGGTCCTGAGAAGCAGCTCATCGCAGCGGCTTGAATTCGCCGGCACGACGCGGCAAGCAGCCGCAAGACTAGCGAAGCGGAACGTCCACTCGGCTGCATCGCGGCGTGGCATTTGGGAGTCCGCGATCCACCGTTCCGTTCCACACCGCCTCAGGGCGTCCAGACGGGAGCCTGGGCGGGGGCGTGGGCGGATGTAGAGGCGTGCGCGCAGGCGTACGCAGAGGCGGGAGCGTGCGGTTACTCGCCCAGGGCGCGTGCGGTTACTCGCCCAGGGCGAATGCCGAGAGCGCCTCGGCAAAGCCCTCGGGATTGTCGGTCATGACCGAGTGTCCCGCCTGGGCCACCACGGCGAGCTTGCCCCGCCTGGTCGCTTCGTCCGCCATGCGATCGGCCGTGTCGGCGCTCACGATGTCGCTCGCTGCACCGCGCACGACGAGCACGGGACATTCGAGCGCCTCGAGCCCCTTCCACATCGCCTCGGCGCGCTCGGCCTCCATCGCCGCGAGCGTCTCGGCGTCGGGCCCTTCGCCGTCGCCACCGACGGTCCGACGCAGGTTCGTATCCATCTTCAGCTGCCAGCGGCCGTCCTCGCCCTGCCGCAGCTGATGCTTCGCCATGCGCTGGATCGCTTCGGGCGTCGCGGCCGGGTAGGCGTGCGCCAGCATCGTCTCGTACTGCGACACGCGATCGAAGACCGGCGTCACGTTCTGGGCCGTATCCATCGAGATTCGGACAGCGCCTCGGCGGTCGATCTCGGGTGCGGAGTCGACGATCACCAGACCGGCGATGCGTTCGGCCGCTTCGCCGGCGAGCAGCATCGACACCCGGCCCCCCAGCGAGTGCGCGACGATGACGACGCGCTCGATCCCGAGCTGATCGAGCATCGATTGCACGTCGCCGACCATGTCGGCGTAGTCGTACTTGCCCTCGGGGTGCCAGTCGCTGTCGCCGTGTCCCCTCAGGTCCATCGCGAGCACGCGGTAGTAGGGGGCGAGCAGCGGGGCGACGTCATCCCAGATGTGGGCCTCGTTCGAGAAGCCGTGGATGAAGAGCAGCGCCGTGCCCTCGGCGCTCCATTCGAGCACGTTGAGGGTCAGGCCGGAGTCGACGGGCACACGCAGGGACTTGGGTTCCATGCCGCGAGTCTAACGCGGCCCGGGCGCCGCGAGCGGGTCGACGCGCGCGCTTCGCTGCGACTGGAAAATGCTGCTGATCCGGGACGTTGAGCGCAATCAAGGTCGAAGGTTGAATGGCTCTTCAATCAGGATCGGCGCTCGGCTGTGCGCTAGGTTGGGCTCCCCCGCGAACCGGAGACAGCCATGCCTGCCATCGAAACCACCCCCGAGCTCGCTGCCCAGACCTACGACCGCATGAAGGAGCGGCTCGCGATCGTACGCGAGCGCCTCGATCGACCGCTGACCTACGCCGAGAAGGTGCTGCTCGGGCACCTCGACGACCCCAAGGGCCAGGAGCTCGACCCCGGGGAGAGCTACCTGCTGCTGCGCCCCGATCGCATCGCGATGCAGGACGCGACGGCGCAGATGGCGCTGCTCCAGTTCATGCAGGCGGGCAAGGATGAGACGGCGGTGCCGACCACGGTGCACTGCGACCATCTGATTCAGGCTTACAAGGGCAGCCTCGTCGACCTGGCCGAGGCCCGGAACAGCAACGCCGAGGTCTACGCCTTCCTGCGCAGCTGCTCGGCGCGCTACGGCATCGGCTTCTGGGGACCGGGCGCCGGCATCATCCATCAGGTGGTGCTCGAGAAGTACGCCTACCCCGGCGGCATGATGCTCGGCACCGACTCGCACACGCCGAACGCCGGCGGCCTCGGCATGTTCGCCTGTGGTGTGGGCGGCGCCGACGCGGTCGACGTGATGGCGGGCTTTCCGTGGGAGGTGCTCTACCCGAACAAGGTCGGCGTGCTGCTGACCGGCGAGCTCGGCGGCTGGTCGTCGCCGAAGGACGTGATCCTGAAGGTGCTCGACGAGCTGACCGTGAAGGGCGGCACCAACCGGGTGGTCGAGTACTTCGGCCCGGGTGCCGAGTCGATCAGCTGCACCGGCAAGGGCACGATCACGAACATGGGCGCCGAGCTCGGCGCCACGACGTCGATCTTCCCCTACGACGCGCGCATGCGGACGTACCTCGATGCGACCGAGCGCAGCGCGCTGGCCGACGTCGCCGACGCGAATCGCGAGCTGCTCTCGCAGGATCCCGAGATCGCGGCCGATCCCGGCAAGTACTTCGACGTGCTCGTCGAGATCGATCTGTCGAAGCTCGAGCCGCACATCGTGGGGCCGCACACGCCCGATCTCGCGCGCCCCGTCTCGATGATGGGCTCGGACGCGAAGTCGAACGACTATCCGATGGATCTGACCAGCGCGCTGATCGGCTCGTGCACGAACAGCTCGTACGAAGACATGAGCCGCGCGGCCGACGTCGCACGCCAGGCCAAGGCGGCGGGCATCGAGCCGAAGATTCCGCTGATGGTGACGCCCGGCAGCGAGCAGGTGAACCAGACCATCGAGCGCGACGGCCAGATGGCCGATCTCGAGGCGATCGGCGCGACGGTCCTCGCCAACGCCTGCGGGCCGTGCATCGGCCAGTGGAAGCGCGATGACATCGAGAAGGGCACCCGCAACTCGATCATCAACTCGTACAACCGCAACTTCCCGAAGCGCGCCGACGGCAACCCCGAGACGTACTCGTTCATCGGGAGCCCCGAGGTCGTCGTGGCGTACGCGCTCGCCGGATCGCTCGACTTCGATCCGATCCACGACAACGTGCCCGGCACCGATGTGAAGCTCGACCCGCCCGGCGAGGCGCCCGAGATCCCCGCCGACGGCTTCGTCATCAGCTACGAGGGCTACGAGGGCCCGCCGGCCGATCGCACGGGCGTGACCGTCGATGTGAAGGACGACAGCGAGCGGCTGCAGCTGCTCACGCCGTTCAGTGAGTGGAACGGCCAGGACTACGTGAAGCTGCCCCTTCTGCTCAAGGCTCAGGGCAAGTGCACGACCGACCACATCTCGATGGCCGGCCCGTGGCTCCGCTTTCGGGGCCACCTCGACAACATCAGCGACAACATGTTCATCGGCGCGATCAACGCGTTCACCGGCGATGCGGGCGAGGGGCTCGATCAGCTCTCGGGCGAGAAGGGCGTGTCCTTCCCGAAGATCGCGCGCCACTACAAGAGCGAGGGGCTGCGCTGGGTGGTCGTCGGCGACGAGAACTACGGCGAGGGATCGAGTCGCGAGCACGCGGCGATGAGCCCGCGGCACCTCGGCGCGGCGGCGGTGATCGTGCGGAGCTTCGCGCGCATCCACGAGTCGAACCTGAAGAAGCAGGGCGTTCTGCCGCTCACGTTCGACGACCCGGCCGACTACGACAAGGTGCAGGAGACCGACAAGATCTCGATCGTCGGCCTCGCGAGCCTGAAGCCCGACGTGCCGCTGCAGGTGACCCTCGATCACGCCGATGGCAGCGAGGACACGATCACCGTGAATCACACGCTCAACGATGAGCAGATCGAGTGGTTCAAGGCGGGGTCGGCGCTGAACCTGCTGCGCGCGCAGGCCGGCTGAAGCCGCCTGCGATCGTGCGATGCTCGGCGTCCAGGCGTCGGCGCACTCGAGCGAGCGAGCCGATCTGCCCTCGAACGGGTCGAAACGGTGACAGGGCGATGCACCCCCTTGCTGCCGCCGCGAGGCGGCGCATGCTTGAGATGATTCGTCCTTCCGACCATCAGACCGGCGCGCTTCTCACGCGTGCGTGATTTGGGGGGCCCGTGGCCTCGCCCACCGTCGTCATCGTGAACCCCGAGAGCAACGGCGGCCGGACGCGCGTGCGCTGGCCCGCGCTCGAGGGTCGGCTGCGCGACGCAGTGGGAAAGGTCGAGATCGTCGAGACCGACGGGCCTGGCGGCGGTGACCGTGCAGCGCGCGAAGCCGCGCGGGCCGGCGCCGATCGCATCGTGGTCGTCGGGGGGGACGGCAGCCTTTCGGAAGCCGCGACCGGCGTGCTCGACGAAGGCTTTGGCGACCGCATCGCCCTCGGCTGGCTGCCGATGGGAACGGGCTGCGACTTCGGTCGCAGTGTCGGCGTGTCGCGGGACCCCGCCCGCGCATTGGCCTCGCTCGCACGTGGAGCGCGACGCCGCGTCGACGTCGGCGCGATCACGTTCGAAGGCGAAGGCGGTGTCGAGCGCACGCGCCGCTTCCTGAACGTCGCGAGCTTCGGCCTGTCGGGACTGACCGACCTGCACGTCGCGCGGGCGGGCCGTTCACTCGGACCGACGGCCGCCTTTCTGATCGGCAGTCTGCGCGCGATTCGCGACTACGCTCCGCCGCTCGTCGGCATCGACATCGACGGCGAGCGCGTGTTCGAAGGCGAGGTCGCGATGGCCGTCGCGGCGAACGGCCGCTTCTTCGGCAGCGGCATGGAGATCGCCCCGGGCGCCGTCGTCGACGATGGGCTGTTGACCGTGCTCGTCGTGTCGTGGATGTCGAAGCCACGCCTCGTCGCCAATCTGCCGTCGCTCTACCGCGGCACCCACGTGACCCATCCCAACGTGACGGTGCTGTCGGGCAAGCGGATGGAGGCGCATGCGCTGCGCGGTGAGGCCTTGCTCGACGTCGACGGCGAGCCGCTCGGCGCGCTGCCGGCCACGGTCGAACTCGTGCCGTCGGCCCTCGAGCTCTTCGGCGTCGAACCGGCATGAGCCTCTTCGACGACATTCGCGCCGGCGCCGCCGAGGTTGCGCGCCGGGCGCGCTTCGTGCGCATCGACGAGGCCGGGCTCGACGCGCTGGCCGATGTCCTCGTGGCGGAGAAGGTGCCGCCCCCGAGCCAGGACCCGGCGCATCATCCCTTCGAAGACGACGACGAGAAGGCGATCTCGTTCATCGTGACGCTCGACGCGGTGAACTTCGGCTCGGGCTACTTCCCCCACCTCGTGAAGCGCGAAGGCAAGTCGGGCTACTTCACGATCGCCGGCGGACTCGAAGATCATGTGCGCGCGCACGGTCCGCTCGACGCGGCGGCGCTGCGGCAGGCCACGGTTCAGTCGTGCAGCGCGCTCTTCGCGCAGCCCCTCGACGACCCGGCCCGCGCCGAGCTGATGGGGCTCTTCGCGAAGGCGTGGAACGAGCTCGGGGCGAGGCTCGATTCACATCACGGCGGCTCGTTCGTCGCGCTCGTCGCTTCGGCCGAAGGGCGCGCCGAGGCGCTGGTGCGCGAGCTCGCCGAGCTCTCGTGCTACCGCGACGAGTCGGTGTACGACGGCAAGGTACGTGTCCCCCTCTACAAGCGGGCGCAGATCACGGTGAGCGATCTCAACGAGGCGTTCGGCGGGGCGGGCCCCGGTGCCTTTGCCGACCTCGACGATCTGACGATGTTCCCCGACAACCTCGTGCCCCACGTGCTGCGGGTGGAGGGCGTGCTCGAGTACGACGCCGATCTGCTCGCGCGAATCGATGCGGGCGAGCTCCTCGAGGTAGGGACGCCCGAGGAGATCGAGATTCGCGCCGTGGGCCTGCACGCGGTCGAGCGCCTCGTCGCGGCGTGTCGCGCGCGGGGGCTCGAGACGAATGCGCCTTCGCTCGACCATCGGCTCTGGCATCGTGGTCAGGATCCGCGCATCAAGGCCCATCCGCGGCACCGAGCGCGCTGCACCTTCTACTAGGGGGACTCGGGCTCCTAGGGACCTCGGGTCCTCGTCGTCGCGAGCCGCGCGCTCAGAAGAGGCTGCCCGACCGCGCCCCCTTCTTGGAGTCGGGGGCCAGCGCGTCGAGCGCATCCTTGATCGCCGCGACCTGGGCCTCATCCAGGCCATAGCGTGCGAGCGCACCCCAGGGCTGCATCTCGATGCCGTGGGGCGTGTCGCCCTCGAGCGCGACGATCAGAAAGGCCATGCGATCGCCGATGCGGAGCAGCGCGGGTCGCAGCTCGGTCTCGAGGTCGTAGGGCGGCTTCGCGTCGTCGTCGGCTTCGACCCGTTGCTGGATCGCCTTGGCCGCTTCGATCTGTGTCCGGTAGAAGGCGCGCACCCTGGTCTCGTCGGGGGGCGCTACGCCCTGGCGCGCCGCTTCGGCCGAGACGGCACGCCAGGCCGCGTCGAGCACGACCGCTTCGCGCTCGGGCACGGCGATCGGTAGATCGTGCGCGCGCTTGTAGAGCGCGACGTACGGCATCAGCGCGAGCCGCTCGTCGACGGCGGCGACGATGGCTGCGACGACGCTCGCATAGGCGTCGACCGGGTCGATGCCGAGTTCGTTCTGCTGCAGATCGAGCAGAGCGCGTCGCCCGCGCGGCGTTTCGAGCCAGGCATCGAGCTCGGCCAACAGCTCGGTCTGGCCGGGTGCGGCGAATACGGCCTTGCGGTCGAGGGTGAGCGGGCCGAGCTGTAGCCAGTCGGGATGATCATCGCGCCAGACCGGCGACTCGCGCGTGTCGGTCACGACGGCGTCGACCTCGTCGCGCGCGAGCAGGCCGGGCACGGCCTCGTTGGGGCTGGTCGGCACGATCTCGGCCTTCGGGAAGCGTTCACGGGCCACGCGTTCGAGATGTCCACCGCGGTTCACGGCGATGCGGCGCTTCGCCGAGTTCAGATCACCGAGGGTGAGCTTCGGTGAAGAGACGAGCACGACCGCACTCGTCCGCGCGAGCGGCACGCTGAAGGTGCCGACGACGGAGCGATCGGGCCGCACGGTGATGCCGCTCGCCGCGAGATCGAAGCGGCCCGCGCGGGCGTCTTCGATCAGCTCCGGCCAGGTGAACCGCACCCATTCGATGCGTCGTCCGGTCGCGCGCGACCAGCTCCGCAGCAGCTCCGGCGAGAAGCCGCGTGGCTTCTCGGCGTTCTCGGGCCAGATGCTGAACGGGGCGTAGTCGCCGCTCGTCGCGACGCGCACGGTCTCGCTCGCGGCCGGCTCGGGTGAAGCGTTCGGCCGAGCCCCGCAGGCGAACAGCCAGATCGCGGTGAGCGCGACCAGGCTGCAGGCCAGGCGGCGCGAGGCGAACCCAGCATGCGTCGGGTGTGTCTTCATACGGGGGATCTTAGGCGCTGCGGCTCGGGGTTTCGCCCACCCGCGCCCCATCGAAGCCGCATGATTCGCCGGGTCCCACCCGCAATGAAGGCATCGCGATCGTGGCGGAATTCGGTGTGAGATGCCGAATTCGGGCGGTTCGCGGCTGATTGACCCTCTTCGTCAGTTCGCGTAAGATCCCGCGCCATCTGAGGGCCTCCCCCCGATCCCGAAGTACTTCTCGCGCGTCGCCGCGCACCCAAGAACCGGCGACGTGCTGCGGCCCCCTGCTCTCTCGAGGTGATTTCCATGCAGAACATCGAAGAAATCGAGTCGGGTCTGCTCGTGACGCACAAGGCGACGGGCCTTCGCTACTCCGTCGTCGAGGCGGAAGACGAAGAGGTGCTGCTCTCGCCCGAGCAGGACGGTCTCCAGGATCTCACGATGCCGCTCGAGCTCTTTCAGCAGGAGTTCGTGGCGTCGGATCGCTTCCGCGGCACCAATCCGCGCCGCCGCGGACGCGGGGGTCGAGGTCGTCGCGCACAGGCAGCCCCCGCCGCACCGACCGGACCCAAGTGCAAAGGCAAGATCAAGAAGATGGTGCGCGATCGTGGCTTCGGGTTCATTCGCGGCGACGACGGCAAGGAAGTCTTCTTTCACCGATCGGGCCTGAACGCGGCCGAGTACGACGGTCTGAACGAGGGTGATCCGGTCGAGTACGTCGTTCAGGAAGGCCCGCGCGGCGCGCGCGCCGAGAACGTAAAGTTCGCCCAGAGCACGCCCGCCAGCTGATCCGCCTCCTCCTACGCCTCCGCCCCCGAAGCTGAAGCGAGACACGCCGCCGCGCGCACAGCGCCCGTGCGTCGCAGCACCTCGACTTCAGGCGAAGCGGTGCACGATCGGCAGGCGGCGACCGCTCCCGAATGCCTTGGGCGTCGTGCGCAGCACGAGCGGTGTCTGTCGACGCTTGTACTCGTTGCGATCGAGTCGGCGCGCGATCGCCTGGGCTTCTTCGAGCGTGCATCCTGGCGGCGGTTCGATCGTCTCGACGTTGCGCTCGCCCTCGATCATCTGCTCGAGTACGTCGTCGAGCACGTCGTAGTCGGGTAGCTCGTTCGAGTCGAGCTGACCCGGGGCGAGCTCGGCCGAGGGCGGCTTCTCGATCGTGTTCCACGGGATGCGCTCGCCGTCGCGATTCATGTGGCGGGCAAGCGCGTAGACGTCGTGCTTGTACACGTCGCCGAGCACTGCGAGCCCACCGACCGTGTCGCCGTAGAGCGTGCAGTACCCCACCGACAGCTCGCTCTTGTTGCCGGTCGCGAGCACGAGCCGGTTCTGTTCGTTCGAGATCGCCATCAGCACCGCGCCTCGAATGCGCGACTGGATGTTCTGCTGCGTCAACCCGTAGTCGTTGCGCTCACCGAAGAGCTGGCCGAACACGCGGCGGTAGTCGTCGTACATCGGCGTGATGTCGACCTGGTGAAACTCGATACCGAGCTTCTCGGCGAGTCGCCGGGCATCCTCGATGCTGTGATCGGACGAGTACGGGCTCGGCAGCGCGACGCCCGAGACGCGCTCGGCGCCGAGCGCCTCGACCGCGAGCACGGCCGTGACCGCCGAGTCGATGCCGCCTGACAGGCCGATGACGGCGCCCGGCGGCAGGTTCTGCTTGAGGAAGTAGTCGCGGATGCCGAGCACGAGCCCCGCTTCGATCTCCCCCGCGCGCGTCGGGATCGGCGGCGTCACCTCGGGCGCTTCGCCGTCGCCCGGCAGCGGCACGTCGACGACCTGCACGCCGCTCTCGAAGAGCGGCATCGCCGCGATGAGTCGACCCGTGGCGTCGACGACGAACGAGCCCCCGTCGAACACGAGCTCGTCGTTGCCACCGACCTGGTTCACGAAGACGATCGGCGCCCCGTGCTCGCGCGCGAGCTCGGCGAGCATCTCGCGTCGCGCGTCTCCCTTGCCGACGTGCCACGGTGACGCCGAAGGGTTGACGATCAGCTTCGCACCCGCCGCGACCTGCTCGGCCACCGGGTTGACGTCGTACTGGATGCGCGAGACCCAGCTGTCTTCGCAGACCGCCACGCCGATCGGCGCCGCGAAGCCGGGCACCTGCGCGACGTCGCGTTTCTGAGCGCGGGCGAAGTAGCGCCGCTCGTCGAAGACGTCGTACGTCGGCAACAGGCTCTTCGCCTGGACGGCGACGCGCTCACCGCGCGCAAGCACCACGACCGCGTTGACGAGCTCGTTCGGCCCGGGTGAATCGGCGCGGAGCACGCAGCCGACGGCGATGGCGATCTCGGGCACGGCGGCGGCCAGGGCGTCGAGCTGGGCGAGCTGCTCGTCGACGAAGCCGGTTCGGCCGAGCAGATCCATCGGCGGATAGCCGGTCAGCACCATCTCGGGGCAGACCATGAGCTCGGCTCCCGCCCCGATCGCGGCGGCCGCCGCCTCTTCGACGAGACGACGGTTGCCCTCGAGGTCGCCCACGGTCGGGTTCAGCTGTGCAAGCGCGATTCTCATCGTTTGGGGCTCTCGTTTCGGGGCTCTCTTTCGAGGGCTCTCGGTGCGGGCGCGCTGGGCTCGACTGCGATCATCGGGCGCAGTCGGTGGTTGGGCGGAGGATACCGCGAAGCACCGGATCGCGACGAGGTCCGGTCGCTAGACTGATCGCCATGAGTGAACCCGAGCACGCCGAGATCATCGGACCGGCCTCCAGCTACTTCGTCTCGCAGCGCTTGAAGCTGCACTACGTCGACTGGGGCAACGAGCACAAACCGCCTCTGATCCTCTTGCATGGCGGCAAGGACCATGCGCGCAGCTGGGACTTCGTCGCCCACGCCCTGCGCGACGACTACCACGTGATCGCGCCCGATCTGCGCGGCCACGGCGACAGCGCGTGGGCCTACGGTGGGCACTACACGATCGCCGAGTTCGTTCTCGATCTGGCGCAGCTGATCGAGACGCTCTCGCTCTCGCCGGTGACGATCGTCGCACACAGCCTGGGCGGCGCGGTCGCGCTCCACTACGCCGGCATCTACCCGGGGAACGTCGAGAAGCTGGTCGCGATCGAGGGCCTCGGTCCGCCGCCCCAGATGCTCGACAAGCTCATCGAAGAGCCGATGTGGGATCGAACGCGCGAGTGGATCGAATCGGTGCGCGCGCTCTCGTCGCGCATGCCTCGCCGCTACGACAGCATCGAGGCGGCGGCCGATCGCATGCTCGACGAGAACTCGTTCCTCTCGACCGAGATGGCGCGTCACCTCACGGTGCATGGCGTCGCGCGCAACGAAGACGGCACGTTCAGCTGGAAGTTCGACAACTACTCGCGGCCCTTCTACCCCCAGCGCTATGACCGAGACGGCATGGGCAAGCACTGGGCGCGCATCTCGGCGCCGACTCTGCTGGTGCGTGGGACCGAGAGCTGGGCCAGCGATCCATCCAAGGACGGCCGAGCCGACGCCTTCCAGAACGCGCGCGTCGCCAACGTCGAGGGCGCCGGGCACTGGGTGCACCATGATCGGCTCGACGCTTTTCTCGACGTCGTGCGGCGCTTCCTGAAGGAGGGTTGATCAGCTCGCCGAACTCACGGGTAGACCTTTCGTGCAGGCGACTGACCGACCACTTCGTCCTCTGGCACCCGATGCTCTTCGAGTCCGTAGGTCTTGGTCCAGGTGTGCCACGACGGTCCCCCGGCAACCATCACGAGGAAGACGACGCCCGAGGCGGCGAGGGCAACGAACGAGAGCAGCAAGACGGTGTCGCCGAGCGCAGCGACGGGGTGGATCGCGCCCACACCTCGCCGACGCGGCGGCGGCATCTCGACCTGAGTCGAGCGCCGTCCGTCCAGCCGAAACACGAGGACCGGGTCCTGTTTCGTGTGGACCGACTCGACGTTCAGCAGAACCTCGCAACGGGGCAGAACGTCGACCGGGGCATGGCGCACCCCCGCCTCGCCCGCGATGCCGGCCCAGTGCCACGCGTCGGCCGTGAGCGGCGTCAGGCCATGCTCACCGTCGAGCCAGAACGACAGGGTCGAACATTCGGGTCGAAGAGCGCGATAGGACGCGCTGCCTTCGCGCCGTTGATCGCCGCTGACGACCACCCAGCGCAGCGAGCGATCGCCGCCGAGGCGCAGCCCAATGGCCGACACACGATCGCGTCCGCTCCATCGATCGCGCGTCCGGTTCGTGAGGCAGCCCGACGCGACCACGCCCACGAGCACCAGGCTGAGCATGCGAAACCACATGCGGCCCCCGCCCCGTCGACCCACGTGTCGACCGAGCGCCCAGACCCCGCGCGTTCGGCATTGGTTCCGCCGAACTTCGGCTTCGGCTCTGATCCAGTTCTGATCCGGTTCGGGTCTAGTCCCTGAAGTACACGTACACGAGGTCACCCTGGAGCGCGGGCTTCGTCTCGCCCTCGATCTCGACGTTCACGCCGATGGTCACGTGCGCCATCTCGCCTCGCATGACTTTCGCCTTCTTCAACGTTGCGGTGAGCCGCACGCGGCTGCCCGCGCGCACGGGCGCCTTGAGCTTCAGCTTCTCGACGCCGCTGTTGATGACGCGCGTGACGCCATCGACGACGACGAGCTGCGAGAGCAGGCCGGGCACCAACGAGAGCGTGAGGTAGCCATGGGCGATCGTGCCGCCGAAGGGCGACTCCTTCTCGGCGCGCTCGGGATCGACGTGAATCCACTGGTGGTCGCCGGTTGCGTCGGCGAAGGCGTCGATCATCGACTGCGGCACCTCGACCCAGTCGGTCGCGCCGAGGTCTTCGTTCTCGAGGTCGGCCAATGCGTCGATGGACGCGACGATGCGCGGCTCGCTCACGCGGTCGCCACCGCTTCGGCGAATGCGCTCATGCGCGTGGCCAGCTCGAAGTCGAGCGCGCTGAGTCCACCGGCGTCGTGAGTCGTGAGGTCGACGCGCACGGTCGCATAGACGTTGAACCACTCGGGGTGGTGATCGAGCTGCTCGGCGACGAGCGCGGCGCGCGTCATGAACGCGAACGCTTCATTGAAGTCGCCGAACGAGAACGTGCGGTGAAGCTTGCCGTCCTCGATCGACCAACCGGGCAGCTGGGCCAGGCGACGGTCGACCTCGGTGGCATCGAGCTTCTGCGGGCGGGCCATGACGGGGCTCAGGATTCGTCGCGACGGATCGCGCGCTCGAACGCGTCGAACAGCGCGCTGCGAATCTGCGCCTTGTCCGCGCGTCCGTAGATCTCGCGGAACGCCTTGAGCGGGATGATGCCCTTCGCCATCGATCGATGCCCGCCGCCAACCCCGAGACCCTCGACCACGGCGCGCACCACCTCGCCCGCAGCACGGACGTAGCCGACGTTGCGCACCGAGAAGACGAGGTTCGGTCCCACGGTGCCGACGGCAACGGCCCACTCGGCTCCTTCGGCCTGCAGCGCCATGTCGGCGACCTGCGGGATCACGTCTTCGCGCACGCGACCGAGCACGAGCATGTGGATGCCGTCGCGTACCTCGGCCTTGGCGAGCGCGCGGCCCAGCGCTCGCAAGCCATCGAGCGGCAGCGCCGGCCGCTCGATGCGGCGCAGCAGCGCCGGACTGTGCGCTGCGTGGAGATAGGCGAAGGAGAGCATGTCGCGGCGGCCGGTCTCGCGACCGAGGTACTGCGTGTCGCTCTTGATGCCGTAGAGCAGGGCCGTCGCCAGGCGCGGCCCGAGCTCGGCCCCGACCGCCTGCAGGTACTCGGTAAAGATGGTTGCGGTCGCCCCGTACGATGTTCGGATGTCCTTGATCGTCGACTCGTAGCCCGTGCGCTCGGGATGATGGTCGATCACCGCGTCGATCTGCTTCACGCGCTCGGGTGCGTTCTCGCCGAAGACGTTCGGTTGCACGTCGACGAGCACGAGCCCGTCCATTTCTTCGAGCTCTTCCGGCGTGATGACGCGAATCTCGATGCCGAGTGCGTCGGCCAGGGCCCGGTTCTCGGGTCGCTGCACCTCGCCGAACGAGATGAGCGGCGCGGTCGTACGCTTTCGGCCGAGCAGCGATCGCAGCGCATAGCCGCTCGCGATGCCGTCGGGATCGGGGTCGGGCTGGAGCAGGATCCCCACCTTCTCTCGCGCGTCGAGCAGGCGTCGCAGCTCGACGACGCGACGCAGATTCGCGAGATGGTCGAACTGGTCGTCGATGTCGTCGCGGATCAGCGTCTTCAGGCCGCAGAGGCGCAGACGCGAGTGATCGGGGAGGTCGTCGTCGGAGGTGCCGTCCGAGAGGACGAGCACCGAGGCGTCGGGGCTCGCCTTCGCGAGCTCGCGCACGGCCGAGCGCAGCCACGGGCCGTCGTCGCTCGCGAGCGCCACGTCGTCACCCGGCTGGATCTCGAGCTTCGCGAAGGCGTCCTCGGTGAGTCCGCCCTGGAGCATCTTGAAGCCGGGGGGCCGCGCGCGGCCATCTTCTTCACGCGGGACCCAGGTCAGGATCTCGCTCTCGTCGGCGCCGATCCGGGCCCAGAGCCGGGCGTTGTCCGCCCCGTCGCAGACGATGATCCGCCGTCCCACTTGCTTCCCCGTCTCTCTCTTCGGTCTCGTCGCTCTGGCCGGTCTCAGTGCTCGTGGCGCGCTTCGGGCGCGGCACGTGCGCTCCTCGACCGTGCGCCCCGCTGCACGGTGCCCCCTTCGAACGCTCGATCGCCCGGCCGTGCGTCGACCACCCGGTGGGTCGAATCGGCCGCTCGGTGACGGCGTCGTCGAGAGCGGCGGGAGTCTAGCATCTCACCCCCACAGGCCCGCGCGAGTCGGTGGCTGCTTGGGACACACCTCGAGTCGACGTCGAGCGCGCCTCGGGCCCCGTGATCGGCATCGCTGCCGGGCCGTCGCCGATCTGTCGCACGCTGGCGTCACCGGGCTACCCCGGCATCGCGTCTGCGTGCCGCACGACTTGCTCGGATGCCTCTGCCCGGCCTGCGCGATGTCCGCTATCCAATGGTTCGGGGGTGAGGGGGCGTGCGCGAATGAGGCTGCTCTTCATGCGGACGGATCGGTTCGGGGCCCACGCCGGCGTCGACGCCCATGCCCATGCCCACGCGCGAAGGGGCGACACATGAATGGTCCGCCCCGCATCATTCAAGATCCTGCAGATAGCCCCGACGAGGAGCTCGTCGAGCTCCCGATCGAGGACGAGTTCGACCTGCATCACTTCCGACCCGAGGAGCGGCTCGAGATGCTCGAGGGCTATCTCGAGGCCGCCAGCGAGCGTGGCTTCGATGAGGTCCGCATCATCCATGGCCGCGGCCGCGGCGTCGCGCGCGCCGAGGTCCAGGCCTTCCTCGAGGACGATCCGCGCGTCGTCTCGAGCGTCGAAGCCGAGCCCGGTCGAGGCGGTTGGGGCGCGACGCTCGCCCGACTCGATGCATGTGCCGAGCCCGACCGCGTCGATGGCCAACCCGTCTTCGTCGGCGACATCCAGGGCTGCGCGCAGGAGTTCGAAGAGCTGCTCGCGCGCGTCGAGCGCGCCTTCGGGAGCGAATACCGCCTCTACGTGGCTGGAGACGCCATCAATCGGGGTCACCACAATCTGCAGGTGCTCGAGCGCATCCGCGAGCGCGTCGAGCTCGGACGCGGCGAGATGGTGCTCGGAAACCACGAGATCCACATGCTGCGTGTGGCCCTCGAGCTGCAGGAGCCCGACGCGAACCACACGTTTCACGATGTGCTCGAGTCGCGGGAGCGAGACGATTGGGTTCGCTGGGTGCTCGGGCGCCCGCTCGCCGCCCACGGCTGGGTCAGGGGCGCGCGCTGGGTCATGGTGCACGCATCGGTGCATCCCGACTGGGGTTGGGCCGACGCGATTCGCGCCTCGCGTCGCGTCGAGCGGGTGCTGTCGTCGCCCGACGCCGCCGCCGTCGGCGATCTGCTCGCGCTTCGGCCCCAGGAGCTGCCGCGACGGGGCAGCCCGCGCGATCTGCTCGGGCGCATGACCAGCGCCCGGGTCGTGAAGGGGGCGAGATCGCGCTGGTCGAGTCGCCAGCCGAGCGAGGTCGAGGGCGAGCCGTGGCACGAGGTCTGGCAATCGCGTGGCCACGACTACGGCGTCATCTACGGCCACTGGGCCACCCAGGGCCTGCGGGTCGTGCCCGGCCTGCGTGGCCTCGACTCGGGCTGCATCCACCATGGCCGGCGGGGCGTCGGGCACCTGAGCGGCTGGGTGCCCCAGGTGCGGCCCGGCGAACCGAGCCGGGGCTTCGACACGCCGGATGATGACGTCTGGCAGGTGCGCGCCCGGTATCGCCGCAATGGACGCCGGCATCGCAACCGGGCGCCCGTGGCCGCGATCGGCGGCTGACGGGCCCGATGCCGCTTGCGGGGCCGGGCTCGATTGCCCCGCGGGTCACCCTCTCGGCCAGCTGACGTGGGTTAGACTCCCCGCCCCGTGCGCGCCGAGCGCCATTTTCAGCCATGGAGCAGAGCGCCATGCCCATCGTCCTGATCCCCACTGCGTATCGTGGCCCTACGAAGGGCGTCGCCGAGGTCGAGGTGGCGGCCGGCTCGGCGCGCGCCTGTCTCGAGGCAGTCGACGCCGAGCACCCCGGCTTCGGTGACCTGGTTTTCGACAAGGAAGGCGGGCTCCACCGCTTCGTGACGCTCTTCATCAACGGCGACCAGCTCGACGACGCGCCGCTCGACCAGAGCGTCGGCGAAGCCGACCGCCTCGAGGTGCTCGCGGCGATCGCCGGGGGCTGACCTACGCCCTGTGCGTTGTGCCCGGGCTGGGTTATCCAATACAGGCTCGGCGCAGGGCGCAGCCCGCGGCTCGCCGATCTCACATCCGGCCTCGTGAACGACGCCGGCACGAATCTCCAACCCGATCCTTGGAAGGAGCGCATCCCATGGCAGGACCCGAAGGCGACCAGCTGATCTACGTCGACATGACGAACCAGACCGTTGAGTTGAAGCCCTTCCCCGACGAGTGGAAGCTGCTCGGCGGGCGCGGTCTCTCGGCGAAGATCCTGCTGCAGGAATGCGATCCGACCTGTGATCCGCTCGGCCCCGACAACGTGCTCGTGATGGCGCCCGGTGTGCTCTCGGGCACCACCGCCCCGACCTCGGGCCGCATCTCGATCGGCGGCAAGAGCCCGCTGACGAACGGCATCAAGGAAGCCAATGCCGGTGGCAATCCGGGCCAGGATCTCATGAAGCTCGGCTACCGAGCGATCGTCGTGAAGGGTCAGCCTGCCGATGCCGAGAAGCGCTACGGCCTGCGTGTCGACGTGGGCAAGACGCCCGAGATCGTCTCCGCAGACGAAGAGAAGGGCATGTGGAACTACGCCCTCTGCGCGAAGCTGCTCGAAGGCGAGAGCAAGAACGCCAGCGTGATCTCGATCGGTCCCGCCGGTGAGCTCAAGCTCTCGGGCGCCTCGGTCGCGTGCACCGACCAGGACAAGGAGCGCCGCCCGGCACGCCATGCTGCGCGCGGTGGTCTCGGCGCCGTGATGGGCTCGAAGGGCCTCAAGTACGTGCTGGTCGACCCGGGCAAGTCCAAGACCCGCTCGCCCGCAGCCACGAAGGACTTCACGACCCACACGAAGCAGTACTCGAAGGAGTACCTCGACGGTCCCCAGATGATGGGCAAGGGTACCGCCAACGTCGTGCCGGTGGCGAACATGCTCCACACGTTCGTCTACAAGAACCGCACCGAGGGTCAGAGCCCCGACGCGCACGACCTGAGCGGTGAGCGCATCCACGAGAACTTCGAAGAGCGCGGTGGCGGCATGCACAACTGCATGACCGGCTGCATCGTGCGCTGCTCGAACGTCGTGCACGATCCCGACGGCAACTACAAGACGAGCGCGCTCGAGTTCGAGACGCTCACGCTGCTGGGCGCTTCCTGCGCGATCAAGACCTACGACGAGGTCGCCGAGCTCGATCGCCTGTGCGACGAGATCGGCCTCGATACGATCGAGACCGGCGCGGCCATCGCGATCCTGATGGATTCGGGCGGCATGGAGTGGGGCGACTCGACCGGTGCGATGAACGTGCTGAAGGAGATCGCCGAGGGCACCGAGCTCGGTCGCGCGATCGGCAACGGTGCGGTCGCCACCGGCAAGTACCGCAAGCACGACCGCGTGCCCCACGCGCGCGGTCAGGCGATCCCGGCCTGGGATCCGCGGCCGCTCAAGGCCACGGGTGTCACCTACTGCACTTCGGCCATGGGAGCGGATCACACCGCGGGACTGATCGTCAACCCGGGCATGCAGCCGCCCGAGTTCGCCCAGGCGAGCCAGGAGGTGCAGCTCGTCAACGCGGTGTGTGACAGCTCGGGGTTCTGCCAGTTCCTCGGCCCCACCCTCGACGACATCCGTGCCTACTACTCGCTGCTGTACGGCGAGGAGATCTCGCGCGAGCAGATCGCCGACCAGGGCTGGCAGATCATGCTCGACGAGTGGGAGTTCAACGAGAAGGCGGGCTGGAAGGCCGAAGACGACGTGCTTTCGGATCCGCTCGTGAACGAGGGCATCGGCCCCGACAACGTCATGAAGTTCGACGTCGAGCCCGACATCATCGCGCAGGCGAAGCAGCGCTTCCCGATCCGCGACGAGCTCTTCGTGACGAAGGCGTCGGGCTGACGCCGATCACGCACTCGACGAAACCGTGACGGGCAGGGGGGCGACCCCCTGCCCGTTTGTCGTTCGAGTCGCGGAGGACCGAACATGCGCGATCGGCGCATGAGAGAGGAGACGGCCCCATGCGCGACGTGCGCATGAAGGGGTTCGCCGAGCGGGCGGACGTCGAAGAGGTCGACGAATTCCTCGCGTCGCACACGGGCGCGCTCGCCGCCGAGTCGGTCCCGTTGCTCGCGTGCGTGGGGCGCGTCCTCGCCGTCGACGTGACCGCGCGCGTCGACGTGCCGGGGTTCCGACGATCGGCGATGGACGGCTACGCCGTGCGCGGCGAAGAGACCTTCGGTGCGAGCGCGTACGATCCGATTGCGCTCGCGATCGTCGGTCTGTCGTTGCCGGGTTCGCCTCATGACGGTGCGCTCGCACCCGGCCGGGCCGTGCGCATCATGACGGGCGCGCCCGTACCGGAGGGCGCCGATGCGGTCGTGATGGCCGAGGTGTGCGAGGAGCGCGACGGTCGCGTCGAGATCACCGAGCCGGTTGCGCCCACCAAGAACGTCGGCGTGATCGGCGAGGACATACGAAGCGGTGATGTGGTGCTGCGCGCGGGCCGCCGACTGCGCCCGCAGGATGCCGGGTTGCTCTCGTCGATCGGCGCTTCGATGGTCTCGTGTGTTCGCCGCCCGCGCGTGCGGCTGATCGTGACCGGCGACGAGCTGCTCGAAGCGGGGAGCACGCCGTCGGGCTCGCACATCGTCGACAGCAACTCGGTGGTCCTGCGCGCCCTGGTGGCACGCGACGGCGGCGATGCGCTGCCGTTCGAGATCCTGCCCGACGTGCCGGAGCGCATTCGCGACGCGCTCTGCGACGCCGACGCCGACGTCGTGCTCGTATCGGGCGGCAGCTCGGTCGGGCAGGAGGATCACGCGCCGCGCCTGCTGGCCGAGGTCGGCGAGCTCGACTTCCACGGCATCTCGATGCGCCCGTCGAGCCCGACGGGCGTCGGCCGCATCGGCGATACGTTCGTCTTCTTGTTGCCGGGCAACCCGGTCAGCTGTCTCGCCGCCTACGAGTTCTTTGCCGGACCGACATTGCGCGCGCTCGGGGGGCGTCCGCGACGCTGGCCGCATCGGCGCCTCGAGCTGCCGCTCGGCCGCAAGATCGCGTCGGCCATCGGGCGCACCGACTACGTTCGGGTCGCGGTCGAAGACGGTCGAGCGATCCCGCTCGCCACATCGGGCGCCTCGATCCTGTCGTCGACGGTGCGTGCTGCGGGTGCCGTGATCGTGCCGCGCGAGCTCGAAGGGATGCCAGAGGGGGCCGTGGTCGAGGTGCTGGCCTACGACGAGGACGCAGAGGAATGAAGCAGCAGCAGTTCCTCGAAGTGCTCGACCGGGACGAGGCCGAAGCGCGCTGGCGAGCGGTGATCGACGCCTCGCCGCGCGGCGTCGAGACGGTGGTGCTCGCGCACGCCCTCGGCCGAGTGCTGGCCGAGCACGTCGCGACCGACGTCGACGTGCCGGGCTTCGACCGCTCGAACATGGACGGCTTCGCCGTGCGCGCCGCCGATACGTTCGGCGCGAGCGAAGAAGAGCCGATTCGGTTGAGGAAGAACGCCGAGATCCTGCCGACCGGCGTGACGCCGACCGAGGAGGTCGCGCCGGGCACCGCGACTCTGATCGCGACCGGCGGCATGTTGCCTCGGGGCGCCGATGCCGTGGTGCCCGTCGAGATGACCGACGTCGACGCCGCCGACCCCGACGTGGTGATCGTGCGCGGCATGCGCGCGCCCGGCGCAGCGATCTCGTACGCCGGCACCGACATGGGCATGGGCGAGACGGTGCTGTTCGAAGGCACGCATCTCACTTCGCGCGAGACGGGTGTACTCGCCGCCATCGGCCGAGATTCCGTCGCGGTGGTGCGGCGACCGAAGGTCGCGATCCTCTCGACGGGCGACGAGGTCGTGCAGCCCGGCGCCGCGATGCGACCGGGCCTCGTCTACGACAGCAACGGTCGGATCCTCGCCGACGCCGTCGCCGAGCTCGGCGCCGAGCCGTGGTTCCTCGGGGTCGTGCCCGACGATCTCGATGCGGTGCGCGAGGCGCTCGACCGCGCCATCGCGGGCGCCGACATGGTGCTGCTCTCAGGGGGCACGTCGAAGGGCGAGGGCGACCTCAACGCCAAGGTCGTGACTGAGCTCGACCCGGGCGTGGTGGTGCACGGCGTGGCGCTCAAGCCGGGCAAGCCGATCTGTCTGGCGGCCGAGGGCGACAAGCCCGTGGTGATCCTGCCCGGGTTTCCGACGTCGGCGATCTTCACCTTCCACGAGTTCGTCGCCCCCGTGATTCGAGAGATGGCGGGTCACGCAACGGGCGAGCGCGCGACGCGCCCCGCGCGTCTCGCGCAGAAGGTCGTGTCGGAGCGCGGGCGCCTCGAGTATCTGCTCGTGGGCCTCGTGCACGACGACGCCGGCGGCCTCGCGGCCTATCCGATGGGCAAGGGCAGCGGCAGCGTCACGTCGTTCAGCCGCGCCGACGGCTTCGTTCGGGTCGGCCGCAACACGGAGATCGTCGAAGCCGACGCCCCCGTGGACGTCACGCTGGTCGGACACGACCTCGACGTCGCCGATCTCGTCGTGATCGGCAGCCACTGCACCGGTCTCGATCTGATCGCCGCGGCGCTCGCGCGGCAGGGCCACCGGCTGAAGGTGTTGTCGGTCGGCAGTCAGGGTGGTCTCTCGGCAGCGAAGCGGGGGGAGTGCGACGTCGCGCCCATGCACCTGCTCGATCCCGAGACCGGCACGTACAACGCGCCCTTTCTCGACGCGTCGCTTCGGCTGCTGCCCGGGTACACGCGCATGCAGGGTGTCGTGACCCGGCCCGACGACACGCGCGACATCGACGAGATCCTGGCCGACCCGTCGGCGCGCATGGTGAACCGCAACCGGGGCGCCGGCACCCGCGTGCTGATCGATGAGCTGCTCGGTGAGCGGCGCCCCCCCGGCTTCGCCTACGAGCCCAGATCACACCATGCGGTGTCAGCCGCCGTCACCCAGAAGCGAGCCGATTGGGGCGTGACGATCGAGAGCGTCGCGCGGCAGGCGGGCCTCGGGTTCCGGCCGCTGCGTCGGGAGCGGTACGACTTCGCCATACCCGCGGGCCGCTGGAATCGTCCGGCCGTCATCGCCCTGCGCCAGCTGCTCGAACCGGGCAGCGACGTGCGCACGGCGCTGGCCGAGCGCGGCTTCGGGGCACCCGAGGCGCCCGCGGACCCGGCGAGGGCGGTGGACCGTTGATGGCACCCGGGCGTCGCGTTAGCTTGAACCGAGCCATGAGCGAAGCCAGTCCACCTAGCCAGAGCGGGCCACCCGGCCCGGCCCTCCTGGCCCCCGACGACAACGAGCCCGCCCAACCGGTGAGGTGCCCGCGCTCCCCGTTCGCGCGATTGGGTCGACTTCGCCCCAGCCGGGCGACGCGTCGCGTGGCCCGTCGTCGGTCCCGCGCGAAATCCGCTCAGCTTCGACTGCGTGCGTCCCGAATAGAGAGTGACTCATGACGATCGCCGTCCTTCTCTTCATCATCGTGGCGTGTCTCGCCGGTTCGGCGTTCTTCTCGTCGAGTGAGACGGCCCTCTTCCGCATCCGCCAGCACGACCTCGAAGAGGACATGCAGGGCACCCAGGGCCCCGCCGCGGTCGCGGTGCGCGAGCTCGTCTCGTCGTCGTCGCGCCTGCTCGTCACGATTCTGCTCGGCAACAACGTCGTGAACATCCTCGGCGCGTCGGTGGCTTCAGCCCTCGCGGTCCAGACGTTCGGGCCGAAGATCGGCATACCGATCGCGACGCTCGTGATGACGCTGCTCGTGCTCTTCCTCTGCGAGATCCTCCCGAAGGCGGTGGCCGCGTCACATCCCCGCGGCGTCTCGCTGCTCGTCGGGCTGCCGCTCTACGTGATCCACCAGATGCTGCGTCCGGTGCACAAGCTCTTCGACAAGGTGATCGATCCGATCGTGCGACGCGCGACCGGTGGTGCTGCCTCGGAGGGTGGCATGTCGCCCGAGCAGGTACTGCGGCTCGCGCGCGAGGTGCGCGAGGACGACGAAGCCGGCTCGCCGCTCGCGATCATGGGCGCGACGAGCGAAGCGGCCGAGCTGCACGTGACCGACATCATGGTGCCTCGCACCGAGATCGAAGCCTTTCCGGTCTCGACCGAGCCCGCCGAGCTGCTCGAGTCGCTGCTGCAGAGCCGCTACACCCGCGTGCCGATCTACGACGACGACATCGACAACGTGCTCGGCATCGTGCACCTCAAAGATCTGATCAAGTTCGTGAACGACGACGGCAAGGATCTGCAGGCGATCCTCAAGCCGATCATTCGTGTGCCCGAGCGCAAGCCGATCCTGCGGCTGTTGACCGACATGCAGCGTGGCTTCTGCCACGTGGCCGTCGTGAAGGACGAGTTCGGGGTCACCCAGGGTCTCGTGACTCAGGAGGACATCCTCGAAGAGATCGTCGGTGAGATTCGCGACGAGTTCGACAGCGAGGAGCTCTACACGATTCGCGAGCTGCGCGACGGCAGCTACGAGGTGCTCGGTCGCGTGTCGGTGCTCGACTTCAACCGCGAGAGCGGCTGGGCCGTGCCGGCCGAGCGCGGCGACACGATCGGCGGCCTCATCTTCAACACCCTCGAGCGTGCGCCGCGCAAGGGCGAGGTGATTCAGCTGCCCGGCTACGACCTCACCTGTGTGGACGTCTCGGGCAGTCGCATCGCGCGCGTGCGGATCGAAGAACGACCCGACGCCGGCGAGCACCGCGACGTCGCCTGAACAGGTTCGCCTCATTGCCCCCTCGCGGTCGACCCAAGCGTGGCGCGCCGCCGCGCCGCGCCTCTGATCAGCCGCCGACGACATGCACGCTCAAGATCGATCGATTCGCCGCCGGCGGCGACGCGGTCGCGGTCCGGGACGATGGCAAGACCGTGTTCGTTGCCGACGCCGTCCCCGGCGACGTGGTCCGCGTCACCGTCGTCGAGGAGCGAAAGCGCTTCGCGAAGGCCCGCGTCGAGGCGGTCATCGAACCGAGCCCCGACCGCGTCGAGCCCGCGTGCCGACACTTCGGTCGCTGCGGCGGATGCACGTGGCAACACGTGCGCTACCCGAAACAGGTCGATGCGAAGGCCCGCATCCTGCGCGATGCGCTCGAGCGCATCGGCGGCTTTCGCCTCGATGCCGACCCGCCGATGACCGCGTCGCCGGAGCCGCTGCACTACCGCGGTCGCGCGCGGGTTCGGGTCGATCGCGAACGGGTCGGTTTTCTCGAACGATCGTCGCATCGGCTCTGCGCGGTCGAGATGTGCCCGGTGCTGGCGCCCGAGCTCGAACAGGCCGTGCTCGGTCTCGGCCGGGCCGACGTCGCCGACGGGGAGTGGTCGCTCACGGTCGGCGTGAACGGCGAGGTCTCTTCGCTATCCGAGGCGACGCGCGAAGATGAGGCAAAGCGACCGGCGCCGGTCGAGCTCGAGGTGCAGGGTCGCCGCGTCGCGCTCGACGCCCGCGCGTTCAGTCAGGCCAATCGCTTGTTGCATGCGACGCTCGTCGAGCGCGTGCTCGATGTCGCGTTGGGAGACGCGGGCGACACCAGCGGGTGGCGCGTGCTCGAAGTGCATGCGGGCGTGGGCTTCTTCACGGGTGCGCTCGCGGATCGAGTCGGTCGCGTCGTCGCGGTCGAAGCCGATCCGCACGCCGCGTCGTGGCTCGCGCAGAACGTCGCCACCCGGGTCGACGTCATCGCCAGCTCGTTCGAAGCGGCGGCGTCGCGACTCGGCGATCACGCGTTCGATGCGGTCGTCCTCGATCCGCCGCGTGCCGGGCTCGCGCCGGCCGAACTCGCGACGCTGCGCGATCTCGGCGCGCCGCGCATCGCGTATCTGTCGTGTGATCCAGCGACGCTTGCGCGCGATGCGCGTGGCCTCGCCGACGCCGGCTACCGGCTCGAGCAGGCCGAGGGCTTCGACCTGTTTCCGCAGACCCATCACGTGGAAGGGCTCGTGCGGCTCGCGCGCGCATGAGTCGGTGCCGACCTGTGCTCGTGTGGACTCAGGGCTCGATCAAGCCGTGGCGCAGCGCATAGCGGACCAGCTCGGTGGCCTTCCGCACGCCGAGCTTGCGCATCAGGCTGGTGCGATGGGCCTCGACGGTCTTCGTGCTGATCTCGAGCTCGACCGCGATCTCCTTTGCTGACAGACCATCAGCAATGAGATGAAGCACCTCTCGCTCGCGCCCCGAGAGCAGGCTGAACGGCTCGGCGTCGGCCTTCTGCGGGGTGCGCAGCTGCTCGACGATCTCTTTCGCGACGACGGGGCTGAAGTAGCTGCCACCGTTCATCACCTCTCGAACGGCCGTTACGATTTCATCGGCCCGTCCGTTCTTCAGGACGTAGCCATCGGCCCCGAGTGAGATCGCGCTCTGAATGAACGGGGGGTCGCTGTGCACCGACAGCAAGATCGCCTTGACCGTCGGGTACTTGGAGCGAAGCCGCTCGAGGGTCTCGAGACCACCGAGCTTCGGCATGGTGATATCCAGGACGACGGTGTCGGGCTGGTGCTTCTCGACCTGCTCGAGCACCTCGCGTCCATCACTCGCCTCGCCGACGACCTGCAGGTCGGGCTCCGACTCGAGGAGGCGCCGAAGGCCTTCCCGAACGATGCCGTGATCGTCTGCAACGAGGACTGTCACCATGACTTCAGGAGGCTACCGCTCGCCCGAACTCGGGGCAATCGAGTAGGGATGCCTGGGGAAAGCCCGCCCCCTGATCTGGGGGCTCCACGTGACCGCGTGCGCACGTTCGACCCGACGCAGCCTGATGAATTCGCTCGGTCGGCGCGAGCACGCCGTCGCCCGCGGGCAACGCAGTGCGACATCGGCCGGGCCGGGGCGCCGCCCTCCCCGACGGATGACACCGGGCGTGTCGCCCGGTACGCTCGGCGATGGATCCGGGGCTTCGCCCCATCGCCCTTCGACCGTCGCCACGGAAGCGATCGTGCAGCGAACCCCGCCGTGCAGCTCCCAGGCCGAAAGCGCTCGAGCCGCCGTGACGCACCGCGCGTGCGACGCGATTCGCGCTGGATCCCACCGTGCCACCCCCCCGCGCTCACTCCGTTCGCGTCGCCCCGCGCCTCCGGGCGCGTGGTCCCTTCAACGTTCCAGGGGAGAACCCGATGTCGGCTGAAATCGCGACCCGTTCGTCTCGCAGCGCACGCAGATCGAGGCGAAGCGCCCGAGGGTCGTCGACCGCGCGCACCGAGAAGGAGCGCCCAGCAGGCCGGTTCGTCCTCTACGTCGAAGGGCCCCGCGACCGCGATCTCCTGCGGATCTGGGCGCGGCGCGTCTCGCACGGGCTCGCCAAGTCGCTCGAGAGCTGCGTGGTGATCATGGGGGGGCGCCAGCCCGCCCGCGCCGCCGAGCATTTCGCCCGGGTGCATGGCGATCGCGAGGACGCCACCGGCCTGATCGTGCTCGACCGCGACCATCATGACCCCGACGGCGATGACGCACTGCTCGAGCCGCTCGAGCTCTTCACCTGGCCACGCCGCCACATCGAGAGCTACGTGCTCGTGCCGGCCGCGATCCGCCGGGCGGCGGGGTGCGCGCCGGCCGACGTCCGCGTCGACCGGGTGCTGGCCGAACACCTGTCGGGCGGCGCGGACCGGGACGCCTACGTCGACGTCGATGCGAAGCGGCTGCTGGCGGCGAAGGGCCCGATCGCGCGCGCGCTCGGGCAGCCCGTCTCGACGGCCGACATCGCCCGCTGCATGCGAATCGACGAGTTGCACGGCGACGTGATGGACGTGCTCGACCGCGTCGCGTCGGCGCTCGGGCAGCGCGGCTCCGAGCCCGAGATCGTCGTGCGTTCGCGCACCCCGTAGTCGGGGCGGATCGCGCGTCTCGCTCGCTCGCGACACTCGGTCTCGGGTCTAGGGGTCGATCGCGTCGTGCACCAGGGGGCGCGGCATCTCTTCGCCGCGCTGCCGAGCTTCGCGCATCGCCCGCACCAGCTGGAATGCCCGCGGCATGAAGATCACGCCGATCAGCACATGCATCGCCATGAAGATCACGTTGGTCCACAGCGCATAGGCGTACAGCGCCGCCGGGTCGCCGTACTCGCTGAACAGATTCGCCCACGCGATCTCGCGCGTGCCGAAGTTCGCGAACGACGGAATCATCAAGGCGACATACAGCACGGGGATGCGGGCGATCAGCGCGACCCAGTCGATGTCGATCCCGAACACGCGTGAGGCGATGCCCTGCACGGCCACGTCGAAGATGCCGAAGAGCACGAAGTAGCCGATGTAGGGCCACCAGTCGCGCAGCTTCACTCGGCCCACCAACGCCTCGAGGCCGATCGGCGCGAGCAGGCGCTGCAGCGCGCCGCGCTTCGATGCCCACAGAGCCAGGCCAAGTGCACCCCACGAAACGATGACGATGAACGTGACGTCGGGGTTGCCGGCCACGCCACCCGGCAAGAGGGGCAACGCGATCGTCGCCTGCACGACCAACACCACGAAGTGCGCGATGAACGGGATGAACACGACGGCCACGACCAGCGCCAGCGGTCGTCCCGTCAGCTGCCAGGTGCCAAAGAAGAACGCGGCATCCGAGAGCGAGTTGTTGATCGAACGAATCAGCTCGGATGCGCCCTTCACCGCCATGATCTGACCGACGGGCGCCTGGGCGAGGTACTGC
Organism: Myxococcota bacterium; assembly: GCA_965250285.1. Taxonomy (GTDB): domain Bacteria; phylum Myxococcota_A; class UBA9160; order UBA9160; family UBA4427; genus CAYYSY01. The sequence continues at coordinate 5,154,735 of OZ252299.1, forward strand.
CGGATCACGCGCGCCTGCAGCAGACCCCAGACGAGAAAGAACACGAGCTTGTCGGCGACCACGATCGCGATGAAGAGCGGAAGGTTCGCCTGCTCGGTGGCCTCGGGGATCTTCTCCCACTCGATCGCGACACCGAACACGTAGTAGAGGGCGGCCCCCGAGATGACCCACGGCAGGAGGGTCTGTATGAGCTTCTTCATCGGGGGCATGCGGCCGCCGAAGATAACCCCGCCGCCCACTCGGGGGAACGTGCCTCGGCCGGGTTGTCTCGGACCGCCGCCATGGCTGGGCGAAGAGCGACTGCGCCGCTCCCGGCACTGCTAGGCTGCTCGCCATGCGGGTGCTGGCGCTCGACTTCGATGGCGTGATCTCGGACAGCGCGGCCGAGGCGTTCCTCGTCAGTCTGAACACGATTCAGGCCCTCGAACCCGTCGAGGTCTGGCGCGAGCTTGCGGCGCGGGTGGGCTCGATGTCGCGTGTCGAGATTCTGGCCGACCCCATCTATCGGCGGTTTCTCGAGGGCATGCCGCTGGGCAACCGGGCCGAGGATTTCGGCGTCGTGCTGCGCACGATCGACGCGGGCGAGCTGCTCGAGGATCAGGCCGCCTACGACCGGGCCTGGCAGGCGGCCGGCGCCGAGTTCCGCGACGCCTTCCACGCGCGCTTCTACACCGAGCGCGCCGCTCTGCGTGCGCGGTCGCCCGAGCGCTGGCTGTCGCTGATGGGGCCGTACCACCCATTCCTCGACGTGCTTCACGATCGGGCCGGCGACGTGACGCTCGCGATCGCCACGGCCAAGGACCGCACCTCGGTCGACCTCCTGCTCGCCGAGTACGGCGTCGCGGGGCTCTTCGAGCCCGAGCTGATCCTCGACAAGGAGGCCGGGCCCGACAAACGCGCCCACGTCGGAGCGCTCGCCGAGCGGTTGGGTCTCCCATTCGAAGCCATCACCTTCGTCGATGACAAGGTGAATCACCTCGACACGGTGAGCCGGCTCGGCGCGCGCTGCGCGCTGGCCGGCTGGGGCTACAACGGCGAGCGCGAGCGGGCGCTGGCCGAGTCGCGCGGCTACGACGTGCTCGATCTCGAGCGGGTCGCGTCGCAGCTCTTCGAAGCGCGCTCGGCCTGAAGCGTACCCGCGGGCCGCGCCCGGGCTGCATTCAGCGAGAATCGCCCCGCCTGCGGCGGGTCGGCCCGGCGGGTCGTCCCGATTTGAGTCGCTGGGCCTTTCGGCCTACTCTCGGACCGTTCCCCCCATCACGCCCTGGGCGCGCACGATCGCCCGGCCGGACGTCCACGCGCCGATTGGCGCGCGGGCGGGTCTGCGCAGGGGCGACCGTGAGGTCTGCGGTGGATTCCGAGCTGCGGATGCATGCCGAGCGCACGCCCAACCCCAACAGCATCAAGTGGGTGATGAATCGTTCGCTCGCGACCGAGCACGGCGGCGTGCACTTCGACGCGGCCGTGGCCGACGACGTCTCGCCGCTCGCAGCCGGGCTCTTCGGCGTCGACGCGGTCGAAGGCGTATTCCTCGGCCCCGACTTCGTCACGGTCAGCAAGCAGCCCGAAGCGGAGTGGACCGATCTGGCGCCGCCGATCGTCGCCGCGCTCAAGGCCTGGGCCGCGACGGGCGCTTCGGCGCTCGGCCCCGGCTGGAAGCCCCCCGAGCGGGCCGAAGACGACGAGGTCGTCACCCGCATTCGAGAGATCCTCGACAAGGAAGTGCAGCCGTATGTCGAGCGCGACGGCGGTGAGGTCGTCTTCATCGGCTTTTCGGACGGCGAGGTGCGCGTGAGCCTGCGCGGCGCTTGTGCCGGCTGCCCGAGCTCGACCATCACGTTGAAGCTCGCGATCGAAGGGCGCCTGAAAGAGGCGATCCCCGAGGTCGAGTCGGTGGTCTCCGTCTAGTCGCTCGTCGAGAGGTCGAGACGAGAGGTCGAGAGAAGAGGCGGGTTCGGGCCGGATCGAGGGCCATCGTTCGAGATCAGGGTCGTGCGCTGCGATGGGTGCGCCGACCGACGGGAGCAGGAGCGGGCGTGTCGTTCGGGGGGATCCAGAAGCGCCGTCGACCGGGACGGAATCGTCGTCGATCGCGACGCCGCATGAGCGTGCGCGGGCGGCTGACGCTCGCCGCGCTTGCGCTCGTCGCGGCGGGGCTGCTCGGCTTCGGTGCGGCGCGGTGGATGGCGGGCCCCTTCACGGCGCCGTCGCTCGGCGAGTCCGGGCACGCGGCTCAGCCGGCGTCGGGAGCCGATTCGCTTCCGGCCGTATCGCTCGGGATGCCCGCCCGCCCCTCCCCCGAGGCGCCCCCCGCGCTGCTCGCCCGCCTGCCGGTCGATCGCGCGAGCTATGGCTCGACCCTCGTGCCCGCCGCCGACCGCGATCCCGCGACCCCGCCGCGCTTCTTCGAGCTGGTCGAGGCCGACGACGTCGCCGCCAACGTCGCGGCGCCGGTGCGTGTCGAGTACACGTTCGACGCCGCCCTCACCGAAGACGTGATTCGCGTACTGCGCCGGGCCCGCGCCCAGCGCGGTCACGTGATCGTCCTCGACCCGCGATCGGGGCGCGTGCTCGCGTACGTGTCGACCGATGCCGAGGCGTTTCCGCCGACGCGGCCGTATCCCGCGGCGAGCCTGGTGAAGGTCGTCACGGCGGCGGCTGCGCTCGACCTGTCCCCCGAGCGCGCGCGCGAGCCCTGCCTGTACCGCGGCAACCCCTACCGACTCTCGCGGTCGCGCGTGCGCCGGCCGAGCCATGGCCACTCGTCGTCGCTCGAGCGCGCCCTCGCGCTGTCGAACAACCAGTGCTTCGCGCAGCTGACGGTCGAGGCCGTCGGTGAAGATGCGCTGCTCGACGCCATCGATCGCTTCGGCTGGACGAGCGAGCCCGCCCCTGGCCATCAGCCCGGGGTCGTGCATCGTGGTGAAGGCGACTACGACCTCGGGCGACTGGGCTGCGGTCTCGCGGGCTGCCGCATCACGCCCATGCACGCAGGGCAGCTCGCGGGGATCCTCGCCCACGGTCTCAAGGTCGAGCCGTGGTGGATCGATCGCGTCGTCGACGGGCAAGGTCGCGCCCTCACCCTGCCTCCTCCGGCTGCGCCCAAACGCGTCATGAGTGACGAGATCGCGCGAGAGCTGCGCGAAATGCTCGTGCTCACGACGACACGCGGGACCGCCAAGAGCGCGTTCCGCGATCGGCGGGGTCGCTCGAAGCTCGGCTCGGTGAGTGTCGCGGGCAAGACGGGCAACCTCTCCGGGAGTGACCCCAAGGGTCGCTACGAGTGGTTCATGGGCGTCGCGCCCGCCGAGTCGCCGACGATTGCGATCGCGGTTCTGCAAGCCCAGGGCCATCTGTGGTGGGCGAAGTCGTCGGAGATCGCTGCGGATGTGCTCGAAGACGTCTTCTGCGAGCGCGGACAGTGTGCGGCCGAGCTCGCCGATCGCTTCACCGGCGATCTGCACGGTGCGGCGACGCCGGTGTTTCTCTCTGAAGCGATGCGCGAAGAGACGACGCACACGAACTGAGCGCCGCTCATCGATCGAACGCCCGATTCGTCGTTCGAGCGGTGTGCTTCGGTCCGGCGGGGTGAACCCCGGCGAAGCCCACGTGGGTCGTCGCGCGCCACGTCGCTTCGCGAAGGACGCCCCTCGTTTCGACTGGTGCGAAACACCTCACTCGGTGAATCACGGACACACGAACGTGTGGGTGTGTCGCCGCGGCTCGCCTATGCCATCATCTCGCTTGGAGCGAACGTCTCAAGACGTGTGTTCCGAACCCGTGTCGAGCGCGCCTTCGGGCGACTCGTCTCGCGAGAGGAGGAGGGGGCCTTGAGCGAACGCGCAACGAGCATTGGCTTGTCCGAACCATCGACGGCTTCGATCTCGACGATCGCCGGATCGAATCGCCCCGGAGCGGCGGGCCACCGGTTCGGCCCCGACCTCAGCTGCATCGAATGCGGCAAGACCTGGGATATGCACCAGATCGAGCCGACCGTCTGTACGCCGGCGCCCGAGCACGCTGCGGGCTACACGACGCGACTCGACGATTCGCGCTAGCGATTCGACCCTGACGCAACATGCGACACCGATCCGTGTCGCTCGATGAGTGACGACGGACGACGGACGTGGGTCGTGCGACGGGGAGACCGTTGCGCGTGTGCCCAGAGCGCAGGCGCACGGCACCGTCTCGCACTGCAGGCTTCCTGCGTGCGAATCGAAACGCGATGCGGTTGGACGAGTGCGTCGAAGCGGAGTGCGTGCCTAGCCGCTGATGATCTTGTTATCGGGCGGCATCTGGTTCGCGACCACGATGCGGTTCTGTTCCTGGCGCTGCATCTCGCGCGCCTGCTCGATCATCTGCTCGACCGCTTCGTTCACGGCCGAGGGAAACTTCTCGAGCGCAGCTTCGATGCTCGTGGCTTCGATGTTCGCCTGCACCGGGAGCGGGCCGCGCGCCGACATCAACGTCGTTTCGGCGACGAACTTGACCGGGCGATCGGGGTCATCGCTGCCGTCGACCTTGATCGGCGTGAGGCGCCGGATCGAGGCGACCTTGAGATCCGTGAAGATCTCCTCGCGGTAGAGGTTGTCCTTGTCGACCTTCAGATCTGCGAGGGCCTGCTGCGGGTCGCTCACGGTGGATCTCCTGAACGGGGTGGGGGACGCGAATCGCCCATGTTCGCAGGTTCGGGTGTGTTTTCAAATCGGGCCGGATCGCCACGTGCGGGATCTGCGTCGACGCCACGGCGCCGATCCGCGAGCCCTCGGGGGCCGAATCAGTCGGTGGGGCCGTTCCGTTTGCCCACGTGCTCGAGCACCTCGCCGACCACCGCACCGAGCCCGAGCGCCTCGCCTTCGCGCACCGACTCGAGGTCGGGCAGGCACGCGACCAGCTTGTCGAGCTCGACGCTTGCGTGGGGCGTCAGGTCTTCGAATCGCAGGGCCAGTCCGTGCTCGCCATCGTCGCGGCTCACCGTCGCCTCGACGACGAGCGGCTCGGGCGAGTCGGCCCCGTAGAGTGCGAGTCGAAAACGATCGCCGAGCGTGACGTCTGCGTGGGGCTCGACGCGCATGCCGCGGGTGGAGAGATCTCGGCCGATCAGCATGCGACGGACGTCGTCGTTGCGCGCGACCACCGGCACGGCGAAGCTGCCGCGCACGTCGCCACGCCGTTCGTCGTCGGCCTGGCCCGCGAGCTCGACCTGGGCCGCGATGCGCACCGCGGGATCGGTCTCGTCGTCGAGGACGAGTCCCGGAATCTCGGGGCTTTCGCAGGCCGGCACCGAAGGGCCACCGGTCTCGGCGAGACTGGCCGGTCCGATCGACCAGCGATTGATCAGGACGCCGAGCCGCATCCGCTCCTCTTCGCCGACCGGGGCGAAGACGACGGCGCTCATGTGCGAGAGATCGTCGGTGCCCTCACCTTCGGCGCGACCCGTGCGGGCGACGTGGCCGGGCATGACGAGCGGCGCTTCGTGGCCGTCGCGGTCGGGGATGCGCACATCGAGCCGTTCGCCCGGCTCGAAGGCCGCCGAGCTCATCAGGCGACAGCCGCGATTCGAGACGTCCATCAGCATCACGGCCGGGCCGCCTTCACGGACGGACGTCTTCGAGCCGACGGCCACGCGCACGTCTTCGCGACGCTCGCTGCCGGCGTAGAGCGCGTGCCCGGCGAGCAGCTGCCAGACGACGTCATGCACCGGCAGCTGCACCACGAGGTGAAAGCCCGTGCGTCGCAGCAGGCGCCGGGTCGACGTCTTGGGATCGTCGACCGCGATGATGCGGATCGGTCGGCCATGGGGTGCGTCGGGCGGGCTCCCGCGCCGCACCGCGCCGGCGCGCTGGGGCGTGGTGATGAGCAGGCCCTTCGGCGGCGCGAGGGTGCCGTTGGGGCGCGGCCCCTGCTCGCGCCGGTGCGTCAGCCCCAGGGCGTCGAGCTGCCGCGAGAGCTCGGTGAGCTCGCCGTCGTCGACCAGCAGGATCTCGGGCTTCGGCTCGTCGGGTCGTTCGGTGTCGCGCTTCGCTTCCGGCGCCATGCGATCTCCGCGGAGGGATTCGAGTCCGAGCGGCGGGGGTTCATCTTCATTCGACGTCTGAGCCCGGTCTCTGAAGCGAATTCGGCCAGATCGGCCCAAGTGAGGGCGAAAGCAACCAGTCAGGGGATCGGCGCGCCGGCACTCGGCCAGATCAGCCAGAGGGCGATCGCGTTGTGTGCCGCATGGGCGAGGATCGCCTCGCGGACGCGCCCCGTCGCGAGGGCGAGCGCGGCAAGCGCAGCCCCGAAGAGACCGGCGGCGACCGGGTGGCTCGGGTGGCACACGGCAAAGGCGAGCGCCGACGCCAGCGCGGCTGCGACGGGCCCCGCACGCTCGCGAAGCACCTGCAGCCCGGCGCCTCGAAAGAACGCTTCTTCGCCGACGGCGGGTGCGATCACGAAGGCGAGCCCCGAGAGCCACACGGGCCAGCCGCCCAAGGCCGCGACGAGTGCGACGTCTTGAGCCGATCCCGCGGCGCGGCGCAGCAGCAGGCCCACGCCGACAACGGTCAGCGTGGCGAGGATCGCGCGCGCGCCGCTGCCGGCCGGAGTCGCGAAGCGGGGGCGCGCCGGCGATCGCGCCAAGGCAGCGGCGCCGCCCCACGCGAGCCAACCCGCCCCGTGCAGGAGGGGCCGCGTGGCCGCCTCGGGGACGGCGGCCCCGAAAACGGCGAGGCCGTGCAGCAGCGCGCCCACCATCGCGAGCTTGATCGCGGCGCCCGCCACGAGGGGACGCCCGTTGGATCGGTTCGGCTCGGTTTCACGGTTCGGCGGGGTCGGCGTGTCCACATTCTCGTTCTTGGCCGGTGCCGGCCCGTCGACCCGCACGGGCGCACCGTCGCCGGTGTGTTGGGGCGATGTTGCTACGCTCGCCCGCGTGGAGAACGTCGGACTCTCCGGATCCCTGCTCGTCGCGATGCCGCAGCTCCTCGACCCGAACTTCGAGCGGGCCGTGGTGCTGATGGTGCACCACGACGAAGAATCGAGCTTCGGTCTCGTCGTGAATCGGGAGAGCGATCTCGCGGCCTCCGAGCTCGTGTCGAGCCTCGATCTCGAGTGGCGCGGGCCGGCGGATGCCTGCGTGTCGTGGGGCGGCCCCGTCGAGCTCACCAGCGGGTGGATGCTCTTCGGCGATGACGTGCACCTCGACCCGCCCGATCCCGAGCACGTGACGACGATCGGCAAGGGCATGCACTTCACGGCCTCGCTCGAGGTCTTCGGCCTCGTCTCCGCGCGGCCCCCCTCCGACATTCGGCTCTTTCTGGGGTATTCCGGCTGGGGGCCCGGGCAGCTCGAGGACGAGATCGCGCAAGGGGCCTGGCTGTCGGCACCCGCGCGCGCAGCGACGATCTTCGACGTCGAATCGGACGACATGTGGGATCACGTCGTCCGCGAGCTCGGTGTCGATCCGGGCACGCTCGTATCGACGAGCGGCGTGCACTGAGCACGCGCCGAGGAAGATCGGTGATCTGCGCGTCGGATCGCGCTAGAGAAACGGGGTCGGATCGCGCCATGCGGCTCGGCGGTCGAACAGGCGGGGGGCGCTAGCGCGATGCGGGTCGCTTCGAAGTACGAACTCTGCTGCCCGGTCTGCAACGTGAGCTACCCGCTCGGGCAGAAGCGCTGCGTGCACTGCGGCGGGCGAACCGCGAAGAAGTACGTCGAGATGCCCGACGCGCGCCCCGAATTCACCGACGGCCTCGGCGAGATCGAGCCCGAGCCCGAGCCCGCCGTCGCGTTCGGGGGCGAAGGCCGCGAGATGGTCTTCTTGCCGCGGGAAGCCAACGACGAGGTCGACGCGCCGCGAGGCGGCTGGATCCGCCGGCTCGGTGGTCTCACCTGGATCATCCTCTTCGTCGTGCTCACCGCCGTGCGCATGTGCTCCGAAGGCAACGAGTAGCGGCTCTTTCCTCGTCGTTCCCCCATGCGCCGTGGCTTCGGTCGTCGGTCGGGGCGGCGCTGTTGCCGCAGCCGCGGCAGACTCGGGGCTCGCGTCGGCGAGCGAATCGAATGAGGAGCGCACACAGATGAAGGCGAGAGCAGCAGTCGCGGTCGAGGCAGGCAAGCCCCTCGTCATCGGCGAGATCGACCTCGAAGGGCCGAAGGCCGGCGAGTGCCTGATTCGCATCGCGGCCACCGGCGTCTGTCATACCGATGCGTTCACGCTCTCGGGCGACGATCCCGAAGGGCTGTTTCCGGCGGTGCTCGGCCACGAAGGCGCAGGCGTCGTCGAAGAGGTCGGCCCGGGCGTGACCTCGCTCGCACCGGGCGATCACGTGATCCCGCTCTACACGCCCGAGTGTCGACAGTGCAAGTTCTGCCTCTCGGGCAAGACCAATCTCTGCCAGGCGATCCGCGAGACCCAGGGCCAGGGTCTGATGCCCGACGGCACCAGCCGCATCACGTTCGAGGGCAAGCCCTGCCACCACTACATGGGCACGTCGACGTTCGCCGAGTACACGATCGTGCCCGAGATTGCGCTCGCGAAGATCCGCAAGGACGCGCCGCTCGACAAGGTCTGCCTGCTCGGCTGCGGCATCACGACGGGCATCGGAGCCGTGCTGCACACGGCGAAGGTCGAGCCCGGGGCGTCGGTGGCGGTGTTCGGGCTCGGGGGCATCGGGCTCTCGGTGATTCAGGGTGCGGTGATGGCAGGCGCCGACCGCATCATCGGCGTCGACGTCAATCCGAAGAAGGCCGAGCTCGCCGATCAGATGGGGGCCACCGACTTCGTCAACCCGAAGGAGGTCGACGACGTCGAGGCGAAGATCATCGACATGACCGACGGGGGCGTCGACTACTCGTTCGAGTGCATCGGCAACGTCGAGTTGATGGGCACCGCCCTGCGCTGCGCGCACAAGGGCTGGGGCGAGTCGATCATCATCGGCGTCGCCGGCGCCGGGCAGGAGATCCACGCTCGCCCGTTTCTGCTCGTCACCGGGCGCTCCTGGCGCGGGACGGCCTTCGGGGGCACGAAGGGGCGCACGCAGCTGCCGAACTTCGTCGACCGCTACATGGCGGGTCGGATCAAGATCGACGAGATGGTCAGCCGGGTGCTGCCGCTCGACGAGATCAACTCAGCCTTCGACCTGATGCACGAGGGCGAAGTGATCCGCAGCGTGATCCAGTACTGAGCGATCGAGAGCCTCGGCGCGGCCCTCGAGGCCCGTGCGCGCCGGTCTAACTCCCAACGAACGGCGTCGCGACGAGACGAATCGCGACGAGCGTGAGCACCGATCGGTAGAGCCACGTGAACGTGCGCTCGTCGACGAGGTGCAGCACGCGACTGCCGGCCCACGTGCCGACGACCACGCACGCGCAGAGCAGGGCGAGCAGCCCGGCGAATGGGCCGAACGCGAAGCCGGCCAAGCCGAACACGATCACCTTCGCCACGTGGCCGAGTAACTGACAGGCCGCCTTCGTGCCGATCAGCTCGAAGCGCGTGAGATCCATGTTCAGGAAGAACGGCGCGATGAAGGGGCCGACGGCGCCGATGGTCACGTTGAGGAAGCCGGCGACGCTGCCGAGCAGCAGAAAGCGCAGGCGTGGGTTCGTGCGCTCGGGGTGCGTTCCGAACAGCAGCCAGCGACTGCGCCACGTCGCGACGAGCACGAACACCCCGATGGCGGTCTTGAGGGCGACGGGGTCGAGCTCGCGGGCGAAGGTCAAGCCGATCGCGGCGGCCGGCAGCAGCGGCAGGGCATAGAGCACGGCGAGATCGCGCTTCACGTGCGCGCGCTGGACGATCGTGCGCGAGCCGTTCGAGACCATCTGCACGACGCCGTGCAGCGGGATCGCCACGAGCGGATCGAGGAAGAGCAGCATCACGCCCAGCAGGGTGATGCCGCCGGCCATGCCGACGATGGCCGAGAGCATCGACGTGAGGAACGCCGCGACGACCAGGCTCGCGAAGGCGCCGATCGAGAGTGCGCCGCCGCCGAGCAGCCAGCCGAGCGCCTGGGCGCCGCTGTCGTCCATCGCCGCCCTCCTTGCTCGGCCCTGTCGCGCCGGGCCCGTTCGAATGCATCTCGACCCCGGGTGGGTGGGGCGTCGAGGCGCGCGATGAAGATCGTGTGCCGGTCGTGGCCCGGCGGTCGCGCCGCGGTATCTTAGATGGATGGACAATGTGGATCTACGTAGATCCGATGATCAATATCATGATTATCTGCCCGCCTCCGAGGCGGCGGACTATCTCGGGGTGAAGCTCGCCACGCTGTACGCCTACACGAGTCGCGGCCTCGTGCAGAGCGTGCCCGGGCCGAAGGGCCGTGCTCGCCTCTATCTCAAGCGTGATCTCGAGCGGTTGCGCGCCCGACGCGACGCGCGGGCGGGCCACGGGCCGGTGGCCGCGTCGGCCCTGCGGTTTGGCGAACCCGTTCTCGATTCTTCGATCACGGCGATCGCGTGGGATCGCGGCCCGATCTACCGCGGCATCCCCGCGATCGAGCTCGCCGAGAGCGACACCCCGTTCGAGGAGGTGGCCGAGCTGCTGTGGTCGGGCAACGCGCCCGACGACGATCAGGCTCACCGCACCTCGTATCTCTGGGCGGCGCTCGATTTCGGCATGCCGGCCGAACCGCTGCGCGCGCTGCTGCACGAGTCGCTGCCGGCGCTCACCGCGCTCACGCTGGTCGTGCCGCTGCTCGCGAGTCGCGATCCGGGGCGCTTCACGACGCGCCCCGAAGCCGTGTTGCCTCGGGCGCGCAGCCTGATCCGGCGCATGATCGCGTCGCTTGCGCTGTGTCGACCGGGCGTCGAAGTCGAGCAGGGCCTCGTCGAGGCGCTCGGGGCCGAGACCCTCGCGGCCGCGGTGCTCGCGGCGTTCGGGGCCGATCGCAGCGAAGGCGCGGTGCGTGCCGTGAATCGGGCGCTCGTGCTCGGCGCCGATCACGAGCTCAATGCCTCGACCTTTGCCGCGCGCGTCGCCGCGTCGACCGGGGCCGACGTGCACGCGTGCATCACCGCTGCGCTGGCCACGCTCTCGGGTCCGCGACACGGCGGCTCGGCCGATCGCATCGAGGCGCTGCTCGAAGAGATCTCGACCCCCGACGAAGCGATCGACGTCGTGTACGAGCGGCAGCGCCGCGGCGAGTCGATCGAAGGCTTTGGACATCCGCTCTACCCCGAAGGCGATCCGCGCGGTCGGGCCCTGCTCGAGCTCGCGCTCGCATTCGACCGGAACGACCCCGGACTCGAGAAGTGCCTCGCCCTCGTTCGCGGCATGGAGCAGAGCGGTCAGGGCGGGCCCACCGTCGATACCGGGCTGGTGGCGCTCTCGCTCGCGCTCGGGCTGCCTCGGGGTGCCGCCTCGGGCTTCTTCGCGGTGTCGCGCTGCGTGGGCTGGGTCGCGCACGTGATCGAGCAGTACGAGGCGGGCTATCTGCTGCGGCCCCGCGCGCGCTACCAGGCGCCCGATCGAGCTCCGGGCTGAGATCGGCACACCGCCGACCCCGGGGCGCCCGTCGAGCGACGCCGAGAAACCGGGAACCGGGTCGGACGAGGTGGCGTCTCTCTATACGGAAGTGCCGCAAACTTCCTCTTTCCCTGGTTGGATCAAAGTGACTCGGCGAGAGCCGAGTCGAACGAGTCGCCGCCCGAAGGAGCCTTCTCCTCTCCTTCGGGCGGTTCTCGTTTCGGGGCCCGCTCCCACGCACTGCGCTGCATGTGCCCTGCGAGCGGGCTGCGCTGGGCCTGCGTGAGGCGGTGCCGCGGGCGCCCACAGCGGGTCTCACCCGCTCGAGGCGGCGCCGCACCAGCCGGCGTCATAGAATCGCCGGCCGGCGACCGCCGCCCGACCCTCTGCGCGCGACGCACCCGGCCGACACGCAACGCACCGCGCCGGGTACTCACGATGGGGCCGCGTGGCCGCCGAGTCGTGACCCGGACCCGTCTCGAGGGGGCCGCAGGGTCGCCGAGAGGATCATTCGTTGGCGGAGTCGACCGACATCCAGAACGTGCCGTCGGGCCAGGGCCGGCTTGCGCGCCTGCTGTCGCGCCGCGAGACCTGGCTCGGGCTGGCCGCGCTCGCGCTGGTCGCCTGGGCGTACGCCGATCTGCTCGGCCTCGGGAAGCGCTACGGCTTCGCCAAGGGCGTCGAGTACTGGCTCTTCAAGCCGTCGGACAGTGCGCCGCTCGTCATCATCTTGATTTCGGCTTGGCTCTTCTATCGGCGCAGCCCGCGCGTGCGCTCGCTCTCGATGGCGTCGGGCGCGCCGCTGCTCGCCCTGCCCTTCTATCTCGTCTGCGTCGCGACCTACGGGTGGGCCGTCTACACCGGCTCGCTCGACATGCGCGTGCTCTCGTTCACTTCGCTGCTCTTCGGCACGCTCGCGCTCTTCTGGGGTCGACCCGGGATCAGCGCATTGTGGTTGCCGGCGGCCTTCATGCTCTTCGCGTTGCGCATCCCCGCTGCGCTTCAGCTCTCGATGCTCTACGAGCTGCAGATGTGGACGGCGAAGTATGCGGGCTGGCTGCTCTACTCGATCGGCGAGACCGCGTTCGTCAGCGGTGACCAGATCATTCGCGCGAATCAGAAGTTTCAGGTCGTCGAGGGCTGCAGCGGCATGCGCTCGCTCGAGACGCTGACGATGCTGACGATCCTCATGGCCGACCTGTTCGGCCGCCGCGGCCGGCACGCGCTGCTGCTCGTGTGTTCTGCGCCCATCGTCGCCTTTGCGCTGAACGGCGTGCGCGTGCTCACGATCGTGTTGAACCCGCACTCGGACATCGCGACGATCCACAACGCGCAGGGCATCGCCGTGCTGATGTTCGGTCTGCTCATCATCTACGGCTTCGACGAGGTGCTCGAGCGCGCGCTGCCCGCTTCGGCGAACCCGCCCTTCAAGGCGAAGCGCGCCGCGGGCGAGCCGCGCGCGGGCGCTGCGTTCATCGGGCTCGGTGTGACCGCGGGGCTGGCTTGCGTGCTGCTCGCGATCGCTCGCTTCGGCCCGGTGTGGGAGCCGCCGAGAGCGAGCGGACCGCGCGTGTTCGAGTCGGTCAGCGCCGCGCTCGCCCCCTGGCCTTCGCAGAAGCTCCAGACCGACTACAACTTTCTCGGGAGCGCACGCTTCGATCAGCACTTCCACCACGCCTACCAATTGGAAGAAGGCATCGTCGAAGTGTTCGTCGTGAAGGGCAGTCAGCACGAGGTGGGTTCGAGCGCGTTGTCGCCGATGACGATCCATCCGGCGAGTGGGTTCGAAGAGATCGAACGACTCGATGACGTCGAGCTCGATGGCCTGCCGTCGATGTCGGCCCGCATCATGCGGCGCGACAAGCGGGAGGTGCTCGTCTGGCACGCCTGGATCGGACGCGACGGCCTCGCGAGCGAGACCCTGCGTGGTGTCCTCGCCCTCGAGCGCAGCCCACTGCGTCGGCCGACCTCGCCGGTGATCGTCCGCATCAGCACCGAAATCGTCGGCAGTGGGCCCGAGGCGCGTGATGCGGCCGTGAAGAAACTGGGACGGGTCCGTGACCAACTCGCGCCGGCGCTGAAGCGACTTGCGGGCGTTGGCGACGGTTAGGGAACAGTTTTTCCCATTCTGGGCAGCGTCTGCGCCGAAATCGGCTTGCCCGTTTCTCGTCCTGAAACAGCGAAGTCTTTCTATTTCAATCACTTACGAGGCATGTTTCAAACGGTACGTCGCTTGCAATCTTACCCGGCGAAGCGCTGGAGTCCCCCGGGGCGTGCGCTTTCTGTCACTCGAGCAAGGGTCATTAAAGGTTTGACTGCCGAGTTTCGGCCCGAGTAGAATGCCGAACTGTTGCCGTCCGACATTCGATTCATACGCACCATCGGCCGGTCTCAAATCCCAAGGAGAAGACGAATCATGAAGTTCAACCTGCTCGCTCTCGCGTGCGCTCTGGCGGTGGCCTTCGGCCTCTCGATGGGCTCGTTCGCGGGCTCGATCGATGATGCCGATTCGGATGGCATCCCCGACAACTACGACAACTGCGAGATCGCGGCGAACGGTCCGCTCGGTGCCGGTTCTGGCTCGTGCTTCACGAACCAGGACGGTGACGAAGACGGCTTCGGGAACACCTGCGACTACGACTTCAACAACGACGGCGCGACGGGCGTGGATGACCTCTCGTACATCCTCGCGAACATCGGCAGCACCGAGGCGCAGCTCGACCTGAACTGCGACGGCGCGGCTGGTGTGGATGACCTGTCGACGGTTCTCGCGAACATCGGTTCGGTTCCCGGTCCCTCGGGCCTGCCGTGCGCGGATCCCTCGCCCGCCGGCAAGGGCACCTGCCCGCCGCTCTGATCCACCGAGCGGTTCACGCAACGTTCTCCGGCTGATTCGATGGCCGGGAAGAAAAGGTGCAATCACGACATCGAAGCGTGCGGCAAGTGAGCAAGACCGTTTCACCGTCGTGTGAGCAAAAACGAGCTAACAAGGAGAAAGTTGGATGCGGCTTCTGAAGATCAACCTTCTCGCGGCAGCGCTGGTTCTGTTCAGCGTTGGTTTCGCGAGTGCGTCGTCGATCACGTTGGTTCCGACCACGGGGACGACGATCAACCCGGGTGAGAGCGTCAGCTTCGACATCATCCTCGATGCGAACGAGCCCGGTCTCATCACCTTCGGTGTGGGCACCTGGTTCAACCCGGATGTTCTGAGCTACGACCCCGGCAACTCGGCGGCCACCTCGTACATCCTGTACACGGGCGGCAAGGGCGCTACCTACCTCGTGCCCGAGTCGGATCCGTGGGCCACGTGGGCCGGCTTCGTGCCCCCGGGCCTCGAGCAGGTCAACATCGTGTTCATCGAGAACAGCCTCTCGGCTGCTCCCGCGACGGGCACGGGCATCCTGCTCGGCAACATCAGCTTCGTCGGGAACAACCCGGGCATCACCCAGGTTGAGCTCAACTTCGTCGACGCTGGTGGCACGATCTACAACGTGAACGGCGAAGACCTCGAGGCTTCGGTGGGCGTGAACTCCATCGAAGTTGTGGTCATTCCCGAGCCCACCACGGCGCTGCTCGTGGGCCTCGGCATGGTCGGCCTCGGTGTCGCAGGTCGCCGCCGAGCCTGATTCAGGCCCGGCAGCATCTGCACGCTGCGAGCAAGTCAAAGAACGCCCCGGACCTCGGTCCGGGGCGTTTCTTTTTTCGGGCTTCGCCCCACCGGTTGCGGCACCGGATGGTACTTTGCCGCTGACGTTTCGAAGACCCACACGGAGAATCCCCGCATGAAGCGCCCCGCCGTCGTGATCCGCCT
The DNA here is from genome assembly GCA_965250285.1 of Myxococcota bacterium. Taxonomy (GTDB): domain Bacteria; phylum Myxococcota_A; class UBA9160; order UBA9160; family UBA4427; genus CAYYSY01. Next base: position 5,169,995 of record OZ252299.1, read on the forward strand.
GATCGGTCTGCTGGCCGCCGCCTCGCTCGTGAGCGTCGGCTGCGGGGGCGGCGACGAAGCTCTCCCCGACTCGGCCGATCGCGCCCGGCCGGCCGAATCGAAGCCGATGGCCGAGGCGACGCCCGAGCCCGCGAAGCCGCCGCAGGCGAGCACGACGCCCTCGCCGACCGCAGGCGCCGCCATCGCCGAGCAGCTGAGTGAGACGATCGAGCTGCCCGATTACTACCCGGCGGACGGCCCGGTGTACCCCGATGCCAAGCCGAGCAAGGCGCAGCAGACGCCCGCCGGCCGCGTGAGCATCGTGTTCGGCACCGACGACAGCGTCGAAGACGCCTCGCGCACGATGACCGGCGAGGCCGAGTCGAAGGGCTGGTCGATCGACTCCGAGGACGAGATCGAGCGTGGCTTCTTGACCCGAGCCTCGAAGGACGGGCGCGCGCTGATGATCCTCACCAATCGGATGGATGACGGCGATGACTCGGTCACGCTCGTCGCTGTGAGTGTCGACCCCTGATCTCGCGGTCGCGCGGCGCTCGCGGCGCGCCGGTCGTTCGAGTGGCACCGCCTTCTGGATGATCCTGCTCGTCGTGGCCGCCTCGACGGCCCGCGCGAGTGAACCCGAGAGCATCATCGTTCGCTACGCAGGCGACGGACCCCACGCCGTCGAGGCGTGTGGCGTCGCGCTGCAGCAGCTCGGAAGCCACGAACCGTACACGCGCGATCGGTCGTCGTCGCTCGATTCGCTGCATGAACGCTTCGACGTGCGCCGTGTTCGCGCGCTCGTCGGCGGCGGCGCCCGAGCCGAAGCGGGGCTGACCGGACGTCGGCGCGAGCTGCGGCGCCGGATCGAGCGCGCCTGGGGGCGTGCACAGCTGCGAGCACCGACGCGTCCGCGCTCTGGGCGCGCCAGCGGCCCGGGCGGCGTGCCTGCCGCCCGTCCGATTCACGGCATGCCGGCGCCCATGGCGCGCAGCGCCGACGCGCTGGCGCACGTCTATCGGATCGAGCTCGGTCCCGGGGTCTCGGCGCGAGAGGCCGCGCGTGCCTACGCGGCCGATCCCCACGTCGCATGGGCGCAGATCGACTTCGCGCGCGCGCTCGATCAGTTCGCCGGCCCGCCGCCGCCCTGGCCGGACCCGTTCGTCTCGAGCAGCGGAAGCTGGGGCCAACCCTACGCCGATCTGTGGGGCTTCCATCGCATCGGAGCGGGCGAGGCGCACTCGACATCGAGAGGCGAGGGCGTGGTCGTGGCCGTGGTCGATTCGGGCCTCGATCTCGACCATCCCGACATCGCGCGAAACGTCTTCGTGCATCCTGGCGAGGATCTGAACGGCAACGGGATCGCCGACCCCGAAGAGTGGAACGGCGTCGATGACGATGGCAACGGCTACATCGACGACCTCGTGGGCTTCGACTTTGCGAACTCGATCGATGCGAACGGCGACGGCGACTACGTCGATGCAGACGACGTGAACGACGCCGACCCGTTCGATGACCGCGGCCATGGATCGCATGTCGCCGGCATCATCGGGGCCGTCGCGAACAACGGTGAGGGCATCGCGGGCGTGGCGCCGGGCGCTCGAATCATGCCGCTCAAGGGCTTCAAGGCCGATGGCGAGAACAGCGACGCGCTGCTCTGGCGCGCGGTCCTCTACGCCGCGCTGAACGGCGCGCAGGTCGTGAACAACAGCTGGTCGTGTGCGCTGCCGTGCCCCCGGAACCCGCTCGCCGAGGAGGTCGTCGAGCTGGTGCACGGGCTCGGCGTCACGATCGTCACGTCGGCCGGCAATCGATCGCGTGACGCGGCGGTCTTCAGACCCGAGAACATGTGGCAGACACTCACGGTCGGATCGTCGACCGTCGACGACGAGCCGTCGACATCGTTCACGAATCAGGGCTTCGTGGTCGATGTGCTCGCACCGGGGGGAGGGCCACCGATCGTCGCCGGTGTGAACGTCGCCCGGCGCAACATCCTCTCGCTGCGCTCGAGCGGCGGCAACCCGAACGACGAAGTCTTCGAGGTGAGTGACGACTACCTCCGCATGTCGGGAACATCGATGTCTGCGCCCCAGGTCGCGGGCGTCGCGGCCCTGCTCTACGCGCAGAGGCCTGGGATCGGTCCCGATGCGGTGCGGCGCATCATTCGCCGCACGGCCCTCGATCTGGGCGACCCCGGCCACGACTGGGAGACCGGCGCCGGTCGACTCGACGCCGCACGCGCGGTCGCCGAGCCCGAGGCGCCCGACTGGGTCGTGCGCGTGACCTCGCCCCGCGTCGCCACATGGATCGATCCCCGCGAAGGCCGACTCGAGGTGCGCGGCACGGCCCGTGGGCCCGACTTCGCGCGGGTCGAGGTCTCGGTCGGCGAGGGCGTTCGCCCCGAGTCGTGGCAGCTGATCGTCTCGTCGACGACGCCCGTCGATGCGGGTGTGCTCGCCGAGTGGCGCCTCGAGCCCGAGATCGCGGGCGCCTGGGTGATCCGGGTCGAGGCGGTGAGCCGGCAGGGGGTGCGGGCGCGCGAGTTCATCCCCGTGAGCTTCGACCGGTTGTCGCCGCAGATCCTCTCGAGCGAGGGGCCACCGGCCGAGCGGCCGGCGATTCATGGTCGGCGGGTCGTGTGGCAGAGCCGTCGGGGCGAGACCGAGGATCGATTCGGGCGGCTCGACTACGACCTCTTCGAGGGCGCCTTCGGGCGCGAACTCGAGCGTCGCCTGGTCGGCGGCCCCGGCGATCAGCGAGACGTCGACGTTTCGGCCAGTCGACGCGGTCGCACCTACGCCTGGCTCACGCAACTCGACCTCGACGCGCCTCCGCGCGCGCGCGCATGTCACGTGGCCAGGGGGCAGGACCGCACGTGCCTCGGCGTCGATCTCGGCGGCGATCGCGGACAGACCCAGCCTCCGGTGGCGATGCGCGACGGGGTGTACTGGCTCGACCCGTTGCCGGGACAATCGAGTCGCTTCGATCTCACGACCTGCCGGTTCGATACGCCCGGGGGCGTGTGTGCGCCGACCCCGACCGGCCTCGCGCCAGAGCGCCGCGGCTTCGTGGAGGGCGACGGCCGCGGCACGCTGTCGTGGAACGCGCTCGACGACGGCCTGCGCATCGCCACCTGCGAGGTCGATGGCGCGGGTCGCTGTGACGAGGTGCGGTTGCCGGCCGGCGAGCGCGCCTTCACGCGACCGGCCGCGTCGCGTGGCCTCGTCGCGTGGGTCGCCGCCCGGTTCTTCGGCGACCGGCCACTGCGGGCCTGTGTGCCCGATGAAGTCGGTGCCTGCGAGCCCATCGACATCCTGCCCCACGCCGAAGACGACCGGGTGCGCGTTTCGGGCGATCTCGTCGTGTGGGACGGGCACGTCGACGACCAGGCGAGCGATGTCTTCTTCTGCGAGTTCGATCGGCTCCGCGGCCGCTGCCCTGTTCAGCGCCTCACGAGCGAGGGATCGAAGCAGGATCAATCGGACGTCGATGGGCGGCGAATCGTCTGGGTCGATGAGCGACTCGGTCCAGGTCGAATCGCCGCGACCGAGTTGCCCAGCTGGCGGCCGATCGGGCCGCGACGGGTCCACGCCGGTCGATGGCTGCAGTTTACGGCCTGGCTCGATCCGAGCGACCATGGCGTGGCCCGGGTCGGGCTCGACGCCGCGCCTCTCGCGCCCGTCGAGTCCCCTGAGATCACGACCGCTGCGCCCGGCCGCGGTGGCCTCGTGCCCGTTCACTTCCGCTGGCGAGCGACGCCCGACGAGGTGGGCGAGCACGTCTTCACGCTGCACGCCCGCAGCGAGACCGGCCTGTCGACGCGCGTCTCTTTCCGCGTCGAAGTGCAGCCCGCACCCAGCGCGCCCCGAGCGGGTCTGAGCGCGATCTGGCTGTCCCGACTTGCGTCGTGGTTGCGCACGGCCGGCTTCGACGTCTGAAACCGGGTCTCTGCGTGTCTGACCGATTCGACGCCGCACATCCGGTCGCTGCAGGCCAGGCTCATCGAAGCCGTTCGCTTGGGAACGAAAGCCCCTCGGAGCGCATCTCCAGGCGAGGGCGCGGTGGTATGATCGCGGGCCATCCTGGCACCGGTCGCCCGCGACCGGAAGGAGTCCGTGGGTGATCCGACTGATTGCGCTGCTTCTGACCGTGATGACGGGCTTCAGTGGTCTCGTCTACGAGGTCGCGTGGCAGAAGTACCTGGCGACGTTGCTGGGCTCGCACAGTGAGGCCACGGCTTCGGTGCTCGCGATCTTCCTGGGCGGGCTCTCAGTCGGCTATTGGCTCTTCGGGCAGGTGACGCGCCGCCACGTGGTGCGCAGCGAGGCGGCCGGCGTGCCGCCGCGGCTGCTCCTCATCTACGGATCGCTCGAGGCCGGCATCGGCGCCTACGTGATCGCGTTCCCGTGGCTCTTCAAGGCCGTGCAGGCGCTCTCGTACGCGCTGCCCTACGGCACCGGCGGCTTCGGCTTCGCCATCGATGTCCTGCTCGCGACGCTGCTGATCGGTCCGGCCTCGGTGCTGATGGGCGGCACGATCCCGATCCTCACTCAGGGTCTGGCGCGCAGCCTCGAAGACGCGACGCGGTTTCACGCATTCGTCTATGCGTTCAATACGGCCGGTGCGTTCGTTGGTGCGCTCGCCGCCGGGTTCTATCTGATCCCGGCGCTCGGTCTCGTCAACGTGATGCTTGCCATGGGCTGCATCAACCTCGTGGCCGGCGGCATCTTCATCGCGCTCGGGGTGCGGGGCCGAGCCGTCGTCTCGCTCTCGACCGAGTCGGCGGGGGAGGGCGACAAGCTCGAGGGCTTCGCGATCTACGCCTTCGTCTCGCTGCTCTCGGGCTTTGCGATGATGACGATCCAGACGGCGATCATCCGCATTGCCGGCCTCTCGTTCGGCTCGTCGCAGTTCACGTTCTCGATGGTCGTCGCGGTCTTCGTGCTGTGCATCGCGCTCGGCAGCTTCGCGGTCTCGGCGCTCAGTCGCATTCCGACCTGGCTGATCGTCGGCAATCAGTGGCTGCTCGCGGTGCTCTTCGTCGTGCTGTATCCGCGCCTCGACGAGATGCCGCACTGGATCTGGCAGCTGCGGTTGATCTTCCGCGACATCGACGCGGCCTTTCTCGTCTACTACCTGGCCGGCTTCGTCGGCATCCTGACGCTCCTCGGCCTGCCCGTCATCCTCTCGGGTGCGGTGCTGCCGCTGCTCTTCCATCAGATGCGCACCCAGGTCGATCACCTGGGTGACCTCGCGGGCAGTCTCTACAGCTGGAACACGGTTGGCTCGCTCTTCGGCGCACTCGTCGGGGGCTACGCGCTCTTCTACTGGTTCGATCTGCACGAGATCATGCGGATCGCGATCTATGCGCTGCTCGCGGCCGCGCTGTTGCTCACGATTCAGATCTACGCCCTTCAGAAGGCGTGGGCCGGCCTGCTCGTGCCGCTCCTTCTCTTCATCTATCTGCTGCCGGCGTGGGATCCGACCCTGCTCTACGCGGGACTCTTTCGGCGCCGTGAGGTGATGCCGTTCGCCTTCGACGGGGTCGACTCGATTCGCGAGCAGAAGCCGAGGTGGTTCGATGACAACATCGTGTACACCGAAGACGACCCGATCACGAGCGTGACCGTGCGCAACTGGAAGTACGGCAACATCGATTCGCTCTCGATCTCGACGAACGGCAAGTCGGACGGCGACACGTACATCGACTACACGACGATGGGGCTCGCGGCCGTGTTGCCCGCGATGTTGGCCGACGAGGCGCGCACTGCGTTCGTGATCGGCTGGGGCACCGGTGTCACGGCGGGCGAGCTGGCAGCGATGAAGTCGGTCGAGCGCGTCGACGTGGCCGAGATCTCGCCGGGCGTGATGAACGCGGCGCCGCTCTTCGACTTCGCCAACATGAACGCATCGACGCAGTCGAAGATCGAGGTGATCGAGAGCGACGCCTATCGAGCCCTGATGCGCAGCGATGTCGACTACGACCTCGTCATCTCGGAGCCGAGCAATCCATGGGTGGCCGGTGTCGAGATGCTCTTCAGTCGCGAGTTTCTCGAAGCCGCGAAGGCGAAGCTCACGCCCGGCGGCGTCTATTGCCAGTGGTTCCACCAGTACGAGACCGACACAGAGACGGTCGAGCTCGTGATGCGGACCTACCGCGAGGTGTTCGACTACGTGGCGGTCTGGCGGGCGAACTCGTACGACTTGCTGATCATGGGCTTCAACAAGCCTGGCCCGGCCCTCGATCACTACCGCCTCGAGGCGCGCGCCGCGCAGCCCGACCTGAAGGCGGCGCTGCTGCGCTCGCGGGTTCGCAGCTTCTCGGCGTTGCTCGCGCACGAGGTGCTGCCCCTGGGCGTGCTGCACGCCGCCGACCTCTCGGGGCCGATCCATACGCTGTATCACCCGATCCTGAGCGATGCGGCGGGGCGCGCGTTCTACCGCGGTGAGCGTGGCGAGCTGCCATTCACCGGCTATGGCGAGCCGGCGCGGATCGGCCACGCGAACTCGATGACCCGGGCCTGGTTCGAGCGTTTTCAGGGCGGGCCCTCGTCGGAGGCGCTCGCCGACTACGCGGCCGAGCGGTGCACGCTCGCGCGCGAGGAGTGTCTGCCGCTCGTCGAGCACTGGCTCGACGAGCGGCCCGGCGATCGCCGTCTCGGTCACCTGCGCGACGACCTGCTGAACGATGAGCGCATCGCCTGGCCCGATGACGGGGGCGTGGCGCAGTACCTGTGGGGCGACGGCGCGGAGATCCTCGCAGCCGGGCCGCTCCGGCCCGATCAGGCGTTTCGGTTGACCGAGACCTACATGCGGGCCTACTCGCATGGCCTGCCGTTCTCGCCGCGGGCGCTCGAGGCGGTCTGGTCGGCGTGCAGTCGCAGCCACCGGAATCGCACGAAGTGCGAAGGGGATCTCTTGCGCGCGCAGGTCGAAGGCGCGGCCTCGTTCTCGGAAGCGGAGCTCGATGCCGCCATCGATCGGTGCGCGGCCGAGATGCCCGCATCGCGCGTCTGCGTCGACGGGCGTGTGCAGATCGGCGGCCTGCTCGAGAACGGCACCGTGCCGCCCGCACTGCTCGAGTGGCAGGAGCTCGGCTCGCACGCTGCGGGCGGCTAGAGCGATCTCTCGGGCCGCCGACCCACGGACGATGGGTCACTCGCACCCTATGCGTGATGAAACGAGGCGCTCCTCCTCACCAACTTCATGTTCGAGCGGCATCTCCTTGAGATAGGATGGGGCTGGGAGGGGGTGCGGCCGACTGGCATCGCACTTCGAGCGCGGGCCCGTGCCCGGTCGTTCGAGGGGAAAGACGATGCGAGTACGCGCCGCCACGATCGGCCTTTGGGGGGCGATCGCCTTGTTGGGCTCCGGTCTCGTCGCTCCGACGGCCTCTGCCGTTTCCATCACGTTGGTGCCGACTACCCCGACGACCGTCTCTCCCGGTGAGCGCGTCGAGTTCGACATCTATCTCAGCGACGCGCCTGCGAACATCAGCGCGTTCAATGTGGGTGTCTGGTACGTCCCGGATCTGCTCGAGTACGTCCCGGAACGCTCGAGTGCGACGTCGTACATCCTCTATACCGGCGGCAAGGGCGCGGCGTATCTGGTGCCGTTCTCCGACCCGTGGAGCGCCTGGACCGGGCCGAACCCAGTCGGGCTTGCGCGTGTCGACATCGGCTACCGAGCCGTTTCGACGGGCGGGGCGGTGACGCGAGCGGGCGACGGCGTCTTCCTCGGCAACCTCTCGTTCGACTGGATCGGGTTTCGGGGAATCAGCCAAGTCGAGCTCAACTTCGTCGACCTGCTCGGGACGTGCTTCATCGTCGACGGCGTCGACATCAAGGACTCGGTCGGGGTGAACTCGATCGAAGTCGCCGTCCTCCCCGAGCCGACGACCGGGCTGCTCGTCGGGCTCGGTCTGGGCGGCCTGGGCGCCGTTTCACGTCGCCGTCGTGCGCTGCGCGTGCGCGATGCGCGAAGTGCGATCGCTCGGCAGAGCACACGAGCTTCATTCGAGGAGCGACTTCGATGAGCATGTATGTCATTCACTTCGTGGCGCTCCTGGCGTTCGTGCTCAGCGCGAGTACGAGCCACGCCGCCGCCATCCGACTCGCTCCGACGACGCCCACGTTGGGTGTGAACGTCGGCGATGTGATCGACTTCGATCTCTTTCTCGATACGCCCGCCGGGCTCCAGGTCTTCGGTGTGGCGGTGCTGTACGACCCCGACGTCATTCGGTACGAACCGAGTCGATCAGATGCCGTCTCGTACATCCTGTACACGGGTGGCAAGGGCGCGTCGTATCTGGTGCCCGACGAGGATCCGTGGTTCGTGTGGAGAGGTTTCGTCCCGCCCGGCCTCGAGCAGGTGAACGTCGTCTTCATCGATCATGCGTTCTCGAACCCGGATTCGACGGGCGGCGCGGCAGGAACCGATGTCTTTCTCGGCAACATCGCGTTCTCCCTGATCGCCCAGGATACGACCCTCGTCGAGCTGAACTTCGTGGATGTCGGCGGCACGGTGTTTTTTCTCGATGGAGAAGACATCGAGGAGACCGTCGAGGTCAACGCGTTCGAGGTGGGTTGGGTGCCCGAGCCGACGACGGCCTTGCTCGTCGGCTTGGGGCTCGCGGGCCTCGGGGTCCGGCGAAGGCGGTGGGCTCGCGACGCCTAGGTTCACCCGCATCGGTCGCGCCCGACTCCACCGATCTGTGCGCGGTCGCCCGATCCGACGCAGCGTAAAAGGAGACTCCGCATGAAATTCCGACCGGCTTGGCTCACTCTGCTCGCCATCGTCGCCGCTTGGGCCCCGGTTGGCTCCGCAGATGCGGCATCACTTCTCCTGGAGCCCACGACTCCGACGCTCGGTATCGATGTGGGCGATGTCATCGACTTCGACCTCATCCTCGACTCGCCCGAGGGTCTGCAGATCATGGGTGCGGCGTTGCTCTTCGATCCCAGCGTGGTCCGGTACGAGCCAGAACGGAGCGACGCCACCGACTACGTGCTGTACACCGGAGGCAAGGGAGCCACGTATCTGGTCCCCCAATCTGATCCCTGGTCCGTGTGGTCGGGCAGAGCGCCGCCGGGGCGCACGCAGCTCGAGATCGTGCTCATCGAGCACGCCTTGCTGAACCCGCGCGCCCAGGTGATCCCGGCAGGCACGGGCACCGATCTGGGGAACGTCGCGTTCACGCTTCTGACGCAGGACACCACGATCGTCGAGATCACGTTCGTGAAGACGACGGGCACGGTCTTCGATGTCAATGGGACCGACCTCGAGGAGACCGTCGAGGTGAACGCGTTCGAGGTCGGCTGGGTGCCCGAACCGACGACGGCCTTGCTGGTCGGGGTCGGGCTCGGTGGGATGGCCTTGTTCGGGCGTGGGCGTGGGCGTCCGCGTCGCTACGGGATGTAGCCGAGCGAGCGCAGCTGCTCGATCTCTTCTTCGCTCAGCTCGACTTCGCTGCCGGTGTCGGCTTCGTCGCCGAAGCCGTCGTAGCGCTCGCGCATCTCGTCGGCCAGGCGTGAGGCGATCGCCGGCATCTCGTCGAAGAGGTCGTTCTCTTCGCGCGGATCGACCGACAGGTCGTAGAGCTCGAATCGCCCCGACTTCTTGTCGTGGACCATCTTCCAGTTGTCACGACGCAGGGCCCGTCGCACGGGGAACTGGCCCGGCGCGACCGACTCCCAGCTGAGCCCGCCCGGCGCCTCGCCGTAGATGGGCCGCTGTCGGTAGGGCGTGTCGTCCTGGCCCTCGATCAGCGGCACGAGGCTGAGCCCCTCGGCGTCGTCGCGCTGGGGCAGGCCCGCGAGCTCGAGCACCGTCGGCACCAGATCGACGTGTGAGACCGGCGCCTCGATGCGCTGCCCGGCCGGGATGCCTTGGCCGTGCAGGATCAGCGGGACGTGCAGCACCTCCTGGTACGCCGACAGGAAGTGATCGACGAACCCGTGCTCGCCGAACCCCTCGCCGTGATCCGACGTCAGGATGATCAAGGTGTCGTCGCTGTATCCCTCTTTGCGAAGCCACGCCAGCAGTCGGCTGAGCTCGGTGTCCATCTGGCGAATGCCCGCGTCGTAGAGATCCCGCAGCCGCTCGAAGTCGCGCTCTTCGAAGACGGGCTGGACGAAGTCGGGCGAGCTCAGGATCTTCGACCGCGTCTCTTCGATGCCGAACGTGCACACGTCGGGTTGGAAGTTCTCGCGGCAGAGCGTGATGTACTCGGGCTCGAGGTTCGAGAGCTGCAGCTGCCACGCCGTGCCGTCGGCGATGCCGTCGAACGACTCGGCCACGAAGAGCTCTTCGAACTCGGCCTCCGACGTGTAGTCGGCGTGAACGTCGAAGTAGTGGATGAAGAGGAAGAGCGGGGCGCCGGCCTTCTGCGCCTCGGTGATCCACTCGGTGGCCTGATCGGTGATCAGCTTGCTCGGTGCGCGCCGGTCGGAGTCGGTGCGCACGTACTTGTACTGCTTGAAATCCTTGGTGACCTTGAACGTGTCCTTGGCGAGCCACGGCGCAGCCACGACGGCCGCGGTCTCCCAGCCCTTCTCGGCGAGCATGTGGGGCAGGGTTTCGCGTGCGGGGCTCAGCTGGGCCGTGATCTTGCTGGCGCCGTGCGTGCGCGGATAAACGCCGGTCAGCATCGTCGAGTGCGACGGGAGCGTCCATGGCGACGCGCTGTTCGCCTGGTCGAAGACCGTGCCTTCGAGCCCGAGTACGTCGATGGTCGGCGATGTGAAGCGGTCGTAGCCGTAGAGACCGAGATGGTCGGCGCGCAGCGTGTCGATCGAGATCAGGATGATGATGCGTGGGATCGCGCGGTCGGCTGCCGGCTCTGCATCGGCCGACGTCTCGCCGCTCGGCGTCGAAGACCCATCACTGCACGACACAGCGCCCCCGAGCGCGAGGGCGCCCAGTGTCAGGGCCAGACCGCGTAGGATCGACTTCATCGTGCTTCCTCGAGGCGCGGGCCCGGGCCGCCGGCAGGGGGTGCGATTGCGCGCGAAGCGTGTCGCGGCGCCATCGGCCTCCCCCCAAACGAAAGCCCCCGCCGAATCGACGGGGGCTTGATCGTGCGAACCCGGATCCTCGTGGGATCCGGTGCGGAACGTTGGCTCAGCTGCGCGTGCGCCGGCGTGCGATGACGCCAACCGCACCGAGCGCACCGAGCGCCAGAGCAGCTGCGCCGGGCTCGGGGACCGTGATGGCCGTGTCGGTCACGTTGAACACGACGTCGCCCGAGAGGTCGCTGCCGTCGACGTTGAACGTGTTGCCGCCGTTGCCGAACTCGAAGAGCAGCTGACCCGAGCCGGGCTCGCGCGCATTGAACGTCACCTCGCCGAGGAGCGCGTTCGAATCCGTGGCCCCATTCGGGGAGAGGGCGCTATCGATGAACGTGATGTTCACCTGCTGGCGACCCGGAGGCAGGAAGCCCGTCCAGAAAACGAAGGGATCGGAAGCGGGGTAGAGGTACGTGGCGCCCTTGCCGCCCGTGTACAGGATGTAGTCGGTCGCGTCGGAGGTCACCCGGTTGTAGCCGATGACGGCCGGGTCGTACGTGGCCGAAAACGCGAACGTCACGATGTTCGAAGGCACCGCCGTCTGCGTGTCGAGGAAGACCTCGTACGTGATCTGATCGCCCACCTGAGCGGACGTGGGATCGGGCGAGCCCGACTTGAGCGACACGCGGATCTCGTAGGCGCTGGCGGCGCTCGCCGCGAGCAGCAGAGCAAGGGTGGCAATCGTGGCAGTCAAAAGGCGCATTGGGTGCGTCTCCTCGATTCTCGAACGGGCCGAGAGGCCCGCGATGATCGGTGGGCTCGGTGGCGTGAGGGCTAGTCGCCCGCCGCGTTGAGGATGGCGCTCAGGTCGACGACCGAAATCACGCCGTCGCCGTCGACATCGGCCTCGGCGACGAAGCCGTCGTCGCCCTCGGTCGCGTTGATCAAGCCGCGGGCACATTCGGCGTCGGCGGTCGTGACGTTGCCGTCGCCGTCACAGTCGCCCGAACCGCCAGCCCATGCGGGAGCGGCCAGCATCAGGCCGAGCGCGCACAGGATCGAAAGCAAACGAAGCATCGTGGTTCCCCCAGTGAATCGCTGTTGGCGAGTCGGCAGAATACTACAGGTTCGCGCGAATCTGCACCCGATCGGGCAGCGCGAGCCGTGCTTCCGAAGCCGAGCACGCACCGCATGAGATCGGCACGAACGTGCGTGGCGTTGACCGAATTCGGCGAATCGAACGAGTGATCCAGGCGATCGATTTCGCCCTTCGGGGTGAAGCGCCTACTGCACTTCGACGACGACCTCTGAGACGGCTTCGCGCACGCCCGCGTCGGGATGATCCTTCAGCTTGAGAATTTCGGGGATCGTCGACCCGCGTCCAATGCGGCCGAGCTGACGAACGGCTTCGGCCACGATGACGGGATCGCCATCGCTGAGCGAGTCGAGCAGCTCGGGGACCGCGAGCTCGGGGTCGACTTCACCGAGCTGACGCACGGCCCAGACTCGCATCTTCACCGGTAGCTCGGTCTTGGTGCGTGCGGTTCGCAGGGTCTCGAGCGTCTTCTTCTTCTCGTCGGGTGTCGTACCGAGCTGGTCGCCCGTGAGAATCGGATAAGCGGCCTCCGGCACGTCGCCCCCGGTGGTGCCCGCCTGGGGCTGCGCTGGGCGCGGCGTCGGGGTCGGCTGCGGAGTCGGTGCGACCGGCTCGGCCACGGGTGCTTGCCCCGACTCGCCGACCGCCATCCACGACATCGCAGCCTCCGACTCGAGCAGCCAGGTGCGACCCGTCGCCCGGTCGACGCGCATCAGCGGCGGCGAATCGGCCCCCGCGCCCAGGCGGTTGCTCCGCGGCGGCGGGACGTTCATCACCTGGAAGCGGCCGTTTCGCGCGGGCTCGTCCCCGAGGTCGGGGGCCGCGCCCCGGGGTTCCCAGCCACCGTCGCCATTGACGGGAACGGTCCAGACCTGCCCCGTGCTCGTGTCGACGCGCACGAGGCCGAGGCGCGCGCGCACGAAGACGAAGCGTTCGGGCCCGCCCCCGTTTCCGGCGCTGGGGGCGGTCGACTGAGGGCCGCAGCCCGCCAGAAGCGCGCCCACGAGCGCCATCACGAGCAGGCCCGCCCCGCGGCGCCACCGGCCGAGCCGGCGCCCTGTGGCGGCCGAGGAGGGTTGGATCGAGCGGTCGGACGCGTTCATGAGGTCTCCCGAGAAGGATGTCGCCGCTACCCCCGAGGGGCAGGTTCGACGGTGGGCCTGAGCATGCCACAAAACGACCGCGTCTTGGACGTTCTCGAGCGCGGGCTCGAGAACGTGCCGCGATCGCAGCGCGCTTCGTCGCCTGGCTCGGGTGCGGTGGGGGCCCGCCCGGTCTGGTCAGGCGCGGTTGATGCCGACCGTCACGGTCTCGCCGCCGATCTCGGCCCGATGCTCGTGTTCGGTGGCCCGCCCCGTCCCATCGAAGGCGAGCGCGGTCGCCAGCGTGGCCTCGCTCACGTCGCTGCGAAACCGATCGACGGCGATCTGCCAGGGCTCGCTCAGCCCGAGCTGAAGCTCGATGCGATCGGAGACGTGGAGCCCCGCCTCCTTGCGCGCCTGCTGGATCACGCGGATCACGTCGCGGGCCATGCCCTCTTCGACGAGCTCCGGCGTGAGCTCGAGATCGAGCACGACGATCGCATCGTTGCCCGGCAGGGCGTGGCAGGCGACCCCTTCCTTCGGCGTGAGCGTCAGATCGTACTCGGCCGGCTCGAGTCGGTGGCCGGCGACCTCGACGCCGTCGCCGTCGCTCTGCCACTCGCCCTTCTTGGCCGCAGCGAGCACCGTCTTCATCTCACCGCCGAGGCGCGGACCCAGCACCCGGGCGTTGACCTTCAGGCCGAACGTCGCATACGCCTCGATCGAGTCGCCCAGCTCGACCGCCTTGACGTTCACCTCGTCGGCGATCAGGTCGAGGTGGGGCGCGATGCGATCGGTGCCCGCGCCGACGACGGTGAGCTTCGCGAGCGGCTGGCGCACGCGCGCATTGTGATCGGCACGCAGCGCGAGCGCGGCCGAGCAGACGTCGCGCACGCGGTCCATATCGGCGACGAGCTTCTCGTCCGCGGCGTCTGCGGTGAGCGTCGGCCAGTCCTGCAGGTGCACGCTCGCTTCGCCGGTGAGCCCCGTGTGGATCTCTTCGGTGATCATCGGCAGCAAGGGGCTCGCGACGCGACACAGCACGACGAGCGCCGTATAGAGCGTGTCGTAGGCGTCGCGCTTGTCGGCTTCGTCCTCCGAACCCCAGAAGCGTTCGCGACTGCGGCGGATGTACCAGTTGTTCAGCGCATCGATGAACGCGAGCACATGCTGGCAGGCGGCGCCGAGGTCGTATGCATCGAGGTCGCGCTCGATACCGCGCACGAGCTCTTCGGTCTTCGCGAGGATGTAGCGGTCGAGCAGACGCTCGCTGTCGACGCGCAGGCTCGCCTTCACGCCATCGGTGTTCGCGTACATCGTGAAGAACGAGTACGCGTTCCAGATCGGGTTGATCACCAGGCGCACGGCGTCGGCGATCTGCTTGGCGTCTTGGTGGATGCGCAGATCACCCCCGCGCACGACGGGCGACGAGATCAGAAACCAGCGCAGCGCATCGGAGCCGATCGACTCGAAGACCTCTTCGGGGTCGGGGTAGTTGCGCAGCCGCTTGGAGAGCTTCTTGCCGTCTTCGGCCAGGACGACGCCGTGGCAGAGGCAGTTCTTGAAAGGTGGTCGGTCGAAGAGTGCCGTCGACAGCACCATCATCACGTAGAACCAGCCGCGGGTCTGCGCCTGATACTCGGTGATGAAGTCGGCCGGAAAGTGATCCTCGAACCACTCCTTGTTCTCGAACGGGTAGTGCACCTGGGCGAAGGGCATCGAGCCCGAGTCGAACCAGACGTCGAGTACCTCGGGCACGCGGCGCATCATGCTCTGGCCCGTCGGATCGTCGGGGTTCGGGCGCACGAGCTCGTCGATCGTCGGTCGGTGCAGGTCGTCGAGCTTGACGCCGAAGTCGGCCTCGAGCTCTTCGATGCTGCCGTAGACGTCCATGCGCGGGTAGTTCGGATCGTCGCTCTTCCAGACGGGGATCGGCGTGCCCCAGAAGCGATTGCGTGAGATCGCCCAGTCGCGAGCGCCCTCGAGCCATTTACCGAAGAGCCCGTCGCGCACGTTCTCGGGGATCCAGTTGATCTGCTCGTTCAGCTCGACCATGCGCTCGCGCACCGAGACGACGTCGACGTACCAGCTGTTGAGCGCCTTGTAGATGAGGGGTGTGTCCGTCCGCCAGCAATGCGGGTAGTTGTGGACGTAGCTCTCTTCCTTGAAGACCTTCTCGCGCTCGCGCAGGGCGCGGATGATCGGCGTGTTCGCGTCGAAGACCTGCACGCCCTGCCAGTCGGGCACCTCGGTCGTGAACTTGCCCTCGTCGTCGACCGGGCACACGACGCCGATGCCCGCAGCCTCGCAGGTCGCCATGTCGTCTTCGCCGAAGCCCGGCGCGAGGTGCACCGTGCCCGTGCCCTCGTCGGTGTTGACGAACTCGGCCGACAAGACGCGGAAGGCGTTCTCGGTGTCGGCGAAGTAGGGAAAGAGCGGCTCGTAGGTGCGACCGACGAGGTCGCGGCCCATGACGGTGCCGACGGGCTCGAGATCGCCCAGCTCCTTCTCGAACTTGCCGCGGGCTTCGGCGCCGACGATGAAGCGGCGGCCGTCTTGCTCGAAGATCGCGTATTCGATCTCGTCTCCGACGGCGAGGGCGAGGTTCGAGGGCAGGGTCCAGGGTGTCGTCGTCCACGCGAGCAGATCGACGGGCGTGTCTTCGCCGTCGACCGGATGCAGCGTGAAGCGCACGGTGATCGCCGGGTCCTGGCGCTCGCGGTACGAGTCGTCGAGTCGGGTCTCGTGGAGCGAGAGCGGCGTCTGCGCCTTCCACGAGTAGGGCATGACCTTGTAGCCCTCGTAGAGCAGCCCCTTCTCGTGCAGCTGCTTGACGGCCCAGATCACGCTCTCCATGTAGGTCAGGTCGAGCGTCTTGTAGTCGTTCTCGAAATCGACCCAGCGTGCGGCGCGGTTGACGTAGCGCTCCCACTCGCGCGTGTACTTGAGCACCGACGTGCGGCAGTGATCGTTGAACTTCGCGATGCCGTAGTCGATGATCTGCTGTCGGCCACTGACGCCGAGCTCCTTCTCGGTCTCCATCTCGGCCGGCAGCCCGTGGCAGTCCCAGCCGAAGCGGCGCTCGACCCGGTGGCCCTTGAGCGTCTGGTACCGCGGGATCACGTCCTTGATGTACGACGTGATCAGGTGGCCGTAGTGCGGCAGACCGTTCGCGAACGGCGGACCGTCGTAGAAGACGAACTCGTTGGCGCCGCCCTCACCGGTCGGCCGATCCTCGACGGAATGCTGGAAGGTGCGCTCGGCCATCCACCGCTCGATCACCGCCCGCTCGAGCTCGGGAAAGCTCGGCTGGGGGTCGACGTCGGGATAGGCTTTCGTCGTCATGACGGCTCCGGAGCGGTGGTTTGCAAAGCCACGCGCGGCGGCTCGGCGGATCGGGCGGGGCGCGTTGGGGGGCGGCATCGGATCGCGACGCCGCCTCGAAGGCCACGCCGCGGCGCCGGAGAATACACCAGGGTGTCGCGCAACGTCTCGGATCCGCGGGTCTTTTCGGATCGAGTCGAAGCGGGGCCAGGGCTCAGATCAGCTCGGGGATGTCGTCGGGCGCCGCTTCGATGATCGCCCGCGCGATGCCGTAGCCGAAGCCGCGGCGACCGAGCGCGGCGAGATCGCGCTCGCGGTGCGCTTCGCGCTGTACCTCGTCGAGGCGAAACGGACCGATCCGGCGTCGGCGCGCGTAGCGCCAGGCGGCCTCCGCCTCGGCGCCGGCGGCCTGGTCCTCTTCGAGCAGGGCCTCGATCAGCTCCCCCTCGAGGCCTTTCTGCCGGAGCTTCGCGGCGAGCTCGCGCCTGGACGCGCCGCGCCCCCGGCCTCGGCGCACGAGCGAGGCGCCGTAGCGTCGGTCGTCGAGGTAGCCGAGCTGCTCGAGGCGCTCCAGCAGGGCCTCGAGCGGGGCCTCGAACTCGGCCGGATCCTGCTCATGGTGCTCGCAGCTGCGCGCGATGCGTCGCCGAAGCACCTGCCGCAGATTCGCCTTCGACGAGCCGTGGCGCTGCAGGTGGGCCACCGCGATGCGCTCGAGCCTCGCGGGGTTCATCTTGCGCGGCGGCTTGGGGCCGCGTCGCCGGGGTTGCTCGCCGGACCCGCTCGGCTGCCCGGTCCGGGTCGATCGCGCGGAGGGTGTCGGGCTGAGGGCCAAGGTGAGGGTTCGGCTCCGGGTTGCGATGCGAGCGAGCGCGGGGTCGCTCGACGTTCTAGATCGCCGGGCCCCCCGCGTCAATCGACCAGGGGCCCGGCGTCGACCGAGCATCGCCCGCGGCCGGCTTGGTCGCGGCCGCCCGCGAACGCTATTGCTTGCTCGCAACCGCGCGTGTCCAGGGTGGACACGCGGGCCCGCCCTCGCACGCCCGAGCCCCCATGCCCGAGCTCCCTGAAGTCGAGATCACGCGCCGCCGCATCGAGCCGCTGCTCGCCGGGCGCAAGATCGAGCGCGTCCACACGACCGCCGACTCGTACTTCTTCATCACGGGGGCGCGGCGCCTGTCGCGTGAGCTGGCGGGTCGCACCGTCACGCGACTCGAGCGCGCGGGCAAATATCTGGTCGCGCGGCTCGATGACGAGCGGCGGCTGCTGCTCCATCTCGGGATGACCGGCCAGCTCTTCGGCAGCCACGCCGCGAGCGTACGGCTGCTCTCGGCGACGGCCCGCGCGTCGCTCTCGCCCGAAGAGCAGCACCAGTTCGAGCCCGACGCGCACACGCACATGCGGTTCTGCTTTGCCGATGGGGGCGAAGAGGTCTTCTTCCGCGACGTGCGCAAGTTCGGCAAGGTGCAGCTCGTCGAGGCCGGCGAGCCGAACGAGCGGCTCGATCGGCTCGGGCCCGACGCGCTCGGTGCGACGGGTGAGCTGCTCTTCACCGCTTCGCGCAAGCGCAAGGTCGCCTCGAAGTCGCTGCTGCTCGATCAGGCCGTGCTCGCCGGGGTCGGCAACATCTACGCCGACGAGGCGCTCTTTCTGGCAGGGGTGCGTCCGGGGCGGCGGGCCGCACGGCTCACGCGGCGCGACTGCGATGCCCTGGCCGAGGGTCTCGTGCGGGTGCTCAACCGGTCGATCGAGACCGGTGGGTCGAGCATCAGCGACTACGTCGCCCCGGACGGCAGCGACGGGGCGTATCAGGACGAGCGCCGCGTCTACGCCCGTACGGGCGAGCCCTGCCGCACCTGTGGCACCCCGATCAAGCGCAAGGTCATCGGCCAGCGCAGCTCGCACTACTGTCCGCAGTGTCAGCGGTGAGCACCCGCGCGGCGCGCCCCCGATTTCGCTTCATGCGCGATCGAAGTGCCGCCGGCGCGGTGGGCCGCGTATGCTCCGGTCGTGCAGACCCGACGTCTTCAGGATCTCCGCCGTGCTGTCGCTGCGTGAGCTGAGGCGGGCCGCGGCGATCCTCGATCGCGACTTCGCCGATGCCCGCGTCGAACGCTGGGTGCAGCCCGACCGCACGCGCGTGGCCGTGCAGCTCTACGTCCGACGCGGCGATCAGAAGCGCAAGAGCGTGATCGAGCTGAGCGTCGAGGACGGTCTCGCCCGCGTGGCCGAGCTCGCGCGCATGCCGAAGGCGCCGCAGAACATGCCGGCCTTTGCGGCCTGGCTGCGCAGTCACCTGTCGCGCGGGCGGCTGATCTCGGCGGGGCTCTCACCGCACGAACGCGAGCTGCGCCTGGCCTTCGAGTCCGAGGAGGGACGCTCGACGCTGCTGCTCGCGATCTTCGGGCGCCGCAGCAACCTCTACGTGCTCGACGGCGACGACCGCGTGCTGCTCTCGCTGCGGCCGCTCTCCGAGACGCGCCCCGAGCTCGAGGCGGGCGAGGTCTATGCATCCCCCGAGAGCGGCTTGCCGCGCGAGGGCGACGACCGCTTCGAGGGGGTCGCCGACGACGCATTGCTCGCTGCGATCGGCGACGCCTATGCCGAAGAGCAGGCCGACCGAGAAGAGGAGAGCCTCGAACGCAGCCTGCGCCAGCTGCTCAAGCGCGAGCGCAAGAGCGCAGAGCGTCGGTTGAATCGCCTCGAGGCCGAGCTCGCCGAGGCCGATCAGGCGAGCGCGCTGCAGCGGCATGGAGAGCTGCTGAAAGGATCGCTCGGGCGCATCGAGCCGGGCGCTTCGGAGATCGAGCTCGACGACTACGAGACCGGCGAGAAGGTGACGGTGCCGCTCGACCCGAAGCGCACGCCGAAAGAGAACCTCGACGCGACGTTCAAGCGCTATCAGAAGCTGTTGCGGCGTCTCACGAAGGCGGGTGGGCAGGTCGATGACGCGCGCGGCTGGGTCGAGCGGGTCGCCGGCTTCGAGGCTCAGCTCGCGGCGATCGCCGACAGGCCCGAGGCCGAGCGAGGGGAGGCGCTCGCCGGGCTCGCTGCCGAGCCCGAGCTCGCGAAGCTCCTCGAGCGCAGCGAGCTGCGGGCGCTCCCGCCGTCTGCGCGTGCCAAGGAAGAGAAGGCAAAGCTGCCGGGTCGCCTCAAGAACCTGCCGACCAAGCTCGTGCCCAAGCGGTATGTCAGCGCCGATGGGCTCGAGATCTGGGTCGGCAAGAGCGACGAAGCCAACGACCATCTGTCGACCCGACTCGCCCGCGGCAACGATCTCTTCTTTCACCTCGACGGTGCGCCGGGCAGCCACGTGATCCTGTGCGTCGAGCGCGGCGCCGAGGCGCCCCAGAACTCGTTGCTCGACGCGTGCGAGCTCGCGGCCCACTTCTCGAAGCAGCGCAACGCCGCGCACGCCGACGTGCACGTCGTGCCGATCAAGAACGTGAAGAAGCCGAAGGGGGCCAAGCCCGGGCTGGTCTACGTGACCGGCGGGCGCTCGATCCATCTGCGACGCGAGGCCGAGCGGCTCGAGCGCCTGCTCGCCTCGCGCATCGACGCGAGCTAGCGCTCGGCGTCGTCGGGTGCCGCGAGCCCGCCGAAGCGCGCAATCATCGAAGGCAGCACGACCAGGTTGCAGATCACGGTCAGCACCATGCCGATCACGAGGGTGTAGCCGAGGCTCGCGAGCCCGCGGTGCGATGACAGACCCAGGGTGCCGAAGCTGACCGTCGTCGTGAGCGCGCTGTAGAAGACCGCGCGGGCGGTCGTGCTGTCGAGCAGGTCGGCGGTGGGGTCTTCGCTCGCGCGATGCACGAGGTGCACGCCGCTGTCGACGCCGATGCCGAAGAGCAGCGGGATCACGATCACGTTGGCGAAGTTGAACGGGATGCCGAGCACCACCATCGTCGCGACGGTGAGCAACGACGACAGCACGAGCGGCGCCATGACGTAGAGCGGCGGCACGACGCGCCGCCACAGCACGAGCAGCAGGGCGAGGATGATCACGAAGGCGGCCACGAGCGCCTCGCGGAACGAATCGCGAATCGCCTCGGCAAAGCCGACGAGGTTGATTGCGATGCCCGCCGCGTTCGGATCGACGCCCATCACCGCATGGGTGAAGCGCGCGAACGATGCGTCGTCGTTCAGGTCTTCGACCGGGAAGGTCTGCACGCGGGCCTGACCGTCTTCGGTCTGCATGCGCGCGACGAGGTCGTCGGGCAGGTCGTCGAAGCCGACCTCGCCCGCGTTCGCCGCGCGGCGCAGGCGCGCGAGCTGCTCGGGCAGACCCGAGAGCAGCACGTCGGCCAGGGCGTCGAGCGCGCGCGCCTTCTCTTCGGGCGGCGTGCCGGGCTCGTCGACCCGAGCGAGGAATCGGTCGAGGTGGTCGCGCAGCGCGACGACCGAAGCCGACAGCTCGATCTCGTCCTCGACCAGCCAGTTCTCGTCGAGGAACACGCGCAACCGGCGGAGCGCTTCGATCTGGCGTTCGGTGCCGTCGACGCCGGGTCGCTTCGGCGCGACGGGCGGAGCCTCGAGCATGTACGAGAGGTCTTCGAGGATCTCGAGCTTCTCGTCCTGATCGTTCGGGACGAAGTCGCTCAGCGTGATCGTCTGCTCGACGACGTCGAGCTCGTCGAGGCGGGCCGCGAGGGCATCGGCTGCGGCGAGGTCACCGGCCACCGAGTTGACGAACCACGGCGATGCGACGCCGGTCTGGGCGAGCAGGTCGTCGAACGCCTGCACCGACTCGGTGGTCGGGTCGCGCATCTTGATCACGTTGGTGTCGAAGCGAGCGCGCGGCAGCAGCGTGAGCGCCGCGATGCCCGCCAGCGCTGCGATCGCGAGGACCGTGCCGCTCGCCTTTCGGTCGAAGCGCCACCACTCGCTGCTGAAGTGCAGCGGGCGACCGAGTTCACGCTCGGGGTCGACGCGGAACACGACGGTCAGCAGAGCGGGGAACAGGGTCAGGGTGAGGGCGAAGATCACGAACATGCCCGTGCCCGCGATCAGGCCGAGCTCGGCGACACCGGTGAAGTCGGTCGGGACGAAGACGTAGAAGCCGATGGCCGTCGTCACCGTGCAGACGCCGAGCGATGGCCCGACCTTCGCCGCTGCATCGATCATGGCCGATTCGCGGGGTTCGCCGCGGCGCAGCAGGTCGGCGTAGGCCATGCCGAGGTGGATCGCGAAGTCGACCCCGAGACCGATGAAGAGCACGCCGAAGGCCAGTGACACCAGGCTCAGGTCGCCCACGGCGAGCGTGGCGAACGCACCGGTCCAGACGAGGCCAGCGAGGAGCGTCACGATGGCGGCGGCGACGAGGCGAATGCTGCGGAAGGCCCGCGCGAGGACCGCCGCGACGATGAAGAAGCACACCGCCCCGCCGAGACCGATGTCCCAGGCGAAGCCGATGAGCTCCTCGTGGTTGAGCACCGGGTTGCCGGTCACGCGCACCGTCACGCCCCGCTCGGGCGAGAGCTGCAGCCCCCGCACGATGGCTCGGATCTCTGCGAGCACGGGCCCAGATGGCAGCAGCAGGTCGAAGTCGAGCACCGGGTGCACGACCAGGACGCGTCGCCCGCTCGTGTCGATCGCCGAGTCGGCGAGCATCATCTCTTCCCACGAAACCGCCAGCGGGAACTCGTTGTACACCTCGACCGTCGCGCGACCGAGCGAGTCGAGGATGCGCGACCACTCGGCGGGGTCGATGTCGCCCTGGCCCTCGTGCATGGCGTCGAGCCCGTCCGAGATCGAGCGGGTGAGGGTCTCGATGCCCGGATCCCGCTCGAGCTCGGCGAGCAGGGGCTGCATGCGCGCCATCTGATCGGCGAACAGGTCGAGCTCGTCCACGTCGCGGTAGAGCAGACCGTGCACCTCGAAGAAGTCGCTCGAGCCCGTCTCGTAGGCGTCCTCGAAGTACTCGGGGCGCTCGAGCATCTGCGCCTCGAGCGCGCGGGCTGAGTCGCGTGCGAGCTCGGGGGTCTCGGCGTCGACCACGACGAGAAAGGCGTACTCGAGGTCGGGAAAGCGCTCGGCGAAGGCCTCGTAGTTTCTGCGCGAGGCGAGATCGGTCGACACGTTGCTGACGACGTCGCTGTTGACGCCCAGGTTCGCGGCGATGTACCAGCCGAAGCCCAGCGTCAGCACGGCACACGTCGCAATGACCGCCCACGCAGAGCTCTGCGCGGTGCGCACGCCGATCGAGACGAGTCGTGCGAGCCAGCGTTCGACGTAGTCGTTCAAGCGCGATCCCCATGCGGCGCGGACAGGCCGCGCGTTCGCGGGCGGCCGGGTGCGCTCCGGGCGGGAGCTTAGGCGATGGAGCGTTGGCCGTGTGGGCGGGGCGCAGCCAGTGTGCGACGTCCGAGGGTCGGGCGTCGCATGGCGCCCGGGGTTCCGATCGTGGGCCGGATGGTGCGCTGTCGCGGGCTCAGGGGGCGCTCGTGTCGGTGCCGTCTCCCGCCTTCTTCTCGGCCGGCGGAGCGTCGCTCTGGGCGCTCGGGTTCTCGTCGACGCCCTCGCCCTCGAGATAGCCGAGCGCGCGGAGGTGTTCGACCATCGCTTCTTCGGAGCCGCTGGCTCGGGCCTCGAGACGCTCGACCTCGAGGTCATCGTGGCTGGCGATGGCGTTCGGGGCGTCGATGTGGACGAAGGCCATCGGTTCGCCCTTCATGTCGGCGCCGGGCGGGATCCCCATCCACGCGAGAATGGTGGGCGCCACGCCGAACACCGACACCTTGCCGGGCGACGAGCCCGGCACGATGCCCGGCCCCTTCGCGTAGATCACGCCCTGGATCGCATCGGCCGTATCGTGGCCGCCGGTCAGCAGCATCATCGAGACCTTGGCCTCGAAGCCGTGATCAGAAACGATCATGATCAGATCGTCGCCGTCGGCGGCGCGCATCAGCCGACCGAGCAGCTGGTCGGTGTACGCGTAGTAGTTGAAGAGTGCGGCGGCTCCGGCGCGGCGCTCGGCGTCGGTCGGCCGCAGCTCGGCCGGGTACTTCTCGGGCGGCTCGATCATGCCCCAGAGCCAGTGGCTCACGCGATCGATGCCCGGCAGGAAGACCATGGTCAGATCGGGTGAGTATGTCTCTTCGACCGCGAGCGCGACCCGCGTGATCTGCATGTCGGTGTGATAGAAGTCGGAGAGCAGCGGCTGGTCGACCCAGTTCGGCAACGCCTCGGCGTTCGCGAACGGGTTGCGGGCCGGCACCAGCCGATCATCGGCCGTGCGCGCGAACTCGGCGTCGTCGGCCCACTCTTCGGGATACACCTGCGAGCCGCGTACTTCGTCACCGTCAGTGAAGGTGCGGCGGATCATCGCGCTCTGCTTCGGGAAGAAGTGGTCCGAGACCATCACACCATCGATGATCTCGGGCGGGTAGGTCGTCCACCAGTTCACGACGCCGACGCTGCGACCGGCCGCCGAGGCGATGTTCCAGATCGCGGGCACGAGTCGGTGAGAGCTCAGGTACAGGTTCTTCTGCCCTTCTTCGTCCTTGTGCGCGAAAGCCGTGATGCCGTGTTCGTTGGGCACCTTGCCGGTCGCGATCGTGTTCCAGATGCGAGGCGAGAAGATCGGGAAGTCGGAGCGCAGCGGGCCGAAGGCCCCTTCACGAGCGACACGGGCCAGGTTCGGCAGGCGCCCCTTGCGCATGAGCGGGATCGTCACCTTCGGCGACGCACCGTCGATGCCGAAGAGGAATACGCGGCGCCGCCCGTCGCCCGGGCGCAGGCCGGGCACCGCGCCGGTTCCACCCGCTGCGCGCGGGCCGGTCGCTTCACCGGCGTCCTCGTCTCTCGAACCCGTCTCGCTGCACGCGAGCCCGAATGCCGTGATCGCGCTGGCGCTCAAGGCAATCACCCAGCGGCTCATCGCGGCGACCGCGGCCCGTCGGCGTTCAGTCATCTTCGATGTATCCCAGGCTGCGCAGTCGTTCGACGAGCTCTTCTTCGGCACCCGATGCCGCGAAGGGCAGCCGCTCGATCTCGGTCGTGTCATAGCTCGCGATCTGCTCGCGTTCCTGCAGCAGGGGCGGCGTGAGGAAGGGGGCGGCATGGCCCTGCATGTCGAGCGCCTCGGGCAGGCCCCACCAGGCCAGAATCGTCGGCGTCACGTCGGCGACGGTGAGCCCCTCGATGCGGGTGCCCGGCTCGATGCCCCGCCCGCGCGCGAAGAAGACGCCGTCGATCGAGGCCTCGCCCTTGTGTGCTCCGGTGAGCAGGCCCATGCCTCGGCCGGCCTCGAAGCCGTGGTCGGACAGGACGATCACCAGATCGTCCGGCCCCATGCGCTCGACGAGCAGGCCGACGAGGGCATCGTTGAACTCGTAGTAGCGCTCCAGGGCCGCGCGCGCAGCCGCCTGCTCTTCGGGCGTGATGTGCAGCTCTTCGTCATAGAGGCTCATGTCCTCCATCGCGCTCCACAAGAAGTGCGAGACGCGGTCGATGCCGGGCAGCAGCACCATCATCAGATCGGGATCGATCGAACGCTGCACCTCGAGGGCGATGCGCGCGAGCGCTTCGTCCTCGTCGAATCGCCGAGGCAGGCTCTGGCCAGCGAGCGCGTAGTACGTCGGCAGGGCCGGGTTGTTGCGGAGCGGGTTCTCGAAGCGCGTGAGTCTCGGCTGATCGCCCTCGGTCGCGCGAAGCAGCCGGTCGTGCCAGGCCTCGGGGTAGACGACCGGCCCGGCGGGTACCTCGTCGGCATCGGTGAGGCTGAGGCGTCCACGCACCTGCTGTGCGAGCAGATGATCCGAGACCATGACGCCTTCGACGACCTCGGGTGGATAGGTGTTCCAGAAGTTGATGACGCCGACGCTCATGCCGAGGCCCGACGCAATGTTCCAGAGTGCGTGCACCCTTCGGTCGGTCGAGAGGTAGAGCGAGCGCGAACCATCCGCGGCGCGCGGCTTCGCGAACGAGTGGATGCCGTGGTGCTCGGGGAGCTTGCCCGAAGCGACCGTGTTCCAGATGCGCGGCGACTCGATCGGCTCGATGCTGCGGATCGTGCCCCGTACGCCGTGCGCGGCCAGATCGGCGAGGTAGGGCAGGCGACCCGCGTCGATCATCGGATCGACGAGCCGCGGCGACGCACCGTCGAGGCCGATCACGAGCACCCGGCCTCGTTCGCTCGAGGCGTCGTCCTCCGCGCCCGGGCAGCCGGCGGCCCCCAGCACGAGGCAGGCCAGCGGGAGCCAGTGCGCGCATCGGCGCAGGATCGGGACGAGCCGGCTCAAGCGGTCTCCGATGCGGGCAGCGCCCGGGCGATCACGCGTTGGTTCGAAGTCTCGAGGCCGAGCTTCGTTCGCGCGACGTCCATCATGACGGCGAGACCGAGCAGCAGCGGGTTCTGAAAGTTGACGAATCGGCAGAGCCAGTCGGGTGCGCCCTTGTCCTTCAGCCAGTTCTGGTTCGAGATGATCCAGGAGGAGGTGCTGATCAGGCACTCGCTGACGACGATCTCGAAGCCGCGCGTCTCGAGCATGCGTCGGAGCGACGCCATCGAGAAGAGGTTCCAGTGCCGAGGAAAGTGATAGTGCCCCCAGTATCGGCCCTCGAACAGCGCGTAGTCGAGGCCTGCGAGGTTCGGTGTCTCGATCACGAACACACCGCCCGGCTTGAGGAGACGGTGCACCTGCTCGCACACGACTGCCGGGTCTTCGACGTGCTCGATCAGCTGCAGCATGACGACGCAGTCGAAGCGGCCGCGCTGGTCGGGCTGGTCCGCGAAATCCTCGACACGCTCCGCGTGGGCTTCGAAACCCATCTGACGGCACTTCTCGATCGCGCCGGCGTCGAACTCGAGCCCGACCATCTGCCATTCGGGTGCACCGAAGTCGCGCAGCAGGGAGAGGAATCGGCCGTCGCCGCAGCCGACATCGAGCAGCGTGCGCGGCCCATCGCCCACCCACTCTCGATAGAGCTCGACCTTGCCACTCTCCCACCAACGCTGCGCCTTTGTGACGAGCGCATTCGTGGTACCCAGGAACGAGTAGTAGTTCGAGGGATAGATCACGTCGAGGTCGCCGACGTTCGGTCGCGGACTCAGATAGACGTGACCGCAGGCGGCGCAGCGCACGAACGTGAAGCGGTTCGACGCGGTGTCGTACTCGAAGTCGCGGCCCTCGGCGACGACCTGTGCCTCGTTCGAACCACACATCGCGCAGTGCTGTTCGACGAGGTCGAGCATCGGGGCCGCGGCATCGCTCGCGGCGGCCCTCTGCGCGGTCGCGGTGCGCGCGGGAGACTCGGGGGGCACGTGGGTTTCGTCTTCCGCGCTGTTCACGACCGGTCGGCTGGCGCGACAGGGGTGTCGGCGGCGGGTGCGTCGGCGATCAGACCGGCCGCGGCGAGGTTCTCCTGCGAGGGGAAGCTGCGACCCCCGAAGACGCGGTGCTCGATCGGGACGTTGCGCTCGACGAGGAAGTCGCGCTTGGCGGTGAACGTCTGCAGGTAGCGATGCCAGGGGATGCCCGGCCAGAGGTGGTGGATCGCGTGGTAGTTGTGCTGGAGCACGATCGGGGTGAGCCAACCGACGTCGACGATGCGTGTCCCGAGGTAGCGGTGCGACGGCAGACCGGCATGGGGCAGATAGTTCACGTACCAGTCCATGATGATCTTCGAGATCACGAGGGGGACGAGCCAGAGGCCGATCAATGCCAGGCCGTGTCCCGTTGCGATCGCGGCGATCCAGATGCCGACGATCACGAGTGTGACGATCAGATCGGAGCGACGCTGGTTCTCGGTGCGCGGATCGTCGGCCAGCTTGTCCTTCGCGTACGCGATTGCGCGAACGTACCGAAGCGGAAGCTGCCAGAACGGTCCGTCGGCATAGATCAGGTTCGGGTCTTCGCCGGCCACGTTCAGATACTTGTGATGATCGAGATGCACCGAGCGCTGGAGAAAGTACGGCGTGACGTAGGGAAGCATGCCCAGTACGCCGACGACGTTGTTCACCATGCGATTGCGAGACACGTTGCCGTGCGCGGCCTCGTGCCAGATCGTGAATGCGAAGTGGATCGGGATGATGCCGATCAGCGCATGCAGCCAGAGTGGACCGGGGTGTCGACCGAAGAGGTAGATCACGATGTTGCCGACGAAGAGGGCCCACTGGGCGCCGAGCAACCAGAGCGTGCCGACATCGAGGCCGCGGCTCACGGCACGGTGCGGGACTCGCTCGAGGGGTTGTCGGGTGCGGTGGACATGGCGACGGGGGGTGCGCTCCGCGGGGTTTCGGATCGGCCAGTCGACGCCGCGGAAGGGCCGGTCGAGGCCGCTCCGGCCCGGCCGGGCGATGCGATAAGCTACCGGAGTTCGAAGGTTTACGTCAATTTCCCTCCCCGCTCGGGCCGTCGCTCGAGTCTCGCGGCGGCGGAACGAGCCGCACGTCGCGGAGGGGCCGATTGCCCTGACCCGTCGATGGGCCACCCGCTGGTGAGCGCGTGAAGAGAAGAGCCCGAGGCGGGCGCTAGGTGAGCGCAAGGTGAGCGCAACCGGCAGCACATCGGCAAATGAGGCCCCGGCCTCCCCGAACCGAGACACGTCCGTCTGGGCGCTCGTGCTCGTCTTCGTCCTGAGCCTGCTCTTCCAGGTCCCGATGGTGGACCGCTGGTTCAACTTCATGGACGAAGGCCACATGGTCCAGTACGCCCAGATGGGGGCGGATGGCTACCAGTTCTATCGCGACGTCACGTTCTACCCGTTGCCCGGCTCGTTCTGGTTGCTCGCCCTGATCTTCAAGGTCTTCGAGCCGAGCGTGATCCTCACCCGTTGGATCGTCGCGCTGCAGTTCTCGGCCTTCGTAACGCTTCTCTACGTGCTGTGCCGGCGCGTCGCATCGGTGCGCGTCGCAGCGATCAGCGTCTTCGCGCTGCTGCTCTACCGCATCTGGGCGTTCCCGCACTGGCAGATGTACAGCTACTCGACGACGTGTCTGTTGCTGATCGTCGTCTGCTTGCTCTTGATGCTCCGGTTCTTCGATACCGGCGAGACCCGGCGGCTCGGCATTGCGGGTTTCGTCTTCGGCCTGGCGGTGCTCGCCAAGCAGGATTACTCGGCCGGCTTCATGCTGGCCGCGGTGCCGCTGCTCTTGATCTGGAACGGTACGGCACCGGCCGGCGCCCGACGCTCGACGCTCTCGCTGCTCGGTTGGTTCTATGGTCCCGCTGCCGTCGTCGGCGCGCTGACGGGGCTCTACTACCTCGCGCAGGGCATCCTGCCCGATCTGCTCCAGTTCACGGTCTTCAACCACTTCACGGGCATGTCGACGTACGAGTACACGTCGTTCCCGTCCTTCTTTCCACTCGTGCACGACGTCACCGATGCGAACGCGGATGGCTGGATGACCTGGTTACAGGATCCGCGGCTGCGCGAACGGTTGGCACGGGCCACCTATGCCCCCGGCGTCTTGTTCACCGTCGACTGGCCAGTCGTGCGAAACCACCCGCTCTACCTGAACACGCCGATCTACGACGTGACCATGAAGCTCTACTACTACCTGCCGCCGATCTTCACAGCGGGGTTTCTCGTCTCGCTCTGGCGTCGGCGATCGGCGTTGAACGCGCCGCTCGAAGATCCCGCGCGGCGCGCCTTCCTGGCCGAATGCGGCATCGCGGGGAGCGCCGCCGGCCTGCTGCTGCTGGTCTGGGCGAACAAGCCGCAGGACTACCTGCATCTCGCGGTGCTCTATTGGCCGCTGATCCTGCTGCTCGCGATCCACTCGGCCCGGCTCGTACGCCAGCGTCCGCGGGTCGCGGCCGCGATCGCCATCGTGCTCGCTCTGCCGATGCTCGTGGGGCTCGCGTACTCGGCGCGCATCATGTACCGCCTGCGCTCGATTCACGACACCGAGGTTCGGATCGACCGTGCGGGCTATGCAGTGCGGCCCTACGAAGCCGAGATCCTCGAGAACGTCGTCGCGTACATCCACGAGCACGTCGAGCCGGGCGAGCGCGTGGCAGCGCTGCCGTACTTTCCGATCCTCAACTTTCTGGCCGACCGCGACGGACCGCATCGGGCGGCGTACATCCTCTGGCCCTTTCCCGAGATCGAGGAGCGTGATCAGCGGGTCATCGAGGGCATGGAGGAGACCGGCACCGACGTCGTGATCTGGCACTTCACTCAGTTCGAGAGCTTCCCGCCGGTCTGGGAGTACGCACCCGAGGTGTTCGACTACCTCGTCGATCACTTCGTGATCGACGAGGTCTTCAGCTACGACAAGTGGCGCTACAAGCTCGCGGGTCTGCGCCGCGAAGACCCGGCAGACGAAGAACGGCGGGGCGTCGCCCTGGTCGCGCCCGATCAGTCCAACGTCTCGCTCGCGCTCGAGGGGGCAGGGCCGATCGTGCCCGTGGCGCCCGGCGATCGCGACGCGATGCTGCAGCGCACCGTATGGCCCTTCCGCCGCGTGCTCTCCGTACGTCCGACGTCGAGCGGCGAGCGCACCGTGATGCGCGTACGACATCGGGTGAGCGACGAAGGTGAGCTTCTGACCAGCGCCGTGGCCGTGCATCCACAGAGCTGGTTTCGACTGCCGCCGTCGTGGAGCGACTTCGAGCTCTACGTCGAACACGCCGGCGAACGGACGCCTGTCTTCGATCAGCGACTCGACCCGACCGCCGAGCTCGGCGATCGGCGCTGGTTCGAGTTCGAGGTCGACCTCTCGCCCTGGGCCGGCGAAGACATCGACCTGCTCTTCGTGAACGAGGTCGAGCGACCCCAAGGGGAGTTGCTGATGATGGCCGGGTGGTGGGAGCCGCGTGTTCGACCGGCGCCGCCGCACGACTCATGAGCCGCGATCGCCGGTGACGCCGGGGGACGCGCCGCGAAGGGCGATTCTTGAAGCCCATGCGCCCGTCGTGGCAGACTCAGCGCGCCTTGAGCTCACCCACCGTAGACAGCCTCGAACCGACGGCCTCTGCTGAGACCGCAGACCGGGTCGCGCGATGCCTCGTATGTGGGTCGACGCGAACCGAGCAGCGCTACCAGATCACGCGCTTCAAAGTGATGGGCTGCCTCGACTGCGAGCAGATCTTTCTGCACCCGCTCCCGAGCGAAGCCGAGATCGTCGACCTCTTTCGCCAGCTCTACACGAACGGCGAAGGGTCGGTGCCCGAGCTCAAGGAGTACTACCAGTTCACGTATCACGACGAGCCCGAGAATCCGCTCGTTCAGCAGTACGAACGACACCTCGAACTGATCGAGCGGCACCGTGCGCCGGGCCGATTGCTCGACCTCGGCTGCGGGACCGGGCTCTTCCTCGCCGTCGCACGCCGACGCGGCTGGGAGTGTTTCGGCGTGGACGAGAGCCGTGAGGCGACCGACTGGGCGCGCGATCACTTCGGACTCGATCCATGGGTCGGCGCGTTCGAGTCATTCGCGGGCGAGGGCCGCACCTTCGACGTGATCTCGGGCTGGGACATCATCGAGCACAGCCGCGACCCCGTCGCCCTGCTCGAGGTGGCGCGCGAGTGTCTCGCGCCGGGTGGCTTCGTTGCGCTGTCGACACCCAATCAGCGTTCGATGCTCGATCTCGTCGCGGGCGCGATGTACCGATTGAGTGCGGGGCGCGTGACGGGCCCGCTCGAGAAGTTCTACATCGAGCAACACTTCCTCTATTTCACGCCCGACAGCTTTCGCGACTGCCTCGAGCGCGCCGGGCTCGAGATCGTTCAGCTCGACCTCGAGCAGACCGATCTACGGCGACTTCACATGAACCCGATCGTCAAGCTCGGTCTGCACGGCCTCTTCGCCGTGGGGCGGATGATCCGTCGCCAGAATCGACTCTTCGTCGTGGCGCGAGCTCGCGCGAAGGCCTGACCGTGACCCGTGACGGCGCCGTCGCTCTCGTCACTCTGGTTGACCGGAAGACGGCCGGCAGACGAGACGCAAGTGCGCCCGCGGGCGCGGCGGTACGCTTGAACGCGCGTCGCTGAAGCTGGTAGTCTGGCCCGTCTTGATTCGCGCCCGTGGGCCGGGCCCGATTCGCACACCTGGGACGGACGGCAACCCGAAGTCGCTCGGTCGAGCCACCCCAGCCATGAGGTCGTTCCCCGCATTGTCCGACGCGCTCGACTCCGAATCGCGGATCCTGGTGATCCTGCCGACGTACAACGAGATCGAGAACGTGCTCGATCTGAGTCGGGACGTGCTCGAGCAGGATGCCCGCATCGACGTGCTCGTCGTCGACGATGCGAGCCCCGACGGCACGGGCGATGCGGTCGCGCAGGCGATGGAGTCGCAGCCCCGCCTGCATCTCTTGCGGCGCGAGGGCAAGCTCGGTCTCGGGACCGCCTATCTCGCGGGCTTTCGTTACGGGCTCGATCGTGGCTATGACGCGATCTTCACGATGGACTGCGACTACAGCCACCATCCCAAGTATCTACCGGCGTTGATCGAGCTGCTCGGTGCGCACGATCTCGTCATCGGGTCGCGCTACGTGCCGGGCGGCGGGGTCGCGAACTGGCCGTGGCATCGGCGCGCGCTGTCGCGCTTCGCCAACTTCTATGCGCGGACGCTGCTTCGGCTGCCGATCAACGACTGTACGGCGGGCTTTCGTGGTTATCGACGCAAGGTGCTCGAGACGGTCGATCCCTTCGCGATTCGCTCTCAGGGGTACTCGTTTCTCGAAGAGATGGCGAGCCGCGTCGTGCGATGTCATTTCACCGTGGGCGAGGTCCCGATCATCTTCGTCGATCGCCGGCTCGGCGTTTCGAAGATCGAGTCGCGCGAGATCTACCTGGCGGCTTGGTATGTGCTCGTGACGGCGCTGCGACCGCCGCCGATCCGAAGCCTCGAGCCGAGCCGCAACGGCGGATCGGCCGCGCCCTGAGCAGCGCGCGCCCGGGCCGGGCCGCGGCGCAGCCTCTCCCATCAGAATTGGAAGTAGATGAACTCGCCGCCGGCACCCGCGACCATGATCGCGACGCCGAGGATGAGACCGAACACGATGCCCTCGAGGGCGGCCCCTGCCGGCGCGCGCGCGAGCCGCGCACGCATCGACGGCGCGCGCAGGCGCAATGCTCGCTCGACGAAGTGGAGCGCGACGCAGACGACGACGACGCTCGTCTGAAAGACGGGCCAGCCGATCGTGTTGCCGCTCGTGCACATGAGCCGGATGTAGTCGATTGCGCCGCTGAACGTCTCTGCCCGGAAGAAGACCCAGATCAAGCACACGACTTGGAAGAGCACGGCGCTCTTCAGCACATCGCGCCAACCGTACGGCGCATCCTCGGGCATCGCGGGCTTGCCGAAGCGGCGGTGCGCGATGAGGATCGCACCATGCAGACCGCCCCAGACGACGAAGTTCCAGCTGGCGCCGTGCCAGAGCCCGCCGAGCAACATCGTGATCGCGAGGTTGCGATAGGTGAGAAACGCCCCGCCGCGATTGCCGCCGAGCGGGATATAGAGGTAGTCCTGCAGCCATCGCGACAACGTGATGTGCCAGCGGCGCCAGAACTCCGAGGGATTGCGTGAGAGGTAGGGCTCCTTGAAGTTGAGGGGCAGCTCGAAGCCCATGAGCAGCGCCATGCCGCGCGCCATATCGGTGTAGCCCGAGAAGTCGTAGTAGATCTGGAACGCGAAGCTGTAGAGCGCGATCAGCAGAAACGGCGTCGACGCGACGAGGTCGGGACCGAAGTTCTCATCGACGAACCCGGAGAGCAGGAAGTCGGCGAGGACCACCTTCTTGAGCAGGCCCGTGGCGATCAGCCACAAGCCTCGTCGGGTGCGGTCGAAGGTCATGTCGCCGCCGCGTTCGAGCTGGGGGAGGAACTCGTGGCCGCGCAGGATCGGGCCGGCGATCAGCTGTGGAAAGAACGAGATGAAGAGCAGATAGCGACGGAAGCTCATCACCGGCTCGATCTGACCACGGTACGTGTCGATCGTGAGCGCGAGCAGCTGGAAGCTGTAGAACGAGATGCCGAGCGGAAGGAAGATCTCGGGCACGGGCGGCTCGAAGCCGAACACGCCCCCCATGACCGGCGCGACCGTGGTGATCGCCATCGTGGCGTATTTGAAGAAGCCGAGGAGACCCAGCGTGAAGACGATCGACGCGATGAGCCACGCCCGAGGGCGATCGCTGCGCACCATGCGCTGCAAGAAAAGCCAGTTGACGGCGACGTCGCCGAGCAGCAGAAGGATGTATGCCGGCAGCCACATCGTGTAGAACACGAGGCTCGCCGCGAGCAGCACCGCGTTGCGATGAGGCCGCGGCGTCAGGCGGTACGCCGTCAGGACGACGACGAAGAAGACGAAGAACGGCAGGGTGTTGAAGAGCACTAGCTCGACCCCGCTCGCTGATCCGACGCGGCCGACGCCCTGCGCCGCAGCAGGATCTCGCGCGCGGCCTCGGCGATCGGCAGGGCGACCCGTCGCGGCACCGTCTGCGTCTCGTCCTCGACGAAGTGCCCCGGCGGGTCGCGAAACTCGGCGTCGCCCAGCAGATCGTGCAGATCGAGAAAGTGACCTCCACTCGTCGCCACCGCCGCCCGGATCAGGTCGATCGTGCGTTGCAAGCCGACCGTGTTGAGAATGCCGAGCTCTCGCAAATGCTCGATGTTCGTTGGATTGAGGTAGACGAGCACATCCGTGCCGCTTTCGGTGAGCGCACGAATGCCCGAACCGAGCAGGGCCAGCTTCGCGTGGTCTTCATCGAGCCCTTCGAGGGTCGTCTCGAAGTGGATGCGCTCACCGTAGGCCGAGTAGCGGGGAGGTCTGGAGTTCGGGAGGACGTGCCGGACGAGATAACCCTGGCCGCGCATCGTCCGGGCCCGAGCCTCGGGCTTGCGCCCTCGGTTGGGGTTGAGCCGGTCTTCGGCCAGCTCGACGAGGTGAGCGAACCGCAGCTGGCTCGTCCGGACCGACCCGTGAAGATCGTGCAGGCCGATCTGGACGATGGCCTGATGCAACAGCAGGTCGGCGAGGCTGAGGCGGAACACCTCGATCGGCATCGAGAGGATCTCGGGCAGGCGATCGCCATCGACGAAGCCGACCAGCTCGGGCGGGCCATTCCTTGCCGTCCATCGATCGGTGAACTGAAAGAACGAGAGCTGCCAGATGACGAGGTCGGGTTCGTACGCGGCCACGCGGTCCGCCAGGAACGCGTACTGCAAGATGCCGGCACCTGGAGCCGACGCGTTGATCATCTTGACCTTCGGCTCCCTTGCGAGGCGACCGATCTGCTTCGCGGTGAGGGCGGGGAGCGCGAGGCCCTGCTCATAGCTCGCGACGGTCGAATCACCAAAGAAGACGATCGAGGCGCGTTCGCCGACGCGCCCCCGCGCGAGCGCACGACCGACGGCCTCATCGATGATGTCGAATCGGTGCCCCTGCCAGCTGACGTCGTCGGGATAGAGGGCCCCGGCGGCGCGGTCCAGCGCAAACCACGTGCCGATGGCCGCGACGAAGGCAATCGGCCAGAAGGCGATGTGCCAGCGCTTCGAGCCGCGGGAGCCAGCGTTGCCAGGGTGCGAGCTCAACCGTCGTCTCCGGGGACGATTCGCACGTCGCGATAGACCTGCGAGAACCCCTTGAAGTCGAGCGGATGCACGCGCACCGACCCCTGGAGCTTCGTGCGGAAGACGAGGTCGATCGACTGGCCCGCCCAGGGCGCGAGGTCGATGGCGAGGCGTCGGTATGGAAGCTGCGGGCCGCCGCCCTTCTTGACGGCGACGCGGAAACGTTCGCGAGCGACCTCGGTCATGCCGGTCGCGTCTTCGATCGACACCGTGGCGTCGAGGGTCGTACCCCGGCTGACCTCGAACGGAGGCCGATAGCCGACTTCGAGGAGAAGCTCTCCACCGGCATCGGGTACGCGCACGCGGCATCGCGTCTCGCGCCCTTCGGCCGGCATCTCGAACCGATCCCGAGACTTGTGGTAGAGGGCCGAGAAGAGCAGGTGGCGGCGCACTTCGATCTCTCGCGGTGAGGCTTGCTGCGTGTCGCAGTCGGCGAGGGCGTTGATCGAGGCGCGTCTCGGCACGCGCTCGCGCCGTTTCTCGAGCACGATGTAGTCGTCGTTGCCACCGAGGGCGGCACGCCGGAAAGTGGTCGCGAGGTAGTCGGCCAGCACCGGCGCATAGTCGGCGAGACCCCGGCGGTCGCTGAAGAAGTTGTTGTAGCGGGTCAGCGCCATGCGGACCCCGGATGCCTCGGCGCCGTCCACGACGCTCTGCCCTCCGTCGAACGCGATGTGGTGCTCGTAGAGGTTGTAGAACGCGCTCGGCATGGGCCGGTCGGTCAGGAAGTTCACCATGGCGAGGTCGGGCACGGTCAGCAGCGCCTCGCCCTGCTCGGTCCGCCCTTCGACCGCGCGGATCATGTAGCCGAGGTTCTCGGCCTCGAGCCGCCCGATCTTCACGCCACCGCGCGCGCCGCCGATCTCGATGACGAGCTGAGTGCGCAGCGCATTCCACCAATAGAGGCCCACCCCGGTGTAGAGCAGCGCCAGGACCGTCACGAGCACAGTCAGCGCACGCGCAGTGCCAGACGACAAGACCTCGAGGCGCCGGATGCCAGCGGGCACCACGAAGGCCCCGGCGACGATCACCGTTTGATAGACGTTCACGAGGTGGTTGAAGTCGGCGCGTGGGAAGAGCCCGAGATACACCGCGCCGCAGACCGCCGTGACCGTGAAGAGCACCGGCTCGATGCGGCGCTCGGCGAGGCGCAGTGAGAGCAGCAGGCCACCGACGAAGATCGGGAGCGGGATCCAGTAGAGCAGGACGTGCATGCGCTGGACACCCCGGAAGGCCTGCAGCGGGGCGATCGGCGGCGAGTTCAGCTTCGCGTATGCGAGATAGGTGAGGCGCTCGACGCCGTCGGTGTAGAGGTCGGGGTCGAAGAGCGACGAGAACGATGCGACCGGGATGTCGTGGGCGCCGGCGAACTCGAAGGGATGCACGACGAGGCTCTGCCACGCTGCGGGGAACGCGCCCGTGGCGAGCAGGTAGATCAGCACCGGTGCGCCCGCGGTGACGACGCCCGACGCGGTGATCGCCACGGGGATGGCGACGTCGCGCCGCGCGTCGAGCTCGCCCGCGCGGCTGCGTTCGAAGCACATCGCGGCGAAGCCGAGCAGCGCGCCGAGTAGCGCGAACACGCCGTAGTTCTGCTTGAAGACGATCGCGAAGCCGAGGAAGAGGCCACAGACGAAGAGCGCCCGCGGGCCCGACCCGTCCCACCACGCGAGCAGGCGCTCGAGCGCGATGATTGCGAAGAGCACGGAGAACGGAGAGTAGAAGGCAAACGTCCACGCGGGGAACGCCCAGGGTGTGAAGGCGACGATCAGCCCCGCCGCGATCAATCCGGCGCGCCTCGACACGTGTCGCGTGACCATGCGTTCGGTGCAGACGATGAGCACGAGCCAGGCCAGGAAGATCACGACGCGCGAGACGAAGACGCTCGGCCCGAAGAGCGCGAAGGCCCCGGCCAGCAGAAACCAGACGCCGGGCGCGACGAACGAGTCCATCTCGGCGTACAGCACCCGGCCCTGCAGCAGATCCCACGACTGGAGCAGCAGATAGCCTTCGTCGCTCAGCACCAGGGCCCGCGTGCAGAGCACCCAGCCGAACGCGGCGACGAGCGCCAGCAGCACGGCGTTGAGCCAGGCGGGTCGCGGTGCGTCGAGCCGATCGAATCCCGACGGCGTCATCGTGGTGCGCCGCCTGGCTTGCGCATCAGTCCGTACCACTCCGTGCCACCGCCTTGAAACGTCTCGACGCGCACGAATCGGCTCTGCAGATACCGAGCAAGATCGGGGAAGAGCTGGGCGAAGGGCGGAAACTCGGGATACATCCGAGGATTGAACACCACGCAGCGCACGCCGGCGTCCTCGAGCCCGCGCGCGATCCGCATGCCGTCGACGTTGCCCGGGATCACCAGATCGTGGGGCTGGGGTGTGGTGCGGCCGGTGAGGAAGTAGACCACCGGAATCTCGGGTGCGACGAACACGTCTTCGCCGGGTGGGGCGCAGCGCTCGATGAACTCGACCGCGCCGCCGATCAGGCCCGCCATGCGGTCACTGACGTAGAGGTCGGCGCGTTCGAGTTCGAGCGGCGTCGGGTTTCGATCGATGACCTTGGTGATCGACTCGAAGCCCGCCGCGACCCAGGCGAACAGGACGAGTGTGGCGAACGTTGGCACCGCCAAGCGGCGCGATGCCGCGACGGGGGCATCGACCTGCCGCTGCGAGAGCCACGCATGTAGCCGGTGCCCGACGATCACGTAGAGCGGCAGCAGGGGGATCATCACGAAGGCGAGGTGCGACCAGATCGCCGAAGGGAAGATGCCTGGGAAGAAGACGATGCCGTAGATCAGCACCGCACGGGTCGCACGCGCCGTAGCTTCGCTCGGCGCGAACCGATCGCGAATCGCGAGGGCGAAGGCGACGACGAGCAGCACGAGGGGCAAGCCGTAGCTGAGTCGGATCGCGAGGCTGCGTACGCCGGGCGTCGGCTTCACGCCGAGCACACGGCCGCCGTTCAGCATGTCGTCGAACATCGGCGGTGGGGTGTAGAGAAAGGTGAAGCGTCCGTCGTTCTCGGGGTGCGTGCCGAGGATCGGCGGGATCGGATTGTTGAAGTGCTCGACCTGCGAACCGCCGAGGGAGAGCAGCGTATGCTCGATCAGATCACCGAACGTACCCGTCGCGACGAAGCCCGCGATGACGAAGACGGTCGGGACGAGCCCGGCGAGCCCGACCGTCACGAAGAGTCGGCGCCACTCGGTGAAGCGGAACCCCGCGCTCCGGCCGCCGAGGATGCCGCCGACGAGGCACGCGATGAGGACCAATCCGCCGAAGTTCTGCTTCGTCAGCGCGGTCGCCGCGATGCACAGGCCCAGCCCGGCCGCATCGCGGGCGCGTTTCGTCTCGAGCGTGCGCAGCAGAAAGTAGAGCGCGCCCAGCCCCGCCATCACCGCGAGCGTCGAGTAGTTGAGCATCGAGAGGATCGGGAACGCGATGGGGACGAAGGCCACGTAGGCGACCGGCGCGACCCACGCCCAGCGCTCGTCGGTGCACCGCGCCGTGATGCGCCAGAGCAGCACGGCCGTCAGCCCGTTCACGCACATGGCCGCGAACCGGGTGACCAGCAGATCCTCGCCGAAGACGCCGAAGAGCGAGTACGTGAGCAGGTAGATGCCCGGGAAGATGCCGGTGTGGATCTCGCTGTACAGATGTTTGCCCGCGTGCATCCACGAGGCTGCGGCCGCCAGATGGCCTTCGTCCATCGGGACGATCGTTCGGTGGGCGAGAGGCCACTGGACGATCGCGGCGACGACGAACAGGCCAATGCCCAGGGGCGCTGCGGACGACGACGCAAGCGGCGGGAGAGATCCGCTGCTCGCCAGTGTGGACGTCTCGCGCATGGATGGAACGACCTCTCGGTGCCGCGATCTCGGCCTCTTCGGATCGCGCTCTCGACCCTGGGGACATCGGCGGAACCGATCGCGGAATCGAGCAGTCTAGACGATCGGGCGCCGGGATCGGGCGCCATTTCGCCTACCCTGTAGCGCGTGCAACACGCATCGCCGCGCACGCGCCCCGGCGAACGCAGCCTGCTTCGGAAGGCGCCCGCGGACCGGGCGCTCGCAGTGCGAGCACAGTGAGGATCTCCCCATGCGCGTGGGTGTGGCCATCAGTCTCGGGCTCGTCGTCGGTCTGGCCGTGGGTGTGGGGCTCGGTCGCTCGGTGCTCGCCCCCGGCGGCGAGCCGACGCCTGCTGCGGAAGTGCTCGAGGTGGAACTCGAGCAGGAGCGATCGGCCGGCGCGGCGCTGCGCGAGCAGGTCGCGCGTCTCGAGGCCCAGGCGGCCCGCGTGGCGACGCCGCCGCCGGTCGCGCCGGCGCCGCAATCCGTCATCGACGCCGCCGAAGCGCGCCCCGAGCAGGCCGGCGACGACGCGCCGCCCGGCGACGCCACACCCGGAGGCGCAGCGCAGGCCAACGCAGCGGGCAGTGGCTTTCAGGACGCGCGCCTCCTTGCGCTCGGCTTCCACCCGCGCGACGTCGAGCGCCTGCACGAGGCTTGGGAGACGCTCGAGCTCGATCGCCTCTACCTTCAGGACGAACGCGCCCGATCGACGACCCGCGACGGGCGCTTCTGGATGCGGATGCGTGAGCTCGAGCAGGCCACCCTCGAGGATCTGGGGGCCGTCGAGTACGACGCGATGCTCTATGCGGGAAACAGGCGCAACCGCGTGCGGGTCGACAGCGTGTTCGACGAGTCGCCTGCCGACGAGGCGGGTTTCGAGGCCGGCGACGAGATCCTCGAGTACGGCGAACGACCGCTCTACGGCATGCACGAGCTCAAGGCCGAGACGTCGCGGTGCGAGCTCGGCATGCAGATCCCCGTCACCGTGTTGCGCGACGGCAGCGAGCGGCGCATCTGGACGCCTTGCGGTCCGCTCGGGATGCAGCTGCAGATGGTGAACGCGCCGCCACGATCCTGAACATCGTTCGTGTCGCTGTTCAGCGCCTCGCGTCGCGCGGATGCCGACACACGGCGAGCAGGTCGAGCACCCGATCGTTGGCCGGCACGATCGGGAAGTCGTCGACGCTGGCATCGGGCAGGCCGCTGCCCTCGGCGATCCCGCGGCGCACGACCACGGCGAACATCGCGAAGAGTCGGTCGATGAGCGCGCGCGGCAGGCGGCGGCGCAGGCGCAGTGGGTCGATGCGCACGATGCGACGGATGCGCTCGAGGCGCTCGTCGAAGTACTTCATCGTCTCGGGCGTCGCGCTGACACCGAGCATCTCGACCACTTCGAAGTGCGGCGAGATCAGGTCGCTGAGCTCGTCGGCGAGATACTCGCGTACGTGGAACGGGTTCTCTCGGTCGCTCTGCGCCAGGTTCGGCGTAGTGATGAGCGCGACTCCATCCGGCTTCGTCATCCGCGCGATCGATGCGAGGTAGGGGGCCGGGTCTTCGAGGTGCTCGATCACCTGAAAGCTGACGACCAGATCGAACGCGTTCGAAGCGAGGGGGATCGAGCCCGCGTCGGCGCGCAGGAAGCCGACGCGGGGGTGTCGTGCATCGCGATCGGGGCTGACGCGGTCGACGGCGAAGACCTCGAGGCCGGCCTCGGCCAGCTCGGCGGTGCCATAGCCGGTGCCCGAGCCGACCTCGAGCACCCGCGTTGCGCCCGCACTGCGCGCGCGCTCGATCGCGTACACGTAGGCGGCGCGATGGCGCGCGAGGTCGACGCCGAAGAGCTCGTTCTCGGCATGCAGCCGTTCGCCGGTGAAGGTGAGCTCTTCGCTCATCGCTCTCGTCGCTCCCCTCGGCCCCTGCGAGTCATGCGCACGTGCATGTCAGGCCCTGCCTTCGCTCGGGGCTTCGCCTTCGTTCCGCCCCGACCACACCTCACGCGTGAACTCACGCGCGAAGCCGAAGCCGATGATCGCACGGCTGACGATCAGACCGAAGCTCAATGTGAGGCTCGCAGCGAGGAGCGTCTCGCTGGGGGCATGCTCGCTGAAGAGCTCGACGAACACTTTCTGCCCCGTACCCAGGCCGGCGACGGCGATGGGAATCGCCGAGACGAGCAGCAGGAGCGAGACCTTCGCGATCAGCTCGAGCCATGGCACGTACACCGCGAACGCGATCATCGTGGTCCACGCGAGCCCGATGAACGATGCGACGAAGAGGGCGCGCAGCAGACCGAGCCGGGCGAGGCAGCCTGCGGATACGGTGCGCGCGGCTCGGAAGATCTCGAGGTCGCGCAATCGATCGAGCGGGCCGAGGCGCGCGGGCGCGCGAAGCACCACGAACCCGAGCACGATCAGGCCGACGGCGCCGGCGACGAAGGCCATGCGCACGCCCGTGCCTTCGCTGCCGAGCATCAGCCCGCAGACCGTGGCGGCCACCAGCAGGCTGCCGAGATCGAAGAGCCCGATCAGCAGCACCACGCCGGCCGAGTCACTGAGCGAGAGCGAGGTGCGGCGTCGCAGAAGGATCGAGACTGCGCCCGCGCCGAGCGCATAGTTGAGGATCGCGAGCAGGTAGCTCGCCGCCTTCATCCGCGCGGCCTCCCAGAGCGCGGTGTGGCCGTGGTAGTCGCGAACGACCATCACGAGGCAGACGGCCTCGAGCCAGAGCGTGATCGCGAGGAAGGCGAGCAAGCCGGGCACGAACCACTTGAGCACCGTGGGTGTCACGGCCTGCCAGACCGCCGTGAGATCCTGCCCCTGAAGAACCCACGCGATGAACACCACGCTCACGACGAAGGGCAACGTGATGCGCGCCCAGCGGCCGATGCGGCCCGAACCGGCTTCACTCATGCAGCAGCCTTCCAGGGCAGGCCGGTGGCGTCGAGCTTGGTGAACACGACGCCGATCGTGAACACGAGGGCGACGCCGATGAAGAGCAGGGCGAGCGCGCCGTGAACCAGACGCGCCGACCAGGGGGCGGTCGCGCTCCAGCGCACCAGGCTCTCGCTCGCATAGTAGGCAAAGGGCACGCTGGCACCGAGCAGATAGCTCCCTTTGAGCGTGGCGAACCACGGGTTCCCCCACGTGAAAACGACATAGCCGCCGAGCGTCGCACCGAGCAGCGCGAGCAGCACGCCGTCGCGCGCCGTGGGCGCACGCCACCACCGAAGGGCACCGCGCGCTGCGCCGTCGAAGAAGGCGGCGGTGGGGACGCATGCGAGCAGGAGCAGCGCAGTGCCGGCGCGCGTTGCGCCGACCGAGCTGGGCAGAAAGTGCCGGTGCCCGTCGAACCACAGCGTGGCGTAGGTCGAACCCCAGACCGAGTGCAGCAGGTCGGCGTTGAGCAGCTGCGGATCGGTGAAGGTCGCGGTCGGGAACCGGAGGTAGTCGAGCACGCCGCGCTCGCCAGGCGGCATCTCGAACATCACCGCATGCACGGCGAGGTCCTGGGGGTAGAGATACCCGTACACCAGCAGGTTGCGCGCGTAGAACCACCCTCCGATCACGCTCGCAACGGCGACCAGCACGGCCAGCGGGGGCAGAGCCTTTCGCAGCTCGCCGCGTCGCCAGGCGCTCGCTCCCCACCCGGCGACGATCGCGAGCAGCACCAGCAGGCCCGAGAGCTTGGTGAGCCAAGCGAGGCCTGCGAGCGCGCCGATCCCTGCCGCGCGCGGCAGCATGCCGCCCGAGGCATCGTCGTCGAACGAGACGAGCGCAGCGCTCACGATCGCGAGGCTCGTCAGCGTCGCCGCGAGGATCTCTTCGCTGAACATCGCGCTCATGTAGATATGAACGGGCGCGTAGAGCACGAGCAGCGTCGCGATCATCGTGCGTTCGCCGGTGGCGCCGGGGGCGTTCGCGACGAGTCGAGCGAGGGCGGCGATGCCGACGAGCCCGACGACGCTCGAAGCCAGGGGCACCACCCACGCGAGAGCGGGGGTCGCGTCGAAGAGACCCAGGCTCCGACCAATGAAGGCGGACGCGTAGTAGAAGAACGGCGGGTGGGCCGTGGCCCAGGCGGCGTCGGGCGCCGGGAGCGCCCACGAGCCGAGCAGGTGGTTCACGTACTCGACGTTCTCGATCGCATCGAAGCCCATGCGCGTGCGGTACTGAAATGCGTTGTTGATGCGCGCCGCGACGGCGACGAGCAGCGCGAGCGCGAACGTCGCCTGGGCGGCGCGCCCGGCGGCGACGGGCTGCGTCTCTTTGCTCGCGCTCACGGGTGCTCCGCGCGCGTTCGCTCGATGGCGTCTTGCATGTCGTCTGCGGCCCGCTCCCAATCGAAGCGCTTCGACCACTCGAGGGCCTCCGCCGACATGCGGGTCGCGAGCGCATCGTCATCGAGCAGCCGCGCGATGCGATCAGCGAACGCGTCGACGTCCTCGTCGGGCACCAGGAAGCCCGTCTCTCCGTCACGCACCGAGTCACGCAGCCCATCGGCATCGGTGGCGACGACCGGGGTCCCGGTCGCGTTCGCCTCGATGACCGTGAGCCCCCAGCCTTCCTTCTCGGAGGGGAAGACGCAGACCCGCGCTTCGGAGAGCAGCCGGTCGCGCTCTTCGGTCGATACGAAACCGGTGAAGTGGGTGCGCGGGCCGAGACCCAGTTCGTCCGCGAGTCGCTCGAGCTCGTCCTTTGCGGGGCCGCGTCCGATCACGACGATCTCGGCGTCGGGGAAGCGGCCTTCGAGCTGTTGCATTGCGCGCAGCATGACGTCGACCTTCTTATAGACCTCGAGTCGACCCACGAAGATCACTCTTCTGGCTCGGGGCCGATTCGGATCGACGGAGATCGACGGGCGGTCGATGCCGGGGTGGCTCACTCGAACGAGATCGCCCGCGATGCCCCGTCGTACGAGATCATCGCGCGAGCTCTCCGAGATCGCGACGAATGGGCGTGACCGGTAGACCGGAGGGATGCCGCGTTCGAGGGTCCAGACGCCGGCGGCGATCGGCCAGGGCACCTGCTGGAACGCGACCTCTCCGAAGAGGTGATGGCAGAGCGCGAGCACGGGCTTCGCCGACCAGGCCGGGGAGAACCACGGCACCTTGTTCAGACACTCGACGACGAC
The DNA here is from genome assembly GCA_965250285.1 of Myxococcota bacterium. GTDB lineage: Bacteria > Myxococcota_A > UBA9160 > UBA9160 > UBA4427 > CAYYSY01. Next base: position 5,213,989 of record OZ252299.1, read on the forward strand.
GTCGACTTCACCCCGCTTCGTCAGCCGCCTCGCTTCGATGACCGACGCAGGGTAGTAGCGGGCGAGCCCGCCGAGCCGGCGCACCTCGACATCGTCGACGATCTCGGTCTCGGCGCCGCCCGTGAAGCTGGCGGCCAGATGGATCACCGTGTGCCCGCGGCGCGCGAGGCGGCCGAAGATCTCGGTCACGTGAATCTCGGCCCCGCCCATCTTCGGGTGCTTCGGATCGCGTTCGTTGAGGATCAGGATGCGCGCGGGGCGAGAGGCCTGGGTCATCGAGGCGTGGATCTTCGGCGTACGAACGCCGAGGTCAGAGCCAGCCGAGGCGATCGGCGACGCGCAGCCACCACACGACCCACAGGGCCTCGAGGCCGATGCGCAGCGACAGCTTCGATTCACCGCGCGTGCGGTCGAGGAAGAAGAACGGGATCTCCTTGATGCGCGCACCCTGCTTCACGAAGCGATAGTTCATCTCGATCTGGAACGCGTAGCCGTCGGCCTTGATTCGCTCGAAGCCCATCCGCTCGAGCAGCGCGCGTCGCACGCAGCGAAAGCCGCCGGTGGTGTCCGAGATGGGCAAGGCCGTGACCGCCTTCGCATAGACGTTGCCGAAGTACGAGATCAGGATGCGCTCGATCGGCCAGTTGACGACGGTGATGCCGTTCAGGTAGCGCGAGCCGAGCACGACGTCGTGATCTTCGATTTCGCGCAGCATGTCCTGAATGTTCGAAGGCGGGTGCGAGAAGTCGCAGTCCATCTGGATCACGATCTCGGCACCGAGCTCGAGCGCCTTGGCCAGGCCTGCCCGGTACGCGGCGCCGAGGCCCTGCTTCTCGGTGCGGTGGAGCACGTCGACGCGTCCAGTCTGCTCGGCCAGGTCGTCGGCGATCTTCCCCGTGCCGTCGGGCGAGCCATCGTCGACCACGAGCACGCGGATCTCGGGGTGCTGGGCCAGCACCTCGGGCACGATGAGGGGCAGGTTCTCCGCCTCGTTGTACGTCGGGATCACGACGATGATCCGGGCCATGGGCCGCTCCTGAGCGAGGGCACGAACTCTACTCCGCGCGAGGGGGCGAGGACAAGCAAAGCCGACCTGCGTGACGTGAGTGCGCCGGGAGGGCCCTCTGGTGGCGCGGTCCCGGGCCTCGAAGGGGTTTCGCGCGCACGTGTCGCGTGCCCCGGTAGAATTCCGCCGATGATCGACAACGCGTTCCGTGCGCTCCTGCCCGACCGCGTCGGTCCGCTCGTGCGTCTCTACGAGCGGCTCGGCCTGAGTCCGAACCAGCTGAGCTTCGTCGGCTTCGCCGTGGCGGTGGCTGCCGCCTCGGCCGTGGCGGTCGGGCACGCCGGGCTGGCCCTCGTGCTCTGGTGGATCTCGCGGCTCGTCGACGGGACCGACGGCATCTATGCCCGCGAGACCGGCCAGGCGACGCGGTTCGGTGCCTACCTCGACATCGTGCTCGACATGGCGGCGTACAGCGCGATGGTGCTCGGGTTCGCGTGGCGTCACCCCGAGCTCGGCTGGGCGTGGATGACCATGCTCTTTCTTTATGTCCTCTGCATCACGAGCGCGCTGGCGCTCGGGGCCGAAGAGGCCGAGGCCGGGCTCGACGCACGGGACGATCGTGGACTTCGTCTCGGCGCGGGGCTCGCCGAAGGGGGTGAGACCGGGCTCGCCTACTCGGCGATGCTGCTCTTGCCGGGCTGGCTCGAGCCGCTCGCGATCATCTGGATCGCGGTGCTGTCGACCACGGTCGTCGCGCGCACGTTGCTGGCCGCGCGCAACTTGCGCAGCTGAATCGGCCCGCGCACGCTGCTGGCTGCGCGCAACTCGCGCGTCTGAATCGACGCGGGGTCGGCGCGCCATCGATCCCGCTCTGACGCAGCGTTTCAACAGGGCTGCAATCGCGAGCCACGTCACGTTCCCGGTGCTGGCAGACGCCTCAGGCGGCCCTCACCCTCAATTCGGTGACGCAGATCATCAAGGATTCGGGCGTTCGGGGCGATGAGAGGGGAGCCGCAATGACGGCGCACCTCTTTCCCCCAGAGAGCCGGAATCCATGTCGAATCGTCGTGCCACACGTCTTCTTCTCTCGACCCTCATCGCCCTGTCGATCTGCGTGCCCGGCGTGGCCGCTGCCGACTGGACGATCTACCTCGCAGGTCATCTCGGGATCGCGACGGGCAAGGGTGAGGTCTCGGGCGTCAACGCGGGCGCGGTCGCGTTCGACGACGACGACCGCGACTCGGCGCCCATGATGTCGGGCTCGGTGGGGCTCGCCGTTCCGATGAACGAGCTCATGGCCTGGCAGCTGCCTTACGGGCTCGAGCTGCCCGACTGGTCGGTGCGCCCCGAGTTCGAAGTGACGGGTCTGCGCGACTTCGAGTACACGACGCTCCTGAATGAAGGCGCGACGTTCGACGACGTCTGGGTCTCGAACAGCTCGTCGCTGTCGATGATGGTGAACACCTGGTTCGACGTTCCTACGACGATCCTCACCCGCCCGCTCGCCTGGACGCTCCAGACCCGCAAGACGACGATGAACCGAATCCTCGACCCGATCACCTTCTACGCGGGCGCCGGCGTCGGCGCGGCGAAGCTCGAGGTCAGCGCCATCAGCACGTTCCCGGAGCAGGCGCGTGGCAACGACTGGAAGTTTGCCTGGCAGGTGGGCTCGGGTTTCGGCTACCGGCTCACGCCCTACGTGACGGTCGATCTCGGCTATCGCTTCTTCAAGACCCGCGAGGCCGACCTCGAGCTGCTCGACGCCGGCGGCAACCCGGTGGACGGCAGCGCCTTCGGCCTGACCGAGCGGGTGCACGAGTTCCGCGCCGGTCTTCGGGTGAACGTCTGGTCGTTCACGAGCCCGTGGGAGCGTCTCGAGTAGGACGAACCGGCTGGCCGGGGCCGCGCGCGCCCGACCGCAGTCGCCCTCGGTTGGACACCCGATCAGCCGATCCGGTTGCAGCACCCCTTCGCGGGCCTCCCTGCTAGCCTCGGCGCGTGCGCCGATCCCCCTTCTTCCAATCCGCGTTTGCGGCCCTGTGCGTGGCGTCTCTGCTCGCCGTCGCGCTCGTCGTCGTGCCATCGACGTCGACCGCGCAGCGTGCTCGCTCGCCGCGGCTGCGTTCGCCGTCGTCGGCCGAGCAGCCGGTGCGCATGCAGTACAAGGGGGTCGCGATTCAGCGCGTGATTCGCGAGGTCGGCGAGGCGACCGACACGCGGATCGTGTTCGGCGATGATGTTCGGGGTGTCATCACGATCTCGGTGCCGAAGCCGGTCAGCCACGACGAGGCGCTCGCGCTGCTCGACGCCGCCCTGCAGCTCAAGGGCTATGCGCGCGTGCCCGCCGGCGGCGATGCGACCAAAATCGTGCCGATCACGCAGACGGCGACCGACGCCGAGTTCGTCGTGCGAGACCTCGAAGACGAGAGCGAACGTGCGATCACGACGCTCGTGACGCTCGACTTCGCGTCGGTCGACGAGGTCGTCGAGACGATCCAGCCGCTCGCGCCGTCGAATGGCGCGATCGTCGCGTACGAGCCGACCAACTCCATCGTCATCTCGGGCACCGAAGCGGCTCTCGGTCGGCTGATCTCAGTGGCGCGGGCACTCGACGCCGCTGCGGCCGAGCGCTTGTGGGCTCGGGTCATCCGCTACCGGGACGTCTCCGAAGTCGTGACGGTCGCTGAGATCGCGCTCAACGAGGGTTGGAACGAAGCCAACCAGATCGAGTTCTTCGCGGATGAGCGCACGAACCTGCTCCTCGCCCGCGCGCCGCAGGATCGGCTCGACGAGCTGCGCGCCTTCATCGAAGAGTTCGATCGATTCGAGGCCGGCACAGGCACGCTGCACGTCGTTCGCGTTCTGAACCGAGACGCCGACGAGATCGTCGAGATCATCGGAGCGCTGCAGTCCGGGGCGGCGCGCGACGACGGGCGCCAGACGCGCCGAGACAGACCGCGCAACGACCTCGAGCCCGAGACGCCGAGCCGGCTGCCCACGTCGGAGACCGCGAGGAGCCTCGAAGGCCTGCAGTTCGCGTTGACGTCCGACCCGCCCTCTCGCTCGATCATCATTCAGGCGGCGCAGGCCGAGGCGCAGATCGTCGCCGACATGATCGCCGAGCTCGACAAGATTTCGCCGCGCGTCGCCGTCGAGATCTTCTACTACGAAGTGCAGCGGCCGAGCAGCTTCCTGATGTCGCTCGACTTCGTCGGCACGGTGAATCCGGGTGGCAACGACGACCGGGCCATTCGCGTCCAGTCGATCCCGGGCAGCGGGACGACCGAACCCGACCCTCAGAATCGCGGCGTTTTCGGTCGGGTCTCGGGCTCGCCGCTTCAGGTGCCCTTCGAGAACCCGATCACCGGTGAGACCGAGGTGCTCGAGTTCCCTTCGAATGAAGCGGCGATCAACGCTTCGGAGACCGGCATCACCATCGCGCTGGTCAGCCGGCCTTCGCTCACCGTCTTGTCGGGTGACGAGCACGAGCTCTTCATTGGCAACAACGTGCCGATCCCGATCTCGAGCAACCCGACGGCGGCGGTGACGAATGACGACGGAACGACCACGCAGGGCACGATCAACCCGCTGATCCAGCAGCAGACGATCGAACGACAGGATGTCGGCGTCACGTTGCGACTTCGGCCGATCGTCGGGGAAGAGGGCGACATCCAGCTGGGTTTGACGTTCGAGATCTCGGACGTCGTGCCATCGGCGGTCGGGCTGCCTGCCTTGGAGGTCGGCGTCACGCTGTCACAACGCACGGTCGAGTCGAATGCGTCTCTGAGGCCCGGCGAGAACCTGGTGGTGGGGATGGCGGAGGATCAGGCGACGCGAGAGTCGAAGTTCGGCGTGCCGTTCCTGATGGACATCCCCGGGCTCGGCTTGTTCTTCTCGCGGATCGAAGAGCAGGTCGTCGATACACGCATCATCATCGCTGCGCGGGCGCGGCTGCTGAGGTCGCCCGCCGACGACGTCGCCGAGTCGATCCGCCGTCGGCTCGCTTTCGAGCGATCGATCTCTCGGGTGAACGACATCGAGAAGCTGCCGAATCGCCCTTGGGCCGTACGTCTCGCGACCTTCGAGCAGCGCTCGTCGGCGCGTACGGTGGCCGATGCGTTCGACGAAGACGGGTACGTCACCCGCGTATCGCGGTGGGAGGGCTCGGACGGCTTGCCCTATTGGGACGTCTACCTGATCGGGTATGGCGACTACCAGACGGCTTCGATCGTCGCGATGCAGGCAGCCGAGGCGGATTGGGATGGCGAAGTGCTGATGGTGCCCGCGATCAACGAGCTGGCGCCGCAGGAATAGCGGCAGGGGCTCGTTCCGCGTGAACGTGCGCCGCGGCAACCGGACGGGCGAGCTCGCCCGAGACCACGCCGCGCTCGTCGACGCGGAGGTTCGGCAGGCCCAGAGCGTCGAGCCAGTCTGCGCCGGCATCCCCCTTCAGCAAGGCGATGGTGGTCGCGCTGCCGGCGATCACGCACTTGGGTGCCACGACCGTCGCCGACCGCAGGCCCTCGACCGGCCAGCCGGTACGGGGATCGAGCAGGTGTGCATAGCGCCGGCCATCGACCATCATGAATCGCTCGTAGTCGCCGCTCGTCGTGATGCCTCCGTCGAAGAGGGCGACGGCGGCGATCGCGCGTTCGGGCGCGCGCGGGTCGCGAATGCCGACGCGCCAGGGCTCGCCGTTCGGCCGGGGGCCGATCACACGGATGTCACCGCCGAGGTCGACGAGGCCGCTCTCTGCACCGAGTAGCCGCGCCACCTCGGCCACGCGATCGGCAGCGTACTCCTTGACGACGCCCCCGAAGTCGAGCTGCATCCCCGGTCGTTCGAGGACGAGATGCGGACGCTCCCAGCGAACGTGCTGCCAGCCGACCCGTTCTAGGACCCGCTTCACCTGGGCCTCTTCGGGGAGGCGCCCCGACTTGAAGTCCCAACACTCGCGAAGCACGCCCGCGGTCAGATCGAAGAGCCCGTCGCTCTCGTGCCACACGGTCTCGGCATAGTCGAGGAGCGCCGCCGTCTCGTCATCGACGGTGATGCCCTGCGCGTCACCGGCACTGCGATCGATGGCAGCGGTGAGGCTGTCGTCGCGAAATCGAGAATATTTGCGCTCGAGCCGTTCGACCTCGGCATGGAGTCGGTCGGCGAGGCGTTCGTTGATCTCGGGGGCATCGCCGTGGAGCTGGATCTCGCATGGACTTCCCATGGCGCGAAAGCGAAAGCGCGAGAGTCCCCCCATCATCGTCAGAATCGACCGCTGATTCGGCCCGACAGAAGCCCCCAACGCACGAGGCCGGGGTTGGCGACGGATACCGGCTGAAGCGCGAACTTCGCCTCGCTCCAGTAGTAGTCGTACCCGATGCTCATCTGCCAGACGGCCCATTTCGTCAGCCGATCGAAGTTGCCGACGAAGCGGACACCCGCCTGGACCGCGCCGAAGGGCGACAGTCGATAGTCGCTCGAGTAGAATTCCTGGTTGCGCGTCTCGAGATAGGGGGCGTAGAAGAACGGCTGGCTCTGGCTGTAGTAACGCGCCGACGGCACGAACTGAAATCGGTCGCCCATGGGCTGGTACCAGGCGGTCGTGATCGCGAGCGATCGCACGTCCCAGCTGTCGAAATAGCCCTGCACGTCGAGGTGCCACGCTGCTTCGGGGCCGCTGAAGAACTGTCGGTAGCGCGCGAGCAGCGTGTGCTGGTTTCGGGTCTCGGGGCGCGTGTCGTTGCCGCGCTGGTCGACGGCCGCCCAGAAGTAGAAATCCTTGTAGGGATCGCTCAGGAAGCCCGCGTTGTTCTTGTACGTGTAGCCGAGCTGTACGACGGCCGAGCGCGAGAGCAACTGAGAGATGCTCGCCGACACGGTCCGCGTCTTCTTGTCGTACTCGTCCTCGCGGTCGTGGATCTGCGCGTCGGTCGGGCGGATCGTGTCCCACGAGAACGCCATGCTGCCCGCGAGCGTCGTGTTCTTGTCGTTGTAGCTGCGCTCGGCCGAGAAGCCGAAGTTGCCCGAGCCGTAGTCGTTCTCGGTCGAGAAGCCGCCCGACATCGAGAGCCGACCGCGGTCGAAGTAGTGGTTGACCGAGAACTGCCCGTCGACGCGCTGGTCTTCGATCGTGGCGCCGGTCATGGCGGCGACCGGTCGGCCCGACGGATCATCGACGCCCGGCGCATCGAACGCCGGCAGCACGTACCAGGGGCTGGCGCCCGACATCGTCTCGAAGGTCAGGTCGACGCTCACGTCGATCTGGCTCGTGACGGGCGCGAGGACGTTCAGCTGGTAGGCCTGGATGCTGAAGCGTTCGTTGCTGCCGCAGAGCTCGCCGGCGCAGTTGTAGTCGCTGATGTCGGCTTCTTTGTACCAGGAGCCCGAGAAGTCGGCCTGCCAGGCATCGGTCGGCGCATCGGCATGCGCGACCGGCGCGAGCCCGGCGAGACCCGGCAGCGCGAGCGCGCTCTTGGTGAGCGTCTCGAGCGTCCGGTTCTTCGGCTTCCTCGAGGCAGTCTGCGACGCGTCAGCGTCGCCGGTTGTCCGTTCGTCTAGTTGCACCCGCAGCCGCCTCCGCCGGCCGCCGTGCCCGGCATCGTTGCTTCCTTACTGAACTGGATGTGGCCCTGCAGTGCGGTGCGCTGCGGATCGAAGTCGAACTGCATGTCCTGACGTGCGAGATCGGCGCGCTGCCACGGCTTGACGCGCATGCAGCCGACGCTCGAAGCGACGAAGCACACGACCAGGGTGACGAGCGCGATGCGAGTGAACCGGGCCATTACTTCTTCTTCCGGATCAGGCGCGTCGCCTCGGCCTTGATCTTGTCTGCGTCGCCCTTGTGGTAGCCGCGGTGGACCACGCGTACGACGCCATTCTGGTCGATGAGATACGACGTGGGCATCGTCTCGAGGCCGAACTGCTCGGGCAGCTTGCCTTCGGGATCGGATGCGCTCGGGTAGCCGACGGGCTTCTTTTCGAGGAAGCGCAGCGCCTTCTTCGGCTTCTCGTCGATGTTGATCGCGACGATCTGAAACTTCGACGCCGGCATCTGCTTGCGAAGCTCTTCGAGCTCGGGGAGCGATGTCAGACACGGCGGACACCAGGAGGCCCAGAAGTCGACGTACACGACCTTGCCGCGATAATCGGAGAGCTTGACTTCGCCCTTGCCGTCGAGTGCAGGCAGATCGAACGCCGGCGCACGATCGCCCGCTTCGAGTGCGAGTGCGGTCGGAGCGGCGAGCAGCAGGCCCGTCAGCGCAGCAGAGAACGTGAGCAGGACGCGAGCGCCCGAGCGGGGGGTGCGGTTCTTCATCGAGGTGGCTCCCATCTGATCGTGATCCGGTGGACCTCGCCGAGTCGCCGCACTCGAAGCTTCGAGCCGAGCAGACGGGCGGGGCCCGCAGGCCTCACGTGGACTTCTTCGGCCCGCCGAGCGCTTCGGTTGATGCCCGTGTGGGTCCCCCCGCGGCAGCGTGCCGGAGGGCCTCGACGACGCCGCCCGGGCTGAGGATCTCGGGGAGCACGACCGGGGCCGCGGGCGAGGCGGGGTCGTAGACGAGGTACATCGGGACGCCGGCGCGGCCGTGCTTCGCAAGCTCGAGCCGGATGCCCTCGTCGCGCTGGGTCCAGTCGGCCTTGAATCGTGCGAAGCCCAGTCGATTCAGCTCGCCGCGCACCTCGGGTTGGGCGAGGACCATGCGCTCGTTCACCTTGCAGGTAATGCACCAGTCGGCCGAGAACGCGACGAAGACCGGCTGACCCGCTGCGAGGGCGGCGTCGATGTCGGCGGGCGCGAAGTCGCGCCAGCCTGCTTCGCCCGCCAGCGGATCATCCGAGGGGCTCGCCCCGCGCGCTTCCGGGGCGGCTTGCGAGTCGACGGCCACGACGTTCAGCCCGCCAAAGGCGATCACGATCACGGCCCCCGCGGCGAAGAGCGCGAGGCGACCTCGCCCGGCGTGCTGCAATGCGCCCAGTAGCCAGAGCCCGAAAGAGAAGAGAAGGAGCATCGCCGCGAGCTGTGTCATGCCGTCGACGCCACCGCTCTGGCCGACGATCCACAGCAGCCAGACCACCGTGGCCAGCAGCGCGAAGCCCAGGCCCTTGCGCAGCTCGACCATCCACGCGCCCGAGCGGGGCACGAAGCGGGCTGCGCCGGGTACGAGCGTCACCAGCAGGAAGGGGGCAGCAAGACCCAGGCCGATCGCGAGGAAGATCGCGACGACGCCGATCGCTGGGCCCGCGAATGCGAAGCCCACCGCGGTGCCGAGAAACGGCGCAGAGCACGGCGTCGAGAGCACGACGGCGAGTAGACCCTCGAAGAAGCTGCGCTTCGCGCCGGTCGACTCGCTGCCGACGTCCGCGAGCGCGCCGCCGGTCCACTGAATCTCCCACACGCCGAACAAGTTCAGTGCGAACGCGACCAGAACGAGGCTGACGGCGGCGATGAAGATGGGGGACTGAAACTGGAAGCCCCAGCCGACCGCGGTGCCAGCGGCACGCAGGCCGAGGACGACCGCCGCCAGGACGCCCATCGAAGCGAGGATGCCGGCCGTGTACGCGAAGCCGTTCTTGACGACGTCGGCGCGATCGCGCTCGGCGAGCTCGGCGACCGAGAACACCTTGATCGCGAGCACCGGCAGCACGCAGGGCATGAGGTTGAGGATCAGCCCCCCGATCAGCGCCAGCGCAACGGCCGAGAGCAGCGCGGCGAGGCTCGGTTCGGTCGAGGTGACGGCTGTCGACGCAGGGGGCGCGGTCTCCGGCGTGATCCAGTGCGCGCCGAGCTCGGTGATCTCGGCCTCGGCCGGCTGCCAAGGCAGCGGCAGATCGATCTCGTACGCGTGATGCGCCCCGCGTTCGGTTCGCCAGCGGATCAGGCCCGTCAGGCGCACGCCCTCGCGAACCTCGACGTCGTCATCGGCCTCGAGCCCGTACTGTGCAACGAAGCCTGCGCCGGGTCGCGCATGCAGCGCGCCGCGGTCGAGCAGCACGCCGAGGTCGGCATCGGGAAGGAAGGCAACGTCCTGCACGGCTTGTGTGGCGTCGCACTCGGCGTCTTCGCCGCAGCCATGCACGGCGATGCCGAGTTCGAGCGCGTCCCCCGGGCGCACGGCCGACTGGCTGTAGAGCGCCTCGACGACGAGATCGGCCGACTCGGGTGACCCCGGCAGCTCGGCGCGGGTGCGCTCGAGCAGCTCATGCGCGATGCGCGCATCGGGTGAGGCCACCAACGCCTCGTCGAACGAGCGCCGCAGGGAGAACTCGGCGGGGATGCACTCCTGCTTGCAGATCAGCAGCTGCGCTTCGACCGCGACATCCCGGGGCCCGGCGTGTGCGGGATCGACATACACCGGGTTCTGCAAGGCGACGCGGCCTTCGTAGCCATACGTCGTGAACAGCCCCTCGGCCTCGTCGAACACTTCGGGCGTCGGCCAGAGGATCGCCCCGACCTCGGCGCCGTCGATCTGCCAGTCGAGGCGCGTGGGGAGGCCCGTATCGCCCGGATTGCGCCAGTACGTATGCCAGCCAGGATCGAGATCGATCAGCACGGCGACCCAGGCGCGCGTTGCGTCGTCGGGGTCGGGTGCGACGAGCAAGCGCGCCCTCGCGCGAGGCTCGCCCTGGTGAAAGCCATCCTCGCCCAGGGCCTCGGGCGGTACCGAGGGCGTCGTTCTCGAGAATTCATCCGCCGTGGTGAGCCCGGCCACGCTTCCGTCGCCCGCATGGGCCGAGACGGACAGGACGATCGCAGCGACGATCGAGAGAAGTAGAAAGAGAAGGAGGGAACCGAACCCGGCCCGAGCGGCCGCGGCGAATCGGGTCGCGCGCTTCGTCGATCGTCGATCAGGGGCCGGGCACATGGGGGCTTCGAGCGTCCTCGCGTCTTTCGTGATCCGAATCGCATGAGCGGGGCGAGTCCGCCCTGGCCCTATCGGTTATCGACGATGCTCGATTTCAACCTGTGACATTTGACCCGAACGCCGCGTTCGGACCGAAGCGATTCGGGGCCGTCCAGGGCTGCGTCTCGGCTGCGTGCGGATGACGCTGGCCTTCATCGAGGTTTCAACTTCGATGCGATGGCGACGCTTGCACAGCGAGCGGAATAGAGATCATGCGTCGTAAAAAACACCCATCGGTGTGATCTAGATCACCAGAGAAGGGCCTGCGTCGCCGATGATCCCATCAAGCGCGGTTGCGTTCCGCCGCGCTTTGGCGGGTGAAGTCACTCGTCGTATCGGCGGGTGGTGGGGCCCGAGTCGAGCAGGTGGATGCAGTGAGGTGCCCACGAGATGACGATCAGTCTCTTCAATCGAACTTCGATGTTCTCGGAGCATGCGGCGAAGCCGTTCCGTGCGGGGCGTGCCCTCGCTCGGTTTGCGCTGACCGCGTGTGTCGCCGCTTTCTTCTTCGGCTCGCCGGCATTGGCCGGTGACGTCGAGCGGGCGCGGCGAATTCACGACCGTCTGGTCGGCGTCCCGCCGACCGCGGATCGTCTCGACGAGATGATCCGCTTGATGAACGACGAGTCGGTCGAAGCCGCCGCGCTCTACGCGCTCGAGCACCCCTCGTTCTATGCCGTGACCATCAAGAACATGGTCACGCCCTGGACGAACGAGGAGCAGACCGTCTTCGCGCCGCTCAACGACTTCACGGCGCTGGTGATCGGGATCATTCGCGACGATGTGCCCTACAACGAAGTCCTGACGATCGACCGCATGTATCACGGTCGAAACGGCGTGGTGCCCAACAACTACTCGCCGAACAACAACTTGCACTACGAGCAGCTCGAAGCCGATCGGATCGATCTTTCGAACGATCAGGACTTCGTCTGGACCGAGCAGTCGCAGCTGCCGGGCAGCCAGCTGTCTTCGTCCGATGCGGCCGGCGTGCTTACGAGCCGTGCAGCGGGTGAGGCGTACTTCACCGCAGGCACGAACCGTGCAATGACCCGGTTCACCTTCATGAACTTCATGTGCCGCGACATGGAGGCGGTCCTCGATACGACGCGACCGCTCGATCGCGTGCGGCAGGACGTGTCGCGAAGCCCGGGCGGTGACAGCTCGATCTTCTTGAACTCGTGCGTCGGCTGCCACGCCGGCATGGATCCGCTCTCGGGCGCATTCGCCTACTTCGATTGGGTGCCGGCCGACGATCCGCCGAACAACACCGGCCGCGTGGTCCACACCCCGGGCCAGGTCCAGGAGAAGTACGGGATCAACGCGAACACGTTCCCGGCTGGCTACGCGACCATGGACAACCGATGGGACAACTACTGGCGCGAAGGCCCGAACTCGGTGCTCGGTTGGCCGGGGGGGCCGTCCGGCGGCTATGGCGCGAAGGGATTCGGCGCCGAGCTCGCCAATAGTGACGCCTTCGCCACGTGCCAGGTCGAACAGGTCTTCGAGCAGGTGTGCTTCCGCCCCGTCAACTCGGACGCCGACCGCACTGCGGTGTCGGGCATCGTCCAGACGTTCCAGGACGAGGGGTATTCGATGAAGCGCGTCTTCGCCCAGGTGGCGGAGTACTGCACCGAGGGCGAGGCCGTCCCCTGACGGCGAACGCCGGCTCTCGGGTGATCCGCCGAGCCAGCGTGCGAACGACGAACCCAGGCCAGATCGAAGCGTCGAGGGGACCTAGGAGCAGCCGATGAGCATCGCAGTCCATCGTGAAGAACTGAATCAGACTCGACCCGAGGCGGCACGAAGCCGCATCGCGGGTGCCCTCGTGCGCCTGATCGCACTGGCGGGCGTCGCCCTGAGTGCCGCCGCGTGCGGTGTCTACGAGGGGGGTGACGCCACGGCCGAAGGCGGCGGCGGCGTCGCGTTCGCGGCGGCCTCATCGGGCATTTCCGAAGCCGATCAGATCGCGACCTTCGAAGAGACTCTCTTCCCGGTCATGCGCGACTACACGTGCAAGAACTGCCACATCAGCAGCAACAACTCGGTGCCGTTCAATCTCGCCGACGCGACCCCCTCGGTCGCGTTCCGCGCGATCGTAGACAACAACCGGGTGAACTTCGGCAATCCCGGTCAGTCGCGCCTCGTCGCTCGCCTGCTCTCCGACAACCACCACTGCTGGTCTGACTGCTCGTCGGACGGCGGTGAGATGCTCGCCGCGATTCAGGCGTGGATCGCACGCATGGACGATCTGAGTGGTGGGCTCGAGGGCGGCATCGACGTGGGCGGTGAGGCTCTCGCGAGTGAGACGCTGACGCAGTTCGATGGCGAGACCGACGAAGGCGGCCAGCGCTACTCGAACAGCCTCATCGCTTTCTGGAAGTTCGATGAGTTCGACCCCACGGGCAGCCCGGTGATCGCCCAGGACACGAGCGGCGTCGCGCCCGCGATCGATCTCGAGCTCGAGGGTGACGTCGACTTCATGCAGGCCTACGGCCTCGACATCGCGGCGGGTGGTCGCGCGATCGCCTCGGCCGACCAGAGCCGCAAGCTGTACGACATGATCGCAGATCAGACGACGGGTACGGGTCAGTACAGCGTCGAGGCTTGGGTGGTGCCCGCAAACATCACGCAGGGTGGCGACGACCTCGCGCGCATCGTCACGTACTCGCGCAACAACGGCAGCCGCAACTTCACGCTGGCCCAGCAGCTCTATCAGTACGTCGCACGAAACCGAAATGCAGGCACCCAGGTGGGCAACAACGGTACGCCGGCGCTCGAGACGTACGACGTCGACCAGGACGCGCAGGCCGCACTGCAGCATGTCGTGATGACCTACGACCGCGCTCGGGGGCGCCGCATCTACGTGGATGGAGCGTGGACGGGCGACGAAGACGAGTTCGAGCCCGGCCCCCTCTGGAACTGGGAGACGAACCACCAGCTGGTCCTGGGTGACGAGCGCACCGGCAATCGCCAGTGGCTCGGTCAGATCCGAATGCTGGCGATCTACAACAAGGCCCTCGACGATCAGGCCGTCCGCACCAACTACACCGCGGGTGTGGGTCTGCGCGTGAAGATGGTGTTCGACGTCAGCCGCTGGGCCGGCGACGGAGCCGTCGTCGAGATGTCTCGCTCGCAGATCGACGACCAGTCGTATCTCTTCTGCCAGCCGACGCTGGTGTCGGAGAGCCCCGGTATCCGGCTGCAGAACATGCGCGTGCGCGTGAATGGCATCGAGCCGGCTTCGGGTCAGGGCTTCTCGAACGTCAGTACGATCGTGTCGAGCGGCCGCGAAGAGCTGTCGCGTGGCTGCACGATCGTCGAGAACCCGGCGGGCGACGACGAGTTCGATCTGGTCTTCGAGGTGCTCGGCCCCTACGCCGACCCGATCGACGACCCGACCTACGCACCGATCTCGTATGACTACAGCGGTGCCGAGAACCTGCCCGAGCACGGTGTGCGCAACTTCGCGCGGGTGAACGCCGCCATGCTCGAGCTGACGGGTGTCGACGCCTTTTCGCCCTCGATCGGGGCGGCTCGAGGCGACAACCCGGGCGAGACGCTCCAGGACGTCTACGACGACCTGCGACAGCAGATGCCCGACTCGTACGACGTGCGGTCGTTCGTCAGCTCGCACCAGGTGGCGATCACGAAGCTCGGTCTCGAGTACTGCTCGGCGATGGTTGCGGACGATGTGACGCGAGACGCGTTCTTCGACGCCGCTCCCTTCGACTTCGATGCCGCGCCGGCTGCCGCATTCGTCGACGCGAGCCCGATCATCGTGCCTCTCGTCGACAAGATGATCGACCCGGCGGACAACAATCAGCCCAGTGCGCTCGACATGACGTCGCGCCTCGAGATGCTGATCGGTGACCTCGAGGTCGACTGCGGTACGACGGGTAGTTGTTCGACGCGAGACATCGTGGCCGGTGCTTGCACCGCGACCCTCGCCAGCGCAACGATGACGATGCACTGATCCACGAATCAGGCGAATCGACCCCTGACTCATGGAGGTTTGGAAGACCCATGGCTGACCATCACGACGACTTCGACATTGATGAACTCGAGCTGCGCCCCCTGCTCCACGAGGGCCACAAGCGTCCGGTGACGCGGCGCGAGTTCCTGGGACAGGGGATGGTTGCCGGCGGCGCGATCATCGCCTCGCCGAGCCTCTTCGGGCTGCTCGACGGTGACGCAGAGGCGCAGGCCTGCTCGGTGGGCGCCGCGGGTGGGATCCCGTTCATCGGCTTCGATCTGGCCGGTGGTGCGAACATCGCGGGCTCGAACGTGTTGGTGGGCCAGGACGGCCAGCTCGACGAGCTCTCGGTCGTCGGGTACGAGAAGCTCGGGCTGCCGGCCGACATGACGCCCCAGGGCGTTCCGGCGGGCACGCAGGTCTTCGACGACTCGATGGGGCTGCTGTTTCACTTCGACTCGGCCCTGCTGCGCGGCATTCGGCGGTTCGCTTCGCCGGAGACGCTCGCCAAGGTCAACGGCACCGTGATCTGTGCCCGCTCGGCCAACGACACAGCCAACAATCCGCACAATCCGATCTACGGCATCAATGCCGCGGGCGCGATGGGCGCGCTCGTGCCGTTGATCGGTACGGAATCCTCCGACTCGGGCGGCCGCTCGATGGTGCCGGCGAAGATGTTCGAGCCGTCGGTGCGGCCGACGAAGGTCGATCGCCCCGAGGATGCAACCGGTCTCGTCGACACCGGGTATCTCTCGCAGATGCTGACGGGTGAGGGGGCGGGTTCGGTCATGGCCGCGATCAAGGACATCAGCGATGACAAGGTCGCCCGGATGGCCGAGCAGCAGGCCGTCACCGATCTGGTGAACTGTGCCTACAACAAGAGCGCCGATCTCGTCGTCACGTACGGCGATCCGACGTTGCTCGATCCGCGCAACGACGATCGATTCGTCGGCCCGGCCGGAATCTTCGCCACAGCCGGCGATCTCGACTCGCGGAGTGAGTACCGCAAGGTCAGCTCGGTCGCGAAGCTCGTGTGCGAAGGGCATGCGGGCGGCGCCACCGTCGAGTTCGGTGGCTACGACTATCACGGGGACAGCCGGTCACGTGGCGAGCTCAAGGACGAGCGCGCGGGTGAGGCCATCGGGATCGCGCTCGAGTTCGCCGCACGCAACGGCAACGACCTCTGCCTGTACCTCTTCAGCGACGGCAGCGTGTCCTCCGACGGGACGCTCGACAACTCGGCTGATGGCCGTGGCAAGGGCATCTGGAGGAGCGATAACTCGTCGACTGCCGCATCGGTGATGCTGGTGTACCAGCACAATGCAATCGAGCGTCCGACACTGCGCGATCCGTCGCTGCAGCAGATCGGATACATGCGCGCATCGGCGTCGGTCGAGACGAACCCGGGCGGTGCCGCGACCCAGATTGCGAATGCACCGGGCCTGCTGGCCGAGGCGGTCGTGCTGAACTACCTGGGGCTCATGGGCCGAGAGGGCGAGTACGCTGCCGTCATGGGCGGCAACCCCGGCCTCGTCGGCCCGAACCTGGTCGACGAGCTGGTCGCGTTCACGCCGATCGTCTGAACCCGGTTCGAACACGGACACCGCTCGGTGCCACCCGGTGCCGCCATGCCGATCGCTCGCTTCGCAGCGATCGGGGTGGCGGGGGCGGTCCGCGGCTGGGCATACTCTCCCGAGTCACGTCGAGGCCGAATCTCCGATTGCGGAGAGGGCGCGCCGACCGAGATCGGGAGAATGGTCCGTGCAGATGATTCGCGAGAAGCTCGTTTCGAAGGGCGCTGCTGCCCTGGTTCGCACCCTGGCCGGCGGCATCGCCGTCGCGCTGCTCTGCGCATCCGGTCCGGCGCTGTCCTTCGCTCCCGAGACCGCGCCCGAGTCGATCGACTCCGTCGTCGAACAGCCCGTGCAGACCTACTCGCCTTACGTGATGGCCTACGACAAGCTCGATGTCGAAGATCGTCAGGGCTACAACAGCGAGTACATCTTCGGCATGACCAAGGGCATCATGCAGTCGACGCTCGTGCCGGCGCTCAAGCCCGTGCTCGCGATCTTCACCATTCCGCTCGATATCGCGTTCTTGCCGTTCGCGGCCATCATCGGGTTCTTCTAGCGCACACGTCCACTTTGGGTTGAAACGAGCGGGCCGAGGCGGGTTCGCATTCTGGGGCCGTCGTCCTCAGACTGCGTCGGGCCGGCTGTGCGGGATTGGTGTGTCTTCGCTTCGTGCGGGCGCGCGGGCGCGCGGGCGCGCGGGCGCGCGGGCGTGCGGGTGGCGCTGGCCCGACTTCGATTGCGGGCGCCGGCCCCAGAATGCGAAGGGCGAGAGTGCTTGCTGGCACCGCGGGGGGGTGGCACGTACGGGCTTTCTTTGGGGGGTGTCGCGGCCTGCGGCCGCGGGGAGTGCTTGGGGGTTGTGGGTCAGCGGGGGGCGGTGACGACGAGGACTTTGCGTTGGCCCTTCGCGAGGTCGAAGTCGAACGAGTGGGTCTCGCTCGCGTTGCCTGAGAGAGACACTTCGATCGTGTGCGAGCCCGGCGGCAGCTGCTCCCTGAAGATGTAGACGCTGCCCGGCAGGAAGAGCCACGAGCGCGTGTCGGGCTTGTCGGCAGCCGTGAGGACGGCTTCGGTGAGCAGCGCCGCGGCCCAGCCCCAGCCTTCGTTGCCGCCCGACTGGCCGGCCTGGCGCATGCCCTCCGAGGCGGCGGCTCGCACGATCATCCTCGAGATCGCGGCCCCGATGATGCGCGGGAAGATTTCGTCGTACTCGTTCTTGATCTCGGCCGCGAGGTTGCTCGAAAACTCCATGCTCGACTTGCGGCCGTTGATCACGACCGAGGCCGAGTTGAACGCGGACGGCCACGAGACGAGCTTGGGGTAGTTGACGAACTTGAAGGCCGAGTAGCCGAGGACCGCGGGATCGCCCGTGATGTACGTGCCGGCGATCCCGACCGCGGCGCCGATCGGCATGCGCTCCGGGATCTTGTAGGGCACCCGGCCGATCGCGGCGATGACGAGGACCTCGGTCACCGGTCCGCTCGGCACCCTGGGTGCAGGTTTGGCGGCCATGTACTCCTTGAGCTTGCGTCCCCGGTAGGGGCTGATCTGGGCCAGCCGTGTCACCGGCTCGCGGAGGCTCTCGAGCTGCCGCACCTGGATCACCTCGTCGTAGTATCGCAGCGCCGAGGTCGGGTCGCCGAGCATCTCCATGGTGAAACCCGACAGGTACGAGCCGAGCGTGCCGTACGCATGCTTCGGGTCGAACTCCTTCAGGTAGTTCTGCATCACGGTGAAGCGACGCGACTCGATGCGGGCGCCCGACCAATCCCCCAGAGAGAGGTAGTTCAGCATGTTGAACGCGTTGAGCGAGAGCTTCTCGGTGGGCGACGCGGTGTACTTACCGGCGCTGTCGCTATAGACCCACTCGCCGATCTTGCCGACGGCGTCACCCGACAGATCGAGGAAGTCGAGCTGCTTGTCGGCCTCTCCGAAGTCGCGGCTGCTGTTCTTCCACTGCTCGAGCGCCTGCAGCAGCGTGCCGCGCTCGAGGACGCCGAGGGTCTCTTCCGAGTTCCAGTCCTTGGGCAGCTCATCGGGGCCGACGCTCAGCATCTTGTCGATCGAGGAGACGCCGCCGGCGTAATCGCCGGCGGCGACGGTCCTCGACGTCGCCTGCATCTTGTCCGTATACGTGGCGCAGCCACCCACGGCGAAGATCAGGCTTGCGACCAGGACGAGCCGGGCCACTGTGCGACGGTTCGACATCAAGGCGTTGTTCAGCCCTTGAGCGCCTTGCTTCGGGCCGACTCGTTCTGGAACTTCACGATGCCGGTCTCGACCTCGATGATCTGGATGAAGAGGCTGTACTGAACGCGGCGCGTCTTCTGCAGCCGCTCGTCGACCGACATCAGCTTGCCGGTGACGAAGTACTTGGCGCCGATCTGCCGACCGAGTCGGGCGGCCGAGGTCGGGTCGTAGATCGCGCCCTGTTGGATGCCGATCTCCTTCGCGAGCGCGGCCTGACGCTCCTTCGACACGACCTGAACCTCACCGCTGTTCACGAGCGCCGTCTCGAGCGACGAGAGCAGCGTGGCCATCTGGTCTTCGAGGTGCTCGGTCGTTGCGTTCTGGATCGGCCAGATCGCCATCACCGGCGGCTTGCTCGCGGGCAGCACCTCGTTGTTCCAGAACTTGCTGTCGAACAGACCGTTCAGGTTCTGGTCGACGAGGTACACGATGTCCTCGCGATCGAGCCCCGTGCTCATCGCGGGCTGATCCATGTTCGGATTTTCGGTGCCCTCGCCGCCGCGCATGGCGCGGGGCGCGCAGCCGATGGCCACGGCCAGGAGCAGAAGGAGCGCGAGAGTCGCGAGTCGATGGAGCATGAGGTCCCTTTCATTCGCGTTGAATCGCTGACGTGCTCGAAGCCCGACCGGGCCCGGACGCGTAGACGAAGCTCTATGTTGACATCCAATCGGACGTCGCGCCCCCGTGTCGCGTTCGCAGAGGGTGGGGATTTGTGAAGATCTCGACGTGGGGGGGCGACGAGATAGCCTCTCGGAACTGCTCTGTTTTTCGTGCGGGTCGCGGCCCGACCCGCGCATCGGAGAACGCGTGCCCGACCTCAGCGAAGACCGCTCCGACACCGCCGGCAGCACGATGCACCTCGAGGTCGATGCCGGCCTCGCCTGGCTGACGCTCGACGACGGCCGCGCGAACGCGATCGGCCGAGCGTTCTGTCGCGAAATGAACGAGCGCCTGGACGAGATCGAGCAGGCCGAATGTCACGCGGTGGTGTTGCGAGGTCGGCCCGGCTTCTTTTCGGGGGGGCTCGACCTCAAGGAGCTGCCCGATCTCGCGCCCGACGACCTGGTTGCGATGACCGGGCGCTTCATGGAGATGATGCACCGCCTCTTCCTCTACCCGAAGCCGATCGTGGCGGCGGCCGACGGACACGCGATCGCCGGCGGGATGATGCTCTATCTCGCCGCCGACCTTCGGCTCGCCGTCGATCGGCCCGGCGCACGCTTCGGTCTGAACGAAGCGCTGACAGGGATTCCGCTGCTCGGCGGCACAGCCGGGATCTGCACGGCGTCGATCCCGCCGCAGTTTCACACCGAGCTGATCCTGCACGGGCGCCTGATCGATGCGCGAGGGACCGCCGACCGGGGCATCACCGACGAGCTCGTCGACGATGCGGCGTCACTCGAGGCGCGAGCGCGCGCCCGGGCCGCGGCGCTCTCCGATCTCGACGGGCCAGCATATGGGCTCAACAAGCGGATCCTGCGCGAGCCCGCGTGGGAGGCGGCCGTGGCCCAGGCCGAGCAGCTCGCCGACCAGGCGCCGGCCGGCAACGTCTTCGCGTCGATTCGCCGCTGAGCTCGTCCGCCGGTTTCTCAGGGCAGGGCGCCTTCTCGCCGGTCGCGCGTCGGGTTCTCGGGGCAGGGCGCGTTCTCGCCGGTCGCGCGTCGGTTTCTCAGGGCAGGGCGCCTTCTCGCCAGGCGCGCGTCGGCTTCTCAGGGCAGGGTCCCTTCGTACCGGGCGCGCGTCGAGTTCTCAGGGCAGGGCGCCGCGCCGTCCGACCGGAGAGAAGGGGCCTTCTGCCCGAGCCTCCGAGAGCTCGAGACCGGTGAGCAGCGCATTGCGCAGCTCGCGCGGGTCGATGATCTCATCGAAGGCCATCGAGTCGGCGATGCCCCACGGCCCGTCGACCTCGCGTGCGTCGAGCGCGGCCTGCTCGGCTTCACTGGCCTTCGAGGCGGCGCCGCCGCCCTTCGCGGGCATCGCGCCCATGCTGGCATTGGGAAACGCCAGCGAGAGGGTCTGCCCGTCGAAGGGGTTCATCGCCATCACCGAGCTGCCAAAGCCGAAGGCCTTGCGCAGGGTGACATGCAGCTTCGGCCCGTCGAGTCGGTGCTGTGCGGCGAACATCCGCGCCGCTGCGCGCAGCGCGCCCGATCGCTCGGCCGCGAGCCCCGCCATCACGCCCGGGTTGTCCGCCAGGAACACGATGGGCAGATGGAATGCGCCTGCCACTTCGATGAAGCGCGCGCCCTTCTCCGCCGCCTCGGCGTCGAGGGTGCCGGCCTTGAAGCCGGGGTCGTTGGCCACGATCGCGACGCTGCGGCCCGCGAGCCTTCCGAATGCGGTCAGCAGGGCGCGGCCGTGCTTCGGCTGCACGATGAAGAGGCTCTCGCGATCGACCAGCCGCTCGAGCACGTGCTTCATCTTGTAGGGCTTGCGCAGGTCTTCGGGCACGATGTCGAGGATGTCGTCGAGCAGCCGCTCCCCGTCGCTCGCCTCGGTGCGCGGCGGTGCCTGCCACGCGTTCGAAGGAAAGAACGAGAGATATCTTCGGGCCTGTTCGAGCGCGGCCACGTCGCTCTTTGCGACGTTGTGGACGACGCCGCCCTGGCGGACCGAGACGTCGGGGCCGCCCAGCTCCTCCTTGGTGACCTGCTCGCCCGTCGCTGCAATGACGAGCGGCGGGCCCGCGGCGAAGACCGCCGCGTTCTCGCTCATGACGGCGAAGTCCATCAGCGGAGCAGCCAGCGCGCTGTGGCCTGCCGACGCACCGAGCACCACGCACACCGTCGGCACGATCCCCGCGAGGTCGACGAGACCCTGCAGATCGTTCGGCGTTCGGCCGTGGCCCTTCAGCGCGTTGGTCATGCGGTGGCCCGCGCCATGCAGGATGAAGACGAGGGGGAGCCGCTCCTGTCGCGCGAGCTGGGTCAGCCGGTAGCGTTTGTCGGCGCCGCCGAGGCCGATGCTGCCCCCCATGACCGTCGCGTCCTCGGCGCCGACGAGCACCGGCCGGCCGTCGATCCGCCCGAAGCCGGCGGGAAACGCATCGGCGGGCGTCGCCGGTTCGCCGGGCGCCGTGGCGCCGCCGACGAGCGTACCGAGCTCGCGAAACGAGCCTTCGTCGAGCAAGGCGTCGATTCGGGCTCGCGCCGAGAGCTCGCCGAGCGCCGCGCGCTTTTCGAGCTTCTCGCGGCCTCCCATCGCTCGGGCGGTCGTGCGCCTCGCCTCGAGCGCCTCGATGCGAGGCTTCCAGGCCGCCTCGCCCCGCTCGCTCGCGTCGTCTCGATCGCTCGACATGCCGTCACTCCCGGGCCTCGCGCCGCGTGAGGCCGCGCCGCCGCATTTGACGGTGTGCCATCGACCTTGCGGCTGCAATGGCGCTGGGCTGAAATCGCGATGCAGACGCATCGCGTCCGCGAGAAACCCCTCATGATGGCAGTCGACGACGAAGCCGCCGGTGCGGCGCAAGTGAGGCGCCGCAGCGCGCGCAGGCCGGGCCGGTCGAGGCCGCGGCGCGTCGACGTGTGCGTCGTCTTCTTTGCTTTGCTGCTCGGTGCAGCGAGTGCGCTGGCCGAGCCCGTCGAGAGCGAAGGCGGTGGGGCGCCCGTCGAGGTCGCACCCGAGGCGCCCGCCGATGCGCAGCCGGGGGGCGCATCGCCGGGGCCGGAGCCGTCGTACGCGACCTTCGAAGCGCCCTCGGGCGAGTTCCGACGTCTGTTGCCCGAGTGGGAGTACGCACCGGGTGAGGATTGGAACAAGGCCAAGCGCGTCGGCGGCCGCAGCGCCAAGGTCGGCTGGGACTTCGTGAACGACACGGTCTCGGACAGTTGGTACACGCTCTCGTCGCCGATCCGCTGGCGCTGGAAGGAATGGCTGATCGTCGGCGCAGCCGCAGGCACGACGACCGGTCTCATCTTTCTCGCCGACGAGCCGCTGCGCGATGCCGCGCGCAAGAGCGAGCGATTCTACGAGTATGGCGAGAACGTGCGTTGGGTCGGTCAGGGCGGTGCGCTGGGCGGCTTGACCGGGGGGCTGTTGCTCACCGGTCTGGTGTTCGACCGGCCGCAAGACTATGAGACCGTGAAGCTGCTGCTCGAGTCGGCGCTCATCGGCCATGGCTACGGGTTGGCCATGAAGTACAGCGCGGGTCGGTATCGACCGCGCACGGATCGCAGCGCGAGGTCGTTCGATCCATTCAGCGGCAACGTCTCGATGCCGTCGGGTGAAGCGCTCAACGTGTTCCTGCTCGCGGGCGTGATGGCCGAGCGCTATCCGAACTGGCCCGTGCGGATCCTGTCGTACGGCACGGCCGCGGCGGTGGGAGCGGGGCGCATCGCGCTCGATGCGCACTGGGGCAGCGACATCTTCGTGAGCGCGGTGATCGGCATCGCGGTGTCGAAGACCGTGGTGAAGCTGAATGCGATTCGCGCCCGCGACCGCGAGCTGAGGAAGCGACTCGAGCTGTCGGGCGACGCCACCCCGAGCCTGCGCAAGCCGAAGCTCCGCCACTATCTGGCGGCGACGTCGCGCTCGGTGCGGTGGACGGTGGTGTTCTGATCGGCGGGGCCCTCGTCTGCGTTCGCGAGGGGGGTGCATGGGTCGCGTTTTCGGGGGTGTCGTCCTCAGACTACGGCTCGCTGGCTTTGCGGCGGCCCTTCGTTTGCGCCCGGGGCGAGCGCCGGGGTGGTGTTGGCGCTCGCGTTCAACTTGCGGGCGCCACCCCCGAAAACGCGAGGCGTTTGGGTCCGGCGTGTGGCCGCTGGCGTGGGCCGCGTTCTTTTTTGGGGTTGCGGGGGAGAAACGAAGCTTGTCGTCGATTCGGGGATCGCAGGGCTCGAACGAACGCTTGTGAGAAAAAGTCGCTTTTCGAGTTCTTGTGGGTGACGGCCGCGCGTCCGAGGCAGGCCTCGTACATGCAACCGTGCATCGAAGTGGGCGTAGGCAGTTCGTTTCCGTACGGCTTGCCCGCTGCAGTCTGAGGACGACACCTCCGAGATCACCGCTTGCGCCGCCCATCTTCTCGAAGTCGACTCCGGTCCAATCGCTTCGCGAGCAACGGCTTGCAGAGAGCGGGGCGTGGTAGGGTGATCGGGTGCGTCGTTCACCCGGCGCCAGGTGGGAGAGTCGATGAAGGCGCGGTTTGCAGAGAAGTGTCGCGAGGTCTGTGACGCGCATGGGTGGGAGCTCTTGCCGACGGGCGTGCTCGTGCAGTTCGGCGACGGGCGCAAGCAGCTCGTGTCGCTCGAGTTCTTCGAGTTCGACAGCGAAGAACTCGTGCGGCTCATGTCGACGATCGGACCGACGGACACGATGACGCCCGAGGAGCTCACGACGGCCCTTCGCAGCAACGCCGAGGTGGCTCACGGTGCGCTGGCGATTCGCGACGATGAGCTGGTGCTCGTCGACACGCTGCTGATCGACGGGCTCGAGGCGTCGGCGCTCGCGGCGTCGATCGAGTTTCTCGCGACCAGCGCAGACGACACGGAGCGCGTGGCGTTTCGGACGGACGCCCACTGAATCTGCGTGCCGACGTGGTTGCACGGGTTCGCGATCGAGCGGCAGCATGCTCGAGCTGCGCCCGGCCCGCGGTGTCGTCGGGGGAGAGTGAGCTAGCCGCGATCGAGCATGTAGTCGCCGGCGTCGTCGACGCGGCAGGTCCATCCCGGGTAGACGACGATCGTGGTGAACGTCTCTTCGATGATGCCCGGGGCCTCGACGAAGTCGCCCGGGCCCAGGTCGGGACCGTGGTAGATCGGCGTGTCGGCGAAGCCCGTGCCCAGGTTGGCGCGGCGCGTCGTCTTCGGTTCGGCCCGGCTGGGTTTCGCGTTGCTGCCCGACTGAAACGCCGGTGCGGCGATCGGCGCCGAGATCACCAGGCGTACGCCCGTGATCTCGGGCGCCTCCAGATCGCGGCGATGCCCGTACTCGGCCTCGTGCCGTGCATGGAAGCGCGCGATCATGTCGGCCGGGAGCGAGGCGTTCACGAACGAGAGGTCGCGCGCCCCCGTGACCGTGGCGACGTCGACCGAGAGCGACCAGTTCTGCCCGGGGTAGCGCAGGTTGAGCTTGTACTGTGCTTCGACGTCGTTTCGATCGAAGCCCGCGGCCGAGAAGTAGCCTTCGGCCCGAGCATCGAGCTCCTCCCAAAGCGCCCGCAGACGTTCGACATCGGCTTCGGCCACGCCGACGAGGTAGGCGCGCTCTTCGTCGATGATCGGCTTCGCGGCGAGTGCGCCCACGGCCGAGAACGTCGGCGATGAGCGGGGCACGAGCACGCGATCGATCCCGAGCTCTTGCGCCTGAATGCCCGCGAAGACCGGTCCGTTGCCGCCGTAGGCCAACATCGACAGGTCGCGCGGATCGAGACCGCGTTCGGCCGTGGTGCGGCGCACCGCTTGGGTCATGTTCGCGTTGACGATGCGCCACACGTCGAACGCCGCTTCTTCGACGGAGAGCCCCAGCGGCTTTGCGACGTGCTCTTCGAACGCTTCGTCGACGCCCTTGCGTGTCAGACGGAAGCTGCCACCCGCGAAATCCGACTCGTCTGAGAGCAGGCCGAGGATCAGGTTGGCGTCCGTGACGGTCGGTCGCGATCCGCCGCGGCCGTAGCAGACAGGGCCGGGATCGGAGCCCGCGCTCTCCGGGCCGACCTGAAGCTGGCCGCCATTCAGGTGCGCGATCGATCCGCCGCCCGCGCCCAGGGTTTCGACTTTGACCATCGGCGTGGCGACGAGATAGCGGTGATGCCAGTTGAAGCCGGGGTCGGCCGGTGCCTCGCCGCCCACTACGACCGACACGTCGTAGCTCGTGCCTCCCATGTCGACGCAGAGCAGGTCGGGTGCGCCCTTCGCCCGACCGATGTGCGCGCCGCCCACGACGCCGCCGGCGGGCCCCGATGCGAGCACGCGCACGGGGCTGCCGCGCAGGTACTCGCGGGTCATCACGCCGCCGCTCGACTGCATGACGAGCAGGTCGCTCGTGTAGCCGGCCTCGGCGAGTCGGCGGGTGAGGCGGTCGAGGTAGCTCGACACCTTCGGGCCGACGTAGGCGTTGACGACGGTCGTGCTGGTGCGTTCGAACTCGGGCGCGCGGGGCAGCACCTCGTGCGACATCGAGATGGCCGCACCGGGCAGCTCCTCGGCGACGATCTCAGCGAGTCGCTTCTCGTGCGCCGGGTTGACGAACGAGAAGAGCAGACAGATTGCGACCGACTCGACGCCTTGCTTTGCGAGTCGGCGAATCGCCGCCCGCGCAGCTTCTTCGTCGAGCGGCGTGTGCACGCTGCCGTCGAAGGTCAGGCGCTCCGGGACGGTCAGCCGCCGACGCCGCGGCGCGATGGGCTTCGGCGGGGCGAGGCGCACGTCCCAGATGTCTTCCTTGAAACCGCGACGCAGCTCGAGCTCATCGCGAAAACCCTGGGTCGTGAGCAAGCCCGTCACCGCCCCATCCATTTCGATGAGCGTATTGTCGGCCACCGTCGTGCCGTGAATGATCGCTTCGAGCCGAGCGACGAAGGCTTCGAGTTCGAGGCCTTCATGAGCGGCCAGCTTCCCGAGCCCGGTCATGACCGCCTCGCTCCGGTCCTCGGGTGTGCTCAGCGTCTTCTCGATGACGAGGCCGTCTTCACCTTCGTCCTTTTGCAGGACGAAGTCGGTGAACGTGCCGCCAATGTCGATGCCCACGCGCCAGCCCACGGTCACGCTCCCTCGCCGCGGGCGCGCTCGGCGCGAAGGGCCTTCGTCGCGGCTTCGTCGACCGCCAGGTTCCAGTCGTCGAAGCTGCCTTCGATCACGACGCCATAGCGCGTTCGAGCGGCTTCGATGCTCACATACTCGTCGAGCACGTCTTCGAGCACCGCCGCCGGATCGCGGCGGAGCGGATCGCCGTAGCCGCCTCCGCCGCCGTACTGGTACGCCGTCACGGCACCGGCCGGCAGCGGCGCCTGGATCGCGTTCTCGACCTCGTACTCGTTCTCGGTGCCCTGCTCGTAGAGCAGCGAGTAGGGGCTGCCATCGTCCCCGCCCGCGAGGCCGCGCAGGGGATGCTTGCGCGAGACCATCCAGCTGACGCCGGTGGCTTCGGCCAGCACCTGCTTCACGTTCAGCGTGCCGGGCTGGCCTCGCCACTGGCCGGCGCCGCCAGTATCGGTCGTCATCTCACGGCTGATGTTGAGCACGGGCAGGCGGCTCTCGGCGTCTTCGGCCTCGGCGAGATAGAGGTTGCCGAGCCCGCTGCACATCGAGCCCCAGCCATCGATGCCCTGGGCGGCCGACGCATCGCTCGAGCGCACGTCGACACCCTGATCCATCCACATCATGCCGGTCTCATCGAAACCGAGCACCGTATTGGGCATGCCAAGCTTGTAGACCTGCGGCGAAGACCGTTCGGGCAGGATGTCGGCAAGCGCGATGCAGATCGCCTCGCCGATCTCGACCGCCGGGTGGAAGGCGCCGAGCGCCGCCGGCTTGTTCGGCGGGGGTTGCAGGATCGAGCCTTCGGGAATGATCATGTCGACCGCGTTGAAGAGGCCTTCGTTCTTGACGATCGCCGGGTCGACCATCGAGGCCAGCTGGGCCATCGCGTAGCCTCGGCTGTTGCTGAACGTGTTCCAGACGCAGACGAGCTCGGGGCGTGCGTCGCTGCCGGTCATG
This sequence comes from Myxococcota bacterium, assembly GCA_965250285.1. Classification (GTDB taxonomy): domain Bacteria; phylum Myxococcota_A; class UBA9160; order UBA9160; family UBA4427; genus CAYYSY01. The sequence goes on from OZ252299.1 coordinate 5,241,342, forward strand.
TCGATGGTGAGCGCATCGCCATCGACGACGCACGCGACGTGCACGTGAACGTCTTCGTTGCCGACGGTGTCGTGGTCGATCCAGACGTCGGCCTCGTAGGTGCCGTCGGGCCAGCGAGCGACCTCTTCGCGAAATCGTCGCTCGGTCTCGTCGACGTTCCAGTTGATCGCCGCCCGAACGACGTCGGCGCCCCATTTCGCGTTCAGCTCGCCGAGCAGGCGCGCCCCGAGCTGCGAGCCCGAGATCATCGCGGCCAGGTCGCCCTCGAACGATGGGAAGCGGTTGTTGCGCACGATCATGTCGATCACGTCGCGCCGCGGCTCGCCGCGATGTACGAGCTTGATCCGAGGGATCGGCATGCCCTCGGCGAACAGCTCCATCGCGTCGACGGAGAACCCGCCGGGGTCCTTGCCGCCGGTATCGCCCTGGTGCGCCTGCAGCGCGCTGATCGTGACCAGCTGGCCAGCGTCATCGAAGACGGGGGTATAGACGGTGTAGTCGGGGAGGTGACCGCCGCCATGGTCGGGATCATTGCCGACGAACACATCCCCCGGTCCCCAGTCGTCGGTCTCGTAGTGCTCGAGGCCCCAACGCACCGCGAGCGGCGAGATGAAGAGCAGCTGAGGGATGCCCACCGAGAGGCCGGCCAGGCGCCCGTTCGCGTCGATGATCGAGGCGTTGCGCTCGTTCGACTGGTTGATGATCGCCGACGAGGCCGCGCGACCGAGGTGGGTCGCGCTCTCGTAACAGATCGTCTCGAAGGCGCCGCGAATGATGCCGGCCGTGACGGCGTCGACCTCGGCCTCGGTCGGCAGCGCGGCGCGGGGCGCGACGAGCCGGCGGTTCACCTCGAAGGGGTCGGCGAGGGACATGACGGGCCTCCCGGGCCGGCGGCCCGTTGGGATTTGACGGTCCGTCAGATCCTATCGGGCGGTGCGTTGGGGCGTCAATTCTGATCTCGGGCCTGGGTGCCCGGGTCGGCTTTTCGGGGGTGTCGTCCTCAGATTCCGGCTCGCTGGCTTTACGGGGATGGGGCGTTTTCGCTCGGAGCGGGGGTGCGGTGGCGCTTTGGCGCCCGCAAGTCGAAGGCGGGCCAGCCCTCGCAAGACGCCCCGCCCAAAACGCAAACGGGCCGACTCCGTAGAGCCGGCCCGCCTGAGTCTGAGGACGACACCCCCGAAAACGCGACCCGGGCAACCCACCCCCGAAGCGTCTCAAGGGTGCGCGATCAGAAGTTGTAGGTGAGACCGCCGAAGTACTGCAGGTTGTTGTTCTCGTTGCGCAGGTTCGGGGCGACGGGGATTGTGACCTGGTTGCGGTACTCGTTCTTGAGGCCGGCGTTGAGCGCCAGGCCGTCGAGCCAACCGAGCGAGACCTCGTAGACCGCGTTCGAGATGACGCGGAAGTCCTTCCAGCGCTCGAAGTCGGCGTAGTAGTAGGTATCCGCGCGGATGACCTGGCCTTCCATGATGTTCCAACGGAAGTCCATGCCCGTCGTGAATTCGCCGATCGCATCGTCGATCACGCCGCCCTGGTAGTTGACGCCGGCACCGAGGTTCCAGAGCCAGAGGATGGTGTCGTTGTTGTAGATCTCCCAACCGGCACCGCCCTGGCCCGTGAAACGATTCTCGAAGTCCTGGAACTCGTCGTAGTCGTACCGCGCGTTGACCCAGAGATAGAAGGGTGAGTCGCCGAAGATCAGAAAGTCTTGCCGATAGTCGACGAAGGCGTTGTTCGTCGTCTTGATCTTCGTCGCTTCGGTCACGGCGCGCTGGTTCGCGAAGAAGTACTGCCCACGGAACCGGGCGCGGTACCACTTGCCCTCGCCAAAGAGCCGGGCGCCGGCGTTGATGCCGATGCTGTCACTGTTGCCCGACGACCCGTTGAAGCCGAACTCGACCGAGCGGTCCCAGCCCTTCAGGAAGTCCGTGCCGAAGAGGCCCGGGTTCGGCGGCTCTTCCTTCTTGATCGAGCTCTTCGGGATCGTCATCTCGCCGAAGACCGGGTGCTTGACGACGATCTCGGTGTCGGTCTCCTTGACGACCTCACCCTCGAACTTGTCGCCGTTCTCGAGCTCGAACGTGTCGGCGAAGCTCTGTGTGCCGATCAGCACGAGGCCGATGACGCACGCCGCCGCGCGCAGCCACGTGTTTGTTCTCACCATGGTTCTCCTCCCCCCGTTCGCGCGAAGGCGATCGCGCGATGTCTTGATCTTCGCGCGCCCCGCCGCGTCGTGCAGCGGGGCGCGCGTGGTTCACTCGCGAGAAGCGGCCTAGGCCGATTTCGGCATGTCGATCACGTGCACGTCGCGCTGCGGATAGGGGATCGAGCAGCCCGAGGCCTCGATGCCCTCCTTGAGCGCGCGCATCAGGGCGAATCGCGTGGGCCAGTAGTTGCCGCCGTTCACCCAGGGGCGCACGACGAGGTTCACCGAGTTGTCGCCGAGCTCTGCGACTTCAATGGTGGGTGCCGGATCGGCGAGCACGTTCTCGTTGGCCTTCACGACCTTCTCGATGGCATCGATGGCGACGCCGATGTCGTCGCCGTAGCCGATGCCCATCACGAGGTCGATGCGGCGATTCTCGTTGGCCGAGTAGTTCTTGATGATGTCGCCATAGATGGCGGTGTTCGGGCAGATGATCTTCACGTTGTCGCCGGTGTGGATGGTCGTCGTGAAGATGCCGATCTCCTGAACCGCACCCGCGACGCCGGCCACCTCGACCCAGTCGCCGATGTGGATGGGGCGGAACACGAGCAACATCGTACCGGCCGCGAAATTCGACAGCGTGCCCTGCAGCGCGAGGCCAACGGCCAGACCGGCGGCACCCATGACGGCGACGAGGCTCGTGGTCTCGATGCCGAAGAGGTTCAGCACCGCGATGATCACGACGGTCAGGGCACCGTAGTAGGCCATGCTGCTGATGAAGGGCACGAGCGCGGCGTCGGTGTTGCCGCGTTCGAGCGCCTTCTTGATGCTGCTGCGGATCATGCCGGCCACCATGCGACCGATGATCAGAACGGCGATGGCGCCGATGACGGAGAGCCCCCACGTCGAAATCAGTTCGATCGCGGCCTCCATGGCCTCGGCTGCGGATTCGTTCATCTGGGCGGGATCCATTTCGGACTCCTCAAAAGTCTGTGGCCATTCTTTGGCCGTTGGGCGCACCCCGCCCGGCGCGGATCTCGCTCGCGATCTCCGAGCATGCACGCGCGCATGCACTGGGTGGAGGACGGGGGCGGGGGGCCAGGGGGGATTTCGTGAGCCCGGATTCTTGCGTTTCGACTCGGCGGTTGCCAGATCTGTGTAGGGTTTAGACCTGAATCCACCTCGAGACCGCTGTCCAGGTTTCGAGCGTGCACACGGCTGACTCGGCGTCCTCTTGGCGCTGTCGCTTTGGGACGCGTTCGATTCCTCAATGCGGCTGGGCACCTGCCGCGACGCGGGCTCTTACAGGCCGATGGGGCCGAAGCACTCCAACCGGTGAAAGTCGGGCGCCTCGCCGGGGACGGGGTGCAGCGCCAGATAGCGCCGCGTCGCCTCGACGCCATGGATCGCATACGCGTTGCCGAGGCCGATCGGCGCAGGGATCCAATCGAGCGGCACCCGGGCACGCCCGGTCCAGCCGATCTGCCCGCGCTGCACCTCGTAGTCGAGGGCGTGCCCGCTCGCGACGACGTTGCGCTGTCCCGCCAGCTCGAGCACGAGATAGTGGCCCCAGGGTCCGAGCTCGATCTCGAGGTAGCGGTCGTCGTCGCCCAGCAGGAACAACTCGACGACTTCGTGGTTCCAGAGCCCGTCGCACGAGCCCTCGGGCGCGTCGGGCGGCGGATCTCGGTGAAGCGGAGCCGCGACGTCGATCGCGAGGCCGTCGCCGCTCAGCGTGAGGTCGATCCGCACCGTCTCTTCGGTTGCGATTCGATGCCCGCGCCAGTCGTGCACGATCTCGAGGCCGCTGCTTCTCGATGCTTCGCTCACGACAGTGCGTGCTCCCGACTCGTTCGCCGACGTGATGAGTGCGTCGGTGGTGCAGGCGTCACGATCGGATCGCCGATCGAATTGCCGCGCCGAGGTGGTTGCCACGGCGGGGTTCGCCGTCGACATTCTGCCCATGTCCGCCGCCGCTGGCCACGACCCCGGGTTCCTCGCGCGACTCGCCGCCGCTTGGGGCGAGCTCGAGGCGCCGCAGCTCACCCTGCTCTCGGGTGGGCTGCTGCACCGCACCTGGGCCGTCGCCGACCGGTCGGGTGACTACATCCTGCAGCGCGTCGCCGATGTGTTCGACCCGGCGGTGCACGCAAACGTCGAAGCCGTCACCGCCTACCTGGCCGCGCGAGGGGAGCCCACGCCGCGTCTGCTGCGAACCGTCGAAGGCGAGCTGCTGTGGCGGGATGACGGGGCCGATCACCGATTGATGACGCGCGTGCCCGGGCGGGCCTACGAGACGTGTCCATCGCCCGACACGGCCCGGTCGGCTGCAGCGCTGATGGCGCGATTTCATTCGGCGCTCGCCGATTTCGCCGCGCCGCTTGCCGAGCTGGGGTTTGCCTACCGCGAGCCTGAGGTGTCGTTCGAGGCCTTCGATGCGGCGATCGCTCAGCGGGGCGACCACCCCCTGCATGCGGACGCCGTCGCGCTCGCGGGTCGCATCGCCGCAGCCCGCGCCGAGTGGCCTGCGCTCGGCGAGCTGCCCGTGCGCGTGATCCACGGCGACCTGAAATTCAACAACGTGCTCTTCGTCGACGACGCGACCGGGGCGAGCGCGGCCCATGTGCTGGTCGATCTCGACACGGTGCTGCGCCGCCCGCTCTATCACGACCTCGGCGATGCCTGGCGCTCGTGGTGCAATCGCCGCCCCGAGGACGATCCCGAGGCCGAGTTCGACGTCGATCTCTTTGCAGCCGCGGCCGGCGGCTATGTCGAAGCGCTGGGGTTCTCACCCACGGACGCCGAGCGGCGCTCGTTCGCGTGGGCCATCGAGCGGCTGGCGATCGAGCTCTCGGCGCGCTTCGCGACCGACGCGCTCGAGGAGCGGTGGTTCGGGTGGGACGACATGCGCTTCGACCGCTCGGGCGAGCATCAGCTGCTGCGCGCGCGTGGCCAGCTCGACCTCTACGAGCAGGTGCGGGCCGCGCGGTCGACGATCTCGTCGATCATCGACCGCACCTAGTCTTCGTCTTCGGCGGCCTTCTTGTGAACGCTCTGCTTGCGATACGCCTCGGCCGCGTAGTCGATCACCGCGTTGGCCTGGGCGCGCGAACCCGTACCGAGCATCTGCACGTCGGTCGTCCCATGGACGTTGCCGAACCAGAGGCGCAGGATCTCCGACACGCCGGGGTAGCGATCGTCGAGACTCTCGATGTCGGTCACGCCCTTGAAGTTCGAGCCCTTCTCGATCGCGAGGATCTTGTCGTCCTGCTCGAAGCGGTCGACGACCCGCACCACGCCGATCGGGATCGCCTTGATCGTCGTGCCGCGTGGCACGGTGGTGCCGAGCACCATCACGTCGAGGGCCTGCCCGTCGCCGCCCTTCGATTCGTCGAGCACCGTGCGCGAGACGAAGCCGTAGTTGCCGGGGTACGGCAGGTAGTCGATCACCCGGGGCTCGCCGGTGTTGCGATCGTTCTGCCAGACCAGCTGGTGCGGGTCTTCGCCGAGCTCCCACTTCTCGTTGGTGCCGGCCGGGATCTCGATCACGACGTTGATCGTGCCGTCCTCGTTGCGAGCGCGCCGATTCGAGAGCAGGTTCTGCTTCGACTTGTACGTCTGGTCGTTGACGCGCTTGAGTCCCTTGGCGAAGAGGGGGTCTCCCTTGGCCCACGCCCCGGGCGCCAGCGCGAGGCCCGCGGCGCACGCGACGAGGACGGTGACGCAGATCGCGACCGCGTTCGGTCGACGGAGGGTGGGAAGGCGGCTTCGTTGCGGGGTCATGAACGTCTCCAGCGCGCGCACTCGGCGGCGATCGAGCCGGCACTCTACCAGCCCGCGCGCTTCGTCCCCAAGCACGGTTTCGGCAGCCGGTTGCTCGAGCGACCCGCGCTGCCTGACCTTCGACACCCCTCGGCCGCGCAGAGTGCCCTTGGCTCGGTCGCTACCATGGCATGATCGCACCGACGACGAGGCGACGTGACATGCCTGCACCGAGACGACCGGGCCGCGCTCGGGGCACGTTCTGCGCTCTGCTCGCGTTGCTTCCCGCGGCGACGCGGGCGCAGCCGTCGGTCGAGGCGTCGCCCCCTGACCCCGGGCTGCGCGAGATCCACATGAATCGCGAATTCGAGGTGCTGAAGCTCGCGCCTTCGAACGACGATCCGCGCGCGCGCCTCGCGCTCGCCGCGCGCGAGCTCGGCGACTGGCGCATCCATCTCGCCGGGGCACCGATCGACGGCCCGGTGCTCGCGCGCATCGCGGCCACCCCCGACGACGAGCCGCTGCTGAGGGCCGCGCGCGAAGAGCTGCGCCGCGCAGTCGAGATCGAAGACCTGCTCTACCTGCTCGACGACGTCCTCGTCGCGGGCCGTGCCGGGCACCGGGGCGAGGCGATCTGGATCTCGCCGGGGCGTGGCCGGCGGGTGGGCGTGCTCGTGGCGACCGACGAGGTGTGGGGCAGCGCAAAGCGCGCCTACGGGACAGAGCCCGGCTGGCTCGACGTCACCGAACCTCGAGCGCAAGCCTCGTATCCCCCGGCGCAGGAGGGGGAGCCCCTCGGCCCGCGGTGGACGATGCGGTTTCGCAACCCGAGCACCGAGCCCGCGATGCTCGATGCGCTTCGCGCGGAGCGACCCGAGAGCGGCTTCGCCGAGCGCATCGAGAAGCTGCTCGCGCAGCTGCGCGCGACGGGTGCCGACGTCCAGGTCGAATCGACCGTTCGTCTGCGCCAGCGCGGCTACTTGATGTGGGGCGCGTTCGTGCTCTCTCGAAGCAACGGCGAGAAACAGATCGAAGCGCAGATCGCGCATCTCGAGCGGCGCCGTAGAGAATGGAGCCTCGGCGACGTGACGATCCGCTGGCGTCATCCTCTCGGTCCGCGGGCCACGAAGGCCGCGGCCATCGAGATGGCCGACACCTACGCCGTCGTGTACGCGACCGAAGAAGGCGCACGCAACTCGCGCCACTACGGTGGTCGCGCAATCGACTTCACGGCCGTGGGGCTCCCGCGCAGCTTCGTTCTCACCGCACCGAACGGCCAGCGGCGTCGCTTCGACCTATCCGACCCTTCCGAGACGCGTGATCTCAGCTTGACGCCTCGGCTGGTGCGCTGGATCGAGGAGGCGTTCGGGTTGTCGAAGCTGACTTCGGATTATCCGCACTGGGATGATCGGGGATAGGTAGGCGTGGGCTGGGTGCTCGGGTCGGCTTTTCGGGGGTGTCGTCCTCAGATTCCGGCTCGCTGGCTTTACGGGGACGGGGTGTTTTCGCTCGGAGCGGTCGGGGGAGCTGGTGTTGGCGCTCGCCTCCAACTTGCGGGCGCCACCCCCGAAAAGCCGAACGAACCGGCTCCAGTTCGCGAGGGAGAGGGGTCGAAGGCGCGTCGCGCTCATTGGGCGCGCCTTGCGGGGGATCAGTCGGTCGGGGGGATGATCGGGGGGGTGAGGAGCGGGGATCTCAGCAGGCCGGCTTCGACGGCCTGGCGAACGGCCTTCGTGTCGGCGAGGGGGCCGGGGATCGGGGCTCTTCGCCGGGCGAACTGCTGGGCGTTGTCGGTGTAGAAGGTGCGGTGCGCTTCCATCGATGCCCAGGCGCTCGGGATCGAGGCCAGAGAGAGCGTGATCGTCGAGAGCAGGACGAGGGCCGATCGGTTGCGGCTGGGCTTCAGGCCGTGCGCCTGAAGGAAGGCGACGAAGGTGAGCGCCATCAAGAGATGCGAGTACACCCGGTACCGCGAGTCGAAGGCCTGGTCGAGGCCGAAGCCGAACCGCGTAAGCGCGACCGAAGCGAGGGTGAGCAGCACGAAGGTCATCGCCGCGAACACGCGCGGGTCGCGCCGCCATGTCGAGCCGAGCGCGATCACGACGTAGGCGACGCCGAGACCCCAGCCCGCGAAGCGCGCGAGCCAGCCGACCCACGCGTCATCGAACGACACGCCGCCGCCGACGAGCGTGCAGAGATAGTCGAAGGCGGCGACCGGCGACGCGAACGCAGCGAACGGGCTCGGGTGGTGCTCGGGGCGCGCGTAGTCTGCGAAGTAGAGCGCGATGCATACGAGGGCCCAGACGCCGAATGCGGTCGCCTGCGACCAGGCGCGGGCGTGCAGCAAGAGCCCGAGGCCGACCGCGAACGTGAAGACGCCGGCCCCCAGGTTCAGGAACGCGAGGGTCGCGAAGAGCGCACCCAGCGCCGTGCGCAGCGGTGTCGGCTTCGAGAGGCATTCGATCGAGATCAGCGCGCAGAGCAGCATCGGATAGTGCTGGGCTGCGCCGGTCGCCCAGGTCGCAGCCTGCCAGTGCTGCAGCGTGAAGAGCAGCACGAAGATCGGCGCGGCCGCAAACACACGGTCGGCTCGCGCGCCCGCCGGCAGCCAGCTCGCAACGAGCGCGGCGACGCCGATCAGGCAGGCATTGCCGAGCCACATCACCGCGCGCAGGTCGAGGTGCCCCGCCGTCGCCGTCACGCCCGCGAAGAACGCCCGCGCCGTGAATGGCCGGTGCTCGTTGTGCAGCGCGAGCCAGCCCTGGCCGTCGTGGCCGAGCAAGAACCGTACGAAATCGACGTCGTCTTCGACCGGGACGTCGATCGCGAAGAGCCCGAGCGCGACGAAGTAGAACACGACGGCGGCGAGCGCGACGCAGAAGGCGATGCCGGCGAGCACCTCGCCGTGCCGCGAGGGGGCCTCGTCGACGGCCGGTGCGGGCTGCGTCATGGGCTCGCTCTCGGCCAATCCAGTTCCTCGTTCGTCGTGCGTGGACGCCCCGGCTCGACGACGCAGCGTCGTCGAGCGGCTGCATGATAGACTGCGCGGGGCTTCTTCGGCGCGCGCGGCTCCGCTCGGCCCGAGCGAGCGGTCGCTGGCGGGCGTTCGGCGTGACCTCGGCTGAGGAGCGAGCGAATCCGATGAGCCGATCCCGTTGAGCACCCGAGACGAGCCCGGGCCGTCGTCGACGCAGGACGGCCGCGAAACCGAGGCGACGGTCGGCCGCTCGCTCGATCTGCATGGCATCGACTTCGGCGCGATCCTGCTGGTGGGGGCGCTCTTCGCGTTGGCCGCCGCCCTCATCGTCACCGCCTGGGTCAGCGACGATGCACTGATCACGTTGCACACGATCGATCAGTTCCTCGCTGGGCGTGGGCTTCGCTTCAACGCGATCGAACGTGTGCAGGCCTTCACGCATCCGCTCTGGCTCTTCTTCGTGACTCCGTTCTTCGCGGTGACGAGGGAGGGGCTGTGGGCGGCGATCGTGCCGAGCTGGCTGTGCACGGTCGGCGCCATCTTCTTCGCACTCCGCGTCTGTGGGGCGCGACAGACCGGCGGCTGGGTCTGCGTGCTCGCGCTGGCGACATCGAAGTCGTTCGTCGACTACGCGACTTCCGGGCTCGAGAACCCGCTCACGAACGCGCTGCTCGCCGGTTTCGCGCTCGCTTGGCTCGGCCGCGTCGGTGGCGGAGTCGGGGATGCGCTCGCGCCCCGACGCGTCTTCGTGCTCTCGCTCCTCACCGCGCTCGTCTTCACCACGCGCGCGGACGCGACCCTCTTCGTCGCACCCACGGCGATCGCGCTCGGCGTACGTGCGTTGCTCGAGCGAAGGCTCGTCGCCTCGCTGCCCGCGGCGCTTGTGGGCGTGGTGCCGGCCCTGGTCTGGATGGGCTTTGCCTGGCTCTACTTCGGCGCCCCGTGGCCGAACACGGCGTACGCGAAGCTGTCGACGGGCATCGACCGCGAGCTGCTGCTGGCCCAGGGCTTCGTGTATCTGCGGGTCTTCGTCGATGCGGATCCCGCTGGCGCGCTCGTGCTGATGGCGGGGGGGATCGCCGGGCTCGCGAGCCGCCGCCGCGAAGTGCGCCTGCTCGCCGCAGGCGTGCCGCTCTACGTCGGGTACGTCGTCTGGATCGGCGGCGACTTCATGGCGGGCCGGTTCCTGGCGACGCCGATCTTCGTGGCGGCGCTGCTGCTCGGCCGAGCTGCGAGTGATGCCGGGGAAGGGCGGGCCGCCGAAGCGGGCGACCGGGTGGCACCGCCCGCATGGCCGGCGCGGTTCGGGCCCGCCATCGCGATCGCGGCGACCTGCGTGGCGGCGCTCTCGCCCGGCTCGCCGCTGCGCGTGTCGCCGAGCGATACCTACGCGCTGATCGATGCGACCGGCGCCATGCCGGCCCACGGCATCGTCGACGAGCGACTCTGGTACTACACGCGCGCCGGCGCCTTCTCGGTGCACCGCGACAACGGCCTCGTGCCGCGATCGGCGTGCACGCCTGCGGCCGAACCGCGGGTGATCGTGCGCAACGTGTGCGGTGGGCTCGGCCGCACCGCTTTCGAAGGCTGCGCCGACGATCACTGGATCGATCCGTGCGGCCTGAGTGATGCATTTCTCGCGCGACGGCCGCTGCCCGACGGTGCGGTCTGGCGCATCGGCCACTTCCCCCGCGCGATCCCGCGCGGCTACCGACAGAGCGTCATCGAAGGACGCCCGCGGATGAACGACGCGAGCCTCGACGCCGCCTTCGAGCAGACGCTGCTCGAGACGCGCGCGCCCGTGTGGGCACCGGAGCGCCTCGTTCACCTGCTCTCGCCCTGACCGCCGCGCCGACGCGCTCGGCCGGCCTCGGTCACACACCCCATGCGCACCCGCTGCACGCGAGCTGCGCATGGGTGATGGAACACTGCACGCGGGGGAGGGTTCATCGTGCGCTGGGCCACTGCGGGGGGGTTCAGTCGCCCCGGTTCGACGCCGATATACGGAGGGAGCGCGGTTATCAAAAGAGGGCCGCGTGCTCGACTCAGGAGCGTCGCCATGATGGAAGCCACGATGGGTCATCCCCGCCGAACCGGTCTGACCCGAGCGAAGCGGATCGAACGCCTCTCCCTGATGTTGGGGCTTCCGCTCCTTCTGCTGCTTCTCTCGCTGACGGCGGGGATCGTGAACTACACGCCCGTTCGGCAGACCGTGCCCGGTGCGCGCGTCGATCCGACGCCGGTGACGCCCGTCGAGCAGGGTGAGCCGACGATCCAGCCGCTGCGCGCGGCGCCGCCGGCGGCGACCGACTCCGCCGGCGAGCTCAGCCTGAACGGCTCCCCGTCGGCGTCGTAGCGCCCAGCCTCGATTCACGCGAGGCGCCACCCCAGATCACGCGACTCAGGGCCGGTGCGACCCGCGCCGAAAGGCCGAGCTGCGTCGTCGCGCCGACGCAGCGGGCTCTTCAGATCTCGATGCCGTCTTCGTCGGGACGCGCGGGCGAGAAGGGCGAGCCGCCAAAGATCCAGACGAGCGGCTGCAGCACTGTCCCGACCGAGAGCTGGGCCATCTCGAGGCTGAAGGCGACCGGGCTGCACTGACTGTGTCGCCCGCTCTCGAGTCGTCCGAGTGCGCGCACGAACGTGCTGCGCGTCGGCGTCTTCACACAGTGATCGACCACCAGGTTGCCGTCCTTGGCGGCGGCTGCGATCGGGTATGCGACCGGGGTGATGGCCAGCCCGCTGGCCACCTCGACGAGGCCGAGCGGGCGCTCGACGAAGAGGTCGTAGACCACGGTGGCCGGCGTGGGGGAGGCCGAATCGGCGATCGCCGTCGGGGCCAGACCGCTCCCGAAGACGAGGAGCGGGGCCAGCGCGGCTGCGATGCGATTGCGCACGGGTCGTCGGTGCATCCTGCGGACCTCCCTTGCGGCACGCGCGCCGAGTGGACGCGGGCTGCGCGCCCCTCGATCGTAGCCCGGCCGGGCCCCTCGATGAGATAGCCTTCCGACGCGCGGGCCTCTCTCGCCGGTTGCGACTCGAATCGCTTCTCTCACCTCTGAGCACGACCTCGACGGTGCCGGGGGCGTGCGCCGACCCGGAGCCCGATTGTCCGACGACGCCGAATCGCCCCCTCGCCGCGGCGCCATCGTGTTGTGCGGCGGCCAATCGCGCCGCATGGGCAGGGACAAGGCCTCGCTGCCCTTCGGCGACGAGACTCTGCTCGAGCGCATCGTGCGCATCGTATCGCCCATCGTCGACGAGGTGGTCGTGGCGGCGCGGGCCGATCAGTCGGTGCCGGGTGACTTCGACGTCGTGCGTGATCCGCCGGGCGCCGAGAGCCCCATGGCCGGGCTCGTCGCCGGCTTGCGCACCGTGCGCGCCGAGCGACTCTTCGTGACGGCGTGCGATGCGCCGCTGCTCAGCGCGCCCTTCGTCGAGCGGCTCTTCGAGCTGAGCGAGGGGTACGAGGTCGCCGTACCGCGCGTCGATGGACACCACATGGTACTCACGGCGATCTACGCGCGTGCGGTGCTGCCGCGGGCCGAAGCGCTCCTCGAAGCAGCGCGGCTTCGCCCATTCTATCTTCTCGAGCAGTCTGCGACGCGCATCATCGAGGCCGACGAGCTGCGCGACGTCGACCCCGAGCTCGACGGTCTGAGTGACTGCGACACGCCGGAGGCCTATGCGTGGGCGCTCGAGCGCGCCGGGCTCGGCTGAAGACGTTCGGCGCGATCGCAGGCCCGGGCCGGCGGGCGAGGAGAGGGCCTTGACGCGAGCGAACGCCATCGAGCTCTTGCAAGCCTGGCAAGCCGAGCACGGACACGTCGACGAACCCGCGCTGCGTGAGATCGCGCGCACGCATCTGATTCCGCTCTACGAGCTGCAGGGGCTCGTCTCGTTCTATCCCCACTTTCGTTCGACGTCGCCGCCCGATGTCGAGATCGCCGTGTGTCGCGACCTGAGCTGTGCGATGCGCGGGGCCGACGCCCTGCGCGGGCGGCTCGAGGCGGCCGCAGCCAAGAGCGATTCGAGCGTCGAGCTGCATTCGGTCTCGTGCCTCGGTCGCTGCGATGCGGCGCCGGCCTGTCTGCTCGGTGACGAGCCCGTCGGTCTCGACGCCGTGGCTTCGGCGCTCGGTCTCGCGGCCGACAGCCTCGCCGAGTTCGACGTCGCGATGCCCTCGACGCCCGACGACGGCTTTGCGAGCGACCCCTACGCAGACGTCTCCGAGCGCTACGGGGGCCTGCGCGCGCTCGCGGCCTCGGGTGACACGGCTGCGCTGATCGATCGCATCGAGGCGAGCGGTCTGCGCGGCATGGGAGGGGCGGGCTTCTCGACCGGCTCGAAGTGGCGCTTCGTGGCCGAGGCCGAAGTGAAAGCCGGCGAAAAGACGGCGATCTGCAACGCCGACGAGAGCGAGCCCGGCACGTTCAAGGATCGTGAGATCCTCGCCCGCCTGCCGCATCTCGTCGTCGAGGGTCTCGCGCTCGGCGGGCTCTGCGTCGGGGCCGAGCGCGGCATCGTGTTCGTCCGCCACGAGTACGCGCCCGAAACGCGCGCTCTGCGCGGCGAGCTCGAGCGAGCGCGTGCTTTGGGTGCCATCGGGCCCGACGTCTTCGGCAGCGGACGCGCGTTCGAGGTCGATGTCTTCGTCTCGCCCGGCGGATACATCCTCGGTGAAGAGACGGCGCTGCTCGAAGCGCTCGAGGGGCGCCGCGGTGAACCGCGCAACAAGCCCCCCTTCCCGGGCATCGAGGGCTTGCGGGGTGCGCCCACGCTCATCAACAACGTCGAGACGCTCTGCGCCGTTCCGCGCATCGCCCACGGCGCCTCGGCCGATCTCAAGTTCTTCAGCGTGAGCGGTGACGTGGAGCGTCCAGGCGTGCACGAGGTGCCCCTCGGTACGCCGCTCAGCGCCCTGATCGAGCGCTGCGGAGGGCTGCGTGAAGGCCGGTCGCTGCTCGCGTTCCTGCCCGGTGGCGCCAGCACCGGGTTTCTCGGTGCCGAGCACGTCGACCTGCCGCTCGACTGGGATCCGCTCCGCGAGGCCGGCTCGGCGCTCGGCAGCGGCGCGGTGATCGTCGTGGCCGAAGGCGCCGACCTGCGCGCACTCGCGGGCAACCTGACGGCGTTCTTTCGCAACGAGTCGTGTGGCAAGTGCGTGCCGTGTCGCATCGGCACCGAGCGAGCGGTGAAGATGATCGAGGACGACGGTCCACTCGACGCGACGCGGCTGCGCGCCCTGGCCGAGCTGCTCGCCGACACGTCGATCTGCGGCCTCGGGCAGGCCGCGCTGAACCCGATCACGAGCGTTCTCGAGCGCTTCGATGTCGGCGGGGCATCGTCATGAGCGCGACCGAACCGATTCACGTGCGTGCGCCGGTCACCCTCGAGATCGACGGGCGGTCGGTCACGGTCGAAGCGGGGACGTCGCTCTACGACGCGATCGTGCAGTCGGGGGGCGACGTGCCGGTGCTCTGCCACGACCCCAAGCTGCGGCCGGTCGGCGTGTGTCGCGTATGCTCGGTCGAGGTCGAAGGAGCACGCACCCTGGTGGCTTCGTGCGTGCGTGATGCCGAGCCGGGCATGGTCGTGCGCACGCAGAGCGAGCGCGTGCGCCGCGCGCAGACGGGTCTGGTCGAGCTGCTCATGGCCGAGCAGCTCGAAGCGTCGCGCCGCGAAACCGAGACGGGCGACGACCTGCTCTTCGATCTCGCGCGCGCACTCGACGTCGATGCAGCGCCGCGGTCCACGCGCGCGCGCCCGGTCGACGATTCGTCACCGGTGATCCACGTCGATCACCAGGCCTGCATCCTGTGCGATCGCTGCATTCGAGCCTGCGACGAGGTGCAGTGCAATCACGTGATCGGGCGAACGGGCAAGGGGGGCAGCGCGCGAATCGCCTTCGATCTCGATCAGCCGATGGGCGAGTCGACGTGCGTGAGCTGCGGCGAGTGCGCGGCGGCCTGCCCGACGGGCGCGCTCGTCGATCAGGGCCTGCAGGCGCCCCTTCGGCCGCGTGAGGTGCTCGAGCCGGTCGACTCGGTCTGCCCGTACTGCGGAGTTGGGTGCGCGGTGCGATACCACGTCGATCGCGACGCCAACCAGGTCGTCTTCGCCGAAGGCCGAAGCGAGCGTGGCAATCAGGGTCGGCTCTGCGTGAAGGGGCGCTACGGCTGGGACTACTCCGGCCACGCGCATCGCCTCACGAAGCCGCTGATCCGCGTCGACTACCCGAAGCGTGCGCTGTCGACCGAGGTGCAGGGGGCGCAGCGGAGGCGCGGCAAGCCGGGCGGCGTCGTCGACTACGACGAGGTGATGCCGGCCTTTCGCGAAGCCAGCTGGGAAGAGGCGCTCGATCTCGTAGCGGCTCGGCTCGGCGCGATTCGCGACACCGACGGCCCGTCGGCGCTCGCGGGCTTCGGTTCGGCCAAGTGCAGCAACGAAGAGGCGTATCTCTTCCAGAAGCTGGTGCGCGTCGGCTTCGGCACGAACAACGTCGATCACTGCACGCGGCTATGCCACGCCTCGAGCGTGGCTGCGCTGCTCGAGATGATCGGCTCGGGTGCCGTCACGACGAGCTACGGCGACGTCGTCAATGCCGAGCTGGCGCTCGTCACTGGCAGCAACGCGAGCGCGAACCATCCGGTCGCTGCGACGTTCTTCAAGCAGGCGGCGGCCGCGGGCACCAAGCTTCTGATCGTCGACCCTCGCTGGACGCCCCTTTGCGACCACGCCTGGCGCTTCTGCCAGATTCGATCGGGCACCGATGTCGCCTTCTACAACGCGATGATGCACGTGATCATCGAAGAGGGTCTCGTCGACGAGGCGTACGTTCGCGCGCACACGCGCGACTTCGAGCGCGTCGCCGAGAACGTGCGCGACGTGACACCCGAGCGCGCAGCGGCGATCTGCGGCGTGCCTGCCGAGACGATCCGCGAGGTCGCTCTCGAGTACGGCCGCGCGAAGGGGGCGATCACGTACTGGGGCATGGGCATGAGCCAGCACGTGCACGGCACCGACAACTGCCGCTGCATCATCTCGCTCGCCTTGATGACGGGTAATATCGGTCGCCACGGCGCGGGGCTGCACCCTCTGCGCGGACAGAACAACGTGCAGGGGGCAAGCGACGCGGGCCTGATCCCGATGGTCTTCCCCGACTATCAGCGCGTCGACGACGCCGAGGTGCGCGCGAAATTCGAGGCGGCGTGGGGCGTCGAGCTCGATGGCGAGCCGGGGTTGACCGTCGTCGAGATCATGAAGGCGGCCGGGCGGGGCGAGATCAAGGGCATGTACATGCTCGGCGAGAACCCGTTTCTCAGCGATCCCGACACGAACGCGGTGCGCAAGGCCCTCGCGAGCCTCGACTTCCTCGTGGTGCAGGACATCTTTCTCACCGAGACGGCCGAGTTCGCCGACGTCGTGCTGCCGGCCACGAGCCAGCTCGAGAAGTCGGGCACGTACACGAACACCGATCGGCGCGTGCAGCTCGGTCGCCCCGTCGTCACGCCGCCCGGCGAGGCGCGCCTCGACTGGCAGATCATCCAACAGCTCTCGACCCGGCTCGGCTACGCCATGGCGTACGAATCGACCGAGCAGATCTTCGACGAGATGACCGCGCTCACGCACGCGTACCAGGGTCTCTCCCACGACCTGCTGGGCGCCGACGGCAAGCTCTACCCCTGCGACGATCCCGAGCACGAAGAGGGCACCGAGGTCATGTTCGGCGACGGCTTCCCCACCGAGGACGGGCGCGCGCGCTTCGTGCCCGCCGTGCACGCGGGCGCCGACGAGCTGCCCGACGCGCAGTACCCGTTCGTGCTCGTGACGGGTCGTGTGCTCGAGCACTGGCATACTGGTGTGATGACCCGCCGGGCCAAGGCCCTCGCGGCCATCGAGCCCGAGGCGTTCGCCGACCTGAACGAAGACGATGCGGCTCGCCTCGGGGTCGCGACCGGCGACTGGGTGCGCATCGCGTCGCGTCGCGGTGAGATTCGACTCGCTGCGCGGGTGGGGACGAGCGTGCAGCCGGGCTCGGTCTTCGTGCCGTTCCACTTTCGCGAGGCCGCGGCGAATCTGTTGACGAATCCGCGGCTGGATCCGGATGGGAAGATTCCGGAGTTCAAGTTTGCGGCGGTGACGGTGGAGGCGGATCGGGGGTGAGTGGCCGGGGGTTCGCATTCTGGGGGCGGCGTCCTCAGACTGCGTCGGGCCCGCCTTGCCGCGTTGAATCGATGTCGCCGGAGGCGCCGCGTCTTGCTCGGGCTGGCCCGACTTCGATTGCGGGCGCCGCCCCCAGAATGCGAAGTCGGATCGCCTCGGTCGCAACGCATCGTTGGCGCAGACTCGAGGCTCCTTTGGATGGGGTAAAGGGGCGCTAGAAGCGGTCGAGGTGCCAGGTGGCGGAGAGGAGGCCGAGGCGGAAGGTGGGGCAGTCGGTCGGGCCGGGGAGGGTGAGGCTCGTCGTTCGCTCGCCCTCGGCCGGGATGTCGGCGACGTCGACGGCGGCACCGGTCTCGCCGCAGTCGATCTCGATCGTGGCCGTGGCGACGGCGCGCGGCGCGCGGTTGCCGATGGTCACATCGAACTCGAGACGTTCGCCGCCGTGGTTCACGCCCCGCGCTTTGAGGTCGAGCCAGGGGCGAATGTCGTGTCGCCGATCGCCGGGGCTCGGGTCGAGGTGGATCCGCTTTCGATCGTGATCGATCTCGACGCGGAACTGGCTCGAGACGTTCAGGCCGAGCAGCCCCGACCGGCCGGGCGCCGTGCACGAAGGGCACGCCGCCACCGTCACCCACTCGACCGGCGCGTCGCCGAGCCAGACGGCGTCGAGCAGCACGAGCGGCGCGTCGATCGGGCCGCCAGCCGTGTTGAGGGTCACCCGCGGCGCATTGCGCGGCACGTCGACGTCGATCTCGGCCAGGGCGTCGGGCGTCACCGTGGTGAACGAGGCGCCCGTATCGAAGATCATGCGGAACCGGTCGCCGAAGTCGGGCCCATCCAGAGCGACCTCGACATCGAGCTCGCGGCCGTCGCCTCGGTAGGCCAGCACGACGGGCGCGGTCGGTGCGGGATCGGGGCGCGCGACCGGGGTGCGGGTCGAGGGGCGGGGCGCCGTCTCGTCGGGCTGCGGCTTCGAAGCGGAGGGTGACGTCGCGGCCTGGGGCGTGGCGATCGCGAGCGGCTCGGGGGGCTTCTCGCCCTCGGCGCCGAGCCAGCTGGCCAGGGTGCCGACGAAGCTCCCGGCCGGCTCACGCAGCGGGCCGAGGTGCGCCGCGAAGAGCACGTCGGCGCCGCGGCGCGCCGCTTCACGGCGCTCGCCGGGGGCGAAGCCCGGCACGGTCAGGAGGAGGGCGATTGTCCAGATCCAGGCCGAGAGGACTCGGGCGACCCGGCGGCCGGCGTCCGATGAGCCGGCGCCGATCGCGCGAAACCCCGATGCGAGCCCGACGACCGGCAACAGCGCCACCGCGAGCGCCGCGGTGAGGGCGAGCGACGTCGATGCCCCCGTTTGCAGCCCGAGGCCCAGCAGTACGCAGGTCGCGACGCCAAGGGGTACCCCGAGAACCACGGCCTCGACCGCGACGTCGAAGGCACGGATGGGACGCGGTGAGCGAGTGGATCCGAGCCGACTCATGGGACGGTGCATCTCCCTCGCGCGGTCGCTGTCTCGCGTGCTGGCTCCGGCGCTCGCTGCCGGGCCGGCGCCGGGCCCGCTCGCTCACCCGATCAGCCGGATCGTGGGGCGACGACCGGTCCTTCATGGATGCTGCCCTCGAACGTATCGTTCCGGCACCCTGCTAACATCCCGCGATCATGCGTAGCCGGACCGACCGACTCCGACAGCGCTCCCTCGTCATCCTGGTCACGCTGCTGGTTTCGGCCCAGACCGGGTGCTCGCTCATCATGGGGCGGGTCACTTCGGGCGTGGCCGACAGCCTGACGGTGGCCGTGCTGGCCCAGGATGATCCCGAGCTCGTGCGCGATGGTGCTCCTGCGTACCTGATCGCGCTCGATGGCTTGATCGAGGGAGATCCCGACAACCTCGACCTGCTGATGAGCGGCGCGAGCCTCTACGGCTCGTATGCCGGCGCGTTCGTCGAAGATCCCGAGCGGGCCGCGCGGCTGGCGACGCGCGCTCGCGGCTACGGCGACCGCGCGATCTGCGTGCGCAAGAAAGAGTTCTGCGGGCTCTCGGAGAAACCCTTCGACGAGTTCGTCCTCGCGCTCGATGACGTGAAAGAGAAGGATCTGCCCGCGCTCTACAGCTACGGCAGCGCCTGGGCGGGCTGGATCCAGGCGAACTCGGCCGACTGGGCCGCCATCGCCGACCTGCCCAAGGTGCAGGCCGTCATGGAGAAAGTGGTCGAGCTCGACCCCGAGATCGAGGACGGCCAGGCGTGGATGTACCTCGGCGTGCTCTACACGCTGCGCCCCGCCTCGCTCGGTGGCAAGCCCGAGAAGGGCCGGGAGGCCTTCGAGCGCGCACTCGTCGTCTCGAACCGGCGTAATCTCTTCGTCCATGTGATGTACGCCAAGCAGTACGCCCGGCTCGTCTTCGACCAGGAGCTGCACGACGCGCTGCTCACCGAAGCGCTCGAGGCCGATCCGGTCGAGCCCGATCTCACGCTCATCAATACGATTGCCCAGCAGCAGGCGGCCGACCTGCTCGAAGACGGCAAGGACTACTTCTGATCCACTCTCAAGCCGCGCGCGGCCGCCGCCTCTGAGCGCACGGCCCGCCGCGTGATCCATTTTCGAGGAGACGACATGCTGATCTCGAGAGAGGCCCGGACGCGGGCGCTCGCCTGGGCCCTCGCGCTCTCGCTGGTGGTGGGTGCCGCCGGCGCAGCCACCGCCAAGACCCTGAAGCTCGCCACCGTCATGCCCGACGGCAGCAGCTGGCTCGTCGAGATGCGCGCCGCAGGCAAGCAGATCGAGACCGACACCGACGGTCGGGTCAAGATCAAGTTCTATCCCGGCGGCGTCATGGGCAACGACAAGACCGTGATGCGCAAGATCCGCGTGGGCCAGCTCCACGGCGGCGCCTTCACCAGCGGTGCCCTCGCGCCGGTCTATCCCGACATCGACCTCTACAGCCTGCCGCTCCTCTTTCGCACGTTCGACGAGGTCGACTACGTGCGCGAGCGCACCGACGACACGCTCAAGGAAGGGCTCGAGCAGGCCGGCTTCGTGCCGCTCGCGCTGACCGATGGCGGCTTTGCCTACATCGCGTCGCAGGAGCCCCTGCGCCAGGTCGAAGATCTCTCGGGCGCGAAGGTGTGGATGCCCGAAGACGACATCATGAGTGAAACGGCCTTCGAGGTCGCGGGCGTGGCGCCCGTGCCGCTGCCGATCGCCGACGTCTACACGGCGCTGCAGACCGGCCTCGTCGACACCGTAGCGGCGCCGCCGGCAGGCTTCATCGCCTTTCAGTGGCACACGAAGGTCAAGTACTTCACCGACGTGCCGTTGATGTATCTGATCGGCATCCTCGCCGTCGACGCGAAGTCGTTCTCGAAGCTCTCGGCCGAAGACCAGCAGGTGGTGCGAAGCCGCTTCGCAGAGGCTGCGGTGAAGCTCGACGCCGAAAACCGCAGTGGTGACGAGAACGCGCGCGACGCCCTCAAGAAGCAAGGCATCGAGTTCATCGCGGCTTCGAGCGACGAAGAGGTGGCGCGCTGGCAGCAGATGAGCGAAGACACGCGCGCGAAGCTGCGCGAGCTCGATCGCTATGACGACGGTCTGATCGACCGGATCCTGCAGTACCTCGACGAGTATCGATCGGGCACGGCCGCGAACCAGTGAGTCTCGAAGATCAAGCGGAGCATCTGGGGGACGATCCGCCCGGCGCCGACGTCGAAGCGGGTCTCATTGGTGTCGTGCACAAGATCGAGGATGCGTTTCTCTCTCTCTTGCTCGGCGTCATGGTGTTGCTCGCGCCACTCCAGATCTTCTTGCGCAACTTCTTCGACGAAGGCGTGACCTGGGGCGATCCGCTGCTCCGGGTGCTCGTGCTCTGGGTCGGTCTGCTCGGCGCCGTCAGCGCCGCGCGCGGCGACCGACACATCACGATCGACGTGCTCTCGCGCTTCGTCGGCGACAAGCTGCGTCTCTCGCTGCGCATCGTGACGAGTCTCTTCACCGTCATCGTCTGCGGGCTCGTCGCCTGGTACAGCGGTGAGTTCGTCGCCCTCGAGCGCGAGTTCGAGAGCGAGGCCTTCGCGGGGATGCCCGCCTGGATCATGCAGGTCGTGATCCCCTTCGCGTTCGCCGTGATCGGCCTGCGCTACCTCGCTTACGCCGTCGGCGACGGCATGCGGCTCGCGCGCGGGGAGGGCCCCGGCGAATGATCTCGCTGCTGCTCATTCTGCTCGCGCTCGCTGGCGCGCCGCTCTTCGCCGTGATCGCCGCAAGCGCGATGCTCGGCTTCTCGAGCGAAGACGTCGACCTCTCGGTGATGGGGATCGAGATCTACCGCCTGGCCGAGATGCCGGTGCTGCTGGCGATCCCGCTCTTCACGTTCGCGGGCTATCTGCTCGGCGAGAGCGACGCCCCGAAGCGGCTCGTCCGCCTGACCAATGCACTGCTCGGCTGGCTCTCGGGCGGTCTCGCGATCGTATCGCTCGCCGCGTGCGCGCTCTTCACGGCCTTCACGGGTGCGTCGGGTGTGACGATCGTCGCGCTCGGTGCGTTGCTCTACCCCGCGCTTCGCCAGGCGAACTACAGCGAGAAGTTCAGTCTGGGTCTCGTCACGACGTCGGGTAGCCTGGGCCTGCTCTTCGCGCCGGCGCTGCCGCTCATTCTCTACGGTGTCGTCGCGCAGCAGATGGATCTCGATGAGCCCGTGCGGATCGACGACCTCTTCGCGGCCGGGCTGGTACCGGGTCTGCTGATGGTGGTGGCGCTCTCGATCTACAGCATGTGGGCCACGCGCGGCGGTGTCGAAGAAGAGCGCCAGGCCTTCACGTGGGGGGAGGCCTGGGGGGCGATCAAGGACGCTGGCTGGGAGATCCCCCTGCCGCTCGTCGTGCTGGGTGGCATCTACGGTGGCTTCTTCGCGCTGAGCGAAGCGGCGGCGGTCACGGCGCTCTACGTGCTCGTCGTCGAGGTCGGCATTCGGCGCGAGATCAAGCTGACCGCGCTGCCCGCCGTGATGCGAGAATCGATGGTGCTCGTCGGAGCCATCGTCGTGATCCTCGGCGTCTCGCTCGCGTCGACCAACTACATGATCGACACCGAGGTGCCGACCCGGCTCTTCGACGTGATCCGCGCGCACATCGACAGCAAGCTCACATTCCTGATGCTGCTCAACATCTTCCTGCTCGCGCTGGGGATGATGCTCGACATCTTCTCGGCGCTGGTCATCGTGGTGCCGATTATCCTGCCGATCGCCATCGGCTACGGCATCCATCCCGTGCATCTGGGCATCATCTTTCTCGCCAACATGCAGATCGGCTACATCACGCCGCCGGTCGGGATGAACCTCTTCATCGCGAGCTATCGCTTCGAGAAGCCGGTGCTCGAGGTCTACAAGGCGACGGTGCCGTTCTTCGTGATCCTGTTGGTCAGCGTGCTGATCATCACGTACTGGCCGGCGCTCTCGCTCTTCTTGATCCAGTAGCGGCCTCGCGGTGGGGTCAGGCTTTGCTCTCGGCTGCGGCTGCGGCTTCGGCTGCCGGCGCACCCGGCACGCGCAGCCAGGCGAGCAGCACGGCGGCGATGCCGATCGCACCGACGAAGAGCTGCAGCGCGGTCACGTAGCTGCCCGTCGTGTCGCGGCTCCAGCCTGCGATCGGGTAGCCCAGCATCACCAGCACGCTGATCGCGGGTGAGATGAGGCCCATCGCGCGGCCGAAGCTCGCGACGCCGAACACCGCGGCGACGAGCGCGCCCCAGATCGGCAGCATGCCGCCGGTAGCGAGCCCCATGAGCACGGCTGCGACATAGAGCACCCACTGCTTGGGCTCGATCGCGAGCAGCGCTATGCCAACGCCAGCGAGGAGCAGCGCGAGCCAGAGGCCGACACGAAGCGGAATGCGATCGGCGAGCGCACCGAAGGCGAGTTTGCCGATGAAGCCGAAGAAGGCGATGGTGCTCAGCAGCTGCGTCGCGAGCGAGGCGTCGAACGAGAGCGTCTCGACGTACTTGCCGAGGTTGCTCATCACTGCGGTGTAGCTCATGAAGAGGAGCCCGAGGCAGAGGCTCATCAGCCAGTAGCCCGGCGCGCGCAGAATGTCGGGCGTCGTCCACGCCTCGCTCGGCGCGTTGGCAGCCGAGGGGGCGGCCGCATCGGCGCCGTCCGGGGTCGGCTGTGCCGGCGGATGATCTCGGAGCGCGAACACGAGCAGCGGCGCCACGGCCACCACCACGGTCGCGGCCAGCGCGCGCATCGCGCCGCGCCAGCCGAATTCACCGATCCAGAGCTCGAGCAGCTGCGGCAGCACGACGCCGCCTACCGACGTGCCCATCGCCGCGATGCCGAGGGCCTTGCCGCGATTCTCGTCGAACCAGCGAGAGACGACCGCCGAACCGGTGAGCGGCCCGAGCAGCGTGGCCCCGGTGCCGATCAGCAGCGCGAAGACCAACGCGAACTGCGTGACGCTGGTCGAGACCGACATCAGCATGAGTCCGGCCGCGAGCGAAGCGCAGCCGATCAGCATCAGGCCTCGCGCCGACCAGCGATCGACGAGCGGGCCGAAGAGCGGGGCCGATGCGATGCCGGCGAGCCCGGCGCCGGACATGCTCCACATGACGTCGGTGACGCTGGCGTCGAACGCCTCCTGAACGGGCACGACGAAGAGCGGAAACCCGTACGAATAGAAGCCAGACATGAAGAGCTGCGCGACGAAGACGCTCGCGACGATCCACCAACCCGAGTGCATTCGGTCTCGTCCTCGCTGGCCCTTCGGGCCGTGCACTGCACCGCCACGTGCGCCGCGCCGGTGGACGACGCGACGGCGCCGCGCCTCGCGTCGAGCCTAGTCGAAACCGGCGCCGGTCACATCGAGGACCGAAAGCCTCAGGTGAGTGTCTTCGCGGCGTGACGAGGCTCGGAGAGCACGAACGTCATGGCGCCCGCGATCGTCAGGCTGAGCGCGACGAGGACGAACGTGAGCGTGTAGCCCGTCGCATCGATCAGCACGCCGAACAGCGGCGACGCGGCGAGCGCGACGACCGAGGACACCTGCGTGAGCGAGAGCGCCTGCGGGTGCTGGTCGCGGGGCGTGATCTCGAGGACGTAGTTGGCGAAGACGCGCAGGACCACCGGCGTGAGCCCGACCCCGACGAAGATCAAGGCGTAGAGCCGTCGGCCCAGCGCAGGCTCGAGGTGGGCGATGAAGAGCGCGAGGAGCGGGGTCGCGGCGCTCGCGAAGATCGACACGCGCAGACCGAGGCGATTGCCGGCCCGGTCGACCAGCGGGCCGACGAAGAGCGTGATGACGGCCATCGACAGGTTCTGCACGACGACCCAGACCATCCAATCGACGCCGCCCAGGCCGAGACGGTCGCGGGCCAGCGCCTGATAGTGGGGCAGGAGCGCCAGCGAAGTAATGAAGAAGACGTTCAGCACGACCGCGCGGCGCAGGTCGACGTTCGTGCGCAGCAAGGTCACAGCCACGCGAAACGCGCCGGGCTCGTCATCGGTGGTGGGCTCGGGCGGGTCGGGGTGCTCCTTCAGGAACGGAGTCGACGCGGCGGCGAGTGAGAGCAACAACCCGACGAACAGAAAGGACCAGGCGAAGCCGAGTGTGCCGGGCAGCTCGAGCCAGCCGGGGAGCAGCCACCACGCACACAGCGCAGCCAATGCGGCGCCCACCGACGTGCTCACCGCCATCAGGCGGCCGCGATGCTCGGGTGCGATCAGCTTGCCCTGAAGGCTGCCCTGGGCGTTGCCCCAGATGCCCGTCGAGACGAAGAACACCGCGTAGAGGGCGAGAAAGACCCAGACCAGCCAGGGCGGGGCGGCCTGCTCGCCGAGCACGAGCAGCAGGAGGCCGATCGCACCGAACGGCACCGCCATGGCCGCCGAGGCGCCGAAGTAGACGCGCTTCTTGAACGGCGCGCGGTGAATGCGAGCCGCCAGCAAGAAGGGCGGGACCGACTGTGCCACGCGATTCACGATGGGCAGCAGGCCGCGAACCCAACCCGCGCCCGACACGGCATCGACGAAGGCCGGCACGATGACGCTCTCAGTCTTGAAGATCCAGCCGATGCGACCGAGGACGAAGTTGGCCGCCATGATCGCCGCGTTGCGCGGCTCGTGCGGGGCGGCTTCGCGATCCACTACATGCGATCGGGTGCGGCGACGCCCAGGAGACCGAGACCGGTCTTCAGCATCGATCGAGCGGCGACGACCAGCGCGAGGCGCGCGTCGCGCAGCGCGTCCTCGGCACCGAGCACGTGGTGGTCGCGCAGATAGCTGTGGATGTCGCCTGCGAGGTCGATCATGAGCTTGGTGATCACGCTCGGCTCGTTCTGGGCCGACGCGCGCTCGAGGGTCGGCCCGAACTCGAGCATGGTGAGCAGCACCTGCTCGGCGTCCTCGAGCAGCGCCCAGTCGACGTTCGTCGGGTCGAGGGGGACGCCGCCCTGCTCGTCGAGGGCGCCGGCGTTGCGCAGGATGCCCGAGAGCCGCGCCACGGCGAACTGGACGTACGGGCCGGTTTCGCCATCGAAGTTCAGCATGGCGTCCCAGTCGAACTTCACGTCCTTGATGCGCGCGTTCTTCAGATCGTTGAAGACGATGGCCGACACGCCCACCTGCTCGGCGACGTCGTCGGCGTTCTCGAGGTCGGGGTTCTTCTCGGCGATGATGCGACGCACGTTCGCCACTGCCTCGTCGAGCACCTCATCGAGAAAGATCGCGTTGCCGCCTCGCGTGGCGAACTTCTCCCACTTCCCCGTGTCTTCGTTCTTCGCGAGGATCAAGCCGAAGGGCACGTGCTCGATGTGTTCGGCCTGGGGCAACCCCATTTTCGAGATGACTTCGCGCAGCTGCTGAAAGTGCAGCTTCTGTTCACTGCCGACGACATAGAGCGCGCGATCGAAGTGAAACGTCTCCATGCGGTAGAAGATCGCGGCGAGATCGCGCGTCGCATAGATCGTCGTGCCATCGCTCTTTCGCAGGATGCAGGGCGGCATGTCGTCGCCGAAGGCGACGACCTCGGCGCCCTCGCTGGTCTCGAGGATGCCCGCTTCGGCAACGCGCGCGACGGCGGCCTCCATCTTGTCTTCGTAGAAGCTCTCGCCGGTGAAGTGGTCGAAGTCGACGCCGAGGCGAGCATAGGGGCCTTCGAACGCGGCCAGCGAAATGTCGCGCAGGCGGTTCCAGAGCTGGCGCTCGGCGTTGTCCTCGCCCGACTCGAGGCGCCGGAAGTTCTCGGCGCTCTCTTCATCGAGGGCCCGATTCGTCTTGGCTTCGCGCCCGTAACGCACGTAGATCTCGAACAGGTGCCGCATGGGGCTCGCTTCGAGCTCGGCGTCGGATCCCCAGTGCCGGAAGGCCGTGATGATCTTGCCGAACTGGCTGCCCCAGTCGCCGAGATGATTGATGCCGTGCACCTCGTGCCCGAGATGTCGGTGGATCTTGCAGAGCGCGCTGCCGATCACGGTCGAGCGCAGGTGACCCATGTGGAAGGGCTTGGCGATGTTCGGTGACGAGTAGTCGATGACGATCACTTCGCCGGTCGACTTCGCCGGCCCGAAGGGGGCGACCCCGTCGCGGATGCCGGTGATCACATACTCGGCGAGGGCCGAGCGCCGGAAGCGGAAGTTGACGAAGGGACCCGTCGCGACGGCCGACTCGAGCACGGCGTCGGGCGTGAACGAAGCGGCCAGCGCCTCGGCGATCTTCGGGGGCGCCTGCTGGCGCAGCTTGGCGAGCGGGAAGCAGCCGAGGGCGACATCGCCGAACTTGCGATCCTTCGGCGGCTGCAGGCGCAGCTGAGCCGCGACCTCGGGGGGGACATCGCCCACCGCGGCCTCGACCAGCTGCTCGAGATGTGTCGTCGGATCCCCGCCCACGGGTGGCGCCTCCGGTTCTGGAAGCGCCCACCGTTAGCTCAACTCCGGATCGCGCGTCCACTTGAGGGAGCGGGGTGGGTTGCACGGGCGCGTTTTCGGGGGTGGCGTCCTCAGACTCCGGCGGGCCGGCCTTGCGGGCGGCGTTCTTTGGGGGGGCCATCGTGAGATGAGAGACTGGCTGGCCCGCCTTCGACTTGCGGGCGCCACCCCCGAAAACGCGAGCGTTGCGGAGCGACGCCGCGCCAGGGGCGTGGCCCGCACGATCTCTTCGCGGGGGGCAGACGCGGCCTGCGGCCGCGTCTGACATCTCCCTCTCTCTATTGCCTGGTGGCGGCCCGCCGCTGCTCCGTTCGACTGGGCGTGTCGGTCGGCCGACGATCCAGGCGCACGCGGGCGATCCGGCGCCGCGCGCCGCCTTCGGGTTTTCGGGGGTGGCGCCCGCAAGTTGGAGGCGAGCGCCACCCCCACCCCGGCGCCCGCCCCGAGCACAAACGAAGGGCCGCCGCACAGCCCGCGAGCCGGAATCTGAGGACGACACCCCCGAAAACCCGACCCCAGCACCCGCCCCCACAATCTCCACACACCGCCTCGTCCCGCCCCCACCCGCCCCCCGACCGTTCCGGTACGATTGCCCCCGACAGGCTCTCTTCCCCCCCCTGTGCGACCGCCGGAGCCACCATGGAACCCGTCCCCCCGCCGATCCCGCTCAAGCCGCGGGCGGTGCGTACCGAAAACGTCGAAATGTCCTCTCGCAGCGCAAAGGACGCCCAGGTCGACTCGCCCGAGCCGGGTGAAGAGGACGGGCTCGACCTCAGCTCGCCCGAGCTCTACCTGAACCGCGAGTTCACGTGGATCGACTTCAACGGCCGCGTGCTGTCGCTGGCCAAGAACGAGCGGACGCCTCTGCTCGAGCGGCTGAAGTTTCTCGCCATCGTCGGCTCGAACTTCGACGAGTTCTTCATGAAGCGCGTGGGTGTGCTGGGGCAGCAGGTGAGCGCCGGTGTGCGCGACCTCAGCTTCGACGGTCGGACGCCCCTCGAGCAGGTCGTCGAGTGTGCCTCGCGCTATCGGCTGCTGCTGCCGGTGCAAGAAGCCGTGCGGCGCGAGATCGTCGATGCGCTGCAGGATCACGCCATTCACGTCGTCGCCTATGACGATCTCGAAGAAGCCGAGCGCGAGAAGGTTCGCGACTCGTACGTCGAGAACATCTACCCGCTGGTGACGCCCCAGGCGATGGATCCGGCGCATCCCTTTCCGTTCGTCTCGAATCTCTCGCTCAATCTGCTCGTCGCGCTGCGCCATCCGAAGGACAACGTGCGCGTGCGCGCACGCGTGAAGGTGCCGGTCGGGCCGGGCATTCCGCGCTTCCTGCGCGTCGCCGAAGAAGAAGACCGATTCGTGCCCCTCGAAGAGGTGATGGCCGCAAACCTCGACCTGCTCTTTCCGGGGATGGACATCGAGGCCAGTGATCTCTTTCGTGTGACCCGCAACGTCGCCGTGGAGCGCGAAGAAGAAGGGGCCGAAGACCTGCTCGCCCTCATCGAGAGCGAGCTGCTCGAGCGTCGTTTCGCCGACATCGTCCGGCTCGAGGTCGACGCCACGATGTCCGATGCGCACCGCAAGCTGCTCGCCGACGAGTTCGAGCTCGACCCCGAACGCGGGGTCTTCGAGGTGGAGGGCATGCTCGGGCTGCGTGATTTGATGCAGATCGCCAGCATCGACCAAGCCGAGCTTCACGACCCGCCGCATCGTCCGCTCGATCATCCCGAGCTGATCAGCGACCGCCCGATCTTCGACATCGTGCGCGACCGAGGCAGCATCTTCGTCGCACATCCGTATCAGTCGTTCTCGAGCTCGGTCGAGCGCTTTCTCAAGGAGGCGAGCACCGACCCGCAGGTGTACGCCATCAAGATGACCGTGTACCGCACGAGCGAAGATTCGCACGTCATCGATCATCTGATCGAGGCTGCTCGCCGGGGCAAGCAGGTCGCGGTGGTCGTCGAGCTCAAGGCCCGCTTCGACGAAGAGGCCAACATTCGCTGGGCCAATCGGCTCGAGCAGTTCGGCATTCACGTGACGTACGGCGTGATGGGCGTGAAGACGCACTGCAAGGTGATCCTCGCCGTGCGGCGCGATCGCGATGGGCTGCGCCGCTACGTGCACCTCGGCACGGGCAACTACCACGCTCAGAATGCGCGCATCTACTCGGACGTCGGCCTGCTCACGTGCGATCCCGAGATCGGGGCCGACGCGACCGAGCTCTTCAACTACCTGACGACCGGCTACAAGCCGAAGCGGCGCTACGCGAAGCTGCTCGTGGCGCCGAGCTACATGAAGCCCGGCCTGATCGAGATGATCGACCGCGAGATCGAGATTCAGCGAACTGGCGGCGAGGGCCTGATCCAGATCAAGGTCAACGCGCTCGAGCACCCCGCGCTCGCCGAAGCGCTCTACCGTGCATCGAGCGCCGGCGTTCAGGTCGACCTCATCGTTCGCGATACCTGCCGGGTGCGACCCGGGCTGCCCGGGATCTCCGAGTCGATGCGTGTCGTCTCGCTCGTCGGACGCTTCCTCGAGCACGCGCGCATCTTCCACTTCGGCAACGGCGGCGACCCGGTCTACTACATCGGCTCGGCCGATCTGATGTCGCGCAACCTCGACGCGCGGGTCGAGCAGCTCGTGCCGATCGAGCACGACGAGGGCCGCGAGTACCTGCGCTTCATGCTCGACGCCCAGCTCGAGGACGACTTCAACGCCTGGGACATGCGCGCCGACGGGACCTACCAGCATCGCCGCCCCACGGATCCCGACGAGCCCAGAGACAGCCACCACGCCCAGATCGAGCGGGCCGAGCGCGACTACCGGGGGGCCACGCGGCTGCGGCGCCGAAAGCCGTCGGGTGTCGCGAAGCGACTCGCCGACTGATCGCCGCGCGCTCGGCGGACACTTCGCCAGAATAATCCGAAACGAAATCAGCCACTTGTGAGATCGCCGGGCCCGTCCCACGGAACTCATCCGAAAGCGCTGCCATGCAGTAGATCTACCAGATATATCTGGTAGACTGATTTGTATGGCCCAATCCAATCGAACTGCATACGCCCTGCTCGGCTTTCTGACGCGCGGCCCCATGTCGGGCTACGACATCAAGAAGGCCGTCGAGGGGAGCGTCGACAACTTCTGGAACGAGAGCTTCGGGCAGATCTATCCGACGCTGCGCCGGCTCTCGGATGAAGGGCTGATCGACAAGGAAGAAGCGGCCACGCCGGGCGGCAGACCGCGTCACGTCTACGCGATCAACGCCGCAGGGCGTGAGGCGCTCGCCCAGTGGCTGCGTGAAGACACGCCGCCCCCGCCGGTTCGGATCGAGCTGCTGCTCAAGCTGTTCTTCGGCATTCAGGCCGATCGCGAGACGAATCGGGCGCAGATCCTCGCGTATCGAGAGCGGATGACGAGCGACCTGGCGCGCTACCGCGCCATCGCCGATGCACTGCGCGCCGAGAAGCACGGGAACGCCGAGCTGCCCTACTGGCTCTTGACCCTGCGCTTCGGTGAGCGCGACCGACAGGCGCACATCGATTGGTGTGACGAGGCGCTCGAGATGCTCGACCAGCTTCCGAACCCGGGCGACACCCGCCGCACGTCGGCAATCGAGGAGTGGACACGATGACCGAGCCCGACGGCACCGCGCGCGCCTCGCTCTCGACCAAGCTCTACTACGGGCTCGGAGCCACGCCCTTCGGCATCAAGGACACCGGGTTCAACTACTTCATTCTCATCTACTACAATCAGGTGCTCGGCCTCGATCCTTTCTTTGCCGGGGCCGCGCTCGCCCTCGCCATCGTGATCGACGCGGTCTCGGACGTCGCCGTCGGCGTGCTCTCCGACGGTTGGCGCTCGCGGTGGGGGCGGCGGCATCCCTTCATGTACGCGGCGGCGGTGCCCGTTGCGCTGTCGTTCTACTTCCTCTGGAACCCACCCGCCGCCGCGCTCCAGGGCCAGGCGGTGCTGTTCACCTACCTGCTCGTGATGGCCGTGCTCGTGCGCAGCTGCCTGACGTTCTTCGAGGTTCCGAACGCCGCGATGGGCCCCGAGCTCACGCAGGACTACAACGATCGCACGGGGCTGATGGCCTTCCGATACGTCTTCGGGTGGCTCGGCGGCCTCTCGATGGCCGTGCTCGCGTACACCGTCCTCCTGCCCTCCGATGCGGCCGGTCAGCTCGGCCCGCGCGGCTACCAGCTGATCGGCGTGATCGGCAGCGGCTCGATGCTCGCCCTGATGGTGTTGTCTTCGCTCGGCACGCATCGGCACATTCGCGAGTTCCACGTGCCCGCTCCGCGCGCTCGGCTCGATCGCCGCGCCATCGTCGAATCGATCACGTCGATGTTCCGCAACCGGTCCTTCGTATCGGTCTTCGTGTCGGCGCTGTTCTTCGGAGCGGCAGCCGGCGTATCGCAGGCCATGTCGATCTATGTCAGCACCTTCTTCTGGCTGCTGAGCTCGGTCGAGATCGGATACATCCCGATGCTGGGCCTCATCGCGGTGCCCGCTTCGTACCTGATCGCGCCTCGGCTCGCGGCGCGGTGGGGCAAGAAGCAGGCCGCGATGCACTGCTTCCTCTTCGCGATCGTGTTTCTGCCGATCGCGTTCATCGCGCAGCTCGCGGGGGTCTTCCCGGGCCGGGAGAGCCCCTTCTATCTACCTCTGCTGATGTCGCACTACCTCGTCGAGACGACCGCGATCATCTGCATGCAGATCGTGTTCGCATCGATGAACGCCGACGTCGTCG
Source organism: Myxococcota bacterium (assembly GCA_965250285.1). Lineage (GTDB taxonomy): Bacteria > Myxococcota_A > UBA9160 > UBA9160 > UBA4427 > CAYYSY01. The sequence continues at coordinate 5,273,046 of OZ252299.1, forward strand.
AGGATCGCAGTGCAGAGACCGAGGGGCGGCGCGACGAGGGCCTGATCTTCGCCGCCCGCAACTTCTCGAAGAAGGCGGTGTCGGGTCTGGGCGTGCTGCTCGCGGGGTTGATCCTCTGGGTCGCCCGCTTCCCCGATCAGGCCAAGCCCGGCGAAGTCGAGCCGTCGTCGGTGACGACGCTCGTCCTGGTCTATCTACCGGTGATCCTCGGCCTGTATCTCGCATCGTGGCGTGCGCTCGGCGGATACGACATCGACCGCGCCAAGCATCAGGCGAACCTCGATCGCACCCGGCTGCACCCGGCCCGTCCGCAGGGCTGACCCGCGACCGCGCTCAGGACTCCGCTTGGGTCGCCGCCGCCTTGTAGATCCCTCGCGCCATCAGGCTCGTCGCCGCCTTCGCGCGGGCTCGGTAGAGCGCGGCGCGGGCCTCTCGCACGCGCACCTCGTCGGGGGCGGCGTGCCATGCCAGCTCGACGAGCTCGCAGGCGACGTCGAGATCGCCGTCCGCGGCCGCTGCCTCGGCCGCTGCGGCGAGCGCACCTGCACCACCGGCGAGATCGGCCACGGCGCGGCCGAGCTTTGCGGTCTGCGGTGGAACGAGGTGCGCAGGATTGCCGTCGTACCAGCCGCCGTAGAGCCGCCAGAGGTTGCGGACGATGAAGAGCGGGTGGTCGTACACCGGTCGCAGGTAGGGCCGCTCGAGTAGCGCATGCGGGATGTCGATGCCGTGGAGCACGTCGTCGAGGGTCGCGCCGTCGTTCATCATCGCGAGCGTCTGCTCGCAGATTGACTCGAGCAGCTCGGCTGACTCATCGAGGGCCTGCTTCACTCGGTCGGCGCCGATGATCGGCGGCCCGTGCCCGGGGAAGAGCGTCTCGGCGCCGAGCATCGACATCTTGCGCAACGCCGCGGCCCACTCGCGCGGGTAGCGCTGCACCTTCTGCGGGTTGCCGCAGTTGGGCGAGGCCCAGATGAAGAGGTCTCCGGTGTAGATCGCCTTGCGTTCGGGCACCCAGGCCCAGACATGGTCGTCGGTTTCGCCGCGGTCGTGTCGCAGCTCGATGCGCTCGTCCCCGATCTCGAGCACGAGGTCATCGCGCAGCGTCTCGTCGGGATACGTGAACTCGCCCGGAAACACCGGCTTCGGAAACCCGAACTGCCGCATGTTGATGTGGCCGTTGTAGCCCTGGGTCAGCTTGTAGCGGTCGAAGCGGGCCGGGCAGGCCTCGTGCGCGATGATGTGGGGCGCCGGCTCCCCCTTCTCGGCGGCTTCTTCGGCGAAGCGCTTCAGGCCAAAGACGTGGTCGACATGGCCGTGGGTATAGACGCCCGTGTGGACGCGGGCCTGGCTCCAGGATCGTACGTCGTCGTACATCTGATTGGCGTGAAAGAGGCTGCTCGTATCGATGAATACGAGGCCCTCGCCGCTGTCGAGCACCAGCGCGTTCGAGAACGCCGACATGAAGCCGAGGCCATCGTCGAAGGGCTCGAAGGCCACGAGCGCGTTGCCCGGATGGACCTGGGTGTCGGCGAGGGTTCCGTTCCACGCCTGCTCCGCTAGCTGGGTCACCTCACCCATGCCGTGCCTCCTCGTCGTGCGTCGGGTCTGCCTTCGGGTTGCGCACGCACCCGAACGGCGAGCATAGCCGCTCGATCGAGCGGGGGCGGATTCATGCCGACCGGGCCCGGCCTTGGGGCGCGATCTGCGCATGGGTTGCGACGCCGGCGCCGGTTCGGCGTCACGCAGATGCGTAGGGTATCCGTACAGCACGCTCTCGATTCGGCCGATACGTCATGTAGATCACACTCCTCGAGCGCGGCGGCTCGAGCCTGCAGGAGCAAAGACCGTGACGAGGGCCGGGCAATGGGATCGGAGAGGCGGGTTCACGCTCGTCGAGCTGATGATCGTCGTGGCGATCATCGGCATCCTCGCGTCGACCGCCCTGCCGTCGTTCATGCGCTTCCAGCTGCGCGCCAAGGCTTCGGAGGCGAAGACGAACCTGCAGGCGATTCGGCACGCCCAGATGGCCTACATGAGCGAAGCCGGCTCTTTCTCGCCGGCGTCGGCCTCGCCGGCTGCGCCGAGTGGCTCGATCCCGACCGACTTCGTCGACACCGGGCCGCCGGCTGCGAACTTCGAGACCATCGGTTGGCAACCCGAGGGTCGCGTCTACTTCTCGTACGCCATCACCGTCGACCCCGGGCGCACGCAGTTCACCGCCGACGCGGCGGGCGATCTCGACAACGACACGCTTCCGCAGGTGTGGGGCGTCGTGCACCCCGACACGCTGGGGGGCTCGGTTGTCGGGTTCCATGGCTGCGCGGGTGTGCTCAACCCCGGCACCGGCGTCGCCGATCGCCACTCGACCGTGGGGCCCTGCGGCCTCCAGGACGGACAGAGCATCTTCTGACGCGGCCGGCGCCGCTCACGCGCCTCTCCGACGCCGCCACCGCCAGCCGCGATCTCATGGGATAGCCTCTGGCTCGTGGATCCGATCGACGCCATCGACCAGTCCCTCGACGAGGCGGCTCGCGCGCTCGCTGCGCTGCGGAGCGACGCCGTGGCGCGCGCTGCGATCGGTCGGTTCGTCGAGCGTGCACATGCGACGCTCGCGTCGGGGCACCGGATCTTCAGCTGCGGCAACGGCGGCAGCATGTGCGATGCCATGCACTTCGCCCAGGAGTGGACGGGCCGGTTCAGAGCCGACCGATCACCCTGGCCGGCGATGGCCTTCTCGGACGCCGGCCTGCTAACGGGCGTCGCGAACGACTACGGCTACGAAGAGGTCTTCGCCCGGGCGATCGAGGGCCACGCGCGCGCAGGCGATCTGCTGCTCGTTCTGTCGACCAGCGGCGACTCGCAGAATCTGGTTCGGGCCGTCGAGCGCGCGCGTCAGCTCGGCATCGAGTCGGTCGCTCTGCTCGGCCGGGGCGGTGGCAAGCTCGCCGGTCTCGCCGATCTGTCGATCGTGGTGCCCGAAGCGCGCACGGCCGACCGGGTGCAGGAAGTGCACATCAAGGTGCTGCATGCGGTGATCGAGGCCGTGGAGCGGCGGCTGGCGGCTGAGGTGGACGCGGCAGGGGCGTAGTGGGGTGCTCGGGTTCGCATTCTGGGGGCGGCGTCCTCAGACTGCGTCGGGCCGGCTTTGCGGTGTTGGGGCGTCTCCGCTCCGTGCGATGGGTCCTGCCTGGAATGGCCCGACTTCGATTGCGGGCGCCGCCCCCAGAATGCGAAGGCGGGCGGACCGGCTCGCGGCCGCGATCGTGCCCCTGTCACAGTGCCCCGGACGATGCGCACGGGCGTGAGTCTGTCCGACTACTCGGAGAGAGGGGGAGGGGGGGTGTTCGTCGCTCTTCGGCTTCGCGCTCTTCGGATCGCCCAGGTGCGGTAGCCGATGAAGAGGGCGACCGAGGCTGCGGCGAGGGCGAGCCAGGCTTCGGGGGGGACGTCGCCGGCGGCTTCGAGTCCTTCGACGGCGGCGGCGCCGATGGCGATCTGGATCATGGTCGTGATCGCGAGCATCACGATGCTCACGCCGAGGTAGAGGATCGGGGAGACGTTCGACATCGCGATGAAGACGTCGACGAGCGGGTTCGCCCAGAGCAACGCACGCAGGATCAGAAGCGTCGTCAGGGGCCGCCGCTCCATCCGCGCTTCGAAGCGGCGGATCCGCGGCGGCACGCGCTCCTGCACGGCGTCGTGACCGAACACCCACGCGAGCGCGTAGGCGAGGAAGCTGCCGCCGAGCGTGATCACCAACCCGAACGCATAGGCCAAAGGCAGGTTGAAGAGGCTGGGCGCTGCCCAGACCGCCGGGCCGTTCAGGAACACGAAGTGGGCGAGGGTGCCGGCGGTCAGGTAGGCGAGGGGCTTCAGCTCACCCGAGTTCTCGATCATCTCGACGAATCGATCGGGCTCTGCGAAGAGGGCTCCCAGATCGAGCGCGAAGTAGAGAACCGCCCCCGCGACGTTGAGGGCGACGAAGAGCACGATGATTTGCCAGCGGCCGCCCTTCGGCATGGGAGCAGGATAGACACCGGTCGCGGGTGGCGCGAGGCGTGGCCCTCAGAGGTGGCGCCAGTAGCGTTCGGGCGCGTTCAGAAACTCGCGCGTGAAGCGGACGTGCTCGAGCTCGTCGAACTCGGCCTCGCGAATGCCCTCTTCGTCGAAGAGCCAGTGCGCCGCGTCGGGGTACGAGAGCAGGATCGGCGAGTGGGTCGCGATGACGAACTGACATCGCTCCTCCTCGACCGCCTGACGCACGATCGAGAGGAACGCGAGCTGCCGCTTCGGCGATAGCGCGGCTTCGGGCTCGTCGAGCAGATAGAAGCCGTCGGGTACGATGCGCGACTTGAACAGCTCGAGGAAGCTCTCGCCGTGGGATCGGGCGTCGAGATCGCCGCCGTAGCGGTCCTCGATCGCCCTTTTCTGTCCGAGCATGTAGCCCCGCACCCGAGCATCGTCCTTGAATCGTTCGGCATACTGCGCGAGCTCGTCCGACGTCTCGCGGTTGCGCTTGCTGAAATTGAAGAAGTCTTCGGCTCGCAGGAAGAAGCCGCGGGCGGTCTGCTTGCTCCACCCGAGTCGAAGCCGCCGCGCCAGGGGCTGCAGCACGGCGAGCGTCGGGTCGGAGGCCGCGTCGGCGGCACCGACGGTGATGCGTCTCGACCCGATCGCGAGCGATTCCATCAGCGTCGACTTGCCGCTGCCGTTCTCGCCGACGAAGAAGAGCACGGGTGCATCGATCGTGCGCTCGCCCAGGCGCGCGACCGCAGGGACGTCGAAGGGCCAGCCCGATTCGTCGCCGGCGCGAAGCGAGATCGTGCGCAGATGCAGCATCCGTCTCTCCTCCTCGTCTCCTCGCTCGAGGGGCCGCAGACGATCTGGACACGCGTTCGAGCCCGTCGGCTAGAATCGGCCCGCCCCCATGATATCGACCGATCCCAGCTTCGAAGCGATCCATCTCGTCGACGGCATCGCCGCCGGTGACCCCGTGCTCGACACGGCCGTGTCGCACGCCCTGCTTCGCCGAGTGGCCAAGCGGGGCGACGGCGAAGCGCTTCGGCTCTACGCGCCCGAAGACGCGGTGCTGTTCTCGCTGCTCGATGCGCGTCGCCCCGGCTTCGGCCGGGCCGTCGAGATCGCGCGCTCGAAGGGTTTCGGGGCGGTGCTGCGGCTGGCCGGCGGCCACGCCGCGGTCTTCACGACCCGCACCCTCGCTTTCTCGTGGGCGCGACCGGCCGAAGACGCGAGGCGCACGACGCGGCAGCGCTTCGACGAGATGGTCGCGATCACCCTCGAGGCCCTCGGTGATCTCGGCGTCGACGCGCGCGCCGGCGAGGTGCCCGGTGAGTACTGCCCCGGCGAGCACAGCGTGAACGCGGGCGGTCGGACCAAGCTGATGGGCGTCGGGCAACGCGTGATCCGGGGCGGCGCGCACGTCGGAGGGGTGGTCGTCGTCGACGACACCGAGCGGATCCGCGACGTGCTCGTGCCGGTCTACGAGGCGCTCGAGCTCGAATGGGCCCCTCATACGGTGGGCAGCGTTGCCGACGAGGTCGGTCTCGTGACGTTCGACGAGGTGCGCCGCGCGTTCGTCGACGCGTTCGCGCGGCGTCGCCAGGTCGGCAAAGGGGAGGTCGATCGCGCCCTGATCGAAGAAGCCGAGTCGTATCGCCGCTTTCACGACCCCGCTTCGTCGCCACGAGGGGCTCGGATCGACACCGGCACCCCGAAGCTGATCGACGGCGAACCGTAGGCCGCGCGCCCCGAGAGAATCGACGCCGCGCCCTGGGGATGCGCTGCAGAACTCGCTCCCCGCATGCGAGCGCTGCGCTGTAGCGGAAGCGTCCCGGCCCTGGCACGCCGGACTGGGCAGATGGTCCCTAGCGCGCGCGCCCTTCCCCGAAGACCTCGGGGTTTGCGACGAAGCGCGGTCGGCGGCCTTCGAGGAAGGCCTCGACATCGTCGGCGATCATCTTCGAGTGGTTCGTCTCGGTGTCGTACGTGGCGCCCCCGATGTGCGGCGTCAGCACCGTGTTCGGCATCGACAGCAGGGGGTGACCTTCGGGTAGACGCTCCCCTTCGAAGTGATCGAGTCCGGCGCCGCCCAGGTGCCCCGAGGCGAGCGCGTCGGTGAGGGCGTCGAGGTCGTGCAGGCCTGCTCGGGCCGAGTTCACGTAGATCGCGCCGGGCTTCATCGCGGCGAACTGCGGGGCGCCCAGCATGCCGAGCGTCTCGGGCGTCGGCGCTGCGTGTACGCTCACGACGTCGGCCTCGGCGACGAGCGCATCGAGCGAGTGCGTGGCGTCGTCGTTGTAGGGGTCGAAGGCGATCACCTTCATGCCGAGTCCCTCGAGGCGCCACTTCACGGCGCGGCCGACGGCGCCGAGACCGACGAGGCCCGCGGTGCGTCCGGCCATCTCCCACCCCCGAAAGCGCTGATAGGCGACCTGGCCCTCCTTCACGACGTCGCCGGCCCGCAGATCGCCATCGGCAGGGATCAGGTGTCGCGAGACGGCGAAGATCAAGGCGACTGTCATCTCGGCGACGCCATCCGCGTTGCGACCCGGGGTGTGGAGGACCGGGATGCCCTTCGCCGTCGCGCTCTTCAAGTCGACGTTCGTGGGTGCACCGCGCGTCGAACCGATCAACACGAGGGGACGCTCGAGCACCGCGCCGATACAGATGTCGCCCTCGGCGATCACGATCGTCGCGCGCGTCTCGTCGATGCGCTCGGCGAGCTGATCGGGCCCGTGGATGCGAAGGGGTTGGGTGTCGATCCACGGGTCGTAGACGACCTCGCCGAGTCGCTCGAGCTTCTCGAGCCCGGGCCCGCGGAAGGGCGCCGTGACGAGGATCGTGGGCCGCTCCTGGGTCATGGCGGATCAGCGACCGAGACCGCCGCGCAGCAGCGGCAGCGCGCGCGATGTCCCCATGGTGATGAGCAGCGTCGAGAGCTTGGGGCCGCGATCGCGACCGAGCAGCAGGTCGTACGCGACCGGGAAGAACGTCTTCGGCTCGTGGGCCGTGCCGTCGCAGATCGTCTTCAACGCGTCGATCAGCGCGGGTTCGTCGATCTTCGGGTTCTCTTCGAGCACGGCGACGAGTCGCTCGATGACGACGCGATCGTCGCCCTGCAGATCGCGCGACACCGCCGCGTCGCGGATGCGGTAGCGAAAGTCATCGGGCGCGAACTTCTCGATCCAGTTCCAGGCGCACTCGGCGCGCTGGTCGTGAAGCTCGGCCTCTTCGGCCGTCGTCACGGCGCCGGTCGATTCGTAGTGCGCGCGGCTGCGCGCGATCTCGCCGTCGAAGATCTGCAGAATCATCGTCAGCCCGCGAAACGGCGGCACGAAGGGCGGCTCGGTCCCCGGTTCGATGCGATCGCCGGCGCCCGATGCGAGCTCGAACGTGCGGCGGGCGATCTGTCGTTTCTTGTCGTTCTTGCTGCCGTCTTCGGCCTCGTGAGCGAGCCGGCGGGCGCGATCGTAGTCTTCGTAGAGCTTGATCACGTCGAGGTCGAACGAAATCTGAAACTCGCTGCCGGGTCGCTGACTGGCGAAGATCCAGCGCAGCATGTCGGGCTCGTAGATCTCGAGGCAATCGGCCACCGTGACGGCTTCGCCCGCCGAGCTGCTGATCTTGCCGCCTCGGCCCTTGATGCGAACGAAGTCGTAGGCGACGTACTCGGGCGCGTGGAAGTCGTAGATGTCGGCGACGATCTCGCTCGCGGTGTCGTAGCTGCCGCCGGCCGACGAGTGATCCTTGCCGCCCGGCTCGAAGAGCACCTGCTCTTCGTTCCATCGCATCGGCCAATCGACGCGCCACGGCAGCTTCACGTCGCCCCCTTCGCGCAGGTCGACGACACCCTCGTGGCCGCAGGCGCGGCAGTGCATGCGAACCCGCCAGCGCTTCGGGTCGTCCTGGGTCGCGCCGTCCCCGTCCCACTCGAAGTCGATCTCGTCGCTGCCGCACTGCTCGCAGAAGCCAGCCAGGGGGAGCCAGCTCTCGGGGAGCGGCTGCTTGCGATGCTGATCGAGGATGCGTCGAATCTCGGCGCGACCTTCGAGTGCCTGGACGATGCCCTCGGCATAATCGCCCGCGCGGTAGCGCTTCGACTGGCGGATGAACTCGGGCTCGATGCGCAGCGGCTCGATGCTGCGCTCGAACTGCTGGATGTGGTGAGAGGCGTAGCTGTCGGTCTCGCCGAACGGGTCGGGCACGTCGGCGACGCTGCGCCGCAGGTTCGCTTCGAGCATCGCCTGCTCGGGCATGTCGACGGGCACCTTGCGGAAGACGTCGAAGTCGTCCCACGAGTAGATGAAGCGCACGTCGAGGCCGCGCGCGCGGAGCGCTCGCGCGACCAGGTCGACGGTGATCACCTCGCGAAAGTTGCCCACGTGGATCACGCCCGACGGCGTAATGCCGGCGGCGACGGTGAATCGGGTCGCTTCGGGGTTGCGCTCGTGCGTGCGGCGCGCCGCGATGTCGGCCCAGTGCGAGTAGTAGCGGTCGCCATCCACCTTCGAGAGCGGCTGCTTCGGCTTCTTTTCGGCGGACGTTTTCTCGTTCTTCGACATGCCGGTCTCGTGGGGCGAACACGCGCGCATCGCGTCGATGCGCGCTGAGAGCGGGGTTCTAGCGAAATGTCCCTTCGGACGCGAACGCAGGCGCTTCGCTAGCTTTGCCCCGCCCACACGCCGTGGAGAGAGCGCATGAGCCAGCACCGAATCGAACGCAGCCAAGCCCCCGAGCCGCTTCGGCGCCGGCGCGGCCAGGTCGTATCGGCCGCGCTGCTCGCGGTCGCCCTGTGCACGCCCGCACTCGCCCTCTGCGCACCCGGGCTCGCGCGTGCGCAGGCGCCCGCGCTGCGTTTCGTCGAGCTGGGGGAGCCCGACCGGGTTCTGCCGCTCGCGAAGCTCCGAGAACGCTGCGGGACGCGCGAGGTGATCGTCGACGACCCGTACTACCACCGAGAGATGCGATTTCTCGCCGTCCCGGTCGCGTGCTCACTCGAGCACGGCTTTCAGCGCGACGCGGCCGAGCTCGCGCAGAACTCGTTTCTGCTGCGGGCGCTCGACGGCTACACCAAGCCGGCCAGTGGAGAGGTGCTCGTCGAGTCGGGGGGCTATCTCGCGTTTGCCGACGCGACGCTGACCGACGTCGAGGCCGACCCGATCGAGCCTCGTTTCGATCCCATCGATCGGCGCCAGGTCGATCCAGCGCCCTTCTACATGGTCTGGACGGGCGTCCCCCCCGACGAGGCGCACGAGAAGCCCTGGCCCTATCAGCTGGCGACCATCGAGATCGCGTCGCTCGAGCGCGCCTTCGCGCGGGCGGCGCCGAGCGGGGTGCCGCGCGACGACGCCGCGTGGCAGGGCTTCGAGCGGTTCGTGGGCGAGTGCATCGCTTGCCATGCGATCAACGGCGAGGGCGGCCGCGTCGGGCCCGAGCTCAACGTGCCCCAGAGCATCGTCGAGTACCGCGATCCCGAGCAGCTGAAGCAGTTCATCCAATCGCCGCAGAGCTTCCGCTACACGAGCATGCCGGCGCACACGCATCTGAGCGACGCCGATCTCGACGAGCTGATCGCCTACTTCGTCGCGATGAGCGAGCGCAAGGACGATCCGGCCACGCGCGATGGCGGAGACCACGAGTGAGCGGTCGCCGCATCGACGCCGCGACGACCGAGGCGCTGCGCGACGCGCTGCGCGAAGGGGACGTCACGATCGTCGTCCCCCTCGGCTCGACCGAGCAGCACGGAGCGCACCTGCCGCTCGGCACCGACACCCTGATTGCAGATGCCCTGGCCGATCGTCTCTGCGCTCGTCACCGAGAAATCTGGGCGCTCCCCGCCCTGGCGCTCGGATGTGCCGACGAACACCTTGGCTTCGTCGGCACGATGAGCCTGGGCGAAGCCACGTTGCACGCTGTTCTGCTCGATGTGCTGCGCAGCGCAGCGCAGCACGGGTTCGCGCGCGCCTTCGTGTTCAGCGCCCATGGCGGCAACGCGGGCGCGCTCGATCGTCTGGCGCCGAAGCTCGCCGACGAGCACCTCGCGCTCGGCGTGCACGTCTTCAGCGATCTCGACGCCGTGGTCGAGGCGCAGGCCAGCGTCGCCGCCCGCTTCGATGTCTCGCCCGAGGCCGCCGGTCACCACGCGGGCGAGTGGGAGACATCGGTGGTGGCTGCACTGGCACCCGGGTCGGTGCATCTCGACCGAGCCGAGCCGGGCATCATCGAGAAGCCTGACGACGTGCAGTCGCTCTTCTATCCCCGGCTCGACATCCACGCCCCGAACGGCGTCGTCGGCGATCCGCGCGGCGCTGATCCGGCCCGGGCCGAGGTCTATCTGGCAGCGTGGGTTGACGTGCTCGACCAAGCCTACGCGCGTGCGTTCGGCTAGCGAGGCTCTGCAGAACTCGCTCCACGCATGCGAGCGCTGCGCTGTAGTGGAAGCGTCCCGAGGCCGGGGCAGGCGGGGGGACCGCGCGCAGTTCGCAGGCGCGACGTGCGCGACAAACGAGCTTCCCAGGCCGGTCGCGCCGAGAATGTCTGAGCACGGTGCCCCCGCCTGCCCCGGCCCTGGCAAGGCAGACCGTGCAGACGTTTCCGAGCCAGTCGGCGCGACGACGCGCCGGGCCTCACTCCGACGTGCCTCGGCCCGGGAGGCGGTAGAAGCGCGCATACGCGAAGACGACCCAGCCGCCGTAGTAGAGCTGGTTTGGGACGACGCGGAGCGCCCACCCCGCGTCCCAGCCGAGCCCCAGGATCACGAGGTCGGCGCTGGCCCAGAGCGCGTAGTAGCTGGCGCTGTAGCCGGCCAGCGCCCGCAGGTAGGCGGCCGTTGCATCGTCGACGTCGAGGCGAGCGACCCAGACGCGACCGAGTGCGATGGCCAGAGCCAGGAAGCCGAGCTCATAGATCACCCAGAGCGTGTTGGCCGGTAGGCTCGGCAGCGCGAGGCCGAGCACGAGGTCGAGCGTCCCCGCGAAGATCGGGATGACGCAGGTGAGGCCCGCCGCGCGAGCGAGGGCGGGGCCGATCGGCTGTGCGCCGTCGCGCGAAGCCAGCGCCGCGACCCCCAGCAGCAGGCCGAGCACGCGGAAGTCGCCGAGCCAGACGAACACGAACAGGATCGCCGATCCGCCGAAGCCGTCGTAGACGCCCAGTGCGCGCACGAGCGGACCCGTGGCCCACGGGTCGATCAGCGTCTCGAACGCGAAGAGCAGCGTCCACAGCGCGACGAAGGGGCTCGCGACCCCGCTCACGGCACGTTCGTGCGCCGTCGACACCGCGGCGCGCCAGGCGAGGAACGCGAGCGGCAACGCCTGCAGCAGAATGACCGACTGCGCATTGCTGCGGTAGAAGTCGGCGAAGCTCTCGAAGGGCATCGGGTTCAGCCGGCCTCCCGCTCGGGCTGGGCCGTGATGCGCCACCCCGCCCGTGCGAGCCCCGACTCGACGCGCCGAAAGAGCCCGATGCGGTCGAGCACCGGGTTCAGCCAGCCCGTCGTCACGCAATAGGCGCGGTCGTGTCCATGGGCGTGGTGCTCGGCATGCGACTCGGGCGGCAGAATGAGCCCTGTGCGTTGCAGACGCTGCACGGTGCGGGGCGGGCTCGCGGCATGGGCCCATGCGTGAAGCTGGTTCGTGGCGAAGATCGCGAGCGCGAAGACGAAGGTGAGCACGGCGATCCCCTGCCCGAAGAGAGCGGCGCCGTCGATGGATCCGAGCGCGAGCAGCCACGCCGCCAGCGGCAACGTCACGAGGCCGTTGTTGCCGCTCACCTCGAAGAAGTCGTGGCGACTCATCGCGGCTGGATCGCGGTGATGCTCGCGGAAAGGCTCGATCAGCATCGGCCCCAGGACCGGCGTCTCGGGATCGAGGTAGCGATCGGCGAACCAGTGGACGCAGCCCGATGCGAGGTCGGCGAGCACCAACGCGATCGGCGCTGCGAGCAGCGCGAGGCATGCGAGGCGAAGCGGCTCGATCGAGGTCGCGAGGTGCCAGGCCACCGCGCCCCAGGCCACGACGAACGCCGCGACCGAGAGGCGGTCGACGCCGCGCAGCCAGAGCGCGCGCGGTTCGTTCTGCGGGTTCGTCCGATCGATCACACCGGGCAGGGTACCCCGGCCCGCGAGCGTCGACAGCGCGGCACCTGGGTGCCTCGCGCATCGGTGCCCGGGTCGCCCCGGCGTGCGATCATGCGGCTTCGCTTCAGGAGGTCCGACCCGATGCCGTCTATCGCCCCGTCCTCGGCCTGTTCCCGCTCGATCGGCGCATCCGCGCGTCCGTTGGCGGTCGCACTCGTGGCTGTGTTCTTCGCGCTCGCGTGCGGCGACGACCCTCCGCCGCCGAAGCCGATCGTGAAGGCGCCCGCGACCGTGCGGTCCACTGCGCTGGGCGACGTGGTCGGCTTCGAGAGCGAAGCCGGTGCCCACGTCTGGCGCGGCATCCCCTTCGCGCAGCCGCCGGTCGGCGAGCTGCGCTGGCGTGCTCCGCGCGCGCCCGAGCCTTGGGCGGGCACGCGCGAAGCGCTCGAGTTCGGTCCCTCTTGCGTCCAGTTCTCTGGGCCCGCGGGCGGCGACCCGGGCGACGAGGACAACTGGATCAAGGGCAGCGAAGACTGCCTGTATCTCAACGTGTTCGCACCGCCGATGGAGCCGGGCGCGGTCCTTGCGGGCGACGAAGCGCTGCCGGTCATGCTGTGGATCCACGGTGGTGGCAACACGATCGGTGATGCGCAGGTCTATGACGCCAGCACGCTGGCCGTCGATCAGCAGGTCGTGGTCGTGAGCGTGCACTACCGGCTCGGCGCGCTGGGTTGGCTCTATCACGAGGCGCTGCACGGCGACGACGCCACGATCGACGATCGATCGGGCAACTACGGCACGCTCGACAACGTCGCGGCCCTCGAGTGGGTTCGCGACAACATTGCGGCCTTCGGCGGCAATCCGAATCGGGTCACCGTGTTCGGTGAGTCGGCGGGCGGCACGAACGTGTTCGCGCTGCTCCTCACGCCGCGGGCGGCCGGTCTCTTTCACCGCGCCATCGTGCAGAGTGGCGGCGGCTGGTCGGTGCCGATTGCCGAGGCACGCAACCCGGTCGACGCGACGCCAGCCGGGCACGAGCACAGCGCGAGTGAGCTGCTCTACATCGTGCTGCAGGCCCAGGGCCAGGCGGATGATCGCGACGAAGCCAAGGTCAAGGCGAAGGACATGAGCTCGAGGGCGATCGCGCAGGCGCTCCGCTCGGCCACCCCCGAGCAGCTGCTCGAGCAGCTCGGCGGCGAACGTCTGGGCGGCATGTACTCATGGCCAGGCCTGATTCGAGATGGCGCCGTGCTGCCCGACGTCACGACACTCGAGGCGATCGTGGCCGGGCGGTACAACGCCGTGCCCACGATCTTCGGAACGAACCGCGACGAGAACAAGCTGTTCATGGCCTTCGGCTCCGACGACATCACGCGGATCGGGCCCATGCCGCTCTGGTTCAACAACGAGCGCATGTACGATCTCTCTTCGGAGTACGGCGCGAAGGGCTGGAAGGCGCGCGGCGCCGACGAAGCCGCCGACGCCATGGCGATCTCGGGCCGGAGCCCGGCCTGGGTCTACCGCTTCGACTGGGACGAGCTCGGCCGCTTTCTGTGGGTCGATCTGTCGAGGTTGATCGGCGCGGCTCATGCGCTCGAGCTGCCCTTCATGTTCGGCACGCTGAATCTCGGCCCCGCGAGCGACTACGCCTTCCCCGAAGACAGCCGACCGGGTGCCCGCAAGCTGGCCGACGAGATGATGGGCTACTGGGGGCGCTTCGCGCGTACCGGTGACCCGAACGGCGCCGGCGCACCGGTCGAGTGGCCCGCCTGGCAGGCCGGCGCGGGACAGTTTCTCGTCTTCGACTCGGATGCGGGCGGCGGTCTGCACGTGTCGAGCGAAACCGTGACCCGGGAGAGCGTCATCGCCGCCGTGGCCGAGGACGACCGCTTCGAGACGAACGCCGAGCGGTGTCGCGTCTACGGTGAGATGGTGGTGTTCGGTCGCTACCTCGAGGAAGACCGGTACCGGTCGATCCTCGATGGATCGTGTGCCGAGGTGCCGCTGCCGGCCGGGTGAGGCGGGTTGCCGTGGTCGGCGCTTCGGCCGGGCCGTCCTCGGGCTCCGCTCCCAGTATGCGAACCGGTTTTCCCGCCTCCGTCTATCCCTCAGTCGGACCCGCGCCCCCGAGAACCCTCCAGCGGGCGGTGGCCGAGGTCAGCACCTCGCCGCTCGCAGCGTCGCGGATCTCGCCTCGCACGTAGACGTCGCGTCCGTCGACGCGGTCGGGGCTGGCCCAGATGACGATGGGGTCTTCGGTGGGGACCGGGCGCTTGTACTGCAGCGCAAAGTCCGCCGTGACCATGGGCTTCTCTTCGTCGTCGAAGGCGCAGTGGGCGGCGACGCCCATGACTTCGTCGAGGATCGTCGCCTGGATGCCGCCGTGGATCACGCCCGGCACGCCTCCGAAATGCGACGCGGCCTCGTAGCGGCACTCGACTTCGCGGGGACCGGTTCGAACGAACTCCAGCTGCAGGCCGCGTTCGTTGTGCGGACTGCATCCGAAGCAGGCGTTGTCGGGGTCGTCGAAGCTCGTGGGAACGCCCTGCTCGAGCCGCATCTGCGCTCTCCTTGTTCCTCTTCGGTTCGTGTGTCCGGTCTACGCAAGCGGTCGCTCAGCGGGGCTTCTTCTCCGCGTCGCCGAGGACGATCATCAGCGTGGCGTCCCCGAGCGCGACGGCCTTGCCGCGATCGTCGGTCACGGTGCTCTGGGCGTGCACCACTCGCCGTCCCTCGTGAACGATCTTCGACTCGACCGTCGCGCGGCCTTGACCGACCGCGCGCAAGTACTTGAGGCGAAGATCGACGTTCGTCATCACGCCGCGGGTCTCGCGCACACGCTGGTAGGTCTCGGTCATCAACATGGCCTGGGTGATGCTCATGTCGACGAGCGTCGCGATCACTCCGCCGTGCATCTGGCCGTTCGGATTGCGGAGGTGGTCGACGAGGTCGACGCTGACTCGCGCGTAGCCCGGCGCCATGTCCTCGACTTCGAGGCCCATGTGCTGAAAGAACGGGAAGTCGGCTGCGAAGCGCAGCAGCTTCTCCTTCAGCGCGGCGTCGGTGGTCGAATCGGTCGGGGTCTGCGGGCCGTCGGTGTCGGGTGTGCGATCGGTCATGAGGGAGAGCGTTGTAACCGAATCGATGCGCCGCGGCCAGCCACGGCTCTGGGCTGCTTCAGAGCGCTCCTGGGGCGTCTGGGTGCCCGCTCATGTCGAAGAGGGGCGTGTGTCAGCAGGCCGAGGCGGCGTGTTCGGCGGGCTCGATATCACGGACGCGCTCGAGCAATCGCAGTCGCAACCGCAGTAGCTCGTGACCGTACTCGCGCGAGAGCTGCGTGTACGGGTTCTGCGCGTCGTTCGGAGCCCCACTGATCGAAGCCGCGAGCTGAGCGCGGATCTCGGCGATCGCCGCATCGAGCCACTCGCTCGCCGCGGGCAGTGTCGCGTCGTCGAGCATCGACACCTTCAGCAGCATCTGGTCGCGCACCGAGGCGTCGCTGTCGGGCGCGATCGCGAGCCAGCGTCGCAGCTCCTGCCGACCGCGATCGGTGATGCGGTAGACCTTGCGAGCACGGCCGTTGTGAACCTCGGTGTCGTGAACGATGAAGCCGTCGCGCTCGAGCTCATGGAGCGCCGGGTACACCGACGCGTTCGTCATGGGGTACATCCACGAATACGCCTGCGCGACTTGCCGCAAGCGATAACCGTGCATGGGTTCCCAACTGAGAAGACCGAGGAGTGTGTGACGCACCGCCATGACGCTCATCATCTTACACGGATCGCAGCGCGCTTGTCGGCGGCAACACATCGGCAAGGCCTTCTTCACGCAAACGACTGAGTGCGAAGTTGCGACAGGCATCATGCAGCGAAGTCATGTGTGACTCATGATCGTGTCGTTGCAATTCGGCTTGCACGATGCGCGTGGATCGAAGCATTGGAGATCGGGGCTGCTCGCTCGATCTTTCAGGGCCTTTTCGCAATGCACACAGGTGAAACCCCGAAACGTCGAACACGCGTGGGTTCGATTCCCAGAATCTGCTTTCTTCGCTTGTGAGCCATCGATGAGCAAGCGTCTGACTCGGAAGCGAGGTGGAGTCAAAGCCCCATGACAGTCGATGTCCGATTGATCACCGATGAAGATCGTGACGATCTCGCGTCGTTCTTTGATTCGCGTGCGGACACCACGCTTTTCTTGCGCAGCAACCTCGAAATGGCGGGTCTTCGGAACGCAACGCATCCCTTCGGTGGGTGCTGGGCCGGAGCGTTTTCGGGCGATGCGCTGGTGGCCGTCGCCGCCCACTTCAACGGGGGCAACGTCGTCGTGGCCGGTGTGCAGGCGATCGGTGATGTCTCTCGATTCGCGGTCGCACAGTCGGGGCGTGTCGTCCGCGGAGTCGTCGGGCCCTGGCGTGAAGCGAACGTCGCGCTCGATGCGCTCGCACTCACGGAAGCGCCGTCGCTTTCGAGTCGTGAGCTTCTGTATCGGCTGTCGATCGATCGGCTGGCCGTGCCGACCGCGCTCGAAGCGGGTCGCGTGCGCTGCCGGTCGTCGGACGAAAGCGAGCTGCCCGCGCTCGCCGATTGGCGCGTCGCGTTCGAAGTCGAGAGCCTCGACAAGGCGCCTTCGGCGCGCCAGCGCGCACTGGCTCACGAGAGCATCACACGCGCCCACGATGCCCAGAGGCTCTACGTGCTCGAAGACGACTCGAGGTCGGCGGTCGCGACGAGCGCTTTCAACGCGTGGGCGGACGGCATCGTTCAGATCGGTGGCGTCTTCACGCCGCCCGAGCTGCGTGGACGCGGGTACGGTCGCAGCGTCGTCGCCGGCTCGCTCCTCGATGCGGCGCGGCGTGGCGCGCACCGCGCCGTGCTCTTCACCGGCGAGACCAATCGCGCCGCGCAGCGCGCGTACGAGGCGCTCGGCTTCGAGGCGGTGGGCGACTACGGCCTGCTGCTCTTCTGAGCCCGTGA
The DNA here is from genome assembly GCA_965250285.1 of Myxococcota bacterium. Lineage (GTDB taxonomy): Bacteria > Myxococcota_A > UBA9160 > UBA9160 > UBA4427 > CAYYSY01. The sequence continues at coordinate 5,290,119 of OZ252299.1, forward strand.
CGGTTCGCGCGCGCGTTCGGGTTCGGGCGCGGCCTCAACCGCCACCGGTCAGCCGCCGATGAGAGAAGGGCGACTCGAATTCACCATCTGAAACGAGTACTTGTACGCATACGCAATCGTATGTAGAATTCGGATCCGCGCCCAGGAGTCCCCCCGCCATGGCTGTTGCTGCCGATGCCGCCCCCGAAACCCCCCGGCTGAACGCGTTCGAGGTCTTCACGATTTGGGTGAAGCACCTGCGCTCGTTCCTCTTTCCGGCGGTCGCCCTCGCGTTCATCTGGACCGGCCCTCACCCGTGGTACGTGGCGCCGCTCTTCCTGATTCCCTCGGTGCTGATGCTGCTGGCCGACCGAGGAGACCGCGTCGAGCTGCGCCAGCCGCTCGACACGCTTCCGGCCTGGCCCTTCGATGCGCTCGTCTATCTGCTGGCCGCATCTCAGTTCGTGATCGTCTTCTCGCTCGCCTACATGTTCACCCAGCAGTCGATCTTCTCGATCGACATGCTGATGGTGGTGATCGGCGTCGGCGCCAACTCGGGGTTCTCGATCATCACGGCGCACGAGTTGATCCACCGCAAGGGCCGCTTCGATCAGCTCCTCGGTCGCGGTATCCTCTGCACGGTGCTCTACGAGCACTTCTACACCGAGCACTTGCGCGGGCATCACGTGCTCGTCGGCACGCCCGACGACCCGGCCACTGCGCGCTTCGGCGAGAGCTACGAGGAATTCTGGCGCCGCACGGTGCCCGGGCAGTGGAAGAGCGCCTGGCGTCTCGAGAAGCGGCGCCTCGGCGACGCAGACATGTCGCTCTTCGATCCGCGGATGCTGGGGAACCGCATGATCCACGGGCTCGTGGTCGAGTGGGGCATCGTTGGGGGTGTCTACTTCTTCCTCGGGCTCGCCCCGACCGTGGCCTACGTGCTGCAGGCGTTGATGGCCGTGCGGCTGCTCGAAGCGGTCAACTACTTCGAGCACTGGGGGCTCGCGCGCAAGAAGAAGCGCGTGCGTCCCGTCGACTCGTGGGACACGCACTCGCAGTTCACGTACTACGGGCTCGTCGGGCTATCGCGCCACGCGGATCATCACGCGTGGCCGAGCAGGCCGTATCAGCAGCTGCGCGTCTGGGACGAGGCGCCCGTTCTGCCCACCGGCTACATCGGCACCGTCGACATGGTCATGGCGCGCAACGACGACTTCCGGGCCGAGGCCACGGCCGAGCTCGAGCGTCGCAACCTCGGTCCATTCGAAGACGTGACCGAGCCCGAAGAGCGCGCGCGCCTGGTCGAGCAGGGCCGCGGCGAAGCCCGAGACACCGGTCGCGGGCCGATCATGGAGCTCGCCCGCTTCTGGCGTACGCTGCCCGAGCGATTCCGGCCGGTACTCTTCTTCGGCGCGCTGCTGCTCGCCGTCACGCTCGGGGCCCAGCTCGAAGCCGGGTGGGGCGACATGGCGTTCGTCTCTCGCTTCGGGCTGAACGCCTGGATCCTCGCCGTGTTCGCGAGCGTCTTCCTGCTGCGTCCCGCCGTGCTGAGGCTGGTGCGCAACGAATGGGCCTCGTGGGTGCTGGTGCTGGCGGGCTTCGTCACGGTCGGGCACCTGACGGATCGATTCCTGGGTCTCTGAGCACGCGCCTGCCTGCTACCGTCGCAGCCCGCGCGCGACCCCGCGCGCGCTGCGATGCGAGGAGAGGCGATGAGGCTCGTCACCTTCAGCACCGCGGGCACGGGCCCGCGCGTGGGCCTGATCGACGGCGACGCCGTCGCCGATGTCCGTGGGGTCGACGATCGGCTGCCCGAGCGCATGGAGGCCTTTCTCGAGGCGGGCGCCGAGGCGCGCAGCGGTGCCGAGGCCGCGCTCTCGGGCGCCCCGCGCATCGGGCTCGCTGACGTCACGCTGCACTCGCCGGTGCTGCGCCCGCCGAAGATCCTCGCGGTCGGTCTCAACTATGCCGACCACGTCGAAGAGGCGGGGATGGACACGCCGACGATCCCGATGATCTTCAACAAGCAGTCGACCTCGGCGCACGGTCCGTTCGCGCCGTTCCATCGGCCTCGGGTCTCGGACAAGCTCGACTACGAAGGCGAGCTCGCGATCGTCATCGGCCGGCGCTGCCGGCACGTGCCGAGAGACCGCGCGCACGAAGTCATCGCCGGCTACACCGTCTGCAACGACGTCAGCGTGCGTGATTGGCAGATGCGATCGGCCACGTTCACGATGGGCAAGAGCTTCGACACGCACTGCCCGCTCGGCCCCTGGATCGTGACGGGCGATGAGCTGGGCGACCCGCATCGGCTCGCGATTCGAACCTGGGTGAACGGCGAGCTGCGCCAGGATTCGAACACGAGACATCTCATCTTCGACTGCTTCGACCTGGTCGAGCACCTGTCGACTGCGTTCACGCTCGAGCCGGGCGACGTCATTCCGACCGGTACGCCGGGGGGCGTCGGTGCGACGATGCGCCCGCGTCAGTATCTGACGCCGGGCGATCGCGTGAAGATCGAGATCGAGGACATCGGCGCGATCGAGAGCGAAGTCATCGAGGAGCCCGCCGACACGATGCGCATCTGAGCATCGTCGCCCGCGAATCATCCGCATGTCCGAGATCATCCTCATCAATCTGACTGGACCCGATGGGCCGGGGATCACGCAGCAGCTCGGTGCGATCCTCGCCGATCACGACGTACGCATTCTCGACATCGGTCAGTCGGTCATCCACGACACGCTCACGCTCGGGATCCTGATCGAGGTGCCGCCCGAGAGCGAGTCGCATCCGGTGCTCAAGGACGTGCTCTTCAAGGCGCACGCCTGGGAGCTGCAGGCGCGCTTCACGCCGATCACCCTCGAAGAGTACGAGACGTGGGTCGATGCCCAGGGCAAGCAGCGCCACATACTGACCCTGCTCGGTCCCCAGCTCTCGGCGCGCCATCTCGCGGGCGTGGGTGAGGTCGCGAGTCGGCACGGGCTGAACATCGACCACATCACGCGACTCTCGGGGCGCGTCTCGCTCGCGCATCCGAGGGACGCCCGTCGATCGTGTGTCGAGTTCTCCGTTCGCGGCTCGCCGCCCGACCCGTCGCGGCTGCGCGCCGACCTGCTCGCGCTCGCGGGCGAGCTGGGCGTCGACATCGCGTTCCAGGTCGACGACATCTTTCGGCGCAACCGGCGGATGGTGGCCTTCGACATGGATTCGACGCTGATCCAGGCCGAGGTCATCGACGAACTCGCGGCCGAAGCGGGGGTCGGCGACCAGGTCGCCGCCATCACCGAGCGCGCGATGAACGGCGAGCTCGACTTCAGGCAGAGCCTGAGCGCGCGCCTCGCTCTGCTCGAAGGTCTTTCGGTCGACGTGCTCGAGAAGGTGGCGGCGCGGTTGCCCCTCACCGACGGCGCCGAGCGCTTGGTCGGCACGCTCCGCACGCTCGGCTACAAGACCGCGATCCTCTCGGGTGGCTTCACGTTCGCGGGCGCCCACCTGCAGCGGATCCTCGGCATCGACCACGTGCACGCCAACGAACTCGAGGTGCGCGATGGCAAGCTCACGGGTCGCGTCGTCGGCGGCGTCGTCGACGGCGCGCGCAAGGCCGAGCTGCTGCGCGAGATCGCGGCCCAAGAGGGCATTCGGCTCGAGCAGGTCATCGCGGTCGGGGACGGCGCGAACGATCTCCCGATGCTCGACGCGGCGGGCCTCGGCATCGCGTTTCACGCGAAGCCGAAGGTGCGGGCCGAGGCGGGGCAGGTCATCTCGAACCTGGGCCTCGACGGCATTCTTTATCTCATCGGGATGAGCGACCGCGACGTGTTGCAGGCCTGATCGCCGGTCGCGTCGCAGGACGCCCGTGCGTGGGTCGCGGGCGGGCGCGGGCGGCGCGCAGGGCGCGGTCGATCGGGCGCGGCGGCTTCAATCGATCTCGCTTTTGAGCGCGTCGATCGCGAATCGCAACGAGACGCGGGTCTGATTGCCGATGCGCGGGCTCTCGATCAGCCGTTCGAGGCTCCGGATCGTCTCGTTGATCTCGAGCGAGTCGAGCTCCATGACGAAGACCGTCCGGTCGAAGTGCTGCGTGTCGTGAGCGGCCATGCATTCTCCGGTGCGAAGGTCGCGGCGGCGATTCGATCCCGCCTACACAAGAACGTGGTACGAGGCCATCGATTGTGGCGTGCGCCTTCGACGAAGACGGACGATCCTGCGGCCCCGCGTACGCATCAGCGCTTCTTTTCCGTTCGCTGCCTCTTGGCTGCGCATCGGCTGCGTGGTGCCGTCGAGGCGCGTTCGCCACTGAGCTGGGAAGGCAGGTGTGAGGGAGGCGATCCCCGCGGCTAGACTCGCCGCTTCGCTGCCGACCGCAGCCCGAGCCGTCGCGCCTCGAGCGCGTCCCCAAGCCCAGGAGATGCCATGTCCGCCGTCCTCGTCGACGTCCAGAACCACGTCATGACCGTGACGTTGAACCGACCCGAGAAGAAGAACGCCGTCAACTGCGAGGTGATGTGCCGGCTCTTCGACGCGTGGAAGCGCGTCGATGAAGACGACGACGTGCGCGCTGCGATCCTGACCGGCAACGGCGACACGTTCTGCGCGGGCATGGATCTGTCCGAGATCCCCAAGCTCTCGAGTGGCAAGCCCGACAGCGAGTGGATGGAGCGAGTCATGAAGGAGCCCGAGGTCATCTACGGCGCATGGCTCAAGACCTACCGGCCGACCAAACCGATTCTGCTCGCCGCCGAGGGCTTTGCGCGCGCGGGCGGCACCGAGATCCTGCAGGGCACCGACATTCGCGTCGCCGGCGAGAGCGCGATGTTCGGTGTGACCGAGGTGCAGCGCGGCCTCTTTCCGATGGCCGGCTCGGCCGTTCGGCTGCGTCGACAGATCCCCTACGCGATCGCAGCCGAGATGCTGCTCGCGGGTGAAGACCTGCCGGCCAGGCGCGCCTACGAGCTCGGTCTCGTCAATCACATCGTGCCCGACGGGCAGGCGGTCGCGAAGGCGAACGAGATCGCGACCCGCATCGCCGAGAACGGCCCGCTCGCCGTGAAGGGCATCCTCGCCACCCTGCGCGCGACCGAGACGATGCCCGAAGAAGAGGCCTTCGTGATCGAGCAGCAGCACGGCATGAAGGTGATGTCGTCGAAGGATGCGGTGGAGGGGCCGCGGGCGTTCCTCGAGAAGCGGAAGCCGGAGTTCACGGGGGCGTGAGGTTCGGGGGTTGCACGGGCCGGCTTTTCGGGGGTGTCGTCCTCGGATTCCGGCTCGCTGGCTTTACGGGCCCCAGGCGCTTTCGCTTGCCTTGAGGCGCCGGGGTGTTTTGGCGCTCGCCTCCAACCTGCGGGCGCCACCCCCGAAAAGCCGAGGGCGTGGCTCGGGTGGGGTTTCGACCCGGCCGCGGGCTTCGCTCGCTTGGGTCGTTGAATCATCATTGAATCTGAGGTGCGGGCGGGCTGCGGAGGGCGCAGATCCCCGTGGGCGTGGGCGCTTGCTCGCTTTGGGCGGGGTTCGGTGACGCCCCAACCATAGGTTCAGTCAATACGACTTTGTCAAACTATCTATTTTATCACGAGGTCATGATGCCGAATATTACGTGATATGAATTTCACGAATTCTAGTGACGGTACTCGTGACGATGGACCCCGCGCCGTGGAGCTGCCGCCGCCGGGGTTCCTGGCGCGCATCGGCGAGGCGGTCGGCCTGCGGGGCCCCGCCGGTTCGGCCCACTACGACGCCCTGAGCGGCGACGCGCCGCCCTCGGTTGCCCGAGACTGGGTATTCGTGCTCGAGCAGATGAGCCGCGGGGCCGGTCTGCGGGCCTGCCGGATCGACGGCATGGGTGGGCACGTGCTCGATGCCCTGGGACCGCGCCGTGCGCTGGCCACCTGGCACCCCGAGCATGGGTGGGTCGGCCTCGTGACCGACGGCCGTGCTCGCCCGCGACTCATTCGCGGTCACGCGCGCGACGAGGTCATCGATCGGGCCTCGTTCGAGCGTCGATTCGGCGACGTGCTCGATTCACCCGGGTGCTGGATCCAGATCGAGCCGAGCCTGGCCGACGCGTCCCGGGGCGCGGGCGCGCGCCCCAAGCCCGCGGCGCGACTGCTCTCGTTGCTTCGGGCAGACCGGTCCGACATCGCCACCGTCGTGGTCTACGCGGTCTTCGCCGGTTTGATGACGCTGGCGACGCCGATCGCCGTCCAGCAGCTGGTCAACAGCGTCGCCTTCGGTGGGCTCGTGCAACCCGTCGTCGTGCTGGCGATCCTGCTCATGGCCGGGCTCGGGTTCGGCGCCCTGATCTCGGCGCTGCAGGCCGTCGCGGTCGAGCTGATCCAGCGCCGTATCTTCGTGCGCGCCTGTGCCGACCTCGCCGATCGACTCCCGCGCGTCGATGCGGGGGCCGTCGAAGGCGGCTTCGGTCCCGAGCTCGTCAACCGTTTCTTCGATCTCGTGACCGTGCAGAAGACGGGTGCGAGTCTGCTGCTCGCAGGCACGTCCCTCGTGCTGCAGACCCTCGTCGGTCTCACGATCTTGAGCTTCTACCACCCGCTGATGCTCGGCTTCAGCGTCTTCCTCATTCTGGCCATCGCTTTCGTGATGGGCGTGCTCGGGCGTGGCGCGACGGGCACCGCGATCGCCGAGTCGAGCGCCAAGTACAAGCTCGCCGCCTGGATGGAGGAGCTCGCGCGCGAGCCGGGCCCCTTCAAGACGCGCAGCGGTCGCCGCTGGGCCGCTCAGCGCGCCGACGATCTCGCCGTGAGCTGGATCGAAGCCCGGCGACAGCACTTCCGCATCGTACTGCGCCAGGTCGTCGGGTCGCTGGTGCTGCAGGTCGTCGCGGGGACGGCCGTGCTCGGGATCGGCGGCATGCTCGTCGTGAACGGTCAGCTGACACTCGGTCAGCTGGTCGCTTCCGAGATCATCGTCGCGATCGTGGTCGCGGCCGTCGCGCGCCTCGGCAAGCTGCTCGAGAGCTACTACGACCTGCTCGCCGCGATCGACAAGTTCGGGACGCTGCTCGACCTGCCGCTCGAGCGCATCGACGGCGATGCGCCGTCGGAGGGCGGCGGCGCAGCCGCGATCGAGCTGCGCGAGGTGGTGATCGACGGGCCGCCCGGTGCGACCGCCACGCCGCGTCTCAGCACCCGCGTCGCCCCCGGCGATCGCGTCGCGCTGCGCGGCGGCAATGCGGCGGTGCGCGGCGAGCTGCTGCGAGCGATCGTCGGCCTCTCTGCTCCGGCGCGCGGTTCGATCCACTACGACGGCGACGAGCTCGATGCCCTCTACCTCGAGGCGCTGCGCGAGTCGGTCATGGTCGTGGGCGAGCCCGAGCTGCACACGGGCACGATCCTCGACAACCTGCGCGTGGCCCGGCCGGGTGCACCGCGGGCCGCCATCGACGAGGCCCTCGAACGCGTGGGTCTGGCCGAGATGATCGATTCGCTCCCGCAGGGCGTGCGCACGCGGATCGAGCCTTCGGGTTGGCCTCTCGACGCGGGGGCACAGCGTCAGCTGATGCTCGCGCGGGCGGTGCTCGCTTCGCCCCGGGTGCTCTGCGTCGACGACGCCCTCGTGCACCTCGACGCCGAGTCGCGCATTCGGGCGCTCGAGGTGCTCACCGATCCGGCGGCGCCCTGGACGCTGTTCCTGTCGTCTCACGAGCCGACCGATCTCGCAGCCTGCACGCACGTGTTCGATCTCGATACGGGTGAGCTGCGGGCGAGCGTGAACGTCGTGCCCGATGACACCCCTCGCTCGGTCACGGGCTGAGCGCTGCTTTCGACGGAGTCGACCCCATCATGACGCACGAAGAGAACCTCTCTCGCACCGCCTCGAGCTTGATGCTCGTCGAATCGACGTCGGCCCTGCGCCACCTGGCGCAGCTGCTCGTGCTGCTGCTGCTGCTCGTGTTGCTGGGGCTGATCGCGACGCCCTGGCAGCAGAACGTGACGGGCGCCGGTCGCGTCGTCGCGTTCGAGCCCTACGACCGCATCCAGTCGATCGCGGCGCCCGTCGACGGACGGATCCGGCAGACGTGGGTCGTCGAGGGCTCTCGCGTGAAGGCGGGCGATCCGATCATCGAGATCGTCGACAACGACCCGGCCATCCTCGAGCGTCTGCAGGCCCAGCGCGACGCGATGGGCGTGCAGCTCGAGGCCGCACGCGCGAAGGCCGTCATCTACGACGACCAGATCGAGGTGCTGGGGCATGCCCGTGAGATGGCGACGACCGCGGCCGAGAATCAGGTCGAGGTCGCCGAAGCCTCGGTCGAGTCGGCCCGCCACGGCCTCGACGCGGCCAAGGCCGCCGCGCAGCAGGTCGAACTGAACTTCGTACGGCAGAGGGAGCTGCTCGCCGAAGGGCTCGCATCCGAGCTCGAGTACGAGATGGCCCAGCGTACGCACCTCGAGGCCCGGGCGCGCGTCGAGCAGGCGCGCGAGGCGTGGAACGCGGCGCGCAACGACCAGGAGGCGCGCGAGGCCGAGCTCGGCCAGGTCGACACCGAGGCGCGCGCCGGCATCGAGACGGCGAAGGCGCTGCGACAGTCGGTCTCGGTCGAGATCGCCGCGCTCGACGAAGAGGTCGCCGGTCTCGACATGCGCATTGCGCGGCAGAACACCCAGCTGCTGACGGCGCCGCGCGACGGCACCGTGCTGCGCGTCTTCGCGGCCCCGGGCGCCGAGCTGGTGAAGGCGGGTGAGCCGCTCGTGTCGCTCATTCCCGACACGGCGAGCCGCGCCGTCGAGCTCTGGGTCGACGGCAACCACGTGCCCCTCGTCCAGGAGGGACGCCCCGTGCGCCTCCAGTTCGAGGGCTGGCCGGCGGTTCAGTTCGCCGGCTGGCCGTCGGTCGCGGTCGGGACGTTCGGGGGCCGCGTCGCCCTCGTCGACTCGAGCGCCGATGCCGCGGGCCGCTTCCGCACCCTCGTGGTGCCCGATGGCGACGACGAACCGTGGCCCGAACCCGATCTGCTGCGGCAGGGCGCTCGGGCCTCGGGCTTCGTGCTACTCGACCGGGTGAGCCTCGGCTACGAGCTGTGGCGACAGGCCAACGACTTCCCGCCCACCGCGGCGATGCGAAGCACCCGGAGTGAGTCTTGAGACAACTGTCCAGCGAAGTGATCCGCCTGCTCGCGATCGCGACCATGGTGTCGTGGTTCTGCGTGTCGGTCGCACCGAGTTCGGCTTCGACACCGACGGGCATCGAGCCCCTCGACCTCGATACCGTCCTCGGCTCGGCCGATGTCCACTTCCCAGCCCTCGTCGTCGCCGAGCTCGAGCGCGGCGTGCGCGCCGAGCAGCTTCGATCGAGTCGCGGCGGGTTCGATACGCGCCTGGGGCTCGAGGGCGAGGCCCGCCCGGTCGGCTTCTACGAGAACATCGGCGGCGACGTCGAGCTCGAGCAGCCGACTGCGCTCTGGGGCACGCGCTTCTTCGGTGGGTATCGATACGGCGGGGGTGACTACCCCTCGTACCTGGGCGGTGAGCTGACGGACGAGTCGGGTGAGATTCGCGGCGGTCTAGAAGTGCCGCTGCTGCGCGGTGGCCCGATCGACTCCGTCCGCGCGGGGATTCGGCGGAGTCGCATCAACCTCGACCAGGTCGAGCCCGACGTGGCGATTCAGCGTCTCTCGGTGCGCCGCGATGCGGCGCGGGCCTACTGGCAGTGGGTTTCTCGAGGTCTGGTGCTCGACGTGGCCGAGCGCCTGCTCGAGGTCGCCGTCGATCGCCAGGGGCAGATCGAAGGTCGTGTGCGCCGCGGCGCCGAGGCCGAGATCGACCTGGTCGACAACGAGCGCCTCATCGTCGACCGACAACTTCGCCTACGAGGGGCCGAGCGAGACTTCGAGCAGGCCATGGCCACGCTGTCGCTGTATCTGCGCGACGCCGCGGGTGCGCCCGTCGTCGTCGATCGCAGCTACCTGCCCGCGACCTTCCCCGAAGAGGAGGCGCTCGATCGCGACGCGGTCGAGATCGACCTCGAGGCGGCGCAGGCGCGTCACCCGGCGATTCGTCGTCTCCTGCTCGAGATCGATCGTCTCGGCGTCGACGCCTCGCTGGCGCGTAACGATGTGCTGCCCGAGGTCGACCTGAAGGTCGAGGCGTCGCGCGACTTTGGTGGGGCGGTACCCGGCATCGATACGAGCGGCAGTCTCTCGGCCGCCCCGCGTGCCGAGACCGAGGTGAAGGCGATGCTGCGGGTCGAATGGCCCTTGCAGCGGCGCGAAGCCCGCGGACGGCTCGCCGTCGCTCGCATCAAGTCGTCCCAGACCGAGCGCCGGTTGCAGCTCGAACGCGAGAAGATCGGGGTCGAGGTGCAGAAGGCCGTCGCAAGCATCGGCGCAGCGTACGACCAGACTCGATCTGCGCGACACAACGTCGCGTTGGCCGAGCGGCTTCGTGTCGCCGAAGAGCGGAAGCTGTCGCTCGGTACGAGCAACCTGATCGACGTCAACATCCGTGAGCTGCAGGCGGCTTCGGCCGCGCTGCTGTTGATCGAGGCACAGGCCGACTACTTCGAGGCGCTCGCCGACTACGAGGCGGCGTCGGCGCGAACGTTCGTCGGTGACGTCAGCGCGCCCGCGGCGGCCCCTGAATCATAGAGACCAGCGAAGAAAAGACGACACATTTTCTATTTTTCGAATCGGGAAGGTTCGCCGATATTGCAAGGTGAGGAGGCTACGGCCATGGAGTCGACCATCAGTTCAGGCGAGTTCTACGTGAGTCACTGGATGGAGTCGTTCATCGACACGACGATCCGGTTCGCGATCTGGCGCGCCGAGCCTTCGGTCGAGCACGTCGCGGTCGGACTCTCCCGTCGCCCCGACGGGCGCGTGAGCTGTCGGCTCGACGCCTGGCGCTCCGACGGATCGACCCTCTCGGCGACGGGCATCGACCGCGAAGCCTTCGCCGCGATCCAGGGCGCGGCCGATCGGCTCGAGGTGGCGCTCTTTGCGCCGACGGAGCAGTCGAGCGAGGCATGCGTTGCGGCCTGAGCGAGCGGATCGAAGCCCCGGTTCGACGGGCACCCCGCCGAATCGCCGTGGGCCGTCGTCGGGCCGCGGATCGGGTCTCGATGCCGGTCTAGAGCAGACCCAGCTCGGCGGCCGCTTCGACGACGGCGGCCACGGCCGGGTGCATGATGCGGCGCTCGACGGTCACCGCATAGAGGTACTCACGCACCTCTTCGGTCTCGCCGACGAGCTGCACGCCATGCGTCCTTCGGACCTCGTCGGCGACGACGATCGGCGAGGCGAAGATGCCGGCTTCATGAGCGCCGAACACCTTCATGAGGGCCGAGTCTTCGATCTCGCCCACGATGTGGGGACGCACGTCCAGCTTGGCGAGCCACTCGTCGAGCGAGTGACGAAGGGCCACGTTCGATGTCGGCAGGAGCATCGGCGCGCCGTTCAGGCTCTCGGGGAACCGGCGCCGGTACTTGCGAGCGAGGGCGGGCGACGCGAAGAAGCCGATGCCGCAGTCGCCGAGGCTGTGGTTGTAGGCCTTGACGCGCACCTGGCCGCGAAAGGGCACGTCGGCCAACACCATGTCGTACGTCTGTTGCGCCAACGCGGCGATGAGGTCGTCGGTCTTGCCTTCGTGCAGCACGAGCTGCACGGGCTCGTCGAGCTTGAGTGCGATGTCGAGCAGGTTGTAGGCGACCAGCTTCGGCACTGCGTCGGCGATGCCGACGATCAACTTCGACGGGCGGTTGGTCGGTCGCCCGCGCAGGGCGTCCATCATCTCACGCCCCGTCGAGAAGATCTCATCGGCGTAGCGGTAGACGAGCTGCCCCGACTCGGTGAGGACGAGGTTGCGGCCGTCGCGCATGAAGAGCTTCTCGCCGAGCGAGTCCTCGAGCTTGCGGATCTGACCGCTGAGTGTGGGCTGCGCGAGGCGCAGCACCTCGGCGGCACGCGTCACGCTGCCCTCACGGGCCACCGTGTAGAAGTAGAGGAGATGGTGGTAGTTGAGCCACTCGATGCCCCGTTCCTCCATCGAGATTTACGAAGCGAAGATAACAATCATCGATTCGAATGGGAGATGAGTGCATGAGAGTCCGAGTCATCGGGATGCCCGTGGGCGCAGACTCGCTTCGGCCGGGCTCCGTCGAGCGCCGCATCCGTCTGGTGGTCGGCCGACGGGCTGCGGGGATCTCACAGGTCGAAGTCGTGCTCGCGCGCTTCGATCCGCCGACGCACGGCGCGCGCCAGACCAGTCGTCATCAGCTGCGCTGCCGCGTTCGGGCCCGTCTGGCCGATGGCGAGCTGATCGTCGTCGAAGAGACCGGCCCGACGACGGACGAAGCGCTCGAGGCTGCGATGTGGCGGCTCGAGCATCGACTCGATCGACCGGCCACGCGCCAATCGGCTTAGCGAACTCGATCTAGTCGGCGAGATCCTCGAGGCGGAGCGCCTGGGTCGGGCAGTACTTCACGGCGCGCTCGACCTTGGCGCGCAGCTCGGCGGTGGGTTCTTCTTCGATCAGCGCGACTTTGTCTTCGTCGTTCACGCGCTCGATGTCGAACACCTCGGGCGCCTCGCCCATGCAGACCGCATGCCCCTGGCAGAGGTCGAGGTCGACGCACACGCGGTACGGCTTCGCGGGCGAGACCGAGTCGGCGAACCCGGTGGTGGCCGCAGGGGCCGTCGATGCGGTGCGCCGTCGATACCGAAGCATGCACGGCTGCCTGACCGCGACGACCATCTTCGAGAGGTCGTTGCCGTAGCTCGATAGCGGCTGCGAGAGTTCGAACTCGTAGTTGCGCAGCACGATCGAGAAGATCGCCTTGAGCTGCATCAACGCGAAGGCCGCGCCGACGCACTTGTGTCGGCCGGCGCCGAACGGGATCCAGGCGAAGGGCTGCCGATCTTCGGCTCGGTCGCCCAGGTAGCGCTCGGGGTCGTACGTGTCGGGGTCGGGGAAGTGCTCGGGCAGCCGATGTGAGACCACGGTCGACGTGGCCACGGTCTTGCCGGCCGGGATCACGTAGTCGCCGAAGCGAAAGTCGTGCATCACCTTGCGCATCAGGATCGTGAGCGGCGGATGAAGCCGCAGAGATTCCTTGATCGCACACTCGAGCGAAGGGATCTCGCGCAGCGCCTGAAACGACACATCACGTCCATCGGCGTAGATCGCGTCGAGCTCGCTGGTCACCCGCTGGATCCAGTCGGGATGCATCAGCAGATCGAGCATCGTCCACGAGGCCACGGCCGACGAGGTGTGGTGCCCTGCGAACATCAGCGAGATGAACATGCCGGTGATCTGAGCCGGCGTGTATCGCGGGTTGCCGTCGCCGTCCTTCACGCCGCGGAGGATGTGGAACAGATCGCTGTATTCACCGCCTTCGCGGTCGCGCCGCTCGAAGATCGCTTCGATCTTCGCGACGATCGCGTGTCGCGCGCGGTCCCGGGCTCGCAGGGCCGGGAGCGGCAGGTAGGGGTTCACGTAGGCGAGTGCATCGGTGCCGCGCTCGAGGTCGTAGAAGAGCGGCACGTAGTCGGCGCTCAGCTCGTCGCGAAACTGCTTGCCGACGAGGCACGTGCTCGACGTATAGAGCGTGAGCTCCGAGAAGAAGTCGAGGGCATCGATCTCGCCCGATTCGCCCCAGCGCTCGATCATGGCCTCGGTCTCGGCGGCGATGTGCTCGGCGTGTCCGCGCATGAACTTGTCGCGCAGAGACTGGTTGCGCATCGCCTGCTTGCGCTGCTCGGGGGTCGCATCGAATACGACCCCCTCGCCGAAGACCGGCTTCATGAAGGGATAGGCCGCGGCCTGGTCGAGTTGCTCGTCGGGCGCTCGAAAGAACGCCTCCTGAGCGTCGTTGCCCGTCAGCAGGACGATCTCGTTGCCGGCGAGGTTGAACTCACCGACCTCGCCGCACTCGTCGCGCACGCGCTGCATGAAGGCGAGCGGGTCGCGCCGCAGCTCGAGCAGGTGGCCGATCAGCGGCCAGCCGCCCGATACGCGGGGCGGCGCCAGATCCTTCGAGAGGGGGGTCGCGGCGGCCATGGCGGCTCTCCTGGTGTCACGCGGTGTGGATGAACTCGTCGGCAAAGCGCCGAATCGCGTCGATCTTCCGGTCGACGTCGTCCTCGGTGATGCCGTACATGAGCCACGGCACGGTGGTCAGGTGCGTCACGCCGACGTCCTCCATCTCGCGGTAGTGATCGCGGGTGAAGCCGTCTCGCAGCGCCGCGCTGATGCCGAAGGGTCGATCGGCCCGGTCGCTCTCGGCGCGCCAGCCCTGCATCTTGCGAGCCGCCTCGCGGATCTCGTCGCGCGTATTGATCTCGCTCACCCACCCGTCGAGACGCGTCGCCGCGCGGCGCATGGCCCGCTCCGACGTGCCTCCGCCCCACATCGGAACGGGCCGGGTGGGGACGGGGCTGATTCGAAGCGGCTCGAAGTCGTAGAACTCGCCGTGATGCTCGACATCGCCCCCGGCGTGCAGCTGCCGGACGATCTCGATGCACTCCTCGAGCCGCCGGCCGCGTTGTTCGAACGGCACGCCGAGCAGATCGAACTCCTCGCGCATCCAGCCCGCACCGAGGCCGAGAATGAGCCGCCCGCCCGCCAGGATATCGACGGTGGCGATCTCTTTCGCCGCGACGACCGGGTGACGCAGACTCATCAGGTAGATGCTCGTCAACACGTGCAGACGCTCGGTGGCGGCGGCGATGGCGCCGGCGGCGATCATCGGATCGGGCCACGCGGTGTCGCGATCCCAGCGCGGCTCCCCGCTCGACGTGTAGGGATACGGCGTCTTCAGATCGGCCGGGTAGATCAGGTGATCCGACACCACCACGCTGTGGAAGCCGGCCTCGTCGGCGGCCCGGGCGAGGGGGATCCACTGATCGGGCGCATTGAATGCGAGGGCGATCGAGAACTGCATCGATGGCAGCGTAAAATATTGAAATGGTCATTTCAAATTTTTATACTGCGACTCGTGAATCGTGGTTGGAGGCGCCGTGGCAGCAAGAAGTCGTCGAGGTGGAGGGCGCGCGGGCGCCAAGAAGGCGCCGGCCAAGCGCAAGAGTCGGGTCGTCGAGGCGCGGCGCGAGCTCTACCGCCAGCTGATCATCGAGGGGGCCGAGCGCGCCTTCGCCGAGCGGGGCTACGACGACACGAAGATGGAGCACATCGCCAGCGAGTCGGGTCTTTCGATGGGCACCGTCTACAGCGTGTTTCCGGGCAAGGCGAAGATCTTCTCGGCGGTGCACGAGGCCGCCGATGCCGAGCTGCTGCGGCGCGGACTCGAGTGCTTCGACGAAGACGAGCCGCCGCTCGAGCGTCTGCTGGCCGGCGTGCGGGCGACGGTCGAGTACTTCATCGAGCACCCCGACTTTCTGCGCATGGAACTCAATGAAGGCCTCGCGTGGAGCGCCGAGACCGCGGCGCGCGGCGGAAGCCGCAGCCGCGCGCGCCGACGGGGTCTCGAGCTGATGAAACGCTCGGTCGCCAACTGTGTGGAGGCGGGCTCGTTCATCGCCGCCGAGCCCGAGCTGGTCGCGCGAATGATGATCGCGGTGTACCAGGTGCAGCTCGCCTACTGGCTCGAGGGTGGCATGAAGCGACCCGCCGCCGACGTGCTCGAAGACGTGACCGAGCAGGTGAAGCGCTCGTTCTGCGCGCCGGGCGTCTCATGAACAGCGCCGACTTTCGTCCACTCGCGCGACGCGAAGTCGAACGCTGGGACGCCGAGCACGACGTCGTCGTCGTCGGCGAGGGCATCGCGGGCGGTGCGGCGGCGATCGAAGCGGCACGGGCGGGCGCCGATACCGTCGTGCTCGAGCGCATGACGCGGGGAGGTGGGGCGACCTCGCTCTCGACGGGCATCACCTACTTCGGTGGTGGAACCGAGATCCAGAAGGCCTGCGGCTTCGAGGACAGCGTCGAAGACATGAAGGCCTTCGTCGAGCTCGCCGCGGGCGCCCAGGCCGACCCCGAGCGCGTGCGCCTCTACTGCGAAGGGAGCCTCGAGCACTTCGACTGGTTCCGCGCGCTCGGCGTCGAGTTCAAGCCCACGTTCATCGAAGAGAAGACGACGCATCCGTTCACCGACGACTGCCTGACGTTCAGCGGCAACGAGGAGGCGTGGCCTCACAACGCACAGACCCGCCCCGTGCCGCGCGGCCACAAGCCCGCACGAGAAGGGGAGGCCGGCGGTCTCTTGATGGAGGCCGTGCTCGCGGGCGTGCGGGAGGCCGGTGCCCGCGTCGTGAACGAGTGCCGAGTCGAGCGGCTGGTCGTCGACGACGGCGGACGCATCGTGGGCGTCGCCGGTCGCCGCGAGGGCACGCCCTTCTTCGTGGGCGCGCGCCGGGGCGTGGTGCTCGCGACGGGAGGGTTCGTCTTCAACGACGAGATGCTCGCGAAGCACGCGCCGCAGCTGCTTCAGTGCAACTACAAGGTCGGCACCGAGGGTGACGATGGCTCGGGGATCAACATGGGCGCGGCGGCCGGGGGCGAGACGGTCAACATGGCCGAGGGCCTCGTTCTCAACGCGTACTACCCACCCGCTTCGCACCTGAAGGGTGTGCTCGTCGATGCGAACGGCCAACGATTCGTCAACGAAGACTCGTATCTCGGTCGCACCAGTGATGCGATCGTCACCCGCGCCGAGGGCCGCGCGTGGCTGATCGTCGACGACGAGATCCACGGTCAAACCCAGGCGATGCACCGCATCGCAGCCGTCGAAGAGAGCTGGGAGGCCCTCGAGCGAGCGCTCGAGCTGCCCGAGGGTGCGCTCGTGCAGACCATGCACGGGTACAACGCGCACGCGGCGACGGGCCGCGACCCGCTCTTTCACAAGGCGCCGAGATACCTGAAGCCGCTCGTCGACCCGCCCTTCGGCGCGCTCGACTGCAGCACGAGCGGCTCGATCTTCGGCGTGTTCACCCTGGGTGGGCTCTCGGTGGCGGCGACGGGCGAGGTGCTCGACCACGCCGGCCGCGCCGTGCCGGGTCTGTTCGCAGCGGGCCGCTGTACGGCCGGTCTCTGCCGCGAGGGGCGCAACTACGCGAGCGGTCTGTCGATCGGCGACGGCAGCTTCTTTGGCCGACTCGCGGGGCGCTCCGCGGCTCGAATGGAGCCCTGCCCGTGAGCGGGTACACCCGTCTGCTCTCGCCCGCTCGCATCGGCTCGATGGCGCTGCGCAACCGCGTCGTGATGTCGCCGATGGAGACCTGCTACGCGACGCGTGACGGACAACCGTCCGATCGGAGCATCGCGTACTTCGAAGAGCGCGCCCGGGGCGGTGTCGGGCTGATCACGCTGGGCGCCTGCACGGTCGATGCCGCACATCGAGAGGTGCCGAACTCGATCGACTTCGGTCGCGACGAGGTGATCGAGGCGCATCGCGCACTGACCGAGCGGGTGCACGCACACGGCGCGAAGATCCAGCCCCAGCTCGTGCACCCGGGGCCGGACGGGCTCGCGCCCTACCTCTCGAACACGCCGAACGTCGGCCCTTCGGTGATCCCGTCGTACCTCACCGGCATTCCGTCGCGTGAGCTCGATGCCGACGAGATCCCGGCCATCGTCGATACGTACGCAAAGGCCGCGCTACGTGTGCGCGAGGCGGGCTACGACGGCATCGAGCTGCACGCGGCCCATGGCTACATGTTGCTGGGCTCGTTCCTCACGCCGACGCGCAATCGCCGGTCCGACGCCTACACCGGCCAGACGGCCGAGGGCCGCACGCGGCTGATCATCGAGGTGCTGCACGCGTTGGCCGGTGCGGTCGGGCGCGACTTTCCGATCACGCTCCGCATCTCGGGCTACGAACGGGTGCCCGGTGGCCGGGGCATCGCCGACACCCAGGCCATCGCCCCGTCGCTCGTCGAGGCCGGGGTCGATGCGTTTCATGTGAGCGGCGGCGTGATCGACCCCCTGACGAGCCAGATGGTGACGGGCTCGCACTATGCACCGGCGCACAATGTGGGTGCGGCAGAGGCGGTCAAGCAGGTCGTCGACGTGCCCGTGATCGCGGTCGGGCGCATCCACGATCCCGATCTCGCCGAACGGATCCTCACCGAGG
Organism: Myxococcota bacterium; assembly: GCA_965250285.1. Classification (GTDB taxonomy): domain Bacteria; phylum Myxococcota_A; class UBA9160; order UBA9160; family UBA4427; genus CAYYSY01. The sequence continues at coordinate 5,308,140 of OZ252299.1, forward strand.
GCCGTGCGGATCTGATCGCCATGGCGCGTCCGCTGCTCGCCGACGCCGAGATCGTCACCAAGCTCGAGTCTGGGCGCGCCCGCGAGATTCGCCGCTGCATCTCTTGCCAGAACTGCATCGAGTCGATGGAGACCGGCCGCATGAGCTGCGCCGTCAACGCGCGCACGGGTCGCGAGGCCGAGATCTCGCTCGAACCGGTGAGCGAATCGAAGCGGGTGATCGTCGTCGGCGGCGGTCCCGGCGGCCTCGAAGCGGCTCGTGTCGCGGCGCGCCGTGGGCATCGCGTCTCGCTCTTCGAGCGCGGCGCCGCCCTCGGCGGCTCGCTCGTGATGGCCTCGACGGTGCACCCCGACAACACACCGCTGCTCGACTTCCTGTGTGCCGACGTCGCACGGGCGGGTGTCGAGGTGCACCTCGAAGAGCACCTCGATGCGGCCTCGGTGGCGCGCCTCGCGCCCGACGCCGTCATCGTGGCCACCGGCGGCCAGGTGGTCGCCGCGCGGATCGAGGGGGCCGACGCCGATCACGTCTGGACCGGCCCGTTGCTGCGCGAGCTGATCGCGGGGCGCGTCTCCGATGCGGCCGCGAAGAAGCTGCCCGGGTGGCAACGTGCCGGGCTCGCGCTGCTCGGGGCGCGGCTGCAGCGTTGGATGACCCCCGCCCGGTGGCGCGCCCTCGCCCGGTGGTGGCTGCCGCTCGGTCACCGCGTCGTGATCGTGGGGGGCGATCTCGCCGCGACCGAGCTCGCCGAGTGGCTGGCCGAGCTCGGGCGTCGCGTGAGCGTGATCGAAGCCGGTTCAGACATCGCGCACGAGGTCGGGCTCAAGCGCCGGACCGAGCACATGGAGCGGCTCGACAGACTCGGCGTGACGGTGCACACGCAGACCCACGTCGCACGGATCGAGCGCGGCGTGGTTCGGCTCGAGGGCGGCGCGCAGATTGAAGCCGACTCGGTGATCGTGGCGGGCGAGCCCGCACCCGACACCACGCTCTTCGACGCGCTCAAGGGCAGCGCCCCCGACGTCATCGCCGTCGGTGACTGCACCGGTCTCGGCTTGATCCGCAAGGCCATCGAAGAGGGCGCCCGCGCGGGCGCGTCGATCTAACCGAATCAATCGGAGACATCGCGTGATCTACTACGAAGACTACGAGATCGGCGCGAAGCGTCGGATGGGCTCGGTCACGCTCTCGAAGGAGGAGATCGTCGACTTCGCGCGCAAGTTCGATCCACAGCCGTTTCACATCGACGAGGCGGCAGCCGAGGCCTCGATCTTCGGTGGACTGACCGCGTCGTCGTGCCACACGTTCGCGCTGACCGGTCTGATCAATGCGCAGAACATCGAGAAGTCGGCGGTGGTCGCGAACCTGGGTGCCGATTCGCTGAGATTTCCCGAGCCGGTGCGACCCGGCGACACGCTGACGCTCACGAGCGAGTGCACTGAGAAGCGCGTCTCGAAGTCGCGCCCTTCGATCGGCATCGTCGCGTGCCGGACGTGCCTCGAGAACCAACAGGGCGTGATCGTGATGGACGTGATGATGCGCTTCATGGTGCAGCTGCGCGCAGGGGCCGAAGCCGGGTAGCTCAGTCGGGGTCGACTGGCGCGTCGCGTTGGGCGCGTTCGCGCGCGGTGGCCACCATCTCCTTCGTGACCGGATCTTGCGCTCGGACCCCTCGCCGCAGCATCGATGGCCAGAGCGCGCGCAGCAGCCGCGCCGCCACGAGGGCCGGGTTGCGCCGCGGGATCGTGACTTCACGCTTGCCCTTTTCGATGACGTCGAGCACGCCCTCGGCAACCGCCTCGGGCGGATAGAGCCGGCCCGAGTAGTGCCCGGGCTGGTCGAGCTTCGACCAGATCTCGGTGTCGATCGGCCCCGGGTGGACCAGGCCGACGTGAATGTCGGTCTCGTGCAGATCGTTCCAGAGCCCCTCTGTGAACGCGTTCATCGCGGCCTTCGACGCGGCGTAGACCGACTCGTGGGTCGGGACGACCTTCGCAGCGATCGATGAGACATTCACGATCGTGCCCCCGCCCTGGCGCAGGAAGATCGGAATCGCGCGCAGCGTGATCGTGGCCATCGACGTGAAGTTCACCGCGATGGCGCGGTCGACGTCGCCGGGCGTCGTCTCGAAGATCTGTTTGTGCATGGGGATGGCTGCGTTGTTCACGACCACGTCGAGGCGGCCGCCTTCCTCGACGACCATCTCGGGGAGCGATGCGGCGAAGGCCGGGTCGGCGAGGTCGCCCGGCAGCACGCAGACGTCGGCGTTGAAGGTGCGCCCCTCCTCGGCGAGAGCTTCGAGCCGGTCTTCGCGTCGCGCGGTGACGGCGACGCGGTAGCCGCGGTGTGCCAGCCGAAGCGCGGTGGCGCGACCGATCCCCGACGAAGCGCCCGTCACGAGCGCGACCGGCGCCGGCTCTCCATCGTGGGTTGCATAGATGGGCGCATCGCTCATGGCTCAAGGGCTCCCGGTGGCAGAGCCATGATACATTGCGGTGCACCCGCCGATCTCGTGTGATGCGCCGCGCGGGGCGTGGTGCGGGCGCGGTGCGGGCGTGGTGAGCGCGGCCAGCGCGAGTGTGATGTGCGCGTGACGCGCGAGACAGAGGATGCCGTCGACGATGACCCAGCGCCGTCCCTTGCGTCGCGATGCCGAGACCGGTCGCGTCGAGATCCTCGATCAGACCCGACTGCCCCACGAGGTCGTGTGGGTCGAGCTCGGAGATCTGGCTTCGGCCGCCGAGGCGATCCGTTCGATGCAGGTTCGGGGCGCACCGTTGATCGGTGCGGTCGCCGCTTACGGGATCGCGCTGGCCCTCGATGCCGACGCGAGCGACGCAGCGCTGGCCGAGGCGACGGCGACCTTGCAGGCGACGCGCCCGACCGCCGTCAATCTCGCCTGGGCGCTCGATCAGGCGAACCAGGCGGTGGCCGACGTGGCGCCCGATGCGCGCGCCGGCGTCGCGTACGCGCTCGCCGATCGGATCTGCGATGACGAGGGTGCGCGCTGCGCAGCGATCGGGCGGCATGGCGTCGAGCTGATTCGAAAGGTGGCCGAGAGCCGATCGGCGGGGCCGGTGCACGTGCTGACCCATTGCAACGCGGGCATGCTCGCGACGTTCGACTACGGCACGGCGCTGGCCCCGATCTACATGGCCTTCGAGGAAGGCATCGACGTTCATGTCTGGGTCGACGAGACGCGGCCGCTCGATCAGGGCAGTCGACTCACGGCGTGGGAGCTGGCCGACGCGGGCGTTGCGCACACGGTCATCGTCGACAACGCGGGCGGGCACCTGATGCAGCACGGACAGGTCGATCTGTGCATCGTCGGCAGCGATCGCACCACGGCCCACGGCGACGTCTGCAACAAGGTCGGCACCTACCTGAAGGCGCTGGCCGCGTTCGACAACGGCGTGCCCTTCTATGCCGCACTCCCGACGAGCACGATCGACTGGTCGATGAAGGACGGGGTCGCCGAGATCCCGATCGAGGAGCGCGCACCCGACGAGGTGCGCGACAGCGTCGGCGTCGACGAGGCCGGCGAGCTGCATCGGGTTCGGCGCTTCGCTGCATCGACGCCGGTCGCGAACTACGCGTTCGACGTGACGCCGGCGCGGCTGGTGACGGGGTTGATTACCGAGCACGGGGTTGTGGGGGCTTCGGCCGCGGGGGTGCGGGGGTTGCGGGAGCGGGGGCTTAGCTAGGCCGGGTCGCATTTCGGGGGCGTCGTCCTCAGACTGCGGCGTGCCGTTTTTCTTGGGGCGGGCGGTCTTGCTTGTGCCGTTGGGGGTGGGTCGGGCTGGCACGCCTTCGATTGCGGGCGCCGCCCCCGAAATGCGACGACGGGCGGCCGAGCGGCTTGCGCGCGGGGCCCCACGGATCGTTTGGGGGTGGGGAGGGCTCGCCGCGGCCTTTGGCCGCGTCTTGCTGGAGTTGGTTCGGAAGGGCTCGCCGCGGCCTTTGGCCGCGTCTTGTGGGGGGTGGTGTCGGAGGGGTCAGGCGAGGTGGGCTTGGCCTGGGCCGGGGTGGATGTGGCCGATGATGCGGGCGGTCGGGTCGCCAGCCTGGTGGAGGGCGGTGACGTAGGCATCGGCGTCATTGGGGGCGACGGCGACGAGCAGGCCGCCCGAGGTCTGAGGGTCGATCAGCAGGTCGATCGTCGACGCGTCGGGGAGCTCACCCTTCACGGTGAAACGGCGCGCCTCGGCGTTGGCGGCGTGGGCGGTGCTGTGGAGACCGCGCGCGAAGAAGTCGAGGGCGCCGGGCAAGGCCGGCACCTGGGCCACGTCGATCGTCGCGTCGACCCGGCTCGCCTGGAGCATCTCGCCGAGATGACCGAGCAGGCCGAATCCACTCACGTCGGTCGCCGCCGCGACATCGTGTTCGAGCGCGAGTCGGGCGGCGTCGGCATTCGATCGCAGCATCGAGTCGACGGTGGACTGCCAGATGTGCCCGGGCGCGAGCCCGCGCATGTCGGCGGCGAGGACGACCCCCGTGCCGAGCGGCTTCGTCAGCACGAGCCGATCGTGCGGGCGCAGTCGATCGACGGCGAGCGGCGCCGTCTCGCCCGGCATCGTGCCGGTGATGGTGAGACCGACGAACAGCTCGGGGCCGACCGTCGTGTGGCCGCCGACGAGGCTGACGCCGGCGGCATCGAGCTCGTGGCGCAGCGCGGCGAGCACCTGATCGAGTCGCCGCCGGGTGCGTTCGGGTGTGCTGCGTTCGACGGTGACGAGCGCGAGCGCGTGGCGCGGCGTGCCGCCCTTGGCGTAGACGTCCGAGAGCGCGTTCTGCGCAGCGACGCGCGCGACGAGCCACGGATCGTCGTCGAAGGCGCGAAAGCCGTCGACCGTGGCGAGCAGCACGTCCCCACCCGGCAGCTGCAAGGCCGCCGCATCGTCGGGGCGGTCGAGTCCGAGCAACACCGAGGGATCGTCGGGCGCGGCCGCGAGCTCGGCGAGGGCGGCCTCGAGCGAGCGCGGATCGACCTTGGCCGCACACCCGCCGCACTCCATCTCGGCCTCGTCGCCCTGCATGGAGGGGAAGCTCGGGCTCGGGCGGCCCGCCCCGTCGAGCACCTGGAACTTCTCCATGAACGCCCGGTCGATGCGCTCTTTGAGCCGCCACGGTGCGCGCCCCGCGAAGCTGACACCGTTTCTGTGGGCGATGGCACGGCCATCGCCGAGGTTGAGCAGATGCAGGAAGTCGCGCTGCGGGCGATAGGGCTCGAGCCTTCGGCCTTCGAGCGTGGCGCGCAGGTTGCGTGAGAGCACCGGCCCCTGGCGCACCGCATACACGCCCGCCTTGGGCAGTCGCTGCGGCGTGAATGCTGCACAATCGCCGGCGGCAAAGAGCGTGTCGCTGCCTTCGACGCGCAGATCGGCGCCCACGCGGACGAAGCCGGCCTCATCGAGGGGCAGCGGCGACGAGGTGCAGACGGGCAGGGCGGCGCCGCCGGCCGCCCAGATGACGAGATCGGCGGGATGATCGTGGCGGTCGCCCGACGCGGCGGCCGGGGCCGACGCCGGCCGCACGGTCGAAACGGCGTCGCGTCGCACCTCGACCACCTGCGAGCGCGGGACGAACCGGATGCCTCGCTCGTCGAGCGCCTTCTGCACGGCGCGGCGAAGCGACGGCTTCGCCCCACCCATTGGCTGCGCGTCGGGCGAGAGCAGCGACCATTCGAAGCGACGCGCGAGATCGCCCAGCCGTGCGTGAAGCGTGCAGGCGATCTCGACGCCGGCGGCACCGGCCCCGACGACGACGACGCGCTGAGGCGAGCCGTCGGGGTTTGCCTCGAATCGCTCGCGCAGGGAGCGCACCGCCTCGTCGAGCCGCTCGACGAAACGGCCGATCGGCCGGGTCGCGAGCGCGAACCGCTCGACGCCTTTCAGCTCGAGCCCCCGTACGGTCGAGCCGACGTCGAGGCTCGCGACGTCGAAGGCGATGGGGGGCCGCCCTTCGAGCTCGATGCGACGCTCGACTGGATCGATCCGGGTGGCGGCCGAGAGCACGACGCTGCCGCCTGCGCGACGCACCAGCGGAACGAGATCGATCGTGCACTCGGCCGCATCGAAGTCACCGGCGACGAAGCCAGGCACCATGCCCGAGTAGAGCGCCTCGGCGCGGTCGAGTACGACCGTCAGCGCGACGCCCTCGACGGGCGACATCATCCACTGCTTGATGACCTGGACGTGGGCGTGTCCACCGCCGACGAGGACGAGGTCTCGCTCGGGCGTGGTCACGGGTTGCACGCGCGGGGCTCTAGGCTGCGCGCACGACGATGCGCGTGACGGCCTTGACGTTGGCGCAGGCCGACGCTTCGGGGACGTCGTCGGGGATCAGCAGCCGAAACGGGCCGCCCTTCTTCTCTGAGAGCGGCTCGCCGCCATCGCCGTGCAGCAGCACGCCCTCGCGCAGCGCATGCAGGGGCACCGGCTCACTGGCGAACCCGTCGGCGGCGCAGATGACCGCGAACCCGTCGTCGGGGGCTTCGACGCGCTCGAGCACGCCCGACATGCGCGCCGCGCTGCCCGTGCGCTTCGGAAAGAGACCGCTGACGTCGTCGATCTGGCCGTCGACCCCGGCCACGTCGTCGCGGCGCAGCACCGCGGTGCTCTCGTCGGGCAGTACGAACTCGATCTGATTGGCCTGGGCGCGCAGCTCGGTCTCGTCGAGGATCGCGGCCTCGATCGACCTCGCGAGCGCATCGATGAGTGCCTGGCCGTCGCCCGCGGCGATGAGATCGACGCGACTGTCTCGGCGATGCGCCGTCGACGCGACGTTCGTCACGCCGGCCGTCCACTCGACGCGCAAGAAGCCCTCGCGCGTGCGGAACAAACCCTTGGCGCGGGTCAGTCGGCCCGCGCCCTCCTGCTTCGCGGCTGCCTCGAGCGCGTCTTCGATTCGGCTGCGTTCGAACACGACATCGGGCGCCCACGCGAGCGAGCGCGCGACGAATCCATCGGTCGAACCGTGCGGTGCATGGTCATGCGCGTGATCGTGATCATGGCCGTGGTCGTGATGATGATCGTGTGCGTGCGGGTCGCTCGCCGGCGCCCGACGCGGCCCCTCGCCTTCGGGCCAGGTCATGTGCTCCATCGAGAGTGCGCCGTGGCTCGTGTGCAGCGTGTCGAGGGGGGCGGGCCAGAGTGCGGCGGCCCATGCATCGAACGCGGCGAGCTCGCTCTCGCTACACACGTCGGCGTGATTCGCGACGAGCACGTCGGCGACCTCGGCCTGCTCATCGATCAGCCCCTTCTCCTCGGGCGACGGCGATGCGAGGCGCCTCGGGTCGACGAGCACCACGACGGGCTCGACCTCGACCTCGTCGCGGTGGGGTCCGCGGCGGATCGTGTCGACCAGATCCTGCGGTCGCGCGAGACCGGTCGGCTCGATCAGGATGCGGTCGGGCTTCTGCGCGAGAATCGAGCCCAGCGCGTTGACGAAGCCCTCCGGTGCCGTGCAGCAGACGCAGCCACCGGGGATGTTCGTGATCTCGAAGGGCGACTCGCCTTCGATCACCGCTTCGTCGAAGCCGGCTTCGCCGAAATCGTTCACGATGACGGCGATCTGCTCGTCGCTCGCCTGGTCGCGACGAAGCCGCAGCTGGTGCCGGATCGCGGTCGTCTTGCCGGCACCGAGAAAACCCGAGACGATGTGGAGGGGGATGGGCATGGCGTGCTCCTCGATGATTCGAGCGGGCGGCCTGTCGTCATGGCCGCCCCGGTTTCGATTCCGCCGTGGCGGGCGGCGTGACCGGGTCGCCTCATTCGCCGATGAGCGATGGGGCGTAGTCGTCGGGCGCGGCGTAGCCGAGCAGATCGAGCACCGTCGCCGCGACATGCGCGAGCCCCGGCTGGCCGACGCTCGCGTCGAGCGTGAGAGATTGACCCGGCGCAAAGACGTGCATCGGCACCGCGTTCAGGGTGTGGCTCGTCTTCGGCTTGATGCGGCCTTCGGTGTCGCGGGCCGGCTCACCGGTCTTCTTGTCGATCTCGAACATGCAGTCGGCATTGCCGTGGTCGGCGGTCACGATCAGCGCGCCGTCGAGCCGCTCGATGGCCGGCAGCAGCCGTCCGATCTGGAGATCGACGGCCTCGACCGCCTGAACCGACGCGGGTAGGTGGCCGGTGTGGCCGACCATGTCGCCGTTGGCGTAGTTCACGCGTGCGTGTCGGTGTCGCCCGCTCTCGAGCTCGCCGATCAGCACGTCGGTGATCTCGGCCGCCTTCATCCACGGCCGCTCTTCGAAGGGCAGGATATCGCTCTCGATTTCGACGTAGCGCTCGAGGGCGTCGTCGAAGCGCCCGCTGCGGTTGCCGTTCCAGAAGTACGTGACGTGACCGAATTTCTGGGTCTCGCTGATGGCGAGCTGAGTGACGCCGTTGCGCGAGAGATACTCGCCGAGCGTGCGGTCGATCGCCGGCGGCGCGACGAGGAAGTGCTCTGGCAACTGCAGGTCGCCGTCGTACTGCATCATGCCCGCGTAGAACACGTCGGGTCGCTGCTTGCGTTCGAACGCGTCGAAGGCGTCGTTCTCGAAGGCCTGGCTGATCTCGATCGCGCGATCGCCGCGAAAGTTGAAGAGCACCACGCTCGCGCCATCGCGGATCGGGCCGACCGGCTCGCTCCCCGGGCCGACGATCACGAACGGGGGCAGCACCTGGTCGCTGATGCCCGGTGTCTCGCCGCGGAAGGTCTCGATCGCCTCGCGCGCGCTCTTGAACGCGCGGGCGTCGCCTTCGACGTGGGTGCGCCATCCCTTTTCGACCATGCCCCAATCGGCTTCGTAGCGATCCATGGTGACGACCATGCGGCCGCCGCCCGAAGCGATGCGGTAGTCACGGCCGGGCTGTCCCGACAGCTGCTCGAGCAGCTCTTCGAGGGCGTCGACGTAGTCGAGGCTCGTCGTCTCGCCGACGTCGCGACCGTCGAGCAGCACGTGCACGCGCACCTTCGGCACGCCCTCGGCGTCACAGCGCCGCAGCATCGCGAAGAGATGATCGATGTGGCTGTGCACGTTGCCGTCGGAGAGCAGGCCCAGAAAGTGCACGGGCTCGCCGCTGCCCCGAGCGCGATCCATCACCATCTGCCATACGGCACCGTCGAAGAGCGAGCCGTCGGCGATCGCCTTCGCCACGAGCTTCGCGCCCTGGTCGAAGATCCGGCCCGCGCCCAGTGCGTTGTGCCCGACCTCACTGTTGCCCATGTCGCCCGCGCCCGGCATGCCGACGGCTGGGCCGTGCGCGACGAGCGACGTCGTCGGGCACGTGGCCGCGAGCCGGTCGAGGTTCGGCGTGTGAGCCAGGTGGACGGCATCGCTGTCGTCCTGCCGGCCGATGCCGACCCCGTCCATGACGCAGACGACCACCGGGCCGCGCGTCGGTGCGCGGTGGCCTGGTCGAAGTGTCCACTCGTCGTTGGGCATCGTCTCTCGCGGTCTCCAGCGTGCGGATCAGGCAGGGTAGCGGACGGTGCGCGCGCGGGCGCAGGGCCGGTCCGGGCCTGCCCCGGCGCGATTCGCCGCGCCCGGTTCGTGCGCGGCGACGCCGCGGCGTCAGAGGTTCTGCACGCTCGGCCGGGCGTCCATCGCCTTTCGCCAGCGGTCGATCTGCGAGAAGCCGGTCGGCACGTCGATGCCACCGAACTCGGCGAAGCCATAGCCCGCGCGCAACGTGCAGTCGGCGATGCACGGACGCTCGCCGCCGAGGAACTCGCTCGACTCGAGCTTGCGATCGAGCACCGCGAGCACGTCGGGCACCGACGACATGGCCGACTCGGCCACCTGAGGCTTCGGCTCGAGGCCCATCGGCGAGTTCGTCGCGTGCACCGTGCGGGCGAACGCGATCAGCACCCCGAGATCGGCCAGCCGGTCGAGCTCGCGCACCCGAACGCGCTCTTCGGGCGTCGTGCCGATCATGGTCGGGTCGGGGTAGCGCTCCTCGAGGTATTCGATGATCGCCGACGACTCGGTGACGTACGTGCCGTCGTCGAACTCGAGCACGGGGAGCTTGCCCAGCGGGTGCCGCTGCAGGTGCGCCTCCGACTTGTGCTGGCCCTCCATCAGACTGACCAGCTCCATGTCGACGTCGTCGATGCCCTTCTCGCCCATGTAGATGCGAACTCGAGTGGGGTTCGGCGCGATCGGGAAGTAGTAGAGCTTCACGTGTGGGGCTCCTTGGGGGGGCTGGGTCTGGGTCTGGGTTGGATGCTCGGGGGGGATGGAGCGTAGCTTCGAGGAGGGGTGGGGATTGGGTGCTGGGGCGGGTTTTCGGGGGTGTCGTCCTCAGATTACGGCGGGCTGGCTGTACGGGGATGGGGCGTGTGTGGCTGGGGCGTACGGGCTCGCGCGGACGGAGCCCGCCTTCAACTTGCGGGCGACACCCCCGAAAACCCGAGCGGCGCGGCCCGCGTTCGGGGTACGCGCGGCGCTCCACACCGGTGGGTGTGGGAGGGGGGAGCGTGGGGTCAGGCGTTCTCTTCGATGCGGGCTCGGAGCCTTGCGGCGAGCCAGGCGAGGTCGAAGGGCTTCGCGACGATCTCGATGCCGCTGTCGGTTTCGCGCGCGCCGTGGCCCGTGGCGATCATCACCGGCACGTCGGGGGCGATGCGCGCGATCTCTTCGGCGGCGGCCGGCCCCTCGAGGCCCGGCATGCTCCAGTCGAGCAGGACGGCGTCGAAGCCGCCCGGCTCGGCGGCAAAGCGCTTCACCGCCTCGTCGCCGTCGCCCGCGGTGATCACTTCGAACCCGTTGGCCTCGAGGCCGCGAACGAGCACCGTCCGCACCGCTTCGTCGTCATCGGCCACGAGGATGCGCTCGCGCTGTGCGTGGGCCGTCGAGAGCGCGATGGCGTCGTTCGGGTCGGTGGCTCCACCGCGCGTGTCGTCGTCGGTCTCGAGCGGCAGGTAGATGTGAAAGTGGCTGCCCCGACCGAGCTCGCTCTCGACGTCGATCCAGCCGCCATGGGCGGTCACGACGCCGTGCACGATCGCGAGGCCGAGCCCGGTCCCCTGTCCGACGGGCTTCGTCGTGTAGAACGGCTCGAAGATGCGCTCGACCGTATCGGCGTCGAGGCCGTGGCCGCTGTCGGAGACGCCGAAGTACAGGTGCCGGCCGGGGCGGCCCATCCCGCGTCGTCGCACGTGATCGACGTCGACGTCGCGCACGTCCGCGCGGATCTCGATCGAACCCTCGCCTTCGATCGCATCGCGTGCGTTGAGGGCGAGGTTGACCATCACCTGCTGCAGCTGAGCGCCGTCGGCGAGTACGGCCGGCAAACGCGGCGCCGCGTGACATTCGAGCGCGATCGACGCCGGCATCAGCGGGCGCAGCAGGTCGTTCAGCTCGAGTACGATGCGGTTCGGCGCGACGCGATCGAGCGACACCGGCGCGCGGCGCGCGAACGACAGCAGCGAACGCGTGAGCTGTGCACAGTGATCGGCGGCGCGTTCGACGTCTTCGAGCGCCTCGTCGACATCTGTGCTGTGGCCGGTGCCATCGCCGACGCTGTCCCGCGCGAACCGGACGTTGCCGAGGATCACGGCCAGCTGGTTGTTGAAGTCGTGGGCGATGCCGCCCGAGAGCGTGCCGATCGTCTCGAGCTTCTGGGCGTGGCGCAGCTGGTCGCCGAGCGCGCGTTCGTGCGTCACGTCGCGAGACGCCCAGATGCGCGCGGTCAGCTCGCCCCGCTCGTCGTGCACGGCGCTCGAGAACAGCAGCAGGGTGGCGAGGTCGGGCCGCATCAACTCGATCTCGACGTCGCGCACGACGCCGTCGGCCGTCCTGTTCGTCTGGATGTACTCGACGAGCGCATCGGCGTTGGTGACCTTCGGCAGCACGTCGTCGATGAATCGTTCGAGCGGTCCGCCGACGAAGCGCTCGGGGTCGCTGCAGCCGACGTGCTCTGCGGCGTTCGTGTTCATCAGCTCGACCTGGCCATTCGCGGTCGTCACCAGCAGGCCCATGGGCGCCGTCTCGATCACCGCGGCGAGCTTGCGCCGCTCGCGCAGCAGGTCGACGTTGGCCCGGTCGCGCTGCTGGATCGACAACACATGGCTGAGCGAGAGCGAGAGCTCGCGCGCAAGCGTCGCGAGCACGCTGCACACGTGGTCGGCGAGCGGTCGACCGTCGATGCGACCGACGCCGAATACGCCGAGCACCTTGCCCTGCCACTCGAGCGGCACCAGCGCACAGCAGTCATCGTCGATCGTGTCGCAGCGTCGCGCGAGATCTTCGACGCTGGGCGCCGCTTCGCCGCCCGGTTGCGCGGCGAGATCTTCGACGCGCAGCACGTGCCGGTGCACAGCGACGTCGATGTAGGGGGGCAGGTCGTTCGCATCGCTCGCCACCCAGCGCCCGCTCGCGTTCGACCAGCGCCAGATGCCGACCCAGTCGACGGGCAGGCGGCCCGAGAGAAGACCGACTGCCTCTTCGAGCAGGGTCGGGCCCACGAGGTGCCGCGTGCCGAGGTGGGCGAGATCGCGCAGCAGAGCGAGCTCTCGCTCGCGATCGCTGATCAGCTCGTCGACGCGATCCCGGCTGAGTCGCAGCACGACGACGATCTGTGTGCCGGCGAGCGCGACCGTGCCGATGCTGATCAGCAGCTTCGACGCCTGCCGATCCCAGTCCATGATCCAGGTCGTTGCCATGAAGCCCTCGGCGAGCGCCATGATCAAGTGGGCCGACACCAGGGCCATCTGATCGGCCGTGCCGCCGAGGTGCCGCGACCATCGCCACACGAGGTATGCGGCGCCGAGGTGGGCCCCCGACTCGACGGGGATGCTGAGCAGCTCGGCCGTGGTCGAATCGCCGAGCACACCGGTCAGTGCGCGGGCCGCGATGATCACCGCCCCCATCGGCGCGACCCAGACCGGCGGCTTCCACCGAACGAGGGTGAAGACCCCGTAGAGGAAGCAGAGCGGGGCGACGCTCGACAGCACGTAGCCGAAGAAGAGAGGAACGAGGGCCGAAGAACCCGGTGCGTCTTCGGCGACGCCGCCGAGCAGGGCCGACGAGATGAAGGCGAGCCAACCGAGGGTCCAGGCGCGGATCGAGGGATCGCCCTCGCTCGCGAGGATCCGAGAGCCGGCCGCCACGAAAGCGGCACCGACGACTGTCAGGAGGAACGTTTCGACCATCTCTCGCCGTGCGCGGCGCGCCCGTGGGCGAGCCGCATCGGGTGTTCACCCGATATCGGGTCAGCGACGATGTCTCTTTAGAGCGTGGGATCGCCAGCAAGATCGCGTCGAGGGGTGCGAAATTGCGGATCGAATAATCCGAGTTGCGGATGCGCGAGCGCGGTCTCAGCTCGACGAGAGCGACACCTCGCAGTGACGCCTGCACCGTGAGAGCCGCTTCAGCTCGCGGGCGTGTACCAGATCGGCGAGGTCCAGGCGCGCTCCTGCTGGCTGGCCATCGCCCGGTGCTCGTCGGTGCAGCAGGCCTCGAGCGCCTCGGGCACCGTCGACGGGTCACTGCAGACGACGCCGGCTTCGTTGCACACGTACTGGCTCCAGCGGCAGGTCGGGTTCTCGAGCACGCGGCCGTACCAGAGCGCGGGCTCGCTCGGGTCGAATTCGGGGTCGCTCCACACGGTACAGAGCTCGGCGTGCCCCGCCCCCTTCGGTTCGCAGGTGTCGAGGTCGACGCTCGCGCCGTTCTCGCTGCCGGCGACGTCGAACACCTTCTCTTTCACTTCACCGTCTTCGACCCACACCTTGATGATCTGCAGCCGCTGAAGGGGCGTGCCCGGTGCCCCCGGCGTGCCCGCGTCGCCCAGTGCGCGGAACGCGAAGCGCGGCGTCGCCTCGGCGTCGGGCCGCGCCGCGAGGTCGCCCCCCATCGGTACGCCGTCGGCGTAGCCGGTCTCGACGAAGCCGGCGTCGCCGCAGAGCTCGGCGTCGTAGCCCCAGCCTCCGAAGAGGCGCACGACCGGACGCGTGCCGCTCGTGCCGTAGGCCTCGCGGCGCGTCATCGCGGCGAAGAGCGACTCGCGGGTGTTCTCTTCGGCCCAGAGCACCGAGAGACCGCCCGGGCCGAACTCGAGGTCGTCGGGGAAGCCCACGGCGAGGCCCTCCCCCTGGCCCATGCCCGCCCCGCCGTGGCCGGGGTGGTTCTTCTCGCTGGTGAGACCGGGGGCGGCGATATGGGTGTCGGTGGCGCCGATGATGCCGAACTTGAGCCCGTTCACGCCGAGCGACTGCTGCTGCTGCAGGCCGCGGCCGAGGCCGTCGCGCACGTAGCTCTTGGCGGGCGGGCGCTGCTGCGTCGTGCCGAAGCTCGAGAACTTCGCGCCGAATCGGTCGTAGGGCAGCTTCTCGAAGGCGCACTGCTCGTCGTTGCGACCCGGGCGCATGTCGCACTCGCTGTCGCCCTTGTGCTGCATGATCTCGACGAGCGGCTCCCAGCGCTGACGCAGGCGCGCTTCTTCTTCGGTGACCGGGGGGCCGCTGTCGCCGGCTGCATCGACCTTGGCGCTCTCGAACATCAGGCCCCCCGACAGGTTCGAGTTGTGCGGGATCGTCAGGACGTCGCACCCCTCGGCGCCGTCGAGGCATTCGGCCTGGAGCTTCTCCCAGAGCTCGGCCGCCGACTGCGTCTCGACCCAGCTGATCGCACGATCGGGGACCGAGTGGCTCGAGAAGATCACGTTGCGGTGCAGGTTCTGGCCCTCGCCGACGGTGGCCGTCCACTCGTAGGCGTTGAAGCTCGTGAAGGTGCAGGCCGGGCTGCGGTCGTACGCCTGCTCGGCCGCGCGCTGAATCTCGACCCAGACCTTCTTCGCCTGGTCGAGGCAATCGACGCCCTCCTCACCGCAGAAGCCCCAGCGCGTCTTCTGCACGAGCGTTCGCCCCGAGATCATGCGGAAGCCGACCGAAGGCCAGTTGCGGTGCAGCCAGCAGACCCAGTTCGAGTAGCCGTCGCGATCGGGATGCATGCACACGTCGACCTCACCGAGCAGCTCGGCATGGTCGGTGACGGCGACGAAGTCGAGGGGACGGTCGAGCTGCATCGTGCGCAGCGCGTTGCCGTCGGCGTCGTAGGGCTGCAGGCCGAGTCGCTCGCCCTTCGCGAAGCGGTAGGCGTCGTGGGGGTCGTTGCGCGTATCCTGGCTGCTCGCATCGAACGAGTACGACGTGTGGACGTGGGTGTCGCCGAAGAAGGGCTTTCGCAGCGCATCTCGGTGGTCGCACGGCACGTGGGGCGGCGGCGGGCCATCGGCGAAGATCGGGGTGTCGCTCGGCTCGTCGGAGCGCGGGGGCAGGGGCTGGCCGCACGCGACGCACGCCAAGAGCAGGGCGATCGCGGCCGCCAGGGCGACGAGACGGTGGGTCGACGCAGCGTGGTGTCGGGGCGAGTCGGTCTGGGGATCGAGTCGGCGGCTCGTCATGGCGGGCGCTCCTGCGCAGCATGCGGTGCGGTGCTCTTCGCGACGCTGAACCGTAGTGCTTCGCCGTCGACGGTGCCGTCGGCGCGGGCGGCACCGACGCGGGGTGGATCCCACGGCGCAGGTTCGCGTTCCGGCCCGATTCCGTGGTCTACTCGATCGTTCTCTTATTCGATGTAGCCGAGCGCGCGCAGCTCATCGGCCTTGTCTTCGCTGATCTCGCGCTCTTCGGGCTCGTCCGCGGCCATGTTGCGCAGCGTCTCGGCTTCGACGCGCGCAGCTTCCTCGAGCAGGTACCGAACGAGGATCGGATGCTCGCGCGCGACGCTGCGGGTCTCGCCCGGGTCGACTTCGAGGTCGTAGAGCGCGAGCGGGTTCTGGGCGCCCTTGCGCTTCACGAGCTTCCAACGCCCCTGACGGATCGCCGTTCCGAAGAGGCCGGCCGAGACCCCGATCGCAGGAGGCTCGCCGTCGACGGCGCCATCGCCGAGCTCCATCAGCGGCCGCAGACTGCGACCGTTCAGGTCGCTCGGCAGGTCGACGCCGGCATAGTCGGCCAGGGTCGGCAGCAGATCGACGTGCTGCGCGAGCGACTCGATGCGACGTGGCTCGTGCTGATGGGGCGCCTTGGTGAGGAGCGGCACCTGCAGCAGCTCTTCGTGCAGGGTCTTGCCGTGGCCGCGCTGGCCGTGCTCCCAGAACGCCTCGCCGTGGTCGCTGACCAGCACGATCAGGGCCCCGTCGTAGAGGCCGCGCGCGCGTAGCTCGTCGAGGAAGAGACCGAACTGATGGTCGTTGTGCGCGATCTCGGCTTCGTAGAGCGACTCGAGCTGGGCGCGTTCGCGGGGATCGACCTCGTGGCCCTGGCGCACCTGCTCGTCCATCTGCCGCACCGACTCCATGCTGCCGAGATCGAAGCGGTCGAGCTCGGGCACGAAGCGGTTCTTGAAGGGCTCGGGCGGAAAGTGCGGCGTGTGCGGGTCGAGCACGTGCACGTAGAGGAGGAACGGCTGCGCGGGCTCGAGCCCGTCGAGCCAGGGCCAGACCGCGGCCTGGGCGATGTCGCTGTCGATCGCGGGCTTGTCGGCGCGAAAGCCGGTGATGCCCTCGACGTCGGGCGCACGCCCCTTTTCGCGCACGAAGTGATCGAAGCCCTGGTCGAAGCCGAAGTCGGCATCGACGAGCCCGTTGGTCACGACGGCGGCCGTGGCATAGCCGTCGTCGCGAAAGAGCTCGGCGAGGGTCTCGGCCGATTCGGGCAGGACGCCTTGCATGGTCATGATGCGATGCACGCGCGCGAACAGGCCGGTGAAGATCGAGGCGACCGAAGGCTTCGTCCACGGGGCCTGGGCGATCGCCTCTTCGAAGACGGTCGCCTGCTCGGCGAACCCGTCGATCTCGGGGGTGAGGCCGCTCGGGTTGCCGTAGGCGCCGAGTTTGTCGGCGCGCAGCGTATCCATCAGATAGACGATGACGGGGGGCTGCACCTCTTGCGCGCCGCGCTCGGCCGCCGGTGGGGCAGGCGGGCCGTAGATCACCGGCGCGACGAGCACGAGCGGGCTCGGGCTCGGGGCCGGGGCGCGTACGGTGACGCGGGCGACGCGGCCGGCGAAGTCGTCGAGGGGGACGCGGCAGGGGGCGCCGCACTCGGCGAGGCGAACCTCGCGCTTCAGGCCGCCGTCGGACGCGACCTGCAGCATCGCGCCGCTCGCGACGAGGGCGCCTTCGACGGCGAGCGCGGCGAACCCGCCGTGCGGGGCGGGGATGCGCACCGTCCACGAGGCCGACGAGCCGGGGGGCAGGGTGATGCGTTCGCCCTCGCGACGCGGCTTCGCGCCGGCGGGGTTCGCCCGCACCGTGCCGAAGCGCAGGGCGGTGGCGAGATCGAGCCGCACCTCGGCGGCGTCGACGCCCGAACCGCCTCGATCGCTCATCCAGAGCTCATGGCCGATCCACAGCACGCCGACCGCGACGACGACGAGCACGACAGCGCCGAGCGCCCTCGTGAGGCGAGGATTCGAGGGTCGCTCAGCCACCCCGCGAACATGCCACAGCGTGGCCCGAGCGTCGCCGCCGCTCGGGCCGAGGCGCACGTCATGACGCGGCGACGGCCTCGCAGGCCGCGCTCCGGCAGCCGCGGCCTCGTGTAGAATCCCGCGCGCCCCCGCCCACCCCGCCTGGAGCCCCCGTGACCCGAGACAGCGACCCCGGTGCCGATGCAGGTGGTGTCGATCTTCATCGACTCGCCGCGTGGATGGACGACCAGGGGCTCGCGGGCGGCGACATCGAGTCGGTCGAGCTGCTCGGCGGCGGCACCCAGAACATCCTGCTGCGTTTCGAGCGGGGCGGTCGCCCCTTCGTGATGCGGCACCCGCCGCCCCACAAGCGCAAGAACAGCGACGAGACGATGCGCCGCGAGGCGCGGGTGCTTGCGGCGATTGCCGGCAGTGACGTGCCGCATCCACCGCTGATCGCGGCGTGCGGCGACACCGACGTTCTCGGCGCCGCCTTCTATCTGATGGAGCCCGTCGACGGGTTCAACCCGACCCAGGGCCTGCCGCCGCTGCACGCCGGCGATGCGGCCGTGCGCCATCGCATGGGCCTCTCGATGGTCGAGGGCATCGCGGCCCTCGGTGCCGTCGACCACGAGGCCGCGGGCCTGGCCGACTTCGGCAAGCCCGACGGCTATCTCGAGCGACAGGTTGCGCGCTGGCAGGCGCAGCTCGACAGCTATGGCGAGTTCGAAGGCTATGAGGGGCCCGACATCCCCGGCGTCGACGACGTCGCGCGCTGGCTCGAGGCGAACCGCCCCGAGACGTTCGAGCCGGGCATTCTGCACGGCGATTTTCATCTCTCGAATGTGATGTTCCGGCCCGACGGCGGAGACCTCGCGGCGATCGTCGACTGGGAGCTGTCGACGATCGGCGACCCGCTGCTCGATCTCGGCTGGCTGCTCGCCACCTGGCCCGAAGAAGACGGCAGCGGAGCGGGCAAGATCGGCATCCAACCCTGGTCGGGCTTCGCGACGCCCGACGAGCTCGTCGCGCACTATCGTGCGCGCAGCGAACGCGACGTCGACGCCATCGCCTGGTACGCGGTGCTCGCCTGCTACAAGCTCGGCATCATCCTCGAAGGCACACACGCTCGGGCCTGCGCCGGCAAGGCGCCGAAGGCGACCGGCGACGTCTTGCACGCGACGACGGTGGGTCTCTTCGAGCAGGCCCTGCGGCGGATCGCGTCGGCGTGATTCGGCCCGCGGATGGAACGACACGGGGCCCGGCGGGCTCTGGTTCGAACGGGCTGCGCTCCGCATTGCGCGTCGGGGCGTGCGTGCTGCCCGCGCTCGCGCCTGCCGCACAACGGACCCACGGAGGATCGGCTTGAGCAACGAAGCGAACGGCGATGACGGCGCCTTCCAGGGCGCCGGTGCGCTGACGACGCGCATCATGATCGGCCTCGCGTTGGGCATCGCGTTCGGCCTGTTCCTGCACTTCGTCGGCGGCACCGGCACGATGGTGCGCGACCTGGTCGACGGCACCCTGCACGTGGGCGGCTCGGTCTTCATCGCGAGCCTCAAGCTGCTGATGGTGCCGCTCGTGCTGGTTTCGCTGATCAGCGGCACCACCGCGATGGACGACGTCACGAAGCTCGGCCGCGTCGGTGCGCGCACTCTTGGGCTCTATCTGCTGACCACCGCGGTCGCGATCACCCTTGCGATCACCGCGGCCGTGGTCCTTCAGCCGGGCGACGGCTTCGACGTGCCGATGGCGATCCCCGACTTCACGCCCAAGCCGCAGCAGACGCTGACGCAGACCCTCATCGAGATCTTCCCGACGAACCCGATCAAGGCGATGGCCGAAGGCCGCATGCTGCAGATCATCGTGTTCGCGATCCTGTTCGGGCTCGCGCTCAACGTCTCGGGCGAAGCCGGCCGCCGGCTCAAGGAGACCTTCGACGACCTCAATGAGGTGATCCTGCGCCTGGTCGCGCTCTTGATGCAGATCGCGCCGATCGGCGTGTTCTGTCTCGTCGCCCGCGTCTTCGCGAAGCAGGGCTACGCGATCTTCGATGACCTGCTCGGCTACTTCGTCATCGTACTCGGCGTGCTCGCCGTGCACATGCTGGTCACGTATCCGCTGCTGCTGCGCATCTTCGGCGGTCTCGACCCGCTCGTCTTCTTCAAGAAGCAGCGCGCACCGATCACCGTGGCCTTCAGTACGTCGAGCAGCGCGGCGACGCTGCCGGTGACCCTGCGCAACACCGAGGAGCGGCTGGGTGTCGACAACTCGGTCGCGTCGTTCACGATCCCGCTCGGCGCCACCGTCAACATGGACGGCACCGCGATCATGCAGGGCGTGGCGACGGTCTTCATCGCTCAGGTCTATGGCATCGACATCGGGCTCCAGGGCTATCTGAGCGTCGTGCTGACCGCGACGCTCGCCTCGATCGGCACGGCCGGTGTGCCCGGCGTCGGGCTCGTGATGCTCGCCATGGTGCTGCGGCAGGTGAACCTGCCGGTCGAGGCCATCGGCCTCATCATCGGCATCGATCGCATCCTCGACATGGCCCGGACGGCCGTGAACATCACCGGCGACGCCGCGGTGAGCTGCATCGTGGCGAAGCGCGAAGGGCAGCTCGACGAGGCGGTCTACGCCGACCCCACGGCCGGGGCGTAACCCGGTGAGCGAGGGCGCGTCGCCCGAGCCCGAATCGCCGGGCGAGCGCATCCCGAACCCGTGGTGGATCCTGCCCTTCCTCGGGCGCATTCCGATCGGCGTCGGCCGGCAGCACGTGCGCCTGCTCGGGTTCGTCGCGCTGGCGATGTTCTTCGAGAACTACGACATGTCGCTGCTGACGTCGGTGCTCAAGTATCTGGCCGATGACTTCGTGCTGAACGAGGCCGAGCTAGGCACGTTCACGGGTTGGATCCGGTTCGGCACGCTGCCTGCGTTCTTCATCATCCCGTTCGCCGATCGCATCGGTCGCAAGCGCATGTTCATGATCTCGGTCGTGGGCATGAGCGCTGGCACGTTCCTGACGGCGTTTAGTCCCGATCAGTACTGGTTCGTCGCGTTCCAGGTGCTGTCGCGCTCGTTCATGTTGACGGCGGCCGCGGTGGCCTTCGTGTTCATCACCGAGGAGTTCCCGGCCGAGCACCGCGGCTGGGGCATCGGGATGCTCGGCGCGGTCGCGGCGCTCGGCTTCGGTGTCGGCGCGCTCATCTTCGCGGCGATCGAGGTGTTGCCCTACGGATGGCGCGCGCTTTACATCTTTGGCGTCGTGCCCGTCTTCTTTCTCGGTCGCATTGCGAGTGGTCTGCCCGAGACGAAACGATTCGAGGCCGCGAAGGGGGCGTCGGGCACCTCGGCCGGGGCCGCCGAGCCCGACTGGCGCTCGAAGCTCGGCCCCCTCGAGCCGGTCTTGATGCTGGCGACGACGCGTCCGCGTCACGCGATCGGTGTCGTCGGCCTCGGCATGCTGGGCGTGATGGGGACCGCGGTGGCGTTTCAGTTCACGGGCAAGTTCGTGCTCGACGTGCGCGGCTGGGAACCGTGGCAGTACTCGACGATGTTCATCATCTGTGGTGCCGTCGGCGTCGTCGGGAGCCCGTGGGCGGGACGCATGGGCGATCTCTACGGTCGCCGCCTGCTTGCCGCGATGATGCTCGGCATCTATCCGATGTGGGTCTTCGCGTTCTACCTCGGCCCCGGCTGGGCGACGCCATTCGCGTGGATCGGCATGGTCTTCGGCTCGATGTCTTCGAGCGTGATGATCCGCGCGCTGACCAACGAGACCTTTCCGACCTCGCATCGGGGCACGGCGGGCGGCTTCTTGTCGCTCATGGAGACGCTCGGGGCCGCACTCGGGCTCTTCGCCTTCGGCTATTTCATGAACATCGTCGACGATCAGGGTCTGGTCATCGGTGTGCTGTCGCTGATGACGGTCGTCTCGGTGTTCAGCTTGCCGCTCTTCCCCGAGACCCGCCGCCGCGAGCTCGAAGAGATCCAGGCGAGCGAAGACTGAGCGCCGGCGCTCAGGTGATCTTCTCGGACGGCACGTCGAAGTACTCCTGGTAGCGGCGCACCTTCTCTCGCTCGGCGCCTGCGTCGAGGCCGAGCTCGCTGTAGTGGTGCACGTGTCGGCCATCGCGGTCGTCGGGGTTCGACTCGACGTAGTCCTTCATCTTCGCCGCGACGTCTTCGCGCAGCTCCATGCCGAACTGCTCGTAGATGCGACGCACGCCCCCGATCGGATCGGAGAGGAACTCGCGAAACTGCAGGTCGACGAAGCGGTCGCTCGGCACCGCGCCGCTCTCGCGAAAGTCGACGGCGCGTTCGTAGCCGAGGCCGAGGTACTCGCTCCACTCTTCGGCGATGTCGGTCACGTCGATCGCATCACTGCACATCTTGCGCAGCACGACGTGCAGGCTGGTGAGCGATGACAGCACCTTGAGCGGGTCGCGGTGCGTCTGGATGAAGCGCGCCTCGGGGTACTCGGCGATCACGTCGTTCAGATACCAGAGATGCGCGGGCGACTTGACCACCCAGCGTTCGCCGTGATGCTTCGACTGCAGCAGCTGCAAGAATCGGCGATGCGCCTGATAGACGCTCTTCATGTCGGCGTCGTGCAGGCACCAGCGCGCGTAGCTCGGCGATCGCCACGTGACGCTGAAGATGACGCTCGCGAACTCGTAGGCGGTGAAGCGCACGCACTCTTGCGGCAGGTCACCGCCCATGCGGTGGATGCGCTTGAAGTCGGGGATCAACCGCTCCGACTGGTCGAGCTGCAGCTGCGACTCTTCGATGCGCGGGTCTGTGTAGTACGTCGCGGTCTCGGGGGGCGGTGTCGGGTGCTCGACCTCCCAGGTGAGCGGCACGCGGTTGGCCGGATCGAGCGTGAGCAGCTCGTGCAGGATCGTGGTGCCCGTGCGGCCCTGGCCGACGATGAAGATGGGGCGCTCGACCTTCTCTTCGGCGAGCTCGGGGTGCTGCTTCCAGTAGTCGCGCACCTCGAGACGATTGGCGAGGCAGCTGGTGACCTCCTGCTGCACGATCATGCGGCCGAGCGGCGTGAGCGAAGCCTCGTGTTCGCAGCTGTCGAGCAGCCGCTCGAGCCCGACGCGAAACCCGTCGTCGCCGAAGTCGTCGAGGCCCGTCTTCTTCTGTGCGCTCTCGATCAGTGCTTCGGCGTCGAGGCGGCCGAGCGGAAACCCGACGGCGCGCAAGCCGCGACCGACGGTGTTCATTGCGCGCGCGCCCAGCGGAAGGACCGGCGGCTCCATGATGCGACTCCTCGTGCGTTCAACGCCCGGTGACGGGATCGGTGGTCGACGCAGAAGTCTAGTGCGCAAACGCGTCTCCGCCGTCTGCGCAAATGCGTCTGCGCCGTCTGCGCCGTCTGCGCGATCGCGTTCGCGCCGTTGCGAGAAAGCTTGCCGGCTCAGTCGAGAAACGAGCGATGGGCGGTCGAGCGTTCGCTGCTACACGCGCGCCAGCGTCCCGAGCTGGGGCCCGCGCCACAGCTCGGCGGTGACGCGAAGCGCGCGCTCGAGGGCGGCGTGCCCGCGCGGCGCGCTGATCGAGAGCCGCACGGCCGGCGGCGCCTCGCCCGGCGTCGCGAGGAACACGTCGGCCGGGCTCACGCGCACGCCTCGCCGCTCGAGCTCGTTGGCGAAGCGCGCCGCCTGCCACGGGGCGGGCAAGCGCAGCCAGACGTGCTGCGAGCCCGGCCGCGTGACGTGCGGGATCCCGTCGAGTGCGCGCGCGACGATGGTATGGCGAGCGGCGAGCTCTTCGCGCAGCTGGCGCACGAGCACGCGGCCGTGCCCCGACTCGATCCAACGGCAGGCGACCTCTCCGCCGATGGGTGAGGCCATCCAAACTGAGCTCCACACCGCGTCGTGAGCGCGGCGGGGGTCGAGGCCGGGGCCTGCGAGGAACGCGACGCGCAGCCCGGGCGCCAGGCTCTTCGAGAGCGACACGATCGAGAGCGTGCGGCCGGGCACGAGCGTCGAGAAGCAGGGATGGGGATCGTCCACGATGCCCGTCTGAATGTCGTCGCGCACGATCGTCAGATCGAAGCGCTCGGCCAGCTCGGCGATCTGTTCGCGGCGTTCGGCGTCGAGGACGGCGGCGGTCGGGTTCTGCAGCGCGGGCATGCAGTAGAGCAGGCGGGGTCGCTCGGCGAGGCAGAGCGCCTCGAGCGCCCGGGGCACGATGCCGCGCTCGTCGCTCTCGACGGGCCGCACGCGCAGGCCGAGCGTGCGCGCCGCACCGACGAAACCGGGATACGTGAGTGGCTCGCACACGACCGACTCACCGGGACCGACGGTGGCGGCGAGCGCTGCGAAGATCGCGTGTTGCGCGCCGGCGCACACGACCAGTCGATCGGGCGACACGTCGATGCCGAGCTCGGCGAGCCAGCGCGTGCCCGCCTCGCGCAGCCGGACATCGCCGCGCGGGTCGCGGTAGCCGAGGCGCGTTTCGAGATCGGGCTCGTCGGCGAGTGCGCGCAGCGCCTCGCGCCAGCCGGCGTGGGGCTCGGGCGGAGGCACGTTGACCGAAAGGTCGATCGGCCCCGCGTCGTCGCTGGGCGACCGCACGGCGAGGGGCGCCGGGTGGGGTGCGCGCACGAACGTGCCGCGCCCGACTTCCCCCGATACGAGCCCGCGCCGGCGGGCCTCGGCGTAGGCGCGGCTCACGGTGCCGACGTTGACGCCGAGCCGGGCGGCCAGATCGCGGTGAGTCGGCAGCCGGTCTCCCTCTGCGAGCCGGCCCTCGGCGAGGTCGGTCTCGAGGGCGCGGGTGATCGCCAGGTAGACCGGTCCGGTCTCGTCGATCTCGGGCTGCCAGATTGTCATGGTTACAATCCCAGATTGTTTCGAGTCAATCAGTCGCCTATCTAGCACATTCTGCTGTGCCGCCGTTTCAGAGAGGGAGGATCGGCCATGCCCCGCCCCGACCCGCGATTCGACCACCAGGCCCTGCTCGCCGACGCCGCCGTTCGGGCGACGCGGTATCTCGCCGCGCTCGCCGAGCGCCCGGTCGCGCCTGGGCGCGAGGCCGTCGATCGCTTGCGCGCCTTCTCCGACCGCCCGCTGCCCGGCGCGCCGCTCGACCCTCGCGCGGTGCTGGCCGAGCTCGATCGAGTCGTGGCGCCGGCGACGCTGGCGAGCGCGGGGCCACGCTTCTTCGGCTGGGTCCATGGCGGCAGCCTGCCCGCGACCGTCGCGGCGAGCTGGCTGGCTGCGGCCTGGGACCAGAACGCGTTCGCATTTCAGTCGAGCCCCGGCGCGGTGGCCATCGAAGAGCTGGCCCTCGAGTGGACGCGCGATGCGCTCGGTCTGCCGCCCGGCGTGGCGGGCACGTTCGCGACCGGCGCGACCATGGCGAACTTCAGCGCCCTGGCGGCGGCGCGTCATCGCGTGCTCGCCCGCGTCGGCCACGACGTCGAGCGCGATGGCCTGATCGGTGCGCCACCGATCACCGTGGCGACCAGCGCCGAGAGCCACCCGACCGTGCGCAAGGGCCTCGGGCTGCTCGGTCTCGGCCGGGCGCGCTCGGTCGAGCTCGCCGTCGATGCCGAGGGCCGCATCGATCTCGCGCGGCTGCCCGATGTCGAGGGGCCGGTCATCGTCTGCGCCCAGGCGGGCAACGTGAACAGCGGCGCGTGCGATCCCGTCGCCGGCCTGCGCGACTGGGTCGACGCGCGCAATGGCTGGCTGCACGTCGACGGTGCTTTCGGGCTCTGGGCTCAGGCCTCGCCCCGCCTGCGTGCGCTCACCGAAGGCGTCGACTGCGCCGACTCGTGGGCGACCGACGGCCACAAGTGGCTGAACGTGCCGTACGACTGCGGCATCGCCTTCGTGCGCGATGCCGAGGCCCTGCGTGCGGCGATGGCGTTCGACGCGGCGTATCTGCCCGGCGCCTCGACCGAAGCGCCGGCCGAGGCGGCTCCGCGCGAGCCGTATCAAACCGGCCTCGAAACCTCGCGCCGGGCGCGCGGCCTCGAGGTCTTCGCGGCACTGCGCAGTCTCGGGCGAGACGGCCTCGCCGAGATGATCGAACGCTGCTGCGCGCACGCCCGTCGCTTCGCCGAGGGGTTGCGCGCCGCGGGCCACACCGTGCTGAACGACGTCGTCCTGAACCAGGTGGTCGTGCGCTTCGGCGACGCCCGACAGAACGCCGCGGTGATCGAGCGGATCCAGCGCGCGGGTGAGTGCTGGTGCGGACCCACGCATTGGCAGGGCCAGAGCGCCATGCGCATCAGCGTGTCGTGCTGGGCGACGCGCGAGGCCGACGTCGAGCGCAGCCTCGACTCGATCCTCGCTTGCGCCGAGGCGGTGCTCGGCTCGTCGGGCGCCGAGAAAAGGGGCTTCGGCGCAGGCGGCACGCGCGCTCGGGCGGTCTGAGGCCGCCGAGGCGCCGCGTTCGAAACGAAGGGCCATCGGCGGCATCCTCAAGGGGTCAGGCAACCCGACCGGAGACCCCCATGGCCGACGAGATCTACGACTACCCCGTGCGCACGATCGAGGGCCAGGACACGACGCTGGCCGACCACCGCGGCGAGGTGATGCTGATCGTGAACACCGCGAGCAAGTGCGGCTTCACCCCGCAGTACGACGGGCTCGAGAAGCTGCACGCGCAGTACCACGACCGTGGCCTCGCCGTGCTCGGCTTCCCCTGCAACCAGTTCGGTGGACAGGAGCCCGGCGGGTCGGACGAGATCCAGGAGTTCTGCAAGGTGCGCTACGGCGTGACGTTCCCGCTCTTCGAGAAGATCGACGTGAACGGCGCGCACGCGCATCCGCTCTTCGAGCACCTGAAGAACGCGGCGCCCGGCGTGCTCGGCAGCCGCAACGTGAAGTGGAACTTCACGAAGTTCCTCGTGAGCAAGGACGGTCGGGTGCTCGAGCGCTTCGCACCGTCGACCAAGCCCGGGGCGATCGAGAAGAAGATCGAGGCCGAGCTCGCGAAGTAGCGCGCGGCGCGCCTAGCCGAGCGGCGAATCCTGCCCGTCTTCGATGGGCACGACGTCGTGGGGTGTGCAGACGTCGCCCTCGAACTCGTAGATGCGTCCGTGCGCGTGGCGTGAGAGCGCGCGGCGCTCGTCGTCGCCCAGACCGAGCCAGGCCGTGCGAAACGCGCGCGAGAAGCCACCGTGACTGACCAGCACGATCGTGTCGTGGGGTCGGGCCTCTTCGAGCCAGCGCCGGGCCCGGGCGAGGACGTCGAGTCTCGATTCGCCGCCGGGGGCCTTCGTCTCCCACTGGCGCCAGGCCTCGCGGGTCAGGCCGTGGCGTGCCTCGATCTCGGGCCAGTCGAGGCCTTCGAGCTGGCCGACGTCGTGCTCGGCGAGCAGCGGATCGATCGTGAACGCCGCGAGCGAGACGCCGAGGGCGTCGGCGAGAAGGCTCGCCGTCTGACGCGTGCGTCCCATCGGGCTCGCGTAGAATCCAATGCGCTGGGGATCTGTACCGGCGAGGGCCGACTTCAAGAAGTCGCCGTACGCGATGCAGAGCTCGACCCCACGCAGGGTGAGCGGTGAGTCGGCCTGGCCCTGGAGCCGGCCCGCCCGGTTCCAGGCCGTCTCGCCGTGGCGAATGAAGAACACGCGCATGAGGCTCAGCTAGCACACGCTTCGCCGCCGCACATCGGGCGGCGGACGTGGGCAGCTGGCGGAGCGCGGCGATCCCGCGCGGCTCTGTACCATTGCCGGGCGCGCCCCTCGCCCCGATCTCGACGCCGGCGCACCCGCGTCGGCGAGCACGTGGCCCACCGAAGGCGAGTCGACGCAGGGAGAGCCGCGATGTCGGGAGCTCAGGCGAGCGCAGCTGTGCGCACCGAGGCGCGCCCGCGCGGTCGCTGGCCGGTGGGGGGGTGGCTGGTTGCGGGCCTGGCGATCGGTGTCGCGGTCTGGGTCGGCATCGCGCAGGCGACGCCCCAGGGCGTCGATCCGCTCCCGGTGGTGAACCGCTGGCTCGTGCGGGCCGGCCTGCCGTTCTTCGTGCTGCTGTTCGCGGCGGGCCCGATCGCGCGGCTGCGCGCCACGCCTTGGACCCGTCGGCTCGTGCGCGAGCGCCGCGGGGTCGGTCTCTGCTGGGCGATGATCCATCTGACGCACGCGGCGGCAATCATGGCGAGCTGGGGGGGCGAAGGGGGCGAGCTGCCCGACGCGGTGACGCTCGTCGTGGGTGGCTTCGGGTTCGTGCTCACGGCGCTCTTGGCCGCGACCTCGAACGATGCGTCCCAGCGCGCGCTCGGCCGGCGCTGGGTGCGCCTCCACCGCACGGGCATCTGGTACCTGATGTTCATCTACGTCGTGTCGTACGCGGGCAACGTCGCCGAGCAGCCGACAGCGTGGAAGACGATCGCGCTGGCGCTGATGCTGGGCCTGGTCGGTCTGCGGGCCGCCGCGTGGTGGCTGCGGCGCCGCCGCGCCAGCGGGGCCTCCGTCGCCTCTCTCGCCGCCGGTGCATAGGTACAAAAATTAATTAAAACAGATATTTGCGAGTGAATCTGCGCACTGCGGCGAGCTCGGTCATGGCACCCCGCTCGAGGCTGCGGCTAGACTCGGCGATGCGAGTTCGTTTGTAGAACTCACATGGATCGGCTCGAAGCCGGCCGACTCGTCCACCAAGCGCGCCCTGGAGATGCCCGTGGCCAAATCGTTCGACTACTTCCTCGACTTCGCGAGCCCGTACACCTACCTCTGCGACTCGCAGATCCCCGGGTTGCTCGAGCGCACCGGCGCCGAGGTCGTCTACAAGCCGATGGTGCTCGGTGCGGTCATGGTGGCCACGGGCAACAAGCCGCCGGGCAGCGTGCCCGCGAAGGGCGCCTACATGGCGCAGGACCTGCCGCGTTGGCTGAAGCGCTATGGCCTCGACTTCGCGCCCAACCCGCACTTTCCCGTGCGCACGATTCTGCCGCTGCGCGCAGCGCTCGTCGCGATGGAAGAGGGCGGCTTCCCCGAGCTCAAGGCCTCGATCTTCAAGGCGGTGTGGACCGAGAAGATCGACCCCAATGAGGTCGACCAGCTGAAGCCGGTGATCGCGCGTGCCGGGCTCGACGCCGATCACGTGCTCGAGCGCACCGGCGACCCGTCGATCAAGGACCAGCTCAAGAAGAACACCGACGAGGCGATCGAGCGCGGCGTGTTCGGCGCGCCCACGATCTTCGTCGGCGACGACATGTTCTTCGGCAACGACCGCCTCGACTTCGTCGAAGAAGCGCTGCGTTGAGCGCGGCTGCGCCGGGCGGCGCCGGAGAGCAGGGCGGACAAGATGGGCAGGGTGGCCCCGGTGGAGAGCGGCGAGCCGCGTTGATCATCGGCGCAGGCGAGAGCACGGGCGGCGCCATCGCCAAGCGCTTCGCGCGCGAGGGCCTGGTGGCCGTGTGCACGCGGCGCAACGCCGATGGGCTCGATCCACTCGTGAAGGAGATCGAAGAGGCGGGCGGTCAGGCCATCGCCGTCGGCTGCGACGCCCGCGATGAAGACCAGATGACCCAGCTCTTCGAGCACATCGAGAAAGAGATCGCGCCGCTCGAGGTCGCGGTTTTCAACCCGGGTGCGAACGTGAACTTTCCGATCGTCGAGACGACGAGCCGCGTCTATCGCAAGGTCTGGGAGATGGCGTGCTTCGCGGGCTTCTTGACGGGGCGTGAGGCCGCTCGCGTCATGACGCCGCGGGGGCACGGCACGATCCTCTTCACGGGCGCGACGGCCAGCCTGCGCGGGGGCGCCGGGTTCTCGGCGTTCGCGGGCGCCAAGCACGCCCTGCGCGCGCTCGCGGGCAGCATGGCGCGCGAGCTCGGCCCGAAGGGCATCCACGTCGGTCACATCGTCGTCGACGGCGCGATCGATACGCCGTGGATCCGCGAGAACTTCAAGGCGATGGTCGAAGCGCGGCCCGAAGACGGGCTGCTCGACCCCGACGCGATCGCCGAAGCGTACTGGCAGCTGCACGCGCAGCCGCGCAACGCATGGACGTTCGAGCTCGATCTGCGGCCGTTCGACGAGCGGTGGTAGCAGGGCGAGTCGCCTGAGACCGATCGGTCCGCGACGCGGTCGTGCCGCGGAGCTGACTCGACGGTGACTACTCGGCGACCGGGTACGGCCCGTCGCTGAAGACCTCGTCGTGATAGCCCTTCGAGCCGACCCGCTGCGCGAGGTCGCTCCAGATGGGGTCGCCGCGCTCGAGCCGATCGAGCATTGCCGAGAAGTCGACCTGGGGCCGCCAGCCGAGCTCGCGCCTCGCCTTCTCGTTCACGTAGACACGCTCGAGGCCCGGGAACATTCGCCAGCCCCGCGCGCGGTAGAGCGCGTCGAAGCGCGGCTCGCGTTCACGCACCACGTCGTGGGCGTGCGACCGGAGCCGCGCTGTGTCGCTCTGGGCGAAGGGTGTCGTTGCGCTGATGATGTAGCGGCCAAAGCCGATGGCGCCGGCGTGCTCGATGGCTGCCCGGTGCGCGTCGACCGCATCGGCGAGATCGACCCGCCGATACAGGTACTCGTTGACCTTCACGTTCTCGTCGTCGTAGGCGTCGCGTACCTCGCGGCGATCGTCGGCCTCCATGAAGAAGCGCGACGTGCGCAGGATCAAGCAGGGGAGGCCCTCGGTCCGGTGGAACAGCTCGCACAGGTTCTCGGCCGAGAGCTTCGTCACGCCGTAGATGTTCCTCGGCTGGGGCGTGACCGCTTCGGTGATCCACGCCGCCGGCGCGCCTTCGTCGGGGGTGTTCGCCCGGCCGAACGTGCTCGTCGTGCTCGTGAAGACGAACCGCCCCACGCCGTTCGAGATCGCCTCTTCGAGCAGATTCAGCGTGCCGACCACGTTCGTATCGACGAAGGCCTGACGCGAGTGCGTGGCGACGTGCGGCTTGTGCAGCGTGGCTGTGTGGACCACCGCCTCGGCGCCGGCGAGCGCGTCCTTCAGGGCGGCGCGATCCGTCACGGAGGCGACGAGATCGGTCTGCTCGCCGGGGCGGACGTCGATGCCGATCACCTCGTCGCCGCGGCCTCGCAGCGTCGACGCGAGCCCCACGCCCAGGTGTCCGGAGCTGCCGGTGACGACGACCTTCATAGTGGAGACTCCGATGCGGCGGAGCGGTGCGGGGCGATGGCGAGAGTCTAAGGTGTCCGAGATGCGCTTGGCCCCTCGGGTGGAGCGGGCTGCGGTGGGTGCAATCGCTCGATCGAAACGGGCACGCTGTGGGCGACTCAACCGATCCAACGCCCGTGCGACTGAGTCACTTCGAAACATCCGGGTCGTTCGCGTCGAGGCGACTGACGTGTGCACGCAGTGCCGGCGCCTTCACGTCGACTTCTCCCCCGGGTGCGCTATGGTGCGCGCCCCGCTTCGGGCGAGGGCGCTGCCCCGCCCGCCTCTTGGGCCCGGCCCGGGCCCGGGGTGCGGCTCCCAGCGAGCCGGGGGCGACGAAGGCGAAGAAGACATGGGCGCCCGTAGCTCAGCTGGATAGAGCATCGGCTTGCGGAGCCGGGGGTCGCACGTTCGAATCGTGCCGGGCGCGCCATCTTCTTCTTTCTCTCTCGAATTCTTCTGTCTCGGTCCCTTCGAACCATTCCTGGGGACGGATGGTCGGCGCCCTCGTGGGCGCGCCGCGCCGCCGGGCGTTGCCTCTCGCGTGCGCGCGCGCTTCCCTCGGACCGGGGAGCGTTCGAGATGCGGCTGCGACGCGGGGGTGTGGTCTCGGTCTGGGTGGTGCTCGGGATGCTCGCGTGCGCGAGCGATCCACCCGGGTTCCCGCCGCTCGAGGTGAGCCATCACTTTCGAACCACGAAGGCGGCGTTCGAGTTCGACGCGCGCTCGCGGCATGCGCGCTACGTGCTCGCCTACGCGGTGACGGTGCCGTTCCCCGAGCCGGTGCTGCTCAAGGTCGAGTTTCAGAACCCGATCAACCCCAATCGCCCGTTTCGCGTCGAGCGCGAGCTCGACCCGGGCGAGACCCACATCACGGTGCACTCGGGCACGCTCCCCCCACTCAGGCGCAATGGCGTCTACGAGACGGTGCTGACCGCCCACGCCCTGCACAATGACCTCGAGCTGGCGCGGCACGTGCAGCCGGTTCGGTTCGTACGGGGGACGCGGCTGTGAGCGAGACCGACGCCGCGTGAAGCCCCGCGCTCCGCGCACGCGGGCCGCGTCTAGGCTGGGCCGAGCGTGGCGGGGGCCCTGAACATCCGGCGATAGTCGGTCGGGCTCTTGCCGACGATCTGCGAGAACTGCGCGCGAAACGTCTGGGTCGACCGAAAGCCGACCAGCGCGGCCACGCGGTCGATGTTGTCGGCGCCGCTTTCGAGCAGGCGTTGCGCCTCGCGAATGCGGGCCTGGCGGACCCACGCCGCGGGCGTCGTGCCCATCTGTTCGCGGAACTTGCGACTGAGCGATCGCGTGCTCATGCCCGAGTGCTTCGCGATCTCGTCGATCGACAGGTCGCGGTCGAGATGCGCATGCATCCAATCGAGCACGGCCGCGAGCGACGCGTCGTCGCTCGCGGGCAGCGGGCGCGCAATGAACTGCGCCTGACCCCCGTCGCGTTCGAGCGGCACCACGGTGAGACGTGCGATCTGCGCCGCCACCGCGGCGCCGTAATCTCGTCGAACGATGTGCAGGCACAGATCGATGCCGGCCGCGGCCCCAGCCGAAGTCAGCAGCTGCCCGTTGTCGACGAACAGCACCGCAGGATCGACGTCGATGGCGGGGTACTGCTCGGCGAGCCGATCGGCGGCGAGCCAGTGTGTGGTCGCACGAAGCCCCGAGAGCATCCCCGTCGCCGCCAGAACGAAGGCGCCCGTGCAGATCGAGGCGATCTGCACGCCTCGTTCGGCCGCCGCCCGAAGCGCCGCCACGACCGAACGCGGGATCGGTCGATCGAGATCGGAGAGGCCCGGCACGATGATCGTGTCGGCGGAGTCGAGCGCTTCGAGCCCGTGATTCAGCTGCAGCTGAAAGCCGGTCGAGCGAATGCGCTGGCTCGGCCCGCAGACCCGCACCTCGTAGGCGGCCTCGCCGCTCGGCAGGCGCGCGCGAGAGAAGATGTCGAACGGCGCGCCGAGGTCGAAGGGGACGACGTCGTTGAGGACCAGGAGAGCCACTCGTTTCATTGGCTCGATTCTAGCGACCTTGTCTCATTTTCGTCTCTTTGGGCCATTTAATGGGTCTGGATGGCCTTTCGTAGTGAGTCGATTGGCCAGATTCAGATGTGAATTGGCAATCTGGCCACACCGAATTCTCGTACTGTCGCCGCTTCGCGCCTCGAGGGAGACCTACGAATGGAACTCATCGTGCGGGACGCCCCGCTCATGGCCTACGTCGCGCCGGCGATCCCCGCGCTCGTCTTCATCTGCGTCATGTCGCTGATCAAGGAGCCGCTCAAGCGCCAGATCAATGTCGTCATCGCGGGTGGCTTCTCGACGCTCTATGTGAACGGCGGCTTCGGTGTCTGGGAGTTCGTCTACATGGCGCTGGCCACGATTCCGGCGGTGCTCGGTCACCGCTCCTACAAGTTCATCGGCGTCGCGTGGCTGATGCACGCCGCGTGGGATCTCTTGCACCACTTCTACGGCAACCCGCTGTGGGAGTTCAGCGAGCTGTCGTCGTTGGGCTGCGCGGTGATGGACTCGATCGTGGCCGTCTGGTTCTTCGCCGACGCACCGTCTGTCTTCGCCTGGCTTCGCCGCGATGTGGGGGCGGCTCGGGTCCCCTCCTGATTCGCAAACCGCGGTCGACTCGTCGTCGGGTTCCCTCCGCCCCCCTTGACCCCGGTGACGCACGCGAGCGCGTCGCGGTGGGTTGCTTTCACGGCGCTGGCGGTCCGCCGCACGGGTCTGCTCCGTCCCCCACCCCGGCTAGACTCCCATGACCGAAGACGAGTCGAGACCGCCGGCGCGCGGTCGGGGAGGGCGCACAGGATGCGGATTCTCGAGATCGCGGGCGGCACGGTGCTCGTGCTGCTGCTCATCGTTGCGCTCGCGGCGCCGCTCGGGCCGGTGCCCGGCTTCTTCATCGGGGGCAACCAGACGGCCGCACCTTCGCAGTGGCCCGACACGTCGGCGGTCGACGAGATCAAGCTCAAGGTGCCGGGCACGTTGCCGCGGGTCGTCATCATCTGGGTCGTCGACGTGGATGGTGAGCTGCACGTGGTCGGCAGCCGCGACAGCGGCTGGGTCGAGATGATCGGCAGCGGTTCGCCCGTCGAAATGCGGCTCGGCGACGAGACGTATGCGCTCGAGGCCGTCGAGGTGAACGAGGGCAAGGCCGAGATCCTGCAGGCCTACGTAGCGAAGTACGAAGACGACTACCCCGACATCATCGCCGGGTTCCCCGAACCCGACGAGGCGATCCGAACCGCCGCCGTCTACCGACTGAATCGTTCGTAGCTCAGGCGTTCGGGCGGAGGACGCGCGGGATGAGCCTGGAGCAGCGGCTCGAGAAGCTCCACCAGATCTGGTTCCCGGGCGATCTCGATTCGCCCGAGGCCGTCGCCGAAGCCAGCGCCATCTGGTTCGGGGGGCCGAGCGCGCTCGACGACCGCTTGCGTGACGAGTTCGGCGACCTGCCGGATCTCGTGGCGCGGCAGGAGGCCGGCGCCTGGATCGGCGAGCCGGCACGGGCGGTCGCCGCCGTGATCGCGCTCGATCAGATCCCGCGCAACATCCATCGAGGCTCGCCCAAGGCATTCGCCTATGACGGCCGCGCCGTCGAGGTCGCCTCCGCGTTGTGCGATGCCGGCGTGATCGAGGCTCTGCATCCCATCGAGGCGAGCTTCGTGTATCTGCCCTTCGAACATGCTGAAGACCCGAAGCTGCAGCTGCGCTGTGTCGAAGGATTTCGGGCGCTCCGCGAGCGCGCACCGAGCGGGCTCGAGTCGCAGCTCGACGGCACGTTCGATTACGCTCTGCGCCACCAGACGATCATCGACCGGTTCGGTCGCTTCCCCCATCGCAACGAGGTGCTGGGCCGAGAAACGACCGAAGCCGAGCGCGCCTATCTCGAAGACGGGGGCGATACGTTCTCGTAGCGCGTTCACTCGAACGGGCGGATGCACGCGCACAAGCGGAGGTTCCAGTGAAGCAGTTCATGATTCTGCATTGCGGATTCGAGCCCCCCTCGCCCGAACAGATGGGCGAGTGGAACGCCTGGTTCGAGTCGATCGCGGGTCGCCAGGTCGACCGGCGCGGGTTGCGCGGCGGCAACGAGATCACGAGCGACGGCGTGAACGAGCTGCCTTTCGGCCATGACTCGATCACCGGTTACACCATCATCGAGGCCGAGAGCCTCGAAGAAGCGACTCATCTGGCCGAAGGCTGCCCGATCGTTCACAGCACGTGCGTCTACGAGCTGATGGGCGGCTAGTCGCCGCGGCAGGTGCAGCGCAGCGCGGTAGGCTCTCGGCTTCGCGTCGAGTCACTCTACGCCACGGAGCGCGTCCCACATGTCTCATCCCGCACTCTCTTCGGGCCGCACGGCGGTCATCACCGGCGCTGCGAGCGGCATCGGCCTCGCCACGGCCGAACGGCTCGCTGTGATGGGCATGAACGTCTGCATTGCCGACCTCGAGGGCGACGCGCTCGCCGAGGCGGGCCAGCTCCTCGCATCGCGATCGGATCGCGGCGCCGATGCCGTTCTGACGGTGGCGACCGACGTCTCGCGCTTCGAGTCGGTCGAGGCGCTGCGCGATGCCGCGTTCGACCGCTTCGGTGAGGTGGCGCTGCTGATGAACAATGCGGGCGCGGGAGGCGGCGGCGCGCCCTGGCAGAACCTGGAGGGCTGGCAGCGGGTGTTCGCGGTCAATCTCTGGGGGGTGGTCCACGGACTGCAGGCCTTCACCC
Organism: Myxococcota bacterium; assembly: GCA_965250285.1. GTDB lineage: Bacteria > Myxococcota_A > UBA9160 > UBA9160 > UBA4427 > CAYYSY01. The sequence goes on from OZ252299.1 coordinate 5,343,383, forward strand.
AACAGATGATCGATCAGGGCACGCCGTGTGCGATCGTGAACACGGGCTCGAAGCAGGGCATCACGAATCCGCCGGGCGATGCGGCCTACAACGCGACGAAGGCGGCGATCAAGAGCCTGACCGAGAGCCTCGCCCACCAGCTGCGGGGCGTCGAAGACTGTCACGTGACGGCGCACCTGCTCGTCCCGGGCTTCACGTACACGGGCATGATCAAGCGCTTCGTGAAAGAGAAACCGCCGGCCGCCTGGGGCCCCGAGCAGGTCGCCGATTTTCTGTTGCAGTCACTCGATCGCGGTGACTTCTACGTGTTGTGTCCCGACAACGACGTCACGCCCGCCATGGACCATCGACGCATCGAGTGGGCCGCCGGCGACATGATCGAGAACCGGCCCGCGCTCTCGCGCTGGCACGCCGACTACGAGGCGGCCTTTGCCGACTTCATGAAGGGCGTCTGAAACGAGCAGTGCTCAGCCAGGCTCAGTCGTCGAGGTACCGCTTCGCGTACTCGGCGAAGCGCTCATCGCTGCCTTCGACGACGCGATCCTCGAGGTGTTGGATTCGGTCGCCGACGAACTCGGCGTGCTCATGGCCGTCGAGGACGAAGTCGGGGCATCCGGGCTGGCCATACGTCGCCCGCCAGCCGAACGAGAACCGCGTCTGGCCGATCTCGGGGTTGCCGACGAGCTCGAGCTCGCGTGTAGCGAACCGGCGGTCGAGACCGTTCACGTTGCTGCGCAGCTTCTCGACCACCGCCGCGCGGCCTTCGGCTCGACCGCCGAGCGGCGGGCCTCCGTTCACGGCGTAGACGGCGTCGTCGGTGAAGAAGGGCTCGATCACGCTCCAGTCGTCATCGGCGTATGCGCGCTCGAAGGCGGCGGCATACGCGCCGAAGCGGCCTGCAATCGACATGGCGACTCTCCCGTTCGAATGGCGGGCGCACGATCTCGGGCACGGCTTGCCCTGATCGTACCAGGAAAGCTCGGCGTCGATGACGATGCGAAGCGTCAGTCGCCGATGGGTTCGAGCGCCTCGATCTGCACCATGAGCGCCGTCATCCCGATCTCGCTGCCCTTCGAGTGGATCTCGCCCCGCCGAAACAGGGCGGCCTGGCCCGGCTCGATCGGCAGCCGGCGCCCATCGGCGCCTGCTGCCCAGCCCGCGCCCTCAGTCGCAACGAAGAGTTGATCGAAGCCGGCCTCGTGCGGCCCGATCTCGCCGCCGGGCTCGATGTAGACGGCGTAGACGTGCGCCTCGCCGTGCCCCGAACCGAGGCGGACCGCGGCTGCCCCTCGGCTCTCGAAACGCTCGATCGCCTGCGCGACGTGGCGTCCCCCATCGAGGATCTGCAATCGACTATGCCTCCGGCTCGGAGTCGTCGCGTTCGATCTTCCGCCGCTCGACCCAGTCGAGGTAGGCGGCGATCGTGGCCCGCACGTCGATGTCGTCGACCTCGAGATCGAAGGCGAGGGGGCGCGGTGGAAAGCCGACGCGATAGGCGCCCCCATCGGCTGTTCGTTCGAGGTGGCCGTAGTCGATCATGTGCCGCCGCACGGTCACGTGATCGACGTGAATGGCTGGCACCACGTCACGCCCCCACTCCTGCAGCAGGTCGTTGATCTCCTGCTCGCTGTACGTGCGTGCGCTGTCCATCATCATGGTGATGCTCTTCATCAAGATCTCGCGGTCGCGCACCTTGCGCGGGAACCCGCGCGGCCCTCGATCGGCACCGAGGCGACAGAGGCGTTCGACGAAGTCTTCGGGCGAGATCATGGCGAAGGCGAGGGTAGCAGCCAGCGCGTCGTGACTCGGATCGCTGCAAGGCGTGACGGAGCGCGTGGTACATTGGGCCGACGTCGTACGGCGCGCGAGGCCTGCGATGAAGTAACCCGATCGAGACTCGACGAAGGAACGGCCACTCATGACCCAGGCGGGCCATCCCGAACCGATTCGCTTCTACTTCAGCTTTCGCAGCCCCTATGCGTGGATCGCCGCCGAGAAGCTCGAACACGAGCTCGGTGGGCTGGGCGTACCGATCGAGTTCAGGCCGATCTTTCCATCGCCTGAGAATTTCCCCAACGACCCGACGAGGTTCGTCGACAAGCAGCGACATCTCGTGCAGGACGTCTTGCGCCTCGCGCGCGAGGCGGGCCTGCGAGTGACGTTCCCGCCGGTCGGCGATCCCGACTGGACCCTCGCGCACGCGGCGGCGCGCGGCGTCGATCGCGAGGGGGACGTTCGCTCCTTCATGCTCGAGGTGTTTCGCAAGCGCTTCGCCGAGGGGCTCGACCTCGGTGATCCCGCCGTGATCGCCGACGCCGCGCGCGCAGCCGGCCTCGACGCCGATGCTGTGCTCGAGCTCGGTCGGTCGCGGGCCCTCCGCGCGGAGGCCGCGGCCGCCTGGGAGAAGGCTCAGCGCGAAGATCACGTGTTCGGTGTGCCGACGTTCGTCTACGCCGACAAGGTCTACTGGGGCCAGGATCGGATGCGCTTCGTGCGCAGCGCCGTCGAGCGCAAATCGGGCCGCTCCGCGTGAGTTCGGCGCGCTCGGTCGCGCTCGCCGCTTCGCTGGGCCTGCTCGGCGCCGCGTGCGGATCGCCGGATCACGCGCCGGTCGAGGCTCATCCCGATCGTTGGAACGTGGTGCTCATCATGGCCGAAGATCTGAGCCCACGGCTCGGTGTCTATGGCGACGCGGTCGCGCAGACCCCGAACATCGACCGACTCGCTGCCGAGGGCACGCGCTTCACGCGTGCATTCACGACCGCCGGTGTCTGTGCCCCGAGCCGCGCCGCGGTCTTGATGGGCGTGCACCAGAATCGCTTCGGCGCTGGGCCGATGCGGGTCAGCACCTCGCCTCTCGACGACGTGCCGCCGTACTCGGCCGTGCCGCCGGCCGAGTGGAAGGCGTACCCCGAGCTGCTGCGCCGTGCGGGCTACCACACGTCGAACGAAACCAAGACCGACTATGCACTGGCGCCCGGCTTTCGCGGGGTGACCCGCGGTGGGCCCACGACGATCTGGGACGACTGGGCCGAGGCCGACTGGAGGGCGCGCGAGCCCGGCCAGGCCTTCTTCACGATGTTCAATCCTCAGATGACCCACGAGAGTCGCGTCTGGCCGACGTGGACGATGGGCGAAGCGTCGAGCTGGGTGCTCGCGCCGATGCGCATCGGCGACCACGCGAGGTGGCCACTCGAGACGGATCCCGCGGACGTCGAGCTGCCGCCGTACTACGTCGACACGCCGACCGCGCGCGCCGACGTCGCGCGCCACTACAACAACATCGCCCTCATGGATCAGGTCGTCGGCGAGGTGCTCGATCGGCTGGATGCCGACGGACTGGCTGACCGCACGATCGTGATCTTCACGACCGACCATGGCGACGGATTGCCCCGAGCCAAGCGTTGGGTCTACGACTCGGGCATTCACGTACCGCTCATCGTGCGATGGCCCGGCGTGACGCCGCCCGGCTCGGTCAACGACGAGCTCGTGAGCCTGATCGATCTCGCGCCGACGATCCTGGCTGCCGCCGGCGTCGACGTACCCGCCCACTACGAGGGGCGCGTGTTCGTCGGTCCTGCCCGCGCGCCCGAGCCCGAGTATGTCTTCGCCGCCCGCGATCGAATGGACGAGGCGCCCGATACGGTGCGGGCGGTGCGCGACCGGCGCTTCAAGTACATCCGCAATCTCGTGCCAGACCAGCCTTACGTGCTGCCGATCGGGTTTCGGGACACGATGCCCATGATGCAGGAGCTGATCGCACTCGCTCAGGCCGGTGAGCTCGATGACGTGCAGCGACGCTGGTTCAGCGAGAATCGGGCCGAAGAAGAGCTGTACGACATCGACGCCGACCCGCACGAGACGAACAACCTCGCGGCCGATCCCGCCCATGCCGAAACCCTCGCGCGCATGCGGGCGGCGCTCGACCGCGAGCTGGCGGCGCATGACGATTTCGGGCTGATCGCCGAAGCGGCGCTGCGCGAGCGCTTCTATCCGGGGGGCGAGCAACCGGTGACGCCGGCGCCCGTCATCTCGCTGGTGCCCGGCGAAGGCGGCGCGCAGGCCGTCCTCGCACCCGCGTTGCCGCATGCCTCGATGCGTCATCGGATCGACGACGGGCCCTGGCGCGTCTACGTGGTGCCCTTCGACGTCGAGGCCGACGCGCAGATCGAAGCTCGCTCGGTGCGCTACGGCTGGGCCGAGAGCGAGGGCGCCAGGCTGCGCGTCGAGCCCGGCGGGTGAGCGAGCCCGACGGCGTCGTGTTCGACCCGGCGCGCCGCCGGGCGGTCGATGCCGAGCCGGGGTCGCCCGCAGCGTGCTCGAGTCGCCTTTCCCCGGTCTCGCGATCTTCTGAGGCACAGCGGCTGGGATAGCCTCTTGGTGACGTGTGCGGGGCAGGCCCGCATGCGGTCGAGAGGGGCGCGATGTCGATCCGACCTGCGAACGCTGACGACTACGAAGCCATCGAGCGACTCTTCGCGCAGCAGAGCGAGCGCCACGCCCGGCTGCACCCCACCCACGTGCGCCGCGTTTCGCCGTGCCTCGATGCGGACGCGTTTGCCGAGGCGATCGGGGGCGAGGGCCGCGAGATCGCAGTCGTCGAAGAGGGCGGCTCGATCGTCGCGGCGGCGATGCTCGCGACGCGCATCATGGATGGGAAGTACACCGTGCCACGCCAGGTCGCGCACGTGCACGAGATCATCGTCGATGCATCGCTCCGCAGGCAGGGTGTCGGGCGCACGTTGATGGCCCACATCGAAGCCTGGGCGCGCGCCCGATCGCGCGAGGCGGTCGAGCTGAACGTCTGGGCGAACAACGCCGGCGCGATGCGGTTCTACGAAGAGCTCGGGTTCACAGTGCTGCGCTACGAGATGCACCGCCGGCTCGACTGAGGCCGCCGCGCGATTCATCGCGCGACGCACAAGGAGAGAGAACATGGGCTCGATCGAGACGCTCAGCGCCTTCTTCGGCTGGATGGCCGTGACGCACATCTTCGTGATGATGGCGATGTTCGCGGCCATTCTGATCGGTGGGGAGTGGGTGCGAGGCATCCACTCGAGACTCATGGGCCTGAACGACGATGATCTCTCGCGGGCCTACTTCGCGTTCTTCGCGCGCTACAAGATCGGCATCTGGTTCTTCGCAATCGGCCCGTGGATCGCGCTGCAGCTCATCGACTAGCCGCTCGGCGGCGAGCGCCATTTGGTAAGGTTCGCGCCATGGCCGCACCCCGTTCCCCCGATCTGCACCCCGAACTCGTGAAGAGCCTGCTCCAGAGCCTCGCCAGCTGGGACCCACGCGCATCCGTGCCGCTGGCTCTCAAGTTCATGGAGGTCGGCGACTCCGCCGCCCTCGATGGCTTCGACGAGATGGCGCGCAGCAACCCCGCCGCCGACGGCATGCTTCAGGATCGCTACTTGAGCCCGACGCCCGACGTCGCCTACCTGGGGTCACTGCCCGAAGGCACGCTGGGGAAGGCGTTCGAGCAGTACCTCACCTCGAACGGCCTCGATGCAAATCTGCTGCGCGAGTCGGCGTTCATTCCGGCCCACAAGGCGCGAGGCGACGACGTCGGGCATCTGGCCGAGCGCGGCTTTCAGCTTCACGACCTCTTTCACGTGTTGACCGGCTACGACACGACGCCGCTCGGCGAAGTGCGCGTCGTGAGCTTTACCGTCGCTCAGACGCCGGCGCCGTATCCGGCGATGATCATTGCGAGCCGGCCCCTCCAGATGGTGCTCTATCGTCCGCAGCTCCTACCGGCGGTCATGGATGCGATCACCGAAGGGTGGGCGCTCGGCCGCCGTGCGAAGTCGCTGCTCGACGTGCACTGGGAAGAGCACTGGGAACGTCCGCTCGACGAGCTGCGTCGCGAGTACGATCTCGCCTGACGGGCGGCGTGCGTGGTGCGCGATGAATCGGCATGAGTCAGCTGCAGGTCGGTCGCGTCATCATCTTTGCGAAGGACATGGCCCGCATGACGCGCTTCTACGGTGAGGTGCTCGGCCTCGAGCGTCGTGCGAGCGAAGACGACTCGGCCGAGTTCGTGTCGTTCGGTGCCGGTGCGATCGACGTGGCCCTCCATGCGATCGCCGAGCCCTGGGCCGGCCGCATCGAGATCTCCGATCCGCCGGAGGCCCGTCACGGGACGCCTCTGAAGCTGGCCTTCTCGGTCGAGAACGTGGCGGCCACGGCCGCCGAGCTGAACGCACGCGGTGCATCCTTCGGTGCGGTGAATGCGTTCGGATCGCTGCACCTGTGCGACGGGCTCGATCCAGAGGGCAACATCATCCAGCTCTCGAATCGTTGAGGGCAAGCACCACAGGCGGGGCGCGCTCGGCGTCGTCCACATCGAGGAGGCACCATGGATCAGAGCGCCATTCTCGGCCCGCTCTACGCGATGGTCGGTCTCACGATCGTCGTATGGGGGGTGATGTTCGCGCGGCGGATCCCCTTCATCCAGAACAGTGGGATGACGCCAGAGCAGCTCGCGACGCCCGGTCTGCTGAACGAGATGTCGCCGCCCGCGGTCACGAATCCGTCCGATAACCTGAAGAACCTGTTCGAGATGCCGGTGCTCTTCTACGCGACGGTGCTCGCGATCTACGCCAGCGGGCAGGTCGACGCGATCCATTTGGGGGCGGCCTGGGTCTTCGTGTCCTTCCGCGTGCTCCACAGCGCGATGCACTGCACGATCAACATCGTGATCGTGCGCTTCTATCTCTATGCCGGCTCGTGCCTTGCGCTCTTCTTCATGGCGGGTCGGGCCGCCTGGAATCACTTCTGAACCGGGTGGCGCCCCGGCCGTGAGGCAGGCCCAGGCGAGGCGACGCGTCTCGTTCTCGCTCGGCCGACGGCGACGCTTCGGGCGCTACTCTCGGTGGCCATGTCCGAACCCCCCGCTCGAACCGCTGCTCACCCCACGGCCGAGGCCGTCCTCGAAGTCGCGCTGCTCGACGTGCCGGCGGCGCGGGGCGATGACTACGAGGCCGCGTTTCGCGAGGCCCAGCAGTACATCGCCGCGAGCCCCGGCTACATCCGTCACGAGCTGAGGCGGCGCACCGAGGCGCCGGGCCGCTATCTGCTGCTCGTCTGGTGGGACACGGTCGAGAGCCACGAAGAGGGGTTTCGCAAGTCGGAGCGCTACCAGCACTGGCGAGCGCTGCTCCATCCCTTCTACGAGCCCTTTCCGACCGTCGAGCACTACGTCGGCGTCGAGGGCACTGCGGGCACGGCCCCGCCGGAGAAACGCTGACGATGGCGAACGATACGAACGAGGCGCGCGATCATGAGAAGGCGATCATCGTCGAGCGACGCGGCGCCGTCGAAACGCTGATCATCAACGATGCGCCGCGCAACCGCATGACGCTCGCGTACATCGACGAGCTCGAGGTCGAGATCGAACGCATCGCGAAGGACGACGGGGTGCGCGCGATCGTGTTTCGAGGCGCGGGCGAAGAGCACTTCTCGGTGGGCATGAACCTCAAGCAGTTGCCCCAGGGCATCCAGGAGAAGGGCAGCCCCGACGCCATCTTCGACCAACGTCTTCGGGTGCTGTCGGCCATCGAGCACCTCGGCAAGCCTTCGATCGCGCTCCTCTACGGCTACTGCCTTGGCGGGGGTCTCGAGCTTCCCCTCGCATGCCACTTCAGGTTGGCGGCGGAAGAGGGCGCGCAGATCGGTCTGCCCGAGATGGATCTCGGCACGGTGCCGGCCTGGGGGGGCAGCGCGCGGCTGCCGCGGCGCGTCGGTCGCGACGCCGCGCTCGACATGATCCTGCGCGGCAAGAAGATCTCGGGCCCCGAGGCGCACCGCATCGGCCTGGTGAACGAGGTCTGGCCTCTGACCGAGCTCTTCGATCGGGGGCAGGCCCTCGCCGACGAGCTGGCTGCGCAGCCCCGCATCGCGGTGCGCGAAATGCTCAAGGTGATCGTCGGAGGAGCCGGCAAGACCCTCGAAGAGTCGCTGGCCGACGAGCGGGCCGCCGTGCACGCCACCTTTGGCACGGCCGACCAGAAGGAAGGCATGATGGCCTTCCTCGAGAAGCGCGACCCGGTCTTCAATCAAGACGTCGACTAGTCGACGGCCTGCCCGAGCGTCTACGACGCCGACGGGGCTTTGGCAGTGCGCTCGCGTTGCCACTTCCACAGCGACAGGCCGTGCAGGGTCAGACTCAACGGGATGATGAAGGTTGGGATCAGCACCAGCGGGAACCGACCCATCAGCACGTTCGGTCTCCTCGGCGAGCGAAGCCACGCCGTGGGCTACGCTCGGCGGCGTTGCTCGCCCTTCGATTCCGATGCGCGGCGAGCGTTCCGCAGGCGCGTTCCAGCATTCAGAACGCGCGTCAGGAGACGGCGCGGTGACAGGCCCTCAGACCGACCGACCGATGCACATTCGCCTCTCACAAGAGCGGCACGAACAAGTCGTCGAGGCGTTGCAGCGCTTCACGAACGACGAGTTCGACTTCGCCCTGAGCGACTTTCAGGCGGGCCGGCTGCTCGATCACATGGTGCAGGTGCTGGGTGCGCCCATCTACAATCAGGCGATTCAGGACGCACGCCGGTTCGTGCACGAGAAGCTCGACGATCTCGAAGGCGAGTTCTACGAGCCCGAAGTTCGCGACTGACCCAGCGCGGAGCCCATGCATGCAGATCGCGATCCGGTCGGCCGAAGCACGCGATCTGCCGCAGCTCGTCGCGCTCTACAACCACTACATCGAACACTCTCCTGCGACGTTCGATCTCGTGCCCCACACGATCGAAGACCGGCGCCCGTGGTTCGACGCCTTCGCGCGAAGCGGCCGGCATCGTCTGCTCGTCGCCGAGGCGATCTCGGAGGCCGGCGACGCTCGGATCGCCGGCTTCGCCTCGAGTCGACAGTTCAGAGCCAAGGCAGCCTACGACCCTTCCGTCGAGGCCTCGGTCTATGTCGCACACGATGCGCTCGGCCACGGCATCGGCGGCGCGCTGTACGCAGAGCTGCTGCCTCTGCTGCGCGCCGCGCCCGACGCGCACCGCGCCCTGGCGGGCATCACGCTGCCCAACGACGCGTCGGTGGCGCTCCACGAGCGGTTCGGCTTCGAGCGCGTCGGCGTGTTTCGCGAGGTCGGCTTCAAGTTCGATCGCTACTGGGACGTCGTCTGGTACGAGCTCGACCTCGAGGCGTGACCGGTTCGTCGCGCGCCCCCTGTCTGCGCGCCTCGTTCGTCGGGTAGACTCGGTCGCGGGGTGCCAGGGCGTGCCCCGATGCAACCGGGTTGTGACGGATTGGGCCCCGCATGTTGAACCGCTGCTTCGCCGAGGCCTTCGGCACCTTCGCGCTCGTCTTCACCGGGACCGGCGCCATCGTCGTGAACGACCTGACCCAGGGCGCGATCGGTCATGCCGGCATCGCCGCCACCTTCGGGCTGATCGTGTCGGTGATGATCTATTCGGTGGGCGACGTCTCGGGGGCGCATCTGAACCCCGCGGTCACCCTCGCGTTCTTCATTGCGCGTCGCTTGCCCGGCGCCGATGTCGCGCCCTACGTCGCGAGTCAGCTGGCCGGTGCGCTGGTCGGCTCGGCGCTCGTCCGAGCCGTCATCGGGTCGGATGCCACGCTCGGGGCGACGCTGCCCGCCGGCTCGCTGGGGCAGTCGTTCGTGCTCGAAGTCATCCTCACGATGCTGCTGATGTACACGATCCTCGGCGTCTCGACGGGCGCCAAGGAGAAGGGCATCACCGCCGCGCTGGCGATCGGCGCCACGGTCGGCCTCGCCGCGATGTTCGGTGGGCCGATCTCGGGGGCGTCGATGAACCCGGCCCGCTCGCTCGCGCCCGCCGTCGTATCGGGGCACGTGCAGCATCTCTGGATCTACCTCGTCGCGCCGCCGATCGGCGCAGGGCTCGCGGTGTTCGCGTGTCGCTGGACGCGGGGCGCTGACTGCTGCACCGCCGACGCGCCCGATGCGCTGGAGGGAGCCGGCTCATGAGCCCTGTTCGCAAGAAGAGCGCGAAGCGCAAGGCTGCCAAGAAGCAGGCGAATCGAAAGAAGTCCGCGCGCAAGAAGGCCGCCCGCAAGAAGGCTGCGAAGAAAGCCGGGAACACGAGCGGCAAGAAGGCTGCGAAGAAAGCCGGGAACACGAGCCGCAAGAAGGCTGTGAAGAAGAAGTCGACTGTGGTGCGCAAGCGCGCCGCCTCGAAGCGCCGCGGCGTCGACCTCGCGATGATCCGCCGCGCGGCGATGGCCTGGCCCGGGGTCGAGGAGGGCCCGTCGTATGGCACGCCGGGCTTTCGCGTGAAGAAGAAGCTCTTTCTGCGGATCCACCAGGGGGGCGACGACCTGGTCGTGCGACTCGACGACGATCTCTGCGAGATGCTCATGACGACCGAACCGACGATCTTTCACAAGACGCCGCACTACGAAGGCCACCCATTCGTGCTCGCGCGACTCGCGATCATGAGCGAAGCGCGGCTGCTCGGTCTGGTCGAGGATGCCTGGCGCATCTCGGCGCCCGCGCGCCTGGTCGCCGAGGTCGAAGGCTGACCCGGCCGTCCCCGCGTCGGCTACGCTCGTCGTCATGGAGCCGCTCGGCAGAATCGTGATGTGGGCCGGTCTCGCCCTGCTGGCGGTCGGTCTGCTATTGCAGTTCGGCCCGCAGGTGCCGCTGCTCGGTCGCCTGCCGGGCGACATTCGCATCGAGCGAGACGGCATGCAGGTCTTCATCCCCATCACGAGCTGCATCGTGGTGAGTCTGGTGTTCTCGGGCCTGGCCTGGCTCGTGGGGAGAGTGCGCTCTTGAGTCGATCGACGTGCCTGCGCGGGCTTGCCATTGCAGCCGTGCTCGTATTCGGCTGCAGCAGCGGGCCCGACAAGGAGTGCATCCACGTCTGTGACGTCGATTGGGAGGCGTGCACGATGGCGTCGCAGCGCGAGAACGCGGCCTGTGAAGCCGGCTGCGGTGACCGCGACACCTGCCGCGCGCGCTGCGAAGCGGCCTTGCCGCTCGAACGCGATCGCTGTGACACGCGGCATCGGGGCTGTCTCGAGGGGTGTTCGGGCGGCTGAACGGGAGTGGAGCGATGGCGATCCCGACCCACGGCCTCACGCATCTGAGCCTGAGCGTGCGCGATCCCGAGGCTTCGAAGGCGTTCTACGAGCAGCTCTTCGGCGTGCGTGAACTGCACCGCGAGCCGGGGCAGATTCAGGTGGCCGGGCCCGGGGCCCACGACGTGATCGTATTCGAGCGGCGCGAAGGCGCCGGAACGACGGGCGGGATCGATCACTTCGGCTTTCGGCTGCGCGATCCGGCCGACATCGAGGTGGCGCTCCGCGAAGCAAAGGCTGCGGGCGCGAAGATCGTGCGCCACGGCGAGTTCGAGCCGGGCTCACCCTACCTCTACATCGAGGATCCCGACGGCTACACGATCGAGATCTGGTACGAGTAGAGGCTGCTTCAGCGCGAGGTGCCCCATGAGCGACGCCACCGACAAGAGAGCAGACCCCGTCGATCCGCGAGACTCGACCACGGTGCTCGCGGTGTCGGACATCCAGGCGAGCGTCGACTACTTCGTCGACGCGCTCGGTTTCACGAGAGACTTCATCTACGGCGACCCCCCGTTCTACGCGGGCGTGTTTCGAGGCCCCGTCGCGATCCATCTGCAGGGGCCCAAGGCGACCGAACGACCTGCGGGCGGCGGCAGCGTCTACCTGTTCTGCGGCGACGCACGCGCGGCCCACGCCGAGTTCACCGAACGAGGCGCTCGCGTCACCGCGTCGCCCGAAGCGCGCGACTACGGTCTCGTCGACTTCATCGTGCTCGATCCCGACGGCAATCAGCTGATCTGGGCGAGTGACGTCGAAGCGGCGGCAGGGAGCGAGGCTTGAGCGAAACGAAGGCACGCGATCTCGGGCCGATCACGATCGAGCCGATCGGATGGATCGAGAGCGAACGCGACGAGGTGCGCGACGACGATTGGGGTGGCTCGGTCTCGACGATCGTGCTGGCCGCTCGGTTGCCCGCCGAGGCGCTGCAGGGGCTCGAAACGTTCTCGCACGTGGAGGTCATCTTTCACTTCGACCGCGTGACGCCCGAGAAGATCGTGGCCGGCGCGCGGCACCCGCGAAACAACGAAGACTGGCCTGCGGTCGGCATCTTCGCGCAGCGCGGCAAGAACCGGCCGAACCGGCTGGGGCAGACCACGTGCCGTGTGCTGGGACGCGAGGGGCGGCGCCTGCGCGTCGCCGAGCTCGACGCCGTCGACGGCACGCCGGTGATCGATCTCAAGCCCGTGATGCCCGAGTTCATGCCGCGCGGCGAGGTGTTCGCGCCCGCCTGGTCGGCCGAGCTGATGGCGCGCTACTGGAACGAGCCGGGCAACGACGGCTGACGTGCCGCGTGTCGCCGAAGCTCAGCCGCCTTCGATGATCTCGCGTAGGGCGACGAGGTGATGATTCGTCCAGCCCGACTCGTAATCCTCGAGCTCTCGGCCTGCCTTGTCGCCGAGGCGCTCGAAGCCGTGGTGGAAAATCTCGACGAGGGTGCCCGAGAACACCGGGCGCAGACGAATCGTGTGATACGTCGTGGCCGGCCACGCATCGGGCCCCTCCCAGTTGCTCTCGTAGCTGAGCTCGCGCTCGGGCTCGAAGACGACGACCCGACCGCAGAAGCGCTCGACCTGGCCGTCGATTTCGACCGAGAGCCGAATGTCGCTCCCCTCGCGCGGCTCGAAGGCTTCGAGGGCGTGACCCCGGCCGAACCAGACCGCGAGGCGATCCTGCGTCTCGAACTCCTGCCATACGCGCGCCGGCGACGCGTCGATGAAGCCGCTGCGCCGAAGGTGGAGCGGGCCGATCTCGATTCTCATGCGGTCCTCCGATCCGGTACGTGGGGCGCTCGGGGCGGGTGACATGCGCAGCGCGCTCGCACTGCATGCAGGCTGAACGCGGCACCCCGCGGCATGGCCCCGGGCGTGAGCCTGCCAGACCGGTGGCGCCGTCGTCACCCAGAATCGCGGCGCGCCGATCGGAGCCTTCCGATATGCTCATGGTCGTGCGGGAGCGCGCCCACGGCGACGTTTCTGCTCGCCTGCGCCCACTGCCCCCTGCGCCCGCTCGACCGTGAGGAAGATGGCGATGGCTGGATCGGGCTCCCTCCCTCTGCCGATGCGGCCGCAGGGCCTGCGTGGTCGCATCTTCGGCGCCCTGATGGAGCGCATGAATGCCGGTGCGTACCGGCAGGCCCTCGACGCGCTGGCCGTGCAGGCCGGCGAGCGGCTGCTCGAGATCGGCTTCGGGACCGGGCGCTTCGTGGAGCTCGCCCTGCGCGCCGCCAGCGAGCTGAGCGTCGCGGGGGTCGACCCTGCCGAGACCATGGTCGACGTCGCGCGTGGCCGACGAGCGGTGCGCCAGGCCGGCGACCGCGCCGACCTGAGACAGGGGCACGACGTGCCGCTGCCCTGGCCCGATGCGGCGTTCGACGCCGCCGTTGCGCTGCATTCGTTCCAGTTCTGGCCCGAACCGGCCCGGACGCTCGTCGAGCTGCGCCGGGTGCTCGCGCCCACTGGGCGGGCGGTGTTCGTTCTGCGCGATCATGATCGTCGGCCACCCGAGTGGCTGCCGAACCCGATCAGTCGTTCCGGGGACGAAGCAGGGGGGCTGTGTCGACTGCTCGCCTCGAGCGGGTTCGAGGTCGAGCGAGCGGCCGATTCGATCGGTGCACCCATCGTGGCGCGGGTCGACGCTGCGTCGGGCTAGACCCGACCGGTCGGTGCGGCATCGGGCTCGAGACGAGGAGGCGAACATGAACGTGCAGGGCGAGTGCCTCTGCGGAGCGTGCGCATGGGAGGCCGAGATCGATCCCGGTCTCGTGTTCCTGTGTCACTGCGACGACTGCCAGATCCAGGGCGGCTCGGCCTTTCGGTCGACGGCGATCGCGGCGCCCGATCGTTTCCGGCTCGTGCGTGGCGAGCTCAGCGCATACGTGAAGACCGCGGAGAGCGGCTCGTCGCGGTCCCTCGCCTTCTGCACGATCTGCGGCACGCACGTGTACGGAGGGCCGCCCGAGGGCGAGTCGGGCATGCTCAGCCTGCGCGTCTCGCCGCTCGCGCAGCGTCGCGAGCTCGTGCCCACGGGCCAGGTCTGGTGTCGTTCGCGACTCGACTGGCTCGACGACCTCGAGTCGATTCCGGCGTTCGAGACGCAGCCGGGCGCCCGGCGCGCCGCCGAGGCTTCGAGTTGAGGGCGCGGGTCGGGGTTTGCAGCGTGGTCGGCGTCGTCGCCGTGCTGCTCGCAGTCGCCTGCGTCAATCCACAGAAGCGCGACATGGAGGCGGCGCAGGAGCGGCTCGACGCGTGCATCGCCGAGTATGGTCGAGAGCATCCCGACTGTCGCGAGGCCGAGCTCGCGCTGCTCGACGCCCAGGCGCGCTACGACGAGAAGGCGCGGCAGGCGTGGTCCTGCGACCCGACGCAGGACTTGTGCCCGACGCCGCGATAGACCGTCGACTCAGCCTTCGAGGTCGGCCCGCGCGATCTCGATCTCGAAATACTCATCGTCGCTCGCGTCCTGACGCACCGCATGCGACGTGTCGTGCACCGGTGTCGTGCTGCCCGCCTTGAAGATGCACAGATAGATGTCGGGATGCGCCTCTCCGAAATCCTTGAACGCTTCGTCGGTGAAGCGGATCTCGAAACGCCCCTCGCCGTCCGTCTCGGACTGCCCGAGGTAATCGTCCTGAATGACGTCACGGTCGAACGCGTTGACCATGAGCCCGGCGATCGGGGTCTTCGAGTCGCGTTCGACCACGACGCCGCTCACGCGATGGTTCTTCCACTGGATCCACGGGACGGGGACGAATCGGGGCATCTCGATGCGCTCTCTTTCTCTTCGTGTCGCTCGTTCTTGCTCGACCGCCGGGTGTGACCTGCGGCGCGCCACACGAATTCTCCCCACGGCTGGGGCGGGCATGTACCCTCGGCACCATGTACCGACTCTTCTCGTGGGAACACAGCTACTTCTCGGGCAAGGTCAGAGCCTACCTCCGTCACAAGCACCGGATGGGTGCACTCGGTGACGGTTTCGAGGATATCCTCGCGACCCAGGATCTGCTGGTGGGGCTCCTGCTGCCGAAGTCGGGCAGCCCGGCCGTGCCGCAGCTCGAAGCGCCCGACGGCACCTGGGTGGCCGATTCGAGCGACATCATCGACTTCGTCGAATCGCGGCACCCCGATGCGCCGGTGATCCCCGACCCGGCGACGCGGCCCCGTCAGTGCCTGGCCGCGCACCTGATCGAGCTGCTCGCCGACGAGTGGATGGTCGTCCCCGGCTTCTGGGAGCGCTGGTACTTCAGCGAAGACGGCCGCTCGCCGAGCCACCGCGCGTTCAACGAGCAGCAGTGGGGCGTGCTGATGGCAGCGGGGGCCGACGGCCCCGCGCGCCGGGCGGCCGGGGCCGGCTTCTTCGAGGCGGCGTTCAACATCTCGAAGGCGCGCACCGAGCCGCGCGGCGTCTACGCCGGGCTGGTCCATCTCGGTGTCGACGAGAAGACCGAGCTCGCGTGGCAGGCGGCGCAGCATCGCTGGCTCGGTCTGCTCGACACACACTTCGGCCATCACGACTACGCTCTCGGCGGTGCGCCGAGTCTCGCCGACTACGGCCTGCTGGCGCCGCTCTACGCCCACCTGTTTCGTGATGCGGTGCCGGGCTTCGCGCTGCGCGTGTTCTTTCCGGTGCTCGCCGAGTGGGTCGAACGGACGAACGGCGAGGGGGCGCTCAACGCCCGGATGAAGGGGCAGTCGCTCTACTCGATCGGCGAGTCGGGCGAGCTCGTCCCGCGGCCCGCGACCAGCGATGGCGGCGAGTGGCTCGGCGACGACGTCGTGCCCGAGACCCTGTGTCCGATGCTGGGCGTCTTCTTCGACGAGATGTGGCCAGTGCTCGACTCGGCCACGCGCACCCTGCGCGCCTACGTCGAGAGCGACGCGCATACGATCGGCGACGAGCTGCCCGGCAAGACCTTCCTCGCGACGCCGGGCTTCGAAGCGTTGCAGACGGGTGACGGTGCTCTGACTCACGCCTACGAGATCGAAGGCGTCGAGGGCCGACGCATGGTCGTGCCCTATCAGACCTGGATGCTTCAGCGCCTGCTCGGTGTGCTCGAGCGGTGCACGGCGAGCGAAGCCGGGCGGAGCGCCGTGCAGGATCTGCTCGCGGGGTTCGAGCGAGGCCCCGAGCTGCTCGGGCTCGGTGAGCTGCTCGGCGATCTGCGGGTGCGCAAGGCCGGGGCGCGGCTCTACTCGGCGCGCGCGTGAGATCTTCGCGTCAGGAGACTCGAATGGACTACCAGCTGAACGTCGTGCGTGTCTTCGTGCGCGATTTCGAGCGCGCGCTCGACTTCTACACGAATACGCTCGAGATGCCGCTCGCGCTGCGGGCCGAGGGGTTCGAGTGGGCCCAGCTCGACACGGGCGCCGCGCAGCTCGCGATCGAGTGCACGCCGCCCGAAGACGATGCGGCCGAAGAAGAAGAGGCCGAAGAGCTGATCGGGCGCTACGTCGGCGTCTCGCTGCGGGTGGAAGACATCGATGACACGTACCGTCGCCTGCGCGACCGTGGCGTCGAGTTCGTCCGCGCGCCGACGCGCATGCCCTGGGGCGGCGTGCTGGCCGACCTGCGAGATCCCGACGGCAACGTGCTGACGCTGCTCGGCGAGCCGAAGACTTGAGCGCCGACCACGCGGGCGGGCGAGCGGGCGCGCACGCGAGCCGGTCAGTCAACGAGAGCGACTCGAAGTGAGCGATCGAAGAGACTACGGGCGCCCCACCGACGTGCGGGCGGTCGACCGCGTCGACACGTGGCACGACGAGGCCGACGTGATCGTCGTGGGCCTGGGCGCGGCGGGCGCCTGCGCCGCGATCGGCGCGCGCGAGTCGGGGGCCGACGTGCTCGTGCTCGAGCGCGCCGGCGGCGGCGGCGGCACCTCGGCGAACTCGACGGGCGAGGTCTACCTGGGCGGCGGCACTCCGGTGCAGCTCGCCTGCGGGTTCGAAGACTCGCCCGACGAGATGTACCGCTATCTCATGGCCGCCTGTGGGCCCGAGCCCGACCAAGCGAAGATCAGGCTCTATGCCGACGCCTCGGTCGAGCACTTTCACTGGCTGGAAGGGCTGGGCGTCCCGTTCAAGCGCAGCTACTACGCCGACGGTTCGTACATCCCCACCGACGATTGCCTCGCGTGGTCGGGCAGTGAGCTCAACACCCGCTACGCCGCGCATGCGAAGCCGGCACCGCGGGGTCACTCCGCCCAGAAGGAGGGCATCGAGGCAGGCGCCGAGCTGATGCGGGCGCTCTGCGCCGCGACCGAGGCGAGTGGTGCGCGCATCGAGTCGAACGTGCGGGTCGAGACCCTGGTGCAGGCGGCCGATCGTACGGTCGTCGGCGTCGTCGCGCGTGTCGAAGGCGAAGAGCGCTGCCTGCGTGCTGGCCACGGCGTTGTGCTCTGCGCGGGCGGCTTCATCAACAACGCCGAGATGGTGGCGCGACACGCACCCTGGCTCGCACGGTGCAAGATGCGGCTCGCGGTCGATGGCGACGACGGGCGGGGGATCCGCATGGGGCAGGGGGCGGGCGGCGAGGCGATCCGCATGGACACCGCCTGCATCGTGTTGCCGTTCACCGTGCCGAAGAAGCACATCCAGGGCGTGATGGTGAACGCGCAGGGGCAGCGCTTCATCAACGAAGATGCGTATCAGTCCGACGTCGGTGAGGCGGCGCTGCGTCACCAGGATGGTCAGGTCTGGCTGATCGTCGACGACTCGTTCTACGAGGTGCCGTTCCCGCCGGCCGAAATCGCCGGTGTGGGCGAGACGATCGAAGAGCTCGAGCGCGAGGTCGGCTTCGCCGAAGGCGCGCTCCAGCAGACGATCGACTACTACAACGCGCACGCCGAGAAGGGCCAAGACCCGCTCTTTGGCAAGACGGCCGAGTTTCTGAAGCCGCTCGTCACGCCGCCCTTCGCGGCGCTCGACTATCGCGTCGACCATTCGCTCTGGAGCGTCTTCACGATGGGCGGCTTGCACACGTCGGTCGACGGTGAGGTGCTGTCGGCCGATGGCGACCGAATCCCGGGGCTCTTTGCCGCCGGCCGCACGACGTCGGGGCTCGCCGCCCAGGGCTACTCGAGCGGGCTCTCGCTCGCCGACGGCACCTTCTTCGGCCGGCGCGCCGGCCGGGCGGCGGCCACGCGACCCGGCTGACGCCCGCGGTTCAGCTCTGCATCTTCTCGAGCATCGCCTTCATGTGGGCGTGCATCATGTTCACGGCCTGCAGTGGGCGGATCAGCACCTTGAACTCGGTGATCTGGCCGTTGTCGTCGCAGGTGATCATGTCGACGCCGTTCACGTACTTGCCGCCGACGGTGGCCTCGAACTCGAGCACGGCCGTGTGTCCTTGCAGCACCTCGGTGCGGTAGCCGAAGCCGCCCTCGTTCTTCTCGGCGGCGTCCTTGAACGAGTCTTCGCTCGGCTCCTTGCTGCCGGTGAACGTCGAGCCCGCGGCCTGGAGGTACATCTTGGTGACCTCCTTGCCCTTCTGCGGGGTGAAGACGATCGGCGAGTAGAAGACGCAGTCGTCGTGGAGGAGGGTGTCGAGGCCTCCTTCGAGCTCGCCGCGCAGATGCTTGTGCCAATTCTCGATGCACTTCTCGATCATCGTGTTCTCCTTCTTCGGGAGGGGCAGGCTAGTGCAGGGAGGGACGCGGTCAATGCGCCCTCGACCGCCTCAGCCCGCATCCGGACGGGGTGCTTCGAACGGACGCCGCGGCTCGCCGCGCTCACCGGCGAGCGTCGCCAGCTGGTGCCAGGCGTAACCTCGGCTCATGCCGTCGAGCAGCGCGCGTTCATCGACCTGCGCGCGGGCGCGCCATGCCGTCCGAGCCGCCCGGGTCTCACGACGTCCGCGCAGCGCATCGCGCATCGCACGCAGCTTGGCCCCGATGAAGCGCGGCCCCTTGAGCAGCGTGTAGCCGATCATCATGAGCTCGGTCAGCGCGAGCATCGGCGCGATGCGCGTGCGGCCGCGCGACCCCAGCGCGGTCGCGAGCAGCCACCAGCGGTTGCGCTCGAGCAGGTAGAGCTTGTCGGGGTGCATCGAGAGCCGATAGGCGTGCCGCATCGCCGACTGCGGAACGCAGGCCATGGCGTACCCCATCGAGCGCAGTGCCCACGAGAGGCGCACGTCCTCGTGGTAGAGAAAACCGCGCTCGTCGAGCCCGCCGAGTCGCAACAGCACGTCGCGCCGGCACACGAGCGCCGCGCCCTGCACGCCCGCGACCTCGAACGGCGCTTGGGGCACGGCGCTTCGAGAGAGGCCCAGACCGCGGTTGAAGGCGAGGCCCGAGACGTTCAGGTCGAGTCCGGTTGCGTTCACGCGCTCGCCATCCTCGAGCAGCAGCAGCGGATTCACGGCGGCGACCTCGGGATGGGCATCGAGGTGCGCGACCAGGGGAGCGAGCCAGCCCGGCTCGGCCTCGAGATCCATGTTGAAGAGGCCGACGTAGTGGCCAGCACAGCGGTCGAGCACCAGATTGAGGGCGCCGGCATACCCGAGGTTGACCGGGCTCGCGACGACCTCGACGTCGTCGCGGTCGGCGGCGAAGGCGCGCATGGCGTCGAGGCTTCCGTCGTCCGACGCGTTGTCGACGGCAAAGACTTCGACGTCGACGCCGGGAGCGGCGACGAGCGACGCGAGGCAGGCGATGATCCGCCCCGACCCCTGATGGTTGACGACGACGAGGGAGACCGCCGGCGCGTCGCTCAACGGCCGCGCTTTCGAATCAGCGCCGCGAGCTCGACGGCGCGCCGATTGATCGACGAGAGCAGCACGCCGAGCGAGAGCGAGAGGGCTGCCAGAATGAAGAACGCGGCGGCGAGCACTGCCCGGGGCAGGTGGTGGACGAAGCCCGTGCGGACGTAGTCGTCGATGGGCGCCCAGCCGCTCGAGAGCGAGGCCAGGGTCAGCAGCAGCGTGAGCAGGCCGAAGAACGCCATCGGTCGGTAGTCGCGAAAGAGGATCATGATCTCGCGGGCGATGTGGAACCCGTCGTGGAACGTCCGCAGCTTGCTGTGACTCTCGTTCGCCCGCGCCCGGTACTCGACCGGGATCTCGATGACCTGGAAGCCGTGCACTTGCGCCTGCACCGAGATCTCGGCCTCGACGTCGAACCCCGTCGCGACGAGCGGTGTGGTGTCGAGGAAACGCTTCGAGAGCACCCGGTAGCCGCTGAAGAGGTCGCGCGTGCGGATACCAAAGAGCAGGCGCACGAGCGCGATGAAGAGCCGGTTGCCGACCGAGTGCCCCGGCCGGAACGCCTCCGGTGCGTCGACCTCGAGGCGGGTGCCGATCACGACATCGGCGTTCGACTCGATGGCTGCCTGGAGCAGGTCGCCGACGCAGTCGGCGGGGTACGTGTCGTCGCCGTCGACCATGACGACGTGGTCGGCGTTGGCCACCGCGGCGAAGCCGGTCAACAGCGCGAAGCCCTTGCCGACCCGCGATTCGTGCAGCACGCGCGCGCCCGCGCGGGCCGCGTCGTCGGCGGTGTCGTCGGTCGACGCATTGTCGACCACGACGATGTCGGCGTCCGGCAGCGCCGCGCGAAAGCCGTGGATCACACGGGCGATGCTCGTCGCCTCGTTGTGACACGGGATCACGACGGCGACGCGACTCGGGCTCGTCTCCGGCTCGGCCGGAGACGCCGGATCGCCCACGAGCTGATGCCCAGCCTCGGCCATGGCGAGAGTCTACCGCGCGCCGAGGGCGAAGGCGTCCGTTTCGGCCCGCGTGCGGCTCGTGACGACACCCGAGCTGCAAGCGGCCTGCATAGTTGGCGTCGCGCTGCACTCGGCTGCACAGCCCCCGCGCCCCGGGTGATAGAGTGGCGCGAGGTGTCGGCGACGGGGAGCGGCTGATGGAAGTCGGGATCCTGCAGATCTTTCAGAACTACCGGGGCACGAAGGACGACCACCAGGTCGTGCAGGACGAGCTGCACCTGGCGATTCGGGCCGACGAGCTCGGCTTCGACAAGGTGTGGGCGGTCGAGCACCACTTCAGCGATTACGCCGCGTGCCCCGACAACTTCACGTACCTCGCGATGGTCGCCGGTCAGACCGAGCGCGTGAAGCTGGGCACCGGCGCCGTGATCCTGCCCTGGAACGACCCCTTGCGTGTGGCCGAGAAGATCTCGTTTCTCGATCACCTCTCGAACGGGCGACTGGTCGTCGGTCTCGGCCGCGGCCTCTCGCGCATCGAGTACGGACACTTCGGGATCGACATGGGCGAGAGTCGCGAGCGCTTCGACGAGGCGGCGCGCATGGTCATCGACGCACTCGAGACGGGCGTGATCGAGGGCGATGGCCCCTTCTATCCCCAGGTGCGCACCGAGATCCGGCCGCGGCCGCGGGGCGGCATTCGCGACCGACTCTATTGCGTGGGCATGTCGCCCGACTCGGTCGACCAGGCGGCGCTGCTCGGCGGTCGCCTCACCACGTTCACGCAGTCGCTGTGGGAGCTGTACAAGGACGGCCCGCTCAAACAGTGGCGCGAGCTCTACCAGAAGACCCACGGCGTCGCGCCGCCGCCGCCGCTGACGGGCGATCTGATGTACTGCCACCCCGATCGGTCCGTCGCCAAAGAGCGCGGCATCGAGCTGATGACGAACTACTTTCTCACGATCGTGAAGCACTACGAGATCATGAGCGATCACTTCGAGCACACGAAGGGCTACGACGCATACGCCAGCGCGGCCGAGGCCTTCGAGGCCGTCGGCCTCGAGACGGCGGCCCGCACCTATTGCGGCGTGAACTCGTGGGGCGACCCCGGACGCTTGATCGAGCAGCTCAGGTGGCGGCGCGAACTCATCGGCGACTTCGAGCTGAACGTGATCTCGAACTACGGCGGGATGCCCCGCGACGAGGCCGAGGCGAGCCTCGAGCTCTTCGCCCGCGAGGTGCTGCCCGAGGTGCAGAGCTGGTAGCCCCTGGGCTGGGCGTCTGATCGGCCGCCCCGTGTGCGCGCGCAGCGGCTCTTGGCCGCGCGCGCAGCGGGCATTGGGCAGCCGCGCGGGCCCGCGGTATACCTCCACGGCCATGCCTGACGACCCCCGCCCCGAAGCGCGCCGCAAGGCGCCGAAACGCACGAAGCACCCCGAGATTCACTGCAACCTCGCGCTCATCGGCGGCCGGGGCTGCGGCAAGACCTCGATCTCGAAGCGCATTGCGCTCGCGAACCGCGGCTTTCAGTTCTTCTCGACCGACGCGCTGATTCGGTACGAGGCGGGCGGGCAAACGATCCCCGAGATCGTTGAAGCGCACGGTTGGCGTCGCTTTCGCGATCTCGAGTTCGAGGTGCTCGACAAGCTCGTGAAGATGCGCAGCGGCGTGTTGCTCGATTGCGGCGGCGGCATCACCGTCGATCTCGACGAGCAGGGCGACGAGATCTTCAGCGAGCGCAAGGTCGAGCGACTGCGCGCCGACAGCATCGTCGTCTATCTCAAGCGCGATCATCAGTTTCTGGCCGACAAGATCGCGGGCGACACGAATCGGCCCGACCTGTCAGAGACGAAGTCGTTCCTCGAGATCATGGCGCGGCGCGAGCCCTGGTACGTGCAGGCTGCGCATCACGTCGTCGAATGCGGCGACGCGTCGAAGAACGAGATCGCGACCGAGATTCTCAAGATCTTCTACCACGAGAACGGTCACGATCTCTCGAAGGTGAAGCTCAAGCCGATCGACGCCTGAGCGCCGACGCGCGACGAGGAGCCTCATGTCCGAGCTGGGTGATCGCCCTGGAAGACTCGGCCGCACGCTCGCGGCGATGGTGGTGCTCGGCCTCTTCTTTCTGGCGACGCGCTGGCTGCGCGATCAGCTCGGGCTCGAGATGTCGGCCGAGTCGATCCAGGCGACGGTGCGTCGCTTCGGCGTGTGGGCGCCGCTCGGCTATCTCGGGCTCGTGTCGGTGCGCCAGTTTCTGGCCCTGCCTTCGGTGCTCGTGCTCGGTTCGGCCGGGTTGCTCTTCGGTACCGAGCTCGGCGCGCTGATCGGCGGCGTCGGCATGACGATCAACGCGTTCGTGATGTTCGGGATCGCCCGCCATATGGGCGCCGATTGGGTCCGCAAGCGCCTTCATCAACGGTTTCCGAACTTCGAGGATCGCGCGCGTACCGCCGGCCCCTTCGTGATCGCGCTGGCGACGGGGCATCCGATGGGTCCGCAGACGGCGTTCCACTTCGGAGCCGGCGTCACGCCGATTCGAGCCTTCGTCTTCGGCCTGGTCGTCCTGCCAGCCGCGCTCTTTCGGGCCACCTGCTACGCCTACCTCGGCGCTCACATCCTCGAACCGACGTCGCCGAAGTTCTGGTTGACGAGCCTGCTCCTCATCGTGCTCTCGGTGGCGCCGCTCGCGCACCGGGGGCTGCGTGAGCGGCTCTTCGGCCGCACGCCGGCGCGGCCCGCCGTGCCGCTGCCGAGCGACGACTGATCGGGCGATCCGCCGTGGGCTACATCCGCAATCTCGACGGACTTCGGGCGCTCGCGATCGCGGCGGTGCTCGTGTTCCACCTCTCCGAAGCCGTGCTGCCGGGCGGCTTCGTCGGCGTCGACATGTTCTTCGTGATCTCGGGCTTCATCATCACCCGGGGTCTGTGCGCGAGTGAGGGCGACTTCTCGCTGCGCACGTTCTACGCCCGACGCATCGCGCGGCTTCTGCCCGCCGCGATGGTGACGCTCGCCGTCACGCTCTTCGCGAGCGTCTGGCTGCTCGGGCCGGTCGATCGGGTACACGTGGCCGATACGGCCATCGCCGCGGTCTTCCTCGTCTCGAACATGTTCTTCTCGTCGCATGCCGGCTACTTCGACGATGTGCTCGCCGGCAACCCGCTCCTGCACTTCTGGTCGCTCAGCGTCGAAGAGCAGTTCTACCTCTTCTGGCCTCTGCTGATCCTCGGGCTCGCGCGACTCGGGCGGGCACGCGCCGCTCGCTGGGTGCTCGGGCTGACCGTCTTCTCGACCGCCGTGGCGGCCGGGTTCGCGGCGCTCGAGCCCGTGATCTTCTTCTACGCCACGCTGATGCGTGCCTTTCAGTTCCTGCTGGGCGCCTGCCTCGTCTACTGGCCCGCGCGGACCACGAACGCTCCGCTCTCGAACGCAGTCTTCGCGGCTGGCCTCGCGGGCGCGTTCGCCTCGTTCGGGCTCGCGTCGGGGGCCGACTATGTCTTCGCGACGGCAGCGCTGCTGCCGGCGTTGGCCACCGTGGCGATGATCTACGCGATCGACAGTGTTCTGGCCGATCTCTGCCTCGGCTCGGCGCCGGTGCGTGCGTTGGGTCGCGCCGCCTACTCGATCTATCTCGTGCACTGGCCGCTGATCGTGTTCTATCGCCTCCGGTTCGGGGCGATCGACTCGGTCGGTGAGGGCGGCCTGCTCGCGGTCGCGAGCGTGGCGCTGGGTGGGGCGTTGCGGCTCGGCGTCGAGAACCCGCTGCGCCTGCGGCACGAGGATTCGGTGAAGCGGCGCAAGCTCCGCATTGCGTTCGCGCTCGTGGTGTCGACGCTGTGCGCGGCAATCTACGTCAGCTGGACGAGTGCACGCGAAGAGATGCCGAGCCTGCGCGTGGCCGGTGCCCCGCGATTGCCGACGGCGGCCGAACTCAACGCAGCCACGCTGGCCCGCCGCCGATCGGCGGCTTTCACCGACCAATGCCAGCTCTTCGAGTGGGCGTCGCTCGGCAGCCTCGATGTCGATGGCTGTCTCGAAGGCGACGTCCTGCTCATCGGCGACAGCTGGATGCCCGACACCCTGATCGCCCTCGAAGCGGCGTTCGACGACGCCCCCGACGCGCCGCGCATCGCGAAGCTCGGCGGGGCCGCCTGCGGTCAGGTGTTGCCCGAAGCCGTGCGCATGGGCCAGGTGGGGTGCCGCGATCTCGTCGGGCGAAGGCAGCAGGCAATGACCGACCGGCGCTACCGCGCGATCGTGCTGGCGGTGAATTGGCGGGGGGTTCGGGAGCGCGATCTGCGGCCGGCCTTCGACGCGCTGCGCGCGACGGGCCAGAAGATCGTGATCCTGTCGGATCGCCCCTACTTCGAGGCGAAGGTGCCGACCCTGCTCGGCGCGCTCCCCGCCGAGAGCGTGCTGGCCGAAGCCGACCTGACTCCCCATCTCGAGCCGCGGGCCGAGGCGCACGCGGCGGCCATGCGGCGCGTCGTGGCCGACTACCCCGAGTTCGTGTTCGTCGACCAGCGCGAGGTGCTGTGCCCGGGCGCGTGCCCGGCGTTCACACCGGACGGGGCGCTGCTCTACCTCGACCGAAGCCACCTCACGGTCGAGGGCGCGCAGTACCTCGGGCGCACGCTGCGTGACGAGCTGAGAAGTGCGGTCGAATAGAGGCGCGCTTGCCGTTCACGACCGGGGCGCGGGAGCGCCCCGGTCGGCTCGACTCAGTCGACCGTCGCGAAGCGATCCTGGCCCTGGAAGCGGCCGACGTGGAAGTCGGCGTCGCCGAAGAGCCCCTGCAGCACCCGGACGCGCTTGAAGAAGAGGCCTTCGTCCTGCTCGTCGGTCACGCCGATGCCGCCGAAGAGCTGAATGGCGTTCTCCTGAACGAACCAGCCGCCATGGGTGAGCTGCCGCTTGGCGGCCGAAACCTCGGCCTTTCGCAGCTCGGCGTCATCGCTGTCGGCCTCGATGGCGGCCAGCATCGACACCGACTTGCAGAGCTCGACCTCGGCGTACATGTCGGCCGCCTTGTGCTGCAGCGCCTGGAACGTGCCGATGGGCACGCCGAACTGCTCGCGCTGCTTGAGGTAGGCCACCGTGCGCTCGAAGAGCTCGGCGAGCTCGCCCTGGGCCTCGGCGCACGCCGCCGCTGCGCCGCGGTCGACGGCCCACTCGAGCGCCTCGAAGCCTTCGCCTTCGGCGCCGAGCAGTCGGTCGGCGCCGACTTTCACGCCCGAGAGCTCGACGAGCCCCGACTTTTGGCCGTCCATGCCCGGGACGCTCACGCGCCGCACGCCCTCGGCTTCACCGTCGACGATGAAGAGCGAGAGGCCGGCCGCGTCGGTGTCGCCCCCCGACGTGCGGGCCGCGACGATCACCTGGTCGGCCGCGTGACCGTTCAGCACCCAGACCTTCGTGCCGTCGAGCACCCAGCCGTCGCCGTCTGCCTGGGCGGTCGTGCGGCAGTCAGCGAGGTCGTATCGGCTCTGGCGTTCGCTGTACGCCAGCGCCAGTGAGGTCTCTCCGGCGATCATCGGCGTCAGGTACGCCTCGCGCTGAGCGTCGGTGCCGAACTTGGTGAGCAGCCCACCCGCGAGCACGACGCTCGCGATGTAGGGCTCGGGGACGAGACCGCGACCCAGCTGTTCGAGGATCAGCGCGACGTCCACGAAGGTGCCGCCGTAGCCGCCCAGCTCCTCGGGCACTTCGACGCCGAGCCAGCCGTACTCGCCCATCGCCTTCCAGACGCTCTTCTCCCAGCCGATCTCGTTCTCTCGCAGCTTGCGGAACCGTTCGACGGGCGAGTCGTTCGAGACGAACTTCTGCACCGCGTCGACGATCATCTCCTGCTCTTCCGAAAGATCGAAGTTCATGGGGGCCTCCTACTTGTTCATGGGGAGGCCGAGCACGGCCTTCGCGATGATGTTGCGCTGCACCTCGTTCGATCCGCCGTAGATCGTCGTCGCGCGCAGGTAGTTGAATTCGCTGCCGATCCACTGCTCGTGGGCCGGCACGGCCTCTTCGGGTGCGTTCTGCCAGCCCATGGCACCCGCGCCGCGGGCGTCCATCGCGAGCTCGGTGATCTCCTGGTAGAGCTCGGTGCCCACCAGCTTGAGGATCGAGCTCTCGGGGCCCGGTGCGCGTCCGACCTGGGCAGTGGCGAGATTGCGGAGGTTCGCCATCGACACCGCGCGGTAGCGCATCTCGAGCTCGGCGATGCGGCGTCGGAACGCCGGATCTTCGAAGAGCGTGCCATCGCCCACCGGTGTGTCGCGGGCGAGCCGCTTGCACAGGTTCAGCCAGCGACCGCTCTCGGCGATGCCGCCGATCAGCGTGCGCTCGTGGCCGAGCAGCGCCTTCGCCATCGACCAGCCGCCGTTCTCGGGGCCGACGAGGTTCTCGACCGGCACCCGCGCATCCTGGAACCACGTCTCCGAGAACGCGTCGGTGCCGCCCGTCGTCAGGAAGGGCTTCACGTCGATGCCGTCCGTGTTGTGGATGTCGGCGAGCAGGAACGAGATGCCCTCCTGCTTCTTGCCCTCGGTGCTCGTACGCGCGAGGACGAAGATCCAGTCGGCGTTCTGTGCGTACGTCGTCCACGTCTTCTGGCCGTTCAGGACGTAGTGGTCGCCGTCCTTCTCGGCGCGCAGCTGAAGTGCGGCGAGGTCACTGCCGGCGTTCGGCTCCGAGTAGCCCTGGCACCAGACCTCTTCACCCGAAAGGATCTTCGGCAGAAAGCGCTGCTTCTGCTCGTCGTTGCCGAACTCGATCAGCAGCGGGCCGACCATCGACAGGCCGAACGGCGAGAGCGGCGGCGTGTTCGCGCGCACGGTCTCCGACTGAAAGATGAAGCGCTGGGCGACGTCCCAGCCGGTACCGCCGACCTTCTCGGGCCAGCCCGGCGCGACCCAACCCTTCTCGTAGAGGATCTTGTGCCACGCCATCGAGTCTTCGTGGGGGAAGTGCGCGTTGTTCTGCGCCTTCTTCTTCATCTCGGGCGGCATCGCCTCGTTGATCCAGTCCCGCACTTCCTCCTGGAAGGCGTGCTGCTCGGGCGTGAAGGACATGTCCATGGGGCGGTCTCCTCGTGATGGATCGAAGCGCGCTGGCTGCAGCGGCGGCGAGGCCGAGGGCGGTCGGCGCGACGAAAGGGCCTGAGGTCGGCAGCGGAGGCGATGGACGTTCGACTGACATCCATGTCACCGGGCTAGGGAGCATAGCTGCCTGAAACGGGAAAGAGCAGGCTCGATCGGCGGTTCGGTTCGCGTGCAGATTCGTCAGTGACTCGGAGTCGACTTGCGCGCCATCTCGATCCCGCGGCGCGCGGCCCGGTTGCGGGGATTGAGCGCGAGTGCCGCCTGGAACGCCTCGATGGCTTCGGCGCTGCGGCCGAGTCGAAGCAGCGCGCGTCCGCGCGCCACGTGCACCGGCGGCTTGTCGGGATGATCGCGCGCCGCGAGGTCGGCGATCTGCAGCGCGAGACCGGGCTGGCCTGCGCGCACCAGCGCGTTTGCGAGGTAGATCCGGCTGCCCCGAATCGAATCGGGCGACTGGCCGCTTGCGACGCCGATCTCGATCGCCTTCAGGTAGTGGGGCAGGGCATCGGGGAAGCGCCCGACCTTCTCGAGGCGGCGGCCGAGGTTCCAACGCAGCGTCGAGTCTTCGGGGTCGACGGCCACGGCCGTCTCGAGCAGCGCGATCGCTTCGACGATCCGTCCCTGCTGGACGCGCATCTCGGCGAGGTTGTTGAGCGCACTCGTGTACTCGGGCGAGAGCTCGATCGCACGTTCGTAGTGCTGCGCCGCCTCCTCGGTGCGCCCATCTTGCTGCAGGAGCAGGCCGAGGTTGTAGTGGACCATCGGCGCCTCGTCGTTGTGTGCGAGCGATGAGCGCCAGAGCGTCTCGCTGTTCTCGAAGTCTCGGGCGTGATCGAACGTGAGTCCGCCGAGTACGACGAGCACGATCGTGCCGACGACGCGCCGCGGCCCTTCGCCGAGTCGAGAGAAGCCACCGCCGACGATCAGGGCGATGGGTCCGAGGCTGGCCAGGTACTGCCAGTGGTCGGCGACGAACGAGAAGCGGAAGAAGTAGATCTCGAAGAAGCCGAGCACCGGCACCAGAGTGCCGCCGAAGAAGAGGGCGGCCGCGAGCGGGGCGCGGCCGATGCGCTCGCGCAGCAGCATGAACGCCGCGAGCACGCACATCGCCGCCAGGGGGTAGAGCCACTGTACGACCGACGCCGGGTCGATCTGCCAGCGCGGATACACGAAGACGAGCGGCCAGGGCACGAGCAGCTTCGCGAAGTAGAACCAGGCGGCGCGGCCTGCCAGCAGCCACATCTCGGTCGGCGAGGGCCGCCACTCGAAGCCCAGCACCTCGCCGACGTAGTCCTCCATCGCAGTGGTGAGCAGGCCGATCGGAATGGCGAGGAGCACGAAGGGCACGAGCGGGCGAACATCGGCCCAGGCGATGCGGCCCCGACGCCACCACACGACGACGAGCAGCGCCGCCGGAAGTGACGCCGTCGGGCTCTTGCTGAAGAGGGCGCAGACGAAGAGCAGGAGGCTCGCCGACCACGCGAGCCGTCGCTCGCGCCGCGACGGCGTGCGAAAGACGTCACAGGCCGATCGCAGGTATACGAACGCCGCCGCGAGATAGAAGAAGCCCGAGAGCACGTTCTTGCGCTCGGTCACCCAGGCGACGCTCTCGACGTGGACGGGATGCAGCGCGAAGACGGCCGCGGCCCACCAGGCGCTGGCGCCGAGCCCGAAGAGCAGCAGCAGACGCCAGACGATCAAGGCGCTCGCCGCGTGGAGCAGCACGTTGTCGACGTGGTAGAGCCGGGGTTCGAGCTCGACGGCGGCGTACTCGAGCCACATCGACGTGTAGACGAGCGGGTAGTACTGCGTCGTGGCGCCGGGCTCGATCCAGAGTCGTCGCAGGCCTTCGAGGTCGCGCAGCGGCAGGTTGTCGATGACGTTCGCGTCGTCGTCCCAGACGAAGCCCGCGTCCCACACCGGTGCGTAGGCCAGGGCCGTCACGGCGATCAGCGCGAGGCCGGCGGCCCAGGCCGCGCGCCGTGGCGCCGAGGTCGATTCGACGTTCTCTTCGCGCGCGTCACTCACGGGCGCTGGGCTCTCCGATGTTCCACCCGGTTCGCGCATCGGCGCCGAGGTGGCCCGGGCGGGGCTGCGGATCGGAACGAATGGCGCACATCATAGTGGACGGGCGCCTCGCACCCAGGCGGTTCGATGTGCTTCCTTCGCGCGATGCGGCGGTGATAGACTGACCGATGACGCGCCCGGCGGATGAGGAGATCGTGCATTGAGTTCACCCGAAGTGATTCGCTGGGAGACGCTCACGAAGCGGCAGTTCGACGAGATCGACCGTGAGCGCGCCGTGGTGCTGGTCACCTGCTCACCGCTCGAGGTGCACGGACCGCACCTGCCGCTCGGCACCGATGCGTTCGAGGGCGACGGGCTCGCCGAGCGCACGCTGCGATTCCTGCCCGAGCGGCATCAGGATCGCACCTACCTGAAGCTGCCGTTCATCTACGCCGCAGCCGACCCGGTGCCCCAGCCGGGCTCGATCGCGTTCAGGCCGTCGACGATCATGGCGATGCTCGAGGACCTCGGCCGCTCGCTCGCCGCTCAGGGTTTTCGGAACGTGTTCGTCTCGAACTTCCACGGCAGCCCGCGCCACTTTCTCGCGATCGAGACCGCCTGCGACCGGGTGCACAAGCAAACCGGGCTGCGCATGGTCTGCCTGTTCTCGCTGATGCTCTCGCGTCTCGACGTCAAGGGCAGTGAGCTCGGCGACGTGCTCGGCCACGTCGACGGGGTCGAGCCCGAAGACTTCGTCGGCGACACACACGGCGGACTCGTCGAGACGAGCCATCTGCTTGCCTTGTGTCCGCAGTGGGTCGATCTCGAGTACAAATCGCTCCCGAAGCGCACCGTCGGCGACTGGGTGACCGAGCAGGGCCGAACCCGCGCGCCGAAGGACGGCGCGGGCCTCGCCGATCTGCCGAAGATCGTCGCCAACGCGAAGAACGGGCTTCACTACTTCGTCGACGAGACCTACGCGGGTGGGCCGGCCAAGGCGACGGCCGAGCTCGGCGAGCAGTTCCTCGACATCCTCGGCGAGAAGACGGCCGAGGCGGTCACCGATCTGCTCGATGACCGACTGCCGAGAGAGAAGTGGAACTCGCCCTTCTGGGGCCTGCGCCACATCTTCGTCCACTCGGTGTCGGTCAAGTTCTTCGATCGCCTGCTCGACGCGCCGAAGCACGTGGGCGGCTGACTCGGCCCGGCGTGCTCAGCCGAGCTTCGGCTCGGGGATCTCGCCGAGATCGTCGGGTCGACGCACGAGCCAGATCTTCTCGAAGAGCCACGGCGCCCCGCCCGTCATGAACAGGCCGACGATCGCGAGGTCGATCGCGACGACGATCGTGGTGCCCACGTCGCCGTCGGGTACGCCCACGCGGCGCATCCCGCCCGTGAGCGCGATCAGCATCGCGATGCCGAGTACGAGACGAAGGGCGAGCTGCCAACGGTCGCCGCGGCCCGTGAAGATGCGCGCGCGCGTCATCCAGAGGCCGCCGAGGCCGCTGCCGAGCGTGAAGCCCGCGACCCCGGTGATCAGGTGCGTGTGATCGTGGACGAGGGTGGCGTCGAAGAGGATCATCGAGAGCGCGATGAGGAAGAAGGCGCCGACGGCCGGGCGCAGCGGTGTGTCGCGCAAGAACCCGTCGATCGCTTCGGTCCACGTGATGAAGGCCCAGGCCGTGAGCGCTCCGAGCCCCCAGCCCACGACGACGTCGGTCGGGTAGTGCACGCCGAGGTAGACGCGCGAGAAGCCCATCAGGAACATCCAGACGACGGCGACGCACCAGAACCAGACCCGTCCGACTCGGTGTGCGACGAGCGACCAGTAGACCACGACGAGCTGCGCATGGCCGCTCGGCATCGAGTAGCCGCGCTCGCCGGCGCTCACGATCCGGTCGTCGGCGAGATAGGGTCGCTCGAGGCCGATCCAATCCTTCAATACGGTGTTGATGAAAAGCGTCGCGGCCATGGCGAGCGCGATGCGGACACCGAGCCTCGCGTCGTAGCACCAGAGCACCAGGGGAACGAGCAGGAGGTAGCCGCTCGCGCCCAGCTGCGTGAAGGCCGAGAAGAACCGATCCGACGCAGGGGTGGCGTGCGCCTGCACGGCGAGGATGAAGTCGATGCCGGCGCTCAGGAGGGCGTCCATCGATGCCTCGATTCGTCGAGTCGGTGTCGTGCGTTCATCCCGGCTACACAGGATGCGGCCCGGCCGGGTCGTGCGATCATAGCGGCACGTCACAGCGACTCATCGGACTCGCTGAGCAATCGCGTGGAGGATCGGAATGAGCGTCGTGAAGCGCATCCTGACGATCGTGATCGTCGTGCTGGTGGTTCTGGTGCTGGCGGGCGCCGCCTCGTGGCCTTACCTCACGGCGCGCCAGGCGTTCCCCGAGCGATCGAGCTACGTGATCGATCTCGAGGCCCTCGAGCGCGTCGCGCGTGAAGGGGGCGGCTCTCTGCCCGTCGCGGTCCAGCACGAGCTCGTCGCGATCGCCGGCATGCCGAAGGCCGCGATCTTTGCGGGGGAGTCGTTCGACCCCCACGACATGGGCCACGGCGGCTACCGCATCGCTTGGGACGATGGTCGGTCGGTGCTCGTCGATACGGCCTTCAGCGCCGAGGCCATGGCCCAGTTTCCCGGCGAGGGCCGCTTCGACGAGCGCGCTTTCGAGAAGCTGCAGGAGACGATGCTCGAGGCCGACGCCGTCGTCCTCACGCACGAGCACTTCGATCACATCGCCGGGCTCGGTGAGGTCGAAGACGTCGAGGCGTTCGCCCCGCGCCTCGTGATGAATCCAGAGCAGCTCGCGAGCGACGAGGCGCAGCAGTTCATGTCGGACGAGTTGCGGGCCGCCGTCACGCCCCGCGACTACGAAGAGACGATGCAGGTCGCCCCCGGCGTGGTCCTGCTCCGCGCTCCGGGCCATACCGAGGGCAGTCAGATCGTCTACGTGTTGCCCGAGGAGGGACCCGCGTTGCTGCTGATCGGTGATGTGGCGTGGCACCTCGATCAGATCCGCAACGAGCACTACCGCCCGCGTCTCGTGACCGACTTCATGCTCGGTGAGGATCGCGACGCGGTGCTCAACCAGATGCGCGCGCTCAAGGATCTGCTCGGCAGCGAGCAGGTCGTCGTCGTGAGCTCGCACGATCTGGATGACCGTCGCCGACTGATCGATGCCGGCATCATCGAAGACGGGATCCGCTGAGCACGGCGTCTAGGCGGGCGGCTTCGGCTCTGCGCCTCGCTCGCCGAGCCGCGTCATCGGTTTCCCGCCCGCGACCTGGGCGTGCATCTCGGGATAGTCGGGCCACACCTGTCCCAGCATCATGTCGAGCGAGTTGAGAAAGAAGCAGTAGTGCTTCTGGTAACGCGAGTGGTGCAGCGCGTGATACGTGATCGCGTGGCTCATCCAGCGTGAGACCGGGCTCGCCGACACCTCGGGCGGCACGATCTCGACGTTGATGTGCCCCATCGTGTTCGAGAACCAGAAGAAGAAGAGCCAGGCGAAGTAGGCCTCGGGGACGAAGGGCAGGGCAGCGGCCGTGAGCACGGGCCATAGCGCGAGCCCGACGAGCCACAGCGCCGACTCGACGGGCGACATCGAGAGCGCCGACCACGGCGTGTTGACCCGCGACCGATGATGCCAGTCGTGGATCGGTGCCAGCGCGCGCGTGTGCATGCTGTAATGCAGCGCGTAGTAGTAGACGTCGAAGCTGATCATCGCGCCGAAGAACGTGAGCGCGGCAGCGCCCCACGAGAACGGAGCCGCTTCGACGCGGCCGCTCGCGAAGACCAGTGTCATCCCGGCGGCGAAGACCAACACGAAGAGGCCGTTGCCGAGCAGCTCGCGGGCGATCTGACCGTCGCGCAAGGGCACGTCGTAGATGCGCTTGCTGCGGTTCAGTAGCCACTCGACCCCGAGCCAGAAGCCGATCGAGGCGAGGTTCACGACCGTCGCGAATGCGAGAAAGAGACCGAAGAGGGCGGTGCCGTCGGTGGGCAGCGTCATGTCGAGCACCTTATCCAAAGGCGGTCGCGCCCCGGTGCAGCACGCCGCTGCGCGATGCCCGCTGGGGGTCACAATCCCGTGTCGAAGCCGTTTTCGGGCTCGAGCGCCGTCACCTCGGGGCGCGCCATCACGCTCGCGCGCAGGGTGCCGCTCGGGTCGAAATACTCCCGCAACCAGACGAAGCGCCCGTCGCGGTCGACCTCGGCGACGCCGACGCCCGAGATCAGACGGCGCGTCTCCTGGCCGCGGCGCTCCCAGACCGCGACGAACTCGTGATGGAGCAGCCAGCCCGATACGCCGAGGCTCGCGGTCGACATGTAGACGGGGTCCCACGTCTTCCACGCCTGCTCGAGCGAGCGCCGCAGGTTGCTCTTGCCCTCGATCGCGTGCTCGGGCCCTTCGATGCGGGCCGCCTCGCACCAGAGGTCGAGGTACGCGTCGATGTCGCGGTCGATGAACGCGCGATCTCGGCGACCCAGCAGGGTCTTCGCGGTGTCGAGGCTGAGCGGCACGGGGGCTCCTCGCGGTCGATGGGCCGAGCATGGCACCGGTGGCCGATCGCGCAAGCGCACACGGGGCCCGGGCTGGCGGCTCGCGCCTCGAGTACCCTCGGGCGATGGGTGTCGTTCGGAGGACCAGAAGCATGAGAAGGTTGAACGGGCGTGCCCGCGCGCTGACGCGGCTGCTGCTCATGCTCACTGCGCTCGTCTGTTTCGCGGCGCCCACGGCCTCGGCGGTTGGTGCCGGCAGTGGCAGCTCGGGCGGGGGCGGGCGAGCGACTTCACCCGGGCAGCGCGCGATCCACGAGTACGAGAACGGCGAGAAGCGACTCGAGCAGGCGAGCGAGCTGCGCCAGCGCGCTGTCGACGAGCGCGGTCAGGGCGACGAAAAGAAGGCGGCCAAGCTCGAGCGGAAGGCCCAGCAGAATCTCGCGCGCGCCGAGAAGCACTACCGCAAGGCCATCGAATACGACGAGAGCCTGCACCAGGCCTGGTCGTCGCTCGGCTACACGCTGCGACGGCAGGGCGAGTGGGACGAAGCGCTCGCCGCCTACGATCACGCGCTCGAGCTCGAGCCGCGCTACGCCGAGGCGGTCGAGTACCGGGCCGAGGCGTACCTCGAGCTCGGTCGGCTCGACGACGCGAAGCGGGGCTACGACCAGCTCGTGCCCTGGGTGCGTCCCTATGCCGATCGCCTCATGGCGAAGATGGAGAGCTGGGTCGAGGTGCAACGCACGGGTTCGACCGGCGTCGCTCCTGCCGACGTCGACGCGTTCGTCGCCTGGATCGACGATCGAAAGGCACGCGACGGAGAAGGCGAGACATTCACACCGCGCGAACGAGCGAGCTGGTAACGCGCCGCTAGCGGTCGCTGTGCCCGAGGTCGCGGCCGGGCGCGACGACGTCGCGCACCCTCCGTTTGAGTTCCTTCGCTTCGGGGAACCCACCTTCGGTGGCGCGCGACCAGACGCGCTGGTTGCCGACGTGGATGTCGAAGCGCCCCGACTCTTCGGATGGGACGAGCGCCACCTCGCCGAGCTCGTCTTCGAAGGTCTGCAGCAGCTCCTGCGCCATCCACGCTGCACGCAGCAACCACTTGCAGCGCGGACAGTACTCGATGGCGACGCGGGGCTTGTCGGACATGGCGACCTCAGTCGAGCAGCGCGAGCGCCCGCGCGAGGTCGGCGCGCAGGTCGTCGACCCCTTCGATGCCGACCGAGAGCCGGACGAGGCCATCGAGGATGCCGACCTTCTCGCGCTCGCTCTTCGGGATGCTCGCGTGGGTCATGCTCGCCGGGTGATCGACGAGCGATTCGACGCCCCCGAGGCTCTCGGCGAGTGAGAAGAGCTGAAGCGCCGAGGCGAAACGCGACGTCGCCTCGAGGTCGGCGTCGAGCTCGAGCGTGACGATGCCCGAGCCGCCGCTCATCTGTCGCCGCGCAAGCGCGGCCTGTGGGTGCGATTCGAGCCACGGGTGCCGCACCCAGCGCACGCGCGGGTGACGTTCGAGGTCGCGCGCGATCTCGAGCGCGTTCTCGTGATGTCGCTCCATGCGCAGCGCGAGGGTCTTGGCGCCCCGCGCGACCAGCCAGGTGTCGAAGGGGGAGGGGTTCAGACCGACCGCCTTCTGCGCGAAGACCATCTTGTCGTTCCACTCGGCGTCGTTGGTGACGACGACGCCGCCCAGACAGTCGGAGTGGCCGTTCACGTACTTCGTCGTCGACGAGAGCGAGAGCGTCGCGCCGAGCTCGACCGGGCGCTGGAAGTAGGGCGAGGCGAAGGTGTTGTCGACGAGCACGGGCGCGTCGACGCGGCGCGCCGCGCGGCTGATCGCTTCGATGTCGAGGATCTTGAGCATCGGGTTCGTCGGCGACTCGAGCCAGACGAGCGCCGGACGCACGCGCTCGATCGTCTGCAGCGCGGCCTCGTCGGTGAAGTCGACGTACTCGACGCTCACGCCGAACTTCTCGAACACCTTATCGAAGATGCGAAACGTGCATCCGTACACGTTCTCTTCGGCGAGCACGTGACTGCCATGGCCGAGGGTCGAGAGGACGGCGGTGATGGCGGCCATGCCGCTGCCGAACACGGTGGCGTGCGCGCCGCCCTCGAGCGAGGCGAGGGTCTCGCCGAGCCGCGTGAAGTTCGGGTTGCCCGAGCGGGTGTAGTCGTAGCCGCGGGTCACGCCGGGGCTCTCCTGCGCGAAGGTCGAGGTCGCGTAGATCGGCGGCATGACCGCGCCGGTGCCCGGATCGGGCTCGTTGCCCACGTGGATGGCGCGCGTCTCGAAGGAGGCGCTCTGAAAGGGGTCTCGGTCGTCGGGCATGGCGTCGGCTCGCTGGCGGCAGGGGGGCGGGGCGCGCAGTGTAGCGCCCGCCGTGCGAACGCTGCGGCCCGGGCGCCCCGTCTGGGCGTCTGGCAGGGGCGACGCGGGGGTGTGATGCTCGTGGGCCCACGCCCCTTCGCCGAGGAGTCGCCGATGCCCGAGTGGTCGAACTGGTCGGGGCTCGTGCGTGCTGCGCCGTCGCGCATCGAGCACGCGACCGACGAAGCAAAGGTGCAGAACATCGTGCGCGAAGCCGCCGGTCGCGGCGAGTCGGTGCGGGTCGTCGGTGAGGCCCACAGCCACTCGGCCCTCGTGGCGCACGACGGGGTGCTGCTCGACGTCGATGCGC
The DNA here is from genome assembly GCA_965250285.1 of Myxococcota bacterium. GTDB lineage: Bacteria > Myxococcota_A > UBA9160 > UBA9160 > UBA4427 > CAYYSY01. The sequence continues at coordinate 5,380,431 of OZ252299.1, forward strand.
TCGCGGGTGTGGTCGGTGTCGACGCGACGCAGCGCGTGGCGACGATCCGCGCGGGTACGCGCCTGCACGCGCTCGGCCGGCCCCTGCGCGACGCCGGCGTCGCGTTGCTCAATCAGGGCGACATCGATCGCCAGTCGCTCGCCGGTGCCCTCGCGACCGGCACGCATGGCACCGGGCCGACGCTGCGCAACCTGTCGGCGGGCATCGAGGGGCTCCGCATCGTCCTGGCCGACGGCTCGGTCGTCGAATGCGACGCCGAGCACGAGCCCGATCTCTTCGGCGCCGCGCGGGTCTCGCTCGGTGCCTTCGGCGTCGTGACCGAAGTGCGGCTGCGCGTGCGCGAGGCCTACCGGCTGAAGGAGCGGATGTGGGCCGAAGACGTCGACACCGTGCTCGATCAGATCGACGAGCTGGTACACGCGACGCGCCACTTCGAGTTCTTCTGGCAGCCGCACAAGCCCCGTGTCGCGTGCAAGGCGCTCGCCGAGACCGACGAGCCGGCCGAGTATCCGCTGGCCGCCGAAGGCGCCCGCCTCGCCTGGAGCGACGAGGTGCTCGCGAACCAGCGCGACGACAAGCACACCGAGATGGAGTACTCGGTGCCCGCCGAGCACGGCGTCGCGTGCTTTCGCGCGCTGCGCGAGAAGATCGAAGCCGACTTCCCCGATCTCGCCTGGCCCGTCGAGTTCAGGACGTTGGCGGCCGACGACCTGTGGCTGAGCACCGCCTACGAGCGGCCGACCGTCACGCTCTCGGTGCATCAGGGCGCGGGTCTGCCCTACGAAGACGTCTTCGACGCCTGCGAGGCGATCTTCGTCGAGTTCGAAGGGCGGCCCCACTGGGGCAAGGCGCACGGGCTGCGCGGCGAGGCCCTGGCCGCGGTCCACCCGCGCTGGGCCGACTGGTGGCGCGTTCGCGACGCCTTCGATCCCGAGGGCCGGTTTCTGAACGACCACCTGCGTGCCCTGCGCGGCGACGCGTGACCGTGCCACGTACGTTCGTTCGAACCCTGGAGAACCCCGATGCTCGATGAGATCCTCGACCGCGATGGCCTGGCTCAGGCCGAGCACGTCCGTGCCGGTGACGTCTCGGTGAGCGAGCTGGTCGAGGCGTCGATCGCGCGCATCGAGCGCGAGAACCCGCGCCTGAACGCCGTCATTCACGAGCTCTTCGACAAGGCGCGTGCTCAGGTCGAGGCCGATGCGATCGGCGAAGGACCCTACCGAGGCGTGCCCTTCCTCGTGAAAGACGCCGTCTGCCACACCGAAGGCGATCCCTTCCACATCGGGCTCCAGGTGTTGAAGGATGCGGGCTACACCGCAAAGAGCGACACCGAGCTCGCGCGGCGCTACCGCAAAGCCGGCTTCGTCTTCGTCGGCAAGACCAACACGCCCGAGCTCGCGTTCTCGGCGACCACCGAGCCCCGGGCCTATGGCGCGACGCACAACCCCTGGAACGTCGACTACTCACCCGGCGGCTCGTCGGGCGGATCGGGGGCGGCGGTGGCGGCGCGCTTCGTCGCCGCTGCGCACGGGAACGACATGGGAGGCTCGATCCGCCTGCCCGCGAGCCACTGCGGGCTCGTCGGGCTCAAGCCGAGCCGCGCGCGCAACTCGCTGGCGCCCGAGCTCGGCGAGTTCTGGGGGCCACTCACGCACGAGCACGTGCTCACGCGGTCGGTGCGCGACTCTGCGGCGATCCTCGATGCGACGGCGGGGCCGGCGCCCGGCGACCCGTACACCGCGCCGCCGCCGTTGCGCCCCTGGCTCGAAGAGGTGGGCGCCGACCCGGGGCAGCTTCGCGTCGGGGTCGTCGAGCCGATCGCCTCGTTCGGTGTCGAGCCGGCGGTCCAGGCCGCGGTCGATGCAACGGCGCGGTTGCTCGAGGCCCGCGGCCATGCCGTCGAGTCGGCCGCGCTGCCGATGCTCGAGAAGCCCGAGGTCGGCCCGTGGTTCGTGACGGGCGTGGCCCGCGAGCTCGAACGGGTCGGCGAGTGGATCGGCCGACCGATCGAAGAGCGCGACGTCGAGCCGTACTCGTGGCTCGCGCGCCAGATCGGCCACGCGATCACGGGGCCCGAGCTCGCGCGTCAGACCGACGCGATGTGGGCGTGGGCGCGCCGGCTCTGCCGCGCCTGGTACGACGACTACGACGTGCTGCTCATGCCGTCGGCGCCTTCGCCGGCGCCGGCGCTCGGGAAGCTCGCGCCCGATGCGGGGCCCGAGATGGCTCGCGAGCTGGGGCGGTACACCGCCTATACGATTGGCTTCGACGTCACGGGCGAGCCGGCGATCTCGCTCCCGGTGCACAAGAGCGAAGAGGGTCTGCCGATCGGGGTGCAGGTCGTAGCGAAGCTCGGTCGCGAGGACGTCCTCTTCCGGCTGGCCGCCCAGATCGACGAGGTGATCGGCTTCGAGGCGCAGCGACCTCCGGCCCCTGCGTAGCGACCCCTTGCCTCGGCGGAGCGCGCCTCAGCTCGGGCGCTGACGGCCAAAGACGCGCACGAGCATGGCCGGCGCGAGCAGCAGGTCGGCCACGAACGCGAACACGATCGTGATGCTCGTGAGCAGCCCGAAATAGAAGAGGTTGGTGAGATACGCCTGGGTGTAGATGCCGAAGCCCGCGGCCAGCACGATGCTCGTGAACAGCAGCGCCTGTCCGGTCGTCTCGAGCGTCTTGCGCACGGCGGTCTCGACGTCGCCCGTCTCGTCGAAGTAGCGCCTGAAGTTGTGCATGAAGTGGATCGTGTCGTCGACGGCGAGGCCGATGGCGATGCTGCCGATCAGCAGCGTGAACGCATCGAGCGGGATGTCGGCCCAGCCCATGATGCCGAGCGTCAGCACGACCGGGGTCAGGTTCGGGATCATCGCGAGCAGGCCGACGCTCACCCGCCCGATGAGCAGCACCATCAGCGGGGTGATGATCAGGAACGCGGTGATGTAGCTGCGCACCATGGTGTGCAGCACCGCGTCCATCGTCGCGCTGATCACCTGCACGATGCCGGTGACCTCGATCGCCACACCCGAACCGAACAGGCGGGCGGCCTCGTCGACGGCGGCCTGTATGAAGTCGGGGAACGCAGTCGAATCCTTGATCGGGACGCGAACCGAGATGCGCCCCGACTGAAACGTCGAGTCGACGAGGTCTTCGACGTCGTCGCTGCCGGCGTTCTCGAAGAGCAGGAGCTCCTGAGCGACGAGCTGGCGATCGTCGGGGATCGCATAGAACGCCGACTGGTTCTCGTTGAGCGCCTGGTGCGTCTCTTTCACGACGTCGATCAGCGAAAAGACCTTGCCCGCCTGCACGTCGTTGATGTCGAGCGTATAGACGTAGCGGTGAAGCGCCTCGGCTCGAGTCAGGAAGGCGGGGTCGTGAAAGCCGTTGGTCTCGTCGGTATCGACGAGGATCTCGATGTTCCCCATGCCTCCCATGTTGGTATCCATGGCGACCATGCCGTTTCGCACCATGTCGCCTTCGGGAAACCAGTCGAAGGGGCTGTGGCTGATCCGCAGCTGCGTCGCGCCCACGAGCGAGAACGCGATGAGCGCCGCGGTGACCAGCAGGATCGAGAGATCGTGACGAACCGCCCAGGTGCCCGCGTCGACCAGGATGCGCTGCGAGAAGAACAGAGGCTTCGCCTCGCCCCCCGCGTCGTTCACGCCCGGTGAAACCGCCATCAGCGCGGGCAACAGAGTCAGGGTGTAGAGCAACGCGACGATGACGCCGATCGGCGCGAAGACGCCGAAGTGGCCGATCGGCAGCAGCGCGGCGGCGATGAACGAGAGCAGCCCGCCGGCCGTGGTGAGACTCGTCATGATGACGGCCAGCCCCGAATGACCCAGAGCATGGGCGATGCCGTCTTCTTTCGAGAGCCCGCGCCGCCGCGCCTGATAGTAGATGGCAAGGATGTGCACCGAGCCACCGACGCCGACGGCCAGCAGGAACGTCGGAATGATCTGCGTCGGCGATGTGATGGGCGTGCCGGTCGCGGCCATGATCGAGAGCGTCGTGAGCACCGCGCAGATCACGGTCGCCAGCGGGAGCACCACGGCGCCGATGCGTCGAAAGAGCGTCGCGAGGCTGACGATGATGATGCCGATGGCCAGGCCGGTGAAGCGCACCATGTCCGACTGCATCTTCGCCGCGAACTGCTGTGTGAGCACGGTCGTACCGGCGACCTCGATGCGGAGGTCGTCGCTGCGGTACTCGTCGAGCAGACCCAGGACACCCTCGACGATCAGCGCCTCTTCGGCGCCCGTCAGAAACTGCGGCTCGGCCGTCTCGGCTGCCTCGGCCGAAGCCGCCGCATCGTCAAAGCCGTCGGTTGCGTCGTCGAAGCCAGCCAGCGCGTCGTCGTCGACGCCCGTCTGGGTGTAGACCTCGGTTTCGATGATGATCGAGGTGAGCTCACCGTCGCCCGAGATGAGGTTGTTCTGGTAGACCGGGTTCGCCCGCGCGCGGCGTTCGATCTCGGCGAGGGTCGCGTCGTCTTCGGGCCAGTCTTCGAGCAGCTCGCCCACCACGAGCTCGTCGCCGACGCCGCGGGTCTCGCGCGCGTTGACCAGACTCGTGACCTCGACGAGCAGCGGCACCTCGTTCTCGATGCGTTCGTGCAGCTCGCGCAGCGTCGCGAGAAAGTCGCGGTCGAAGATCGAGCCTTGGGGATCGAGCGCGATGATGATGAACGTGTCGCGACCGTACTGATCACGGAACTCGTCGTAGAGCACCCGCACCGGGTCTTCCTTGCGGAAGAACCCCTCGAGGCTCGCGTCGAGGAAAAGGTGCTGCAGCTGGGTCGCGCTCGCGACGGTGACGCCCAGCGTGAGGGCGAGCACCCACCAGCGACGCCGGTAGACGAAGTGGCCCCAGCGCTCGAGCAGGGCTTCGATGCGTGCGTGCATGGCGTGGGCTGGATCCTCGTCGGGGGCGCGGTGAGGCGGGCCGAATCGGGACGCCCGCAGGGGCTTGGCCACGGCCGCAGGGTCGCACCCCACGGCGCCCTCGGCCCGCACCGAATCGAAGCGCATCGAGCGCGCGTCGCGCCCCGCAGGTGCAGTGTTTCGCTTGCACCTGCATGCCGATCACTGCATGCTCTCGCCTGCACCTGCGCCCCAAGTGCCTGATTTTGCGTGAAAACGAGTTGGGCACAGCCCTTGCTCTATCCGCTCCCAAGTTCGAGGGAATCGGCCGTCCAACCGGTCGACCGCCCCGAAGCGGAGAGGGCATGGCGGGAGCAGCGGGCGCAGCAAAGCGAGTGAGGGGCCGCACCGAGATCCCGACGGTCGATTGGGCAGGAGGACGGCGGGTGGCGGACGAGCGCAAGTTCTTCGAACGACTCCGCGAGGTCGTGCAGGATCGCATCGACGATGCCGAGCGCCTCGGGCTCCAGAAGCTCGAAGAGATCGAGCGCCAGGGTCGGCGCGAGGTCGAGCGCGCGGTCGAACGACACGAGCGCCGCCTCGAGAAGCTCGACAAGGAGTCGGCCAAGCATCGCAAGCGCTCCGACCGACGCCGTCGCAAGCGTCGAGGCCGGCGCGACGAGGCGGACGCGTGGACGACCGAGCCCGCGCCGCCGATGCCCCCCACACCGCCGACGCCGCCTTCCGGCGCTACGCCCCCCATGCCTCCGCTGCCGCCCGAGCCCCCGCGCTCGGACGATCGCCGCCGCGGTCGAAGGTCGCGGCGCCGCCACTCGGGCCACCGCTCGCACTCGACCAGCCGGTCTCAATCGACGTCCACCCCGCACTCGAGCGGCCGCTCGCGATCACGACGCCGCTCGACGCCGGCCGCTGCGTCGCCGCCGACGCTCGAAGAGAAGGCCTATCGGCGCGCGCGCAACCGCGCGAATGCGAAGCTCGCGTTCTACACCCACGCGGCGATCTACGTCGGCATCTTGATGATGCTGGCCGTCGTCGTGCGATCGCCGCGGGCGATGCTGATCATCGCGATGTCGTGGGGCGTCGGTCTGCTGGCGCAGTACATCGTGTCGATCGCCGGTCCGAGGCTGCGCGAGCAGTGGATCGAGAAGGAGGTGCACGAGCGCGCGCCGCAGAACGTGACTCAGGAGCGCGAGCGCACCGAAGGCCGCCACACCCAGAACCTCGAAGATCTGTCGGCGTCGATCGCCCACGAGATTCGCAACCCCATCGCGGCGGCCAAGAGCCTCGTCCAGCAGATGGACGAAGACCCGACGGCGGCCGACAACATCGAGTTCGCGAGCGTCGCGCTGCAGGAGCTCGACCGCGTCGAACGGTCGATCTCGCATCTGCTGCGCTACGCCCGTGAAGAAGATCTGCGATTCGATTCGATGGAGATGGCCGACGTCGTCGCATCGGCGGTCGAGACGTTCCGCGACCGCTTCGAGCGTCGCGCCATCGACGTGCAGGTGCAGGTCGACACCCGCGGCGCGATGCGCGGCGACGCCGAGAAGCTGCGCCGCGTGGTCATCAACCTGATCGGCAACGCGATCGATGCGTTCGACGAGGCGGCGACGCCGGGCCCCGTGCTCCTGATCATGAGCGGCGAGAATCTCGCCGGCGACGAGGTCTGGGTGCGCGTGCGCGACAATGGCCCGGGCATCGACGACGCCACCCGCAGCAAGATCTGGAGCCCCTTCTACACCACGAAGGCCTCGGGCACCGGCCTCGGGCTCGCGCTCTCGCGCAAGATCGTCGACGCCCACGGCGGTTCGATGGAGCTCGCCAGCACGCCCGGCGAAGGAACCGAGTTCGTCCTCACCTTCCCCAAGAACGCGACGCCCCCGGAGCGAAGCCATGCGATCTGACATGATGACGCGCGGATGTCTCGGCCCGTTCGGCGTCCATGCGCCCCCCACCCCGTTGGAGGAACCGGCGATGAAGCATCGAGGTTCACGACCGCGCGACGGACGCCGCAGGCAGAAGCGCACCCGTGATGACGAGCGCCCCGGCGACCCCGGCGACGCCCGCGATACCGAGCTGCTCCATGATCTCGATGCGTCGCTGCTGACCGAAGAAGAGCGGGCGCTCGTCGAGGCGCGCGCGGCGGCCGAAGAGAAGGTGTCGCTGTACCGCGATGTGGCGCGCTTCGCGATCGTCGTGGTGCCGCTGCTGATCTTTCTCTTTCCCGTCGGCGTGATCGTCAGCTTCTTCTGGGGCATCGGCCTCGCGCGTCAGGCCTATCGTGTCTTCTACGAGCCGCAGCTGCGCGAACGTCTCATCGGCGACGAGGTGCGCAAGCGCGTCAAGACGAGCGTGACCGAAGAGCGTCAGCAGCTCGAAGGTGAGCATGCGCGCTCACTCGAAAAACTCTCGGCTTCGATCGCGCACGAGATTCGCAACCCGATCACGGCGGCGAAGAGCCTGGTGCAGCAGATGGGCGAGGAGCCGACCGCCCAGGACAACGTCGAGTACGCGCGGGTGGCGCTGCAAGAGCTGGGTCGCGTCGAGCGGTCGATCTCGCACCTGCTGCGATACGCCCGCGAAGAAGAGATGCGCCCGAGCCCGATCCACATGGCCGACGTGCTCGAGAGCGCTCTCGAGACGTTCCGCGAGCGCGCGAGCCGCGAGGGCATCGAGGTCGTGCGGCAGTTCGACAGCGCGGGCGCGATGCGCGGCGACGCCGAGCAGCTCCGTCGGGTCGTCATCAATCTCGTGGGCAACGCCATCGACGCCGTCGCGGCGAGCGACAACGAGAAGCCGCGCATCCTCGTGGCCATGGGCGAGAATCTCGCGGGCACCGAGGTGTGGGTGCGCATCGAAGACAACGGCCCGGGCATGGACGACGAGCAGCGCGACCGCGTCTTCAACCCGTTCGTCACGTCGAAGGAGCACGGCACCGGCCTCGGTCTGGCGATCGTCAAGCGCATCGTCGAGGCGCACGCCGGTGAGATCGAGCTGACGTCGAGAATGGGAGAAGGCACCGAGTTCGTTCTCTCGTTCCCGAAGAGCAGCGAAGGGAGGCTGTCATGACCGGACGCATCCTGGTGGTCGAAGACGAGCACGCGATCCGCATCGCGCTCAAGGGCCTGCTGCGCCGCGAGGGCTACGAGGTGGATCTAGCCGAAGACGGCGAAGTGGCCACGCGCATGTTGCGCGACCAGTCCTACGACCTGGTGCTGACCGACCTGGCCCTCGGCCGCGGGCTCTCGGGCATGGACGTGCTCAAGACGGCGAAGGAGATTCGCGCCGAGACCGCGGTCATCATGATCACGGCCCACGGCAACGAGAAGATCGCGGTCGAGGCGATGAAGGCAGGGGCCGACGACTACGTGCCCAAGCCCTTCGACAACGACGAGCTGCGCGTCGTCGTCGCCCGCGCCCTCGATCGCCACGCGCTCGAGCGCGAGAACCGCATGCTGCGCGAGCGCATCCAGCGAGAGTTCGGCTTCGGCAAGCTCGTGGGCAGCGGCAAGGCGATGCGCGACGTCTTCGAGACGATCCAGAAGGTCGCCGAGACCGACCTCTCGGTGATGATTCGAGGCGAGAGCGGCACGGGCAAGGAGCTCGTCGCCCAGGCGATCCACGACACGTCGAGCCGCAAGCAGAAGCCCTTCGTCGCCGTGAACTGCGCGGCGATCAACCGCGAGCTCGTCGAGAGCGAGCTCTTCGGCCACGAGAAGGGCGCCTTCACCGGCGCCGACAGTCGACGCATCGGGCGCTTCGAGGCGGCCGACGGCGGGACGATCTTTCTCGACGAGATCGGCGACATGGCGACCGAGACCCAGGCCAAGGTGCTGCGCGTGCTCGAAGAGCGAAAGCTCGAGCGGGTCGGCTCGACCAAGCCGATCGACGTCGACGTGCGCGTGCTGTCGGCCACGCACCGCGATCTCGAAGCCGAGGTCAAGAGCGAGCAGTTTCGAGAGGATCTCTACTACCGGCTCAAGGTCGTGTCGGTCGAGCTCCCGCCCCTGCGCGAGCGCGCCGAGGACGTACCCGGTCTCGCCGATCGATTCCTCGAGCAGCTCTCGACCCGGCTCGACCGCGAGCGCAAGCGCCTGTCGAGCGAGGCGCTCGCGAGCCTCGCGGCGTACCCGTGGCCCGGCAACGTGCGCGAGCTGCGCAACGTGATCGAGCAGGCCGCCGTCATGGCGCCCGGCGACGAGATCGGAGCCGACGATCTGAACCTCGGCCGCGCCAAGCCCGTGGCGGCCGAGCCTGGCGTCGATCTCGACCTGCCCTTCAGTGACGCGAAGAAGCGCACCGTCGAGGGCTTCGAGCGCAGCTACCTGCTGCGTGCTCTGCGCGAGAACGACGGCAACGTGAGCCGTACGGCCGCTGCCATCGGCATGGTGCGACAGAGCCTGCAGCAGAAGATCCGTGAGCTCGATCTGCGAAGTGAAGACTGGAGCCGGTCGCAAGACGCGGCTTCGAACGACTGAATCAACCCAGCGCCCACCCTAGACCCGAACGACCCGAACGAAAGAGGAGAGACCTCATGAGCATGAATCGAACGCCGGGCATGTTCGCCCGACTGCGAAGCCTGGTGCGCGGGGTCTTCCGCGGCTGGGTGAAGGACCGCGAGATGGAGAGCCCCGAGGTGGTGTACGAGCAGGCCATCGCCGAGCGTGTCCGCCAGTACCGCGAGCTGAAGGAGGCCGTCGCTGGCATCCTCTACATGCGCAACAAGCTCGAGAGCGAGATCGGCGATCGACGCGCCGAGATCGCGCGACTGCACGACGACGTGCGACGCTGCGTGCGACAGGGGCGCGACGAGATGTCGCTGACGCTGATCGCCCAGAAGCAGCAGCTCTTCGAAGAGCTCGAGCGCGCCGAGACCGAGCTCGAAGACGTGCGCGTGCAGGCCGAAGAGGCGAAGAACAACCTCGTGCGCTTCCGCGAAGAGATCCGCTCGCTGGTGCGTGAGAAGGGCCGCATGCTGGCGAAGCTGGCAAACGCCCAGGCGCGCCGCCGGCTGCAGGTCGCCATCGAGGGTCTCTCGGTCGACGCCGAGATGGACGCGCTCGAGAGCGTGCGCGAGCAGATCCAGCGCGTGTCGATGGAGGGCAGCCTCGCCGCCGAGATCGGCGAAGACGGCGATGCGTTCCGCGACCGCCTGCGCGAGTTCCGCAACGAGGCGCGCCGCGAGTCGGCCAAGGCCGAGCTCGATCAGCTGAAGCGCGAGGTCGAGTCGCACACGCTGCCGCCCGAGTCGGTGAGCCACGTCGAGGTCGCGACCGCGGGCTGAGCCTGCCGCGCGTGTCCAAGGTGAGTCGAGACGCCCGGTCCCGCGTGGGCCGGGCGTCTTCGTGTTCGGACAGCGCTCTCAGCCGCGCAGCTTGGCGATCTCGTCTTCGGTGAACCCGGCCTCTTCGAGCACCTCGGCGCTGTCGGCGCCCAGCCGCGGGGGCCCGCGCCGCACGCTCGTCGGTGTGTCGCTGAACCGGGGGGCGCTGCCGAAGAGCGTCATCGTGCCGGCTTCGGCGTCATCGAGCTCGAAGACGATCTCGTTCTGTCGGACCTGAGGATCGGCCATGAACGCCTTGACGTCGTTGACCGCCCCGAGCGGCGCGCCGTACTGATGGGCTCGCTCGACCAGCACCGCCGTCGGGAAGCCGGCGATGGTGTCGGCGAGCATCTCGAAGAGCTCGGGGGCGTGGGCGATGCGGCCCGCGATGCCGGCGTAGCGATCGTCTTCGAGCAGATCCTCGCGTTCGAGCACCTTGCACATCGCCTCGAACTGGCGGTCTTCGATCACGAGTAGCGCGACGTGGCCATCGGCCGTCTTCCAAGGCCGATAGACGAGCTCCATGCCGGGCGGGATCGTGCCCTCGCCGTAGGTGTGCGGCGCGAACGCGTCGCCGTGCACGAAGCTGGCGAAGGTGTCGATCATCGGGACGTCGATGCGCTGGCCCCGGCCGCCGTTCTTCTCTCGGGCGTAGAGCGCCGCCATCACCGAGTAGGCCGCGGTGAGGCCGCTCGTCTTGTCGGCCACGAGGTTCGAGATCAACTTCGGCTCGGCGTCATCGCCGAGGATCTTCGCGAAGCCCGACAGGGCCTGGATCACCATGTCGTAGGCGGGCTGGTCCTTGTAGGGGCCGTCGGGGCCGAAGCCGCTGATGGCGACCCACACGAGCCCCGGGTTCGACGCGCGGCAGGTTTCGAACCCGACGCCGAGCCGATCGGCCACGCCGGCGCGGTAGTTCTCGACCACGACGTCGGCGTCGGCGGCGAGCTTGAGGAACGCGTCGCGTCCGGCTTCTTGCTTGAGGTCGAGGGTGACACTGCGCTTGTTGCGATTGTACTGGGCGAAGACGCCGGCCATCGCCGGCGGCCCTTCGGTGCCGAGGTAGCGCGCGGTGTCCCCCATCGGCGGCTCGACCTTGACGACGTCGGCGCCGAAATCGCCGAGGATCTGTCCGCAGAGCGGCCCCGACACGATGGTCGAGATGTCGAGCACGCGTACACCGGCGAGCGGACCGCTCGCCTCCCCACCGAGATCGATCTTCATGTGTCTGGCCCCTGCGCCCGCCGACCCCTCCCCGCCCCGGGCGCGAGCATCGCACGGTTGGCGCCCGGCCGACCAGTGGGGCCGATCCGCTTGCCCGATGGCGCCCGATGGCGCCGCTGCGCAACCGACGGGCCCGTCTGCATGGGCGGCGCTGCGTCAGCCCGCCGCGCTGGTCAGGTCGATGCGGTGGAACAGGCTGACCAGCCAGACCACCCCGAGCAGGTAGATCAGCGACTCCTTTCGCAGCCACGCGACGGCGAGCACGATCGCCAGCGCGGGCAGGCGAAAGAGAAACTCGCCGTCGTCGGCCCGGTACTGCGGCAGGAGATGGAGCGCGATGAACCCACCCATCAGCGCGAAGCTGAGGCGCATGCGCTCGGCGAACTCTTCCCGGTCGACCAGACCGTCGCCGCTCTCGTCCTTCAGCAGCGCGTTGACCGAGAGCAGCAGCAAGAAGGGCGCGAAGAGGATCGCCAGATATCTCAAGTACGTCGAGTCGGCTTCGCCGCGAAACACGTCGAGAAAGCTGAAGATGTTCCAGATGGCGATCTCGGTGAAGACGACGATCGTCACGATGTAGGGGCCGTGCCAGTTGCCGAGGTCGAAGAATCGCTTCCACTCGGCGAGCAGTCGCGAGAGCACGATGCCGTAGATCAGCAGGGGGATGAAGAGCAGGTATTCCTCGGCGCTCATGGGGGCAGAGACTAACCCGGAGCCGGCCGGGTCGGGCGGATCGACTTCGGCTGAGGCAATCTGCGGGGGCGGAGGGGGCGTCGCTTGATCTCGATCGATGCTGCAATCACGAAAGCCATCCGGTCGCGCGTCGTCTCGGTCTCGGCCCTCGTCGTCTGGGTCGCCGCGCTGTGGACGGCCGAGGCCGGGCTCGCCACCGCGACGGAGAGCGAGGCGCCTGCGGTGGAGAGCGAGACCGTCGCGACGAGCGAGCGCGAGATGGTGGTGCTGCTCCACGGCCTCGGTCGCTCGAGCTATTCGATGAAGGCGCTCGCTGCGAAGCTCGAGGCGGCCGGCTTCGAGACCGCCAACCTCGACTATCCATCGACCCGACTCGAAGCGGGGCAGCTCGGCGGCATGCTGGGCAAGCGGCTCGATGCCTGCTGTCGTGAAGCGCCGCGGCTTCACTTCGTGACGCACTCGCTCGGCGGCATCGTCGTCCGCGCCCACCTCGCCGAGCACCGCCCGGCGAACCTCGGTCGTGTGGTGATGCTGGCGCCGCCCAATCACGGCACCGAGCTCGCCGACTTCTTCTCCGACGTCGCGGTGTTTCGCTGGATCCTGGGGCCGACGGCCGTCGAGCTCGGCACCGATCCCGCGAGCTTCCCCAACCGACTGCCCGAGGCCGACTTTCCCCTCGGCATCATCGCCGGCACCGGCGTGGTCAACCCGGTCGGCGCCGAGATGATCCCCGGTGAAGACGACGGCACGGTCAGCGTCGAGAGCGCCCGACTCGAGGGCATGACCGACTTCCTCGAAGTCGACGCCTCGCACTCGTTCATCATGTACTCGGACGAGGTCGCGCAGCAGGTGATCACGTTCCTCGAAGAGGGCCGCTTCGAGCGCGCGCCCGCGGAGGTGCAGCCGTGAACGAGATGCCGAACCCGGTCGTGCCGCGCATCGTCTGGGCTTCGCTGGTGGCGACCCAGGTGATGCTGATCGCGATCCCGGGCTCCGAGGCGCCGACGGGGGCACCCCCCGTCCTGATGACGGCGCTCGCGGCCGTCGCCGTGCTCGAAGGCGTGGCGGCGTTCCTGGCGTTTCGAATGGCCGTGATCGGTCGCATCCGCAGCGGCGCGCTCGACGTCTCGACGCCCGAGGCCGCCGCGCGTGCGAACGCCGCGCTCATCGTCTGTTGGTCGCTCGCCGCATCGGTGGGGATCTACGGCTTCGTGCTGCGCGTGCTCGGCGCATCGTACGGCGACACGCTCGCCTTCGTCATCGGCGGCTTCGCGCTGATGGGCCTGATGCACCCGTGGCACGCCGAGCTGACGCCCCGGCCGGGCGGCGGGTGCCCGACGCCGATCGAGTGACGCCGAGGCGCTGCGTTCTCAGTGCCCGCTGTAGTTCGGCTTTCGCTTCTGCAGGAACGCCATCATGCCCTCCATGACGTCCTTCGACTGGGCGCAGAGGATCTGGTTGCGATCCTCCATGGCGATTGCGGCTTCGAGGGAGCCCGCGTCGAGGCTCATGTTGAGCCCCTCCTTGGTGAGCCGCAGACCGAGGGGCGAGGTCGCGAGCATGTCCTCGGCCAGGGCGCGTGCTTCGGCTTCGAGGTCTTCGTCTGCGACGACGGCCGAGACGAGCCCGGTGGCGAGCGCGCGGTCGGCTTCGATGAAGCGGCCCGTCAGCATCAGCTCGTACGCGACCGACGCACCGACGATGCGCGGCAGGAAGTAGCTGACGCCGACGTCGCAGGCCGAGAGCCCGATGCGGATGAACGCGGCGTTCATGCGCGCGCTCTGGCCGGCGAGCCGGACGTCGCTCGCGAGCGCCAGCGCGAAGCCGCCCCCCGACGCCGCGCCGTGCACGCACGCGATGATCGGCTGCGGTGCGTAGCGCATCATGAGCGCGAGCTCGCTGATGTGGCGCTGCCCGCGCAGCCCCGCGGCCGGGCCCGTGCCGATGGCCTCGGTGCCCTCGCGGCTCGACGACTCCTTCAGGTCGAGCCCGGCGCAGAACGCCCGCCCGGCGCCGCGCAGCACGACGACGCGGATCTCCTGCTGTCGCTGCGGCAAGCCACCGAAGAAGTCGCGCAGCTCGTCGACGAGCTTGCGGCTCATCGCGTTGAGCGAGTCGGGGCGGTTGAGGGTCAGCCAGGCGACCTGGTCTTCGATCTTCAGCTCGAGCGTCTCGTACGACAAAGGGGTTCTCCGTTTCGGTCGGGTGTTCGCAGGGTCGGGCGGGCCTGTGCGAGCCGGGGCTCGCCGCGTCAGTCCGGCGGCGTGACGCGCGCGACGCCGATCATCGACTCGCGGGTCACGATGGCGGCGAGCTGCTCTTCGCTCCAGCCCTCGGTGCCTTCGGGCCGCAGCGGCAGCACGATGAACCGGGTCTCGGCCGTCGTGTCCCAGACGCGCACGGCCGTCTCGGCTTCGATCTCGAGCCCCATCTCGCGCAGCACGCGACGCGGCGCCTTGGCAACCCGGGCCCGATAGGCGGGGCTCTTGTACCAGTCGGGCGGTAGACCGAGCACCGGCCAGGCCGTGCACGAGCACTGGGTGCAGACGATCACGTGGTGCAGCGCCGGGGTCGCCTCGAGCGCGACGATGTACTCGCCCTGGGCGCCCTCGAAGCCGAGCTCGGCGCACGCAGCGGTGCCGTCTTCGAGCAGGCGCTTGCGGTAGGCCGGGTCGGTCCAGGCGCGGGCGACGACCTTCGCCCCGTTTCGCCAGTGGATGCGCTCGGTGTAGGCGTCGTCGACCATCGCGAGGCCGGCCTCGTCGACGAGCCCTTGGTCGCTCAGGGCGTCGGCGAGGGCCTGGGCGCGGGCTTCGACCGGGGCGGCGGTCTGTTCGTCGTGCGGATCGCTCACGCGGCGGGCTCCAGATAGGTCTGCCAGAGATCGACGACGACTGCGTCGTCGGCCTCCGCGGCGTCGCCCCAAAGGTCAGCGGCCTGAAACGCCACGTGATAGGTGGGCTCGCTGCGCGGTGAGAGGCCGTGGGCCGCGTGGTCGGGAAACGAGAACGCCGGCGCGACGTGCACGACCTCACCGACGTGACCGCGGCAGTAGCGCGGCACCCGCGTATGTCCGGCCGGATGGATCTCGCGCACCCGCACGCGATCGCCCACGCCGAAGCGCGGCGCGGCTGGCTCGGCGCGGCCGTCGTCTTCGACGCGCGCCGCGGCGCGCGCGAGCGGGAATCGGCCGCCGGCGCGGCGCTCGAGGTCGGCGAGATCGACCGTGCCCTTCTCGACCAGCAGACTCGCTGCGCCGGTCAGCACCCGTTCGTAGTACGAGGCGGCGAGATAGTGGGCCGGAGTCATGCGTTCGATCGCATGCCGGTACTCGTCGGCGTTGTGATGGCCGTGCACCGAGATCATCAGCCCGTTGACCGCGAACGCGACGCTCTCCCAGGGCTCGTGAAAGACGGGTTCGTCCCGCTCGACTTCGACGGCGCCGAAGCCGTCCATGCCGCCCATGTCGTGGATGCCGTCCACCGCCGTCGCGCCCCTCTGGTCGGCCGGCGGCTCGCGCGCCGCCGGGAGATCGAGGTTTCCGCGTCCTGGGGCCGGCGGCAACGCGTCGAGGGGCGGTCTGCATCCCGCGATGGATGGTGCCCCGCAGGGCAAGCGGCTTGCTGCCGGCGCGCTGCCTTGACCCAAACCCGCGCCAAAGCTAACTATCTGCGCTCCCGAGCACCCGGTGGCGCGGTTCACGGCCCCGTCTGGCTCGGTCCCAGACCCAGCGCGAGACCGATTCGCCGCGTCGTCCGAAGGCCCGCGCCTTTGCCGACCGCGCGCATCCCCCGCGCCAAGCCATCGCGCGCCCCGGCCCGACTCGCCTCGGGCGCGAGCAGGAGAATCGACATGGCCCGCCGCTGCAGCCTCACCGGCAAAGACGTTCAGTACGGCCACAACGTCTCGCACTCGATGCGCGCGACCAACCGCCGCTTCGAGCCGAACATCCAGAAGGTCACGCTGCGCAGCGAGGTGCTGGGTCGCGCCGTGCCGATGAAGGTGGCCGCCCGCACCCTGCGCACGGTGCAGAAGAAGGGCGGCCTCGACGGCTTCCTGCTCGGCACCGCCGACGCGAAGCTCATGCCCGAGGCGTTGCGCCTCAAGCGGCAGATCCAGAAGAAGCTCGGCGGCGTGCCCAAGAGCGCGTGAGCCGAGCCCGGTTGCATTCGAAGAGCCCGCGCCCGCGAACGGCGCGGGCTCTCTTCGTTTGGGGACCCGAACGCGCGGGGTGGAGACGGCGATGACGGCGCATGGCTCGAGCACCGAGCAGCAGCATTCGAAGAAGAAGACCTGGCTCTGGTGGAGCAGCGGCAAGGACAGCGCCTGGTCGCTGCACGCACTCGCCGCCGACCCCGACTACGAGGTGACCGCGCTCGTCACGACGATCAACGTCGTGGCCGATCGCGTGGCGATGCACGCGGTGCGCACCGAGCTGCTGCGCGCTCAGGCCGAGCGGGTCGGGCTGCCGCTTCACATCGGTGAGCTGCCGCACCCGTGCCCGAATGGTGTGTACGAAGAGGTGGCGGCGCGGCTCGTCGCCGAGGCCGAGGCCGAGGGCGTGACGCACATGGCCTTTGGCGACCTGTTCCTCGAGGACGTGCGCGACTACCGGCTGCAGCTGCTCGCCGACACGCCGATCGAGCCCGTATTTCCGCTCTGGGGGCTCGATACGGCCCGCATGGCCCGCGACGTCGTCGATGGCGGGGTGCGCGCGGTGCTGACCTGCGTCGATCCGAAGCAGCTCGATCCGTCGTTCGTGGGGCGCGCCTACGACCACGCCCTGCTCGACGAATTGCCGCCGGGCGTCGATCCATGCGGTGAGAACGGCGAGTTCCACAGCTTCGTACACGATTCGCCCGAGATGTCGCGGCCGATCGAGGTCGAGGTGGGCGAGCGCATCCAGCGCGACGGCTTCTGGTTCGCCGACGTGCGGCCGACTGGCTGAAGGCGCGCCGCGCCCCGAAACGAGAACGGGGCCCACACCGCTTCGGTGTGAGCCCCGTCGAATCGTCGCGATGGCGGGTGCCTGCTTCTTGGCGCCGGAGCGCTTGCGGAAGCGGTCGATCTAGCTTGGCCTCGGGGGCCAGACAACTCGCCCCGCTACTTCTTGCCGCCGTAGCGCTTGCGGAAGCGGTCGATCTTGCCGTCGCTGTCGAGCTCGCGCATCGTGCCCGTCCAGAACGGGTGGCTCTCGGCGCTGATCTCGAGGCGCACGACCGGCACTTCGACGCCGTCGACCTCGCGGGTCTCCTTCGACGTCATGGTCGAGCGCGACACCCACTCGTTGCCGGTGGCCGAGTCGAGGAAGATCACGTCGTGGTAGTCGGGATGGATCTCGTCCTTCATGGTCTCTCTCCCTCTCGCCGCTACCAGGACGACTTGCGCACGCCCGGCAGCTGGCCGCGCAGGGCGAGCTCGCGCAGGGCGATGCGGCTGATACCGAACTTGCGGTAGTACGCCTTCGAGCGACCGCTCACGGCGCAACGCGAGTTGAGGCGCGTCGGGCAGGCGTTGCGCGGCATCTTGGCGAAGGCCTGCTGGATCTGGAGCTTCTCGTCGATCGAGACCTCGGGGTCCTTCAGGCGCTTGCGCAGCTCGGCCCGCTTCTCGGCGTGCTTCGCAACGAGCGCGCGACGTCGGTTGTCGCGGTTGATCTGACTCTTCTTGGCCATGCGTGACTCCGCCGGTCGACGCCCCCGCGAAGGTGAGGGGGTCGAGCGACCGGTGTGAAAGGCTCTGGGACTCCGGTCGAACCCATCGGCGAGTTGCACCGGGGACCGGAGAGCGCCGGAGGGTAGGCGCCCGGAGGGCCGGACGCAACTGAGAACGCCGTCTGGGTCGGGCGCGCCGCCCACGGCGAAAACGCTGGCGGGGCAAGTGGTTGGCCGTGGTCCGGCCCCGCGTCTCGGCGGCTTCGGCCGCGCCCGAATCGCGGCGCATCGCCCCCATCGGGAGGGGGGTGGTCTAATCTACCGGCCCCGCGGTCCCCGGAAGGACGCCCCCTGGCGCCCGGAGAGCCCGGTGAGGACCCGATCCGCGACCGAGCCAGCCGCTCGCCTCGCGGCGAGACCGCGCGAAACGACGACGGAACAACGCGCGAAACGACGACGGACGAGAGACGAGAGAAGGTGTCATGAGCGAAGCAGAAGCGGGGGCCGACGGCCGCGTGCGGTCGATCGATCCCGCCACCCTCCCGAAGCACTTCGACTCGGCCGAGGCCGAGGCGCGCTGGGACGAGGCCTGGCAGAAGTCGGGCATCTATCAATGGGATGCGTCGCGCCCGCGCGAAGAGACCTACGTCGTCGACACGCCGCCGCCCACGGCGTCGGGCTCGCTCCACATCGGGCACGTCTTCTCGTACACCCAGGCCGACGTGATGGTGCGTTACAAGCGCATGCGCGGTCAGAACATCTTCTACCCGATGGGCTGGGACGACAACGGTCTGCCCACCGAGCGCCGGGTGCAGAACTACTTCCACATTCGCTGCGACCCGAACGCGCCCTACGAAGAGGGCATGACGTTCGAAGAGGCGAGCGCGAAGGTGCGCAAGAAGCCGGCGCGACACGTCTCGCGGCCGAACTTCATCGAGGCCTGCTACGGGCTGATCGACGAAGACGAAGCAGTGTTCAAACAGCTCTGGCGGCGGCTCGGCCTCTCGGTCGATTGGCGGCAGGAATACCAGACGATCGACGACCACTGCCGCAAGGTGGCGCAGCTCTCGTTCCGCGATCTGTTCGACAAGGGCGAGGTCTACACGAGCGAAGCGCCCACGATGTGGGACGCCGACTTCCAGACCGCGGTGGCGCAGGCCGAGGTCGAAGACAAGACGATCCCCGGCGCCTACCACCACATCGAGTTCGCGGTGCAGGGCAGCGATCAGTCGTTCACGATCGCGACGACGCGGCCCGAGCTGCTCGCGGCGTGCGTGGGCGTGACCGCGCATCCCGACGACGAACGCTACAAGCCGCTCTTCGGCCAGCACGCGGTGACGCCGCTCTTCCACGCCCCGGTGCCGATCTTCGCGAGCGAGATGGCCGACCCCGAGAAGGGCACCGGCGTGCTTATGGTGTGTACGTTCGGCGACGCGACCGACGTGCAGTGGTGGCGCGAAGAGGGGCTCGCGCTGCGTCAGATCATCGGGCGCAACGGCCGGCTGATCGACGTCGAGTACACCGCCGACGGCGACTTCCCGAGCCTCAAGCCCGAGGCCGCGAATGCGAGCTACGCCGAGATCGCGGGCAAGAACGTGAAGCAGGCCCAGGCGCGCATCGTCGAGCTGCTGCGCGAGCCCGACGGCAGCGCCACCGGCAACGGTGCGCCGCTGCAGGGCGAGCCCGAGACGATGGAGCACCCGGTCAAGTTCTTCGAGAAGGGTGACCGACCCCTCGAGTACGTGCCGACGCGGCAGTGGTTCGCGAAGCTGCTCGACAAGAAGGCGGCCCTCATCGAGAAGGGCGAAGAGGTGCAGTGGCATCCCCCCTTCATGTCGGCGCGCTACCGCGACTGGACCGAGAATCTCAGCCTCGACTGGTGTCTCTCGCGGCAGCGCTTCTTCGGTGTGCCGATCCCGGTCTGGTACCCGCTCGATCACAACGGCGAGCCCGACTACGACGGGGTGATCTGCGCCGAGCGCGAGCAGATGCCCTGTGACCCGACGGTCGACGTGCCGAAGGGCTACGACGAGGGCCAGCGCGGGCAGCCGGGCGGCTTCGCGGCCGATCCCGACATCTTCGATACGTGGTTCACGAGCTCGATGACACCACAGATCAGCTCGCACTGGGGCACCGACGAGGCGCGACACGCGCAGCTCTTTCCGGCCGACGTGCGACCGCAGGGCCACGACATCATTCGGACGTGGGCGTTCTACACGATCGCGAAGGCGCTGCTGCACGAAGACTCGGTGCCGTGGCACGGCGCGATGATCTCGGGCTGGATCCTCGACCCCGACCGCAAGAAGATGTCGAAGAGCAAGGGCAACGTGATGACGCCGATGCCGCTGCTCGAGAAGTACACGGCCGACGCCGGCCGCTACTGGGCGGCGAGCGCACGGCTCGGCAGCGACACCGCGTTCGACGAGAGCGTGTGGAAGATCGGCAAGCGGCTCGTCACCAAGCTTTTCAATGCCGGCAAGTTCGTGCTCGCACAGCCGGGCGAGGCCCACCCGATCACGAGCGAGCTCGATCGCGCGTTCGTGGCGCGACTCGAAGAGCTCGCAGCCGACTGCACGAAGAACTTCGACGCCTACAACTACGCCCACGCGTTGATGGAGGCCGAGCAGTTCTTCTGGGCGAAGTTCACCGACACGTACCTCGAGCTCGCCAAGCCCCGCGCTCGCTGGTTCGAAGACGGCGCAACGGGCGACGCGGCCGTCGAGAGCGGCTCGGCCGTGGCGGCGCTGCGCCTCGGTCTTTCGGTGCTGCTGCGGCTGCTCGCCCCGGTGCTGCCGTACATCACCGAAGAGGTCTGGTCGTGGTCGTTCGCGGTCGAGACCGGCCACGCGAGCGTGCACGTCGCGCCCTGGCCCGGCGAGGCCGACTTCGCCGACGTGGCCGCCCCCGACTCGGCGGACAGCTTCGAGATCGCGGTCGCCGCGCTGCAGGCCATCAACAAGGCCAAGGCCGACGGCGAGGTGTCGATGGGGCGTGAGGTCGAGTCGCTGGTGATCGCGGGCCCCGCGGCGGCGATCGAGACGCTCGGCGGCGTGCTGGGCGACGTACTCGCGGCCGGCCGCGTGCAGGCCCACACCCTGGCGGTCGACGACACGGTCGAGGCGGGCACGTTCGACGTGCGCGACGCGGTCTTCGCACCGAAGCCCGAGAAGAAGAAGGACTGACGGGCCCGGGGCCGGCCCCCGACTTCAGCCGCTTCGGTGCCGTCGCGCGCCGATGCCAGCGAGCGCGAGGCCGAGCCCCAGCAGGACCGCCGTCGTCGGCTCGGGAACCAGCGCGAACGACATCGTCGCTCCGTTCGAGGTGCCTCCGTAATCGGCACCCGCGACCTCTGCATAGAGGTGGTACGTGGTTCCGGGCTCGAGCATGAAGGCGCCGCGAAACGGACCCTGGCCGAAGGGGCCTTCGAAGACCACGTCGTCGCCGGCGAGGAGCCGGATCACTTCGAACTCGACGTAGCCGCTCATGTCGCCCTCGAGCGCGTACATCTTCTGCTGGCCGACGGTGAAGAACGCTTCGAATCGCGTGCTCGCATTGTTGTCGCCCGAGCCGCCCAGCCCGATGCCGATCGTGCCACCCAGCCGATCGGCCGAGGCGTACGTGTGTTGCCAGGCATCGCTGCCGAGGCTCTGCACGCTCGAGCTCCATTCGCCGAGCGTGCGTGTGTCGTCGTTGTCCGAGTTCGAGTAGTTCTCGTCTTCGCCGTCGATGCCGCAGCCGGGGCAATAGCTGGCGCCAAAGGCGTAGATGCCTCGGCTGGCCGAGACGGGGGTGATCTCGTAGCCGGCCGGCAACGCGATCGCCTCACTCGCCGGTCCGAGTGCCGCAATGACCACCCAGAAGACGAAGGCGATGTGTCGCATTCGACCTGTGCCCGAGTCGTAGGCGTTCGAATCGATCTGCATGGTGCCCCTCCTCTAGCGGGCCGAGTCGGCCGTTCGCATGAGGGTGGCGCTTCGGCTGGCGAAGTGGCGGTCTGATTCGTGTCGGGCGGCTCACGGGCGCCGCGCGGTGCGAATCAGCCCCTCCTGCGCGACCGACGCGACCTGCACGCCGTCGCGCGTGAAGAGCGCGCCCATGATGAGACCGCGTGCCGACTGGCTGACGTCGCTCGACGAGACGTAGAGCAGCCAGTCGTCGAAGC
This sequence comes from Myxococcota bacterium, assembly GCA_965250285.1. Lineage (GTDB taxonomy): Bacteria > Myxococcota_A > UBA9160 > UBA9160 > UBA4427 > CAYYSY01. Next base: position 5,402,367 of record OZ252299.1, read on the forward strand.
GCGGCGGGCGGTGGAACCACATCGCATGGTCGAGGCTGGCGCCCATGTAGCCGTCGCTGCCGGGCAGGATGCCGTTCGCGCGCAGCGCGGTGCCGAGCAACGTGTGATCGCTGGCATACGCCATCGCGCCCGCATGGATCACCGGGTCGTCGGTCGGCAGGCGGCTGCGCAGCTTCATCCAGATCTTGCGCTGGCGATTGGGCTTCGCGTCGGGGGTGTAGTCCTCGGGCTGCGCGACGCGCGAGTCGACCGGGCTGTGGTCGTAGTCGGGCAGCTCTTCTTCGCGAATCTTTGCGCGCAGCTCGCGCCAGGTGGGCAGGCCTTCGGGGTCGGGCGCCTCGGGCATCGGGAACTGATGCGAGAGCCCCTCTTCGGGCTTCGCGAAGCTCGCCGCCATGTTGAAGATCGCCTCGCCGCCCTGGTGCGCGACGACCCGGCGCGTCGTGAACGTCCGGCCATCGCGGATGCGATCGACGACGAAGCGGATCGGTGAGTCGTAGCGACCGGGCCGCAGAAAGTAGGCGTGCAGGCTGTGCACGTGGCTCTCGGTCGAATCGGGGACGGTGCGGTAGCCGGCGACCAGCGACTGGGCGGCGACCATGCCACCGAAGAGTCGGCCCTCGCCGGGCCCGGGCTCGCCGAGAAAGAGGTCGCGGTCGAGGGGCTCGAGCGTCAGGCGGTCGACCAGCTTCTGGACGCGCCGGTCGACGCCTTCTTCGGCCGGCGCAGGGCTCTGCGGGTTCGGGTCGGACAAGCCGGGGGCTCCTCGGGCAGGTGCGGTCGGGTCGGGCGGCACGGTAGCAGCGACGGCCGCGATGGTTTGGCGGCGAACTCGCTCGCGGGCGCGGGCTTCCTCGAGTCATCGACAATAAATTGTCGATGACAAAATATGGTCATCGGGTTGATTATGAGCTGACATCGCTGCAAGGTGTGCAGGGATGGGTCTGCGCAGCGAGAAACAGCGCGCTCAGCGCGTCGAGATCCTTGAGAACGCGTTCGCATACATGCGTGAACACGACGGCGCCCTGCCGACCATGGTCGAGCTCGCCCGCACCTGCCGCGTGAGCGACGCGACCATCTTCAACTACGTCGGCCAGCGCGACGCCCTGCGCTCGGAATGGGCGCACCGTCGCCTCGGCGCCGCGTGCCTCGCCGCCGCCGAGTCGGGCGGCAGCCTACGGCGCATGCTCCGCCACGCGCTGCGCGACCTGCGCGCCGAGCTCGAGTCGGCGCCCGCGCTCTGGCTCGAGATCTGGTCGGGGGCGACCCCGGTCGATCCCGGCGTCGGTCGTCCAGGGGGGAAGCCGCCCGGCGAAGAAGACGCTGGGCTCGCCGCGCTGATTCGGGTCGCGCGCGAGCGCGACGAGCTGCGCGCCGATCTGCCGCTCGAAGTGCAGACGCGCGCGCTGGTCTCGGCCTGGCTAGGGGCGCTCGCGCACGAGGCGAGGCGCGCCGCGCCCGAGCCGCCCGGCGACGACGCCTGGCGCCGCATTGCGCAGGCGACCGAGCTCGTGCTCGATGGCCTGCGTAAGCGCAACGAGCGCGTGCGCATGGGGGCCGGGGCCGGTCGCGCCGCTACGGCGTCTCCTGGTACGTGAAGCTCTCGGTGGCGAGCACTTCGTCTTCGTCGTTCAGGACCGAGACCGACCACGAACCGAGCCAGGCGGGCAGCAGCTGCTTGCTCGACCAGAAGCGCCAGCGGTCGCCTTTCACGACGAACTCGACGCTGCCCATCTCGTTGTCCTCGTACGTCCACACGTGGCGAATCGTCTGCCCCTTCATGTTGCGCAGATCGGTGAAGAAGTAGACGACGCGCTTGTCGCTCCCGAGAAAGCTCACGTCGTCGACGGGCTCGCGATCCGAGATCTCGGTGGTGAACGTGGCGAGCACGACGCGAGGCAGGCCATCGTCTTCCTGGGCCTCGCCGGCTTCGCCTTCGACCACGCCCGCGCCGAGCTCGTCGCTCGCCGGGGCCGGATCCTGCGCCCGGCCCGGCCCCGGAGCGCCGAGGGCCAGCGGCAGCGCGAGGCACGCCGCGATGAGCCACGCGACCGGCGCGTGTCGCCTCGGGCCGGCGCGAAGCGGTCCCGCGTGTTCCCCATTCCGTCGCCGACGTCGCGTCGGTTGATCTTCGGCGGCCTGCTCACCGCCCGAACCGTCTGCCTGCTGCCGCTGCCTACCCATCTGCTGGCTCGGTGCTCCTGATGCCGGTGCCCGCGAATGCGGATGCTGTTCACGGTGTACCGCCAACCCGCGCGGGCGACAACGGGCATCGCCCGTTCTCGCGTCACGCTGCGTCATCGATCGCTACCTTGGATGCATGGAACTCGTGCTCGTTCGACATGGTTTGCCGGTTCGCATCGAGCGCAGCGACGGCGAGCCCGCTGATCCGCCGCTCAGCGACGAGGGGCACGGTCAAGCGGCTGCGGTGGGCGGCTGGCTCGCCCGCGAGTCGTTCGACGCGGTCTACGTCTCGCCGATGCAACGCGCCCTGCAGACCGCGGCACCCTACCTCGAGCGCTCGGGCATCGAGCCGCGCGTCGAGGCGCGGGTCGCCGAGTTCGACCGCGACGCCGAGCAGTACGTGCCGATGGAGGAGCTGAAGCGCACCGACTACGACACGTGGCTCCAGCTGGTGCAGGGGGGCTACGAGGCGACGCCGAACTTCGCCGAGTTTCACCGTGAGGTCGTCGAGGCGCTCGACGAGATCGCGGGCCGCCACGCCGGCGAGCGCGTGCTCGTGGTGTGCCACGGCGGCGTGATCAACGTGTGGGCGGGCAGCGTGATCGGCATCGGCCCCCGGCTCTTCTTCGAGCCGGGTTACACCTCGATCAACCGCTTCATCGTGGCGCGGTCGGGTCAGCGCAGCGTCGCCAGCCTGAATGAGATGGGCCACCTGATTCGCGGCTGAGACGCCCGGTTCGGGGCTGGGGCGCTCACTTCGGGGTCGAGGCGCCTGCGACCGCGCGATCAGCTGCTGGCCGGCAGCTTGAACTCGGGCTTGCCCAGCACGATCTGACGCGCGCCGATGCGCCCGTTCTCGAACCCGCCCTCGCAGTAGCCGAGATAGAAGAGCCACATGCGCTGGAAGACCTCGGGATAGCCGAGTGCTTCGATCAGCTCGCGGTTCTCGAGAAAGCGTGACCGCCAGCGCCGCAGGGTCTCGGCATACGCCCAGGTCATGTCGAAGTCGTCGAGCAGCTGCATGTCGGTCCGTCGCGAGACGCAGTCTGCGATCACCGCCTTCGAGGGCAGGCAGCCGCCGGGAAAGATGTAGCGCCGGATGAAGTCGACGGTGTCGCGGGCCTGCTCGTAGTGTGCGTCGTCGATGGTGATCGCCTGCAGACCCATGGCGCCATGGGGCTCGAGCAGACGCGAGCACTTCTCGAAGTACGTGTCGAAGTACTCGGCCCCCACCGCCTCGATCATCTCGATCGAGACGAGCCGGTCGTAGCGGCCCTGCAGGTCGCGGTAGTCCTCGAGCACGAGGTCGATCTTCGAAGACAGGCCCGCGGCCGCGATGCGCTCGCGCGCGAGCTCGAGCTGCTCGACCGACAGGGTCGTTCCGGTGACCCGGCAGCCGTATTGGCCTGCGGCGTGCATCGCGAAGCCGCCCCAGCCACAGCCGACTTCGACCACGTGATCGTGTTCGCTCAGGTCGAGCATGCGACAGAGCCGGTCGTACTTCGCGATCGACGCCTGCTCCATGGCCGTCGAGGGCGTTTCGAAGATGCCGCACGAGTACGTCATCGTTGGATCGAGGAAGGCCTCGAAGAAGTCGTTGCCGAGGTCGTAGTGGGCTTCGATGTTGCGTCGGCTGCCGCTGCGCGTGTTCTCGCGCGCCCGCTCCCAGAGGCGGCGCGCCCCCTTGGCGAGTCGCACCGCGACGCCGTCGAACTGCTGGCGCGCCTCTTCGTTGACGAGCAGGACGTTCACGAGCAGCGCGAGGTCATCGCACGACCAGAGCCCCTCCATGTACGCCTCACCGGAGGCGAGGATGCCGCCGAGCGCGATCGAGGTGTAGAAGCGCGCGTCGTGCACCTCGATGGTCGCGACACCGGGCAGCTCGGGCGTCGCCCGGCCGAACGAGTGTGTCTGGCCGTGCTCGACGAGATCGATGCGCCCTTGCTCGACCCCCGACAACACGCCCATCACGCCGCGCCGCGCTGCGTCGTCGACGAGCCCCGACACCACGCGGGAGAGGCGCCGGCCGAGCGGCGGGCGCACGGTGTCGAGGCGATGGATGGTCTCGGCCTCGGCACCGGTCTCGTCGGGCGTCGTCGGGCTGGGGCCCGTTCGAATCTCGGTCTCGCTCAAGCTCGCGCTCCTCGTCTTCTCTCGACTCAAGGTCACGACCGAAGCCCACGACCGAAGGGTCGTATGCGGGGCGTGTCGGCCAACCCCTCGTGGATGCCGGCGTCGGCTGCGCGGTCGCTCGCGCGCGCCGCCGCGATCCCCTGAAATTGAATCACACGCCCACTCTGCGAGCCACGCAGCGCTGGGCGGGTTTCGCTGCAATCGGCCGCATGCGGCAACTGCTACTTTGATCGCGATGAATCGCGGCGAGCAGACGGGAGAACCGACGATGATGCGGATCATGCGTGAGTCGAGCGTTCAGCGAGTTGTCCAGGTTCGACTGCGGCGCGTGTGCTGTCTGATGCTCGTGGTCGCGCTCTCGGGCGCCGTGGCGTGCGTCGGCTCGAAAGAGACAACCCCGCTCACCGTCGAGACCGGACGCAACGCCCAGACGACCCACGACGGTCTCGTCCGCATGCGCGGCTCGGCCTTCGAAGGGGTCTGGGTCAAGCCGGGCGCCGACATCGACGGCTACACGAAGCTCATGATCGGGCCGGTGCGCATGAGCTACAAGCGCCCGCCGCGCGGGCGCAGCAGCCGCTCGACCCAGTACAACTTCGCGCTGACCCAGGGCCAGGCCGATCGGCTCGAGGAGCTGCTCGTCGAGGCGTTGTCGGCGCAGATCGAGCAATCGGAGCGGTGGACCCTGACGGACGAGCCCGGTCCCGACGTGCTCTTGATCGAGCCGTCGCTGCTCGATCTCGTCGTGAACACGCCGACGCAGCAGGAGCCGCGCCAGGTGACCTTCACGACGTCGACGGCGACGGTGACGATCGTGCTCGAGGTCTACGATTCGCAGTCGGGCGAGATCCTGGCGCGCATGGCCGATCGCAGCGAGGCGCGGCGGCCGGGCTCGGGCGCACAGCAGCTCTACTGGAGCAACCCGGTCAGCAACGTGCAGGCCGTCCGAACGATCTTCCGCCGCTGGTCGCGCATCTTCGTCGCGCGGCTCGACACCGCGTCGCGGCTCAGCGCCGAGCAGCGCGAAGCCGACGCCAAGAAGCCGAAGCAGGATGAAGAGGGCGAGACGGGCGATCAGGCGAGCGAAGCCGCCGGCGACGAAGCGCCGGCCTCCGCCGAGTAGGGCGCGGCTTCAGCGCGCTCGCTAGATCGAGTGCTCCCACTTGAGGCCGAGGCCGACGTTCAAGCGGTCGGGGATGTTCACGTACTTGTTCGTGTCGGTGCGGATGCGCTCGCGGTCGAGACCTCCGCCGGCCGAGAGGTCGAGCCAGAAGCCCCAGAGCTTGAGGCCGACGCCACCGGTGAGCGCCCAGCCTTCGCGAATCTCGTCGACCGTGTTCTTGTAGGTGCCGAAGCGCAGCGCGAGCGCCGTCGGCTTGCCGATCGGGATCGTGTACTCGGTGCCGAGGCTGACCATGCGCGACCGGAAGGGGTCGGGCGTGGGCGAGCGCTGGAGCTCGGGGTTGCGGTTCTTGGTCAGGTCGACGTCGAGGGCGAGGATCCAGCGCTCGATGGGCTCGAGCGCCATGCCCATGCGCACCTGGGGGCGCACCTTGATGTCGCCGAACGTCCCGCCGTCGAACTTCGGTGCGTTGACGTTGCGCGCGGCGATGCCGATGCGCGCGAAGGGCAGCGGGCGGTACTCGATGCCGAGATCGAGGCCGAAGCGGTGGCTGATGCGGTTGTCGTCGAAGTCGGCGATATCGCCGAAGCCGCCGCTGCTGACGTCGTCATACCTCGCCGCCTTCACGAACGCGACGCCCATCATGTACTTCGCGGTGATGCCGACGCTGATCTTCCGGTCGAGCCAGCGCTCGAACCACGGCGACGGGATCGCGTAGCCGTACGAGACCCCGAACTCCTGGATCGAGAGACCCGCCGTCACGATGCCGCTTTCGTTGTCGGCGAATGAGTCGGCGTTCTCGACGCCCTCTGCGAGCTGCAGGATGATGTCCTGCACTTGGGGATCACTCGCGTCGACTTCGGGAGACTCGACGAAGATGTCGACGAAGACATCGGCGTTGTTCCCGCTCGTCGTGTTGCCGTTCCAGTAGCCGCCGACGTCGTTGCGGATGCGGTCCTTGAGTGCGGTTTGCTCCGTCGTGGACGCACCGCTCGCGTTGAGCAGCGTCGTCAGGTCACCCTGGTCGAGGCCGATCGCCGAGAGGTCGACGTTCGGAAAGACGTAGGCCGACGTGTTCGACAGCGCGCCGAACCCGAAGTTGCCCGAGTGGCCCATGAGGCCGAAGCCGATCTCGCCGTGCACCGACTGCGGCTCTTCGCCGAGCGCGTCGAAGTCGGCGAGCCAGTCGACCGCGGGCCCGATCACACCGTCGGTCAAGAAGCCCGGATCGCCGGCCTCGAGCAAGTCGATCGCCGCGTCGAGGTTGTCGGCGCGCACGGCGAGGTCGGAGACCTGCTCGATCAGCTCGTTCTCGACGCTGATGTTCGCGGTGGCCGGCAGCTGCACGTCCCACTCGCCGCGCTTCTTGTAGCCGAGCGCCGCCGGGTTCCAGTAGAAGGCGGTGCTGTCGTCGACCGTGGCGACGCCGGCGCCGCCCATGCCCTGGAACCGCGACCCGACGATGTTCCACTGCTGCGCGAACGCGGCGGGCGCGGCCAGGCCGAGCCCCAGCAGGGTCACGAGTGCGACACCCACGACCCGGCGCGGGCGGATCGATGCGATTCGCGGTGCGGCCGACGGGTCTGCGGGCATGGCGCGGTGGGACATCGGTGACTCCGGGGGTCGAGGCCGGGCGCGGCGCGCACCCTGCGGCGGCTTCTTCCTTTATCGGCGGGAAGATAGGGGGCTTGAGCGGGCGCGGCTTGTCGACGCGCGCGTGCGTTGCAGTGAACGGGTGGGCGTGAGATCGTCGGGACCCGAGGGAGGTTCCGCACGAAGTGTCACGGGGGTGGCCGTCGATCGGTCGCCCGAGGGTGCGGGGCCCGCGGCCGGGGAGCCACCGAATGCGTGAGGATTCTCACGGAATTGCCATGAGACGCGAAGCCGAGACACGCCCCGGCCGTCGCTGCGGGCGCGGGATCGGCGCGGTTGTGCTGACTCTCGCGCTGTCGTGTGCGAGTCACCAGACGATCGTCGTGTGGGAGAAGCCGGGTGCGACCGACGGTGAGCTCGAGGCGGCCCGGGCGACGTGTCTCGCCGAGCTCGACGCCATGCAGGACGCCCCGGGCGTGAACCGCATGCGCCTCGAGGCGGACGCCACCGGAGGCTGCTTCGTCGCCTGCATGCGGCGCCATGGCTTCACGTGGCGCACCGTGCGGGTGAAGGAAGGCGAGCCGATCCCCGAGGCGTCGCCCGCGGCCGAGCCTCAGCCGCCGCTCGACGTGCCGCCGCCCGCCGACTGCGCGCCGGGCTCGGGGGGTTCGGACGTCTCGCGCGCCGGCTCGTAGCGCGTCGCGCGGCCGATCTTCACGAGCTGCCCATCCTGCAGCCGGGCGTCGAGGAAGATCGAGTTGAGCACACCGGTCTCGGGCAGCGGCAGCGCGTTGCCCGTGCGCGCGCTCAGCGAGGCGAGCGTCTCCCCTCGCTGCGCCTCGACGACCTCGAGCTTCATCACCTTCACCTGGTCGCGCTCTTCGGCGTTGATGGCGCGGAACGAACGCGCCGTCGACTGGAAGCGGCCCATCATCTTGTCGGCGACCGCGAAGGGCGCGACCGCGTTCATCTGGAACACCGTGCCCTCGAACGCGATGAACGTGATCTGCACGCGCACGCCGTTGGCGCTGCCGTCCATGCGGAACGCATCGTAGGGGCCGATCTTCATCGGCATCATGCGTTCGACCTTGCCGCGCTGGGGCTTGAACTTCTCTTCGATGAACTTGCGACCGAGCGCCTCGGGGTCGTCGCCCGCCCCGGCGAACGTCAGGAACACCTGCGCATCGCCGCGCCGCGTGACGCCCCCCACGGCTTCGGTGCTGTTCACCGGGAACCAGTCCTTCGGGATCTTGAACGTGAAGCCCATGTCGGGGTGCAAGAAGCGGCCATCGGGCAGGAAGACGCCCTGGGCCGGATCGGGCCCCAGGATGAGCCCCTCCATCTTGCGGAGGAACCCGGCATGGTCGCCGGCCACCAGCGGGCCGCGCTGCCACTCGAGGGTGTCGGCGCGTTGTGCCGCGGTCGCCGCGCGCTCGGGGCTGCCCGGGTGGCTGTCGAACCAGGTCGGCATGCGCGACCAACCGATCTGCAGTCGCTCGCTCGCCGCGAGATCCTGCATGAACGTCGACATGCCGATCGGATCCCAGCCCGCCTTCGAGGCGATCGTCTGGCCGCCGCGGTCGGCGTCGCGCTCCTGGTTGCGGCCGTAGCTCGCGATCTGCGCGTAGCGCATGTAGCCCATCGAGAGCGGGTTGAGTCTGCGCGCCGCCTCCTGCTGACCCGCCGCGTGTCGCTCGGCCGAGTGCGTGATCTCGTGGCCGATCACGTTGGCCAGCTCGTCTTCGGTGTTCGCGAGCGTGAGCAGGCCGCGCGACACGTAGATGTGGCCCCCCGGCAGAGCGAAGGCGTTCGGCGCCGCCTGGTCGACGATCTGGAACGTGTAGTCGAAGGTGCGCTGTGGGGCGTAGGGCAGCATGCGCTTGCCAATCGCCTCGATGTAGGCCGTGAGCTCGGGATCCTTCACGATGCCCATCTGCGCTTCGATGGCCCGGGCGCTCTCGTCGCCGACCATCTCATCGTGGTACTCGGTGGTCAGCAGCACCTGCTTGCGCCCGCCGCCCGATGAGCCGCCGCCGCACGAGAGCAGAGTCGCCACGCAGGCGAGCGCGATCCAGCCCGCCGGTGAGCGGCGGAGCAGGCGAGCCGGGGAGGCCTGGGGACGGGGACGGGGCTGGGCGGACATGCGCGCTCCGAGGCGATGGAAGGGGCGGATCTCCCGAAAGTGAAGCATCGAATCGAGGCCGCGCCAGCGCGGCGCCCGACGCCTTCCTATCGCCCGCACAGGCGGCGCGACGCGGGGCGAGTGGGGCCTGGCAGCGTGTAGAATGCCCGAGCGACGCGCGCCCCGAATCTCGACAATCGAGTCGGTGAGACACCCGCGGTGGGCCGATCGTTCGATCGGTCGACCGTCCGAGCCGGCCGATGCAGGGCGCGCGAGACCGCACGGGACCAGACCGCACCCAGACAGGGCGCAGGGAGAGAGGCGAACGCAATGGCGGGCGACACGACAGACACGACGGCGGACGATGGACGCACCGTGAAGGGCATCGCCGCCGAGGCCCTCGATGCCTGGTTCGATGCGCACATCGACGGTGCGAAGGCGCCGCTGCGCTTCTCGCTGATCGCGGGGGGGCATTCAAACCTGACGTATCGGGTCGAGGACGCCGCCGGGCAGGTCTTCGTGTTGCGCCGCCCGCCGACGGGGGCGGTGATCGCGACGGCCCACGACATGGCGCGCGAGCACCGCATCATCGCCGCGCTCGCCGACACCGCCGTGCCGGTGCCGCCCGCGCTCGGGCTGTGCGAAGACGACTCGGTCAACGACGCGCCCTTCTATGTCATGGGCTACGTCGATGGCGTGGTGCTGACCGATCCGGCCCAGACCGAGGCGGCGATCCCGGCCTCGAACCGCGCGAAGCTCGGCGACGATGTCGTGCGGGTGCTGGCCGCCCTGCACGCGATCTCGCCCGACGACGTCGGCCTCGGCGATCTCGGCCGCAAAGAGGCCTACCTCGATCGGCAGCTCAAGCGCTGGCGCGGCCAGTGGGAGAAGACGAAGACCCGCGAGCTCGACTCGATGGAGACGGTCTACGAGGGGCTGCTGCGGCTGAAGCCCGAGCAGGTCGGCGCGGGCATCGTGCACGGTGACTACCGCCTGGGCAACATGCTCGTCTCGCCCGAGGGTCAGGTGAAGGCCGTGCTCGATTGGGAGCTCTGCACGCTCGGCGATCCGATGGCCGACCTCGGCTACGTGATGAACAACTGGGCCGATGCCGGCGAAGCCGACGACGACATGCAGGGGGCGGCGACGTTCCCGACGGCGTGCGGCGGGTTCCCGACGCGGCGCGCTTTCATCGACGCATACGAGTCGGCGACCGGGCGCGACACCACTCAGATCGACTACTACCGCGCGTTTCAGTACTGGCGCCTCGCGGCGATCGTCGAGGGCGTGCTCGCCCGCTACCTGAAGGGCGTCATGGGCAACGCGGCCAACACCGACCTGTTCCGGAAGCAGGTCGATGGGCTCGCGCAGTCGGCGGTCGATCTGCTCGAACAGCTCGAAGCCCGCGGCGAGCGCCGGGCGCCCACCGAGCCGGGAGCGAGATGAAGCGACTCATCGTGATGCGGCACGCCACGACCGCGCCGACGGCGCCCGGCGGCGACATCGAGCGTGCCCTGACGGCCGAGGGGCACGCCGAGGCCGAACGCATCGGGGCCTGGCTCGCCGAGCAGGGGCACGTGCCCGACACCGCGCTGTGTTCGACGGCGCGGCGCGTGCGTGAGACCTGGGCTGGCGTCGAAAAGGGGCTCGGCGTGTCGCCGCCTGCGCGCTTCGCTCGCGTCGTCTACGCGGCGAGCGCCCGCGAGCTGCGGCTCGAGGTCAGCGAGCTCGAAGACCGGTTCGCGACGGCGATGCTCGTCGCCCACAACCCGTCGGTCACTCAGCTGACATTCGATCTGACCGAGCGCGTCGATGCCCCGGGCCGCGAGCGCCTGCGCGCGGGGTTTCGGCCCGCGACCGTGGCGGTGCTCGACGTGGCCGGCGACGCGTTCGCCGATCTCGCCGACCGCGGCGCGCGGCTCGTCGACTTCGTGTCGGCGCACGAGCTCGACTGAGCGAGGCATCGACCCGTGGCCCGAGACGACACGCGCGACGACCCGTGGTGGCAGGGGGGCCTGCGCTTCGAGTGCACGCAGTGCGGTCATTGCTGTCGCGGCAGTGGTCGCGTCGAGGTGAGCGACGTCGAGATCGAACGGCTCGCGCAGCGCGTCGAGCTCACGCCCGACGCCTTTCGTGAGGTCTACACGCGGGCGGGCCGCAAGGGCCGCATCGATCTGCGCGACAAGGCGGGCGGCGACTGTGTGTTCTTCGACGAGGCGCGCGGCTGCACGGTCTACGAGGATCGCCCGTCGCAGTGCCGCACGTATCCCTTCTGGCGATCGGTGCTCTACGACCGCGACAGCTGGGACGTCGAGGCCGGGCACTGCGAGGGGATCGGGCGGGGCGAAGTGGTCTCGGGCGAGACGATCCGTGCGCTGCTCGATCGTCGCCGCTGAGAGCGCGCCCTAGAGGTTCTTCGCGGCCTTCTTCACATCGATGAAGCCGTCGCGTGAGAAGCTGCACGCGAGCTCGGGCCGTTCGCTCATGATGCGCGCGAACTCGAGGTCGAGGTCGTCGGTCGGGAGCAGCCGCTCGAAGTCACCGGCGCGCTCGAGCACGTCGCGGCCCTCGTCGATGGCCTCGGCGCGATCCTTCTCGGTACCGAGGCAGAGCAGCACGGCGCCGAGCTCGACCTGGTAGTCGACGCGCTTCGGATGCAGCGCGACGGCGTTCTTCGCGTCTTCGACCGCGCGCTCCTTGTCGCCGCTCACGCCGACGAGCAGCCGCAGCCAGATCGACTCGGGCACCATGCGGTTGAAGACGGCGCTCGCGTAGTAGAGGTTGCCGAGGGTCGAGTTGTGCTGGCCCTCGGTTCGGGTCGGCTTCAGCTCGATGCCCTTGTTCAGCAGCTTGTTCATCGTGCGTGCGTTGCGCGCCGCCGAGAGCAGGCCGCGGGTCGTGACCAGTCGGCCGAGCGACGCGTAGCGCCAGAGCATGCACTCGGCGCAGCGCGGGTCGCGCTCGATGCCGAGCTGGGCGAGGGCGTCGGCGCGGTCGAGATAGGCGCTGCGCGTGTCCATCTCGGTCTCGGGCACGAGATCGGAGGCGCGCCACCAGGCCCGGGCCGCGCGCCAGGCCGGATAGGCCGCGTCGGGCACCCGCTCGGTGAGGGTCTCGAACCCCTGGGCCGCCTCTTCGAATTCGGTTTCGAGCTCGTGCTGGTGGGCTTCGAGGAGCAGCGCCATCAGCTCGTCGCGCTGATCGGCCGGGGCCAGGGTCTCGAGCCATGCGGTGTCGGGCTCGACGATCTCGGTCAGGTCGTTCAGGTGGCGGGGCTTGTCGCGATAGGCGCTGATGCCGGGGGTCGGCGCGTCGCCGACGCGCTCGAGGAACTGCCCCGACGACTTCGGCGGCGCGCTCTCGCCGTCGCCGGCGTTCTCGTCGATCGCGAACGCGGGCACGGCCCACGTCGCGAGTGCGAGGACGAACAGCCAGGCGCCAGGGTGGCGGAGCATGAGCAGCCCCAGGACGACGGATGGGGGACGAAGCACGTCGCCGAGCGCTGCGCCGAGGCCGGCCCGGCAGCCAGCCGCTCGGTGCCCGTGCGTTCGACGCACTGCGCGGGCAAGTCCATCGAAACATCGCCGCGCGCAGCCAAACCATCATACTCGAACGCCGTTGGCGTCGCATCGCAGGTCGCTCGACCGCCGCGCCGCCGTCCAGCAGAGCCCGCGTCCAGGCCCTATCGTGGACAGTCATGTCGCGATCCCCTTCATGTCCGTCGCCTCGCGAGCGCGCGGCCGAGTCGACTCACCTCGACCGGCAGGTGCACCCCGTATGAGCGCGGTCGCAGAGACGAAGGTCGGCGCATGGCGTGGCCGCGAAGAGCGGGGCGTGCTGGTGTTTCGTGGGCTGCGCTACGGCGATCCGCCGGTGGGCGAGGGCCGACTGCGCGAGAGCCGCCCTGCCTTGCCCCACGCCGGCGTGCTCGATGCGTTCGAGTACGGCCCTGCGTCGATCCAGCGCGCGGGGTTTCCGCGCGCGATCCAGTGGCTCGCCGGCTTCGCCGATCTCGGCACCAGCGAAGACTGTCTCTTTCTCAACGTCACGACACCGGCCGTCGACGACCGGCGTCGACCGGTGCTCGTCTGGGTGCACGGCGGCGGCTTCAGCCAGGGCTCTTCGGGGCTCTTCCTGTATGACGCGCGGAGCCTCGCTGCGCGCGGCGACGTGGTCGTCGTGACGCTGAACTACCGGCTCGGTCTGCTCGGCGCATGGATGGGCGAAGAAGCCGGCGCATTCGACGCGAACCCGGGGCTGAGCGACCAGGCGCTCGCGCTCGAGTGGGTGCGCGATCACATCGAACGCTTCGGGGGCGACCCGACCAACGTCACGCTCTTCGGCCAGTCGGCGGGCGCGATGAGCGTGGGCAGCCTGCTCGCGATGCCCCGCGCGCGCGGCCTCTTTCATCGCGTGATCCTGCAGAGCGGCGCGGCCGCCAACGTGAGTGGGCCCGGGCAGCGTCGATCCATCTTCGAGCACGTCGCGAAGGTGCTCGACCTCGACGTCGCCGGCGATCTCGGTGCGCAGCTGCGCGCGCTCGACCCGGCCGTGCTGCTGGCGGCCCAGGATCGGGTCGCGACCGAGATCAAGCTGCCGCTCGGGCAGCTCTGCTGGAGCCCCGGCTACGAGACCGCCGCGCTGCCCGCCGCCCCGCTCGACGTCATCACACGCGGCGGCGCGCCGAAGCTGCCGATGCTGATCGGCACGACGCGCGACGAGTGGCGGATGTTCACGGCGACCGACGCGAAGCGGCGCAACCTCGACGAGGCGACGCTGCACACCTACGTCGAGCGCACGTTCGCCGATGCGAGCGACCCGGCCGCGCGTCGGCGCGAGGTGCTGGCGACCTTCGAGCGTGATCCCGACACCGGTGAGCGTCGCTCGCCCGCCGAGCAGTGGGCCGCGCTGCAGACGGCGCGCGTATTCATGAAGCCGGCGCGCGAGCTCGCCGACGCGCACGCCGCCGCCGGGGCCGATGTCTGGAGCTACCGCTTCGACTGGCGGCCCCGCGTGCTGCGCGACCGACTCGGCGCGTGCCACGCGATGGAGATCCCCTTCGTCTTCGGCAGCTACGGGCATCGCGCGATGTGGCCGCTGGTCGGCGCCTGGCCGGGGGCCCGCGCGCTGTCGCAGCGCATGCAGGACGCCTGGGTCGCGTTCGCCCACGGCGGCGCGCCGGTGCACGACGACCTGCGCGACTGGCCGAAGCACGCCGGCGCGAGCCCGATCAGCCTGCGCTTCGACGACGAAGATCGATTGGCCGAGGCGCTCGGTGAGCCCGAGCTCGCGGTGCTCGCAGGGGATGGGTCGGCGCCGACCTAACGCGCAGGCCGTCGAGCGGAGATCTTCACGTTCGCGGCGCGCAAACGGTGATAGGCTGAGTTCGGGAAGGGGCCCGCCCGAGGCCCGCCATGCGCGCTCGCAAGCGTCAGCTCATCGTCTTCTTCTTCTCTGTCTGTTTCTTCGCCTTGGCGAGCTTCACGCTCGCGAGCGCGAACGCCAGCGCCTACGTCTTTACGTTCGAGCGTCAGTTGATTCCCGGCCTACCGTACGGCCAACCGGGCAACGAGGGCCCCGACGGCATGCGTTTCCCAGTCGATGGCTTCGGAACCACCGACGAGGTCGTGCTCGATCTCTACCTCGATACAGAAGGCCAGTCGGAGATTCGGTACTTCTCGCTTGGCATCCTATTCAATCCGTCCGTCTTCGAGTACGACGCTGCGAACTCGAGGCTCGCTGACTACGCCCTCTACACGCCGCTGACCAGCGGTCCGGCTGGAAAGACGCCCGATACCTGGCTCGAGCCGTGGTCGAACCCGCCTGCGCTCTACGATGGCAAGGTCCCGCCGGGGCTCTCACTGTTGATCATCGAGTTCAATGAACACGCGCTGCGGCCAACCGTGGCGACGGCGACGAATGAGTGGCTGGGCCGGATCAGCTTCACTCGGGGGTTGCCGGCATTCAGTCGGCTGACCGCGACCTGGGAAAACGAAGGCACGAGCTTTCTCACGGCAGCCGGCTACGAATCACCCGAAGTCAGGTTCGTCTGGGCACCCGAGCCGACGACGGCGCTGCTGGTGGGGCTCGGTCTGGCGGGGCTGGCGCTGCGCCGCACGCGCCGACTGTGAGCGGCCGCCCGTCGCCCGCGAGCGCGTGTCGTTACACCGCCGTCTGAGCCCGGCTGCGAGCGCGTGTCGTCATCCCGCTGTGTGATCTCTACTGCGAGCGCGTGTCGTAACACCGCCGCTCGAGCCCTACTGCGAGCGCGTGTAGTGCTCTTTCTTGGTGATCTTCACGAGCTGGCCCTCTTCGAGCACGACGGCCTCGTCGAGGCCGTTCGCGACGGCGATCACCTCGGCGTCCCACTGGCTCTCGGTGCGTTCGGCCAGGGCTTCGAGGGTCTCGCCCTCCTGCGCTGAGGCGATGCGCACGCGGTCTTCGAAGATCTCCTTGCGCTCTTCGGGCGTCAGGCGGTGGAAGCTGCCGGAGGCCTCGTCGAGCACCGGGCCCAGGGTCTTCCACGCGTTGCTCGGCCCGACGCCGGCGAGCTGAAAGACGTAGCCGTCGAGCGCGATCCACGTGAGCTCGGCGTGCATCGCCGCGTTGCCGCGGCCCTCGATGTGCACGCCCTGGACGGCCTTGAGGCCGTTGATCTCGGTCGCCGTCGGTCCCTCGCTCAGACCGTGCTCCTCTTTAAAGCGCTCGGCGACCTTCATCGGATCACCCGCGTCTTCTTCTTTCGTCGCGGCGAGCTTGAGCACGAAGAACGACTTCAGCCCCTCGTCCTGGGCGAGCACGAAGCTGTGCGCGTTGACCTTCTCCCACTCGGGGGGGAAGGTCAGGCCGAAGCCCATGTCGGCGTGCAGGAACCGGTCGTCGACGAAGACGCCCTCGCGGGCCGGCACGCCGTAGACCAGGCCGTCGATCTTCGCGAGAAAGGCGGCGCGGTCGGGGGCGATCGGGTTCGGCGGCGCGCGGTCGAGCTTCTCGGCGTTGCGCGCGGTCTCCTGCGCGCGCTCCTCGCTCGGCGGGTGCGACGAGAAGATGGCGTAGGGCCGCTCGGCGTCGTCGTGCAGCGCCGTCTCACGGTCGAGGGTCGTCATGAACGTCGACATCGCCATCGGATCCCAGCCCGCGGCGGCGGCGTAGCGCTGACCGAGCTTGTCGGCCTGGCGCTCCTGACCGCGGCTGTACGAAGCGAGCGCGAGAATGCCGGGCAGCGCCGTCGTGCCGGCCACGACCTGACCGAGGCGGGGCGAGACGATGCTCGTCGCCCAGCCGCCGACGCCGGCGGCGATCGCGACGGGGGCGAGGATCACGCCGCTGCGCTGCCGCGACACCGAGTGCCGCGCCGACACGTGCGCGATCTCGTGGCCGATCACGTTCGCGAGCTCGTCTTCGTCATTGGTGAAGGCGAGCAGACCGCGCGAGACGTAGATGAAGCCGCCCGGCAGCGCGAACGCGTTCGGCTCCTGCATCTCGACGATGAAGAAGTGGTATTCGATCTCGTTGCGCGCGGCTTCGGCGGCGAGGCGCTGGCCGATCTCGTCGACGTAGGTGTTGAGTGCTTCGTCCTCGACGAGACCGATGTTCTGCGCGATTTCTTCGGAAGCCTTCTGGCCCTGCTCGATCTCTCCCTTCTCGGTCGTGAAGACCGCCTCGGGGCGACCGCTCTCGGGGTTCATGGCGCAGCCGGCCGACGCGCACGCGAGGGCCACGGCGGTCAGCACGGCGAGAGCAGGGCGAACGAATCGGGCGGTCACGGGCAAGCAGGGTCTCCAGAGCTCGGCGCAGGCGGCCGGAGCGCGGGCGGGTCGAACGGGGCCGGGGTAGGGCGATTCGCTTCGCTCTGCACGCGCGCGATCGCCGGCCCCCCGGGCGGCGGCCATCGTAGCTTGACTCGCCGGCACGGGCCGTCCGGGCATCGGACGCAGCCCGCCGTCAGCTCCAATCGGTGCGAGCGGCCCGTGAGAGGCGCCCTGGGCGCTGAGAGTTCCAGATTCTGGGCGCTGTCTTGTCCAGGAAGCACGCGAACGTTACGATTCGTTCCGTATCGAAACTCGATCCCGCGCCGGCCGGGCCCGCCCGCCCGCTGCGCCCTCCAATCTCCGAACCCCCGCCCGGCCGCCCTCTCGCCGCCGGAGGAGTCTTGTCATGTCGAAGCGCACCGAAGGTCCCCTCTCCGGCGTCCGCGTCATCGAGGTCTCGATGCTCGGCCCCGCCGCCATCGGCACCCAGCTCGCCGACCTCGGCGCCGAGGTGATCAAGATCGAGCCGCCCGCCGGCGACTACATCCGCGACATGACGTGGCCCATCATCGAGGGAATCTCGTTGATGCACTACCACGTCAACCGCGGCAAGAAGAGCCTCACGCTCGACCTCAAGACCGAGGGCGGTGTTCAGGTGTTGAACGAGCTCGTGAAGGACGCGGACGTAGTGATCGAGGCGATGCGCCCGGGCTCGATGGCCCGGCGCGGCGTGGGCTACGACGATCTCAAAGAGATCAACCCGAAGATCGTGTTCTGCAACAT
The DNA here is from genome assembly GCA_965250285.1 of Myxococcota bacterium. Lineage (GTDB taxonomy): Bacteria > Myxococcota_A > UBA9160 > UBA9160 > UBA4427 > CAYYSY01. Next base: position 5,420,056 of record OZ252299.1, read on the forward strand.
CTCGGGCTACGGCATGACCGGCCCCTACCAGAACCTGCCGGCCCACGGCATCGCCTTCGACACGTGGGCGGGCATCATCAACCCGGCCTTCGACGATGAGGGCTTCTGTTTCATCCCCGAGCATGCCTCGATCGGCATTCACGCGGGACCGACGATCGGTGCGCTCGGCATCCTGGCCGGCGTGATCCAGGCACGCGCCACGGGCGAGGGCAGCTTCCTCGAGGTCGGGCAGAGCGACGCCGCGGCCTACATGGACTGGTATCGCAGCGAGTCGCACATGGCGTACGACCGCCCCGAGGACATCGTGACCGGTAACAAGGCCGATGGCGGCAAGCGCCGCCCGGTGGGCACGGCCGGCATGAAGGAAGGCGTTCGCTACCAGATGTACGAGTCGAGCGACGGCTTCGTGCTCTTCATGGCGAGCGAGCAGGCCTTCTGGAAGAACTTCTGTGAGTGCGTCGGTCGCACCGACATGTTCGAGAAGTGGCCGGGCTCGAAGTACGCCGACCACGCAATCGGCAACCGGGAGATGCAGCGCGAGCTGCGCGACATCTTCAAGACGAAGACGAGCGACGAGTGGATTCGGCTCGGCGACGAGAAGAACTTCCCGATCGCGCCGGTCAACTCACCCAAGACCATCGTCGACGACCCGCAGTTCAAGGATCGCTTCGAGATCTACTCCCACGAAGAGCACGGCGCCGACATGCTCTCGTTCCCGGTCAAGTTCGTCGGGCAAGAGCTGCCGGTGCCGAGCAAGGCGCCGACGCCGGGCGAGCACAACGACGAGGTGCTCGCGGATGTGCTGGGGTACGACGCGGAGAAGATTGCGCAGGTGAGGAGTGACGGGGCTTTGGGGAAGGATCGGTAGCGCTCGCGCCGTGATTGGGTGCCAGGGCCGGGGCGGATGGGGGCACCGTGCTCGGACATTCTCGGGCGCAGAGGCGTTGTTGCTCGTGGCGATCGTTTCGCGCGCCCTGCGAACTGCGCGCGGTACCCCCATCCGCCCCGGCCTCGGGGCGCTTCTGGTTGGCTCGACTCCCGGTCTTTGGGGTGGATTAGGGGGGGCGTTAGCTGCCGATGGGGAAGGTTTCGCCGAGGAGGGATTCGCTGATCGACCAGAGGCGTTTGGCGGAGTCGGGGTTGAGGGCGTAGTCGGCGATGCCGCCTTCCTGGTCGTCGCTCGTCTTGGGCGGGGCGATGCCGCAGTCTTCGAGGTAGCGGCCGCCCTGGCCGGCGAGTTCGGGTGAGGTCGCGGCCCAGACGCTGGTGGCTGCGCCCTGCTCGACGGTCTTCCACTTGATGCCCTGGCCGCCCGGTGCGCGGCTCATCAGCTCTTCGATGTCGGCCTGCTGCAGGTGGCGACCGAGGTTGGTCATGATGCCGCCCGGGTGCACCGCGAACGCCTCGACGCCGCGGTCTGCGAGCCGGCGGTTCAGCTCGACGCTGAACAGTACGTTGGCCGTCTTGCTCTGACCGTACGATTCCCACTTGTCGTAGTCGCGGGTCTCGTAGTTCGGGTCGTCCCAGAGCACGTCGCTGAAGCGATGACCCGCGCTCGAGAGGTTCACGATGCGCGCGGGCGCGCCGGCCTCGAGCTGCGGGGCGAGCAGGCACGTCAGCAGAAAGTGTCCCATGTGGTTCGTACCGAACTGCATCTCCCAGCCCTTCTCGGTGCGGGCGAGGGGGCAGGCCATGACGCCGGCGTTGTTGATCAGCAGCTGCAGCGCTTCGTGATCGGCGGCGAAGCCCTTCGCGAAGGCGCGGATCGAGTCGGGCGAGGTGAGGTCGAGGGCGCGCACCTCGACGTCGGCCCCGGGCACGGCGTCGCGAATCGAGTTGGCGACCTCTTCACCGGCGGCGAGGTCGCGCACCGCGAGGGTGATGGCGGCACCGCGAAGCACGAGCACGCGCGCGGTCTCGGCGCCGAGACCGCTCGAAGCGCCGGTCACGATGGCGCGGCGGCCCGACAGGTCGGCCCCCTCGCTGGCCTGCTCGGCGGTGGTGTCGTGTCCAAAGGTCGATGCGGTCATGGGGGGCTCCTGGGCCGGGGATCAGGGGAAGGCGCGCCACGTCGGCGTCCCTCGAAACTTTGTCGGGGATGCGGCGCGCGGTCAACGGCCACCGGGCGACTGTCGGGCGCTCGTGGCAGACTGGGCGCGTGTCCCGCCCCGATCCCCCTTCAGCGCCGTGCCCCGTGTCCCGCCCCGATCCCCCCTCAGCGCTCGGCCCCGTTCGGCGCCACGCCTCGGCGCGCTCGCTGGCCGCGCTCGCCGGCGTGGCCCTGCTCGTCACGGCCGGTCTGGTCGTGCGGCACCGCCTCGAGCCGAAGCACTTCGAGGTGGTCGAGGCCGGGGTGCTCTATCGCAGCGCGACGCTGCCGCCGAGCCAGCTCGTCGAGGTGACGCGCGAGTACGGCATTCGCACCGTCGTCAATCTGCGCTCGCCCGAAGAGAACGCCGAGCCCTGGCACGCCGCGCAGCGCGCCGCGCTCGCTGCTGCCGACGTCGCGATGATCGATCTGCCTATGGCTTACGGCACGCCGCCGGCCCCCGAGCTCGAAGCGCGCTGGCTCGCGCTGCTCGCCGACCCCGACGCGCAGCCGATCCTCGTGCACTGTCAGTACGGCGTGCTGCGCACGGGCATCATGGTGAGCGTGTTCGATCTCGCGCATCGAGGCGCCTCGCCGGACGGGCTCTTCGATCGCGGTCCGAAGTTCGGCCACGGCGTATCGCCCGAGACTCGAGCCCGTATCCAGACCTATCTCGACGGGTTCGCCGCGCGCCGCCCGACGCAGGCGATGGCCGGTTCGTGAGCTTCGGTCCCGCTCACCGGCTCGCGTTCGCCGCGGTGCTCGTGCTCGCGTGGTGCGCGCTCGGCGCGACGACGGGCGACGGCGGCCGCCCGCCCGAGGCGACGCCCCTGCCCGCCGCGGGCGCAAAGGGGCTCTCGTTCGTCGGGCGCAGCGCCTGCGTCGACTGTCACGCGAGCGAGGCGGCCCGCTGGCAGGGCTCGCATCACGACCAGGCGATGCAGCCCGCGACGAACGCGACCGTGCTCGGCGCGTTCGATGGACGCACGTTCGAGCTGAACGGAGAGCGCTGGCAATTCGCGCGCGAAGGCGAGCGCTTCGTCGTGCGATGGAGCCCGCCCGGGGCGAAGCCGCACACGTTCGACGTGGCCTACACGTTCGGGGTCGCGCCGCTGCAGCAGTACCTGATCGCCGCGAGCGGCGGGCGTCTGCAGAGTCTCAGCGTCGTGTGGGACGTCGAGGCGAAGCAGTGGATCCACCTGCAGCCGGACGAGCCCGTCGCGCCCGACGACGCGCTGCACTGGCAGGGCCGCTATCAGACGTGGAACGGCATGTGCGCCGATTGCCATTCGACGCGGCTCGATCGCGGCTACGACGCACAGGCCGACGTATTCGAAACGACGTGGGCCGAGATCGACGTGAGCTGCGAGGCGTGTCATGGCCCGGGCTCGCTGCACGTCGAGCGCACGCGGGCGCGCGCCGCCGGCCAGCCCGTTGCCGCGACCGCAGGCGACGGGCTGCTCGTCGATCTGTCGAACGGCCCGGCGCGCGAGCAGGTCGACGTCTGCGGTCGCTGCCACGCGCGGCGCCGCGCGGTGAGCCCGCGCTTCGAGCACGGCGGCTCGCTCTTCGATCACTACGTGCCGACGACCCTCGACGCGGGGCTGTACGAACCCGACGGTCAGATTCTCGACGAGGTGTACGTCTACGGCTCGTTCACCCAGAGCGCCATGTTCGTTGCCGGCGTGCGCTGCACCGACTGCCACGATGCGCACTCGCTCGAGCTGCGCGAAGACGGCGACGCCGTCTGCATGCAGTGTCACGGCGGCGCGGGCACCGAGCGGTTCCCGGGCATGCCGGTGGGCGGCTACGACACGCCGGCGCACCACCATCACGTCGAAGGCCAGCCGGGCTCGGCTTGCGTCGACTGCCACATGCCGGCGCGCACCTACATGCAGGTCGACCCGCGCCGCGATCACCGCATGGGCGTGCCGCGCCCCGATCTGTCGGTGCGGCTCGGCACACCGAACGCATGCACCGGCTGTCACACCGACGAGAGCGATGCGTGGGCGGCGAAGCAGGCGAAGGCGTGGTGGGGCGCGCCCGCGAAGCGGCCCCGCGACTTCGCGGCGCTCTTTCACGATGCGCGGCAGGGTGACCCCGCCACGCTCGAGGGGCTCGGCGCCTGGGTCGATCGCGCGGGCGACTCGCCGGCGGTGCGGGCGACGGCAGTTGAGCTCGCGGGTCGCTTCGGGCGCGCCGGCGCGCCGATCGTCGACCGTGCACTGCGAGACCCCGAGCCCTGGGTGCGCACGACCGCAGCGTCGGCCACGCTCGGCTGGCCGCTCGAGGCGCGCGCCGCGCGGGTCGTGCCGCTGCTCGACGATCCGGTGCGCTCGGTGCGCGTCGAAGCGGCGCGGTCGCTCGCGCCCTTCGAGGCGGGCGGTCTCGAGCCGGGCGATCGGCAGCGACTCGGTCGGGCGCTCGACGAGCTCGTCACGGCGCTCGAAGCGACGGCGGATCATCCGGGCAACCGGTTGAACCTGGCCGTCGTGATGCAGCAGCGCGGCGACCTCGAACGCGCCGAGCGCGAGTATCGCATGGCGCTCGAGCTCGACCCGCGGTTTCTGCCCGCGCGGCTGAACCTCGTGCACCTGCTCGATGCCGAAGGGCGCGGTGGCGAGGCCGAAGACCTGCTGCGCGCGGGGCTGGCCGACGATCCCGACGCGGGCGATCTGCACTACGCGCTGGGGCTGCTCGTCGCCCAGGCCCGCGACGCATCGGGCGCCACTCGACTCCCCGAGGCGGCGCGACACCTCGAGCGTGCGGCGCAGCTGCTGCCCGAGCATCCGCGCGCCTGGTACAACCTCGGCCTCGCGCGTCAGCAGCTCGGTGACGTCGCGGGCGCGCGCGCGGCGCTGGCCTCGGCCCGGCGGCTCTCGCCCGAAGATCCCGAGGTGCTGCAGGCGGTCGCGATCTTCCACGCGCAGCAGGGTGAGTGGGCGACGGTGCGCGACATCTCGCGCGTGTGGCTCCAGCTGATGCCGGGCGACCCGTCGGCCCGGTCGCTGCTGCTGCGCGCCGAACGCGAGCTGGCGGCGGAGGGCGCGCGCTAGCGCGCCTGCGCAGGGCGATCGCAGCGCACACACACACGCCCCTCAAGCCGGGCCGGATGCACTCCGATGTCGGTGGAAGCCCCCTCCCCGCCATCGGAGCCCCGCATGCCTCTTCGATCGATCGCCGCCGCCCCGCACCTTCTGATCGCCGTCTTCGCGGTCGCCGCGATCAGCGTCGCCTGCAACGAGATCGAGTCGGTCGCCGAGACCGTGCGCGCCCAGACGGCGGCCTCGTCGCCGAGCGAGGCCGGGCCCGAGGCCGAGCCGCAGACCGCGGCGTCGAAGCCCGAGGGCAGTGACCTGACGTCGCTCGGCCCGAACGCCGATACGCGCATCTACTACCAGTACATCGACGAGCGTGGCGGGGTGCGCTTCGCCGAGCGCCTGGGCGACGTGCCCGAGGCCTGGCGCGACAAGGTCGGCTACCTCGAGATGGATTCGCCGCCGCCGATGTCGCCCGCCGATGCGAAGCGCACGCGGGATGCGCGCTACGCCGCCGCCAACCCCCAGGCATCGCGCAGCGCCTCGAGTGGAGGCGGTGGTCGCGCGATGGATCGCTTCGAGCCCCGGGTGCTCGTCTACTACGCCGATTGGTGCGGCTACTGCGTCAAGGCCAAGCGACACCTCGACCGAGCCGGCGTCGCCTACGAGCTGAAGAACGTCGACAACCCGCACATCAAGCGGGAGCTGATCGAGAAGACGGGCCAGAAGGGCATCCCGGTGATCGAGGTCGATGGACGCGTCATGAAGGGCTACAGCGCCAGCGCCCTCGACGAGATGCTCGATTCGATCTGACCCACCCCGGACAGACGCGGCTGCTAGAATGACCGCGTTCACGGGGGACAGACGTCATCGACACGCCGCGCGCCCGCCCGCACCAATCGAGCCGTCTGTTGCACGTCGCACACGTCGCACACGTCGCACACGTCGCACTCGCTGCGCTCGTGGGGGCTCTGCTCTTCGGCTGCGCCTCGAACGATGCGGCGACGACCGAGGCCGCGCCGCCGCCGCCCGGCAGTGACGAAGCGCGCGCCGTCGTCGAGCGGGTGAACGCGACGATGCTCGATGTCGCGGCGCGCTCGAGCGAGCTCGGCCAGTCGGGCCGCGAAGCCGAGCTGCGGCCGATCATCATGGAGAGCTTCGATGTGCCGGCGATCGCGCGCGCGACGCTCGGCTCGCACTGGCAGGCGCTCACGCCCGAGCAGCAAGAGGTCTGGCTCGACACCTATGCCGAGTTTCACATCGTGGCCGCCGCCTTCAACTGGCGCAGCGCGCGCGGAGCGGTGTTCGAGTATCTCGGCGAGGCGTCGGCGCCCAACGACACGGTGCTCGTGAAGGCGCGGCTCGACCGAACCGGGCACGGCGCCGACGTGCGCCGCGACTACCGGCTGCGGCCGCATCGCGACGGCTGGCTGATCATCGACGTGTTCACGCCGGGCTACGTCAGCCAGGTCGGCATGCGGCGGTCGGAGTATCTCGCGGTGCTTTCGCGCACCGACTTCGACGGCCTGATCGACGACATGCAGCGCCGCATCGCCACGCGGCGGCGCAGCTAGGGAACCTCTGCACAGCCCGCCTGCCCCGGCCTCGGGACGCTTCCGTCACAGCGCAGGGCTCGGGCTTCAGCCGCCGAGCAGCTCGGCGGCGATCTTCTTGGCGAGGCCGCCATCGACCTCACCCTTGTGGGCCTTCATGATCGCGCCCATCACGCGACCGACGTCGCCCGGGGCGCTCGCGCCCGAGTCGGCGATGGCGGCTTCGACCCAGCCGCGGGTCGTCGCCTCGTCGGCGAGGCTCGGCAGGAACGCCTCGATCACCGCGAGCTCTTCGCGTTCGGCGGCGGCCTGCTCTTCGCGGCCGCCCTTCTCGAACGCATCGATGCTCTCTTTTCGCTGCTTCGCGAGCTTGCGCAGGATCGTGACCGCAGCCTCGTCGGGGATCGTCTCGGCGCCGTCCTTCTTCATCTCGTTCAGAAACGCGGCGCGCATGCCGCGCAGCGCGGCGAGGCGCGTGGCCTGCTTGGCCTTCATTGCTTCTTTCAGCTGGGCGTTGACGTCGTCGAGGATCGCCATGAGGTGCTCCCACACGTGAGGCGCGTTGCCATCGGTCGCCGTAGGGTGACACAACCCGGGGCCGGCGAAAGAGAGCGAAGAGGCGTGCGCGCGAGCCGGGGACGTAGAGAGCGAAGAGGCGCGTGCGCGAGCCGGGCTATCCTTCGCGCCCGGCGTCGCGCAGGCGCCCCCACGCTGCGGAGGGCGCCATGGCGATGATCGAGTGGGCCGATACGCTGGCTTGCCTTGCCGTCGAGGCGACGAGGGATGGGGTGTACACCGCGCCGAACATCCCCATGCCGTACCGGCGGGTCTATGGCGGACAGGTGCTCGCGCAGCTCGTGGCCGTCGCCGAGGCATCGGCCGATCCGAAGCAGGTCAAGTCGCTGCACGTCGTGCTGCCGCGCGAAGGCGAGCTCGAGCGCGCGCTCGAGTTCGACGTCGATGCGCCGCAGACCGGCCGCGCGTTCGCGACGCGCGCGGTGCGCGTGCACCAGGCCGATCGCGCGATCGCCCAGGCGACGATCTCCCTGCATGCGCCCGAAGCCAGCGCCGTCTCGCATCAGCTGCCGGCGCCGACGCTCGCGGGCCCGGGCGACGCGACGCCGGTCGATCTCAGCATGATCCCGTGGTCAGCGCGGGCCGTCGGCGGCGTCGATCTCGCGGCGCCCGGTATCGGCGCGGCCGAGTCGGCCTATTGGATGAAGACCCCGGCGCTCGATGATGCGCCCGCCTGTGCCCACCGGGCGCTGCTCGCGTTCGCGACGACGCTGACGCTCGTCGGCACGGCCCTGCGCCCCCATGCCGGCCTGTCGGAGGCCTCGATCCCCGACCGCGTGCAGACGGCGGTCACGAGCCACACCGTCTGGTTCCACGCCGGCGACCTGCGCGTCGACGACTGGTGGCTGCTCGTGCAGTCGGCGCCGAGCCTCGCGGGCGCGCGGGGCCATGGCCGCGGTGACGTCTTCGACGCCGCCGGTCGGCTCGTCGCATCGTTTGCGCAGGAGAGTCTGATTCGACCAGTCGAAGCCACCGAGGCGTAGTCGTCGCGGCGCGCGGCGCCCCCGATTTCGGCATTCGTGCTACACCGCTGGCCATGGCGCGTGTCCCGATCGAGCTCCCCCATCATCGCTACGAGGTCGTCATCGAGCCCGGTGCGCTCGGGCGGCTCGGTGAACTCGTCCACGCGGTCGCGCCCCACGCCGACTGCGCCCTGCTCGGCGATGCGGCCGTCTTCGCCCACTACGAGAAAGCGGCCCACGACGCGCTCGAGGGGGCCGGCTATCGCGTCGTCTCGAAGGGCCTGGCGCTCGGCGAAGCGAGCAAGCACCTCGACACGGTGCGCGGTCTGTACGACGTGCTGCTCGACGAACGGCTCGAGCGACGCGCACCGGTGATCGCGCTCGGCGGCGGCGTCGCGGGCGACACCATCGGCTTCGTGGCTGCGAGCTATCTGCGCGGTGTGCCCTTCGTGCAGGTGCCCACGACCCTGCTCGCCATGGTCGACTCGAGTGTCGGCGGCAAGACCGGCGTCAACGTGCCCCAGGGCAAGAACCTGATCGGGGCGTTCTATCAGCCGTCTGTCGTGGTCGCCGACACCGACGTGCTCGCCACGCTGCCCGATCGCGAGCTGCGCTGCGGGCTCGCCGAGTGCGTCAAGCACGCGGTGATTCGCGACGCGTCGCTGCTCGAATTCATCGAGCAGAACGCGGCCGGCCTGCTCGCGCGCGAGCCCGAGCTGCTGGTCGAGCTGGTGCGACGCAACGTCGAGATCAAGGCGGCGGTCGTCGTCGAAGACGAGCTCGAAGCCGGTGTGCGGGCACACTTGAATTTCGGACACACGTTCGGTCACGCGATCGAAGTGACGACGGGCTACGGCGTGCTGCTGCACGGCGAAGCCGTGGCGCTCGGCATGTGCGCGGCGGCGACGGCCGCCGCCGAGATGGGGCTCTGTGCGCCCGCGGTCGGCGAGCGCATCGAAGCCGCGCTCGAAGCCCTCGGCATCGCGCGCACCGGAGCGGTCGCCGACGACGCGACGCTCGGCGCGGCGATGAAGCTCGACAAGAAGGTGCAGGGGGCGAAGGTGCGCTTCGTGTTGCCGACCCGAGTCGGCCACGTCGAGATTCGCGACGACGTCCCCGCCGCGGCGATCGCGGCGGCGTGGGCGCACGTGCGCAGCTAGCGCGCCCCTCGTCGTTCCTCTCCTCTCATCTTTCTCATCGCATCATCGATGAAGGGCTCGGGTGGATCCCGGCATCGGGGCGCAGCCGCGTGTGTCGACGACCGCTCGCGATCCGGCCGAACCCGATGCCTTCGCAGGCGCGCGCGAACCCGAACGTGTGGACTCCCGTCCAGAGCTGATCCCGGCGCGGCTCGACCGAGCCGATCGGACGTTCGATCGCGCTGCAGTCGACACGCATGCGACGGGCTCAAGCCGCCGCGGCCGTTCACCGATTTCAAGTGAAGGCGTGCAGGGGCTCGAACGCCGGTTGACCGCGAATCGCGTGCATCGGGGCTTTTCCCGATGGTTCTTCGCGCTCGAGCATTGCTAGCCTTGGGTTTCCCCCCTCGCATGGACCGGTACATCCAACCGGGTCGTCGCGGTGTCGGGTGGGAGAGGCGAGCGTTTGGCGGAAGGTGTGTTCGTCAAGGAGCCGTGCGAGGTCGAGACGCCGTCGGGCCGACTCAGAGGGAGTCAGCGCCGGGGCGTCTATCGGTTTCTCGGTGTGCCGTACGCGACGGCGCCTCGCGGCGAGCTGCGGTTTCGGGGCCCGCGCCCGGTCAAGCCGTGGGCCGGTGCGCGCGACGCGAAGGTGCCGGGGCCCGCGCCGCTGCAGATGGGCGTGCCCTTCTTTCGCAACGTCAACCCCGGCGTCTCGCGGCAGTCGGAAGACTGCCTCTACCTGAACGTCTTCACGCCCGGGCTCGATGATCGCAAGCGCCCCGTGCTCTTCTGGATCCACGGCGGCGGCTTTCTGGTCGGCTCGGGTTCGACGCCCGTCTACGACGGCTCGGCGCTCGCGCGCACCGGCGACATCGTCGTCGTCACCATCAACTACCGGCTCGGCGCGCTCGGCCACGTCCACCTGAAGGACGTGCTCGGCGAAGACTTCAAGGACGCCGCCAACGCCGGCTCGAAGGATCAAGCCGCCGCCCTGCAGTGGGTGCACGATCACATCGAGGCCTTTGGTGGCGACCCCGACCAGGTGACGATCGCCGGCCAGTCGGCGGGCGCGATGAGCGTGGGCGCGCTGCTGGCGGCGCCTTCCGCGCGGCCGCTCTTCAAGCGCGCGATCCTGCAGAGCGGCGCTGCCGCGAACGTCATGACCCGCGATCAGGCGGCGATCGTCGCCGAGACGTTCCTCGAGGCGCTCGGCCCGGTGCGCGATCGCCGCGGGCTCGCATCGGTGTCGGCGCAGCGGATCATGCGCGCGCAGGGCATCACGAACCGCAAGCTCATGAACATGGCGCGGCTCATGGCGATGACCCCGTGCGTCGACGGTGACTTCATCCCCGATCATCCGTACGAGGCCATCGAACGCGGCGACGTGGCCGACATCGAGCTGATGGTCGGGACGACCCTCGACGAGTGGAAGCTCTTCGGCACCGTCGAAGCGCTCGCGCCCGCCGTCATGGGCGAGCACGTGCTGCGCAGTCGGTTCGTCTCGGTGCTCGACGCGGTCGGGGCCGACGTGCCGTCGGCCGAGCAGGCGCTCGGCGAATACCGTGCGGCCGTGCGCAAGCGCGGCGGCAGCACGAGCGCCTATTCGGTCTGGAACGCCTTCCAGTCGGCGCGCATCTTCCACGTGCCGGGCATGGATCTCGCCGAGCGCCACGCCGACGCCGGCGGCCGCGCGCACAGCTATCTGTTCAAGTGGCGGCCGCGCACGCTGCGCAACGCGGTCGGTGCCTGTCACGCGCTCGACGTGCCCTTCGTTTTCGGCCTCGGCAACCTTCGACTCACGCGCGCGATGAGCGGTCTGTCGGCCTCGGCGCCGCGACTCTCGGAGCGCATGCAGGGCGCGTGGGTCGGCTTCGTGCGCAACGGCACGCCGCAGTCGGACGACCTGCCCGAGTGGGACGAGTACTGCGGTCGGCACCGGGCGACGATGCTGCTCGGGCGACAGTGCTACGTCGCCGACTCGCCGCTCGAGGAAGAGCGCGCGCTGCTCGCGAACTGGCTCGGCTAGCCGAGCGCGCCACAACCCACCCGCATCCAGCTCGACCGGCGATGCCCGAGCGTGCGTCATTCAGGCGAAGGCGTGCGTCACGCGCCCGAGCCCGGGTCGCTGCGAAACGACGCGTCGGGCGACGCCCGAGCGTGCGTCATTCAGGCGAGGGCGTGCGTCACGCGCCCGAGCCCGCGCCACTGCGCGAAGGCGAGCGCGGCGACGACGGTGCTGACCCCGGCGAGGCCGATGGCGCCCAGCGGCGTCAGCCAGCCGAGTGCGATGATGGGCACGCTGCCGACGACCCACGCGACGTCGGCCGCACAGTACGAACGGGCTTCCGTCGCGAGACGCGTCGCGTCGGTGCGCCGTGACGATGCGACCAGCAGGGCCGCGAACCCGAGCAACCCGACGCCCAGCGCGACCAGCAGCTCGGCGGGCACGCCGATCAGCGGCGCGAGCGCCCCTGCGTCGAGCACGAAGATCAGGGCGCAGGTCGTCGAGAAGGCGGCGTTGGCGCGCAGCGCGAGGCGAAGCAAGCGAGTCGCGTCGGCGCGATCGGGCGTCGGTTGGGCGGTCGTCATGGTCGGGTCCTCCAGCGGGAGACGATTTCGGGGGGCGCGGTCCGATCAATAACACGAACGATCGTACTTGTAAATGCGATCGATCGTGCTATTTCTCCCTCCATGCCGACCCGCTCCCGCCAAACCCGCGCTGAGATCCTCGAGGCGGCCATGCACCTCGCGTCGGTCGAGGGCCTCGAAGGGCTCTCGATCGGCCGGCTCGCGAAGCGCATGTCGATGTCGAAGAGCGGGGTGATCGGCCACTTCGAGAGCAAGACCGACCTGCAGCTCGAGGCTGTGGCCGCGGCGGTCGACGTCTTCGAGCGCGCCGTGATCGCGCCCGAGCACGAGGCGCCGGGCCTGCCGCGGCTGCGCGCGCGCATCGAGCGGTGGATCGCGCACGTGGCCTCGGGGCGCTTCGAGGGCGGCTGCTTCTTCTGGGCCGCGTCGGCCGAGTTCGATGGGCGGCCGGGCCCCGTTCGTGACGCCGTCGCCCGCGCCACGGCACACTGGCTCGATGGCCTCACCGAAGAGGTGCGCCTCGCGCAGCGGCTCGGTGAGCTCGATGCAGACGAAGAGCCCGAGCAGATCGCCTTCGAGCTGCACGCGGTCGTGCAGGAGGCGAACTGGGCGAAGCAGCTGCTCGGTCGCGATGACGCGTTCGAGCGCGCGCGACGCGCCGTCGACGCGCGGCTCGCCCGCACGGCCGAGGGCGCCGCGACCTCGGGCTGACCGGTCGACTTGCAGGCGCGACGCGCCGTCGACGCGCGGCTCGCCCGCTCGCCCGCTCGCCCGCACGGCCGAGGGCGCCGCGACCTCGGGCTGACGCGGCGACCCGATCGCGCCTTCGCTCCGCACCGCGATGAAGCGGGGCCCCGGCCATGACGCGCCGGCCGCATCGCTTCGATTCCGCGACACAGATCGTTGCACGGTGTCCTGCGGGCGAGCGCGAGACGGCGACCCCTTGCATAGGAAGGCAGCGACCCGTCCCCACGCGGATCACCCGCAGGTCGATGGGCGGCGACTGGGCGGGGCGACGCAGCGTCACTCAGGCCGGTCGAACGAACCTCCGATGGGTTCATGGGGAATGTCGCCCAGCGCCCGAAACCGTCACGCCCCGGGCCGGTGCGTGACGCCGCCGGGGAGGGCGGGGAACGGTTAGAATCAGGCGGCATCCAAAGCGGGCTGGTGAGGGGCATCACCAAACGAGCGATGGAACGACGAGCCAGGCAGGGGCCGCTCGTCTCGCGCGTGAATCGGGTTTGAACCCAAGCAACCAAGCCACTGCGCGCCCCACACCGGCGATGAGCGAAGAGATCCAGGCGCAGCGTCCCCATGACGCCGCGCTCGCTGACGAGGCTCGAAGCATGCGCAACGCACCCCGAAAGGACAGGACGCACCCGTGCTTCGACGCTGCGGTTCGGTCGGTCGTCTGGGTGCTGCTCGCGTCGCTCGCGCTGATCGGTGCGGCGCCGAGTGCGCTCGCGCTCGGTCAGGGTGCGTCGGCTGCGGCGTCCGGCCCCTTCTCGCCCGATGATCCGCTGCTCTATCACCCGGCGCTCGATGACGGGCCGCTCGGGCCCGGTCGCAAGGCGTACCGCGAGCGGCGTGATCCCGACCGTGCGCTCGAGAGCTACACGCTCTTCAAGCAGGTGGTCGAGGAGAACCCGGGCGATCCGACCGCGCTCTGGCATCTCGCGATGAGCTGCTACTACCTCGGCCAGCGCGTGGTCGAGACCGGCGACGAGCGCAAGCGCGTGTTCGCCGAGGGGCATCGCTTCGCCGAGCAGGCGGTGGCGCGCGACCCGAAGTGCGCCCCGTGCCACATGCTGGCGGGCGTGAACCAGGCGCTGTGGGGCCAGGAGATGGGCATCTTCCGCGTGCTCTCGGGCCTGCCCAACGTGAAGCGTCACCTGCAGGCGAGCACCGACCTCGACCCGACCTTCGCCGGCGCGAGCGCGCTGCGCGTGCGGGCGCAGATCGCGCGCGTCTTGCCGCGCTGGCTCGGCGGCGGCAAGAAGAAGGCGCGCCGCTACCTGCTGCGCGCGATCGAGATCGCGCCGAACGAGCCGCTCAACTACCAGTTCCTCGCCCGGCTGTATCAGAAGGATTTCAAGCAGCCCGACAAGGCGCTCGCCGTGGCGCGCGAGGGCCTGACGCTCACGCAGCCCGGCCCCGAGTTCGTCGAGAGCGTCGACTCGATGCGCCGCCTGCAACGCATGGTGAACAAGCTCGAGAAGAGCGAGGGCCGCGACGGCTGACCCACGCCGCGCCGGATCGCCGCGCACCGATGAGCCAACCCCCGACCGAGACCGCGCCCGAGCGCAGCCGCCGCGTGCGCGTCGCCGACCTGAGCGACGTGCCCGAGCGAGGGGGGCTTGCCGTCGAGGTGGGCGGCGTCGAGATCGGCGTGTTCCGCACCGAGGCCGGGCTGCTCGCCATCGAGAACGCCTGCCCGCATGCGAGCGTGCCGCTCAGCACGGGCTCGGTCGAAGCCTGCATCGTGACCTGCCCCGCGCACGGGTTTCAGTACGATCTGCGCACCGGCTATGCGGCCGACTTTGCCGACGGGTTCCCGATCCCGCGCTTCGAAGTGATCGTCGAAGACGACTCGGTCTTCATCGAAGCCGATGTCGAGGACGACGGCGGCGTCGCGCCGCGGCCGCTCCCGCGTGTGCGGCCCACGCGAGACGCCTGACTCGCCGGCGCCCGTCCGGTGTGGCTCGAGCGAGACGTTCGGGTCGCCGGCACCCGTCCGTGTGGCTCGAGCGAGACGTTCGGGTCGCCGGCACCCGCGGCCGCGGGGAGACGAACGATGGCGCGACCGTGGTGGCAGGACGCGGTGATGTACCAGATCTACCCGCGCTCGTTCGCCGACTCGAACGGCGACGGGGTGGGCGACCTGCCCGGCATCACCGCGCACCTCGACGACCTCGCCTGGCTCGGCGTCGACGGCGTGTGGATCTCGCCCTTCTTTCGCTCGCCCATGCACGACGCCGGCTACGACGTGGCCGACTACTGCGACGTCGATCCGGTCTTCGGCTCGCTCGCCGACATCGACACGCTGATCGCCGAGGCCCATGCGCGCGGGCTCAAGGTGATGATCGACTGGGTGCCCGCCCACACCTCGAACGAGCACCCCTGGTTCGTCGAGGCGAGCGCGTCGCGCGACGCGCCGAAGCGCAACTGGTACGTCTGGCGCGACGCCGGGCCCGACGGTGCGCTGCCGAACAACTGGCGGGCCGCCTTCAAGAAGGTGCCGGCGTGGACGTGGCACGAGGCCACGGGTCAGTACTACCTGCACTCGTTTCTCAAGGAGCAGCCCGACCTCAACTGGAACGAGCCGGCGGTGGTCGAGGCCATGCACGACACGCTGCGCTTCTGGCTCGACCGCGGCATCGACGGCTTTCGAGCCGACGTGGTGCACAACATCGGCAAGAACGATGCGCTGGCCGATCACCCGGAGCCCGTCGCCAAGATCCCGCACTGCGCGCTGAACGACGACGCGCTCACCCACGGTCATCTGCGTGCGATTCGCAAGCTGCTCGACGGCTACGAGGGGGACCGCGCGATGATCGGCGAGGTGTTCCTGCTCTCGACCGAGCAGGTGGCGGCCTACTACGGCCAGGGCGACGAGCTGCACATGAGCTTCAACTTCCCGCCGCTCTTCGCGGCGTGGGAGGCGCCGGTCTGGCGCGAGCAGATCGAGAGTGCCGCGCGGCTCTTCGATCCGATCGGGGCCTGGCCGACCTGGGTGCTCTCGAACCACGACCAGAAACGGCACCGCACGCGCTACGGCTCGCTCGCACGCGCGCGGGTGGCGGCGATGCTGCTGCTCACGCTGCGCGGCACGCCCTTTCTGTACCAGGGTGAAGAGCTCGGCCTCGAAGACGCGGTGGTGCCGCCGGATCGCGTGGTCGACCCGGCCGATCGCGACGGCTGCCGGGCCCCGATCCCGTGGCTTCGCGCGGGTGGCCACGGCTGGCCCGATCCGTCATGGCTGCCGCTGCCGCCCGAAGCGGGCGCGCTCTCGCACGAGGCCCAGCGCGAAGACGCGGGCTCGATGCTGCATCTCTATCGCCATCTGCTGGCCGAGCGGCGCGGCTCGCCGGCGCTGCGCGAAGGGGCGCTCGAGCTGTGTGAAGCCGACGAAGGGCAGCTCGCCTACCGGCGTGTGTGCGGCGACGATGAGCGCCTGGTCGTGCTCGATCTCGGTGGATCGGGCGGCCGGTTCGAGGCGGGAGTCGGTCGCAGCGTCGTCGCGTGCACCGACCGCGCCCGCGAGGGCGCGGCGTTCGACGGGCAGGTGCCCGCCGACGCCGGCTTCATCCTCGCTCGGGCGTAGGCGTGCGCGGCGCACGCTGGGGCGGTGCGCTCAGCGGCGCATGCCCGCTTCGTGCTCGATCATGTTCACGAGGCCCTCGTCGATGCCCGAGGCGCGCGCCTCGCTCACGATGAAGTTCACCTCGTTGCGCGTCTCGACCACCTTCTGCTCTGCGAGCTGCAGGCGCTCGAGCATCATGGCTTCGTTCTCGGCGTCAGCGCCGGGCTTGCGCGCGGCGCGGGCGTAGGCCTCGCCGGCTTCGACGGCGTCGGCCTCGGCCTGGCGATAGGCCTTGAGAGCCGCGCGGGCGCGCATCTTGAACTCGTCGCTCGCCTGGGGCTCGATCATGTCGGCTTGATCGATCGACGGCGCCGCCGGCAGGGCCGAGCGGTCGATGGGCTCGTACTCGGGGTTGCCCGCTGCGCCGGGGTTCTCGAGACCCGTGCCGCCGTGCTGACTGGGCAGCCGGTACATCTGAGACACGAGCATGCCGTGCACTTCGTGATCGAGGCCCTTCTCCTGCATCTTGCCCCAGAGGCGCAGGCGATCGCCGTTGTTGATCGCGCCGTGCTCGCGCACGAGGAAATCCTGGATCTTGACCGGCATCTTTCCGGTGTCGTCCTGGATGTAGTAGATGAACTGGTTGGCCGAGTCGCTCATCGTGCCCTCGACCGTGAAGTACTCGGCGATCTTCATGGTCTTGAGCGCCTCGGCGATCGGGATCGGATCCTGGGCCTGGGCCTTTGCGACCTTCGTGAGGGTCATGCTCCCGGCGCACGTGACGGCGGCCAGCAGAGCGACGAAGTGAACGATTCGGTGCGGCATGCGTGACTCCCCGGGCGAACGCTCGCCCTCGCGACGCGCCGCGAACGCGCGGCGTCGGTCGGTGACCTGCGTCGTATCGACGCGACTTGCGCGCAGGTTGAGGGCCATCTCCGCGTCGCAGCGGCGAAAGCCCGGGAGTGCCTCGGTGCGAGGAGGGGCCGCTCAGCGCGCGTCGCGCATCTCGGCCGGGTTCCAGTAGGCCTTCAGACTTCGAATCAGACCGGAGGCGTCGAACTCGACAACGTCGATCGCGTCGAGCCAGCGCGCCGGTCGGCCCGGGCGCTCGAGGCAGGCGACGAGCGGCATGACGCCCGTGTCGTCGGCGACGCAGATCGGCCCGGTGATTTCGGCGGTGAGCTGGCCGGCGGTGCCCGCGTAGAAGGCCTTCACCGCGTCGCGTCCCTCGTGGCGCGGCCCACCCACCGGGTCTTCGATCGAGCCCGCCTCGAGATAGAGCGCGCCGATGGCCTCGACGTCGCCGGCCGACAGCCGATCGACGTAGTGCACGAGGGTCTCGCGGATCGTGTCGGCAGACGGCATCGTTGCTCCTCGACGCGGACGGGCAGCTGGGTTCAGTTGAGTCCGGACAAGAGTGCGCGATGTCGATCGTCGCGTCATGGGCGACTCGGAGGTGGGCGTGGCGGCACGCAAGAAGGGCTTGATCCAGGGCGAGGACGGTCGGCTGCGCTGCTGGTGGCCCGGCGAGCACGCCGACTACGTCGCCTACCACGACGACGAGTGGGGGCGCCCGGTCGACGACGACGTGCGGCTCTTCGAAAAGCTGTGTCTCGAGGGCTTCCAGTCGGGGCTCTCGTGGCTCACGATTCTGCGCAAGCGCGCGCATTTTCGGGCGGCCTTCGCCGGCTTCGACTTCGAGCGCATCGCACGCTGGAACACGCGCAGCGTCGAGCGGCTGCTGCGCGATGCGGGCATCGTGCGCCACCGCGGCAAGATCGAGTCGGTGCTGAACAACGCGCGCCGCACCTGCGAGCTGATCGACGACACCGGCTCGCTCGCCGATCACGTCTGGGGCTACATGCCTGCCCCGCGCGAGCGGCCGCGCAAGCTCACGCACGCCGAGCTCATGAAGCTCACGCAGTCGGCCGCTTCGGTGGCGCTCTCGAAGGATCTCAAGCGTCGCGGCTTCAGCTATGTGGGCCCGACCACGCTCTACGCGTTCATGCAGTCGATGGGGGTGGTGAACGACCACATCGAGGGCTGCGCTCTGCGCGCGCCGGTGGAGCGAGAGCGGCGAGCCTTTCTCGCCCGGAGGGGCTGAAGCTTCGTCCCATCGACGGGCCCCCGGCGGCTATGCTGGCGGGGAGCGGCGCCCCGTCGAACCACCGAAGCGCCGCCGACACAGCCGGGCCTCGCGCCCGCCCGGAGGATCGCCATGGAGCTCGCAAGCCCCCTCTCGAGCTGGCTCTCGGTCGCGCGCGGCGTCGTGCGCATCCTGCCGAACTCGCGGTGGACGATGACGCGTCTGCTCGACGAACGCGTGAAGGCGGCGCCGAACGACCCGGCGCTGGCCTATCTCGATCGCCGCTACACGTGGCGCGAGCTCGACGCCGAGGTCAATCGCTGGGCGAACGTGCTGCTCGACGAGGGCATTCGGCCGGGCGACGTGGTCGCGCTGATGATGGACAACCGGCCCGAGTATCTCTTTGCGGTGCACGGGCTCGATCGCATCGGGGCGTCGGCGGCGCTCATCAACACGAACCTGACCGGTGCGCCGCTGGTGCACGCGGTCAAGATCGGCGGCGCGCGCAAGGTGATCGCGGGGGACGAGCACGCCGAGGCCGTCGACGCGGTGCGGGGCGATCTCGAGGGCGTCGACGCCGAGCGCGGCGTGCTGGTGCACGTCGAGCACGAGACAGAGCGTCGGCCCGGGGGCGGCGACGCGATCAACGATGCCGTCGAAGCGGCGAGCGAGGCCGCGCCGGGCATCGAGCTCGACGCGGGCATCGATGACCTCTTCTGCTTCATCTACACGTCGGGCACGACGGGCCTGCCCAAGGCGGCGGTGATCTCGCACAAGCGCGCGATGATGGCCGGGGCCGGCATGGCGCATTTGATGATGCGGCTGCAGCCGGGGCACGTGAACTACATCGCGCTGCCGCTCTATCACTCGAGCGCGATGTTCCTCGGCTGGAGCGCGGTGCTGAACAGCGGTGCGAGCATGGCGCTGCGCCGCAAGTTCTCGGTCACGCACTTCTGGGACGACGTGCGCAAGTTCGGCGCGTCGCACTTCGTCTACATCGGCGAGCTCTGCCGCTATCTGCTGAACGGCAAGCCGTCGTCGGGCGACCGCGATCACGATCTGCAGGTGGCCGCCGGAAACGGCCTGCGCCCCGACATCTGGGGCGAGTTTCAGCAGCGCTTCGGCATCCCGCACATCCGCGAGTTCTACGGCGCGACCGAAGGCACCGCGGCCCTCATGAACCGCGAGGGCAAGCCCGGCATGGTCGGGAAGCTCTCGCTGGGCATCAAGCTCGTGCGCTGCGACCAGGAGACGGGCGAGCCGATTCGCGACGCGTCGGGTTTCTGCACACCGTGCCAGACCGGTGAGATCGGCCTGCTGCTCGGGCCGATCACCAGCGCGACGAAGTTCGACGGCTACGCCGACGAGAGTGCGTCGAAGAAGAAGGTGATGACCGACGTCTTCAAGCGCGGCGATCGCTACTTCAACACCGGCGATCTGCTGCAGCTGCACGAAGGCAAGTGGCTCTCGTTCGCCGATCGCGTGGGCGACACGTTCCGCTGGAAGGGCGAGAACGTCTCGACCAACGAGGTGGCCGAGGTCTGCAACGGTGCGGCGGGGATTCTCGAGACCAACGTGTACGGGGTCGAGGTGCCGGGGGCCGACGGTCGCGCGGGCATGGCGGCGATCGATGCCGAAGCCGGGTTCGACCTCGGCGCCTTCGCCGAGCACGTGAAGGCGAACCTGCCGGGCTATCAGCGGCCGCTCTTCGTGCGGCTGCTCGGGGGCCACGACATGCGCACGACGGGGACGTTCAAGCACCAGAAGGTCGACTATCGAAACGAAGCCTTCGACCCGAGCCGCGTGGCCGATCCGCTCTATTACTTCGATGGCGACGCGTATCAGCCGCTCGACCAGGCGGTCTACGACGCGATCGGGCGGGGCGACGTTCAGGTCGGCTGAGGCGTCAGCTGTCGATCACCGGCCGGCCGCTCGACCAGTCGATGCGGCGCACGGGGTCGGTGCGGCCATCCCACGCCTTGCATGCGCGTTCGATGTCGTCGAAGAGCGACGTCATCAGCTCGATGCGCGCCATGAGCTGCACCATGGGGCCCGGTGGCGCAGTGGTTTCGAGATAGGCGTGGGCGTCGCCGTAGCGCTGGCGCAGCCTGAAGCCCGGGGCGCGCGCACGCAGCTCTTCGAGCTTGGCGGGGATGTCATCGACCCAGACGGCGAGGTGCTGCAGGCCGCCCTCGGGTCGCCCGGCCAGGTACTCGCGATAGATCGTCGGCGTGTCGTCGTGCTGTTCGATCAGCTCGATCTGCTGATCGCCCGAGTACGCGAACGCGGCCGAGAGATCGGCCTGAATGGGCGCGCCATCGAGCTCGCCCGGCGGACGAATGTGCCGTTCGACGAAGAAGGGCCCGACGCCGAGCGCGACGAAGTGCTCGAGCGCCGGCTCGAGCGCCGGCACCACCCAGCCTTGCTGGATGAACGGACCGAAGAGCGCGCTCATCGGGGCGCCGGCGCCGAAGCGATCAAGCGAGCCACGACAGGCAGCCGGCTCGCTCGAGGATCGGGTCGAGGGCGCTCTTGTCGGTGACCGCGGCGTAGCGCTCGCGCAGCTTGCCGAGCGAGCGGGCGTGATACTTCTGCGGCTTCTGGGTCCAAGCGCCACTCGGGAGCTCGACGGTGAACTCTTCGTCGCCGGCTTCGAGGCACTTGGCGTTGGCGTCGCTCCAGGGCAGGAAGAGGGCGCCGACCTGCTCGGCGAGGAAGGGCCCGAGGGTGGGAGCGAGCGCCGCCCACGCCTCGAAGTCGCCCTCGGCCTTGGGCTCGAGCATGCGCTGCACCCAGCCGGTCACGTTCGGGTGCGCTTCGATCATCGGCCGAGGCGTCGGGTCGGTCCACGCGTTGTAGACCTGGCCCCAGAGGCCGAAGTCGCCGAAGGCCGGTCGGCCGCCAAAGAGATAGGGTCGACCGTCGAGGTGGGCCTCGAGCTGGTCGAGCCCGCGCTGCCACGAGTGCTCGATCGCCTCTTTCGTCTGACCGGACGAGCCGACGAACCAGGTGCGCTTCGTCATGCGCCCGAGGATCATGCCGATCACGCCCTCGCGCTCTTCGTCGCTCGCGCCCTCGGGCGCCATGTTCACCGACAGCCGTTCGGCCGCCGAGCGCGCATCGGGCTCGTACGACCAGCGGTAGTGGAACATCCACTTGTTGCCCCACTCGTCGCCGAACTCTTCGACGAGCGCCGACACGAAGGCCACGGCCGGGTCGCTCGGATGAATCGTCGGGTCGGGGTGGCTCGACTCGAAGCGTTCGAGGATCGGCGTCGAGTCCTGAAACGCGGTGTCGTCGGGCATCAGCACCAGGGGGATGAGCGGCAGCTTCGCGTGCTGCTGGTAGAGCGCCATGTTCGACGCGTTGCGCTCGGTCCACTCGTGGTCGATGCCCTTGTAGCGAAGAACCGACCGAACCTTCACCGAGTAGGGCGAGAGCTCGGCGCCGAAGACGAGGGGGCGGGGGCGATCGGACATGGGTCGGGCTCCTGGGGGTGTTCGGGGGCCTGTTGAAGCACCGAATGCTAGCGCGGGCCGAGAGCGGCGATGCGGGCCCGTGGCCGCGTCCACGCGTGGGCCGGCCGTTCCTTCGACCGATCTCGGCCGTGGCGGGGTCGGAGGCAGGCCGGATTGCGGTGGGGCTGCGGATCGATCTCGGCGATCCGAGGGCGCAGGCCGTTGCCATCGCGGCGCAGCGCGAACTGGGGCGATCACAGCCCGCCCGCCTGCGCGACTTCGCGGGGATCAGCGCTTATCCTTCGCGCGCTCCCATCCGATGAATTGATCATGCTTGGACGATTTCGGTGCGTTGGCAACTGGGGTGTCGACCTCCGCAGCCTGAAGGGGCGCGCGGTGATGGCGTCGCATCGACCGGCTGTCGCGCTCGTTGACGAAGCGAGGCCGATGTCGTGAAGCTGCGCGACCTCGCGCTCATCGGTTGGATCGTCGTCTTCCTGTCGCTGGTCGAGGTCGCGCTCGAGACACGGGCCCATCTGAACGGTTGGAACACTCTGATCTACGGGCCGGTGGTGCGCGCATCGGTCGACTCGGATCGTGAGAGCGATCCGAGCTCGCCCACCTTCGGCCCGACCGCCGCCTTCCCGTTCCGGAGCGAGATCGTGGCAGGTGCCGCGCCCGACGGCGTCGACCGCATCTGGATTGCGTCGGCTTCGCACGGTGAGGATGTCCATCTGCCGGCGGACGTCATCTTTCCTCATCTCGTCGGCGTCGAGCGCACCTCGTCGGGCCGGCCGACGCAGGTCCTCAACGCGAGCCGGGCCGGCCACGACATCGCATCGAACGGTGAGATGCTCGTGCGCGAGGCGCCCACCTGGAAACCCGACGTTGTGCTTCTCTATCAGGCATCGATCGACATCGGCCGACTCGCGAAAGAGGTCGACCCGCTCGGCGGGGTCGGCCCGACCGCCGCTGCCCGGTCGGGTGCCAGCCAGCCAGCGTGGCTGCAGCAGGCCTTCGAGTCGACCACCACGTATGAGTTGTTGGCCGGCACCGTCCGCGCCTGGCTCGGTACCCAGCGGGTCCTGACCGAACGCCTGAGCGACGAGGCCCTCGCTCGCTACGAAGCGGTCGTGCGTGAGTTCGTCGCGACGACGCGCGCGGCCGGCGCCCGACCCGTGCTTGCCACGTTTGCAACGAGTCACACGAAGGAAGATCTGGGAGCTATCCCGGAGCACATCGTTCTCGGCGTGTTTCAATTCAACGACCAGCTGTCGATGGCTGCTTGGCTCGATGCGATCGAGCGCTGCAACGCGGTCATTCGCGCCGTGGCGGCCGAAGAGGAGATCACGGTCGTTCCAGTCGCTGAGGAGCTGACCGGGCGCGATCAGCACTTCCGCGACCTGGTCCACTTCTCTCCGAGCGGGCACGCGATCGTCGCCAAGACGATCGCGGCCGCCCTCGCCGAGCCCGCTGATACGGCTGGAGGGCTGGCCGAGTGAACTTCAACTCGCTCGAGTTCGCGCTCTTCTTTGCGACTCTTCTGCTGATCTACACCTGGGTGTTCGCGCGCCCGCTGGCGCGCAACGTGACGCTGCTGGTCGCCAGCTACTTCTTCTACATGTCGTGGGACTGGCGCTACGCCGGCCTGATCGCCCTTTCGACGCTCGTCGACTACGTGATCGGCTTGCGGCTCTCGAGAGAAGACCAGCCAGGGATACGACGCGCGCTCGTGATTGCGAGCCTCTCGTTCAACCTCGGCATTCTGGGCCTCTTCAAGTACTACAACTTCTTCATCGACGTCGGTGAAGGCGCGCTCTCGCTGTTCGGCTTCGACGTCTCAGGATTGAAGGTCGACCTGCTCCTGCCCGTCGGCATCTCGTTCTACACGTTCCAGACGCTCAGCTACACGCTCGATCTGTACCGCAGGAACATCGAGGTCGAGCGCAGCCTGTTGCGCTTCGCCGTCTACGTGTCGTTCTTTCCGCAGCTGGTCGCCGGGCCGATCGTGCGCGCCTCTGACTTTCTGCCGCAGCTCAACCGGACGCCGAACGTTTCTCGGAACCGATTCGATGATGGGTTCACGCTCATCTTCCAGGGGCTGTTCAAGAAGGTCGTGATCGCCGATCTCCTGGGCGGACTCGGCGTCGACGCCGTCTTTGCGAATCCGTCAGAGTTCTCCAGCCTCGACCTCCTGCTCGCGCTCTACGGGTACACCTACCAGATCTACAACGACTTCTCCGGCTACAGCGATATCGCGATCGGCGCCGCTCGGGTGATGGGCTTCGACCTGCCCGAGAACTTCAACCGGCCATACCACTCGCAGAACGTCCGGGAGTTCTGGACGCGCTGGCACATCTCGCTCTCAACGTGGCTTCGCGACTATCTCTATATCTCGCTTGGCGGCAACCGCCGCGGCTCGAGACGTACGAACGTGAACCTGATGGTCACCATGCTCCTCGGCGGACTCTGGCACGGAGCCGCACTGAACTTCGTGCTCTGGGGCGCCTACCACGGCCTGCTGCTCGTGCTGGCGGGACGCGGCGCCGAACGTACGCCCCATGTCGGCGGCGGGCGCAAGCTGCTGAATCAAGTCGCGACCTTCCATCTGATCGTCTTCGGTTGGCTCCTCTTCCGCGTGCAGGATGCCCCGCAGTTCGTCGACTATGTGAGCGGCCTCCTCGCCTTCAGCGGGGGCAGTCGGCTGCAGCCGGCCTATCTGGCGGTGCTGGCGCTGGCGATCTTCGCGCACGTGGTTCCGCGCGGTCTTCTCGCAGACGCGCGGCAGCGGCTCGTCGCCCAGCCGCGATTCGTCCAGGGGGGTCTGTACGCCGGGCTCCTCATGATCTACGTCGGCGTGACGCTCGGCGCACCTGCCTTCATCTACTTCCAGTTCTGAGGGAGCCGCGTTCGCGGCTGCGTCGGTGAGGGGGGAGTCCCGTTCACGGTGCTCGTGGCCGCTGAACCCGAACCCGGCGTCGGCGCCGAGACTACGTGCCTGCGGTCCACCTGCGATCTCGACGAATCAAGTGGGCTGTCCGGCCCACACGGGCACGCCCCGCGCCCGCATGATCTGATCTACGCTCGGAGGGCCCTTCGAAGTCGATGCCCCGGCTCGAGACGCGGAGGCAGCGCGGTCGTGGACGGCCTCTCCATTCGTGCTCTGCTCGTCACGGCTGCGCTTGGCGGCATCTTGACCGGCGCCGTGTTCTTCACGCTCGACTATGCGCACGGCCTCTCGTATCTCTCGAGCGACTCTTCGGCCTGCGCGAACTGCCACATCATGGAGCCGCAGTACGTGTCGTGGCAGCGCGGGTCGCACCGGGCCGTCGCTGGCTGCGTCGACTGCCATCTGCCCCAGCACGGGCTCGCCAAGTGGGTGTCGAAGGCCGACAACGGCTGGCGCCACACGGTGGCGTTCACCCTGCAGAACTTTTCCGAACCGATCGTCATGCGGCCGGTCAACCGTGAGACGCTGCAGCAGAACTGCATCGAGTGCCATGGGGGCCTCACGCACGACGTCACGGCGATCGCACCCGACGCGGTCGAGTGCGTGCACTGTCACAGCGACGTGGGCCACGGCGAGCGCCTCGGTCTCGGTGGACCGCCGACGGCCGCAGAGCTCTCGCTGCCCCTTCCGCCAGGAGTCGATGGATGAGCGAACGATCCCCTTTGAGCGCCCGCGTGCTGATCGCCGCGGCGGTCGTGTTCGGCATCGGAACGGTCGCGGTGTTCGCCCTGCTCGCGAACATCGCCGACCGCAAAGAAGAGGCGAGGTCGCCCTTCGTGCGCGTGGTCGAGGTCACCGAAGACGACACCGACCCCGAGAAGTGGGCGGCGAACTGGCCGCAGCAGTACGACAGCTACAAGAAGACGGCGATCGCAACGCGCACCCGCTTCGGCGGTCACGGCGGCTCAGAGGCGCTGCCCGAGCAGAAGATCGAGCGCGACCCGTGGCTGCAGAAGATGTTTCGCGGCTACGCGTTCTCGATCGACTACCGCGATCGCCGCGGCCACGCCTACATGCTCTCGGATCAAGAGAACACCGAGCGACTCACCAAGCCCCAGAGCGGCTCGTGCCTGCACTGTCACGCGTCGGTGATGCCGCTCTACCGCGAGCTCGGCGATGGCGACGCCATGGCCGGCTTCGAGAAGACCTACGAGTACTCGTACCAGGATCTACACGCGATGCTCGAGGAGACGGGCAGCGCGCATCCCGTGTCGTGCGTCGACTGCCACGATCCCGATACGATGCGCCTGCGGGTGACTCGGCCCGGCTTCATCCAGGGCATTCAGGCGCTGGCCGAGAGCGACGCCGACGTGCCGCACCTGCCCTCGATTCGCGAATGGCGCGCCACCGATCGCAGCGAGCCCTATGACCCGAACGTCGACGCTTCGCGCACCGAGATGCGCTCGTACGTGTGCGGGCAATGCCACGTCGAGTACTACTGCTCGAGCGGCATGAAGCTCACCTTTCCGTGGGGCAATGGCCTGACCGCCGAACAGACCGAGGCGTTCTGGGACGAGACGACGCTCGACGACGGCAGTCGCTTCGTCGACTACTTCCATGCGGAGAGCGGCGCGCCGATCCTCAAGGCGCAGCACCCCGAGTTCGAGCTCTGGAGCCAGGGCATTCACGCGCGCAGCGGCGTGAGCTGCGCCGATTGCCACATGCCCTACATGCGTGAGGGCGCGACGAAGGTGTCGGATCACTGGGTGCGCAGCCCGCTGCTGAACGTGAACCGCGCGTGCCAGACCTGTCACCACTTCTCGGAGGACGAGCTGCTCGAGCGCGTTGCCGTCATTCAGGATCGCAACCACGAGCTGCTGCAGCGCGGCGGGGTCGCGATCGTCGATCTGATCGATGCGATCGTCGCGGCCCAGGCGGCGGGCGCGACCGATGAGGCGCTCGCGCCGGCGCGCGAGCTGCAGCGCAAGGCGCAGTGGCGGCTCGACTTCATCGCGGCCGAGAACTCGATGGGCTTCCATGCGCCGCAGGAGGCCGCGCGCGTGCTCGGTGAGGCGCTCGACTACGCGCGTCAGGGGCAGGTCGCCGCTCTGCAGGCGGTGCCGAGCACCTAGCTCAGCACGCGACCGGGCGGCCGGCAGCGGCCGTCAGGCGAGTCGCTGCGCCAGATCGACGTGGTCTGCGTAGGGCGGGCCCCCGCGCTGCGCCGCCGCTGTCGCCGGGGATCCGAGCCAGCGCCGCTTGAACGCGGCCATCCGATCGAGCGACGCGCTCAATCGCTCGGCCGGCATGGCTTCAAGGGCCGCCAGCACGGCATCGCGCAGGTCGTCGCGACTGCAGACGAGCATGGCGTCGACGCCGGCACCGAGGGCGAAGTCGACGATCTCGCCCGGCGTGTAGTGATCGGCCACGGCCTTCATCTCGAGATCGTCGGTGAAGACGAGCCCTTGCCAGCCGAGCTCGTCGCGCAGCACGCCCACCGCCTTCGCCGAGAGCGTCGCCGGGCGTTCGGCGTCGAGCGACTCGACCACGACGTGCGCCGTCATCATGCTGGCGACGCCGGCGTCGCGCGCCGCGAGAAACGGTGGCCATTCGACCGTGCGCAAGCGCTCGAGCGGCGTCGACACCCGAGGCAGAGCGAGGTGGCTGTCGACGAAGGTGTCGCCGTGCCCGGGAAAGTGCTTGGCGCAGGCGGCGACCCCCGTCGACTGCAGGCCCTCGATGAAGGCGACCGCATGGCGCGCGACCGCGTCGGCGTCGCGCGCGAAGCTGCGGTCGCCGATCACCGGGTTGTCGGGGTTCGAGTCGACGTCGCAGCACGGCGCGAAGTCGAGATCGAACCCGACATCGCGCAGCTCGAGCCCCATCGCGACGCCGACCTCGCGGGTCGCCGCGGCGTCGTCGCTCGCTGCGATGGTGCGCGCCGGCGGAAACTCGGTCCAGGGCGCGCGCAGACGCTGCACTCGGCCGCCCTCCTGATCGATGGCGACGCAGAGCGGCGTGCCCTCGGGTGCGAGCGCGTGCAGTGTGTCGATCAGCGCGCGCGTCTCGTCGGGCGTGCCGACGTTGCGCGCGAAGAGCGTCACGCCCCCCACGCGACCCGCGCGGATCAGGTCGGCGAGGTCACCCGGTACGTCGAGGCCGGGCAGCCCTGCGAAGAGGAGCTGGCCCGGTTGTCGTTCGGTCGTCGTCATCCCAATCCATCATCGCGGTGTAGAAAATGGTCGAAAGGTGTCGAAAGGGGTCGACCCGGAGGGCCGGCTCTCACGCCCGACTCCGGTCGCCGAGCCCCACCAGCATATGTCAGGTTGGACGCGTCGCATCGATGCTGCAGCCGATTCGGCGCTCGGGCGCGCGCGCCCGTGATAGGGTGATCGGGTGTCGGCTGCGCGCGCTCGCCCGCGCGCGGGGCCGATCTCTGGGAGGCGG
The DNA here is from genome assembly GCA_965250285.1 of Myxococcota bacterium. Classification (GTDB taxonomy): domain Bacteria; phylum Myxococcota_A; class UBA9160; order UBA9160; family UBA4427; genus CAYYSY01. The sequence continues at coordinate 5,448,249 of OZ252299.1, forward strand.
CGATCATGCGGCGATGTGCACCCTTGCGTTTCTTTCTCTCTCTCGCGTGCGTGTGGGCGGTGTCGGTGTTCGTCGCCGCGCCCGGGCTCGCGGCGCCGGTCGAGCTGCTGATCGAGGGCGATCTCTTCGCCGCCGGCGATCCCGCTCCGCTCCCAGTCTCGGTGAGCCTCGTCGTCGAATCGACCCAACCCGACGAGAACCCGGCCTCGAACGTCTACCTGGCGACCGACCACGGGGCGTTCACGCTCGATACCGTGCTGGCCCCGAGCGCACCGCCGATCAACCTGATCGGCACGCCGAGCCAGATCACGGCCGACGCGGTGGCGGGGGCCTGGGGGTTCGACATCACGATCGACCTCGGTCTCGCGACCGTCGACGCCGACCTCGAGTTTCTCGGCCTGGGGCTCACGCCCGATCAGATCCTGCCCGACTTCACGTCGATTCAGAGCGGCGTGCTCACCGCCGATACCGGGGCCCTGGGCCTCGGTGTGCTCTCGGGGGACGTCTCGCTCACGATCGTGCCCGAGCCCTCGACCGCGCTGCTCGTCGGCCTCGGCCTCACGGCCTTCGGTCTGCGTCGCAGGAGGAGCCGGGCGCGCTAGCGCCCCTTCGTGAGCCGGCCGACGTCGATGAAGCGGCGGATCTTGCCCTTGCTGAGATCGGGCACCGAGTGCGCATCCCAGAACTCGATGCGGTTGCCCGTGCCGGTCTGCACGTTCACGATGATGTCCGACACGACGACCAGCGCGTTGGGCTCGGGGATCTCGCTCGAGCCGGGGAACCAGACGCCGGTCAGCGATTCATCCTGAGACCAGCGCTTCGCGTGCCAGATGATCTTCCACAGCTCGTCCTTGCGGTCGTACGCGAACGAGAAGTGGGGCACGAAGGTCTGCTGATCGATGTAGATGTCTTTGTACGAGTACGGGTGATCGTCGTTCTTCGGCGTCATGCGCACCTTCCATACGCGGCGCATCTCCCAGCGGTCGTCGGCGAACGACAGACCGAAGGGGCCGAAGCTCTGATCTTCTTCGTAGGGGTAGCCCGCGACGCGGGTGTTGCCCGGGGCGATCAGATCCATCTCGCCGAGGCACTCCCACTCGTACTGCGGGACGATGCCGTTGAAGCTGCGCAGGTCGTCCATCGTGAAGTCGGTGCCCGAGATCGAGTCGGTGCGCTGCGCCGTCGAGATGCGCCGCACCCGCCGCAGCGTCGGCACGTAGACCCACGTGTCGTCGTTGCGCGCCTCACTGCGCGGCTTGTCGGCCGTCTTGTAGCGGTAGGTCAGCAGCATGATGCCGCGGGCATCGAAGGGCGCGACGACCTCGACGCCCGAGGCCTCCTTGCGCTTTTCGTTGCGAAAGATGTCGCCGCCGTTGGCCTCGAGGTAGCTCGGCTCGATGCGGTGAGCGAGCTGGATGCCGCCGCCCGTGCCCTCGTAGTAGAGCGGCAGCTCTTCGCCGCGATCCCAGTACGAGTAGTAGAAGCTGGCCCGCCCGTTGCCGCCGCCCGATTGAAAGCTCCACAGGATCTTGACCCCCGCCTGCGGGTCGGTGGCGCAGTCGATCGTCTCGGGCGGAAACGCGCGCCCGGCGACGAAGCCCTCGAGGCTGTTGTCGGGGCCGATGCGCGCCTGGGCGTGATAGGCGTCGGTGGCCGCCTGCATCTGCTTCGACGGCGGGTAGTCGCGCTGCATCGGACCGATCTCGAGCTGCATGCCCTCGTAGAAGAAGAAGTCGCGGTTCACCCAGAACTCTTCGGGCAGGTAGGGCCGCAGCACGTCGACCTCATCGATGTCGATGATGTCGCCCTCTTTGAACGTCGGCCCCGACGCCGATGCGTCTTCTTCGGCCGCGCGGGCAGCGGGCGCGCCGGCGGCGGCAGCGAGCAGCATGAGGATCGACACGAATCGGGCAGCGCGATACGACACACTCTTCTCCCGGGTGGGGACCGAGTCGGGGGGTTGGCCCGAGCGCGTTTCGGGCCGGAGGACGAACCGCCCCGCCCTGAAAAGAATTAGAATACATATTCTAATCCCAGGGCGTCGGCCTGCGCAAACGAAAAACGCCCCGGTGCCGAAGCACCGGGGCGTTTCGTATTGCGTCGACGCGCGGCGTCGGGGTTCGGCTAGACGCCGACCACGAAGCTCACGCTGGTCGTGCCACTGCCGCCGATGTTGAGCGTCTGGCAGTTGCGCGCGCCTTCGACCTGATAGTCGCCGGCGGTGCCCGTCACCTGCTTGTGGCAGTCGAGCAGCTGGCGCACGCCGGTGGCGCCCACCGGGTGACCGGCGCCGATCAGGCCGCCGCTCGGGTTGATCGGGTACTTGCCGTCGATCTCGAGCCAGCCGGCCTCGACGGCCTTCCAGCTCTCGCCCGGCTTGGTGAGGCCGAAGTGATCGATCGCCATGTACTCGCTCGTGGTGAAGCAGTCGTGGGTCTCGATGGCGTCGACGTCATCGGGGCCCGCCATGCCGGCGCGCTCCCACGCGCTGGTGATGGTCGACCGAACGTGGGGCAGCACGTACTCGCTCTTCGCGCTCTCGGCGACCTTGTCGTCGAAGCGCAGGCGCGCCGTGTTGTGGCCCCAGCCCTTGATGCGGGGGATGTCTTCGAGCTTCATGCCCGTGCCCTTCGCCCACTTCTCGGCGTAGTCGCGCGAGGCGAGGAACACGCAGACGGCGCCGTCGGTCACCTGCGAGCAGTCGCTGATGCGCACGCGTCCGCCCACCGCCGGGTTGTCGTCGGTCTGCAGCAGCGCCTGCTCCTTGTTCATGTACCAGGTGCGCGTCTGGGCGTTCGGGTTCAGCTTGGCGTTGTCGTAGTTCAGCCGGCTGATCTCGGCGAGGTGCTCGTACTTGAGCCCGTAGCGCTTGTCGTACTCGTCGCCGAGCCGACCGAAGAGCTTGGGGAACGGGAACTCGATGCCGTCGGCCTCTTCTTCGTACCACGCCGCGGTGCCGAGGTAGGCGCCGCCTTCCGATGCCGACACCGTCTTCATCTGCTCGATGCCGACGACGGCCTGCAGGTCGTAGCGACCGGCCTCGATCTCGGCGCCGGCCGAGAGCAGCGCGATCGAGCCCGAGGCGCAGGCGGCCTCGTGACGGCCCGTGGGCAGCCCGCTGAAGGCCGGGTCGACCTCGGTGAAGAACGCACCGAGGTGGCCCTGCATGCAGTAGAGCTCGGCGGCGAAGTTGCCGACGTGTGCGCTCTCGACCTCTTCAGGGGCGATCTGCGTGGCCTCGAGGGCGCCGTGCACGCTCTCGCGCATCAGCGACGAGAAGTGCTTGCTCTCTTTGGTCCAGTTGCGGGCGAAGTCGGTCTGGTAGCCACCGAGCACGTAGACTTCGGATCCAGCAGCCATGTGAGTTTCCTCCGGTTCTCAGTTGATGAGAGGTGCGATCAGCCCGCGACGAAGAATCGTCCGGTGTTGATGGTGGGGTGGTTGAAGAAGCGCTTGGGCTCGCCCGTCTGGGCCGCCTTCGTGAGCGCCTCGGGCACGGCCAGGCCGGCGCCTTCGATCATCTGCACGACCCCGTCGGCTCCGATCGTGTCGACCAGCACCGACGGCGGCGCCCAGTTGAAGCCCATGCCCATGATGCGGTCGATGCCGTCGATGTCGTCGGTCACCTCGCCCACGCGGTGGAACGCGTAGGCGATGTAGCCGCCGATCACCTTGCGGGCGAGCGCCGCCTCGTCTCCCTCGGCGTGGAGGAAGATCTGCATGGCCTCTTCGTAGCGACCCTGGTGGTGCAGGTCGGCCACACGATCGATGTAGCCCAGGTCGGGCATCTCGATGTCGGCTTCGGGCGTGTAGTCGCCCGTCTTCGGGTCGAGCACCAGGCGGGTCTTCCCATCTTTCTTGAAGAAGCCGCCCTTGGTCTTGTTGCCGAGCACGCCCTTGGCGATGAGGTCGGCCATGTAGCCCGGCAGCTTGTTCGTCTCGTGGGCCTCGTCGTTCGTGTTCTCGTACACGTTGTCGACGATGGCGCGGTGGATGTCCCACCCGACGAGGTCGATCGTCGCGAGCGGCGTCAGCGCGCGCCCCGTGTACGGGCCCACGATGCGGTCGACCAGCGCGGGGCTGATCTGCTCGGCGAGCTGCGCGCACTCGTTCAGCAGCTTGAACCCGACGCGGTTGCCCGCGAACGCCGGCGTGTCGTGCGTGCGAATCATCTCGCGGCCGAGCTTCACGCGCGAGAACACGTCGATGAAGTCGACGAGCGCCGGATCGGTGTCGTTGCCGGCGATCAGCTCGGTGCCGACGATGACGTTCGGCGGGTTGAAGAAGTGCAGGCCCATGAACGACTTGCGGAAGCTGTCGCCGCGGCCCTCACAGAGCGAGTTGATCGACAGACCCGAGGTCACGGTCGCCACGATCGAGTCGTCGCGGCGCGCCTTCTCGACGCGGTCGAACATGTCCTTCTTGATCGCGAAGTCTTCGGTGAGCGCCTCGAAGACGATGTCGGCCTCGCTGACGGCCTTCTCGAGGTCGTCTTCGTAGTTGCCGACCTTCGCGCGCGAGGCCACGGTGGGCGAGCGCACCTGACCGATGGCGCCGTCGAGGCCCTCCTGGGCCTTCTCGGTGGTGCGAGCGAGGAACGTCACCTCGGGCACGGCCGTCGTGAACAGCGCGGCGCTGCCGAAGCCCATCGTGCCGTTCGCGCCGAGCACGACGACCTTCTTGATCTCGCGACTGGCGAGGATCTTGCGCGCCTCGGCGCCAGTGGGGGATGCATTGCTCATGGGGCTCTCGTCTCTCTCTGACTGGGTCGATCCCGGCTCGATCGCCGTCGTGATCGAGGGGGCTCGACGGAAGGGGGCTCCACACAGGAGTGCCTGGGTGAGTGTGCGAATCCGTGCCGCAGGTGTCTGGATTGTCGGGACAAGAGCAGACGTCGTAGATGCTGCCCCGAGCTTTCAGTCTCACTGTACGGATCCACGAGGGGCCGCTGCGCCGCGAGCATGGCCCCGGCGATCCGGATCCAGACCTGGACACGGTGCGTCACGGGGGGCGAGCTCGAAGCTGGACGGCAGCGGCTGGCGCCGGGATCCGACACACCAGCCGCGCACCCCGGCACGCGAGGCCTTCGCGGGCGGGGGCCCGTCATTGTGAGGCATGTGGGGCCGAGGTCAAGGCGCGAAAGCCATTGTCTCGCCTTGCGATTTTGGCGGAGCGGTCGGGCCCGCCGCGGCGCGGATGAGCCCCGCTGGGCCGGTCGGCGCGGGTGGCGGAGCAGTCGGGAAGAGCTCGGCGAGGCGCGCTGCCCCCTGGGGCTCGTGTGGAGACGAGCCGCTCGAGCATGCGGCTGTGCCGGCTCGGATACACTTGGGTGGCGCCCGAACGCTCGTTTCAACGAAGGAGCGCCACGATGACCCGACGAGCCCCCTCGCCCCACCCAGGCAAGCCCTTCCTTCTCTTTCCTGTTTCTCTTCCTTCTTTCTCTCTGCTGTTTCTTTCTTCTCTTTCCGCTCGCCCGCCTCGGCCGCGATCGGCGCCGCGCGCCGCGCCTCGCTCGACCCGAGCCGGTCGCCGGGCGGCCGGGCCCGGGCGATGCGCCGCGCTCGCCTCGGCCGCGCTCGTGCTGGGGGCCCCCGCGGCCGCCGCGGGTGGCATCGACCGCGCCCAGGCGAATGCGATCGTCGCGTCGCCCGATCGCAGCGTCGAAGATCGGCGCCGCGACATCCACCGACGCCCCGACGAGTTTCTCGTGTTCGCCCAGATCGGGCCCGGCATGTCGGCGGCCGACATCGGCGCGGGCGACGGCTACACGACCGAGCTGCTCGCGCGGGCCGTGGGCCCCGACGGCACCGTGTACGGCCACAACTCGCCCTTCGTCGTCGAGCGCTTCGTGAGCGAGAGCTGGCCGGCGCGGCTCGCGAAGCCCGTGAACGCGAACGTCGTGCGCGTCGATGCCCGGGTCGAAGACCCGCTGCCCCGCAGCACGAAGGGCCTCGACGTCGTCACGATGATCTTCACCTACCACGACACCTATCTCACGCGGCTCGGCGACTTCGATCACAAGCTCTATCTTCGACGCTTCTACAAGATGATGAAGCCCGGCGGTCGGATCATCGTGATCGACCACCGCGCGAAAGAGGGCGAACGGGGCCCCGAGGTCGCCGACGAGCTGCACCGCATCGACGAGGGCCTGGTCGTCAAAGATTTCGAGGCCGCCGGCTTCGAGCTCGATGCGACGGCCGACTTCATGGCGCACGCGGAGGATCCGCGTGAGCAGCCCTTCTTCGAGATGGATCAGCCCACCGACGCCTTCGTGCACCGGTGGGTTCGCCCCGTGTCGAAGTAGCATCGCGGGGCGAAGCAAGGCCGCGCCGCGGGATCGGGAGCGTTCGAAGACGTGGATCTGGCAACGCTCGCGAATCTCGCCGAGGTGCTCGGCGCGACGACGATCATCGGCGGTGCGGTGTTCGCGCTGCTGCAGGTGCGCGAGTTTCGCGAGCAGCGGCGTCAGTCGGTCGCGGTCGAGCTCGCGCGCACGTTTCAGAGCCCCGAGCTGGTGCGGGCGCTCAACATGGTGCGCTCGTTGCCCGACGGCATCTCGGCGGCCGACCTGCGGGCGCGCGGCGCCGAGTACGAGGATGCGGCGCTGAGCGTCGCGCTGACGCACGAGACCATCGCGGTGCTGATCCACGAGCGGCTCGCTTCGTTCGACATGGTGCGTGAGCTCTTTGGGGGGATGGTCTGCGTGACCCACCGCAAGCTCGCGCAGTGGCTCGAGGACGTGCGCGTCGAGCAGAGCCAGCCTTCGTGGGGCGAATGGTCGCAGTGGCTCGCCGAGCAGATGGAGCGCGAGTCGTCGAGCAAAGAGGCGAACCCGGCGCACGTTCGCGAAGCGCACTGGCGGCCGCACCGATAGCGCGCGCTAAGCGGCCTCGGGCCCCGTCGCGTCGTGCCGAGCGCGGTGCGAGTAGAGGATCGACATGGCCATCACGCAACACGGACCCGAGCGATTGATCGACCAGGGCGTCGGCCCCGACAACGTGGCGTCGGCACACCGGCTGATCCGGGTGCTGCTCGCCGAATCGCCTGCGCGCAACTGGTGCGATCTCGTCACGCTGTATCGCCACGGCCCCGAAGAGGGCGGGGCGGGCGGGGCCTACGAGGTGTGGTCGCGCCGCGGGATGGTGCGCTTTCGGCGCATCATCGACGGGGCGGGCGAGCTCGGCTTCGAGGTGCTCGAGGTCGTCGGCGAGAACCCGATCGAAGATCAGCGCGAAGACGCGCTGCGCACGCTCGAAGAAGAGAAGGCGGCCGCGCGCGCGTCGGGCTTCGACGCCGACGATGCGCGGCGTCGCTTCATCGAGACCGAGCACCAGAGCTATCCCTTCGGCTACGAGCGCATCACCCAGCTCTTCGACTCGCCGAACGCGCCCGATCTCGCGCTGTCGTCGAAGGATTGGTGCCTCGGGCTGCAGCCCGGCCAGCACGGCGCGCTGCACGTGCGCCAGGCGCGCGCCCCGCTCTGGCTGGTGGGCCGCGGCGTGAAGCACGGCCGGCACGACCTCGCGGCCCGCGAGGTCGACATCGCGCCGACCGTGCTCGCGGCGCTCGGCTTTCCGAAGATCGACGGTCGCGACGCGACCGGGCGCACCTCGAGCGAACGCGGCGCGGCGCCCGACGTGCTGCTCGCGCGGCAGGACGGGCGCGTGATCGACGAGGTGCTCGATGCGAGCGGCCCCGCGCCGAAGTACGCCTACGTGCTGCTGCTCGACGGCCTGCACCCGACCGCGCTCGAAGAGCTGCTCGCAACGCAGCCGGGGCGCTACCCGAACCTGCTCGGGCTGCGCGCACGGGCGGCCGTCTTCGAGTCGGGCCAGATCGTGAACTTTCCGTCGATCACGTGGCCGAGTCACACGGCGCTCGGCACCGGCAGCTGGTGCGGTCACCACGACGTCGTCAACCCGAGCTACTACCTGCGCGAGAAGCGCGAAGCCGTGTCGCCCCAGGGTCAGCAGGTGCACACCGAGGGCTTCTCGAACCGCGGCGTCGAGAGCCTCTACGAGGCGTTCGCGCGGGTGCGGGGCGAGGGCTGCGTGACCGCGGCGATTCACGCGCCCTTTGGACGCAGCGCGAGCCATGCCGTGCTCGAGGGCCGCAACCTCGGCGACAAGGCGCGCCTCAAGGCGCTCACCGCGCAGCTTCGCGCCGACGAGAGCCCACGCTGGACCGACGACGCGAACGAAGACGCAGCGAAGGAGTCGCGGCTCGACTCGCGCGGGATGGCGCAGGTGATCGACCTGTTCGAACGCGACGACGTGGCGTCGCCCGACTTCGTCTATCACGAGCTGATCATCACCGACGGCGTCGGCCACGAGTATGGTCCGCACGGCGACGCCCTCGCCGATGCGCTCGCCGAGGGTGACGTGCGCATCGGCCGGCTGCTCGATCTGCTCGAAGCCAAGGGCCGGCTCGACGACACGCTCTTCGTGCTGACGGCCGACCACGGCATGGCGCCGCAAGACCCGTCGCTCGAGGCCAACAGCGCGCAGCAGGCCAAGGCCCACGGGTTCGCGTGCTTCGTCGACGAGTCGATGGTCTGGCTGCACGACCTGCACGTCGAGATCGAACGCGCCCCCGACGGCCGCACCGGCCGGGTGCTCGTGTTCGAGAGCGACCGCGACCCGGCCGGCGAGCGGCCGGCGCTCGAAGGCGCGCGGGTGCGGGTGACACACGAGCGCGACGGCGAGCTCGTCGATGCGCTGGCCCAGGGTACGACCGTCGCCGGCGGCGCCTATGGCTTTGCCACCCCGGCGACGGTCGCGAGCGATGAGATCTTCGTCGAGATCGAGTGCGAGGGGTTCAACGCGCGGCGGCTGCGGCTCGACGGTGCCGAGGACGTGCTCGACCTGCGCGCGGTGCTCTTTGGTTGAGGCCCGCCGCGCGCGGATCGACCCGCCGGCCGCCCGCTAGCTTGCCCACATGAATCTGGACATGCGGGTCGTGGGCACCCGGGCGGGGCCGCCTCGATCGCCCCGTGTGCCGGCCGCGTCTTCTCTCTACACTGCCCCCTCCGCCGGTGCGCGCCCGCAGGTGTGCCCCACTCGAGGAGCCCCGACCCCCCGATGATCTCCCGCCGCTGCGCGCTCCCCCTGGCCGTGCTCGCCTGCACCTGGCTCGTGGCCTGTCGCGAGAACACCTACGTCGCACCGCCGCCCCCCGCGGTCACCGTGCAGCTGCCGGTGGTGCAGGACGTGATCGACTATCTCGAGTACACCGGGCGCACCCGCGCCGTCGAGTCGGTGCAGATCGAGGCGCGCGTGCAGGGCTATCTGCAGAGCATGCACTACACGCCGGGCACCGACGTGAAGAAGGGCGACCTGCTCTTCGTCATCGACCCCGAACCGTTCGAGGTCGACGTCGCTGCGAAGCAGGCCGAGCTCTCGAGCCGGCGCGCTGAGGCGGCGCTCGCCAAGACGAGCTTCGAGCGCTCGCGCCAGCTCTATAGACAGAAGGCGACGAGCGAGATCGAGTATCTGCGCTTCAAGGCCGAGCGCGACAAGGCCGACGCCGCCGTCGCCGCCGCCGAGTCGGCGCTGTCGGACGCACAGCTGAACCTCGACTACGCCTATGTGAAGTCGCCCATCGACGGTCGCGCGGGGCGGCATCGCGTCGACCTCGGCAACCTCGTCGGGGCCGGCGAGACGACGCTGCTGACCGACGTCGTCGACTACTCGCCGCTCTTCGTCTACTTCCAGATCAGCGAGATCGACGTGCTGCGCGTGCAGCGCCGGATTCAGGCCGAGAACGCGCGGCGCGAGGCCGAAGGCGGCCAGATGCGCACGAACGGCGCGGCGGGAGCGGGCAGCACCGACGCGACCGCAGCCGAGCTGGCTCGTTCGGACGCGCCGATGACCGATGGCATGGAGCCCGAGGGCAAGGCGCCGCCCTCGCGGCCCGTCGACGCCGAGCCGCCCGACGACGAGTCACTCGAACCCTCGGAGCACGGCTACGAGGCAAGCGGCGGCACGCGCTACGGCCGCTCGCCGAGCCCGGGCGTGCCGCCGGTCGAGGTCGGCCTCGCCGACGAAGAGGGCTACCCGCACAAGGGGTTTCTCGACTTCGCCGACTCGCAGATCGACTCGGCGACGGGCACCCTCGAGCTGCGGGGCGTGCTCGAGAACGAGGGCGAGTTCGAAGACATCATCATGCCCGGCTCGTTCACGCGGGTGCGCATCCCGGTGGGTCGATTCGAAGACGCCATGCTCGTGCCCGACCGGGCGCTCGGCACCGATCAGGGCGGGCGCTTCGTGTTCGTCGTCGGCGACGGCGATCTCGTCGAGCAGCGCTACGTCGAGGTGGGCGGCACGTACGAAGACATGCGGCGCATCGTCTCGGGCCTGGCGCCGACCGAGCGGGTGGTCGTGAACGGCATTCAGCGCGCGCGCCCGGGCGCCGCGGTCGCGCCCGAGCTCGTCGAGGGCCGGCGCCTGCCCGAGCCGCCGCCGACCGTCTTGCCCGAGGACGCGCGCGAGCCCGAGCCCATGCCACCGGCCGAGGTCGAGCCGGGGCCGCCGCCGAGCGACGCCGACACTCCGACGCCGGCGGGCGAAACGAGCCCGAGCGACGCCGCGCCGTCGGCGTCCGACGCCGCGCCCGCAACGACCGCGAGCGGAGCGTAGCCGGGCGTGTTCTCTCGGTTCTTCATCGAGCGACCGATCTTCGCGACGGTGCTGGCCATCGTCATCGTGCTCGCGGGTCTGATCGCGCTGCCGACGCTGCCGATCGCGCAGTACCCCGAGATCACGCCGCCGACGGTGGCCGTGTCGACGGTGTACCCGGGCGCCAACGCCCAGGTCGTCGCCGAGACGGTGGCCGCGCCGATCGAGCAGGAGGTGAACGGCGTCGAGAACATGATCTACATGTCCTCGACGAGCGCGAACGATGGCTCGTACAACCTGACCGTCACGTTCGAGGTCGGCACCGATCTCGACATGGCGCAGGTGCTCGTGCAGAACCGCGTCGCCATCGCGCAGCCGAAGCTGCCCGAAGAGGTGAAGCGCCAGGGCGTCAGCACGAACAAGAAGTCGACGAGCATCGTGCTGCTCATCTCGCTCACGGCGCCGCCCGACAGTGCCTACGACTCGCTCTACCTGTCGAACTTCGCGACGCTTCGGCTCGTCGATACGCTGAAGCGCATCAAGGGCGTCGGGGACGTGTCGATCTTCGGCGGCGCCGATTACAGCATGCGCATCTGGATCGACCCGAACCGGCTGCGCGCCCGCGATCTGACGACCGACGACGTCGTCAACGCGATCCGCGAGCAGAACGTGCAGGTCGCTGCGGGGCAGCTCGGTCAGCCGCCGGCGCCGACGGGCACGCCGTTTCAGTACACGATCAACAGCCTCGGGCGGCTCGAGAGCGTCGAGCAGTTCGAAGACATCATCATCAAGACCGGCGACGAAGGGCAGATTCTAAGGCTCAAGGACGTCGCCCGGGTCGAGCTCGGCGGCGAGACGTATACGCAGTACGCGACGCTGAACGGGCAGCCGACGGCCGCCGTCGCCATCTATCAGCTGCCCGGTGCGAACGCCCTCGATCTCGCGAAGCGCATCCGCGAGACGATGGGCGAGCTCGAGACGTCGTTCCCCGCCGGCATCGAGTGGCGGATCCCCTTCGATACCACCCGTGCCGTCGAGGCCTCGATCGCCGAGGTCTACGAGACGCTCTTCATCGCCATTCTGCTCGTGTTCATCACGATCTACGTCTTCTTGCAGGATTGGCGGGCGACGCTCATTCCGGCCATCACGATCCCCGTGTCGCTCGTCGGCACGTTCGCGCTGATGGCCGCGCTCGGCTTCTCGATCAACATGCTGACCCTCTTCGGGTTGGTGCTGGCGATCGGCATCGTCGTCGACGACGCGATCGTGGTGGTCGAGAACGTGACGCGCCTGATGGACGAGCAGGGTCTGTCTTCGAAGCAGGCTGCCATTCAGGCGATGGAAGAGGTCGGCGGCCCCGTCGTCGCCACCACCCTGGTGCTGCTCGCCGTGTTCGTGCCCGCCGCGTTCAGCGGTGGGATCACCGGCGCGCTCAATCAGCAGTTCGCGCTCACGATCGCCGCCGCCACCGTCATCAGCTCGATCAACGCGCTGACCCTCAGCCCCGCGATGTCGGCGATCTTGCTGCGGCCGATGAAGCTCACTGACAAGGGCGCATTCGGCGTGTTCAACCGGCAATTCGATCGCGCGACGACGAGCTACGTGACGGTCGTCGGCCTGGCCGTGCGGCGCACCGGCATCGCGATGGTGCTCTTCGCGCTGATCACGCTCGCGTCGGCCTGGGGCTTCACGCGGTTGCCGACCGGCTTCTTGCCCACCGAAGACCAGGGCTACTTCTTTGCGCAGGCCCAGCTGCCCGACGCCGCCTCGCTCGAGCGCACCGGCGAAGTCGCGAAGATGATGGACGAGATCTATCAGTCGACGCCCGGCGTGCGCGACGCCGTGACCATCGTCGGCTACTCGATCATCGACGGCGCGAACCTCTCGAACGTCGCGATGTCGTTCATCGTGATGGACCCGTGGGACGAACGCACCGAGCCCCAGCTCAGCCAGGAGGCGATCGTCGGCCGCGTGCAGATGGGCCTTCTGGGCATTCAAGAGGCGATCGGCTTCACGTTCGTGCCGCCGGCCATCAACGGCCTCGGCGTATCGGGCGGCTTTCAGATGCAGCTGCAGGATCGCATGGGCGTTGGCTTCGACACGCTGCAGGCCATGGCCGACGAGCTCGTCGTCGACGGCGACGCCCAGGCCGGGCTGCAGCGCCTGAACACGACTTTTCGCTCGCGCGTGCCCCAGATGTTCGCCGACGTCGACCGCACGAAGGTGAAAGCGCTCGGTGTGCCGCTGAGCGACGTGTTCGGCACGCTGCAGGCGGCGCTCGGCTCGGCTTACGTGAACGACTTCAACCGTTTTGGGCGCACCTACAAGGTGACGTTGCAGAGCGACGCTCCGCATCGCCAGACCGCGGCCGACGTGGCGCGGCTGCAGGTGCGCAAGCCCGACGGCACGATGGTGCCGATCGGCACCGTGATCGAGATGGACGAGACGTTCGGCCCGCAGATCATCACGCGATACAACCTCTACCCGTCGGCGACCATCAACGGCGCCGCCGCGCCCGGCTTCAGCTCGGGCCAGGCCCTCAACCTCATGGAGGACATGGCCGACCGCAAGCTGCCCAACACCATGGGCTACGAGTGGACGGGCATGTCGTATCAAGAGAAGCAGATCGGCGGCGAAGCCGTCGCGCTGTTCGCCCTGGCCGCGCTGCTCGTCTTTCTCGTGCTCGCCGCCCAATACGAGAGCTGGACAGCGCCCGCCGCCGTCGTGTTCGCCGTACCGCTCGGCCTGCTCGGCGCCGTGGTGGCGGTGGCGCTGCGCGGGCTCGAGAACGACGTCTACATGCAGATCGGCCTGGTGCTGCTCGTGGCGCTCGCGAGCAAGAACGCGATCTTGATCGTCGAGTTCGCCCGCGAGCTGCGCGCGGGCGGCAAGCCCGTGCTCGAGGCGGCCGTCGAGGCGTGTCGACTGCGGTTCAGGCCGATCCTGATGACGGCCTTCTCGTTCGTGCTCGGCGTGCTGCCGCTCGTCGTCGCAAGCGGCGCCGGCGGCGCGTCGCGGCGCTCGCTCGGCACGGTGGTGCTCGGCGGCCAGCTCGCGGCGACGATCATCGCCGTGGTGCTCGTGCCTGTCTTCTTCGTGGTGTTCCAGCGGCTCAGCGACCGGTTCGCGAGCGACGACCCCGCGCCGCCGACGTCGACCGACCCCGGTCCGACCGCCTAGTCGGCCTTCGGCGCCACCCGCCGAATGACGCGCAGCCGCGCCTCGGCGCTCGCGATGTGCGTGCCGCCCGCGTCGAAGAGCTCGCCCGTCGACCGCACGTCGCGTCCTTCGAACGACACGATCTGGCCCCGACCGATCAGCTTGCCCGCCTTCGCGGGCGCGTGATAGTGGACCGAGAGCTCGGCGTGCACCGCCGCCTGGTCGGCGGCGATGGCCTCGTTCGCCACGATGCCCGTCACCGAGTCGAGCATGCTCGAGATCATGCCACCGGCGAGGGTGCCGATGCGGTTCAAGAACTCGGGCTTGGCCGTGTACTCGATCTCGACCGTGCGGCGCTCGCGGTTCGAGTCGAGGATGCGCGTGCCCATCAGCTGGCCGTAGGGCGAGTGGGGCGACTTCGAGTAGGCAGTCGGTTCTGATGACATGGCGACCGTCGATGATGCGCGCGATGCCGCGCCCGCACAACGTCGCCCTCCCCGGGGCTCGCAGGTCACCCGCCCCGAGCGGGCAGGGCGCACGCCCCGCGGTCGCCCGCCGCCATGACCGCACACCGTCGCGCGGCGCGAGACGCCGACCGCCCACGCGAGGCCGGCACGCGTCATCGACGGACGGTGCCCACGGTCGCCTGGCCAACCTAGCCTCGCGACGGCGCGGCTTCTCGGAGCCCACCGATCCCGCCCCGCCATCGTCGCCTCACCGCCTTCATCCCCCGGCTCGAGGAGCCCTGCCATCGTGGCTGACCCCGAAGAGGGCCGCCGAACCCCCCGCGCCGCCCCGCCCGGCGCCCGCCTGCTCGATCGCCTGCGCGCTGCCTGTCGGCTTCGACACATGAGCCTGCGCACCGAGCAGGCGTACGTCGGCTGGGTGAAGCGCTATCTGCACTTTCACGATCTGACGCACCCCGACGAGATGGGTGCGGCCGAGGTCGTCGCTTTTCTGAGCGACCTGGCCGTGCGCCGCGAGGTCGCCGCCTCGACTCAGAACCAGGCCCGCGCCGCGCTCGTGTTTCTGTATGAGGAGGTGCTGGGCCGCGACCTCGAAGGCCTCGACGCCGCCGTGCGCGCTCGCACTCCCGTGCGCCTGCCCGTGGTGCTCGACCGCGACGAAGTGCGCGCCCTGCTCGCCGCCCTCGAAGGCGAGCACGCGCTCATCGCCCGGCTCTTGTATGGGTCGGGCCTGCGCATCTTCGAGTGCCTGCGCCTGCGCGTGAAGGACATCGACGCCGCCCGAAGGCAGATCGTCGTGCGCTCAGGCAAGGGCGACCGCGATCGCGCGACGCTCTTCGCCCGCTCGCTCGAAGAGCCCATCGCCGCCCAGCTCGTACAAGCCCGCGCCCTCTACGAGGACGACCGAAGACGCGGCCTCCCCGGCGTCTCACTGCCCACGGCCCTCGCCCGCAAGTACCCGAACGAGAACCTCTCGTGGGGCTGGCAATGGCTCTTCCCCTCCCGCCGCGTCTCGACCGACCCCCGCACCCGCCGCCCCCACCGTCACCACCGCCACGTGAGCGGCCCCCAACGCGCCATCCGCCTCGCCGCCCGCAAAGCCGGCATCGAGAAACGCGTCACCGCCCACACCCTGCGCCACTCGTTCGCCACCCACCTGCTCGAATCAGGCTCGGACATCCGCACTGTGCAGGCCCTGCTCGGCCACCGCGACCTCAAGACCACGATGATCTACACCCACGTCCTCGACCGAGGCCCGATGGGCGTCCGCAGCCCCGCCGACGACCTGTGACCCACCCCCAGCGATCGCCCCGCCACCTACTCGCAGCCCCCCAGCCACATCATTCCCTTACGCAGCACCATGCGTCGTTTACGACCTATCGCGACATCGGCGCAATGAAGCCAAGTCGGCGGATTCGTGGGGGATTGAGCGAGGAGCCCCGCTCAGTCGCTAGATTATGAAGCGAAGCCCAGCGGCGGGCGCTGGGTGGTCAATATTAGTTAGGCCGCGTAACCCGGCGCTTGAGCGTGGTTGTCCAACGGGCATGCTTCGGGCCTTCGGTCGATCTCTTCTTTGGCTGTTTGCCGCTATCGGTGTCGGCGCGGTTTCCCTGTCGGCGTACTCCGTCTCTGGCAGAGTTGTCTGCAGGCTCGAAGACCGCGTCTCTGCCCAACTCTTGCAACTGATGTCCGCCCTCGAGTTCTATCGGCTCGATAATGGTCGGTTTCCAACAACGGAGCAGGGCCTCGAAGCTTTGCTGTCGAGACCGGCGGCTGGTCCCCAGCCCGAATCGTACCCCGAAGGTGGGTATCTCGGTGAACGTGCCTTGATATGTGACCCATGGGGCGAGCCAGTTCGTTACTCACACGAGAGCGACTCACTTGTGCTTGTTTCGATCGGTGGTCCGGAATGCATATGCGAACACGCTACGCGGCCTAACAAGCCGTTGCAGCGGACTTGCTCCCGCTGAGGCGATATCGGGTCGTGGTAGAATGTCGGCTACCCGAGGCGTTCAGCCGCTGCGAGCAAGGTCGCCGCAAGCCGCTGAACGCCGACCGTTAGGCAGCGTTCCAGTCAGAGTCATGGTCTTCGGTGCAGCCTGAGATGACGCAGTGACGAAGCGGAATCTGATCGCGATCGCTTCCGTCCTGTTCCCCGCTATGGCAGTTGCTGGCTGCGTCGATCTCGTACTTCCCATCGAGATCGTCGATTTCGGTGCAGGAATCGCAGGTGACCGTCCTCTTGCGAAGTGGGTCCCTTACTTCGCCATCGCACTTGGCGGTACGTTCGGAAGCTGGGCGCTATGGAGCCGCCTGCCTCCCGACTAGCTGACAGCTATTCGTGTCGCGAGGCTCCACGCTGCCTAACAAGCCGTTGCAGCGGACTTGCTACCGCTGAGGCGATATCGGGTCGTGGTAGAATGGCCGGCGTCCGAGGCGTTCAGTCGCTGCGAGCAAGGCCGCCGCAAGCCGCTGAACGCCGACCGTTAGGCGGCGTGCCGTGATCACGAGGTACTCGGTCGCAGCTCTGGCAGCCGTCGCTGTCACGGGCTCCGCGTTCTGGTTCGGCTCGTCGTTGCTCGACCGCGAAGCAGCGGCGCATTGCCCCAAGAACGACCTATACGAACTCTCGAAGCGCAGCCGATCGGAATGCCGAGTCGCCCATTCGCGCGACTGTAGTTCCTCCTGCGAGCTGGTCATGACCGATGTCTATGCGGCCGACTGCAGCAGCTCCATGTTCGTTGAGGTGTGCGTTCCGTCGAGCGAGCTTTCTGCGTTCCGATGAGTTGCTCAAGCGAAATGGCGTGCCAGACGCCGCCTAACAAGCCGTTGCAGCGGACTTGCTGACGCTGAGGCGTTGTCGGGTCGTGATAGAATCACGGACATCCGAGGCATTCAGTCGCTGCGAGCAAGGCCGCCGCAAGCCGCTGAACGCCGACCGTTAGACCGCCAGAGCACAGGAGGCGCGCGTGGCAAAGCTCAAGGACAAGGTGCTTGAGATCGCCGGAATTGCGAAAGAGTGCCCGGAGAATCTCCAGGCGATTTGCTTCGAGTTGCTGCTTCGGCACCACCTCGACTCGCTCGCGCCGCGATCGCCGAAGCCAACGCCACAGGCGACACCTGAGCCCGAGACTCCTAAGGAAGAGAAGAAGCAGACGGTCGAAGAGGCGGCTTCTTCTCAAGACGATCTCTCGGAGACAGATCTCCACGTCAAGGTCCGTCGGTTCATGGAGAAGTACGCACTATCGATAGAAGACTTGAGCAACCTCTTCTACAAGGAAGATGGAGAAGTGCTCCCGTTGTACGAGGATTTGAAGACAACGAGGCTCGCTGAGGGGCAGGTTCGAATCGCACTTCTGCAGGCGCTGCATTCGGCGATCTCGCACGGCGAATTCTCTTGCCAGGTCGAAGCTGTCCGAGCGGAGTGCAAAGACCGAAAGTGCTACGACCAGAACAACTTCGGCAGCAACTTCACCAAGAACGCAGTTCTTTTCGACTTCGACAAGTACGGCAAGTCGGTGAAGACGATCAAGCTGTCTGAGGATGGTCGAAAAGAACTTGCGGCAGTCGCCAAAGAGCTTCAGTGAGCACGCGTGGACGCGACTCTCAAGACATTCCACGATGATCTGAAGGCGCTCAAGCGGGATCTCAAAGCTGAAGAGAATCCACGGGTTGCCAAGAAGGGCCTACGCGAACGCGCTGAGGAACTCGGGTCACGGTGGTTCAGCGAGCTGGCGCCTGGCCTTTCAAAACTGGGGTTCTCGGCTGAACTCGTCGAGAAGTACTCCGCTGCCTGCGCGCGACTAATCAAACTCAGCGCCCCAAACAACCTGAAGAAGAGCTACCTCGAGTCCATCGATGTACTCGTCAAGCCTATGCGCGACGAGCTGATTCTTCCGATCAAGTCCGGCGTCGTATCCAGCCAAGCGGTCTCTCCCTTCAATGAGTTCGTCGCCAACCTTGAAGCCGCTGAAGAGAGCGCCTATTTCCAAGAGTCGATCGATTGTGCCAAGAGCGGCTACCTACGCGCGGCGGCAGTCCTAGGCTGGTGCGCTGCGGTCGATCGAATTCATCGCAAGATTGAGGCAGATGGGTTCTCAGTCTTCAATGTGGCATCTGCCCAAATGGCAAGTCAAAAGAAGGGCCGCTACAAGCGATTCAACCAGACGCAGAACGTCACCTCAATCAGCGAGCTCCGTGAGGTCTTCGATACCACGATCCTTTGGGTCATCGAAGGCATGGGGTTGATTGATTCGAACCAGCACACTCGACTCCGAAGCTGCTTCGAGATGCGCTGCCACTCTGCCCACCCAGGCGACGCGCCGATCACTGAGTACAACCTGCTCTCGTTCTTCTCCGATCTGCAACAGATCGTCCTAGAGAATCCGTCCTTCGAAATCCCGACCGATAGCTAGGCGTCTGGCGGTCTAACAAGCCGTTGCAGCGGACGTGGCAACGCTGTGCCGATATCGCTCGTGGTAGAATCACGGAGTCCCAGGCTTCGGCCGGCGCGGTGCAAGGTTGTGCCACGCCGCTGAACGCCGATCCGTTAGGCCGCGTGGCACAAGGCCCTCTAGTTGCTGGGTGCCGATTCCTGCCCACCGCCTTCTCGAACCCGGCAGCTCGTTGCGAGCTCGCTAGCTAGTTGACCTGCTCGCTTCGCCCTTAGGTCACTCCCGACAGATCGCATGCGACGCATCGCCAAAGTGGCCACAACCGGCTCTCTGGGGCGAGCTTCGCCTTCGGTCTGCTCGATCCAACTCGACTGCCGAATCCCATCTTGGCAGGGGGTAGGGCGGTAGAGGGTCTGCTCTTCGCACGCGGTCTAACAAGCCGTTGCAGCGGACTTGCTACCGCTGAGGCGCTTTCGGTTCTTGGTAGAATCTCGGGCGTCCGAGGCGTTCAGCCGCTGCGAGCAAGGCCGCCGCAAGCCGCTGAACGCCGACCGTTAGATGGCGGAGACGCGAGATAGGACGTTACAAGTTCAAGCTTGGCCAGAAGCCACGACGAAAGCGCCGGTTAGATTCCGGGCGTACGCGCATTCGTCGAGGTGGCGATCCGACGGCAGCAGGAAGAGAGCGGGGCGATCCGATTTCTCCCGAAGAGCGTTGGGTTCCGAGCTTCGACGACGTAATTGCAGCATTGGTCGTCATTTCGCTGATCACATTCTTCATTGCCGCGTTCTGTTCTCTTGGCCACTGTTCATGTGCGGGGCTGAGTGCTTACTCGAACTCTCGAGTGAGTCTCGTCACTCCGTTGCCCCTGCAGATTCGCCCGCCATCTAACAAGGCGTTGCAGCGGACTTGCTTAGGCTGAGGCGATATCGGGTCGTGGTAGACTGCCGGGTGTCCGAGGCATTCAGCCGCTGCGAGCTAGGTCGCCGCAAGCCGCTGAACGCCGACCGTTAGGCGGCGTGCCGTGATCACGAGGTACTCGGTCGCAGCTCTGGCAGCCGTCGCTGTCACGGGCTCCGCGTTCTGGTTCGGCTCGTCGTTGCTCGACCGCGAAGCAGCGGCGCATTGCCCCAAGAACGACCTATACGAACTCTCGAAGCGCAGCCGATCGGAATGCCGAGTCGCCCATTCGCGCGACTGTAGTTCCTCCTGCGAGCTGGTCATGACCGACGTCTATGCGGCCGACTGCAGCAGCTCCATGTTCGTTGAGGTGTGCGTTCCGTCGAGCGAGCTTTCTGCGTTCCGATGAGTTGCTCAAGCGAAATGGCGTGCCAGACGCCGCCTAACAAGCCGTTGCAGCGGACTTGCTGACGCTGAGGCGTTGTCGGGTCGTGATAGAATCACGGACATCCGAGGCATTCAGTCGCTGCGAGCAAGGCCGCCGCAAGCCGCTGAACGCCGACCGTTAGGCAGCGGAAGCGGCAATGACGCGTCGAACTCCGCTCCTCATCTTCGGAACCTTGGCATTCGGCATGCTGGTAGCGTGCTCGCCCGACGTATGGAGCGCACAAGAGCTCTCCGACTGGCACGCGCGAAACGCGGAGGGTTCGCCGCACTACAGTCCGCTCTACTACACCGGTACCGACGACGACTACCACCACTTTAAGTGTCGCGCGATGGACACGTGGGTTGTAGTTCGCGTACCGCGGGACCAGATCACGATTCCCGAGGTCCCGGCGTCACAAGATCCCGGTGCCGTGCCACGGCTGTACGCTGTCGACCCAGCGAATGACTATCGAATCCTCGAAGCTTCGGCAGGCCAGTAGAGCGCACGCCGCTGCCTAACAAGCCGTTGCAGCGGACTTGCTGACGCTGAGGCGATATCGGGCCGTGGTAGAGTCACGGGCGTCCAAGGCACTCAGTTGCTGCGAGCAAGGCCGCCGCAAGCCGCTGAACGCCGACCGTTAGGTGGCGAGACTTGGAAGTTGACGACGTAACGACGCTCAATCGGCCCACTGGCCCGGAAGAGCTCGCCCTCGTCGAGCAGTCCGGCTTTCGTCGTTGGCCGCCTCGACTGCCTGAGCAGCCGATCTTCTATCCAGTCACGAATGAAGCCTACGCCGTCGAAATCGCCAAGAACTGGAACGCCCGCGACGGCAAAGCCGGGTACGTAACCCGATTCAGCGTTCGGTCTAGTTTCATGAGCCAGTACGAGATCCAAACTGTGGGCGCCAAGCATCACACAGAGTGGTGGGTGCCTGCCGACGAACTCGACGAGCTGAATGACAACATCGTCGGCACGATCGAAGTCATCCAGGCGTTCGATCCGAGCTGACGCGCTCGCCACCTAACAAGCCGTTGCAGCGGACTTGCTCCCGCTGAGGCGATATCGGGCCGTGGTAAACTGGCCGGCGTCCGAGGCATTCAGCCGCTGCGAGCCAGGTCGCCGCAAGCCGCTGAACGCCGACCGTTAGGCCGCGTGGCACAAGGCTCTCTAGTTGTTGGGTGCCGATTCCTGCCCACCGCCTTCCCGAATCGGGCAGCTCGTTGCGAGCTCTGGCGTTGGCTGATCTGCTTGCTTCGCCCTTAGGTCACTCCCAATAGATCGCATGTGACGCATCGCCAAAGTGACCACAGCCGGCTCTCTCATGCGCGCTTCGCCTTCGGCCTGCTCATCCCACCCGAGAGCAGAATCGAGGCTTGGCAGGGGGTAGGACGGCAGAGGGTCCGTCCTTCGCACGCGGTCTAACAAGCCGTTGCAGCGGACATCGTCCAGCTGAGGCGATATCGGCTCTGTTAGCTTCTTGGCAACGAACCAAGTGCGTTCTGCGGAGCCGGTCAGCAGCTGGCCGATGCCGCTGAACGCCGACCGTTAGGCGGCGTTTCGTGCCAAGCACGGAGTTTCAGCGACCGTGACCAGCTACTTGCGGCGTGGCCCAGGTGCCAAGAAAGCTGAGGCTCTCGGCCGTGCCGAGACCGCACTCCGTGATGCTATCTCTCGGGGCGATGCTTCTAAGGCTATCGCCAAGCTCGCTGATCGCGTCCGAGACGCGAAGCTTGGCTACCTCAAAGCGAGACTCTTCGAGGCCCGCGGCGACTTCAGTCGAGACGCCCCTTCCCAGCAGGTCTCCAATCTCGAGTCCGAGCAGGCCGCTTGGTCGACGCTCTCCGTCGACGACGTCATCGACCGCTATCGCTAAGGCTCGGGACTCCAACGCCGCCTAACAAGCCGTTGCAGCGGACTTGCTACCGCTTGAGCCGATTTGGGTCGTGGTACCATGCCGGCAATCGATGGCGTCTCAGCAGGTTGTGCCAAATCGGCGCAAGCCGCTGAACGCCGACCGTTAGGCGGCGTTACATGGACGATGTCGCGTACGTCCGACGGGTCATGTGGCTGCCTTCGTTCGTCCCGTTTGTGCTTGCCGCAATGGATGATCTTTCGAACTACTCCGTTGGTTCATACATCCAAAGTAGTCTCATGCTGGGAGCTGCGACCTATCCTGCCTTCGTTCTGATCTCGCGGTACGCGTTTCGCGCCGACGGGCGGCGTGCCCATTGGGCGCTGTTGTTCGCTTCTCCCATCGCCTTTCCAGTCTTCTACGCGTCTGTGAATGGAACGATCTGGTACTCTGAAGATGGCTGGGGCATAGGCCTGTATGTGTTTATGCTCTTCTATTCTCTCGTGCTCTGTATTCCACTCGGCTATGCATTCGCGCTCGTAGCATGGGCTGCCAGAAGACTCTGGCTCCGTCGCGACAACGCCGCCTAACAAGCCGTTGCAGCGGACTTGCTAACGCTTGAGGCCAACCGGCTCGTGGTAGAATCTCGAAGTCCGAGGCGTTGTCAGTCGCTGTGCCAGATCGGCGCAAGCCGCTGAACGCCGACCGTTAGGCCGCGTGGCACAAGGCCCTCTAGTTGTTGGGTGCCGATTCCTGCCCACCGCCTTCTCGAATCGGGCAGCTCGTTGCGTGCTCGCCAGCTATCTGACCTGCTCGCTTCGCCCTTAGGTCACTCCCGACAGATCGCATTCGACGCATCGCCAAAGCGGCCACAACCGGCTCTCTGGGTCGAGCTTCGCCTTCGGTCTGCTGGATCCCACTCGACTGCCGAACTCCAGCTTGGCAGGGGGTAGGGCGGTAGAGGGTCTGCTCTTCGCACGCGGTCTAACAAGCCGTTGCAGCGGACTTGCTACCGCTGAGGCGATATCGGGTCGTGGTAGACTGATCAGCGTCCGAGGCGTTTAGTCGCTGCGAGCAAGGCCGCCGCAAGCCGCTGAACGCCGACCGTTAAGCGGCGAGCGCGGAGCAGACGCGTGTCGGCCACACGCAAACCGTATGCGGCAGAGTTCGATGGAGCGTTAGAGCTCTGGCACTCCGGCGACCCGGAGGCTGCTATCACGCAGCTGCAAGACCTGGCGGTCCGGTATCCGAACGAAGCCGCAATCCACGGCATGCTGGGCGGGTATCTCTACGACCACGGTGGCCTGCTCGAGGCCGAGCCACATGCTCGGGCAGCCGTGCGGCTGTCCCCACGGTCTCAGCTAGCCGCTCGGACCCTGTTTCACGTTCTTCACGATCTCGGTCGGCTCACGGATGCGATCGAAGAGCTCAAGCGCTTCAGGTCAGCCACCGAAAGTGACGAGCTTCGTCGCGAATGGTCGCGTCTCGTCCGAGCCGTCGAGGCCGAACTTGGCGAGCGGTGATTCGTCTCGCCGCCTAACAAGCCGTTGCAGCGGACTTGCTAACGCTGAGGTGATTTCGGGTCGTGGTAGACTGGTCGAAGTCTGAGGCGTTCAGCCGCTGCGAGCAAGGCCGCCGCAAGCCGCTGAACGCCGACCGTTAGGCCGCGTGGCACAAGGCCCTCTAGTTGTTGGGTGCCGATTCCTGCCCACCGCCTTCTCGAATCGAGCAGCTCGTTGCGAGCTCGGCAGCTAGCTGATTTGTTCGCTTCGCCCTTAGGTCACTCCCGACAGATCGCATGCGACGCATCGCCAAAGTGGCCACGGCCGGCTCTCTGGGGCGAGCTTCGCCTTCGGCCTGCTCATCCTACTTGAGTGCAGAACTCCAGCTTGGTAGAGGGTAGGGCGCCAGGGGGTCTGCTCTTCGCACGCGGTCTAACAAGCCGTTGCAGCGGACTTGCTACGGCTGAGGCGTTCTCGGTTCTTGGTAGAATCTCGGGCGTCCGAGGCGTTCAGCCGCTGCGAGCAAGGCCGCCGCAAGCCGCTGAACGCCGACCGTTAGGCAGCCGGAACGCCAAGCCAAGATGAAACCCCTCGCCCGCCTTGGCTTCATCCTCCTCGGTGTGTACGGGACCCTGGCGTCGCTGCGAGGTGTCTCCTACTTCATCCGCACGGCGGCGGTCACCCCTCCGGCCGACTCAGGTCAGACGCTCTCTGCTCTCATCATCACCGCGAGCTTGTTCGATCTCGCGCCGCCGATTCTTCTCATCTGGTTCAGCAAGCGCCTCGCAGACTTCGCGTTTCCTTTCGATCAAGAGGCAAGCCTCGATGTTGGCGCCTCATCTTTGGTTTCCGCTGGCGTCTCTGTTCTCGGGGTCTACGTCGCGGCGATCGGTGTCTCGGGCTTGGTTGGTGCTGCGGTCGCTGCGGGTACTTCAGTGCGCTTCCTCGAGAACCCTGCCTTTCGCGAGGGGCTGTTCTCTGGCCTCGGCGAGTCCGTAGCGTTGGTGCTCATCGGCCTGGGCTTGTTCGTCTACGGTCCTCGGCTGGTCTCGGGCCGAGAGGGCAGAGCGCCGGCTGCCTAACAAGCCGTTGCAGCGGACTTGCTTACGCTGAGGCGATTTTGGTTCTTGCTAGAATCTCGGGCGTCCGAGGCGTTCAGTCACTGCGAGCAAGGCCGCCGCAAGCCGCTGAACGCCGACCGTTAGCCAGCACACGACATGCGTTGCCAGATCTTCGTCTCTGTCCTGCTCCTGCTCGCAGCTTCAGGCTCGCGCGCTGAGGAGAACCAACCTGCTTCGAAGGACGAGTTCGGTTCGGTCGTAGTCGTCAGCGAACGAATCGAAGCCGCGATCGCGGCGGGTGAGCTTCACCGGCAGACGAAGAACTTCGGTTGGGCCAATCCTGGCTGCAAGCTCCAGGGCTATCCGATTCTCGAGAGATCGCTCGTCCTCGACACCGAGGGGCAGATTCGGCTCTATGATCGCTCGCAGATCGTCTCGCATGGTGCGATTGAGCGTATCCGAAGCTTCTTTGACGAGCGCGGTCGCCTGCGGATCGTCGAGCGGAAGCTCGGCAACACGATCGACCTGGTTAGAGTAAGCGAGTCCGGCAAGATTTTGCTCTCCCGGGTATCCCATGACCGCGGCGAAACCTGGCATCAGTACTCCGCTGACTTCGACGACTGGTACATGAATCCGCGCACACCGAGCGAAGTCGAGGCTGAGTTCGCTGAATCAGAGCCGACGTGTGAGCAAGGTGCAGGCTAACAAGCCGTTGCAGCGGACTTGCTAACGCTGAGGCGATCTCGGGTCGTGGTAGAATCTCGGGTGTCCGAGGTGTTCAGTTGCTGCGAGCAAGGCCGCCGCAAGCCGCTGAACGCCGACCGTTAGGTGGCGAAGCGTGAAGCTGCTGCTCGCCATACTTGTTCCGGTCGTGCTCGGTTCTTCATTGGCGCTTAGCTGCGTTCCGGACCCGGTGCCTGTGTTGGTGTTCAACAACTCAGGCTCGCAGCTCTTACTCTTCGTCTACGACCGTGGCTACCGGCTTAGCCCGGGTGACTCTCAGCAGATTGATTTGTACGGCGATTTCAGCACCATATCTGTCTACCTTCCCCGCGGTCGATTCGAATACCTGGTCTTCTTCGATGAGCTCACGGTCGACTTTCAGAGGCTGATCGGCGGCGAGTACCGCATCCAGATCGAACCAGACCTCCGTGCATTCATCCTGGAGAAGCGCACTCGTCCCCCTGTTGACACTGAGAAGATGGTTCAGCCTCCTGGGTTTCCTCTGGTTCCTAAGCTCGCAGAGGCTTGGTCTGCCACCTAACAAGCCGTTGCAGCGGACTTGCTGACGCTGAGGCGATAT
Organism: Myxococcota bacterium; assembly: GCA_965250285.1. Lineage (GTDB taxonomy): Bacteria > Myxococcota_A > UBA9160 > UBA9160 > UBA4427 > CAYYSY01. The sequence goes on from OZ252299.1 coordinate 5,473,930, forward strand.
CGGGTCGTGGTACCATGTCGGTTGTCAATGGCGTCTCGGCAGGCCGTGCCAGGTCGGCGCAAGCCGCTGAACGCCGACCGTTAGGCCGCGTGGCACAAGGCTCTCTAGTTGTTGGGTGCCGATTCCTGCCCACCGCCTTCTCGGATCGAGCAGCTCGATGCGAGCTCGCTAGCTAGTTGACCCGCTCGCTTCGCCCTTAGGTCGTTCCCGACAGATCGCATGCGACACATCGCCAGTGTGGCCACAACCGGCTCTCTGGGGCGAGCTACGCCTTCGGCCTTGCTCATCCCACTCGACTGCCGAACTCCAGCTTGGCAGGGGGTAGGGCGGCAGAGGGTCTGCTCTTCGCACGCGGTCTAACAAGCCGTTGCAGCGGACTTGCTACCGCTGAGGCGCTTTCGGTTCTTGGTAGAATCTCGGTCGTCCCAGGCGCTCAGTCGCTGCGAGCAAGGCCGCCGCAAGCCGCTGAACGCCGACCGTTAGGCAGCGGGATGAGTGTCCACCCCGACCAAGTCAAGCCGAATCGCAAGAGTGCACTCACCGGTGGGGCTGCGCTTTTCGTCTTCCTCGGCTTTATCGTGTTCCTCGCGGTCTTCGCCGGCGATACGTCGCTTCTCTGGAAGCTCGGCGCCGTCGGGTTGCTATCAGCTGGGATCCTGGCTTCATTCCTATGGTCGGTGCTGGGGCGAGGTGATTCTCCGACTCCACGGGGCCGTGAGCTTCGGATCGAACGGGGCCGCGTAGCTCAGGTCGAAGGCACCAAGGTCGTCGCCAGTATCGATGCAACGAAGCCGTTCGCGTACTCGATTCTTGATCGGCACATCGCGACAGACTCTCAGTTCCGCCTGTACCAAGGCCGCGTGGAACTGACCTTCTTCAACTCCGACCCTGGCGGCGATGCAGTTGTTCGCGACGTCATCCAGATTAGCTGGCCGCCTCCGAGTCGCGGTGCCAGCAGAAGCGTGGGTCCCTCATGGGTCGATGGGCTGTCTGCTCAGGCCGATGCTCCGCCCGGCCCGAAGCAAGCACGTTGGCTTGAAGCCCTTACTCTACTCGTGGTCGCCGGTGCATTCGCGATCGCATTCGTGGTTCTCTGGCGCTAGGGGGGAACGCGCCGCAGCCTAACAAGCCGTTGCAGCGGACTTGCTGACGCTGAGGCGGTATCGAGTCATGGTAGAATGCCGGGCGTCCGAGGCGTTCGGTCGCTGCGAGCAAGGTCGCCGCAAGCCGCTGAACGCCGACCGTTAGGCGGCGCTCGTGAGGCTGCTCGTACTAGCGACGCTGACAGCATTCCTCGCCTTTCCCCTCGGCGCGTGGGCGCGTTGTCCGCGCGTGTCGGGCCCCCTCGCAGAGTCCGACCTTCGGTCGGTCGATCTCATCGTCTTCGGTCGCGTCGTGCACGTCGAGCAGGTGCCGAGTGCGCCTCATGAGCGGTTCGCCGACATCCTGGTGCAAGCGCGCTGGCAGGGCGAGTCACTCGAACGGGTCAGAGTTTGGCCTCCCGACAGCGTTCACGGCCCACGCTTCGTCGCGGGCAGCGAGTTTCTCGTCTTCGCAAACCGGGTCGGCGACCGCTACGAAGCCAGCATGTGCCTTCCTTCATGTACCGGGTCCAACTGCCTATACCAGCTAAAACTCCTAGGCGACCCAGTCGAGCGATTCGATACCGGCTAGTCAGGCGCCGCCTAACAAGCCGTTGCAGCGGACTTGCTTACGTTTGAGCCGATTTGGGTCGTGGTACTATGCCGAATGTCGATGGCGTCTCGGCAGGCAGTGCCAAATTGGCGCACGCCGCTGAACGCCGATCCGTTAGGCCGCGTGGCACAAGGCCCTCTAGTTCTTGGGTGCCAATTCCTGCCCACCGCCTTGTCGAGTCGAGCAGCCCGTTGCGAGCTCGGGCGCTAGCTGACCTGCTTGCTTCGCCCTTAGGTCATTCCCGACAGATCGCATGCGACGCATCGCCAAAGTGGCCACAACCGGCTCTCTGGGGCGATCTTCGCCTTCGGCTTGCTGGTCCAACTCGACTGCCGAACTCCAGCTTGGCAGGGGGTAGGGCGGTAGCGGGCCGGCTCTTCGCACGCGGTCTAACAAGCCGTTGCAGCGGACTTGCTACCGCTGGGGTGCTTTCGGTTCTTGGTAGAATCTCGGGTGTCCGAGGCGTTCAGTCGCTGCGAGCAAGGTCGCCGCAAGCCGCTGAACGCCGACCGTTAGGCCGCGTGGCACAAGGCCCTCTAGTTGTTGGGTGCCGGTTCCTGCCCACCGCCTTCTCGAGTCGGGCAGCTCGTTGCGAGCTCGGGCGCGAGCTGACCTATCTGCTTCGCCCTTAGGTCACTCCCAATAGATCGCATGTGACGCATCGCCAAAGTGGCCACAACCGGCTCTCTGCGGCGAGCTTCGCCTTCGGCCTTCTCGTCCTACTCGAGTGCAGAACGCCAGCTTGGCAGGGGGAAGGGCGCCAGAGGGTCCGCTCTTCGCACGCGGTCTAACAAGCCGTTGCAGCGGACTTGCTACCGCTGAGGCGGTCCCGGTTGTTGTTAGGATCTCGGGCGTCCGAGGCGTTCAGTCACTGCGAGCAAGGCCGCCGCAAGCCGCTGAACGCCGACCGTTAGGCAGCGAGTGCCGAGCTGGCTCCGAAAAATGTACTGGACCGGTATCCAGATACTCGTAGCCGGGCTCGCGTCTTCCGCCGGCGCGGTCTACTTCTTGTTGCGACCCGTCGGCGAGTATCACGAGCCTTCCGGCTACGGCGAACGACTGGTCGTCGGGCTAGCCCTGTTCGGCGTTGTCGCGACCATCGGAGGCGCTCGCATTGTCCACCAGGCCAGGCGTTCCGCACCGAATGCCGAGAGTCATCCGAACGAGAATCCACCTTCGTAGGGCTAACGAGCGACGCCATCAGGCCCCGCTCGCTGCCTAACAAGCCGTTGCAGCGGACTTGCTAACGCTTAGGCGATATCGGGTCGTGGTAGAATCTCGGGCGTCCAAGGCGTTCAGTCACTGCGAGCAAGGTCGCCGCAAGCCGCTGAACGCCGACCGTTAGATGGCGCGAGCGGGTCTTGATGCGTTCTCGGTTGAGCCTTCTTCTGCTGCTCTCGATCGTGCTCCTTCTGTCGATCGCCTGCGACCCCATATACCGTCTACGCGTCACCGGGCCGGTGCCAACGGCGCCGGTGCCAGACTGCGTGCTCGAATCGCTCGACGCCGACGACCGCGTCACCGAGCCGTCGATAGTGACTCCTGGCGCAATAGCGGCGACGCTAGTCGTACCACCGAGCATGTCAGTTCCGGAGTCGCATCCCGAACTATCGGTGCACTTCTCCCATACTGAAACGTGGGGTGGTGATCTCGAGATTCAGATGCTGTGGGTGGGCCCCAAGGCCTCGCGAGAGTACGAGCAGTACGCAACGAATGTCATTCGCGAGCTCCACTTTGTTCTCACCAAGAGGTGCGTTCCGCCCTCCGCCACATAGCAGTTGGGCGCGCGCCATCTAACAAGCCGTTGCAGCGGACGTGGCAACGCCTATGCCGTATCGGTCGTGGTAGGCTTACGGTTTTCGAGGCTTCGGCGTTCGCGGTGCAAGGTTGCGCCACGCCGCTGAACGCCGACCGTTAGATGGCGGAGACGCGAGATAGGACGTTACAAGTTCAAGCTTGGCCAGAAGCCACGACGAAAGCGCCGGTTAGATTCCGGGCGTACGCGCATTCGTCGAGGTGGCGATCCGACGGCAGCAGGAAGAGAGCGGGGCGATCCGATTTCTCCCGAAGAGCGTTGGGTTCCGAGCTTCGACGACGTAATTGCAGCATTGGTCGTCATTTCGCTGATCACATTCTTCATTGCCGCGTTCTGTTCTCTTGGCCACTGTTCATGTGCGGGGCTGAGTGCTTACTCGAACTCTCGAGTGAGTCTCGTCACTCCGTTGCCCCTGCAGATTCGCCCGCCATCTAACAAGGCGTTGCAGCGGACTTGCTTAGGCTGAGGCGATATCGGGTCGTGGTAGACTGCCGGGTGTCCGAGGCATTCAGCCGCTGCGAGCTAGGTCGCCGCAAGCCGCTGAACGCCGACCGTTAGGCGGCGACGCATTCGCCCGATCGTCGACGTGGGCGGGCTGCATTGATCGATCTACTCGTCGGTCTCCTAGATCTCAGCCATCTCTGGCGCCTCTTTCTGCCACCGGTTCTTCTGGGCGCAGCATGCTTCTTCGCCTGGGGCGGGTCGGCAGCGCAGTACGGTGCTGTAGCCGGTCTTCCTATCGGCCTGGTTTGGGCGCTTCGACATCGGAGCTAGCGCTCATTTCGATCTTCCAAAGGCCGTCTGTTGTCGCGTACTCGCCGGTCGCCGCCTAACAAGCCGTTGCAGCGGACTTGCTAACGCTTGAGCCGATTCGGGTCGTGGTACCATGGCAGCTGTCGATGGCGTCTCGGCAGGCTGTGCCAGATCGGCGCAAGCCGCTGAACGCCGACCGTTAGGCGGCGGAACTGTGTGCTGAAGCGTGCCGCGGGAATGACGGAGCCCTTCGATGAAGCGAACAGCCTACTCGCCCGAACTGCAGTCGGAACTCGCACATGGTAAGTATACGAAGTGGGCAGCTGATCTGACTGAAGCCGAGCTTTACAACCTGCTATGGCTCGTAGGCGAGTTCGGCGTTCGCACGCCAGAAGACAGCGAGGGGCCGGTGATCGGCGCGAGTCACCGACGCGCCGGCGCTCGCTGGGGCATAGTTCAGTATGTCCGCTGCCGGCGAGCGGTGTCGTTCCAGCGCGCCATACGTCGTTACAATCCAGACGGCTCGTTGAGAAAGCCGAGTGCCTAGCTCGTCCGCCGCCTAACAAGCCGTTGCAGCGGACTTGCTAACGCTGAGGCGATATCGGGTCGTGGTAGACTGGCCGGTGTCCGAGGCGTTCAGCCGCAGCGCGCAAGGCCGCCGCAAGCCGCTGAACGCCGACCGTTAGGCGGCACTCGATGCTTGGCCTGGCTCGCGCACGGGGCTTGGGTGCTCGCTTGGAGAACGTGGCTCTCTTTGCAGGGCTCACTACTGTGTCCCTGCTCTTCGTGGCCTTGCGCAAGACTTATCTCTATCCCGACGATGTCACCATTCCATACCTAAGCGGTCCCAGGCTCTGGTTCTCCGCGAGTCTAATTGCAGGTACCGTCGGCGCCTCTTTGGTGCTTCGTGTTCGGCGCTCGCAGCGTCTCCGTTTGCGCGGCGTCGCTGCTCTTTCGCTGTCTGCGAGTCCGCTCGTTCTCGTGCTCGCGCTGCTTGTTGTGGTCGCCGTGGCCTATGTGGCCGGGGTCCAGGTTTTCATCTGGGCGCAAGGTGCCGCCTAACAAGCCGTTGCAGCGGACTTGCTCCCGCTGAGGCGATATCGGGTCGTGGTAGACTGGCCGGCGTCCGAGGCGTTCAGCCACTGCGAGCAAGGCCGCCGCAAGCCGCTGAACGCCGACCGTTAGGCGGCCGCTCGTGCACGTTCGTGTGATCTTCATCGGTCTGCTGCTGCTCGGCTCAGCTGCTGGCGACGTCGCTCTTGCAGAACCGGCTTGCCAGATGCCGCCTGATTCTGCCTCGGTCCGATCTCGGGTCCTGGGGGCGACGCGTCTGCTTCCAACTTACGTCGATGGAAAGATGGTCGGGCTCACCGTCGACCAGATCGATCCCGACAGTCTCCTGGCACCTTCCGATCTGCGCGTTGGTGACATGATCGTTGCAGTCAACGGACTCGATATCACCAACCCAAAGTCCGGTAAAGAACTCCTCTGTCGCCTGGGTCGATCAGAACCGGTCACTATTCATGTTGAGCGAGATTCCGGCGAGCGCGTCCCCATCACCATCGCCGCGGCCGCCTAACAAGCCGTTGCAGCGGACTTGCTAACGCTGGTTCGATATCGGGTCATGGTAGACTGCCGGGTGTCCGAGGCGTTCAGTCGCTGCGAGCAAGGCCGCCGCAAGCCGCTGAACGCCGACCGTTAGGCGGCCGCGGGTGGGTAGCGAAGCCGATCAGATCGAGAAGATCCTTTCTCGCCGCAAGAATGCGCGCGCGAGGCTTTCGCTGTCCTACATGTCCGACACAAAGTGGGCTCGCGCGCTCACAGCGCTCGCCGAGAAGCACCCGGGCCTCCATTGCACATGGAAGCTGGTAGGCAACCCGGAGCCGTGTCCAGGCCATCTGCCGATCGAGCCCCCGTTGCGCCAGCAAAGCCACCTCGACGACGGCTGGCTGCTGGCGCCGTTCTTCTTACTCCCGAACTACAGCGATGTCGAATGGCTGGAGGTGCCAGCTCGAGCCCGTTGGCAGCCGCATCCGAAGCTAGAGCCCGTCACTTCTACTCAAGACATTCAGTCGATCGCCCAAACCCTCGAGGCCGTTGGCTCTCTCGAACTCGAGGCAACTGAGACGCACCTGCGGCTATACGGCTATCGCCCCTAGACGCGCGCCGCCTAACAAGCCGTTGCAGCGGACTTGCTCACGCTGAGGCGTTGTCGGGTCGTGGTAGAGTCACGGGCATCCGAGGCGTTTAGTCGCTGCGAGCAAGGCCGCCGCAAGCCGCTGAACGCCGACCGTTAGGCGGCGCGGGTATCGCTGCAATCGCTAGCGTCACGGGGATGCCGATCGGTAGGTCGCTCACTTATCCGGGCCGCGCAGTAGCCGCTTTCTTGGCCGTCTGGGGCATCGGGCTGGCCGTAGCATCAGCAGTCTCTCTCGTGCTTGGGCAGTTTCCTGCCTCGCTTGGCCTTGGCGGCGCGATCTCTGCTCTCGTAGTGACTTCCCTTGTGTCTGCCTACGCAATTCGGTCCGGCCTCGCTCGGCTAGCTCTCGCGTCGTACGCTGCTTGGTCGGTCCTGCTCTTCGGGCTGTTTTTCCATGCCGTCTATGACCCTGGTCGTCCACAAGACGTGTTTGGCTATGCGTTTGCGGCTCTCTTTCTCGGCCTTCTGGGTCTCTATCTCGCGCGACAGCTGCGGCACTAGCAGGTTGTCGCGTCGCCGCCTAACAAGCCGTTGCAGCGGACTTGCTAACGCTGAGGCGATATCAGGTCGTGGTAGAATGGCGGGCGTCTGAGGCGCTCAGTCGCTGCGAGCAAGGCCGCCGCAAGCCGCTGAACGCCGACCGTTAGATGGCGGAGACGCGAGATAGGACGTTACAAGTTCAAGCTTGGCCAGAAGCCACGACGAAAGCGCCGGTTAGATTCCGGGCGTACGCGCATTCGTCGAGGTGGCGATCCGACGGCAGCAGGAAGAGAGCGGGGCGATCCGATTTCTCCCGAAGAGCGTTGGGTTCCGAGCTTCGACGACGTAATTGCAGCATTGGTCGTCATTTCGCTGATCACATTCTTCATTGCCGCGTTCTGTTCTCTTGGCCACTGTTCATGTGCGGGGCTGAGTGCTTACTCGAACTCTCGAGTGAGTCTCGTCACTCCGTTGCCCCTGCAGATTCGCCCGCCATCTAACAAGGCGTTGCAGCGGACTTGCTTAGGCTGAGGCGATATCGGGTCGTGGTAGACTGCCGGGTGTCCGAGGCATTCAGCCGCTGCGAGCTAGGTCGCCGCAAGCCGCTGAACGCCGACCGTTAAGTGGCACGATCGGCGGCCAGGTGGTGACTCTCGAACTCCGGTGGTCCAAGACGAAGCTCTATCTGTATCTGGCCGGCTCTTGCGCTTTCGTAGCTGGCAGCATTCTGGCCGATCTCCAGTGGTGGGAACGCGCGCTCGCTGCTGTCATTGGTGTCGTCGGCTCGGTGGCTCTTGCGCTGCGCCTTCAGCGGCAGACCCAACCGGTCTTGGTCATCTCGCCGGAAGGAGTTCAAGACTCCCGACTGACGCCGTCCCTCATGCCGTGGTCAACGATCGAGGCGGTGCAGTTCGAACCCAAGTACTTCCGCGGTGGTGCGATCCTCGTTGACCTGCACGCCGGTCTTCCAACTCCGACGGTCAACGCCAGCCTCTTCACGACACGAGGTCACTCGCCGACAGCTCAAGAAGGGCGTGTCAGGCTGCCGCTGTACGATCTGTCCTTCGACTCAGGCGCGGTGCGTCAGGCTCTCGAAGCCACGCGTGCCACCTAACAAGCCGTTGCAGCGGACTTGCTAACGCTGAGGCGATATCGGGTCGTGGTAGACTGGCCGGTGTCCGAGGCGTTCAGCCGCAGCGAGCAAGGCCGCCGCAAGCCGCTGAACGCCGACCGTTAGGTGGCGGGGGAATGGAGCCGGCGACAGACGACGACCTGCGCCCAGTACTCCCCGGAGAGCGCTGGACGCCACCTACTAACTTGGCAGCAAGACTCTTCTTCACCCTCCTTCGCCGCATACATGACCAACAAGACTGGGTCTGGCGGGGCGACGAGCCACACGTCAGTCTGGTGTTTCTGACTGCCATCCCCCAGGTTCTAAACGTGGCGACCCTCTTGGAATTCTTCATCCCACGTGAGAACGCCATCAGGCTAGTCGGCCCCGAACTCTCAAGCGCTATCGGCGTCTGCGCTGTTTCGCTGCCTGTTCTTCTTGAGGTCTGGTGGCTTCGCGAGCCTGGGCGACTCCACGTGGTGATCTGGGAAGCAGATACCTATCGATACTTGTCGGGCCCTATTGGTACTGCCCTGGTGGTCGCATACGTAGTGGGTTCGTTTCTTCTCTTCGGTCTAGTCGCCACGCCCGCCACCTAACAAGCCGTTGCAGCGGACGTGGCAACGCTTATGCCATGCCGGTCGTGGTAGGCTTGCGGAGTCCCAGGCGTCCCGAGCCGCGGTGCAAGGTTGCGCCACGCCGCTGAACGCCGACCGTTAGGCAGCATGGTCGTGTCTCCGTGGACGTGATCTCCGTCGAAGAATGGCAGCTCACCTCATTCTTCGAGGTGCTGCCGAGCTACCCCGATCCCGACTCACCGTGGCCGTACACGGAAGTGGTCTATGAGGTCACCCGTGGTGACCTCTCGATGACATGCGCCATCTGCCCCGCGTACCGAGATGTCCGTCTCATTGTCCGTCACGGTGAAGCCGTCTCATACGAGTTGAACGCCACCCAGGTCCAGGATCTTTCCTACACGAAGGACGCTTCGGGCGAATCGTTGCGAATTGCGACCAGCGATTCTGAGTACATCGACCTGCGCCTCAACCCAGGTATCTCGATCAAGCACACAGTCGACCACCAGTTCGACTAGTGCGCATGCTGCCTAACAAGCCGTTGCAGCGGACTTGCTAACGCTTGGGCGATATCGGGTCGTGGTAGACTGCCGGTTGTCCTAGGCATTCAGTCGCTGCGAGCCAGGTCGCCGCAAGCCGCTGAACGCCGACCGTTAGGCAGCATCTCCCGTGCCGGAAGTTCGCGTCGTTATCCCGGACGAAACCTACGGAATCGTCAAGTTTCGCCAAGACGATCTCCCTGGTGTTGCCGTCATCAACAAGTCGTTGGTTGGATTCGCGTCGCGGGAGGTCTTTCGGTGGCATCTCTCGATCATGGTCCACTTCGAAGAGATCATCGACAACGGTATGCCTGCTCAGGCTGACGTTGGTCTCGTAGATCGATTCGGCGATCAGCTAGATCAGGAACTCAAAGTCGACTCTGAGCGTCCGAATGCCCTCTTCCTGGGGCGTGTGACCTGGAACGAGACTCGTGAGCTCATCTATCGGGTATACGACCCGGAAGTCACGAACGACCTTCTCCAGCGAATCGTGAGCGATCGAACGCATCCTCGAGAGTTCGACTATCGCATTGACGATGATCCTGACTGGGGCCTTGCAGAGTGGCATCTGAATGCGTGCGCTCCCGCTTAATGCCCCGATGCTGCCTAACAAGCCGTTGCAGCGGACTTGCTTACGCTGAGGCGATCTAGGGCCGTGGTAGACTGACCGGCGTCCGAGGCGTTCAGCCACTGCGAGCAAGGCCGCCGCAAGCCGCTGAACGCCGACCGTTAGGCCGCGTGGCACAAGGCTCTCTAGTTGTTGGGTGCTGAATCCTGCCCACCGCCTTCTCGAGTCGGGCAGCTCGTTGCGAGCTCTCCAGCTAGCTGACCCGTTCGCTTCGCCCTTAGGTCATCCCCGACAGATCGAGCGCGACGCATCGCCAAAGTGGCCACAACCGGCTCTCTGGGTCGAACTTCGCCTTCGGCCTGCTCATCCCACTCCACTGCCGAACTCCAGCTTGGCAGGGGGTAGGGCGCCAGAGGGTCTGCTCTTCGCACGCGGTCTAACAAGCCGTTGCAGCGGACATCGTCCAGCTGAGGCGATATCGGCTCTGGTAGTTTCTTGGCAACGAACCAAGTGCGTTCAGCGAGACCGGTCAGCAGCTGGCCGATGCCGCTGAACGCCGACCGTTAGACAGCCGGAGCGGCGCCTGTGACGCTCGATCAAGCGCTGATCGCGAGCCTCGGAATCGGAATGCTTGCGTGCATTGCCCTCGTTCTCAGGGGCTATATCGAGGTTCGCATTCGATTCAGTGGCTTTCTCAGGTCCGAGCGCCCGGAACTATGGTCGCAGCTCGCCCCTTCTCACAACGACTCCGAAGAGTTCGTCACCCTGGGCATTTTGAGCTTCGATCCCACGCCAGCAATTTCGCGTTTTCGACGCGGGGGCTTTCGCGAGCTCGCCGACACCGAGCTTTCTGCGCGCTGTGCGCATGCGAACCGCGCGGAGCGCATCGGACTTCTCTCGTGGTTCGCCCTGCTCGCGTGGACGTTGGTCGTGTTCGGAGTCATCATCGCCTTGCGTGCCGCGTGAACCGGCTGTCTAACAAGGCGTTGCAGCGGACACCGAACAGCTGGATCGAATCGACCGTGTTAGCCTCTTGGCATCAACCCAGGTGCTTCATCGGCCCGGTCAGCGCCGTCCGGTGCCGCTGAACGCCGATCCGTTAGGCGGCGTTCGAGTTGACTCGAGACGTACTCGAATGACAAGGTCGCCGTGGTTGACAGGCTTGGCCCTTGGCATCGTGATCGGGGCCATCGCGGCCGGCTTCGCTGTGTTCGCGGCTCTCGATCACAACCCGCAGGGCGAGTTCCAGCGCGGTGGCTCGGTCCAGGTCGGTCCTCTTCTCTTGATAGGTGGTAGCTGGTTCGGACTCGTGGGCGCCGTTGTGTGGCTTGTGTTGGGCTCGGCTCTGGCGATTCTCCGACGAAGGCGCGAACACCACGCCGCCTAACAAGCCGTTGCAGCGGACGTGGCAACGCCTTCGCTCTATCGCTGGTGGTAGAATTTCCACATCCCAGGCTTCGGCCGTCGTGGTGCAAGGTTGTGCCACGCCGCTGAACGCCGAACCGTTAGGCGGCGGAACTGTGTGCTGAAGCGTGCCGCGGGAATGACGGAGCCCTTCGATGAAGCGAACAGCCTACTCGCCCGAACTGCAGTCGGAACTCGCACATGGTAAGTATACGAAGTGGGCAGCTGATCTGACTGAAGCCGAGCTTTACAACCTGCTATGGCTCGTAGGCGAGTTCGGCGTTCGCACGCCAGAAGACAGCGAGGGGCCGGTGATCGGCGCGAGTCACCGACGCGCCGGCGCTCGCTGGGGCATAGTTCAGTATGTCCGCTGCCGGCGAGCGGTGTCGTTCCAGCGCGCCATACGTCGTTACAATCCAGACGGCTCGTTGAGAAAGCCGAGTGCCTAGCTCGTCCGCCGCCTAACAAGCCGTTGCAGCGGACTTGCTAACGCTGAGGCGATATCGGGTCGTGGTAGACTGGCCGGTGTCCGAGGCGTTCAGCCGCAGCGCGCAAGGCCGCCGCAAGCCGCTGAACGCCGACCGTTAGGCCGCAACTCGAGCTTGAATGATGCGATGGTCGGTAGATACGGCGGACGCGCACCGTCTTCTTTGGGCGGTCCTTGATCACTTTGAAGGCAATGCGCTTGTCTCGTTCGAGGGCAGGCTTTCCGACCTCGGGCTCTCGCCCATTTCTGGTGCCCGATCAGACGAGTCTTCGGTACTTCGCAGGCACACACAGCTCCCAGTTCAAGACTTCGTAGTTCTACCCGTGAACCGTGAGACGATTCGCGACGTGAAGCGCTGTCTCTCAGACGTCGAGCTCATCGACGAGTCCGGGCCGGTCATTCACGTCCAGGTCCAATCGGGCGACTCCCTAGTTCTCGGGGCGTACGACAATTTCGATCCCGAGTGCGTCGTGGTCTGGCCCCCTACGCCAGAGGCGTTGCTTCAAGGGCTCCTCGAGGCCGGCGCCCTCCGCTCGTACAACGTTGCGGCCTAACAAGCCGTTGCAGCGGACTTGCTACCGCTGAGGCGATATCGGTCCGTGGTAGCATGGCGGGCATCCGAGGCGTTCCGTGACTGCGAGCAAGGCCGCCGCAAGCCGCTGAACGCCGACCGTTAGGCCGCGTGGCACAAGGCCCTCTAGTTGTTGGGTGCCGATTCCTGCCCACCGCCTTCTCGAGTCGGGCAGCTCGTTGCGAGCTCTCCAGCTAGCTGACCCGTTCGCTTCGCCCTTAGGTCATCCGCGACAGATCGAGCGCGACGCATCGCCAAAGTGCCCACAACCGGCTCTCTGGGGCGACCTTCGCCTTCGGCCTGCTCTCATCCCACTCGACTGCCGAACTCCAGCTTGGCAGGGGGTAGGGCGCCAGAGGGTCTGTTCTTCGCACGCGGTCTAACAAGCCGTTGCAGCGGACATCGTCCAGCTGAGGCGACATCGGCTTTGGTAGCTTGTTGGCATCGAACTCTGTGCGTTCAGCGAGAGCGGTCAGCAGCTGGCCGATGCCGCTGAACGCCGACCGTTAGGCGGCGTTGCGTGGATGCTGTCGCGTACGTTCGTCGCGTGATCTGGCTGCCCACGGTTGTCCCGTTCGTACTAGTTGCCGTAATCGCTGTCGTCGGCTCAAGCGATGGGACAGTTCGATACTCCATTCGTGAGTATCTCGACCATTGCCGCTTCTACGGTGCGTTTCTGTATCCGGTATACGTTGCAATCGCCCTGTACAACTTTCGCGAGTCCGGCGTCAAGGCCCACTGGGCGCTTCTGTTTGCGACGCCGATCGCATTTCCGATCTTCTACGCCTCGGTCAACGCAACTCTGTGGTACTACGAAACTGATTGGGGCACGGGCCTTTATTCGTTCTTCCTTTACCTCGGGGGTGCGCTTGGCGTTCCCATTGGGCTCGCTTTCGCATTGATCGCGTGGGGTCTTTGGCGAGTTCGGTTGCTGCGGCGGAACGCCGCCTAACAAGCCGTTGCAGCGGACTTGCTAACGCCGAGGCGATCTTGGTTCTTGCTAGAATCTCGGGCGTCCGAGGCGTTCAGTCGTTGCGAGCAAGGTCGCCGCAAGCCGCTGAACGCCGATCCGTTAGGCGGCGAAGCGTGACTCGGAGCCAATCCGCAGATGAAGCAACGCTGCGGCGGGTTCGCGACAACATCATCGAGTATCTCGAGATCACCTCGTCGATCGAACGGCAGAGGGCCGAGCACCATGTCCCGGGTGAGACGCTCAACTCGTGGGACGACTCCTTCAACGAATCCTGGTTCAAGGCCTACCTTCCTCCGGTGTTCTCGAACGAGGAGCGCGACGCGATGCTGTCGTTTCACGCGTCGCTGGAGCGGATCTGCTCCCTTCTGCCCGAGCCTCTCCCGACCTTTGACGAGCTGGCTGCAAATCGTGAATGGCAGCAACTCTGCGAGGCTGCCGCCGCCGCGGCCGCAGTCTTCCGCCACCGGGGGCGCTCCTCGTCTGCTTAGCCGGTTCGCCGCCTAACAAGCCGTTGCAGCGGACTTGCTAACTCTGAGGCGATATCGGGTCGTGGTAGACTGGCCGGCGTCCGAGGCGTTCAGTCGCTGCGAGCAAGGCCGCCGCAAGCCGCTGAACGCCGACCGTTAGGCGGCCTGGCCGACCCACATGCCGGACCCGACAGACACGCTGATGATCCTCGTAGAGGCCGCTGCCGCCGTAGCGGGTTTCTCGGGCGTAGTGGTCGTCTTCGGTCGCCGTTCGGCTGGCGCCTGGTCCGATCTCGAGCGCACTCGCTTGTTCAATCTTCTCTTCACGAGCTTCACAGTTCTCTTCTCATCGCTCGGAGCGCTCGTCCTACTTCATGCAGAGCTGAGCGATTCTACGACCTGGCGAATCGGGAGCATTAGCTGGTCCGTTTTGTCGACTTGGCAGATCGCATCGGTCGCACGAGCCTACTCCTCCCTTTCGCGCAGTGATCCCAATCGCCCACACGTAGCCATTCCGGTAGTTCTTCTCGGGTTGACGGCTGGTCTTGTGGTTCTCAATCTGTACAACGCCTTTGTAGGCACGCCTGAATTCTGGCGTTTTCTTGCAGCGCTAGTCTGGCTTCTGGCGCTCGCCTGGTACTCGTTCGCACAACTTCTTCTGGTAGCCAGCCGAGGCGAGCAGGCCGCCTAACAAGCCGTTGCAGCGGACGTGGCAACGCTGTGCCGATATCGCGCGTGGTAGAATGTCAGCATCACAGGCTTCGGCCGGCGCGGTGCAAGGTTGTGCCACGCCGCTGAACGTCGACCGTTAGGCGGCGCGAGTTGCGAGCCTCTTCGATCCATACCGCCGTGGTTCTCTCAGCCCTCATAGGCTGCGCAACAACCGATCTCGCTGCGATCCCCTCGGAAGAGTGTCACTACTTACTGCCGGCATTCTTTGGCGAACAGGACGAGTTTCGCGCGATCCGTCAGGGCGACGACTTTCATGCCGTTCAGGTACCACCCGTCGGGCCGGACGGTGAGTCGCCCGACCGCCGCCGCTTCGCCGAGCTAGTGACAGACGTCGATTCTCACTGGTACCGCATCGACGACACCGCTTACGCTTGGTTCGGCGAAGGGCCAGCTCTGCGCTTTCCCTATTCTGGCTATCTAGCTCGGGTGCGGGAGATCTGTTCCGATTGCGAGGTCGGCGACTCGATCATGCATCCGGCCCCCGGCCTGGAGGCGGAGTGCATCGCAGTCGACGCTGAGCCGATATCGCTGCCGGACGGGCTTCGATTCCAAGATATCGACCCTGCACACTTCAAGTAGTCCGCACACGCTCACTTCGCGCGCCGCCTAACAAGCCGTTGCAGCGGACTTGCTAACGCTTGAGCCGTATCGGGGCGTGGTAGAATTGCGAAGTCCGAGGCGTTCAGTCGCTGCGAGCAAGGCCGCCGCAAGCCGCTGAACGCCGACCGTTAGGCCGCGAGAAGCTGTGCAGATGCACATCGTCGCATTCGCTGCGTTCGCTGCGGCTTCGGCGGTCTTCCTCGTCAAGATCGTTCCGCGGCTACTTGTCGATGATCCTCATCAGCCGTGGGCGCTGAGCCTCATGGTTGTGCCCGCCTATCGCCGATACTTCGCGATCTGTCGAGAGAATCGCGAGTCGCCAATGTGGGCACTCGTTAGCCTTACCCTCTTCGCTGTGTCTGCGGCGGCCGCCGTGGTTGCGGTTCGCTTCGCTTAGCCGCTCGCGGCCTAACAAGCCGTTGCAGCGGACTTGCTACCGCTGAGGCGATATCGGGCCGTGGTAGAGTGACGGGTGTCTGGGGCGTTCAGCTGTTGCGAGCAAGGCCGCCGCAAGCCGCTGAACGCCGAACGTTAGGCGGCGGGATTGCAGGGCCAGCTTTCACTTGAGGCAATTGCGGAGATCTCAATCGCCCTCGCCGGGTTCTCCGGTCTGATTGCCATGGTCAGAAGTGGCCCCGTCCACGACTGGCACCCGCGGGTTCGACTCGCGTTCTGGATTAGCCTCAACTGGAGTATTGCAGCGGTGGCCCTGAGCCTGCTCCCGTCGTTGCTAATCACTTTCGGCCCATCAAGCTGGGTACTTCTAAACGGCGTAGCGAGCATCGTTCTTGTTGCTGGACTGGCGTTGATGCTCTGCGCGCATCTTCATCTGAATCGCCAAGGATCACCAACGCAGAACCCGTGGCATTGGGTGGCGAACATCTCCGTCATTGCCGTCGGTGCGGTCGGAACCCTGTCGGCTCTGCTTGGCGCTGGCGACGGCGCGAGCTTCGAGTCGTTCAGATTCGGGGTCATCTCTTGCCTACTGGCTGCGTTGCCGGGCTTCTTGGCGAGCTTCCGAGTTCGAAGTCCCTCGCCCGCCGCCTAACAAGCCGTTGCAGCGGACGTGGCAACGCTGTGCCGATATCGACCGTGGTAGACTGGCGGAGTCCCAGGCGTTCTGAGCCGCGGTGCAAGGTCGTGCCACGCCGCTGAACGCCGAACCGTTGGACGTCGTGAAGAGGAGCTCCGTGACGATCTCAGAGTTGGGCGCACTTGGGGAGTTCCTCGGCTCCATCCTCACGCTTGCAACCCTTGCGTATCTGGCGATTCAGATCCGGCAGAATACCGCTCAGCAGAAGCGCGAAGTGCTTATCTCGATCCAGCACGGCCAGAACGCCGTTGTCGCTCAGCTGCTGGATCCGAGCGTCATGGGCGCGTTCGTGCGCGGAGCTGCTGGCAAAGATCCATCGATCGAAGACCGTGCAACAGCGCAGAACTGGGTGCTTCAGTACCTGAATCACTTCCAGATCATCCACGATCTCCATCGGAACCGAGCGCTGGACGAAGAGCAGTACCAGCTGTGGGCTGGCTTCGCGGTAGCCATGATCGCGCCTGCCCGTGTTCGCAAGTGGTGGGAAGAGGAAGACGGTCGGTTTGCGTTCCATTCTGAGGTCCGCGAGATGATCGACGAGCGACTCCGCGATATCGAGAACCCGCCTCGCCCGATCACGGAGATGTGGAGCACGTTCGATCCCAATCCGTGGGAGGCAGACTCGGGCGTGCGCGGCGCGTGATCTATCGACTCGGCGCCACACCGCCCAACAAGGCGTAGCAGCCGACCGTCGACGGCCTGGTTCGATTGATCTTCTTTGCCATCTGGCGGCATACTTGTGTGGCCGGATCGGATCCGGTCAGCGCTGTCGCTGGCCGCTGAACGCCAACCACTGCGCAGCGCGAATAGGGCATTCGGTCGAACGTGACGTTGTCAGACCTAGCAGCGATCGGCGAGGCCGTCGGCGGGGCGGCGGTCCTCATCACGCTTGGCTACCTCGCGTATCAGTTTCGGCAGACGGCCGCGATCGAGCGAACGGCCGGCCAGAGAGACCTTCTCAGTCGATGCAGATCGTGGGTTGAGCTTACGATCACCCACGACGGGCTCTTCGAGACGCTCTGCAAGGTCCTCGCTGACTGGGAATCGGCCACCCCGGCAGAGAGAGAACGCGTCAATGCGTGGGCGCTATCCGCCGCGCTGCAAGCCGAGCAGGCGCTCTACATGCGAAGGGAAGGTCTCATCAACGAGGCCTCCTATCGCGGCTTCGTCAACGTCGCGGTTTCCATCGCTGCGACTCCGGGCGGGCGGCACTGGTGGAAGAACGCACGAATCGCGCTGGGCGACGATATCTCTGACTTGATCGACCTCGAGCTCGAATCGCGGCCGACGGATGCGCTCGACTGGACGCAGATCTTCTCTCATTGGTCCGAGGAGTCGTCTTTCTCGTGAGCCACCCCATTACCATGCACCGCATGCCGCGCGGTCGGAGCAGATGTGGCAACGCCTGTGGCCTTCGGCTGGTGGTACACTTTCTGAGTCCAAGGCTTTGGCCGTCGTCGTGCAAGGTCGCGCCACGCCGCTGAACGCCGATTCGTCAGGCCGCGCGAATGGCTGCCCGATCGATCCCAGCCGAGCGACGATTCACCTTCGACGAGATCCCTGATCTGTACGATCGGGTTCGGCCCGGCTATCCCGAATCACTCTGCGACGATCTCGTCGCGATCTCCGGGCTTCCAGCCGGCGGTCGAGTTCTCGAGATCGGCTGTGGGACCGGTCAGTTGACGGTTCCCCTCGCCGAGCGGGGCTACTCGATCCTGTGTCTCGAACCCGGTCCTGCGATCGCTGCGTTCGCACGGCAGAAGCTCGAAGCCTTCCCGCGTGTCGAAGTCGTCGAGTCGACGTTCGAGGCGTGGCCCAGCGAACCCGGCGCCTTCGACCTGGTGGTGTCCGCTCAGGCGTTCCACTGGGTCGAGCCAGAGGTGGGCTTTGCCAAGGCCGCCGAGGCCCTGACCCGCTCGGGCGTGCTCGCGGTCGTCGGCAATGCACATGGCTCGGAGCGATCGTCGATCGATGATGCCGTCGATGCAGTCTACGCGCGACATGCGCCGACTCTGTCTGGCCCGCCGGTGACACGCTGGTACGCAGAGGGGGGGCCGGTGGCCGAGCTCTTCTCGTCTTCGGGCCACTTCCAGCCGGTCGAACGTCGTCACTATCCGTGGTCGGAATCGTACTCGGCCGACGACTACTGCGATCTTCTGCGGACACACTCCGATCATCGGCTTCTCCCTCGAGATCAGCGAGAATCCTTGCTGCGCGCCCTCTCCGAGGTGATCTCGAGTCACGGAGGCACGATCGACGTCGAGTACACCGCGAATCTCTACGCAGCGGCGCGCGCGGCCTGACCAGCGGTGGCCGCGGGTGTGGCTCCGGGGCTGCGATCACGCGCGTGGTAGAGTCTCGAATTCTCGGGTGTCAGCAGCCCCGGTGCCCGGTGGCGCCACGCCGCTGAACGCCGACCGTCAGGCAGAAGCTCAAAGATGAACTGGGATGCAGTCGGCGCAATCGCAGAGCTCGCAGGGGCCATCGCGGTCTTCGCCTCGTTGGCCTACCTCGCCGTCCAGATTCGCCAGAACACGAAGTCCTCGCGCGAAGCGACGTATCAGGCGATCGTCGGCGATCTCCAGCAGTTTCGGTTGGCGATTGCGCAGGATCCCGACATATCGCGCCTCTACCGACAGGGTCTGAAGGATCTGGATGCGCTCTCAGAGGAAGACCAATGGCGTTTCGGCGCGTTGATGCAGACGCTCTACTCGGTCTTCGAGTCGCAGTATCGCGCTCGCAACCACGAGATCTTCAGTCAGGTGCTCGCCGACATGGCGTGGATCGCCGGCCGGCCCGGCGCGCGGCAGTGGTGGGGGAAGGCGAAGCGAGTGTTCGACCCCGAGTTCGTTCGCTTCGTCGATGCATCGATTGATGATGCACCGCAGCCAGACTCTGCTTGATCTGCGCTGTCGTCGGAGCGCGCGTGGTAGAATCACGGCTTCGAAGGCGTGAGCACGCATTGCGGCGAGCCGCCGCAAGCCGCCGAGCGCCCACCGCTCGAAGGCGACAGCGGAGGTCGAGACGATCGTCGACTATCCCTACCGATTTCGCTTCAGATGGGCTCGTGGCCCGGGGTCGACCGGTCCAGTCGAGCTCGGCGACCTGAGAGGCCTGATCGTCAGTGCGGGCATCGCCTTGGTGCTCGCTCTCATGGTGCTCACAGAGAGCAAGTTCAAGGGTGCGTTCTCGTACTGGGTCGTTTCGAGCATCGCTCTCGTCGCGCTCCTCGCGTTCTCGACGGTTGCCTTTGAGTACGTCCCCCGCACTTCCCTGGCGCTGGTGGTGCTTCTCTCGCTTGCGACTTCGCTCGTTGGGCTCGCTTACGCCTTCTCGATGTTCGGGCTTCGAGGGGCTGAGCCTCGATCGGTACCGATTCTCATCTCGATCTACGGTCTTATCGTGTGTGCATGTGGCCTACGGGTGGTTCGAGCGTGTACGCGCCTCGAGTCTCGCAATTGAGACGAGTCGACGTGTGCCCTCGCGAAGGCCATGGCAGTGAGCTTGCACCTGCGAAGGGGGGCCGGATCATTGAAGCTTGGCCGGCGTTCATGCCATTCGGTCGCCGCGCGCTGACCTGTTGCGCAGCAGCGAGACCCGAAGCCCTGAGCGTCGAAAACCGCTGCACGCGCAGCGCAGCCACAGGGAGAGGTCGCAGGTTGTGGACGATTCACTGACCGATGCGCTCGATGGCACCCGCATGGTGTACACCTACCCCGAGATGGGCACTGTTCGCGTCGCCTTCGCGGGCGGACGCGTGAGCTTCGAGTGGCTCGCGGGTCCGCTCGAGGGAGAATCGGGTCGTGACTTTGCCTACCGTGCACGCAAGGTCGGCGACGATCAGTTCTTCGTGAACTGGCACGAACCCGATGCGCGCGGGTTCGTGACTCTGCACATCGACTTCGAGACCGAGCGCGTTCGGAGCTCGGTGCTGGCGGCCTATGCAACCGACGATGAACAGGTCTTCTTTCATGGGGCGGCCATCGACCGCGTGGAGTCTTCTAGCCGTTAACGAGCCGCCCATGAAGCCGCCGCAGCAGAGTCGCAACCGCTGAGGCGAGGCCAGGCCGTGGTAGCATGCCTGTTTTCCAAGGCGCTCAGCCGCTGCGAGCCAGTCTGCCGCACGATGCTGAGCGCCGACTGCTAGGCAGCAGCCGCGGAGTCTCAACGGGTGAAGACGGTTGCCCGATTCAGAGATCCGTGGGAGGCGCACCTTGCGCGAGGCCTGCTAGAAGCCGAGTCAATCGAGGCATTCGTCTTCGATGAGACTGTGATCGGCATCGACTGGCGGTACTCGAACGCGCTCGGCGGTGCTCGAGTCGCGGTTGCTCGAGCCGATGAAGAGGCTGCTCTCGAGCTGCTTCGGGCCCCGCTCGCAGCGCCAGCCGAGCAAGAGCCGTGTCCAGCGTGCTCTTCTCTCGACGTGACGCTCAGCCGATACTCCCTCTGGTCGCTGGTGCCCTCTCTCTTGTTCGGCGTGCCGTTCTTCTTTCCGCGCAAGCACTGGCAGTGCGCCAGCTGTGGGCACAGGTGGGGTCGAGGCCACAAGCAAGTCGACGCCTGACCGGCTCTC
Source organism: Myxococcota bacterium (assembly GCA_965250285.1). GTDB lineage: Bacteria > Myxococcota_A > UBA9160 > UBA9160 > UBA4427 > CAYYSY01. Next base: position 5,494,567 of record OZ252299.1, read on the forward strand.
GCAGCGAACGTGACACCGCTTCTGTCGGATCGGTCGTGGTAGGCTGGCTGTTGTCAGGGTGTCGAGGGTGTTCGGGGTGTTCAGCACCGCGGTGCGAGGTCGCGCCACGCTGCTGAAGGCCGAGCGCGAAGGGGCGGGCGGCATTGCAGTTCACATCCCCGAAACGTCGCCAGCTGCTCAAGCGTGCCGTGACGACCGTCGACGGCCTTCTTGGTCTCGCCGTGGGGGTGCTGCTCGTCTACTCACTCAGTGAATGGGCGCCAAACTCGGGTGTCATTGTCTCGAGCTTGGCCATGGCCGTTCTCATCCCGGTCGTCACGACCGTCTGGCTTGCTGCCTTTAGCCCTCACTCGACTGAAAGGATCGAGGTCGGTGAGCATGCGATCAGCTTCAACTCGTACGGTGACGTGATCAGTATCCCGTGGTCTGCTCTCTCATCGGTGGGCTCGTCGAAGGGTCTCTCTCGGAGCGTGAAGTTCAGCTCGCTCGAGACGTCAGGCTTCTCGGTTTCACAGTGGTCGTTCTCTTCAGAAATCTGGGCCGCATTGCTTCGCGAGATCTCTCTGCGAGCCCCGCACGTCACGGCCACCTGACGAACCATCGCAGCAGATGCGTTGTCGATCTGGGTGAGTCGGGTCATGGTCAAGCTGAGAAGTCAGAGGCGTTGTCAGTGGCTGTGCCAGGTCGGCGCAAGCCACTGAACGCCGACCGCTGGGTGGCGTGATGGGCGCTCGAATCGCTCGCGTACTTGCTTGGGTCATAGTCTCAGCTCTCGCACTGCTCACGAGTTGTGCTCTTGTCCCCGTCGCGCTCTTCTCGATCTTCGGTCAGTCCGAAGTCGTCAGAGTCCCCTCGCCCAATGGTCGCGTCGACGCGGTTCTCGTCGAAACCAACGGCGGTGCGACCACCTCGTTCGGATATCGAGTGATCCTGACACGTCACGATTGGCATTGGCGCACGGGGCGCGAGACCGCGAGCTTGTACGGAGCGGTCCGCTCTGAGAACGCATATGGGGCCAATCTCGAATGGCAAGACGAGAATTCCCTGTCGGTGCTCTACCTGAGGGCACGGCGGGCGACTGAGCGGGAGCACCCGACGACCATTGCAGGACGAACCGTCACGACGACGCTCCGTGCAGGTGTCTCGGACCCGACGGCTCCCTCGGGTGGCATGCTCTACAACCTCGAGGGGCGTCCGCATGACGAGCGGAGCGAATGAGGGCAGCCGCCTTGCTTCCGCCGAGGCGATGTCGGCTCGTGTTAGTCTCCCGAGTGTTCGAGGCGTAGGGCCGCCGTGGGCGAGGGCGCCGCGAGTGGGTGATCGCCCACCGCCAGGTCGCCAGAGTTGAACTGGGACCAGATCGAAGCGATTCGAAGGTACGCCGAGAACGCGACGCCTGAAGAGCGGCGCGAGCTCGCCGCTGCGCTGCTCGAAATCGACGACGGCGGAAAGCGGGTTGGCTACACCCCGCTATCGCCCGGCACGGTTTGGCTGAGCCGCGCCGCGAGCGTTCCGGCTCTCGCCGCGAATGCGTACCTGCTCTCCGGCGTCGCAGTGCATCCACTTCGGATCATCGTGGCCCACGCGTTGCCGCTCTTGTTGGTCTGGTATCCGAACCAGTTCTCGAGCGCCGTCGGGCACCTCACTCTCTCGAGCTACATCGACCGACCCTCGTCGCCCCGCATCGTGCTGGGCTTGTCGTGGGTCTGGCTGTGTTGGCCCCTGTTGATGTTCCTCGCACGACTCGTTCGCACCTTCTCGACTTGATGCGCCGTTGCAGCCGAGTTGCGCTCGCTGAGGCGAGATCGCGTCGTGGTAGACTGCCGCCTTCTCGATGCGCTCAGACGCTGCGAACCAGGTCGCTTCACGCCGCCGAGCGCCAACCGCTCAACGGGCAGTGGCTTCGAGAACCGCTATGAGAGGCATGATGGATCCGACACCCACGAGACACGCGCCGAGCCTCATTCTGTGGGGCGGCATCGGCTGGATCGTCTTCTACGTCGCAAGCTTCGCCGCGCTGGGGCAGGATCCTCCGACGGTGGAATCGACCGGTGCCGAGATCGTCGCCTGGTTCACCAACAACGGAACGGCCGCTCAGATCTACGCATGGACGGCTGCGTTCGCGGCCCTCGGGCTGACCGTGTTCGGCGCCATGCTGACGGGGCTGCTTCCCAGCCCGCACCGCTACATCCTGTTCGGCGGCGTGCTCATGTGGGTCGTCACGGGGATGGTGCAGGCTTGGTTCTGGGCCGGGTTGGCATTTCGTCCGGAGAATCTCGATCCGGCCGTGGCTGAGCTTCTGTTCGTCATTCCGCAGTACTGGGGGCCCGTGATCAACGGCTCGACCATGACGATGGCGTTGCCCTTCATCCTGCTCGGGTTCGGGGCGAATGCGACGATTCCTCGCTGGTTCGCCTGGCTCAGCGTCGCACTCTTCGTCGAGCAGGCGATCGAGACGATCACTGTGTTCGGGCGAAGCGGCTTTCTGGCACCGGGGGGTGCGATGAACCTCTATCTGGGCGGCTCGATCGGACTGGCCTGGGTCGTTGGAGCCCTGGTTTGGGGCCATCGAGCGTGGCAGGCGCGAAGCTGAGCTCGGTTTCGCATGTGACTCGATCGCGTGCTGAAGCAGAGTGACCCGCCCGAGCAGCCGTCTCATCGAATCAGCGATCGGTCGTTTCGATTCGATCTGGCTGCGAGTGGCCCCAGACTCTCTCGGGCTGGGGCAGGACAGGTCGTCGCGTTTTGCTTCGCCCTGACCGCCGGTCGTTGAGCGGTATGGACGAAGCCGAGACAGAAAGAGTCGAGGGAAACCCGTGGGCGTGGCTCGGTGCCGGGGCCTTCGCGCGTGGATCGGGCCTCTTCTGTCTCTACGTCGAATCAGTCGCCGAGATCATCTCCGCACAGCCGCTGACGTAGCCGTGACGAGCCACTCGACGACATGCGGAAGCGGGCGAGCACACCACGGCTTCGATTGACCTCGGGTGCCGACTGGGGCGATACTTGATTTTCAGGATCGGGGCCGGTCAGCGCTGTGGCGGGCCGCCGAACGCCGATTCGTCGAGCCCCGCCCGTCTTCGCGGGCAGTGGATGAAGAAGTCGAGACCGTGCAGTTCGATTCACTCGTCTACCCCATGTTCGCCATGGTCATCCTCACGGCCCTGACCCTCTTTCGCCTCTTCGCGGGGCGCATGTCGGCCGTTCGTTCAGGGGCAGCCGACGCCCGGTACTTCAAGACGTATCAGGAGGGCGGCGAGCCTGTTGCGACGGCCCAGCTCTCTCGAAACTTTTCGAACCTCTTCGAGGCGCCGACGCTCTTCTACGTCGCCTGCCTGGCCGCCATGATTGCGGCGCCGTCTTCGACCGCAGTACTGGTGCTCGCATGGCTCTACGTCGTGTCGCGGGTGGCCCACACCTGGGTCCACACGACGAGCAACACGCTCAATCACCGGATCGCCGCATACTTCGCGAGCTGGGCGGTGCTCTTGGCGCTCTGGCTGGCGGTCGTGTGGGCGGTCGCAAGTCAACCCTAGTCGGGTACGGCCCTCTTGGCGGCGGGGAACCCGGCCGGTGGGCTCGCCGATTGCGCTTCGACATCGAGCGCATCGGTCGGGGGTCGGGTTTCGAGAACCGAGGCGTCGCCGGCTGCCGTGCCACGTCGGCTCGAGCCGCTGGGCGCCGGTGCATCATGCGGCAGGGCCCTCCATGAACTGGGAAGCTGTGGGTGCGATCGCCGAGCTGCTCGGCGCGCTCGGTGTCATCGCGACACTCGTCTATCTCGCGCGACAGATCAGCGTGAACACGTCCACGGTGCGTGCGTCGGCCGCAGCGTCTCTGTCCGAAGCGAACACGGGCCTGTCGGCGCTGTTGGCTCAAGATGCCGAAGTCAACCGCCTCTTCTGGAGCTGTCTCACGGATCGAGACAGCCTCTCGGAACCAGAGAAGCTTCGATCGGATGCCATCATCGCGACCTTCCTCGGCGTGATCGAGCAGTCTCACGACTTCTACGCCGAAGGCGCGATCACGGACGAGAAGCGCGAAGCGCGCGAGCTGCAGCTCGCCTGGCTGGTGACGCAGCCCGGGTTCTCGGCCTTCTGGGACGCGTACGGTCCGACGTACGCTCGGTCGTTTGCAGCGCTCGTCGAGCGAGCGCAACAGAGCGGGCCACGGGCGTCCGCCTCGTGAGACCGGCCGCAGCGTCGATGGCCGCCCCGGCGACGGGTCGATGGTGGTACGCTCGCCGACCGAGCGGCTTCGGCCGTCGTGGTGCAAAGTTGTGCCCCGACGCCGAGCGCTGATCTGCGAGGGAGCGAGCGTGCACCCCGGCGATGTTCTCTCTCTGACGATCGAAGTCAGCATCGCCATCGCCGGGTTCTCGGGCATCGTCGTCGTGCTCGGGCGAAGGCAGGCCGGCGAGTGGACATCCGTCGACCGGCTGCGACTGAGGGGGCTGCTCAACGCGAGCTTTGCGCCGATCGGAATCTCGGGCTTCGCGCTCGTGCTTCTCGCGTCTGATCTGCCGGCGGAGACCGTCTGGAGAGTCGCGAGCGCGCTCTACGCAGCGCTCTTCGTTCTGTTCTTCTCTCACGGCATGCGGCAGGCATCCAATCTTCCACAGGGCGAGGTCAATCGGTTGCATCTGGTCGTCGTCGGTTGCTCGGGTGTGGCCGTCAGCCTGCTGCTCGTCGTCAACGCGGTCTCGCTCGCCGTGTTCTGGCCCATGGCGGTCGCCCTGGGGTTTCAGCTCGTGCTGGCGCTGGTCAACTTCGTCGGTCTGCTGAACCGGGCCGTCTCTGCGAACCCCGACTGACGCGCCGATGCGGCGGGCGTCGCATCGCTCTTCGGGCGGTTGGGGGGGCAAGTCGCGGCTCTCGAGGCTTCGTTCGACGCGGTGCAGGGCCGTGCCCCACCACCGTTCTCGCCCATCGACTCGAGCGCGGCGAGCTCGATCCTTGGCTCGATCTCGTGCCTGCGTGTCGAGCCTCTGCACTGCTGGTGCTTCTGACTGCGTCCGATCACGTCGTGGTAGCGTCTCGACTCTCGAGGCGTCGACCGTCGCTGCGCCAGGTGAGCGAGCGACGCGGTCGCCGACCGTCAGACGGTGCGATTCGGCCCATGCGAACGGAGCTGACCGCTCGACCGAGCACGGTGTGGGTGTACTCGGCGATGTGCCTCACGGTTGCCGTCGTGATGCCCATCATCGATCCGTTTCTTCTGCTCGCGACCGTGGTCTTCGTGCCGCTGGGTCTCTCGGGTCTTCTCTTCTGGCGAGTCTCGATGGATGAGTCGGGCTTCACGGCCGAACGCCGCGGCCGCGTGATCTCGTTCCCGTTCGAGAAAGTCGCGTACGTATCCGAAGGGGCCATTGGTCTGCCCCACCTCGTGCTCGTTCTGGAGCTGGGCGTAGGCGTCGATCAGATCCGATTTCTGCCCGAACCGAGCCATGGCCGAATCTGGTGGGGCCACCATCGTCTGCAACAGCAGCTGAGTGACATCATCGAAGCGAGTCGGGATCGGGCTGAGGGTTCGGCCGACGCCTAGCGGGTGTTTGCACTGGGCTCGCCAGCGCTCAAACGACATGGGTCGTGGTAGACTTTTCCGCGTCCAAGGCGTGCACGGTCGCTGTGCCAGACGGGCGCGAGCTGCTGAACGCCGACTCGCCAGGCAGCCGAACGTGACGATTCAAGATCTCGGGAGCATCGGCGAGTTCGTGGCGGCGATCGCCACCCTCGTGACGCTCGGCTACCTCGCGATTCAGATTCGTCAGCTCTCGAAGGCGACCCGGGCCGAAGCGGCGCGCGGGACCCGGGACAATGACCCGGTTGTTCTCGCGCTTGCGCAGGACCCGGCTCTCAACGAACTCTTCGTCACGGGGTTGAGCCGTCATGAAGACCTGACGCCCCTCGATCAGGCGAGATTCGCATGGGTTCTGGGTTTGATCGTCGGCGCGGCGTCGCGCAACTATCACGATGTGACGCTCGGGATCCTCGACGAACGCCACTTCATGGAGAACGCGCGCGGTCAGCTGATGTTCCTCGAAACCAGCGGGGGCGCCGAGTTCTGGCGCCGGTTCTCACACACGCTTCCGCCGGCGTTTCGTGCCTTCGTCGAACGCGAGCTCGATATCAAGAGGACGGCACCAGGCCCAGGCGCCGAGCTCGAGTCGACCGCCTAGCGAAGGGTTGCCGCGGGTCGGGTCACGCGATGGCGGCTGCTCTCGGTAGAATGTCGGTGTTCCAATCTTCGACGGTCCGGCGCAGGACCTTGTGCTGCCGCCGAACGCCGACTGCGAGGCACCATCCGTGACGGCAGAGACGTTTCTCTCGTCTGCGACCGAGGTCGCCATCGGCATCGCCGGGTTCGCCGGCATCATTGCGGCGATTCGCCATCGCGACCTGAGCGCGTGGGCGGCCGAGGATCGACTGCTCCTGCGGATGCTGCTGGTCGCATCCGGTGTGTCGGTCCTCTTCTCATGGCTGCCCATCATCCTGTTCGAGGCCGGGGTGGGTCGAGAGATCGTCTGGCGTGGTTCGAGCCTCGTTCTCCTCGTCTGGCACACGTCGACCGTCGTCTATCGCATCCGTCAGCTCAGGCGACTCGGGCTCGGCAGGATCGCGCCCAATATCTCGGCCGTCTGGAACGCCGGCATCATCTTGTTCCAGATCGCCAATCTCTATCTGGCCGAATCGTGGCCCTACCTCCTGGGCATCGCGGGCATCTTGATCAACGCGTTCATGTTCTTCCTGGTGCTCCTGCTCGGCCGGCCTTCGGATACGCCCGACTAACGTCGCGCCGACGACGTTGGGCTCTCGAACATCGGGTGCCCGACTCGCATCGAGTGCCTGGAACCCACGCGTCATACGCAGGAGCCCTGAAAGCATGCGACCGGTTGGCCCGAGCGACGTCTCTGCCGTGCTTTCGGTTGCCCAGGAGAGCGGGCTGTTCGCAGCCGACGAGCTCGGCGATGTCCAAGCCATGCTCGAATCGTTTCTGGCTGGCGAATCGGGGCCTGATCACCACTGGGTCACCCACGACGGCGATCAGGTATCGGGCGTTGCGTACTTCGCGCCCGAACCGTTCACCGAGGGCGTCTGGAATCTCTACATGCTCGCGGTTGCCCCTGACCATCAGGGCTCGGGCCTGGGTGCGTCGCTCGTCGAGTATGCAGAGTCGGTGGCGACCGAGTCAGGCGCTCGGCTCATGCTCATCGAGACATCGGGAACGCCGGGATTCGAACGGACGCGTGCGTTCTACGTGCGGTGTGGCTACGTACAAGAAGCCAGAATCCGCGACTACTACGGTGCCGGCGACGACAAGGTCGTCTTCTGGAAGTCGTTCGCGGGTTGACGTGCGGTCGAGGCGCGTGGCGGATCGGTTCGGGATCGGAGCGCGAGCACCAGGGCTCGGCCTGTTCCCCTCGTGATACGATCCCGATCGTCTTGGGCGATGCCAGCCACTGTGCCAGATCGGTGCATGGGGCTGGACGCCGCATCTGCTGAGCGGCCGAGCGCACATGAGTCATGGCTGATCTATTCCTAGACCTCTTCCAGAACAGAGCGATTCGAAAGAACACGCTCGCGGCCGGTCGAGCAAGCCGAAAAGCAGGCGCCGCGCAGCGGAGTGTTCGCGACCTCGAGGCGGAGGTCGATCGTCTGAACCTCGTGGCCTTTGCGATGTGGGAGCTTCTGCAAGATCACACGGGCGCCACGGACGAGCAGCTGATCGAGAAGGTTCGTTCAGTCGACCTTCACGACGGTCACCGCAACAATCGAGCGAAGCCGCCCCCCATCGACTGTCCAGAATGCGGTCGAACGATCAACGCGCGACACGTCAAGTGTCTCTACTGCGACGCGGAGATCTCGACCAGCCCCTTCGGCAAGTAGGCGCGGTTGATCACTTGCTCTGACTTTTTGGCCCCGACAGGCGGCGTGGCCGCCGAGGGATTCGCGCGTTCGGCAGAGCGGCGCGTGGTAGGCTCACTTCGACCGAGGCGTACATCGCCACTGTGCCAGATCGGTGCAAGGGGCTGGACGTCGATCGTTGGGTGACGGCGATGCGATCTGGATCGTGGCGCTTGGCTTGCGTGATCGTGCTTGCTCTGACCTTCGGCTCATGTCGGACGCCTTCGATGGCAACGCCCCGAGCGTGCCCTTCGTTCTCTGAGCTGCCGCCTCAGGTCGATACGGCGTGTGCCCCCTCGGACGTCATGAGTCGATACTCGACCAAGATCTTCAAGCGCTGGATCGAGGGGCTGCATCTGGGGTCGAGGGGGCCGCTTTCGTTCCCGTGGTTGACACTCGTCTACGGTGAGGGTCCGACGGTCGAGCTCGCCTGCTACCGCCTAGTTGATGACTCGATCCCCGAGAAGAGAGTGGCTATCGCCGCGAAATCCGTCGCGCGGGTTCGGGTTCCGCGCGAGCTCGCATGCTTTGCGGGTGGGCGTCTCGACCTCGCTCAGTAATGGGACGTCCTGACGGACCGGCGCTTCATCCTGGCTCGTTCTTCGCGGTTGCGCGCGCGTGGTAGACTGCCGCCGAAGTGAGCGAGACGAGCCGCCGCGTCGGGTGTTCGCGACGCGGCTCCTGCTGAAGGCGAGGCGACGAGAGACAGTGCTGGAGCGAGTCGGAGAGCATTTCGATCGGGTCTTGTTCGCGCTCGACCTGCCGCGGTTCGAGCCCTGCGCAGCCACGACGCGCCTCCCTACGGATCACTTCCTCTGTCTGCTCGCCGCCGACTTCACCTCTGCATCGGACGGTGAGATTTCGATGCTTGCGAACTCGCTCATCGAGCGCGGTGCATCGTATTTCGTGTGCTGGGGGCCGGGTTGCTCGCGTGTGCACGCTTTGATCGACGACCTGACGCTCCTTGTCGAGGCACCCACGTCGGATGGCTCCGTCATCATGACGACATCGCACGGGGGTGAGACCCTGTCGGAGGCGCTCTTCTTCTTGCTCTGCACGGCCTGGCCCGATACGGGCTACCAGGATTCGAGCGGTTGCATCGTGGCCGTCTCTGTGGGCGGTGGGTCGATTGCGGCCGAGATTCGCGAGGCCCTCGCCGAACCCGAGGCCTTCGTCGCGAAGATGTCGGCGTGACCTTCGGTCGCCGAGCCCGTTGGCGCCTTGGCTGAAACCCACTTCTTCGAGCTTCATCCCTGAACTCATGCCGTCGAACGTCAACCTGTTCTCAGCACTCGAGAGCATCACTGCCCGGCCCGAGCCCTTCGCGGTGTACACCGCCGCCGAGCTGTGGACGAACCCGCACACGTCGGCGCGAATGCTCGCGTTTCATCTCGACGAGAACGCCGACGTGTCGTCGCGCCGAGCCGACTTCATCGATCGCTCGGTCGAGTGGATCAGCGACCGCTTCGAGGTCGGCCGCGGTACGAAGGTCGTCGACTTCGGCTGCGGCCCCGGGCTGTACGCCGAGCGGCTGGCTGCGCGAGGCGCCCGGGTGACGGGCGTGGATTTCTCGCTGCGCTCGATCAAGTACGCACGAGAAGTGGCCCGAGAGAAGAGTCTCGCAATCGACTACGTCCACCAGAACTACCTCGAGTTCGAAGCTACGGGTTCGTTCGATCTCGTTCTGATGATCATGTGTGACTTCTGCGCACTCAGCCCCGCCCAGCGCAGGCACATGCTCGCGAAGTTTCGGGACGTGCTTCGGCCCGGTGGTTCGGTTCTGCTCGACGTGTACTCGATGAACGCTTTCCATCAGTGTGAAGAAAGGCAGACCTTCGAGGTCAACCTGATGGATGGCTTCTGGTCACCGGACGAGTACTACGGGTTCTTGGGGACCTTCAAGTACGAACGCGAAGGGGTCTTGCTCGACAAGTACACGCTGATCGACTCCACGGGCACGCGTGTCGTCTACAACTGGCTGCAGTACTTCAGCGCCACCGCGCTCGAAGCCGAGATCCGTGGTTCGGGCTTCGAGGTCGAGGCGTTCTACGGCGACGTGGCCGGTCGGCCCTTCGACGCGGGCGGCGCCGAGTTCGCCGTCGTCGCGCGAAAGCGACGCGGCTGAGAGGCAAAGGGCGAGAGGGGGTCTCGACGCGTAGCCGCGTGGTAGGATCCTGCGTGTCGGCAGGCTAAAAGTGGCTATGCCATCGCTACGCGAGCAGCGGAGCCTCGATCTCGAGTCAGGAGGTCACGGTGGATCTCGATGCATTGGGCAACATCGGCGACTTCGTGGGCGGCCTCGCCGTCGTCGTCACGCTGATCTATCTCGCTTATCAGATCCGTCAGAACGGACGGCACGTGGAACAGGCCCTCGAAGTCTCTCGCGCGCAAGCCGTTCGCGAGACGCTGATCAATGATTGGACGCTCGAAGTTGCACGCGACCCTGATTTGGCACGTCTCTACTCACGAGGCCTTCGCGATCCCGAGCAGCTGGCAGAGAATGATCTCGTCCGGTTCCTCTTCTTGATGGGCACCGCCTTCGCGACGGTCGAGAAGTGTCTCTTGATGCACCAGCGGGGACTTCTCACCGACGAGCGTTGGAATGCTCAGTTGAGGACGCTCGGCATGTTCCTCGCCCAGCCGGGTGGCACCTACTACTGGAAGCGGTTCAGCTCGATGCATACGAGTGCCTTTGCGAGCGTGGTCGAGCAGGTCGCTCCAGGGATCGAGGCCTCGCTGCCCGCTGCGTAGTGCGGCAACCTTGCCAACGTCGAACGCTCGATGGTCGAGCGGGACGCGATGGCTCGACGAGGACTCGATCTGCCATGCGAGAATCGATCTCGGGCGGGTGTCTCTGTGGTGACGTTCGGTTCGAAGTCGTCGATCCTCCTGGCTCGGCATACCTCTGCCACTGCCGAAATTGCCAGAAGGCGCACGCCGCTCCCTATGCTGCTTTGATCATCGTTCAGCCAGCGCAGCTTCGACTCACTCGGGGTTCGCCGGTTCGCTACGAGCGCACGTCGGATAGCGGCAACATGACTTTCCGTGAGTTCTGCGGCACGTGTGGCTCGCAGCTCTTCTCTGGCAACGTCGCCTTCGAGCAATTCAAAGCCGTGAAGATCATGACGTTCGACGATCCGAATCGGATCGAACCCGATCGACACGTGTGGGTCGAGAGCGCCGTCGACTGGGTGTGCATGAACGACGGATTGCCCCGGATGGCCCAGCAACAATCGACGGATGACTTCGTCGACGACCTGCCCGCGCCGTAGAGCATGTTGCCCGTTCGTCGGCGCCGGCGGAGTCGGGCGGGATGCGATCGGTGCTCTCGAAGCCGGGCGGCTCCGGTCGCGCTCTGACCGTGCCGCTCGCGCTCGCGGCCGAGCAGGGTGGGCGGCCATACCGCGAGCCATCCCTCCTGTCTCACCGCGACTTCTCGGCGACCCACCCGTGGTACGCTTCGCGTCTCCTTCGCGCCGATCGATTCGTCGGGAGCCCGGGACGAATCAAGTGGCGCCGACCGACGGGTGGCGCACGTGTCGATCCAGGATCTCGGCAGTATCGGGGAGCTGGTCGCTGCCATCGCGACGGTGGTGACGCTCGTGTATCTGGCGATCCAGATTCGTGCGAACACGCGCGCGCTCCGCTCGGAATCGAGGCGACATGAGCAGCAGGCCTCGAATCCGTTCTTGATGGCGATCGTCGAAAACGAAGATGTTGCGCGGCTCTTCGTTGCGGCTCTGTCTGATCCCGACTCGCTTTCGCCCGAAGACTCGGTGCGCTTCTCCCTCCTGCTTGGCCAGCATGTCGGGGCGGCAGCGCAGCATTACGACGAGATCCTGCTCGGCTCGGCGTCCCGCTCGACGCTGGCCCGCCGAAGCCGGAGCATTGGAGTGTTCCTGAACACGCGGGGCGGGCGCCGGTTCTGGTCGCAGTACGCAGACCAGTACCCGGACGAGTTCCGCGAGTACGTCGAGAAGGAAGTCCTCAGGCGCTCGACGGTTGCGTGATCACATGGCAGTTTCGACCTGTCAGCGACTCGAACCGGAGCCTCTCTCGACTGCGCCGGATCTGGTCGGGGGAGGTCCCCTGCGCGCACACCGGACGCGAGCTATTTGGGGTCTTGGGCTCGAGGTCGCCTCGGGCTCGATGGCTGCGGGCGAAGCGGGCCCGCGATCAGGCTGCACCGATCGGGCGCCAAGCCGTGGGAGATCGTCGTGAGCGCACTCGCAAGGCTCGCATTCGTGCTGCTCGGCCTCTATCTGATGCTTGCGCCTTTCGGTGCGATCTTCTCGACGCTCCTGATCTTTCAGCAGTCTCCAGAGTTCGCCGATCGGGGCGAGATCGAGGTCTGGCTGGTGGCGTGGTACGTGTTTCTGGTCGCCGCGCCGGGTGTCTTTCTGGTCGTGCGGGCGCAACGGATCGCGGAGTGGCTCTTCCCCGACGAGCCTCCCATCGACTCGGATGTCTCTTTTCGCACCGTCCTCCCGGCGCTCGTCGCGGCCGTTGGGATCTGGTTCGTGATCACGGGGAGCCATGGCTTCGCCGCCAAGCTGTACGCGATCGTCGTACCGGTGCCCGGTTTCGAACAGCTCTCGGGGTGGAGCGCGTGGGGAGTGGGCGACCTCACGAGCGCGGCCGTTCAGATCGGCATCGGGGTCTTCCTGGCTCTGCGCGCGCGCGGTCGCAGCGTTCCTGGCGCGCGAAGGTCGGTCTTCAGGAGACTGACGTCCTGTTGCATCTGGCTCGCTCGCTCTGTCTCGCGAGAGGGGCGTGGTAGAGTCGAGTCGTCCAAGGCGTCATCGCCGCAGTGCTCAAGGCCGTTTGCCATTGAACGACGCCCCCTCGGTGGCAGGAGGTGGCCATCAGTCGGTACAAGTTCAAGCTGCCGACGAAAGGCACGCGGCGTCGTCGCTTGAAGTCGGATCGAACGCGGCTGACCTCACTCGGCGATCCGAATGCACCGCCGTCGCCCGATGGCCAACGCCCCGATGCGCTCCATGATGTGGCCTGGCGCGTACCGAGCTTCTCTGAGCTGCTCGCGTTCCTGATCATCGTCAGCGTGTTTGCGATCATCGTCGCGACGGCGACGTGCCCGGGCGAGCACATGTCGCTGCCGAAGGGGCCGACCGACCAACCGGCCGAGCTCGTCAATGGCGAGGAGATGCGTTGATGCGCCTGCACGCGCTCGTTCTGGTCGGCCTCGCGGCTTGGTCCTGCTCGGCCTTCGAGACTCGGCCGGCCGAAGGGAACCCCCCGCCCGAGTCGACCGCCGAGGTGGTTGCGATCGGTGATGTCGAGTGGGAGGCGCTCAACCCGGCAAGGGGCGATCAGAGCCCGAGGGCCGGCACGCTCTGGGGCGATCGCAACGCCGCCGTGCCCACGGGCTTTCTCGCTCGCTTCGAGGATGGCTTTTCGTCGCCGCCCCACATTCACAACGCGACCTACCGGGCCGTCGTGATCAGTGGGCTCATTCACAACGATGATCCCGAGGCCGCACCGATGTGGACGCCCGCTGGATCGTTCTGGACGCAGCCCAAGGGCGAGGTACACATCACCGCCGCCCAGGGCGCGAACAACATGGCGCTGGTCGAGATCGACGAGGGCCCGTACCTCGTCCGCCCGCCCAGCGAGGCCTTCGACCCCGGCGAGCGGCCCGTCAACCTCGACGTGTCGAACATCGTCTGGGTGACGCCCCTGGGCATGCCCGCTACAGCCGGCGGGCCAAAGCAGGCCTTCTTGTGGGGCCGCCTCGAACCGGGTGAGTCGAATGGCACCTTCCTCTCGCTGCCAGCAGGCTTCGAGGGGGCGATTCACAGTCGGGGCGACACGTTTCGGGCGGTCGTCATCCGGGGCCGACTGCAGGTCGGCGAAGCGGGGGGCGCTTCGCTCGAGCCTGGCAGCTACTTCGGCTCGAGGGGCGATGCGCTTCATCGCGTCGCGGCGGCCCCCGGTGGCGACAGCGTGCTCTACATCCGAACCGATGGCGCATATGAGATCGTGCACCCGGATGGGCGCACGTCGGCCGCGTCGAATCGGTCGCCGGCGACTGAACGTGCGGCGGCGTCTGGCGAATGAAGGTGGGTGGACACGCGCCTTTCTTCGAACGCATGGGGTGGCCTGAATGACCGATCGAGTCGCACGCATTCGGGCGCTTCTGAAGGGCATCGAGACCGGTGACCCCGACGCGGTCTCGGTGATCAGCCCGGCGCAGTACATTCAGCACAACCCGCAAACGCAGACGGGGCGCGAGGGGCTCGCCGCGCTCTTTGCGCGTCTGTCGAAGACGGCGCCGCGGGTCAACGTGGTTCGGGCGTTCGCCGACGGTGACTTCGTCTTCGGTCACACCGAGTACGACTTCGCGACCCGCCGAATCGGCTTCGAGGTGTTTCGTTTCGAGGGCGACTTTGCCGTCGAGCATTGGGACAACATTCAGCCGCGGCAGGGGCCCAACGCGTCGGGCCGAAGCATGGTCGATGGCCCGACGCGAGCGATCGACCTCGACCGAACCGAATCGAACCGTGCCCTGGTTCGGGCGTTCATCGAAGACGTTCGGATCGCGGGCGATACCGATCGACTCGACCGATTCATCCACGCACGTCACTACGCCGAGCACAGCCCAGACGCGGCCGACGGCATCGCGTCATTGCGCGCGCGACTCGAAGGCGCGGCGAGCGGGTTGGATGCGGTGGCGTACACCCGACTTCACCGCACGCTGGCGTGCGGCAACTTCGTGCTCACGGTGTGCGAAGGCTCGCGCTCGGCGGTGCACACCGCGTTCTACGACCTCTACCGCGCCGAGGCCGACCAGATCGTGGAGCATTGGGATACCGTCGAAGCCGTCGCACCGCCCGAAGAGTGGGAGCACGACAACGGCAAGTTCTGACCGGATCGTCGGTGCCTTGTCGTATTCGCCCGAAAGCTTCGCGACGCCCGGGCTTGGTTCGATCGGCATCGCGTTATTGAGAGGGCGCGTGGTCGAGTCGCGCTCGTCATTCTCATGGCGCTGATCCCCCTCGCGGTCATCCTGCGCGGCGGCGACGCTGAGCAGGCCTAGTCCGGGTTCGACGAGCCTCGCATCGCCGACTCGACCGAGACGAGGCGAGGTCGCGCCCCGTGCCGGCATCGGCACGGGGCGCGATCGGGTCCGACGCACGCCGCCGAGCGCGCCGGGGCTTCGGCGAGACCGGGCCGTGATAGAATGTCGGGGTGTGAGGCGTTCGCAGCCGACGTGCCAGATCGGTGCCCGTCATCGCAAGGCGGTCGCTGCCCAGCGAACCAACCCAGGAGACACTCGTGGCCAAGACGCTTTCTCTCATGCTCGGCGTGCTCGCCTTGCTCGTCACCCCGCTCGCGGCCGCGGCGCACGGCGGCCACGGTGCGTCGCATCCCGGCGACAGCGCTGCGCACTATCTCACCGAGCCCGAACACGTGCTCGTCACGTTGCTCGCCATCGGCCTCGCGGGCGTCGGCGTGGCCTTTCTCGGCCGGCTGCGACCGCTGCGCTCGACGCGGGACGATCGTCGCTAGTCGGCCGCTCCGGCCGCTGATGTGGTCCGCCGCGCCCTCGTCTATTTCGCCTGTGCCTTCGGGTTGGGCTTCGTGCTCGGGGCGATCCGCGTCCCTTGGCTGGTGCCCCGGGTCGGCGAACGCGCGGCCGAGCTCATCGAGACGCCGATCATGTGGGCCGGCCTCTTCTTCATCGCGCGTTGGCTGATCCGCCGGTATCCGGCGCCGCGGCGCCTGCACCACCTCGGGTCGGGCGTGCTCGCCCTCGCGTTGATGATCGCGATCGAGTTCACGGTCGTCTTGTGGCTTCGGGGCCTCACGCTGTTGGACTACGTCGAGACGCGTGACCCGATCGCTGGATGGGTCTACGTCGTCTCGCTGGGGCTCTTCGCCGTCCTGCCGTGGGTACTTGCGAGGTCGAGTGGGCGCAGCGGCTCGGCGGAGGCCTGAAGCTCGGCGGCGGCCCGTGTCGTCGGACCGCGCCGTGATAGCATCGTGACATTCGAGATGGTCTGATCCACCAAGCCGGATCCACGGGAGTTCGATGCTCGACGCGCTCGGCAACATCGGTGACTTCATCGGGGGCATCGCGGTCGTGGTGACGCTCGTCTACCTGGCTGTGCAGGTGCGACAGAACACGCGCGCCGTCGATACGGCGAGCCGACAGGAGATCGTCGCCGGCTTCAGGTCGCACAATCGTCTCTATCTCGAGCCCGGGGCCAGCAACGCGTTCACGGCCGGCATGCGTCGCTATCCCGATCTGCCGCAAGAGCAGCTGAATCTGTATACGGCGATCCAGACCGATCACGCGCTCTTCTTTCAAGGGGCGTTCGCTCTGCACGAGGCCGGCACGCTCGAAGACGAGACCTACGAGGCCTATCTCGCCTACTTCTGCGCCTCGATCGCGACGCCCGGGGGCGCCCGGTGGTGGTCGGAGATCGGTCCGATCTTCACGCGGCGAATGGCCGAGGCCGTCGACCGTCGGGTCGCGGCGGGCGGGTTGGCCGACCTGCGCTCGCTCGAAACGTTCCGCGAGCCGCTGGCCCCCTGACCGATCGGCGAGCCACGTCGCCTGGCGGCCGCGGTTCTGGCCTGGCCTGCCCGCGCCCTCGGCCGATCTCAACGGCAGCGCACGGCGCTCCCCATCTGGCGTAGACTCGCCGCAGAACGGGATGCTTGCGTCGTGCAACGCCCGAGCTGCGCGGTCGCACGGTCGCGTCTGCGCGAATCACCGACCGTGCTGGAGCAACTCATGAGATCCGTCCTGGTCGCCCTCGCGATCCTCGTGCTCGTGCCGGCCTCGGTCGTTCACGCCGCCGACATGCCGATCTACGTGACGCCGCACTACGACTCGAACGGGCCGGTGGTGCGGGCGGGCGAGTTCAGCGACGGGCTCGCGACCACCGACCCGGCTGTGCTCGCTTCGACGCTCGCCGAGATGAAGGGCAGCTGGCCGACGCTGCAGGTCGCTCCGATGTACATCGCCGCGATCCGATCGTACGACCTCGGTGACCGCGACGGCGCCGTCTACTGGTTCTATGCGGCGCAGCATCGCGCGCGCGTCTTTCATGACGGGCTCGACCCCGAGAAGCTGGGGCCGATCGGGTCGCCCGCGTTCGAGCTCGACGCGGCGCACGGCGCCTTCTTTCAGCTCGCGGGCCAGTTCATCAACGGCTACGCGTTCTGCGATCTCGCGGCGCTCAAGCGCACGCTCGCGCAGGTCGTGTCGGATAGCGAGGCCACGCCCGACCTGACGAAGGCGTATCCCGATCTCACGTTTCAGGACGCGGCGCGCTTGAATGAGATCTCGGCCGAGACGTCGGCGGGGCTGCGGGGCTTCATCGACAGCCTCGATGCCGAGTATCCGGCGATCAAGGCCAAGCGAGATGCGTCGGGGGCCACGAAGCGATTCTGTGGGGCCGATGCACCGTGAGTCGTCGCAGCGCGTGCGATTCGACGGGCGCGGCGGATGTACTCGACGCCGGTGACGCCGAGGCGCGACCGATGATGACAGGCAACCGAGGTCAACGTCATGCCTGATTTCATGAGCGATCAGGCGGTGGTGGAGCGGATTCTCTCGCACGTGCGAGCGGGCACGACCGACGCCGGCGACGACGTCTGGCGAGAGCCGGTCGAGCACTACCGCAGCGAGGCGCGGTTTCAGCAGGAGCTCGCGCTGCTGCGTCGTCTGCCCGTCCCCTTCTGCCCTTCGGCCGCGCTCCGCAAGCCGGGCGACTACGTCGCGCGCGAGGCCGCGGGCGTCCCCATCCTGGCCGTTCGTGGTGAGGATGGGCAGGTGCACGCCTACCGCAATGCGTGCCGTCACCGCGGCGCCGAGGTGGCGAGCGGCATGGGCTGCACCAAGGCGTTCGTCTGCCCGTATCACGGCTGGACGTACCGGCTCGATGGCCGACTCGCGGGTGTGCCGCACGAGCGCGGGTTTCCCGAGATCGACAAGAGCGCACACGGTCTCGTGCCCGTGCTCGCCCAGGAACGATCGGGGATCGTGTTCATCACGCAGAGCGGCGAGCCGAGTGCGGACGATCCCGGTGAGGGGCTGCCCGATCTGATCGGCGCCGATCAGGATCTGATCGACACCCACGACAACGAAGCCGACTTCAACTGGAAGGTCTCGATCGAAGGCTCGATCGAGGGCTATCACATTCGCTACGGGCACCCCGAGACGTTCTATCCCTACGGCTACGACAACCTGAACGTGGTCGAGCACAGCGGCCGCCACAGCCGCGTGACCTTTCCCTTTCGCCGGATCGAGAAGCTGGCCGACGTGCCCGAGGCCGATCGGCGCATCGAGGGGCGCGTCACCTACGTCTATCACCTGTTCCCGAACGCACTGGTCACGGTGCTATCGCATCACACGATTCTGGTCGTGCTCGAGCCGATCGCGCCCGGCCGCACGCGCAACGTCGCGTACTCGCTCGCAGACACCGGCGGTGACCCGGCTGCGATCGAGAAGGCCAAGCGCGACGCCCGGTTCGTGACCGATACCGGCGCGCCCGAAGACCGAGCGCTCGCAGAGAGCATTCAGCGAAACATGGAGAGCGGTGCGAACGATCACTTCACGTTCGGTCACTTCGAGAGCGCGGTCATCCACTTTCACCGCAACCTCCGGGCGGCGCTCGGCGAAGACGACGCGACCGCGTAGCCGGCCACGCCGACATCGAATGGTGTATCGTGCGTGGCGCCTCCGGCGCCGAGCCGAGAAGGGGCGCTTCGGCGCGTCGCGAAGCCGGCGAGCCACGATGCGAGAGCGCTTCACATGAACGTCACCGTGCGGATCATCTTGGCCTGTCTCGCCGGCATCGTCGCCGGCAGCGCGGTGAACATGGCGATCGTGACGATCGGGCCGATGGTCGTGCCCCCGCCGCCGGGCGTCGACGTGTCGGACGCCGAGGCGCTGGCCCGCGGCATTCACCTCTTCGAGCCACGGCACTTCGTCGCGCCGTTTCTCGCACATGCGCTCGGGACGCTGATCGGCGCCTTCGTGGCGTTCTGGGTCGTTCCTGCGCGCGGTCCCCTGGCTGCATTCGTGGTGGGCGGGTTCTTCTTCGTCGGCGGGGTGGCGGCCTCGTCGATGATCCCGGCGCCGGGGTGGTTCATCGCGCTCGATCTGCTCGGGGCGTACCTGCCGATGGCGTATCTCGGAGCCGTACTGGGGCGGCGCGCGTTGGGGGGCGGTGACGCGAGCGGGGCTGCCACCGATTGACGTTCGCGTGAAGGGGTTCGTGCGGCGCTGAGGCGACACCGTGCCGTGATACGTTTCGGATTCTCGCCCGCGCGGGATCGGCCCCCGCGCTTCGGCCCAAGCTGCTCGGGGCCTGGTTCGGGGGCCTGCGAACTTTGAGGCACGCCCCACCGATGACGCAAACAACCGATCCGTCGAACCCGCCCTACGTGCTGGGGCATGCCGAACGTGAGCTCGCTCGACTGCGCCACCAGGCGCGCCTGCTCGAGCCGGTCACGCGAAGCTATCTAGTCGCAGCGGGCGTGGGCCCGGGCATGCGCGTGCTCGATGTCGGCAGCGGCACCGGCGCGGTGGCCTTTCTCGCGGCCGAGATCGTCGGCGATACCGGCGAGGTGATCGGGACCGATACGGCGCCGACGGCGATCGCCGAAGCCACTGACGAGGCGCGCAGCCGCGGTCTTGCGCAGGTTTGCTTCGTCGAAGGCGACCCGGCCGAGCTCGAGTTCGAAGGCCGCTTCGACGCGGTCGTCGGCCGCTACGTGCTGCCGTTTCAGGCCCAGCCCGCCGTGATGCTGCGCGGTCTCGCCCGGCATCTGCGGCCCGGCGGGCTGCTCGCCTTCCACGAGCCCGACTTCGGCGGTGTGAGATCGCTGCCGCCCGTGCCGCTCTACGACCGCGCGTGTCGGTGGATCATCGACACGTCGGCGGCGAGCGGACAATCGTGGAGCTTTCTCGCGCGGGTCGCGTCGGCGTTCGCTGACGCGCAGCTGCCGGCGCCCACGGTGCGTATGCAGACGCTCGTCGCGCGGCCCTCGCACGCAGAGGAGTGGCTGACCGCCGTCGCGTACATGGTCGAGTCGCTGCTGCCCGCCATGGAGCGGCACGGCATCGCGACCGCAGAAGAGGTCGATCTGCCGACCCTGCGCGACCGCTTGAGTGAGGCGGTCACTGCTGCGGACGGCGTCGTCGTCGGGCGATCCGAGCTCGGCATCTGGGCGCGCGTTAACTGAGGCACGTCTCGGACGGGTTTCAGACGCGGTTTCGTGTCGTATGGGGTGAACGCCTGCGTGATAGACTCGAAGGCACGGGTGGAGCTGTGTGTCAATCCGTCTGCTTCCGCCCCTCGCATCTGGAGGAGCCCTGCATGCCCGATTCACTGTGGATGGGCCTCATGGCTTTGTCGCTGCCTCTGGGCATGATCGGGCTGTTCGTGCTCTGGATGCAAGCCGGCAAACGAGGCGGGGTCTTCAAGTGGGCGTTCGTCGCGATCATCGTCGCGTTGATGTCGCTGATGATGTACGACGCTGCACACGATGTCGTCCGTCTAGCATCCGGAGATGCAACCACACGGTTCGGGGGCGGCTTCGGCGTCGTTCTCGACTTTCTGTGCGCGTGGTCGATGGGCCCCTTCATGGTCTGGGCCGTCACCGTGCGTGGGGTCTATCCGCCGTCGACGTAGCGGGTGCCGGGTCGGGTTCCGTCGGGTGTGCGGATCGAGCCCGAACCGCTGAGCCGGGCTGTCGCGCGGCGAGGCAGAGAGGTCGGCGTCGCGACACCGACGAACGGCTTCATCTGCGCTTCGCTGAAGCCGTGGCTCGACGGAGCGCCCGCGCTCGCACCGGGTGCGTGAGCCCGTCACACGCCGCGGCAGCCTTCCACGGCGGCCCCGGCTTGGGAGATCATCCACTGGGCGAATTCAGCGTGTCGTCGACTCTGGCCACATCGCCTTCGGCCTTGTGGCAGCACGCCGTGAGTCCTTCGGGCGTGAATCGCGAGTTTCGTCCGCTGCTGCGGATGACCTTTCCGCCGCACGTCACCGATCTCACCGCAGGCGCCGAGCCGGGCCGACGGCTCTTTCGAAGCTGGATGCTGCTCGGCGGCGTCGTACCGGTCGAGTACGACGATCTCGCCTTCGAAGAAGTCGAGCCCGGCCACCGCTTTCTCGAGCGGTCTACGCTGCTCTCGCAGCGCGCATGGCAGCACGAACGCATCGTCGAACCCGTGGGCGACGGAGCGCGGCTCACCGACCGGGTCTCGTTCGCACCGCGGGTGTCGTGGCTCGATGGCCTGTATCGCGTCGTGTTTCTGGCCATCTTTCGCTGGCGGCACCGAAACGTGCGCGCGCTCTTTGGTGAGATCGAAGAGTGAGAAGACCCGCTGCTTCGAAGGGATGGGCTCGGCGAGCGGCCAGCGCATGATCGAACTCGCACGCTGGGCTGGTCGTCGCTCGCGCTTGCAAGGCGCCGAGAAGCCGGTCTGGCCTGCTCGGCGCTGCATCTGGCCGATCGTGGCGGCAGCCGGCGGGGCTAGCTCGATTCGTCCGGGCCCGGCGGACGCCCCTCGAACGCGGGCAGGTCACCCCGAATCTCGTGCCAGACGGCCTTCTGTTCGATGAACGCGTGGCGAAATTCGCGGGTGCCCGGGTCGTCGTCGAGGACGCCGGGGTTGAGGATCACGAAGCCCGAGCCTTCGATCTCGACCGGGAGCGGTGAGCCGCAGCGGTCGCAGAACGAGCGGCGATAGGCCGGTGGCGTGTCGAGCAGCGGCGCTTCGTAGGTGCGCACGCGCTCGCGGCCGCGCACCCACGTGAAGCCGGCGGCCGGTGCGAGCATCTCGGGCGAAGCAGCGCTGCCCGTCGCTTTTCGGCATCGCGTGGCATGACACAGTTGGATCGGCGTAAGGTCACCTTCGACGGCGAACGCGACGTCTCCACACAAGCAGCTGCCCTTCACCATGCGACCCCTCCTGGTGGCGGTCATCGTGGCACGGCTGCGCGGGTCGCGCTCGGGTGGGCCGGTGGGGGGGCGGCGCCGTCGACGCCAGAGAGACCGGCGGCGCCTTCTGCCTGCACCCGTGCGTGATAGACTTCGTTTCGGTCACCGGTTGCCAGCGTCGATGCCAGAGGGGCGTTCGCTGGTGAGCGACGTTCATCGGGCGGATGCATCGTGGGGGCAGGGCCGGACTCGATCGATCCGGAGGGGGTCCTCGACGGGATCCGCTGGGGGGCGGTCGTCTTTGGCGTCGTCGTCGACCTCGCCGCGAGTCTCGTCGTGACGATCCCGATGCTGCTGATCCTGGCCGGCCCCGATGCGTTCTCGGAGAACGAAGCCATCGCGCAGGCGGCGCAGGCGCAGGCGCTCGAGTCGGATTTTGCGACGTTGGTCGGGGTCGTCGTCGGTCTCTTCTGCACCGTGATCGGTGCGTTCGTCGGTGCACGCCGCGCGGCCTGCCACTTCGTTCGCCACGGCGGCTGGATCGGCGTCGGGTCGCTCGTGCTCGGTGTCGCTCTGATCGCCATGCTGCCCCCCGAGCCGGCGTCGCCGCTCTGGGCCGACATGACGAGTCTGCTCGGGATCGTGCCCGCCGGCATGGCGGGCGGCCTGCTGGCGGCGTTCGTCAGCGGTGATGTGGATGAACGCGCCGACTGACAGCGGCGTCTGGTGCGTGGGGCCGCGTCGCCCACGCCTGTTTCGACCGCGAGGGGCGTCATGGAAGCACCCGAACATGTGACCGGGCTGAGCCTCGAATGGACGGGTCGTCATCACTCGGCCCAGGGCGACTTCGGCGATCTGTCGACCCATACGGTGACCTACGAGACCGACACGACCTGCTACGTCACGTCGGAGGGGCGACTCGTCGGCGAGGCGACCTACGTGTACGAACGGCTCGACGAGCAGGTCGGGGTCTGCATCTATCGGCCGAAGGTGTGGCAGGGCCGCACCGACGCCGTGCTGCACGCGATCTTCAACTTCGCCGAGATGACCGATCGCGCCGTCGTGACGTCGGGTGGCCGCCCCTTCGCCGTCGCCGACGGGCGACTTCGGAGCGTGCCGACGCCGCCTCGCCCTGCCGATTGAGGGTCTGTGCAGATGACCTCGATTCCTTCGGCTGCGCTCTGTCTCGTGGCCGGCCTCATCGTGGGGTCAGCGTGCCTGGTCGCGCAGGGGCCGCTGCCCGGTGACGTGGGGGTCACGCACCTGCTTCAGGCGGGGCTCGGCGATGCGCCGCGCTGGGCGACATGGCTGACGAGGACCGCGAAGGCGCCGCTCGTGCTCGCGACGCTCGTCGTGTCGGTTGGGCTCGCGTTCATGCGAGGCGGACGCCGGGCCGCGGTCTTGCCCGTTGTGACGATCATCGCCGTCTACGGGCTCGATCCCCTGCTGCGTGCGGTCGTCTTCGCGCCCAAGCCGAGCGCCGACCTCGTCGCCGTGGCTGCGGCGAGCACGTCGTCGGGCGTGCCTTCGACGTTCGGTCTCGTGTACGGCGGGCTCTTCGGTGCGGTGTGCGCGACGCCGAGCGCGGGCACGGCGATGGCGAAGCTGGCGTCGGGGCTGAGCATCGTCTCGATCGTCGCGGGAGCGGCGGCGCGCATCGTGCTCGGCGGTCACTGGCTGAGCCAGCTCGTCGCGTCGGTGCTGCTGGCGTTCGCGCTGGTGCTCGCTCTCCAGGCCGCGCTTGGCGCCGTGGGCTTCGGTGTCGAGGCGGGGCCGGCGCCTGCCGAGTCGTCGGAGCCATCGGGTCGCCACCGCGAGTAGCCCGCGGCGGGACCACGCGGTGGCGGTGCAGTGGCCGCGTGGAGCACGAGTCTTGGTTCGAGCCGAACGGGCCGCCTCGAGGCCGGGCGGTGCGCAGTTGCACCGCGGGCCCGTGGTAGCATCGAGCAGCTGATTCGAAGCGAAACGGGGCGGCACGGCGCCGACCCGCGCTCGACTTCGATCGCCCATGGATGGAGCCGTGCGCGAGCTGCCGCCGCCCGAAGACGACGTCGACCGCAAGATCCTGGCCGATGTCGAGCGTGATGGCTGGCACGTGGTCACGGTGCCCGGGGGCGCGACGACGCCGGGCTGGGCGTACTCGATCGGGCTGCAACGCACGTTTTCTCACCCCGAAGTGATCCTCTTCGGCCTGCCGGTCGATCCCATGCATCGCAT
Source organism: Myxococcota bacterium (assembly GCA_965250285.1). Lineage (GTDB taxonomy): Bacteria > Myxococcota_A > UBA9160 > UBA9160 > UBA4427 > CAYYSY01. The sequence continues at coordinate 5,518,611 of OZ252299.1, forward strand.
GGTCGACGTGATCGGGGATGCGATTCGAGCGGGCGCGCGGTTCGACGCCCACTCGACCTCGACCGAGATCCTCGAGGGCTACACCTGTGCCTTCGAGCCGGTCGCCGCGCCTTGGTACGAGGTGTTCCTCGGCTACGCGGTCTGGTTTCACCAGGGGGTCGACTTTCCGGTCGTGCAGTGCCTGTGGCCCGATCAGGACGGGGCCTTGCCGACCGACGAGCGGTTCGATGCCGATCTGCTCGATCTGCAGCCGCTGCTCTGGCACACGACGGCCGAGGCCGCCCGGGCCGAAGCGATCCTGCACTCGATCGATCTCTAACGTTCGCGGCGCACACGCGCCTCGCGCCGAGCCAATGCGCGTCGGCTGGCCGAGCCAATGCACTGAGCGTCGCCTTCAGCGAGGCTCGGCTCGCAGTCGGTTCCGGTGCCACGCACGGTGCGTTCGGTCTGCGGCGCGTCGTGATCGCTTCGCGTCGTCCGCGCCGACAGGCGCTCGCGAGGTCGTGTCGAACATGCATCGCTCGGTGGCCTTCGTCTCTGCCGCGACGCTGCTCGTTGCGGGCGGGTTGCTCGTGGTCGACCGGGGAGGTCTCCTCGCGTGGCTCGGGGGCGTGCTGGGCGCGGGGCTACGCTCAAGGCCGCATTCCGACCGGCGCCGCGCGACGCGGTGTGGGCCGTCGCTGCGCTCGTTCTCTTCGGCGTCGCCTGGGGCACGGTCTGGTTCTACGTCGTGTCGACGTGGGAATCGGGTGAGGTGGTGCAGCTGACCCTCGCCGACAACCACGTCGCCCGCGTCTGGGTGCTCGACACCGAGGCGGGGCCGGCGATGTACTACGACGCACCCCCGCGCGTGGCCGAACTGCTGCTGGCGAGCGCACCGGTGACGATGACGCGCAATGACGGCGACGTGCAGGGTTGCGCACGCGCTTCGCGCGTCGAGGCGCTGCCCGAAGCACGCGTGCAGCAGCTACTCGGTCGGATGCAGACCAAGTACGCGCATCGCAACACGGCGACCGCGGTCTACTATGCTCTTCTCGGCGTCAGGCGAAATCGCTTGGGCCTCGTGATCGAGATCGGCCCCTGCGACTGACCCGACGACGGGCCACGCCGAACGCTGTGCGGTCCAGACCCTTCCACTTCAGATCGAAAGGATCTTCGATGCGTCCGATGCTCGCGATCGCCGTCCTCGTCACCACGCTCGCGTTGAGCGCCCTCTGGCTCAGCCCGACTTCAGAGGCCGCCGTCGGCCCCTTCGGTGAGGCGAAGGTCAGGCTCTATTCGAACGGAGTGGTCGTCGGCGAGTGGCTCGCCGTCGGCCGCGGTCGCGTCGAGGGCGACACGTTCGTCTTTCCTGTGCGCAAGGGCTCGCGCGACATGGACGTGCGCATCAGCGGCACCTTCTCGTTCGAAGAGCAGCCGTAGTCGCCGCTCGACGCGGGGCTGCATCCGACGAGGCCGTCGAACCAGCCGCTCGCCGAACCGCCCTCAGGCTTCGAGCGCGTGGGGCGGCGCTGCCCTCGGGTCGAGCTCGATCGAGACGCCCGAGACGTAGCGGCCCAGACGCGCGTCGACCTCGTCCCGGTCGGCGCCGGTCAGCATCACGGTCGCTACGGCGTCGTACGTACCCTCCGGTCCGGCGACGATCTCGCCCTCGTGCTTGATGAGTTCGGCCGCGCACTCGTTCTCGAACGGCAGATCGTGTGGCAGCGCCACGCGCGTGATCTGCGACCGGGCTCCAGCGAGGAAGAAGTGGAGCAGGGCCGAGGCCGCCGGCGTCTCGTAGCAGCGCAGGTCGATCGGTGAATCGACCGCGATCTTCAGCGTCTGCTCGACGATGTCGACGCCGTAGCAGGTCTCGATCAGAGGCAGAACCGCCTCGCCGTCGATGCGGGCGTTGATCTCGTAGAGCTGCGGCCCGCGGTCGGTCATGACGGCGTCGAGGTTCACCGGTCCATCCGAGAGGCCGAACGCCGTGACGACGTCTTCAGCGAGCATTCGAAAGGCATGCTGATCTTCCCAACCGAGGCGGCTCGGAAACGCGAGCGTCGCGTAGCGATGATCCGACGAAGAGACGCACTGACCATCGGCGATCGCGAAGAACACGATCTTGCCATTCTGTACGAGCAGCTCGATGCCGACGCGGCCCAGGCCGAAGGGCTCGAGTCGGGCGGCCGGCGCGAGATACTCTTCGAGCAGGAAGTTGGCGTGCTGCTCCGAGAAGTCGTCGAGCAGACTCTCGACCAGCTCGGCGGGGATGCGCGTCTGGATCTCGTGCAGCAGCGCATCGAACGTCGGGATGATCTCGGCTTTGGTCGCGACGCGCCGGGTGGCGATCGATCCGGCGCCCTGTGCAGGCTTGAAGAAGGCGGGTGTGGGGAACCAGCGCGCCGCTGCTTCGGCCTCGTGTCGGTCGTCGAGGTGTACGAACCGAGGCACGGGCAGCCCCTTCATCTCGAGGATCTCGCGCATCATCGTCTTGTCGCGGCAGGCGACCGAACCCCACACGCTGTGGCCACAGTAGTCGAAGTCTCTCTGGAGCCGAGCCGTTGCCTCGCTGCGCTCTTCGATGAAGGTCACGATGCCGTCGAGCGGCTCACGGTCGATGTAGTGCTGTACGGCCGTATGGCAGGCGGCCTCGTCGGTCGGATCGACGGGCAGCACGGTCTGTGCGTACGCGGCTGCATCCGACCGGGCACTGCCGAGCAGCACGACCTCGACACCCAGCTCGCTCGCCCGTCGCACATGACCGCTCCCGCGCCGAGGCCATTCGTCGTCGCTTACGCCGACCACCAGGACTCGCTTGCCCGCGAGCACGTCACCATCATCGAAATCAGACATCATGTTCGTTCTCTCCATCAGAAGTAGCTCTCGAGCTCTCCGGTTCGTCGCACATCCAAGGTCACGCAGTGAAACCCGCCCCCCAGCTCGCGCCCATGTCGCAGCCGAAGCGGCAGCACGTCGATCCCCACGCCTTCGAGCTGCTCGATCAGCGCAGTCTGGTGCTGATCGACGACGGCCAGATCGGGCGACAGCATCAGCGTGTTCATGCCGAACCACTTCGAGGCCATGGGCGTGAGGCCGCTGTATCGAGGCTCGGCCATCTCGGGCGCGTAGAGCACCTGCCAGTCTCGAAGCGGCGCGGGCAGGTTGTCGGCATTCACGCGCTCGGGGTTGGCCAGCACCAGGCCGGGGCGCAGCAGGGCGAGCGTCGTGTCGATGTGCGCCGACGAGTAGAGATCGCGGCAGGCGTGAACGCGGTAGTCGGGGCCGAGCATCGATCGCAGCCAGGTGAGCCCCATCTCGTTGCCCGAGTCGGATACGAGATAGAACACGTCGCGCCCGGCCTTGATGACGTTCGCGGCGTCGAAGAGCGGCTCGGCGTTCGTGATTGCGCTGTCGGCGCCACTCGTGAAGTCGTACGCGTCGTCGGCGAGGATGGGGCGGGGTGCCGAGAGCCAACGCGCGCCGCTCTCGAGATACTCGGCCAGGATCTTCTTGTAGGCCCAGGCTTCGAAGTAGCGTGAGCGAAAGACGTTGGGTGTTTCGATGATCGTGTCGCCGATCGAGAGCAGCACGTCACGGGGGCAGTAGGGGAAGTACCAGCCGCTCTCCCAGAGTGGAGTCTTGATCGTCTCGGTGTACTCGAGCGCTTCGGGTCGACGTACTCGGATGCCGAGCTTCTCGAGCTCATTGGCGAAGATCGAAAGGTCTTCCTCGGTCTCCTCGATGATCCAATCGGGAAAGGCCGCTGCGCTCATGTCGCTGTAGATGTCGGGGGAAGCCTGCGACAGTGCGTCCATGCCGAGATCGTTCGGCAGTTGCGCGAACGCGGCCGTACCGACGATCACCTCTTCGAGCGGATCCCATTCATTGTGCGTTTGCACGAGGCTCTCGTGTGGCGAAGCGATTCGGGCGGTACACGGGATCGGTGGTGCCTTGTTGCAGTCGGTTCGTTCGCGGGTGTCGATCGGAAAGAGCTGTGCTGCGAATGGATCGCTCGCAATCGGTTCAGCGGGAATATTCATGGATGACATTCGTTTCGAGCTCCCTTCATTGTTTCGCGTTCTCAACGCTCGAGATCAGCCTAAGCACATGAAGGGGCTCGCAAGGCGAATCGCCATGGACTCGATCGAGCTCTGCCCTGCGCTGACGCCCGTCGAGACCGGGCGGTTCCCCGCCCGGCTCGTGGGCGACGCGTGTGCACGTGCAGCGTGGAGCACCGCGGCCGTGCGGTGTGTGTCCCATCAGGCGCGAATGGCCCATTGGCAGCGCAAGGCGCGCACGAAGTCGTTTCTTCGAAAGGCCAATTCAGAAGCCTTGCCGCGCCGCGATGCGGACACAGGCTTTCGCCATGAGGCCGGATGGGTGGCCCAACGGCGGCCGGCTCGCGGCCTCGAGTCGAGGAGGACAGGCGATGCCGCAGATCCACACACTCACGGGCGAGGGTTGGCAGACCGGTGTGCTCGTCGACCCCGCGCCGCGCGGCGCTGCGACGCCCGCGCTCACGCCGACGCTCGGCGAGTACCCGATCTACGACGGTTCGCTGTACGAGATCATGGCCGGCGACTCGGAGCGCAACGAGCGTTTCTGCGAGGCGCTCGAACGCTACGCGAGAGATCGCGTCGTCCTCGACATCGGGACCGGGGCCTTCCTCTACTGGGCCCGCGAGAGCCTGCGCTTCGGCGCGCGCGAGGCCATCGCGATAAGGACACGCCATGAAGAAACTTGCGATCGTCGCGTTTGCCATCGGTTTGGTTCTGGCTTGCTCATCGAGCCGTCGAGAGGGTGTCGAAGACTTCGATCCGCAGGTTCAAACGGTCGACGTGTTCGGGCAGTGGGGCGTGGAGGATCGCGGCGGCGTGCTTCGGCTCGTCGTCGCCGCCGACACCCCTTCGGCCTCATCGAATGCCGCCTACCTGCAGTGGCTGAGCCTCAAGAAGGGACCGTTCACCTGGTGGCCCGATGAGGTCGTCGAGTCTCTTCACATCATTGAGATCCCTGAATCTGTGCGGATCGTCGACGTCAAGCTGCCGCACTTCGTTCACGATGAGGGCCAGTTCGAGATTCACGGCGTCGGTCCCGATGGCGCCGTGTTCGTCTATTGCGGCACGTCGCACGAGCTGGGCACCTACCGAATCGAGCCCAGCGCTTGCCCGCTGCCACGAGAGGGCGCGCCCGAAGCGTCTTAGCCGACCCGGCCGACCCGCAACCGGCACTCCGCGCGTGACGGGCCGGGCCGTTTGAGCGCCGAGCATGCCGGGGTACGATCGCTCCCGACAAGCGACTTCGCGTCGCTCGAAAGGAGCCGCTCGTGGTCATCGAGGCGTTCGGGTTCGCGTCGGTCTCGCTGATGGTTCTGTTCTATGCGCTCGAATCGAGGGCCCCGGTCTTCGTGCTGGCCTTTGCGGCGTCGTGCCTTTCATCGGCGACGTATGCGGCCCTCATCGAGTCGTGGCCGTTCGCGGCGGTCGAGTCGGTCTGGTCGGTGGTCGCGCTGCGGCGCTGGCTTCGGCTGTCGCGTGCAGCGGGTGAGGCGGTGGGCTAGGCGTGGCCGAGGCGCCAGCGGCGGGCGTGCTTCGATGCCGCCGGGGAGGTTGGCCGATGGGCCAGATCCATGGGCAGCACAAACCCTCGAAGAAGTCGAAGCTGGGCACGGGGTCTGCGCTCTTCACGTTGACTCTGTACCTGGCGCTTCTGCTGGCGCTGCGCGGTGTGTTCGGCGAGGTCGCCCTCGCGATTGCGTTTCCGGCCACGCTGGTCGCGATCATCGTGGTCCCGCTCTTTCGTGCCTACGTGTATCCAGCAGAGCCGCCGACACCGCGCGGTCGGCGCGTCGAGGTCGAGCGCGGCACGATGCGGCAATTCGATGACGACGCGCTCGTCGGATCGATCGACCTGATGCAGCCCTTCGAGTACGAGATTCTCGATCGGCACCGTGCGCACGACTCGCTCTTTCGGGTCCATCAGCAGGGTGGGGCGCTCACGTTCTACAATTCCGACCCGGGTGGTGCGGAGGCGGTTCGTGACGCGCTGCAGATCGAGTGGCCGAGGCCCGCGCGCGGGGCCAGTCGGAGCGTCGGCCCTTCGATCGAGGATGGGGACTTCCCTTGACCCGCTCCAACGACGTCGACAGCCGCAGTCGGTTGGGTCGCCGCAAGGGGGGCTGCCACTGCGGCCGAATCCGCTTCGAGATCGAAGCGCGCGAGCCGCTGGTCGCTTACGCGTGCAACTGCTCGATGTGCCATCGCGTCGGGTTCGTTCATCTGATCGTCGAAGGCGATGCGTTCCGCCTGACCGAAGGCGAGGATCTGCTCAGTACGTACACGTTCAATACGGGCACGGCCAAGCACTTCTTCTGCTCGGTGTGCGGCGTGAAGTCGTTTTACGTGCCTCGATCACATCCCGATGGCTACAGCGTCAACGTGCGTTGCCTCGACGACGTCGATCTCGGCGACGTACGGATCGAACCGTTCGACGGGCAGAACTGGGAAGCGAACGTCGACGATCTTCGTTGATGCGGGCCGAACCGCAACGCCATCCGATCGAGGTCGGTGTATGCTGGACTCGCAGTCGAACCGGTCGTCGGTGTGTGTCGAGGCACGCACGCAACCAGGGGTGCACTTGACGATTCAAGATCTCGGGAGCCTCGGCGAGCTGGTCGCCGCGGCCGCGACCGTTGCGACGCTCGGTTATCTCAGCATCCAGATCCGCACGAGCAATCGACTCGCGCGCGCCGAGGCCTCGCGTAGCCCGAACAGCGATCTGAACGCGATCAACGGCGCATTCGGTACGAACGCGGCATTCCTGGCAGCCCTGCGCCAGATTCTGACGGGGGCCGAGCGCGCCGACATCGATCCGCTCGACCGCTCGCTGCTCGACATGTACCTGCTGTCGGTGACGAACCTGCAGGAGCAGCTCTATCGCGAGCTCTGGGCGGGGGTGGTGGACGAAGAGGCGCTCGACTTCGGGGGCAAGGGCCTGTTCCTGCTGCCGTACTACCGCACCAGCTGGCCGATCTATCGAAACTACCTGACGAGCGCGTTCGTCGAGCAGTTCGAGCAGCGCTACGACCTCGATCCGACGATCGATGCGGTCGTGTAGGTGAGGCCGAGAGCGCGGCCCGCGACGATTCGGCCCGCTCGCTGCCGGCCCGAGTGGCTCGGCCCCTGCGCGTCGACGGCGGACGGGTGAGGCTGCGGGGTCCACCGGGCGCCGGAGCGCTCCCTCTCGAGCGCGCACCGCGCAGCGAAGGGGTCGGCGCGAACCCATCGAGATCGTGTCTCCGCAAGGCGCATCCCACGGCCGGGCCAGATCGGTTGCGTGATAGGATCGAGGCCGATGAAGCGGAGTTCGAACGCGACATCGCCACGTTTCGCCCCAGAACGCCGCGCTCGGCGCGGTCAAGGAGCTGTCATGCGCCCGAGCCTCGCGCTTCTCTTGGCGATCCTCTTCGTTTCGATTCCGATCCAATCCGCATCGACCGATGACGCGCCGCAGACGCCCGAGGCGTTGGCGCGCGAGCTGATTCGCATCAGCGGCGCGGTCGAGTCGACCGACGACATGATGGCGGCCTATGAAGGTCAGTTCCGCATGGCGTTCCCCGACGTGCCCGCCGAGCTTTGGAGCGAGCTCTTCGCTTCGATGAACGCGAACGAGCTCGTCGAGCTCGTGATTCCGATCTACACGAAGCACTACACGCGCGAAGATCTCGTCGGCCTGATCGAGTTCTATCAGTCGCCGCTCGGTCAGCGCCTCATCAAGGCCAACCCCGCCATCATGCAGGAGTCGATGGCCGTGGGCATGGCGTGGGGGCAACAGAAGGCTGCCGAGGTGTTCGAGAGCCTGCGCGAGCGTGGCTACGAGCCCGTCAACATCTAGCGGGGGACCTCTCCTATGACGCGCAGCGTGACTCGCATCCCGCCGATGAGCGTGAGCGAGATGTTCGGTGTGTAAGTCGCGGCGTCCAGCAATCACCGGGAAGCAACCATGAATGAAGTCGAGATCTGGGTCGAGAAGCAGAAGATTCACGAGCTCTGCGCGCGCTACACGCTCACCATCGATCGGCACGACATCGATGGTTGGGTCGATTGCTTCACCGAGGACGGTGTTTTCGGCTTCGGCGATCACGCGCTCAAGGGCCGGGAGAAGATCGCGACCTATGGCCGGGTGCATGCCCGAATCGGTTCGCGTCACCTGAACACGTCGCTGGTGTTCGAGCTCGATGCGAGCGGTGAGCGCGCGCGCGGTGAATCGACGACGGTCGTCGTGTTCATGACGCCCGAGGGCTATCGCGTCGCTTTTCTCGGGCGCTATGAGGACGAGGTCGTCAAGATCGACGGCGAATGGCGGTTCGCGCGTCGGTGGGTCGTGGCCGACGAGGTGCCCGACGATCCGACCTTCGACATGCTGACCGCCGACCCAGCGCTGGCGCCCGTGGTGCAGCAGCTGCTCGACGCGTACGCGACAGAGGGTAAAGTCGAGTAGCGCGAACTCGCGCGGGTCTCGCCGACGCGCGCGTTGTCGTCGACTGAACGTCTGATGCGCCTCGCTACTTCGAGGCTTCGGCCACGTACTTCGAGAGCTGCTCGATCTGCTCGGGCGTGAGCGTGTGGTCGTAGGCGGGCATCGCGCCGACGCCCCCCGTGACCGCACTCTCGACGGTCGCGGCATCGGGCTTCAGGTCGTTCAGGTTGGGGCCGACGGCGCCCTGAGTGCCGGCGTCGGTCAGGGTGTGGCACACGCCGCAGGGGGGCTGGGCCGATTGGAAGATGTCGCGCCCGGCCTGGGCATCGGCCGAGAGCGATGCCTTTGGCCGAGCGGCCGTTGGCTCTGCGGGCGGCGGCGCCGATTCGGCTGCGCTCGGTGATTCGGCGGTCGCACGCTCGGGCAGCTCGGCGACGAGATCGACGCGCAGCGCCGCGTCGAGCCAGCCGTTGTGGCCGTAGCCTCGCTCGTTCGGTTGGCTCGCGCGCGGTTGCACGTCGCCCCGGGCATCGGTCGCGCGTGAGGCGATCGTATACGTGCCCGGCTCGAGGTCGGTGGTATACGCGAACGTGCGCCACGCGTTGGGGCCGAGATCGGGGCCGACGAGCTCGGCCGACTGCCACGAGTCGCCTTCGTCGAGCGAGACGTCGACGCCCTGCACGCCGCGCTCCCCCGAGAGCGCGACGCCGTAGAACGTGACGCGGCCCGCGAGCGTCGGTGTGTCGTCGGCGCCCGGTCCGTTGATCCAGGATTTGACCGGCATGCGCCACATCGACGGCTGCGTCGGAGCGCCCGCTTCGCCGAGCGGTCGCATGCGATAGCCCGACTGCTGGATCTTGGCCGACGATTCGGTCGAGGTGGCTGCGATGCGGCGCACGTACTTGATGCTGTTGACGCCGTAGTACCCCGGCACGATGAGCCGCAGGGGGCCGCCATGCGTGAGCGGCAGCGGCTCGCCGTTCATCTCCCAGGCGAGCAGCGCGTCGTCGAGCGCCTTGTCGATCGGGATCGAACGCTCGACGACCAGGTCGTCGCGGTCGAGTCCGTCGGGTAGCGCTTCGCCCCCGGTCGACGTCAGGTACGGCTTGCCGCTCGTCACGCCGCCGAAGTGTTCGACCACCGTGCGCACGCGCACGCCTGTCCAGACTGCGCAGCCCGCCGCTCCCGTTCGCCACGGTGAGCCCGAAGGGTCGTGTTCGAAGAACGCGCGCCCGTTGCCCGAACACTGGAGCACCGCCCCCTCGGTGTCGATGCCGAGCCCCTTCAGCTCGGCCAGGGTGATCGAGCCGGGCTGGGCGACGCCCGCGACTTCGAGCGCCCATTCGTCGGGGTGCGCCAGGATGGTGTCGGACGGCATCGGCAGGTTGTTGCGAACGAAGAAGCGCGAGATCGGCGTGATGACGCTGCGGCCGATCTGCGAGCGGCGAACCTCGAGCGCCATCGGAGACCGGCTGTGCACGATGAAGGGCGCCGGGTCGAGCCCTCCGGGCCATCCCGACGTCGCGGGTGCCGCGGTCGACACCGTCGTCTGGTGGGCCGACGAGCCCGGCCGGCAGCCCGGCAGCGCGAGCGCTGCGCCCGTGGCGAGCATGGCCTGTAGAAACTGACGTCGGCTTCGCGTGGGTCTTGCGACCTTCATCCGCGTTCCTCCATGCGAAAGCTTCGCATACACCGACGACGCATCCACGTGATCCGTTCCTCGGTTGCGGGCCGCCAAGCGTCGAGGTCGCGCATTGGACGCGCGCCCGCGCTGTCACGATCTGGGGGCAACCGACACAGGCCGAACCTGGTAGCCTTCCGACATCATTCGATCTGGCTCGACGCGCCCGTTCAGGTCTGACGCGGGCGGGTGAGCGGCACGCTGTATGCCCGTGACATCGACGCGGGTCACACCGGCGAAGGAGTCTTCGATGCTCGAACGCGTTCAAGGGCTGCCCGACCACGTGCTGGGCTTCTCGGCCAAGGGAAAGATCACGGCGTCGGACTACGAAGACACGCTCGTTCCCGCGATCGAAGCCGCGCTCGCGCAGGGTGGAAAGCTGCGCCTCTTCTACGAGATGGGTGCCGACTTCGAGGGCATCGAGATGGGAGCGGTGTGGGACGATGCCAAGGTCGGCGTGCGGCATCCCGCCGCCTGGGAGCGCGTTGCGCTCGTATCGGACGTCGAGTGGATCCGCGTCGTCGGCAAGGCCTTCGGCTTCGCGATGCCCGGCCACGTACGGGTGTTCTCGAACGAAGAGGTCGACGCCGCCCGAAGCTGGATCGCCGAGTAGGCGAGCTGGCAGAGGAGCCCCATGCCCGACGCCGATCGCTCCGCGCAGCCCTATGAAGTCGAGTCGGTCGAGGTGATCGCCATGACGCCCGACCTGCGCGTCTCGGTCTTCACCCTGGCCGAGGGCCACGAGGTGCCGTGGCACGTGCACTCGAATGTCGTCGATACCTTCTATTGCTTGTCGGGTCGCATCTCGGTGCACCACGGGGCACGGCCGATCGTTCATCTGACCAAGGGCGAGTCGCACGCGGTGCCGGCCAGAACGCCCCATCGCGTCGAAGGCCCGGGGCGTTTTCTGCTCGTTCAGGGCATCGGTGCCTACGACTTCGTGCCGACCGACGCGCCGAAGGCGGCTCGCGAGAGCGACGCGGATGTGCAGAACGATTCGAACCCCTTCGTGTGCGACATCGAGGCATTGACATCGGAGCAGCGTGAGCGACATGGCGCGCTGGCCCGACGGCTGCGTCCGCTGGTGCTCGAGTTCGTCGAGCTGGCCGGTGGCTACGCAGCCCGGTTCGATGCAGCGCCTGGGCGCCTGGCCGAGGTCGCCGAGTTCATGGAGCTCGAGCGCCTCTGTTGTCCGTTCTTCGTGCTCGAGCTGAAGGCCGAAGCCCCTGTCGAAGCGCAGGCCGGTGGGCTCAGCCTCATCGTGACCGGGCCCGAGGGCGTGAAGCCGTTCATTCGGGCCGAGTTCGCGATCCCCGGGGCGTAGCGCCGAGAGGGCAACCCACACCGAGGGCGACTCGCTCGACCGCCGCGGGTCGCATCGAAGAGGCGAAGGGGCTACCAGCGTGGAGCACCGAGACACACTGCTGACGATCGCCGAGATCGCGATCGCCCTGGCGGGCTTTGCGAGCATCGTGAGTGTGATCGCCCAGCGCGCCGAAGCGTCGGCGCGCGTCGCCGACGCACATCGGCTGCGCCTCATGCTCGAGGTCGCGCTTCGAAATGCTGGCTTCGCTCTGCTGCCGTTGCCGCTGCTCTCGACGTCCGGGTCGGATCCGCTCCTGTGGCGGGCCGCGAGCGGGCTCTATCTCGTGATCGCCCTGCTGCACGGTGTGATTCGGCTCAAGACGCAGCGCGAGGTCGGGCCGCGTTGGTTCACGCTCACCGCGCAGATCTGTCTGGCGGCCACGGCGGTCTTCTGTGTCGCCAATGTGTTCGGCGTAGCGGGTGAGCGCGCCTTCTCTCTATATCTCGCAAGTCTGCTCGTCGGGCTCTCGGTGTCGGGGACGGCATTCATCGCGGTCGCTGCGTCGGCCCTGGGCCTGGCGCAGCCGACGACGCGCCAGGCAGAGTGACATGCAGCTGCGAACCAAGCGCATCTACGAGGCGGCGAGCGGCGGGGACGGGGTGCGCATCCTCATCGACCGTCTCTGGCCGCGGGGCGTCTCGCGCGACGCCGCTGCCATCGACCTGTGGGCGAAGGATCTCGCGCCCTCGAGTGAGCTGAGAACGTGGTACCAGCACGATCACGCGAAGTGGCCCGAGTTTCGCAAGCGGTACTTCGCCGAGCTCGACGGGAACCGCGAGGCGGTGGCCGACGTCGTTTCGATGATCGGCGATGGGGTCGCGACGATCGTGTTCGGCTCGAAAGAGACGGTGAAGAACAATGCGAGCGCCTTTCGTGAATACCTCGAGGGGTTCGAGCCGTGACGCGTCGGCGCTTGGCGCCGGCCGGGCTTCGTGGCTGCTCGTGGCCGCATGCCTGTCGTTTTCTGCCGGCTGTGCGGTGAACGAGCTCGCGCACTGGAAGCGGGCCGAAGCCGACTACCGAAGCTGTGTCGAGGCGTACCCGAGCGAGCCGTCGCGTTGTGCAACGTACAAGGCCGAAGCGGGGCGGGCGGTCGAGGCGTACGAGCGCGCGGCCGACACCGACCGTTCGGCGGCGTGCCCGCACACCTGGGGCACGTGCGCGCACGATCGAGGACCCGCCCCAGCCTCGGACCCCGGCTGCTAGCGGCGCGGCTCGAAGCGCGCGCGTGGTAGAGTCGACGGCGCTCGACCTGAAGGCAAGAGAGGCCGTCGTGTCATGACCAAGGTACTGCTGACCGGCTACGAACCCTTCGGCACGACCCCGATCAATCCTGCCGAGCTCGTAGCGCGAGCGCTCGACGGCGAGACCATCGCCGACGCGAAGGTGGTGTCGCGCATTCTGCCGAGCACGTTCTTCGAATCGATCGAGACGGTGGCCGCCGCGATCGAAGCCGAATCGCCCGACCTCGTGATCATGATGGGTGAGTACGGCGGCCGCGCCACGATCACCGTCGAGCGCATCGCCCAGAACTTCAACGACTCGACGCGCTACGGGCTCGTCGACAATCGCGGCAAATCGATGCAGGACGAGCCGACCGTGCCTGGTGGTCCGGCCGCGTACTACGCGACGCTCCCGATTCGCGCGATGGTCAAGGCGATGCGCGAGGCCGGTGTGCCGGCCGACATCTCCGACGCGCCGGGCACGTTCTGCTGCAACCACCTGATGTACGGGATCCTTCACGTCATCTCGGATCGTGCGCTCGACATCCGGGCAGGCTGGATCCACCTGCCTCATCTGCCCGAGGTGGCTGCGCTGCCCGACAATCTCGGTGCGCCGAGCATGTCGGCCCAGACGGCGACAAAGGGGGTGCGAGTCGGGATCGAAGCGGCGCTGACCCACGCGCACGACATCACGGATCCGATCTCGTCGAGGCTTCAGATCTGACGCTCGTGTGGGTCACGAGGAGCCCTCAGCGCAAGACCGCACGCCTCCATTCTTCGGGCGGCACGTCGCGCAGATGCTCGAGGAAGCTCCAGCGGTGCCCCTCGAGATCGAGCGCTTCGTAGCGCCGATCGCCCCACGGTTGATCTTCGAGCGGCATGACGATCTGGGCCCCTGCGGCTTCGGCCCGGGTGCAGTGACCGGTGACATCGTCGACATAGGCGACGACCATCTGCGTGCGTGCCTCGAGCGTGGCCGGGCTCTGCAGATCATGCCCGCCGGCGCGGCCGACGATCACGATCCCGCTGCCGAGCTGCATTTCGGTCAGGATCACGTCGCCTTGGTCGGTTGCGACCCGCGCATCGGCCCGTTCGATGAAGCCGAAGGCCTGCGTGAGCCAGGCGATGGCGCCGGCGGCGTCGCGGTAGGCCAGACGGGGAAGGATCTGCGGAGTGCCTCGCGGTGGGTTGCTCACCATGCGTTCGCCTCCCGATGTGCCAATGGATCGCGCGCCGTGGAGCGCTCGTCGCGCACGACCTCAGCGGCTGGTCTGCGCACGCGACGCACCGCATACTAGCCACGGCCGAACGCGATCGGTGCCGCCTCGCCGTGTCGTTCGACGCCATCGACCGATGCACGAGCAAACGGGCCGACGCGATGGCCCGTAGCGAGGTGATCCCCCCATGGATCTCAAGCTCTTCGCCACCGTCTTCGCGACGGTGTTCGTCGCCGAGCTCGGCGACAAGACGCAGCTCGCGACGCTGCTGTACGCATCCGACGGCGCGAACTCGCGGTGGACCGTCTTCGCGGCCTCGGCGATGGCGCTCGTGCTCGCCTCGGCCCTCGGCGTGCTGGCCGGATCGCTGGTCGCGCAGTTCGTGCATCCGATGGCGCTGCGCTGGATCGCGGGGCTCGGTTTCGTCGCCGTGGGCATCTGGGTGATCGTGAGCGGCGACGGTGCGACGGTCTCTTGAGACGCCTCGCCCGGGCGCGTGAAGTCACGCTCCCTGGCGACGAGGCCGCTGCGGGGCGAGACAGAGAGGAAGTGAACGCGCGATGACTCTTCAAGATCTCGGCAGCGTGGGCGAGCTCGTCGCGGCCCTCGCCACGGTCGCAACCCTTGCGTATCTCGCGCTGCAGATTCGGCAGAACACCGTACAGCTGCGCGACAACGCACGGGCGATCCGCTTGAGCGAGGTGCGCGCGGCGGCCGACGGTGAGATCGACTTTCGGCGCCTGCTGCTGACCGACCCGGAGGTCGACGATGTGTTCGATCGCGGCGTGCGGGGCGAACCGCTCGACTCGACGAGCGCTCGCCGATTCGGACATGCCCTGCTCGAGTACAGCCTGAGGTCGCAGGGTCGTTGGTATCTGGTGCAGCAGTCGATCTTGTCGCAGGCCTACTGGGAGCGCGTCTCTTCGTTCCACCTCGACTTCTTGAGCCAGGCGCTGGCCCGGCAGTGGTGGGCCGAGAACCGGTATCGATTCGATCCACGATTCGTCGAGGATCTCGATCGTCGCCTCGCCGAACGCGACGCGTCGAGCTGACGAAGTCGATCGGGCGCCCGAGTCGAACGCCGTCGCGCGAATCGAAACCGGAGCGTCGCCCCGAATCCCATCGCTCGCCGGCAGCCGAATCGCAGAACCCACGAGAGAAGGAGTCGAGCCGATGCGCGGAAGCTGTCTGTGTGGGGCCGTTCGCTACCGACTGAACGCTGAGCCCCAGTGGGCGCACAACTGCCACTGCTCGCGATGCCGAAAGGCGACCGGGGCGAGCTTCGCTTCGAATCTCTTCGTGTCGCTGGATGCGCTCGAGTTCACGGAAGGCGAGGACCTCGTCCGTTCGTACAAGCCACCCGAAGCGGAGCGGTTCACGCACGCGTTCTGCGAGATCTGCGGCGGCGGCCTGCCGTTTCGCAACGAGGCGCGAGGACGCGCGGTGGTGCCGATGGGTAGCCTCGACGACGATCCTGGTCTCGCACCGAAGGCCCACATCTTCGTCGAGTCGCGGGCGCCGTGGCACGAGATCATCGACGATCTCCCGCGGCACCCCGAGGCGCTCGGCTCGGGCAGGTAGCGGGCCTCTCCACGATCCGCGGTGCCAGGGCCGGGGCAGGCGGGGGCACCGTGCTCAGACATTCTCGGCGCGACCCACCAGGGAAGTTCGTATGGTGCGCCCGTCGCGCCTGCGAACTGCGCGCGGTCCCCCCGCCTGCCCCGGCCTCGGGACGCTTCCGTTTCACCGCCGCACTCTCCGTCAGGAAGCGCTCGCGGCGAGTGGCCTAGCCCTTCCGCTTCCACGCCTCACCCTCGAACGTCTAGCGGGAAGCCATCGAGTTCAGCGCCCAGAGCTGTTCTCGCATGCGGGGAGTGAGGTCTGCAGAGCATCCCTAGCGGGGTCGCATGCTCTAATCCACCCTTCGGTTTGGACGGTGCGCAGCTTGGTCGAGCGCGGCCATCGACTCGCCCGGGAGCCGGCGCGCATGGAAGAGGGCAAGCGGATCTATCGAGGAGTGCCCGAGTCGGCTCGTGCGCTGCAGGACTATCTCGAGCAGCACGGTGTCGAGTCGGTTCTCGAGAGCCATGAAGAGATCGGGGTGCGCAGCCGTACGCGGATGCTGGCGCGGCAGGACGTGATCGTGGGGGCCGAGCATCGCGCGCGCGCCGAAACCCTGCGCGATCAGTGGCAGACGTCTACGGCGCTACGGGCGCGCGGGTTGTCGCGTCGCGCGGCCGGCGTGATCATGGGCAGCCTCATCCCGGTGGGCGTGTGGTTCGTGTGCGAGCGCCTCGCTCTGGACGGCGTGCCCGAGTTCACACTCGAGCGAGGGATCGGCGTCTGGTTCGTGACGGTGGTCGTGCTCGGACAGATCGAATCGCAACGCCGGGCGGCCGAACGCATCGAGATGCCGTGAGCGGGCCGGGCGCGGCCGGGAGATGAAGCCACGGATACGCCGCTTCGCAAGATCCTGACGATCGGCAGCATGGCGCTCGCGTTCGTCTTGCTGGGTGATGGGCTCGCCATGCTGCTGCCTGGCCCCACGAGCGCAGTCGGCGGGCTGGCGTTGATGCTCGTGGGGCTCATGTGGCTGGTCCTCGCCATGCCGCGCCTGCTCTCGACCGAGGGGCGGCCGTTCACGGCGATCCTCGTCGCGCGATTCGGGCTGCTCATGGTGCCGCCGCTGGGTGCCCTCATGGCCGGGATCTGGTGGCTCTCGACCCCCGAGGCGCTGTCGCGCTGGTTTGCCGTTGCGTGGGGCGTCGTCTGGGCGGGCTGTGTCGGGCTTTCGGCGGTCGTGCGTTGTCCGAGCTGCGGGCATCTCTTCAGTCGCCGGGGGCTTCGGTTCGAGGTTGCCTCGTCGTCATGTCCGCACTGTGGCGCGAACCCGCGAGGCGGGGTCGGGTAGACGGCACCGATGGGGCCCGATAGCGAGAAGGCGGAGGGGGCCGCGTGGTAGCATCGCGGTGTCACGTCGCTGGCGAGCGCGCGACCAACCGAACGCTCGTTGGGTGATGTGAGCCCTCGCAACGTCCAGATAAGGGCCAACGTCATGGCCTACACCCTGCGCGCCGTCGGCGAAGCCGATCTCGACCGTCTCTTCGACCTGCTCTCGATCCCCGACGTGTACGCGTACTTGAGCGACGGCGTCGCGCCCGACCGCGCGATCGTCGCGGCCTGGGTCACCGAGGCGTTGCAGGCCGCCCCGCCGCAGGGTCTGTGGATTCTCGAGGAGGCGCCGGGCGAGGCCGCGGGCTGTGTTCGGCTCTCGGCCGTCGAGGACGGCTCGGCCTCGGCCGAGCTTACGTACGTGCTGCACCCGTCGGTCTGGGGCCGCGGCCTGGCGACGACGATGAGCCGCACGGTGATCGCGCGAGCCTTTGAAACCCCGACCTGTCAGACGATCTTTGCGGGCGCCGACGCGCCCAACGCGCGGTCGATCGAGGTCATGAAGCGACTCGGCATGCGCGCATGGCGCGAGGTCAGCTATCCAGCCGGGCTCGGGGTCGAATATCTGCTGCACCGCGACGCGTTCGATCCGACCGCGCCGAAGCTCGCCTGGGCAGAGCGCTTGGCTCGAGGGCTGTGTGGCAGTCTGGAAAGAGAGGGATGACGTGGCCGATGACGTCGACGACTTCTTCTCGCGATACGAAGCCGAGGTGCGAGAGACCGCCCGTGCACTGCGCGCAGCGCTTCGTCGCATCGCGCCGGACGCGAACGAGACGCTGCACGTCGGCTGGAAGTGCGTTTCGTATGGAACCGCCAAGAAGTTCTGCGCCATCGCCCCGCACACGAGCTCGGTCAATCTGCAGTTTCATGCGGGGGCTGCGCTCGACGATCCGCGCGGGTTGCTGACCGGCACCGGCAAGTCGATGCGACACGTGAAGCTCGTCGCGGCGAAGGACGTTCGGCGGGCCGGCCTCGCGAAGTTGATCCGTGAGGCGGCGAAGCAGGCCGGCTAGCCGCGCCAGCGCTCGGCGCGGCAGGAGGAGGCGCGCGTGCAGTTTGCCAAGCGATTGCGACCGCTCGTACAGAGCGGCGAAGTCACCTGCAGCGTGCGCATCTGGAAACAGCCGCGTGTCAAGGTCGGGGGGCGATACGCTCTGCCGCCGGGTGAGATCGAGGTGCTTTCGATCACGGGCCTCACGCGAAGGCAGCTCACCCGTGAGCTGGCGATTCGCTCGGGCTTCGAGTCGGTCGACGACCTGCTCGAGATCGCGCAGCACGGCACGGGCGAGTGCATCTTTCTCGTCGAGTTCTGCTACCACGATCCCGTGTAGGCGAGTCGCCGCCGCGATTGATCGGTGCACGTCGAAAGGGGCATACTCGTGAGGTCGGCGCGGTCGCTGGCCGCGAGCCAACCCCTGGGAGATGAAGGTGGACGATTCGATCCTCAGCCGTGTCACCGAAGAGGTCGAGGGGCTGCACGCCTTCTTCGTCGAGTGGTTCTCGGGGCGTTCAGCGGAGGGCGACTTCGAGTCGGGCTTCTCCGTGCGATTCGCCGAAGACCTCGTGTTCATTCCGCCGGCGGGCACGCTGCTCGGGCTCTCGGATCTCTCGTCAGCGGTCCATGCAGGGCACGGCTCGAATGCCGAATTCCGGGTCCAGATCCGCAACGTGCGGATCCATCGCGAATTTGGTGGGTGCGTGCTCGCCACCTATGAAGAGTGGCAGCGCAACGCGCTCGCCTCGACGCCGCCCGACAACGCGCGGCTCGCGACGGTGCTCTTTCGCATGGGCGATCGCCTCGAGTGGCTGCACATTCACGAGACGTGGCTGCCGGCCGAGGTGATGGCGCAGGGCCCGTACGACTTCTGAGCGCGAGGCCAACCCGCTCGCGCGCGTCTGCGCGCGACATCGACGCAAGAGGAGAGGGTTCATGCTGCCCATCGAAGCCGTCAACCACGTCGGGATCCGCGTGGGCGAGAAGGAGCGTTCGGTGGCGTTCTATGGAGGCCTCGGCTTCGAGCTCGTTCGCGATGCCGGCTTCGAGTCGGGGCATCCCGTGATCATGCGTCACGCGTCGGGGGTCGTGCTGAACCTGCTCGGGCCCGCGAACGCAGTTGACGGGTCGAACATCTTGATGGACGTCCCCGAGAAGCACCCGGGCATCACGCACGTCGCGCTGACCGTCTCGTCGCTCGAACGCACGCGCGCCTTCCTCGCCGAGCACGACATCGAGATCACGGGCTCGTTCTCGTTCGGGGACATGTCGGCCGTGTTCATCCGCGACCCCGATCGCAACGTGATCGAGCTCGATGCCTATTGCGGGCCCACCGAGGCCCACCCCACCGACGGCTCGGGCTACTCGAATCATCCCGACTGACGGCGCTGCGACGCCGGCGGAACGATCGGAGCCTGCATGAAGGCCACGTCGCTCGTACTCGGCCCGCTGCAACAGGTCGCGCTCTCGGTGCGCGACCTCGATCGCAGCGTCGCCTTTTTTCGCGATGGCGTTGGCCTGGAGCAGATCGCCGTGATCGACCCGCCCGGCATCGCGTTCTTTCGCCTCGGTGAGACGCGCCTGCTGCTCGAGCGCAGCGCATCGGTCTCGCCCGGCGCGGCCACGCTCTACTTTCGTGTGGCCGACATCGACGCTGCCCACGCTGCTCTCCGGGCGCGCGGGATCGAGTTCGAGCAACCGCCGCATCTGATCCACAGAGACGATTCGGGGACGTTCGGCGCGGCCGGCGAAGAAGAGTGGATGGCCTTCTTCAAGGATCCCGACGGCCACGATCTCGCGATTGCGGCGCGCATGCGGGGCCGGACCGGAGCCGGAGAGCGACCGCGGTGACGATCGTGGCCTTCGACGCCGCTCGTTTCGGTGACGTGGTCGAGCTGTCACTCAAGGCCTGGGCCCCGTCTTCGTGTCGCTTCGAAGCGAGAGGCTGCCCGCGGCGGCGAGGCGCGCAGCCCTGAGGCTGGCAAACGAGCGGAAGCTCGAATTCGGTCAGAACGCCGCATCCGCCGAGGGATCGCGCGCGCACCCCGCCGGTCTCTCGCGTGCCAGCGATCGACCGATCGCTGGGGCCTCTCGGCCACGCGTGTTCTCGGACGAAAGCAGCCTGCGCTTCGGCCGTTAGGCGGCTTCGGCTTCGCAGGTCGATTCGAGCTGTTCCAGCGATGGCTGCTCTACACTCGGCGCCGTCAGTCGCTCGCGAACTCGCGCGGGCGCTCGGAGGTTCTCATGGCACGGCTTCTCTTTATGGTCTCCCTTCTCTTCATCATGGCGTGCGATTCGCCTTCGTCCGATCCGACCGAGGCTGCGGCCCCCGAGACTGAAGAGCAGGCCGAGACGGCCGGCATCGAGACGGTCGATGGCGTGATGGTCAAGCACGTGCCGGGCTTCGGCGGCGTCATCGCGCGGAGCTACGACGACAGCGAAGAGTGGTGGCCGCCCTACGTCGAGCCCGAGGCCGACGCGCCGAACGTGATCATCTTCTTGCTCGACGACGTCGGCTTCGCTCAGGTCGGCAGCTTCGGCGGGCTGATCGAGACCCCGAACATCGATGAGCTCGCCGAGAACGGCCTGCGCTTCAACAACTTCCACACGACGGCGCTCTGCTCGCCTTCTCGGGCCTCATTGATGGCCGGTCGCAATCCGCACTCGATCGGCCTCGGCAGCCATGCGCTCACCGCCATGGGTTTCCCGGGCTACAACGCGGTCATGCCGCCGTCGGCGAAGTCGGTGGCGAACTACCTGCAGGAGGCGGGCTACGTCAACTATGCGATCGGCAAGTGGGATCACACGCCGCTCTACGAGGTGTCGCAGGTGGGGCCCTTCGACCGCTGGCCGAGTGGCGAGGGCTTTCAGCACGCGTACACGTACATGGCGGCCGACGTGCATCAGTTCGTGCCGGTCATGTGGAACGACCACACCCCCGAGCCCTATCGCAAGTCGGTGCATCTCGATCAGGATCTGGCCGACAAGGCGATCGAGTGGATCACGGGTCACAAGTCGATCAAGCCCGATCTGCCGTTCATGATGCTCTGGGCCTCGGGCTCGATGCACTCGCCGCATCACGCACCCGACAGCCACATCGACAAATACGCCGGCCAGTTCGACGAGGGTTGGGACGTCGCCCGCGAGAAGATCATCGAGCGCCAGAAGGCCCTGGGCATCATCCCGGCCGACACGGTGCTGACCGAGCGCATCGACGACATCCCGGCGTGGGATTCACTCACGGATGAGGAGAAGAAGCTCTACGCGCGGCAGATGGAGGTCTTCGCCGCGCAGATGGAGTGGGTCGACCTGCAGATCGGCCGGGTCGTCGACGAGCTCGAGCGGATCGGCGAGCTCGACAACACGCTGATCTTCGTTACGGCCGACAACGGCGCGAGTGGCGAGGGTGGCCTGGCGGGCACGTTCAATGAGACGTACGTGCTGAACGGGCTTCAGACGCCGCTGCAGGACAACCTCGACAACTTTGAGGTGTGGGGCACGGCGGCGAGCTACCCGCACTACCACGCGGGCTGGGCGATGGCCGGCAACACGCCCTTCCGGTACTTCAAGCAGAGCGAGCATCGCGGCGGTCAGCAGGATCATCTCGTCGTGCACTGGCCGAAGGGGATCGAAGCCAAGGGCGAGATCCGGAGCCAGTATCACCACATCACCGACATCGCGCCGACGATCCTCGAGGCGGCGGGGGTCGACGTGCCCGAGAGCTACCACGGTGTCGAGCAGCAGCCGATGGACGGTGTCTCGATGATGTATGCGTTCGATGCGCCCGACGCGCCGAATCGCAAGGAGCGCCAGTACTACGAGATGTTCGGCAACCGCGCGATCTGGGTCGACGGCTGGAAGGCGGTCACGATCCACGCGAACCGCATGCCCTGGGAGCTGGCCGTGACGCTGCCTTTCGATCAGGACAAGTGGGAGCTCTACCACGTCGCCGAAGACTTCTCGGAAGCCCACGACCTCGCGGATCAGAACCCCGAGAAGCTGAAGGAGCTGATCGAGATCTTCGACGAAGAGGCGTGGAAGTACAACGTGTACCCGCTCTACGACGACATGATCGCGCGCGTCGCGAGCCAGCAGGATCGGCTGTTCGGCGACAAGAAGGAGTTCGTCTATTTCGCGCCCGGCGCGGTGCGCATCGCCGAGAAGTCTTCGGCCCCGGTCAAGAACCGAGCGCACACGATCGAGACGAAGCTCGATCTGAAGGGCGGCGAAGAAGGTGTGATCCTGGCCGTGGGCGGCATGACCGGCGGCTTCGCGCTCTTCGTCAAGGACGACAAGCTCTATTACGACTACAACTATCTGAACGGCGTCCACTACGTGCTCGAGTCGCCGAAGCTCGAGCCGGGTGAGGTCGAGGTGAAGTTCAACTTCATCAAGACCCAGGATTTCGGGGGCACCGGCGAGCTGTTCGTGAACGGCGAGAAGGTCGACGAGGTCGAGATGCCGCTGATGCACATCAGCACCTACTCGCTCGCCGAGACCTTCGACATCGGTCGCGACACGGGCACGCAGGTCTCGGCGCTCTATGCCGATCCATTCCCCTACGACGGCGCGCTCGATCGCGTGACGATCCGAATCGGCGACGGGGCCGAGGTGCCGCCGCGCGTGCTGGGAACGGGCGTCTACTGATCGAGCAGCATGATGCCGGAAGCGGGCGTCGACTGATCGAGCCGCGCGGTGCTGGGAACGGGCGTCTACTGATCGAACCGCGCGGTCGGCGGGGCGGTGCCGCCGCCTCTGCCTCTGCGCCCGCCCCCGCCCGCTTTGGCGGGCGGCCGGGCGGTGCCCCCACCGCGGCGCGAGGGCGCGGCGCGACATAGAATTGTCGCATGCCCAGTCTGCCCGAGCGCTCTCGAATCTATCAGTGCCACCACTTCGACGGAACGCGTTGGGACTATCTCGAGCGGCGCCCCGACGACATCATCATCGCCACGTCGTACAAGGCCGGGACGACCTGGACCCAGGCGATCGTGGCGCATCTGCTCTGGCCGGGTGGCGACCTGCCGGCGCCGCCCTCCGTGCTGTCGCCGTGGCTCGACATGCGAGCCGTTCCGCTCGAGGTTGCGCTCAACGAGCTGAAGGCCCAGGCGCATCGGCGCTTCATCAAGACGCACCTGCCCTTCGACGGCATGATCTACGACGAGCGCTGGAAGTATCTCTACGTCGCGCGGGATGCACGCGATGTCTTCATGTCGCTGTGGAACCACTACACGAACATGACCGACGAGATCAAGGCGCTCTTCAACACGCTGCCGGGCCGCGTCGGCGACCCCTTCCCCGAGCCGCCCGACGACATCCACACGTTCTGGCGCGACTGGATGACCAAGGGCTGGTTCGACACCGATACCGACGGTTACCCGTACTGGTCGCACCTCACGAACGTGCAGTCGTGGTGGGATGTCCGAGATCGGCCGAACATCCAGCTGATTCACTACGCCGACCTGCTGGCCGACACCGAAGGGGAGATGCGCCGCATCGCCGACTACCTCGAGATCGACGTGCCCGAAGATCACTGGCCGTCGATCGTCGAAGCGGTTTCGTTCAAGAACATGAAAGAGAAGGGCGAGGTCTATGCACCCGCCGGCGGCACGATGTGGAAGGGCGGCGCCAAGACGTTCCTGCACAAGGGCACGAACGGGCGCTGGCGCGAGGTGCTCTCCGACGAAGAGCTCGAGCTCTACGATGCCGCGTGCGATCGGGCGCTCTCGGCCGATTGCCGAGCGTGGCTCGAGACGGGCGGAACGGTCTAGGTCGTCAGAACGGGCTCTTCGGCAGGCACCGGCGCGGGCGGCCGCTCGTCGAGCCAGGCGCGCGCCATGCGCACGTCGCGAAACACCTGGTAGTCGATCTCGAGATTGATCGCGAAGGCCGTGAACATGCGGGCGACGCCGAAGTGCAGGTCGCTCTCGGCAACGATGGCGACGCGGCTGCCGTCCCAGATCTCGATCAGACGCTCGACCTCGAGCAGCATCTGACGCAGTTCACCGGTCGCACTGGGGCCTTCGACGGACGGGCGCACATCCCAGAGGTAGCGCCGCGCGCCGCGCCAGTCGGTCTCGCGAATGAGCTGGATCATCTCGGCGACCTCGAAGGTCGGGCCGGGGGTGAGGATCCAGAGCTGCTCGGCGGCGTCCCACCGCGATTCGATCGGCACATGTGCAGGGTACCGCGATGTGTGGCGATCTGTCTCGAAATCCGGTGGACCTGTGACACATTGATGGATCGCGCGAGTTCGCGCCCTCGAGCGGGCCGCTTCATTCCGCTCGAATGCGATCGCGTCTGCGAATCTGACGCTCGACGTCCGCCCGAATTTGGAAAAGGGCCTCTCCCCATACTGCTTCGACGCTGCCCCGATACGCAGACTCGGTGAGTGTCACTAGTTCGCGCGCGTGTTCGACGGCGCGCTCGTGCAGGGTCGCCGCGGGTTCGAGTGCATCGAGAAACCCGGCCGCCGCCGCTTCTTCGGGCCCGGCCGTCCGGCCGAGGGTCGTGAGCGCATGCAGCCGTCGTCGGTCGAGGCGCTGGCGCGCGAGCACGGCGGGCAAGGTGGGCAGCGGCATGCCGAGCCGCTGCTCGGTGAAGCCGACCTGGTAGCTGCCCGGCGAGCCGAGGCGGATGTCGGACACGAGCAGCAGCATGGCGCCTGCGGCGACCGCGTGGCCTTCGCACGTCGCCACCACCCGGGTCGAGCTCTCGAGCGTCTCGAGCAACAGCTCGCCCATGGCTGCGAGCAGCGCTTCACGGGCCTCTCCGCCGGCAGCGAGCGCCGCGTTGTCGAGCCCGGCGCAGAACGCGTCGCTTCGGCCGCGCAGGACGACCACCGGTGCGTCGGGGTCGAACGCAAGCGCCTCACGGAGCGCTTCGACCGCTTCGAGCGTCAGCGCATTGGGTCGACCCGTGTCGAGGGTGACGAAGCGCAGGGGCGGCGCGCGATCGACGTGGACAGGCTGCATGGCGGGGGCTCCGGTGCGGGAGGGCCTCATGGTAACGTCCTCGGGGTGACGTCTGGCCCGCAGCTCTACGGCGATCTCGCCGCCTGGTGGCCGCTCTTCTCGCGGCCCGAAGAGTACGTCGAAGAGGCTGCCTTCTTCGCCGAGCGACTCGGCGAGGCGTGCACCGGGGCAGCGACGACCCTGCTCGAGCTCGGGAGCGGCGGGGGCAACAACGCCTCGCACATGAAGTCGCGGTTCGAGTCGACGCTGGTCGATCTCTCGCCGCAGATGCTCGAGGTCAGCCGTGCCCTCAACCCCGAGTGCGATCACGTCGAAGGCGACATGCGGCGAGTGCGGCTCGGCCGCACGTTCGACTGCGTCTTCGTGCACGACGCGATCGCGTTGATGACGACCGAGGCCGATCTTCGGGCCGTGTTCGAGACGGCTTTCGCCCACTGCCGCCCGGGTGGCGCGGCGCTCTTCGCCCCCGACCACGTGCGCGAGACCTTCGCGCCGGCGACCGACGACGGGGGCCACGACGCCGATGGGCGGGGGGTGCGGTTTCTCGAGTGGTCCTTCGATCCAGATCCCGCCGATCGCACGATCATCACCGACTACGCGATCCTGCTGCGAGACCGGGGCGGTGAGACGCGTGTGGTGCACGATCGACACGTCGAGGGGCTCTTCGCCCGGGCCGACTGGCTGCGCTGGCTGCGCGAAGCTGGCTTCGAGCCCGACGTGGTTCGCTTCGATCACTCGGATCTCGAGCCGGGCAGCTACGAGATCTTCGTCTGTCGCCGGCCCGAAGACTGAGGGGCAACGAGGAGGGAAGCGTGGGGGTTCGAATCGAAGAGGCCGACCTCGGCGACCCGGTGCACGCCGCGGCCCTGGTCGACCTGATCGACGGCTATGCCCGCGGGCCCGGCGGGCAGAACGCGCCGCTCTCGGCGCACGCGCGCGAGGCGATGGCCGAGGGGCTGCGGGCCCATCCCAAGGCACGGGTGCTGCTTGCCTGGGAGGGCGACGAGGCGGTGGGCGTCGCGGTCTGCGTCGAGGGGTTCTCGACGTTCGCCGGCCAGCCGACCATCAACATCCACGATCTCTCGGTCGCCGATGCGCATCGGGGCCGCGGCATCGGCGGCGCCCTGATCGATCGCGTCGTCGAAGACGTCGAGGCGATCGGTGGCTGCAAGGTCACGCTCGAGGTGCACGACTCGAACGAGGGCGCGAAGCGGCTGTACGAACGCAAGGGCTTCGGCCCCTGGTCACCGGCGACGTTCTTCGTCAGTCGCTATCTCGAGTGAGCCGGCACGTGCATCGACAACCCGGGTCGATCCGACCCGACCAGCTCCGGGGTCTCTGGATGTCAATCAGCTCATCGCGCCTCGGCGCACTCGTTCTGTTCGTCGGCTCGGTCGCCGCGATCATCGGCGCGCCCGACGTCGCGCGCGCTGGCTTCGACCGCCTGTGTCCGCTGCTCGACCACGAAGAGCATCGAGAGCTGCAGGATCTCGAGCTCTCCCTCGAGCTCGCTCGCACCGAGCTGCGGGCGCGCGAGCGGGTCTTCGAGATGGTCGAGGCATTGTGGCAGGTGCGCGCGGTCGAGCAGGAAATCTACCTCGACTATCGCCGTCAGCGCGATCGAACGCGGGTCCGCGTCGATCGCATCGAGACCGAGATCGAGCAGCAGCAGACGGTCGTCGCCCAGTACGACCTGATCTGCGATGGCCGCAAAGCCAGCGCCGCCAATGCCGAATCGACCGCAGAGATCGACGCGCTGAACGAGCGCTACCGCGAGCTCGAGTGCAAGCTGCTCGGCTACGACGTCGCCATCGCCGAGGTCGACTACGCCTTTCATTCGGCGGTGCTCGAGGCGACGAAGACCCTGAATCTGGGCAACGTGAAGTCGAAGTTCGACCTGGTGCTCGACGAGGCCGATGCCGCGCAGGCGAAGTCGCGGGTCGAGGGCTATCGCCGACGAGCGCGCGGCTGCCGGGCACAGCTCGAAGGCGGCGGCTGATCCGCCGCGGGCATGGCTCCGCCGCGGCTGTCACTCCGCCGCGGCTCGGTCACTCCGCTGCGGCTGCTACTCCGCTGCGGTGGTTACTCCGCCGCGGCTGCTATTCCGCCGCGGCGCTGCGACCCGCGCGGCGGCCGAAGTAGGTCGACTCGCCGATGCAGGTGCCGCTCGAGTAGCCCGTGCCATCCTGGGCGATGTTGGCGGCGCAGGCCCCGACGACGTAGAGGCCGTCGATCGTCGAATCGTCTGCGCGCTGGGCGTGGCCATCGATGTCGCACTTGAGGCCGCCGAGCGCGAAGCCGACCCAGAACCCCTCGCCGACGTTCGCACAGAGGGCGGCGAACGGCGCCTTCTCGAGCGGGCGCATCCACTTCGCGCCCTTGTGGAACTCGGTGTCGTCGCCGGTGACGGCCGCTTCGTTGTACTTGCGCATGGTCTCGACGAGGTTGCCCTCGGGCATGCCGAGATCCTTCTCCATCTCTTCGAAGCTCTCCCACACGTCGACGACCTCGTAGCCGCCGTACATCGGGCGATCGAAGATCGACTCATCGACGATCATGTAGGCGATGCCGTCGGGCTGGTCGGTGGTCAGGATGCTCGAGCGCGAGTGATACGAGTCTTCGGCGACATAGCGCTTGCCGAGCTTGTTCACGAGCACGCCGAAGAGCAGCGTCTGCGGCGGATAGAAGGGGCTCGTGATCAGCGCGCCGTCCATGTGGCGCAGCACCCCGCCGGCGGCCTCGCCCATCTTGTGGGCGGCGCCGTCGCAGAAGGGCGTGTGCTGCTTGGTAATGCGCTCGTCGGCCAGCTTCGGCGTGTACTTCTTCAGCATCTCGGGGTCGCCGGTGTAGTGACCCGCCGCGAGGATCACGGCCTTGTTCGCCTTGATCGTGTGGTCGGCCCCGTCCTTCTTGTACTGCACACCCACGATGCGGTCGCCGTCGCGGACGAGCTGCTGCGCCGCCGCGTCGGTCACGATATCGACGCCGAGCTCCTTGACCTTGGCGATCAATACTTCCATCAGCTTCGCGCCGCCGCCCTCACCGGGCTCGGCCACCTTGTGGCCGCGCGGGGCCGGCTTGGCCTTCTCGCGGTAGGGCCAGACCTCTTCGTTGCCCGACCAGATCAGGCAATCGTCGGTCATCTGCAGGACGTCCTTCTCCTTCACCATGGTGTCGGTGAAGGGCACACCCTGCTCGACCAGCCAGTCGAAGTGCGAGACGCTCTCGTCGCAGTAGGCGCGAATCTTGTTCTCTTCGGGCTCGGGCGTGACCGCGAGGAGGTACTGGTACATGTCCTCGACGTCGTCCTCGATGCCGACGGCCTTCTGCACGCGCGTCCCGCCACCGAGGTAGAAGTGGCCGCCGGCGTTCGACGTGAGACCGCCGCCTCCGCTCGCGCGCTCGAGCACCGTGACCTTCGCGCCGGCACGTTGCGCCTCGATCGCGGCGCACGAGCCTCCGGCGCCGAGACCGACGATCACCACGTCGGCTTCACTGTCGAAGCTCGAGACGTCCGAAGCGGGAATGACGCCGTAGGAAGATGCGTTGGCCATCGAAGAGAATCCTGTTCGTGTGCTGGTTCCGATGTGCGGAAGCGGGCTGGATGGGGCGCGAAATCAAGCGCGCGGGCAGCGAGTTTATCACACGGTCGATCGCGCCCGGACGCCACGCGCGCCGCTCGCGGCCGGCCGATGTGGACGTAGGGGGGGAGCCCTCGCGAAGCTGGACAACCCGACTTCCGTCGCGGCTAAGGCACCGGCTTCAGCGCCACGCGTCGATCCGGCTCAGCACCGCTTCGGCCTCGGCGGCGACGCGACGAACGATGTCACCCGCCGGCTCGAGGTCGTGGATCGCCCCCACCCCCTGTCCCGCCGGCATGCACGTTCGACTCGGGTCGGTCATGTCGTCGTCCATGAAGCCGAGCAGGCCATCGGCCGTCGACTGTCCCATCTGCTCGGGGAAGGGCAGGGCCTGCTCGCCCGATCGTTCCTTCTTCTCGACGTACTCGTTGGTCAGCACGCGCATCGGTTTGCCCGAGTAGAACCGCGTGATCGCCGTCTCGTGTCCGCCGCAGTCGCGTAGCCGCTGCTTGTACGTCTGGCCGGCGCGCGCCTCGGGCGTGGCGATGAAGCGCGTCCCCATCCAGCAAGCCTGGGCGCCGAGCGTCAGCGCAGCCGCGAGGCCGCGGCCGTCGACGATCGAGCCGGCGCCGATCACGGGGATGTCGACCGCATCGACGACCTGAGGGATCAACGCCATGCCGGCGATGCGCCCCGTGTGGCCGCCGGCCTCGGTGCCCTGGGCGATCACGGCGTCGCAGCCCGCGTCCTCGGCGGCCCGCGCGTGCGAGACCTTGCCGATCACGGCCATGACCTTGAGCCCCGCGTCGTGGCAACGCTCGACCAGCGGGCCGGCGACGCCGAGCCCCGTGATGAACGACGACGCCCCTTCTTCGATGATCGTGTCGATGCAGGCGAGCATCGTGTCGGGCAGGGCGGCCAGCATGTCGACGCCGAACGGGCCGTCGGTGAGCGCGCGCGTCCGGCGCATCTCGGCGCGGATCATCTCGGGGTCGCCGACGGCCATGCCGAGCGTGCCGTAGCCGCCGGCGTTGGTGACCGCGGCGCACAGCTCGGCGTACGCGACCTCGCCCATGCCGGCGAGGAAGACCGGGTGCTCGATGTCGAAGAGGTCGCAGACAGGGGTGCGCAGGGGCATGCAGTCTCCTGGGATCGGCCGCGGGCGGCAGGCCCGCGGTCGAATCGGCCGGTTCGGCGGCGTTTGATGTGGGCGCGCGCGTCGCTTACGCTTCGGGACACTATCTCACGAACGCATTCGAATCGTGAAGGTTCGCGCGGCGGCGCCGGGCGAGGGGGCGACCCCCGTCCAGGCTGAACCCGCGCCAGCGAGGATCCCCATCGTGACGACGAGCAATGAAGACAGAGCGCCGGTGATCATCGGCATTGGTCAGGTGCTGCAGCGCGTGGACGACCCGGCCCAGGGCGTCGAGCCGCTCGAGCTCATGGCCCAGGCCCTCGAGGCCGCCGCCGACGACTGCGGCGCGAAGGACATCCTGGCGCAGGTCGACGACGTGCGCGTGATTCGCGGTGTCTGGGGCTATGGCGACCCGGCGCGCGAGCTGACGAAGCGCTTCGGTGCGCCCGACGCGACGACGGTCGGCAGCCTCTACGGCGGCAACACGGTGCAGCAGTGCGTGAACGATGCCGCACAGCTGATCCTCGCCGGCGAGCGCGAGATCGTCTGGATGGCCGGCGGTGAGAACGGCCGCAGCCATGCCGCGGCCAAGCGTCTGGGCGCCGAGATCCCGGCCGTCGAGGCGCCCGGTGTGCCCGACCGCCTGCTGCCCGGCAGCGCCGACATGCACCACGCCGCCGAGAAGGACATCAAGCTCTTCTCGCCCGTCGCTCAGTACGCGCTCTACGAGTCGGCGCTGCGCCACGCCAACGGCGAATCGCTCGAGGCGCACCGAGCGCGCATCGCCGAGCTGTGGGCGGGCTTCAGCCAGGTGGCGAAGGAGAACCCGAACGCCTGGCTGCGCGAGGGCTACACGGCCGAAGAGGTCGGCGGCGTCGGCGACGACAATCCGATGATCGCGGTGCCGTACCCGCGGCGCATGAACGCGAACAACCGCGTCGACATGGGCGGTGCGTTGATCCTCACGTCGGCGGGTCGCGCGCGCGAGCTCGGCGTGCCCGAAGACAAGTGGGTGTACGTGCACTCGGGCACCGATGCGAGCGACATCCTGACCTCGAGTGAGCGCTGGCTGCTCAACGAGTCGCCCGCGATGCGGATCGGCGGTCGTCGCGCGCTCGAGCTCGCGGGGCTCACCCCCGACGAGGTCGATCACGTCGACCTCTACAGCTGCTTTCCGTCGGCGGTGCAGATCGCGGCGCAGGAGATCGGGATCGGCTTCGACCGCCCGCTGACCGTGACGGGTGGCCTGACCTTCGGCGGTGGACCGCTCAACAACTACGTCATGCACTCGGTCGCGCGGATGGTCGAGGTGCTGCGTGCCGACCGCGGCGCGAAGGGGTTCGTCACGGGCAACGGTGGCTACCTGTCGAAGCACGCGTTCGGCGTGTACTCAACCGAGCCGCCCGCGAATGGCTTCGCCTACGAGGACGTGCAGGCCGAGGTCGATGCGGCGGCGAGCAAGCGCAAGGTCGAGATGAACTACGTCGGGCCCGTCGAGATCGAAGCGTTCACCTCGGTCTTCGCCGACGGCCAGCCAGCGCACGGGTTCATCGCCGGGCGCACGCCCGACCAGGCGCGCGCGTGGTGTCGCGTCGAAGATGCCGAAACGCTCGCGATCATGGTCGAAGAAGATCTCTGCGGTCGCACGGCGCGATTCGAGGGCGAAGGTCGGATCACGCTCGACTGAGGCGCCGGCTTGGCCCCCGGCCGGTCGGCTTCGGCCCTGCATGTCGGGATGACCCCGGCAACGTGAACGTGCCGCGGAATTTGCGTGGCGCGGCGGCGTCGAACCCGCTGTGCTTGCGCATGTGCGCCCTAGAACCGATTCGAGGCGCGACGCAGCATTCCGAGGCGTGGCGGAACCGGTGCCGCTGTCGTTGCATCTCAAAGAAGCGGCGACGATGCTGCGCGGCACGTCGGGCGTCGTTCGAGTGAGTTTCGGACGCCCGAGTCGGCCCTGCGCAGACCGCCCCCCGACGTCGCCTCGAGGGCCCGCTCGGGCTCAGATGTGCCTCGTCCGCCCCAGGAGCCCTCTCGTGGCCCAACGCATGTCATCGACGCGCCCGCCGACGCACCGCGCCGGCAAGAGCGCTCCCGTGGCCAAGAAGGCCCGGGCGAAGGCAGCCGTGGCGCGCGGGCGTCAGACCCTCGAGAACCTGTGGGAACGCTCGACGGGCGCTCGCGCCGCCCTGCCGGCCCACCCCGACTTCGTGCCCCATTTGTGCTTGGTTCGGACGCCCCGACTGCCGATACCTCCGAAGACCATGGGCCGCGAGATCACCGTCGCCAGCTACAACGTCCACCGCTGGACGGGCATGAACGGTCGGGCGAAGCCCGATCCGGCGCGGGCGTGCTTCGTGATCAGCGAGATGGATTTCGACGTGATCGCCCTGCAAGAGGTGATCCGCCCCTACGAAGGCGAAGAGGATCCGCTCGAGCGTCTCTGCGACGAGCTCGGCCTGCACCTCGCCTTCGCCGTGTCTCGGCTGCACCGCTACGGCCAGCTCGGCAACGCGATCCTGTCGCGGTTCCCCATCAGCGGCATCTCGGTGCTCGACATCTCGCACTCGCGGCTCGAACAGCGCAGTGCGCTCGCCGCGCAGTTTCATGGCCCGGCCGGCAACCTCGGCGTCGTCGCGACGCACCTCTCGCTCGTCGACCGCACCCGGCACCGACAGGTGCAGGCGCTGCTCGAGCATCCGCAGCTGAACGCGGGGCCGGCGGTGCTGGTCGGCGATCTCAATGCCTGGCGCAAGTGCAGGGCCAGTCGTTCACTCGAAGAAGAGCTGCATCGGCACAACAACGTCGAATGGCCGGCGACCTTCCCGGCGGCCCGCCCGCTGCTCGCGCTCGACCGCATCTATGCGCGCGGCGCCGACGTGATGGAGGTGTCGACGCACGACACGCGCGCCGCACGTCGAGCGAGCGACCACCTGCCGGTGGCCGCCCGCGTCGAGGTCAAGGAAGCGCCCGCACTCGTCTACAAGGACTGAGTCGCCCGCGCGCTCGTGCGCCCATCCGCGCCTCGCGCCGCTGGGCACCCCCTCTCCCCGTTTCGCACCCCCGCGGCCACCCCGTCAGATCTGGATCGATCGCCAGGCGCCCGACCGAAAGCGCCAACGCAGCAACCCGGCGAGCGCCACGATGTAGACGCTGCCCCCGATCCACGCCCAGAAGAGTCCGCCCTCGTAGTGCACGCCCAGCAGCCAGGCGAGGGGCACGAAGAGTGCCCACGCCAGCAGGAAGCGCATGAGGAACGGCGTCGAGGTGTCGCCGGCGCCGCGCAGCGCGCCGTCGGTCACGATCGCCCAGGCGTCGAAGAGCTGAAAGAACGCGCCGATCGCGAGCAGCGGGCCGCCGAGCCGAAGCACGTCGGTGTCGGTGGTGAAGAGCGAGATCAGCAGACCCGGCGCTGTCAGGAAGAGCGCCGCGATGCCACCGCCGAGCAGCGTCGCGAGCCACATCCCCGACGCGTAGCTCTTCCACACCGCGGGCTCCTCGCGGCTGCCGATGTAGCGCCCGACGAGCGTCGACACGGCGATGCCGATGCCCGAAGCCTGCATGAACGAGAGCGAGAGCAGGCTGATGAACGCCTGGCTCGCCGCCATCTGGGCATCGCCCATGCGCGCGACGAAGAGCAGGAACACCGCGAACGACAGCATCTCGAGCAGCCACTGCGCGCCGATCGGCAGACCCGTGCGGATCAGCCGCCGGATGCGACCGAGGTCGGGCACCGCCGGCCGCGTGCCGTAGCGCTCGCGCATGCTGCGCCGCGTGAACACCAGCACGAACACGAGGGTGCCGAGCCACTGGGCGATCGAGGTCGCGAGTCCGGCGCCGACGACACCCATCTCGGGCATGCCGAGCTCGCCGAAGATCAGCGCGTAGTCGAGCACGACGTTGCAGACGACCGAGAACGCGATGATCCACAGCGGCGTGCGGGTATCGCCGAGGCCGCGGAAGAACGACGAGAACACCATGTTCGCGACGTCGGCGGGCACGCCGAACGCGCGCATCGACATGTAGGCCGCGGCGAAGGGCGCCATCGTCGGGCCCGGATCGAGCCACGCGATGACTTGATCGACGCCGAGGTAGAGTGTGGCGCCGAAAGCGGCCGTGACGGGCACGATGGTGCCGAGCCACTGCCAGGCCCAGACGCCGCAGTCACTGGCTTCGCCGGCGCCGTCGGCTTGCGACACGAAGGTCTGCACGACGGTCGCCGCGCCCATCCAGAAGCAGATGAGGGTCCACGTCCAGATGCCGCCGAACCCGACGGCGCCGAGCTCGGTGGCGCCGAGGCGGCCGACGAACATGCTGTCGATCACGCCCATCAGCGTCACCGAGAGCTGGGTGGCGACGACGGGCAGCGCGAGCACGACGACTTCGCGCATGCCGCCGCGCCCATTCAGCAGGGCGTCTGCGCGCGTGTCGATCGATCGCGTATCGAGGGGATGGGACATGAAGAGCTCCAGAGTTCTCGGTCTTTCGTTCGGGGCGTCTCGCTCGCCCCGATCGACCGGCTCAGGAGCTCGGGGTCATGGGGCGGATGCTTCCGGCGTGCGCTCGCCAAGCGGCCTGGCGCAGGGCTTCGCGGGAACGACGACGAACGTCGTGCCAGCGGTCCAGTTCGCGGCCGGCCGGGCGGGCTTGTGGTTGGGGATGGAATTCATCCGGAAGGCTCCCATGAATGGCGGGAGGGTACACCGCTTCGCGGCGACGGCAATCGGCGGACGCCCGGTTCTCGTCGGTCGAACCCGAACCCGAACCCGAACCCGAACCCGAACCCGACGCCGCCGCCGCACCCGTCGGGTGTATGATTGGAATCGGCGGAGCGGCCCGGCTTGACGCGATGCGCGACGACCGGGCCGGCTCGCCGATCGAGCAAACGCCCGGCGCACCCGGCCCTGGCCGTGAAGCGCCCGAGGAACCCGTCGTGTCGGACGATCGAGAGAAGCTCAGCTATTCGGAGCGCGACCGGCTGCGCCAGGAGCGCGCCAAGGGGTATGACACACCGCGGGGTCGCGGCGGACGCCAGCGCCAGACCCAGGCTCGAGACGCCGCGCTCAAACAGGCCGAGTCGATCTTCTCCGAAGAGGGGAAGGGCGAGCGCGGCGACGAGCTGGCCAAGGCGGTGCGCGCAGCGCACGGCACGGCCGAGCTGCCCGAAGCCTGCCATGCCTTCGTGGCCGAGTTCGGGCTGCCGAAGAGCGTCGACCTGCTTCAGGTCTTCATCGACACGTCGGACGCCACGTTGATCGTGCCCGCACTCGAAGCGTTGCTCTCGCGCAAAGAGGCGGGGGAGCTCGAGATCAGCTCGGGACTGCGCAGTCAGCTGCGCATCCTCGCCGAGGATCCCGACGACGACATCGCCGGTCTCTCCGAAGATCTGCTCGACTGACCGACGCGAAATCGACGCCCTGAATCCGCGCCCTAGTTCCACGCTCTGATTTCACGCCTGGGGGCGCTCGTGCGGGCGTGCGCCTCGTCCCCCGCGGCGTGCGGCCCGAGGTGTTACCCTCCGCTGCATGGCGCACGAGATCGAAAAGGCTGCTCTGGCCGCGTACCTCGAGCAGCACAATCTCAAGCACACGCGACAGCGCGACCTGATTCTGGTCGCGTTCCTCGAAGCGACCGGTCACATCACGAGCGAGCAGCTGCATCAGCAGATTCGTGAGCGCGACCCGTCGATCGGCTACACGACCGTCTACCGGACGCTCAAGCTGCTCGTCGACGCCGGGCTGGCGCAGGCGCGCCACTTCGACGACGGCATCACGCGCTACGAGATCGAGCACGAGCACCACGACCACCTCGTGTGCACGCGCTGCGGCAAGATCGAAGAGTTCGAGTGCCAGATGATCGAGTCGGCCCAGAACGACATCGCGAAGAAGTACAACTTCCAGGTGCTGCGCCATCGCCACGAGCTCTACGGGCTGTGCCCCGATTGTCAGGATCCGAAGAGCTGAGCGCGCGTCCGTGCGGCCCGGACATCCCGCAACCCGAAGCAAGGTGACTGCCGACGTGTCGAAGCGACGAGCTGGAGCGCTTGGTTGTCTTCTGGTGCTCGTCGCGGCGCTGCTCGCGGCGGGCTGCCGAACGCGGAGCGAAGGGGGCGAAGAGCGGCCGCCTCGGCTCGTGGTGGTGATCGCCATCGATCAGGGGATCCCCGAGCGGCTCGACCCGTCGCTGCCCGGGGGCCTCGGCCGTCTGGCGCGCGAGGGGCGGGTCTTCACAGACGCCGCCCACGAGCACGCCCGCACCGAAACGTGCCCGGGCCACGTCGTCATGCTGACCGGCATGCAGCCGGGTCGGGCCGGCATCCCCGGCAACCGGTTCATCGTGAACGGCACCCGCGAGGTGCGGTACTGCGTACAGGAGGACGGGCCCGACGGGCGCCTGCTCGTGTACGAAGACGGCTTCGACGTGCAGGGCGGCGCGGCCGACGCACCCCACGCGACCCCGCCCGGCGCCGGTCGCTCGCCGCGCCAGATTCGCGCCGACGCGCTCGGCGACTGGATGAAGACGCGCTGGCCGGAGGCGAAGGTCTTCAGCGTGTCGGCGAAGGATCGCGCCGCCATCGCGCTCGGCGGTCAGGCCCCCGACGCGGCCTACTGGCTCGACCGGAGCGGCTCGGGGGCATTCACGACCAGTCGCTACTACATGCCAAGCCTGCCCGTCTGGGTGTCGACCTGGGCGCGGGTGCGCGTGCTGCAGGGCCTGCCCGCCGACTGGGACTATCGCCAGCTCGAGTTTCCGCCGACGATCCGCGAAGACGATGATCCCTACGAGAGCGACCGCTTCAGCCGGGTCGCGCCGCATCCGGTCGTGAGCTCCGACCCCGAGCAGAGATCGCTCGGGCCGGTCGAGGTCTCGCCCTGGCTCGACACCAAGACCCTCGACTTCGCCCTCGAGCTCGCCGAGCGCGAAGGGCTCGGCAGTGACGCGACGCCCGACCTGCTCGCCGTGTCGCTCTCGGGCACCGACATCATCGGACACCACTACGGTCCGTACAGCCAGGAGGCGTGGGCGGCGATTCGCCGGCTCGACGACGACCTCGACGGCTTCATCCGCGAGATGAAGCGCCGCGCCGGGCGCGACGAGCTGCTCGTCGTGTTGAGCTCGGATCACGGCGTGCTGCCCGTGCCCGAGCACTGGGCCCGCTACGGCGGTGAAGATGCGCCGTGCCCGATCGAGGGGGGCCGGATCCGCCCCGAAGATCTCGAGCAGCCGATGCGCGACGTGCTGATCGGCGCGTTCGGCGAGGCGGGCGACGCGCTCTGGGTGCGCGACGACTACACCTTCGGGTTCGACGCCGAGGGGCTCGAGCGCGAGGGCATCGAGCTCGCGCACGCGATTCGGGTGGCCCGCGTGGCGCTCGAGGCGTCGCCGGCCATCACGCGCACGTGGACACGGCCCGAGCTGATGACGCGACAGGCCGACACCGATCCCTACGCGCAGCTCTATCGCAATCAGCTCGCCGAGGGCCGCGGCGGTGACCTCTTCGCCCAGCCTGTGCGCGGCTGCCTGGTGACGCACTGGACGACGGGCACCAGCCACGGCTCGCCCCACGACTACGACCTCGACGTGCCGCTCGTGTTCTGGGGGCGGGGCGTCGAGCGCGGCTCGGTGCCCGGGCGGGCCGCGCCGGTCGACATCGCGCCGACGTTGGCCGAAGCCATCGGTCTCGATCTGCCGACGGGGCTCGACGGGCGCCCGCTGCCGCTCGTCGACGCGCGCTAGCCACGCTGCTCGCCGACATGGGCTCGTTGCGTCGCTCGCCAGAACGCGCGCGCGAGCGGCGCCGCTCAAGGCGGCCCGCTGATCCACCGATCCAGGGGGCATGGCCAAGCACGAAGTCGTCTGTCCGATCTGCTCCGCCGACGTCCCTCTCGCGGGGGACGAAGCGCGCGACGAAGAGGTCTTCTGCGGGGTCTGCGGCGCCACGCTCAAGCTGACGGCGCCGGCCTCGGACGACGACTGCGAGGCCGAGGAAGACTGAGCCGAACCCGTCGCCCGCGAGGGCCGCGTGCGCAGGCCGGTCGTCTAGCCCGCGGAGCGCGGCAGCGTTGCTTCGAGGTCGTCTAGCCCGCGTAGCGCGGCAACGACGCTTCGAGGTCGGCCAGCGGCGCCGCCTCGGCATCGCGCGCCGAGAGCGTCGGCGCTTCGATCGGCCAGTCGATGCCGATGGCCGGATCATCCCAGCGCACGACCAGCTCACAATCGGGCGCGTACAGGTCGCTGCACTTGTACTCGAAGTCGGCGAACTCGCTCGTCACCGCGAAGCCGTGGGCGAAGCCCGCGGGCACGTAGAGCTGATGCTGATTCTCGGCGGTCAGCTCGGCGCCGACCCACTGCCCGAAATGCGGTGAGCCGACCCGAACGTCGACGGCGACGTCGAAGACCGAGCCCTGCAGCACGCGCACGAGCTTGGCCTGGGCCTTTGGATGCTGCAGGTGCAGGCCGCGCAGCGTGCCGGCGGCCGAGCGCGAGTGATTGTCCTGCACGAAACGCGCGTCGAGGCCGGCTTTGGCGTAGCGCTCGGCGTGATACGTCTCGATGAAGAAGCCGCGGGGGTCGCGGTGGACGTCGGGCTTCACGAGCACGACGCCCGGCAGGCGCGTCTCTTCGACCTTCACGGCGGTGATCCGTCGAGGCCTTCGGCGAGGCGCCAGAGATAGTCACCGTAGGCGTTCTTGCGCATCGGCTCGGCCAGCGCGCGCAGCGCGGCGGCGTCGATCCAGCCCTTGCGATAGGCGATCTCTTCAACGCACGAGATCTTGAGACCCTGGCGCTCCTGGATCGTCTGGATGAATGCTGACGCCTGATGCAGCGACTCGTGGGTGCCGGTGTCGAGCCACGCCGTGCCGCGCCCGAGCAGCTCGACGTGAAGGTCGCCGCGCTCGAGATAGGCGAGGTTCACGTCGGTGATCTCGAGCTCGCCGCGATCGCTCGGAGCGAGGCGCCGCGCGATGTCGACGACGTCGGCGTCGTAGAAGTAGAGCCCGGTCACCGCGTAGGGTGACCTCGGCTTGTCGGGCTTCTCTTCGATCGTCTCGGCGCGCCCGTCTGCGTCGAAGCTCACCACGCCGTAGCGCTCCGGGTCCTTGACCTGGTAGCCGAACACCGTGGCGCCCTGCTTGCGGTCGGCGGCGCGCTTGAGTGACTCGACGAAGCCGTGGCCGTAGAAGACGTTGTCGCCGAGGGCGAGGGCGACGGGGTCGTGGCCCACGAACCCGGCGCCGATCAGGAAGGCCTGGGCGATGCCCTCGGGCGCCTCCTGGGTGGCGTACTGCAGGTCGACGCCGATTTGCGAGCCGTCGCCGAGCATGCGGCGGAAGGGCTCCTGATCGTGGGGTGTCGTGATGATGAGAATGTCGCGGATGCCCGCCAGCATCAGCGTCGCCAGCGGGTAGTAGATCATCGGCTTGTCGTAGAGCGGCAACAGCTGCTTGCTCACGCCCTTCGTGATCGGGTAGAGGCGCGTCCCCGATCCACCTGCCAGGATGATGCCCTTCATCTGCGCCCTCTCGAGGCCCTGGTGTGACGGTGCCCCGGTGCTCTCGAGGCGATGGTGTGAAGGCGCCTCGAGCCCCTCGATCGCGAGAGGGCAGGCAAGCTAGGTCATTTTCGGGGGGTGTGCGGCGTCGGCGCCTGGCGCGCCGCGCGGCACGGAAGCCGGCCGCCGGAGCGCGCCGGAGCCGGTTCCGCTGATGCGCTCGGGTCGGTGCGGCGCGCGGCCGGCCGTCCCCGAGGTCGTTTCGATCGTTGTGCCTCGCTTCAGCCGACCATGCGGTGGATCGGCGTGTCGCGGAAGTTGCCGATCAGCTTGACCCTGCCGGTCTCGAGCATGTGGAAGACGGTGGCGATGATCTCCTGCTCGTCGTCGGTGACGTCGGCGACGGCTTCGACGAGCTCGAGCAGCGTGAGATGCTGGGGCTCTTCGTGTGCAATCGGCTCGACGTCGTACATGGTGGGACTGTGCTCCACATGGATCCGATGAACCTTCGCTGCCATGACACCCTCCCTCTCTTCGTCCCGGTCGCGCGACTTCGATGTCGTCGCGCCTGCCGGGTGTCTCCAGTCTTCGGGTTGCCTCTGTCTCTTATCGGCCGCCCCGTGCGGCTGGGTTGACTTCCGATGACCTTTTGAGATGCATCAAGCGTGCCCATCCCGTGGGAATCTCACTGGAACGAGCTGGTACGGAGATCCGGGCACTTGGCGCATTGGGC
Organism: Myxococcota bacterium; assembly: GCA_965250285.1. Taxonomy (GTDB): domain Bacteria; phylum Myxococcota_A; class UBA9160; order UBA9160; family UBA4427; genus CAYYSY01. Next base: position 5,558,420 of record OZ252299.1, read on the forward strand.
GCATGTGATCGAGCGCTCAAAATCCCGCTCGAGTGACGAATTTGGGACGCCGCCTGTCGGATTTCGTTCGTGTGTGGCGATCCCCTCGCTCGAGGCGCTGAGCGGCTCGAGAGCGCGAATTCAGCGGGATTCAGACGCCGCCGTCGGCCCACCTTCCGGCGCCCTCGTCGCGGTAGGCGAGCGCCTCGGCCATGTGGGGCTCGCCGAGGCGGGTGACGCCTTCGAGATCGGCCACGGTGCGCGCCACGCGCAGACAGCGCCGGGCGGCGCGGGCCGACAGCCCCAGCCCATCGACGGCGCGGGCGAGCAGCCGACGCGCCGCCGGCTCGGTTGCAACCGAGGCTTCGAGGTCGCGGTCGACCAGCCGGGCGTTCACGCAGCCCGCGCGCTCGAGCTGGCGGCTGCGGGCGCCCTCGACGACGGCGCGCAGCTGCCTGGTGCTTGTGCCGCGGGTGCCCGTATCGAGCGCACGCCAGCGCACCGGCGGGACCGCCACATGCAGGTCGATTCGGTCGAGCAGGGGGCCCGAGAGCCGGCGGCGGTAGCGCGCGATGGCGGCGTCGTCGCAGCGGCAGTCGCGCACACCACTTCGGTGGAACCCGCACGGGCAAGGGTTCGCGGCGGCCACCAACATGAAATCGGCCGGCAGACGTGTGAGCCCTTCGGCGCGCGCGATCTGGATCTCGCGTTCTTCGATCACCTGGCGGAGCGCCTCGAGACAGCGGCGGTCGAACTCGGGCAGCTCGTCGAGAAAGAGCACGCCGTGGTGTGCGAGCGAGATCTCGCCCGCGTGGACCGGGCGCCCGCCGCCGAGCAGGCCCGCGCTGCTCGCCGTGTGATGGGGCGCGCGAAACGGTCGCTCGACGAGCAGCGGCCGATCGGGTGGGAGCAGACCGGCGCTGCCGTGGATGCGACTCGCTTCGATCGCCTCGGTGCGGGCCAGCGGCGGCAAGAGCCCGGGCAGGCGCTTCGCGAGCATCGTCTTGCCCGCCCCCGGCGCGCCGTGCAGGAAGAGTCCGTGCCCGCCCGCGGCGGCGATGACGAGCGCGCGCTTGGCGTGCTCCTGGCCTCGAATCTCGGAGAGGCACGGGCCCGGATCACGCGATTCGCTCGTGTCTTCGAGGGGTTCGAGCTCGACGCGGTCGAGCGCTTCGCCCCCGAGCAGATACGCGACCACGTTCGCAAGGTGCGGTGCTGCGCGGATCGCGACCCGGGCACCGGCGGCCGCCTGGCGCGCGCATGCGGCACCGATCACCAGCTCGCGCGCGCCGGTCGCCTCGAGGGCCAGCGCGAGGGCGAGGGCACCGGGGACAGGCCGGACCCGCCCATCGAGCGCGAGCTCGCCCACGAACGCCCGCCCTTCGACCGCATCGCTCGGAATCTCGCCCGCGGCCGCCAGGATGCCGACCGCGATCGCGAGGTCGAGACCGGCGCCGCCCTTTCGGAGCGACGCCGGCGCCAGGTTGACGGTGACGCGGCGGTCGGGAAAGCGCCGATCGATCGCGCGGATCGCGGAGCGAACCCGGGCCGCGCTCTCGCGCACCGAAGCTTCGGCGAGACCGACGATGTCGATGCGCGGCAGCTGACTGCTGAGAACGACCTCCACTTCGACGGGCACCCCGTCGATGCCATGCAGAGCGGCGCTCGTGACCCGCGACATCACGCGCCCGCCCGCTGGGTTCGCGGCGCCAGCGCGTGTGACGCGCGTTGGCGAGACGAACGAGAAACGGTGACGCGCGTCGCCAGGCTGCGGCGCGCCGCGCTCGAAGAGAACGAAACGAATGAGAAGGACAGAGCCTGGGGTCCCCGGGACCGGGGAGCGAGCGCCAGGGTGGGGGGCTCGCAGGACCGCATCGAAGGGGGGCGTTCGTGCCGGGATGCGGATGGAACTGAAGGCAGGGCCCCCAGGGAGAGGCCCTGCCTTCATCGACTTTTGATAAGCCCCGCGAGGAGCGGGCCTGTCAGACGGGATGTGGCTCGTTTCTGGAGCATGTGTCACTGAAATTGCGCAGAAGCCGAAAGAAACACCAAGGTGTGAGAAAAGGGGACGCGGGCGCGTTAGCTTCGCGGCCTCGGGGGTGAGACCACAAGTGCGAGCTTCGAGGAGGCGCAGGCGATCCCGTCGGGGACGCTCGGCCGGCCGAGGACCGGGCCCCGCTCAGGCGTCGCGCCCGACTGGCGAGAGCGGCAGCGAGCCTGGCGGAGAGCGTGGCAGCGAGCGCTCGGGCGACCCGATTCGCCCGCTGCGACCCGCGCTCGCCGGGCGCTCGGCGGCGCAGCCCGCGTCGTCGCCGCGTCTGCGTGCGCGCGCAGACGCAGGGCCGGGGCACGGCCCGGCGACCCCCGCGCCGCGACCGGGCCGCCGCGCGTTTCGAATCGGCGGCCTCGTGATGGCCGGGCTGCTGCTCGCACTGGCCTGTCAGAACCGCGACGCCCGGCAGCCGGCTGATCTCTCGTCGCATGCGTCGATCGAAGCGATGAGCGCCGTGGCGTTCGACGGCGCCCGCGCGACCGAAGACCTCGAACGGCTCGAAGCGCTGGACGCCGCGGGGGGCCCCGATCGCAACCCGGGCAAGGCCCGAGCGCTGATCCGGCGCGCCGTGAAGCGCGCGGGCTTCGAGGTCGAATACGTCGAGACGCCGCTTGCGCTCGACGCTTCGGTCACGGGCGCCCAAGTCGAGCCGCAGACCCTCACGCATGTCGTCGCGCGCCGCGAAGGCGGCTCGACCGACGTGATCCTGCTCGTCGCACCCTATGACACGCCCGCCCCGCCGGCGCTGGGACCGTCGGCTTCGGGGGCGAGCGTGCTGGTCGAGCTCGCCCGCCTCGACGAGGCGGTGCGCGATGCCATCGGCGATCAGCCCTTCACCCTCGTCCTCGCCTTCGTCGAGGGCGATGCGCTCGGCGACGAAGCATCACGCGACGACCCGCGCCGCGCGTATCCGGGCACGGCGGCGTTCGCGCGCGGCTGGCTCGAAGCGCATCCGGGTGAGGACGTGCGGCTCGCGGTGTGGATCGACCGGGTCGGTGCACCCCAGGTCGAGATCGCGCGTGACCTGCACTCGAATCGTGCCTACCGCGAGACGTTCTTCAGCGTCGGCGAGCAGCGCGAGCTGCAGCCGACGTTCATTGCCGCGCGGCCGCTCTCGGCGCCGCCCGGTGGGCACCTCGCGCTGCAGGCCGAGGGCTTCTCGCCGGTCGTCGCGCTGATCGGCGAACCCACCCCGGCCACGCTGGCCGGCGCACCCCGCGGCGCGGCCGCCGGCGCGCCGCGGCTGGCGAGCCCGACGAGCCTGGCCGCGGTCGGCGAGGCCACCTGGTGGGGGATCGTCGAGATCTCCGATCGGCTCGCGCGCATCGATGCGTTCCGGGTCGATCCCCTCGGCGGGGGCCCCGGCTCGCTCGAGCTGCCCGGCGCGAACGAGCCGATCCGCCCGAATTCGACGGGCGAGGCGGCCGACGCCGTGGAGCCCGGGCCGAGCGCCTCGGCCAGCGACGACGCGCCGGCCTCGCCCCGCTAACGCCCCGCGCATCACCGCCGCATCTCGGCCGCGGCCTGGGCCGCGCTGTGGGGCCCGAGTTGCCGATCGTCGGGCGTCGCGCCGGGCAGCCCGAGGTGCCGATCGTCGGGCGCCGCGCCGAGAGGCGGTGAGGCGACTATGTTTGTCGCCCTCTCTCGCTGCGCCAGCCTCGGCGGCGCTCGCACCTGGACACCGCCCTGCCGCTCTCACGACTCCATTCCGCCCGGCGACCCGTGTCGCGTCGCACGCCCCGGCGCGGCCGCGTGCCCGGGTTCTGGGCACGGCTCTCCATCGGCGTGTGCACGAGCGTGTGCGTGGGTCTGGGCGGAGCAGCCTGGGGGCAGACGCCCGAAGCGCCTGTCGCGTCACCCGAAGCGCCTGTGGCATCGCCCGAAGCGCCCGCGGCGTCCCCGGAGAAGGCCCCGGTGACGATTCGCATCGCCTACCCCGACCCGGGCGCCACCGTGCAGGGTCGCACCACGATGGCGCCGGTGCGCGGCGAGGTGCAGTCGGGGTCGGGTGAGACGACCGACTTCGACGTGTTGCTCGCGATCGACGTGTCGCACTCGACGCGGTTCCCGAGTGGCATCGACGTCGACAGCGATGGCGACACGGGCTTCAACCCGAAGATGGAGCTCGTTGCGCCGGGCACCTATCCCGAGGACATGGTGTGTACCGACGCCGACGACACCATTCTCGCGGCCGAGATCGAGGCGTCGCGCCAGCTGCTCGAGGTGCTCGATCCCGAGCGTACGCGGGTCGGTGTGATCGTCTTCTCGGGGGCCGTCGACCCCGAGACGGGCAAGCGGGTCGCGAGCGACCAGCGCGATGCGCTGGTCAAGGCACCGCTCACGAACGACTTCGAGCATGTGCGCGACGTGCTCGAGCAGGTGCTCGACGAGGGTTCGTACGGTGCGACGAACTTCGCGGCGGCGCTGCAGCTCGGCGTGATCGAGCTCGCGGGCCTGTCACGCAGCTACAGCGAGCCCCGGCCCGAAGCGCGCAAGGTGATGCTCTTTCTGACCGACGGCGTGCCGACGTTCCCGTTCGGCAAGGGCGCGAGCGCCGATCCCGAAGACACCGAGGCGGCGATCAACGCGGCGCGGCTCGCGCGGCGCGCGGGCATCACCGTCAACGCGTTCGCGCTCGGTCGGCACGCGCTCACGAAGCCGCTGGCGTTGACCGAGATCGCGCGCATCACCCGGGGCACGTTCACGCCCGTGCTGAACCCGGGCGACATCACGACGTTCTTGCAGGGCATCACCTTCGCGAACGTCGATGACGTGATCGTGACGAACCTGACGACGGGCGACGTCAGCTTCGACGTGCAGCTCGCACCCGACGGATCGTTCACGGGCATCGTGCCCGTGCGCATCGGTGAGAATCGCATCGAGGTCGCGGCGCTCGCGAGCGATGGCGGCGAGGCGCGGATCGAGCTCGACTTCACGTTCGAGGAGTCGGGGCTGACCGAGCGCGAGCTGGCGCTCGAGCTCGAGCGCATCCGCAACCGAAACAAGGCATTGATGCGACTGATCGAGCAGCAGCGCATCGAAGCGTTCCGCGAGCGACAGAAGAAGCGCGTCGAGATCGAGGTCGAGGAGCGCGAAGGACAATGAACGTCGTTGGAGAGGACAGGCGCGTGGCAGAGCGGACGAAGCTGCACGAAGCAGTGGTGGGCGAGGACGAGATCGACGAGCTCGGGCACATGAACGTCCGGTTCTATCTCGTGAAGGCGCTCGAGGCGTCGAGAGCGTTGGCCGAGCATGTCGGGCTCGGCCGCGAGGCCGTCGCCGAGCGGGGCGGTGTGCTCGAGCTGCGTGACGCGTGGACCCGACACCGCGCCGAGCAGCTGGTCGGTGCGCGGCTCGAGGTGCATGGCGGCGTGCTCGACGTGCGCGCCGACGGGCTGCGCGTCTATCACGACCTGGTGAACCCTGCGAAGGGCGAGCTCGCCGCGAGCTTCGTGCAGGCCTTCGTGCTGCGCGACGCGACCACCAGGGCGCCGATGCCGCTGCCCGAAGACGTCGCGGCCCGGGCGGCCGGCGCAACGGTCGACTGGCCCGAGCACGGGAGACCCCGCACGATCGATCTCGATACGAAGCCGACCGCGCCGGCGCTCGAGCTCGTCGTCGAGCGCGACCTCGCGATGCGCAAGCCGAGGGTGATCGGCGACGACGAGTGCGGCGAAGACGGCGTGTTTGTCGCCAACCGATACCAGGAGCTCTTCTGGGCGGGCGAGCCCGCGCAGCCGCGCGACAACGACAGCTGGCTGATCGATCTCGAGGGGGGTGGCCAAATGGGCTGGGCGACGCTCGAGAGCCGGGGCGTGCTGCACGCACTGCCGCGCGCGGGCACGCGCATCCAGAGCTTCGGCGCCGAGGTGCAGCTCGCCGCGAAGACCTCGTATCGGCACCACTGGGTGTTCGACGTCGACTCGCGCGAGCTGCTCTGCACGAGCTCGATCGTGAATCTTGCGTTCGACATCGGGGCCCGTCGCGCCATCGAGATCCCCGAGCGTGTGCGGGCGGGGCTCGAACGCGTCTTCTGTCCAGATCTGCTCTGAGCCCGGCGGCGATGCGGCCGCAGAACCGGCAAGGAACGCGCAGCGAGAGACCCACGAGCGCCCCGCCGCGACACACGAAGCTCGGGTATCTTTGAGGGCCCGCCGAGCCCGTGCACGAGCACGCCGGCGAGCGCCCATCGCCGAATTGGCTGGCTCGCGCGCGTCGACGCCATCGGAGCGATCCGACGAGCACGCAAGCCGAAGATCCGAAACCGAACCCACACCCTAGACCGAACACAGCAGGGAAGAGAGACGACCGACATGGCCGACACGAAAGAAGAGCTCGAAGCGTTCCGCGCCGAAGCGCGCGCCTGGATCGAAGAGAACTTTCCGCCGTCACTCAAGGGGCGCGCGGGTGCCGTGATGCGATCGGAGACGATCGATGCATCCGAATCCGAGGCGCTCGCCTGGGGCAAGGTGCTCGGCGAGAAGGGCTGGGCGACGCCGACGTGGCCGGCCGAGTACGGCGGCGGTGGTCTCACGCAGCGCCAGGCCAAGGTGCTCGAGCAAGAGATCGATGCGGCCGGCGCGTTCAACCCGCTGATCCGCACCGCGGGCATGGGCATCACGATGGTGGGCCCGACGATCCTCGAGTACGGCACCGAGGAGCAGAAGAAGCAGCACATCCCGCCGATCTGTCGGGGCGAGGTGTTCTGGGCGCTCGGCTACAGCGAGCCGAACGCGGGCAGCGACCTCGCGTCGCTGCAGTGCAAGGCCGAGGACATGGGCGATCACTGGAAGGTGAACGGCCAGAAGACCTGGACGTCGGGCGCCGACGTCGCCCAGTGGATCGGCTGCCTCGTGCGCACCGACTTCGACGCGCCGAAGCGCGACGGCATCAGCTTTCTGATCCTCGACATGAATCAGCCGGGCATCGAGACGCGGCCGATCCAGCTGATCGGCGGTTCGTCGCCCTTCTGCGAGACGTTCTTCAACGATGCAGTGACGGGCAAGGATCAGCTGCTCGGCCCGTTGAACGGCGGCTGGACGGTGGGCAAGCGCCTGCTGCAGCACGAACGCCAGAGCCAGACCACGGCCGGCGCCGGCATGGCGGGCGGCGGACCGAAGAAGCCGCTGCGTGAGTTGGCGAAGGACTACGTCGGCGTCGACGAGCAGGGCCGACTGGCCGACCCCGAGCTGCGCACGAAGCTCGCGGCCCACATGATGGATGCGAAGGCGCAGTCGCTCACCATCGAGCGCGTCTTCGCCGAGTCACGCGGCAACGCGAAGGTGAGCGCCGCGGCGTCGATCCTGAAGAACGCGGCGAGTGACGTCGCGCAGACGCGCGCCGAGCTGACCGTCGAGCTCATGGGCCACCAGGGTCTTGGCTGGGAGGGCGAGGGCTTCGAGAACTTCGAGCTCGCCGCCGTCCGCGGATGGTTGATGGGCAAGGCCGTCTCGATCTATGGCGGCTCGGCCGAAGTCCAGAAGAACATCATCTCGAAGAACATCCTCGGCCTGCCCGAGAACACGCAGCGCGGCTGATTCAGGCCGCCTCTCGCAGGCAGCCCCGGAAGGACAAGACATCATGGCAGCATTGACCGAAGAGCAGCAGCTCCTGAAGGACCAGGCCGCGACCTGGGCGAAGGAGGAGTCGCCCGTCGCGAAGTTCCGCGAGATGCGCGACAGCGACAACGCGCAGGGCTTCGAGCCCGGCACGTGGTCGGCGATCGCCGAGCTGGGCTGGGCCGGCATCCTCACCCCCGAAGAGTTCGGTGGCGTCGACATGGGCTTTCTCACCTTCGGTGTCGTCGCCGAAGAGCTGGGTCGCCAGCTCGTCGCCTCGCCGCTCGTCGCGTCGGCCCTCGCCGGTGCGTCGGCCCTGATCGTGGCCGGCAATGACGATCAGAAGAAGGCCTGGCTGCCGAAGGTCGCCGAGGGCTCGGCGATCGTGACGCTCGCGATCGACGAAGGCCCGCGCCACGCGCCCCATGGCGTCGCGCTCACGGCCGAGAAGAACGGCGACGGCTACGCGCTGCGCGGTGCCAAGTCACAGGTGCTCGAGGGCATGACCGCCGACGCGTTCGTCGTGTCGGCGCGTACGGGGGGTGCGCCCGGCGAGGCCGAGGGCATCAGTCTCTTTCTCGTCGAGGCCGACGCCGCCGGTGTCGAGCGCAAGCGCGTGGCGACCCTCGACAGCCGTGGCTACGCGACGGTGTCGTTCGATGGCGTCCAGGTCGGCGCCGCCGCGCTGCTCGGCGCCGAGGGCGAGGGCGGTGCGTTGCTCGACGCGATCCTCGATCGCGCACGGGCGGGGCTCGCGGCCGAGATGCTCGGCGTCGCATGTCAGAGCTTCGACATGACCCTCGACTACCTCAAGAACCGCGTGCAGTTCGGTCAGGTCATCGGGGGCTTCCAGGCCCTCGGTCACCGCGCCGCCGATCTCTATACCGAGATGGAGATGGCGCGCTCGTGCGTCGAGGCCGCGCTGCAGGCGATCGACGCGGGATCGGACGACGTGGCGAAGCTGTGCTCGCTCTCGAAGGCCAAGGCGGGCGACTTCCTCTACCACATGTCGAACGAGCTCATTCAGATCCACGGCGGCATCGGCATGACCGACGAGTTCGACGCGGGCCTCTACCTGAAGCGTGCCCGCGCGCTCGAGGCGACGTGGGGCAATCGCGCGTTCCACCGAGACCGCTACGCGAGGCTGCACGACTTCTAGGGCTGGCTCCGTGCGGGGTTCGGCGCGTGGCGGCGGCACTCACCGTGCGCCGTGGCGAGCCCCCTCGCGCGCGGCTGGATCCTGGCGGTAGAAGCCCTCGAGCACGCCGTAGAGCTCGGGGTGGTGCGAGCGCAACGCCTTCGGTCGATCGAAGAACAGCTCGGTCACCACCGCGAAGAACTCGGCCTCGTTGGTCGCACCGTAGGGATCGAGCAGGTCGTGGCGCCCCCGCTCGGTCAGCTCGCGCAGGGCGAGATACTCGCGCGCGCACACCTCGACCCAGCGGTCGTACTCGTCTCGGTCGTGGAGCGGCGGCGTACCGTCGGCGGCGCCGTCGAGCATGTCGAGCTTGTGTGCGAACTCGTGGAACACGACGTTGTGGCCCTTCTCGGGGTGCCGCCCGGCGCGCTTGACCGCATCCCAGACGAGGATCACCGGGCCCCGCAGCTGCGCTTCGCCGAGAATCGGCAGCGCGCCGCGGGTCGGTTCGCGCGGCACCTCGAACGCGCCGAGCTGCTGGGGCGGGATCACGACCGTCGACGGGTAGACCAGGATCGACGCGACGTTTCGGTAGAGCTCGTCGTCGAAGCCGAGCAGCAGCAGGCAGGCCGAGGCCGCGATCGTGACGCGAATCTCGTCGTCGAGGTCGAGCCCGCCGCAGCCTTCGAACTGTTTCTCGGCCACGAAGATCTGCGTGAGGTCGCGCAGGCGCTGCCGTTCGTCGTCGTCGAGCCACGCGGCGTGGGGCACGTTGCGCGCCAGGATCGCGTCCCAGGCGTCGGGGAACGGCGTTTCGAGCACCTTGCGGCGGCGGCGGTCGCGGAACCAGCGAAGCATGCTGCCGCGCACCCTAGCTCATCGGTGTCGGCGTTCGGTGCTCAGGGCCGAGAGATCTGGCGGCGCTTCAGCTTGCCGCCTTCGTAGAGCGACACCACGTCGGGCGCGCCGTCGCCGTCTTCGTCCTCTTCGCGCCGCGCGATGACCGACTCGCCCGAGTCGACCTCGAACACCTCGACGGTGTCGGGCACGCCGTCGCCCTTGCGGTCGCGCTCCTTGCGCCCGACGCGCTCGGCGCCCGTCTCGGCATCGACGACCCAGGTCGTCCACGTATCCATGCGGCCGTCGCGGTCGAGATCTTCTTCGGAGCGGTCGCGCCGCCCTTCGCGGTAGTGGATCACGAGGTCGATCTCGCCGTCGTTGTTGGCGTCGTGCCGCTCTTCGGCGAGCTCGTCTCCTTCGTAGCGGTAGAACACGTCGCGCACGCCGTCGTCGTCGCGGTCGCGTTCGCGGCGCGTGGCGCGGCCGTTCTCGAAGTGATCCCAGGTGTCGGGGCGGCCATCGCCGTTCTGATCGAGGCGGCGGCGTTCGATCACGCCATCGCGGTAGACGTGCCAGCTGTCGACCTGGCCGTCGTAGTCGACGTCGGCCTCCTGGCCGAGCACGCGGCCCGTCTCGCGGTCGATCCAGCGCACGAGCTCGGGCTGGCCGTCGCCATCGGCGTCGAGCACCTGTCGGATCGCGTCGTAGGGCGCATGCTCGCCCCAGGTGTTTGCGGGCACGGTCACGCGCTCGGTGTCGAAGATCTCGTCGGGCAGCTCGCGGTCGACCGGGGCCGGGGGGGCGATGCGCGGGTCGAGGAAGGCCTCGGCCATGGGGTCGTCGGCGGGCATCAAGAGCTGGTCGGGCGCTTCGCCGCGCCCGGTCGCCTGGTAGAGCAGGGCGCTCTGCGCGGCCATCTCCTCGGCGATCTGCGCGCCGTAGGTCTGTTGGGCCCGTCGGATCTCGTCGGCCTGCTTCTGTTCGACGGCGCGCAGCTGCGCCTCCTGCTCGGCGCGCCTCGATGTACGCGCGGCTCGGCGCTGGGCCTCGAGCTCGGCCTGCAGGCGCTGTTGCTCCTCGAGCTCGCGGGCGATCGCCTCGTCAGCCGTCTCGGCGGCGGCCGTGACGGGCATGCACAGCAGCGCGAGCGTCAGGGCGAGCACCGAGCCGACGGCCGAGCCGCCGCCGCGCGGGGGCACGCGTCGGAAGCCGCGGCCCGGCCGGCGCCGGGCACACCCGAAGGCGCCAGCGTTGCGTGATTCGAAGCGGGGCACTCGATCTTCCGATGGCGTGGGGGGCGCGAGCCCCGAAGATGTCGAATCCAGCCGAGACTTCCAGGCCACGTCGGCATGGCGCGCCGCGGCAAGGCGGCAGGGGCACTGACTTTGGGGCACCGCGGTGTTCGGATGCGTTCCAGGCCGCACTTGGCGACCGTCTTGTCCAGATTGGGGCCTCCGCGAGGCGTTCGAGCCACGAAATGCTGAAGTCGAGGCCCCGACCGCGCCGAAAAGGAACTAGCCCCCCGGCATCCCCCCCAGCTATCCTGACGCAGCGCGGCGTACGCTGCGTAGGCGAGGAGATCGGTTGGGACTCACGCTGATCCGAAAGAGCAAGGGCGACCGCCCCCGCACGGGCGGACGCGTGGCGCTGGTGCTGGCCGGCGGCGCGGTGTCGGGCGGTGCGTTCAAGGTCGGCGGGCTCAAGGCGCTCGACGACTTCTTCGTCGGCCGCGGGGTCTGCGACCTCGACGTGTACGTCGGCCTCTCGGCGGGCGGCCTCATCGCTGCGCCGCTCGCGGGCGGCATCGCGCCCGACGAGATGATTCGCGTGCTCGAAGGCACGAGCACTCGCTTCGACCAGCTTCGACCGATCGACTTCTACGGTCTCAACGTGCGCGAGTTCACGACGCGCCCGCTCAAGTTCGTCTACGACGCCCTCAGCTACGTGCCCGGCGTGACCTTCGACTTCGTCCGCAGCCTGCCGCATCTGCCCGACAGCATCGGGGTGGCCGCGCGCCGGCTCTGGTCGGAGCCGAACTACACGCATCTCGAGGCGCTCATGCTGCGCGTGCTCGAGGTCACCCAGCCCAGGCGCGAGGTGCCGGCGCTCACGAACCACATCCCGAGCGGCCTGTTCGACAACTCGGGGCTCGAGCGCTGGATGCGCCGAAGCCTCGAGCGCATCGACATCCCCAACGACTTCAGCTCGTTCAGGCGGCGCAGCGGCAAGGATCTCTATCTCTGCGCCGCGAACCTCGATACCGCCGAGCGCGTCGTGTTCGGCCACGACGAGGACACGAGCGCCACGATCTCGCAGGCGATGCAGGCCTCGACCGCGATGCCGATCTTCTACAAGCCGCCGCGCATCAACGGCATCGACTACATCGACGGCGGGGTCAAGCACACGGCGAACATCGACGTCGCGATCGACAAGGGCGCCGATCTGATCATCTGTTACAACCCGTTCCGCCCGTTCATCAATCATCCCGATGATCCGAACGGGAGCGGCAGCTACTTCGCCGATGGCAAGTACCTGGCCGATCGCGGCCTCAAGGTGGTCGCCAATCAGGCGTTGCGCATGATGCTGCACTCGCGGCTCAAGCTCGGCATCCAGCGCTACCTGGCCGACGACCGCTTCGAGGGCGACATCGTGCTGCTCGAGCCGCAGGAGCACGATGCCAACTTCTTTGCGGTGAACCCGTTGGCCTTCTGGAAGCGGGCCGAGGCCGTGCAGCACGGCTTCGAGTCGGTGCGCAACACGATCCTGCAGAACTACGAAGAGCTGACCGAGGTGTTCGCGCGCTACGGGCTCGAGATGAGTCCCGATGCGGCCGCACGCAAGGCCGAAGAGATTCGCGAGCACCAGGGCTGGCTCGGCGTCGACGAAGAAGAGCCCCCGCCGCTGCGCCTCGTTCGACAAGCTTGATTGAGACGATTGCAGCCTGAATCGGGCGCTCGCCGGGTCGGTCGAGCCGATGCCCGAGCGTGTTTCGGGTTCCGGCCGATTGCGTTGCAATCCGGTGAAGAAGCGCTAAATTCCCGCTCCCATTGAATGGGCGAGTTCTGCCCGCACTCCGATCCTCTCGTATTTCGATTCCCGGGGCCGCCCGCGGCCGCAGCGTTCACCTGCGGCGAGCTGAGAAGCGGCGAGCCCAGCGGATCGGGCGCGCGCGGACCGCGAGTGCGGCCCGGCGGGGCACCGGCAGCGACTCGAGCGATTGGAGCGACGCGACGGGCGCGGTGATGAGGCTCATGAGCCCCGTCCACGGCCGGCCGCGCCGAGCGGATGGATGAGCCGAGCGGGTTGGGCGGCCGAGTCGCTGAGCCGTCGACGGAGGCGGGGTGAACGACGGATGTGCACCCTGATCGCCATTCATCGTCGCGTTCCGGGTCGCCCCCTGGTGATCGCGGCCAACCGCGACGAATACCTCGATCGACCGGCCGAAGGGCCGGCGGTGCGAGCGACGCGGGTGGGGCGGGTGTTGGCGCCGCTGGATCTGCAGGCCGGCGGCACCTGGCTGGGGCTGAACGAGCAAGGGGTTTTTGCAGCGCTGACGAATCTGCCGACCGCCGACCTCGATCCGCAGCGTGTTTCGCGCGGCGAGGTGGTGCTCGACGCGTTGGCGGCGGGGACGGCCGAGGCGGCGGCGCAGCGGCTCGAGGGGTTGCCGACGGGGGCGTACAACCCGTTCAACCTGTTCGTCGCCGATGCCGAGACCGCGCACGTGATCGCGTATCGCGATCGGCCTGAGGCGCGGCAGCTGGACGCCGGGGTGCATGTCATCGGCAACGTCGAGGCGACGGGGCCGGGCAACGAGAAGGTGAATCGAATTCGCGGCGAGGTCGAAACGGCCCTCGCCGTTGGAGAGGAAGGTCTGCTCGACCGGCTGGCCGAGATCTGCCGGCAACACGGCGATCATGAGTCGGGCGAGACAGAGCGGGCCTCGAACGCTGCGCATGCGGTCGATGCGCAGGAGGCAGGCAAGGGAGAGGCAACAGGAGTCGGGTCGATCGAGAATCGAAGGCGTCTTGGCGACACGTGCGTGCACGTCGAGGGCACGTACGGAACGCGAAGCTCACTGATTCTCGAGCTCGACGCGGGCTCCCTGGCGGGGCGGCTCCTGCACGCAGCAGAGTCGCCGTGTCGGGCGCCCTACGAAGACGTTTCTTCTCTGCTGGCAGAGCTCGGGCGGCGGCCCGAAGCGAAGTCGGCGGAGGCACTCATGAGGACAGCGAGTTGAGAAGAATCGGCAGCAACATCCGGAAGAAGAACTCCGACGAGCGTTCGCATCGGATGACGCAGAACATCATCGTGTATTCGGAGACCGAGTCGCCGAAGAACGACTACCCGCGCAAGATCGTCTCGCCGCCGCGACCCTCCTCGTGCTGCACCGAGGAGAACCGCATCAGCGTCGGCAGTGTGCGCGAGGTCGAGGGCTTCAAGTTCTGTTACAAGGTCTGCAACGAGTGCGGCCACGCCGTGAAGTACTTCTTTCCGGCGGTCGAGTCGACGAGCCAGGCCGTGAAGCGCTACCGCGAGAGCCAGCGCTACCTGGTCAGCTAGTCTCCAGCCCACTCGAGGGTTTCGAAGAGGCGGCCTTCGGGCCGCCTCTTTTCGTTTCGTGGCCCGGCTCGAGCCTCTGCGTGGGCTCCGCCGAAGGTCGCCCGCCCCCAGGACGCGCCCGGAGACGCGCTGATCATGTCGAACTCGACCCCAGAGCAGAGTCGCATCGAGACGCTCGAAGAGGCCGCGGCCTGGCTCGAGGGTCTGATCAATGTCGAGCGGGCGCCCGACATCCCGTATCGGCGCCTCGGGCTCGGTCCGATCGAAGCCCTGCTCGGGCGACTGGATCGCCCCGACCGCGCGGCGCCGATCGTTCACGTCGCGGGCTCGAAGGGCAAGGGCTCGGTGTGTCTGCTGGTCGAGGCGCTGCTCGGTGAGCTGGGCGAGCGGGTCGGCACGTTCACCTCTCCGCATCTCACGAGCTGGACCGAGCGCTTTCGTGTGGGCGGCGTCGACGTCGACGGCGCGGCCCTGGCCCGCGCGGTCGACCGTGTGCGGCCCGCCGTCGAAGCGCTGCGCGACGACGTCGAGACCGCGCCCACCTTCTTCGATGCGACGACCGCCGCGGCGCTCGTCGTATTCGAAGACGCCGCCGTCGATCGCATCGTGCTCGAGGTCGGTCTGGGCGGACGCCTCGACTCGACGAATGCGGTGACGCCGGTGGTCTGCGCGATCACGTCGATCGAGCTCGAGCACACCGACCGACTCGGCGACACCCACGCGGCCATCGCAGGCGAGAAGGCGGGCATCTTGAAGCCGGGTGTGCCCGGCGTGGTCGGCGCGCTCTCGGACGAGGCCCTCGACGTGGTGCGGGCCCGGGGCGCAGAGGTCGGTGCGCCGTTGCTGCTTCACGACGTCGACTGGTGGGTCGATGTGCTCGCAGGGGACGACGGCGCGGGGGTGGGGCGAAGGCGACTCGAGCTGCGTCTCGGCGACGGGGCGCGGGTGCCGTTCGAGCTCGGCGTGCCGGGCCGACACCAGGAGCACAATGCCGGCCTCGCGCTCGCGTGCGTCCGGCGCCTTCTCGCCGACGAAGGGCGGCCGCTCGACGACGCGGCGCTGGGCCAGGCTGCGAGCCGCGCGTGGCGCGGTCTCGCGTTGCCGGGCCGCCTCGAGTGCGTCGGCACCTCACCGCTGCGCATCGTCGATGCGGCGCACACGGCCGCCTCGGCGAGCGAGCTCGCGCGCCACCTCGATGCGCTCGCGGGCGAGGGCGAGGGCAATCCGAAGGGGCTGCTCGTGCTGTCCGTGTCGGCCGACAAGGACATGGACGCCGTGCTTGCGCCGCTGCTCGGCCGGGCGCGCATGGCGTGGGCGACGCTGGCCGAGCCCATTCGGTCGTGTCCGCCCGCCGAGCTCGCCAAGCGGATGAGCGAGCTCGCGCCGGGGCTCGTCGTACACGTCGAGCCCGACGTCGAGGCCGCGTGCGCGCGCGCGCTCGAAGAGGCCTCGCCCGAGGACATCGTCTGCGCCGCCGGCTCGGTCTATCTGGCGGGCGCCGCGCGGGTGGCGTTCTCGAAGCTCGGCTGAAGCGCGCGGTTCGTCGTTTAGTCGCCGCGCATCGCACGGAGCGCCGCGAGCACCCGTTTCGGCGTGAGCAGGGCGCGCTCGCCGACGCGGCCCGGCTGGTTGCGCTCGAGCCGCCGGGCGATGCGGCGCAGCGACGCCGCCGATCGGCGGATGCGACCGAGCACGTCGTCGACGTTCGAGCGCAGGCTGCGCTGCATCCACAACTGCTCGAGCTCGTCGCCGAGCGCGGCCTGCTCGGCGGCCAGGGTCTCGAAGCGGCGGGCGAGGCGGCGACGCGCTGCGGCCGAGAGGCTCGTCTCGCCGCGGCGCCAGGCCAGTGCTTCGAGCCCGGTCTCGGCCTTCTCGCAAGCGAGTCGGGAGGCGCGTGCCGCCCAGCTCATCTCATGGAGGGTGAGCGGATCGCAGACGCCCTGGTCGGCGAGCCGGTCGATGCGATCGATCGCGCGCTCGAGCCGCTGCCTCGCCGTGCGCAGCTTCGCCGGCTTGCAGTGATCGACGAAGAGCGGGGCGTCGAGCGGCTCGAAGAAGACGGCCTGCACTCCCGAGCCGTTGAAGAACGGGAACCCGAGGTCGTGCACCTGGCCGAGTGCGCGAATGACGCGCGCGACCTCGCCGCGTGCTTCGCCGAAGCGCAGCCGTGAGAACGCCCGATCGAACGTGCGTGGGTCGCAGGCGCCCGACCATGATTGCTGTGCGCCCCACGCGTAGCCGAAGAACGAGAGCCCCTGCAGGTTGTAGTGCCCGAAGTCGCCCCAGTCGGTGTTGAGCAGACCGATCGCGCCGTGTCGTCGACCGGCGTCGGCCCAGCGCTCGATGTTGCGCTCGGCGTTCTCGATGCGCGGGAAGAGGCAGTTCCACGAAGACGTGCCGGGGCACACCATGAAGTCGCGGTGGTGCTTCGCGAACACCTGCACGCGATCGAAGTCGAAGTCGGCCTCGTACCACCAGTCGAGGAAGACGAGGTCTTCGTCGAGCTCGGCCACGCGCGCCGGATGGGCGTGCACCACATCGGCCCAGATCATCGTGCGCTTGCCGTGCTCGGCCGCGAGGCCCTGCACGCGGTGCACGTGGTCGACGAACACGCCTCCGGCGCCACGCTGCGCCTCGCGGGCGGCCGAGCGGCCGCGGGGGAGATCGAAGGGCTCGTCGCAATTCGCGTTGAAGAGCGGCGACCGGAAGTTCGGCAGGAACTCGTCGTAGAGCTCGCCGAGCAGCCTTGGCGTGCCCGGATGCTCGGGCGCGATGGTCCAGCCCGCTTCGGTCTCGGCCAGGGCGGCGTACTCGGGCAGCTTCAGCACGTGCTCCATGTGACCGAGCGACTGCAGGCTCGGCACGAGCTCGACGTGCTGGGCGTGGGCATACGCATCGAGCGTGCGCAGCTCTTCGGCGAGCAGCGGGCTGTCGTCTTCACCGATGCGCGGATGCCGACGAAATCGGAACGTGTGCTCGACGTAGAGCATGAGCACGTTCAGCTTGAGGGCGGCGCACAGATCGACCAGCTCGCAGAGCGTGTCGAGGGTCGGCACCTTGCCGCGCGACACGTCGAGCATGACGCCGCGGCGCTCGAAGTCGGGGGCGTCGTCGATGCGTCCGTGTGGCAGGCGTCCACGCGCGTCGACGAGCTGAATGAGCGTCTCACACGCCCAGCGCAGGCCGGCGCTGCCCGCGGCCTCGACGCGCACGCCGCGCGGCCCGATGTCGATGCGATGGGCATCGCCCGAGATGCCTTGGGCCGCGCCGCGCGTGAGCTCGATGCACGGGCCGAGCCCCCCGGTGTGGGCGTGGCTCTCGATCACCAGCGCGCGCCCGCTACGTTCGGCGAGCTGATCGCAGAGGCGGCGTGCCGTGACGAGGTCGCGGTCGCTGCTGCCCGGCGCGAGCACGATCGGCAGGTCGTCGGCGAGCGCGAAGTGTCCCGCGCGCAGGCGGTGCTTGCGGGGCGCCGGCACCACGGGCGGCGGCGACGCGGCGCGCTTCGCGTTCGATGTGCCTCGGGTCGGGGATGCGCTTCGCGAGCGGGCCGGCATGGCGGCCGAGCATACATCGCGGCTCGTCTCGGTTCGCTCGAAGCGCCTTCGGCCGCCGCTTCGGCGGCTGGACATGAAAGCGCCCGGACCGGCTCCTCGCACAGAGTGCGAAGGGAGGGGTAGCCAGCCCGGGCGCCACATCCCTGGGTGCACGAGGTCCGCTCCTCGCCAACGACGTGCACAAGGTGCGTGCTGCACCTGACGCTCGCCTTTCCCCTAGAGCAAGGCGCGTGCCATCCCCCACGCTTTCGACGCAATCGGTGAGACCGGGCTCACGAGCCCGAGGCGAGGTGCGCTGCATGCGTGTTGCCGGTCGAAGCCGGCGTCCCCCCGTTTGGGTGACGCAAATTGTGTCTGCACGTACGGCAGCCGGGACCGACCTGCGCGTCGGTGGAAGGGCGCTGCACATCGGGCATCGCATCGCGGCCCGCGACCCGGCGCGGCGGCGTTCGTCCCATCGAGTCGCGGTGGGCGAGGGCGCAGGTCCCTCAGCCTCTGCAATCCTGCGCGCATCGCTGCGGCGAGGTTCGCTCCATCGAATCGCGGTGGGCGAGGGCGCAGGCCCTTCGGCCCCTGTGACTTCGCGCGCATCGCTGCGCTGCGTGAACCCGTCGCGGCGGCGCGAACCCGGCCGGGTACGCTTCGCGGCATGTCTGCCTCGAGCATCGTCGCGCAGCTCGGTCGCCACGTTCTCAGGGCCACTCGCGTCAGCGTGTGCGCGCAGAACGAGGCCGGTGCGTCGACGCGCAGCGAAGCGGCGGTCGATGCCGACGATGCGTCGACGCCGGTCGCGCTCGACGCCGCCGTGCTGCGCCTCGAGGTCGAGCGCTTCGAGGTGGCGCGCGCAGCGCGCCTCCGGCCTTCGGTGCGCAATGCCGGACGCGGGCCGATCGACGTCGATCGCATCGCCGTCGTCTTCGGTCTGCCGATCGCGCCCGATGCCGACGTCGCGTTTCTGCGAAACGGCTGGCAGTCGTGGTCGAAGAACACGGTCGAGCCGCTCGGCGAAGGGGGGGATGCGCCGTTTCCATCGGGGGCGTGGCTGCGCGGCATGCACCACGCGGTGGGCGAGCGGGCGGTGGGGCGCGCCGACTGGCACGAGTCGCACTCGGTCACGGCGATCGACGCTGGCGAGATCGCCGTGCTCGCGGGCGTGGTCGAGACCGGGCGGCAGTTCGGGCTGGTGAACGCGCGGCGCGTACGCGCCGGCGACGCCGCGGGGCTCGAGGTCGAGCTCGAGTGGGTCGTCGAGCGGCGTCTCGAGCCGGGCGAAATGATCGAGCTCGAGGCGGGGCGCGTGGCGCTCGGCCCCGAAGCGCACCGGCTGCTCGAAGACTTCGCGACGGCGTGGGGGCAGGCGGCCGGCGCGCGCACCGCAGCGCCCTTCCAGGCCGGTTGGTGCAGCTGGTACCACTTCTTTCACGACATCACCGAGGAGGCGCTGCTGCGCAACCTCGATGCGCTCGCGCGACGCCGCGACGAGCTGCCGGTGGCCCTCGTGCAGCTCGATGACGGCTATCAGCGCGCGATCGGCGACTGGCTCGAGACGAACGAGAAGTTTCCGAGTGGGCTGCCCTTCGTGGCGCAGCGCATCCGCGACGCCGGGTTCGAGGCGGGGCTCTGGACGGCGCCGTTCTCGGCGGTACGTCACAGCCGCCTGCTCGAAGCCCACCCCGACTGGGCGCTGCGCGGCGACGACGGTGAGTGGCTGCGCGGCACGCTGATCCCGCAGTGGTCGCCCGAGGGCTGGTGCTACGCGCTCGACCCGAGCCATCCGGCGTTCGCGGAGCACGTCGAGGCCGTGCATCGCGAGATCGTCGAGATGGGCTTCACGTATCAGAAGCTCGACTTCCTCTACATGGCGGCGATGCGGGGCCATGCGCACGACGCAGGGCTCGGCCGGGCCGAACGCCTCGCCGCCGGGCTCGACGCCGTGCGGCGGGGCGCGGGGGAAGATGCGTTCTTGCTCGGGTGCGGGTGCCCGATGGGGCCCGCGGTCGGCCGGGTCGATGGCATGCGCATCGGGCCCGACGTCGCGCCGACGTGGGGTGTCGAAGCCGAGAACGTGATCCCCGGCATCGAGCCGGCGCTGCCGGCGACCGGGGCGGCGATTCGCAGCGTGGCGACGCGTCTGTTCATGCATCGGCGCCTCTGGTTGAACGATCCCGACTGTCTCATGGTGCGCCAGCGCGAGACGCAGTTGACGCCGGATGAGATCGGCTGCCTGGCCGATGCGATCGGGGCGAGCGGCGGGATGGTCGTCTTCAGCGACGACGTCGACCTCGTGGGCGTCGACGATGCCGCGCGCCTGCGCCAGGTGATGGAAGACGCCGAGCGGGTCGACGCCGCTGCACCGTGGGGTGCCGCGCGGCTCGCGAGTGCGCCGAACGACGGCGCGGGGGGCGCAGGGGACGCCGCGAGTGCGCCGAACGACGGCGCGGGGGGCGCGGGGGACGCCGCGAGTGCGCCGAACGACGGCGCGGGGGGCGCAGGGGACGCCGCGAGTGCGCCGAACGACGGCGCGGGGGGCGCGGGGGACGCCGCGAGTGCGCCGAACGACGGCGCGGGGGGCGCGGGGGGCGCGCCGTGTGCCGCGATCGAAGCCGACGTCGGTCGCGGGCTGTGGCGCGCGAGCCTGAATCTCGCCGACGCGCGTGCGACCGACGGACGCGCTTCGCTGGCCCCTCATGCGAGCCGCTTCGAGCGGGGTGAAACCGACCGGCCCGTCGCCGTCTTCTGCGACTTCGACGGCACGTTCATCGACCGCGACATCGGCGCCGGGCTCGCACGACGACACCTCGCGGCCGCCCGCGACGCGCTCTGGAGCCGCTTCGAGGCCGGCGCGCTCGATGCGTGGACGTACGCCGTCGAGCTCTTCACGGGGTTCGAGCTCGCCGAGGCCGAGCGCCTGGCCTTTCTCGATGCCGTCGAGATCGACCCCGGCGCCGAGCGTCTCGTCACCCTCTGTCGCGATCAGGGCTGGCGCTTCGAGGTGCTGTCCGACGGCTTCGACGCCAACATCGAGCCGCTGCGCGCCCGCTTCGGCTTCGACTTCGCGTACCGCGCCAACCATCTCGAGATCGGTGACGACGGCTGGCGGCTCGCGCCGGGGGGGCGGCCGGTGGGCTGCGCCTGCGGCACGGGCACCTGCAAGCGTCGGGCGATCGAGGCGCTGCGCGCCGAGCAGCCCGACGCGCTCGTCGTGCACGTCGGCAACGGTCGCGTGAGCGATCTGTGCGGCGCGCTCGAAGCCGACCGCGCCTTCGCGAAGGACACCCTCGGCCCCGCGCTCGACGCGGCCGGTCGGGCCCATCTGCGATTCGAGCACCTCGGCGACGTGGCGAATGCGCTCGAAACTTGGTGGGTCGACGGGCGCTGACGCACCTGCCCGGGACCAGGCGAAAGATCAATCGTTTCGAGTGGTTGCGAGGGGCTGAGCGCGGGCCTCCGCGCACGGCGCCGGGCGGACATCCGGGCTAACGTCGGCCCGCTGTCACCCCCCGCAGACCCCCGTCCGCACCGCTCGAGAGACCTCACCATGGCCCCCGCAACCGAAGCTCCCTCGCGGCCGCAGTCCGCCCGCCGACGCGTCGTCGTGGTCGGCGCCGGCCTCTCGGGTCTCGCCGCGGCCTGGCGCCTGCAGCAGACCGGTCTCTCGGTGCAGGTGCTCGAGCGTCGGCCGCGCGCGGGCGGACGCATCGACAGCGCCTGGTCGAGCGGCTTCTGCCTCGATGCCACCCTCGAGCCGTGCACGACCTTCGATCGCCACCTGATGGCGATGATTCGTGAGCTCGGCCTCGCCGATCGGCTGCTGCCCCTGCGACCGACGCAGCTCGCCCAGGTGTACCGCGCCGGCGTGCTGCCGATCGATCCCCAACGACTCGGCGGCGTGGCGTCGATCGCCGGCGTGTCGCGCCTCGACGCGCTTCGCCTGGTGCGCTGGCGCCGGCTCTTCGCCCGCTATCGCCAGCTGCTCGAGCCGACCGCGCCTGAAAGGGCAGCCGATCTCGATTATCGAAGCGCCAGCGACTTCGCGCGCCTCTACTTCGGCGACAGCTGCTTCGAGCGCTGGATCTCACCCGAGGCGACGAGCCTCTACGGCGGGGATGCGCACGAGCTGAGCCGCGTGGCGTCGCTGCTCTGGTGGGTGCGCGTCGGGGCCGGCCGCGACCGCAGCGCCGTTCACGGCGTCGCGCGCGAGGGCCTGCAGGCGCTCGTCGACGAGGCGGTGTCGCGGCTCGACGTGCGGACGGGCGTCGAGGTCGTGCGCGTCGGCGAGTCGAAGAAAGGCGGGCTCGCCCTCGAATGCGCGACGGCCGACGGCCGCCGCGGCAGCCTCGAAGCCGACGCGATCGTCCTCGCGACGAACCCGCACGAGGCCGGTCGCATCGCGAGCACAGTCGTCCAGCCCGCCGAGCGTGACGTCCTCGCCGAGATGAAGGCGGGCCCCGCTGTGACCCTGGCCGCCGCGATCTCGAGGCCGCTCTCGGGCATGCCCCAGCTGATTCGCGTGCCGCACGTCGAGCGACACGCCATCGACGTCGCGCTGATCGAGCCCGGCATGGCCGGTGGTCGGGCCCCCGTCGGGTCGTGCACCGTGACCCTGCGCGCGAGCGACGCGTTCGCCGAGGCGAACGTCGGCGCCGGGGACGACGTGCTCGAGAAGGGCCTGCTCGACGCGCTGAACCGCATCGCGCCCGACGCGGCGGGTCACGTGCAGCAGACCCGACTCACCCGCCGCATGCAGGGCCTGCCGCGCTTCGAGGTCGGTGCGTACCGCGCGCTCGCGCGCTTTGCGCGCGTGCAGGCCGATCGCCGCGCCCTCGGTCGCCGGCTCTACTTCGCCGGCGACCACTTCATCGGCCCCGACGCCGAGTCGGCCGTGATCAGCGGCGAGCGCGCCGCACGCGACCTGCTCGGCGATCTCGGCTAGGGCGCGACGCCCGACGCGACGCCCGGGGCAGCGGCTCAGCCCCGTCGCCCGATCACTGCGATCGTCACGCCCTCACCGCCCGCTTCGGGGTCGCCGCTGCGCAGGTCGGTGACGATCGGCGATGCGCCGAGGTGCTCGCGCACCGCGGCGCGCAGTGCGCCGGTGCCGTGGCCGTGCACGATCTCGACCTGGTCGAAGCCGTCGGCCGCGGCGCGGTCGAGCGCGGTGTCGAGGGCGTCGAGGGCCACAGCGACGCGCTGGCCGCGCAGGTCGCAGCGCGTCGAGCCGCCGGCCGACGCGTGATCATCCGGCTCGGGCTCCGAGCGCACGAAGCGCACGCGCTCGTCCTTTTGACCGCGCTGACCTCCGCCCGGAGCGAGCGAGAGACGCGCGGCGTCGACCGTCAGCCGGGTGCCGCCCGCCTGCACGCGGACCCGACCGCCGCGGTCTGGCAGCGTCTCGAGCACGCCGTCGCGGCCGCCGGGCACGCGCACGCGGTCGCCCACCTGCATGCGCGTCCAGTCGATGGGGCGCGCGCCGGGGTCGGGCTGCTTCGGCTCGGGCTCGGCGGCGATGCCGCGCTCGGCCGCGTCGCGCTCGGTCTGCTTCTCGATCTCGAGCAGGCGCTCGCGCACCTCGGCCGCCTTGCGAGCGGTGCCCCCGCGCTGCAGCGCGCGAATCAGCGACGCGACCTCGGCGTGGGCCTCGCGGAACGACGCATCGAGCTCGTCGCGCATCGTGCCGTACACGCGGTCGCGTTCTTCTCGCAGGGCGCGCAGCTGCGCGTCGTACTCAGCGCCGCTCGACTCGGCTTCGTCGCGGCGCGCGCGCGCCTCGGTGCGTTCGTGGTCGAGCGCGGCCCGGTCGGCAGCCAGCTCGGCGAGCGCCTCCTCGAGGCGCCGATCCTCGCGGTCGAGCAGCGCCTCGGCGCGGTCGAGCACGGCGCGCGGCATGCCCATGCGCGCCGCGACGACGGCCGCCGAAGACGGGCCGGCGGCGCCGATGCGCACGCGATAGGTCGGCTCGAGGGTCTCGGGGTCGAAGTCGACGCACGCGTTCTCGAAGTCGGGGCGCGCGGTCGCCATCTCTTTCAGCAGGTTGAAGTGGGTCGTCGTGACGACGCGCGCGCCGTTCGCGGCGAGGGTTTCGAGCAGCGCCTGGGCGAGGGCGGCGCCCTCGGCCGGGTCGGTGCCGACGCCGATCTCGTCGAGCACCACGAGCGAATGGGCGCCGGCCTCGCGCACGGTCGCTGCGAGTCGCGTCATGTGGGCCGAGAACGTGGAGAGACTCATCGCGATCGACTGGCCGTCGCCGATGTCGGCGAGCACGCGGTCGATGCAGTCGACCCGGGCGCCGGCGTCGCAGGGCACGTGCAGGCCCGCGCGCACCATCAGCGCGGCGAGGCCCATGGCCTTGAGCGCGACGGTCTTGCCGCCGGCGTTCGGGCCCGAGATGACGAGCACCGTGAAGCCGTCGCCCACGCGCAGATCGTTCGCGACGCACGCGTCCTGCGGGAGCAGCGGGTGCCGCAGGCCGGGCAGATCGAGCACACCCTCGCGGCCGACCTCGGGTGCGAGGCCCTGCATGCGCTGGCTCAGGTGGCCGCGGGCGAAGGCGAGGTCGATGCGGCCGAGCGCGGCGAGGCTGCGGCCGAGCGTGTCGGCGTGCTCGCCCACCAGGGCGGAGAGCTCGACCAGCACCCGCTCGCACTCGCGCAGGATCGTCAGGTCGGCCTGCTTGAGCCGGTTGTTCAGGTCGACCACGGCCTCGGGTTCGATGAAGAGCGTCGTGCCCGAGCGCGACGCGTCGTGCACGATGCCCGGCACCGAGCCGCGACTGTCGGTGCGCACGGGCAGCACGTAGCGATCGTTGCGCACGGTCACGAAGTCATCGGAGAGATGTGGCGACACGTCGGCGTGCTGGGCGTAGCGCTGCAGCTTCTTCTGCAGGTCGCCGGCCAGGCGCGCGCGGTCGCGGCGCGCCTTCGCGAGCGCCGGCGAGGCGCGATCCGAGATGTCACCGCTCGGCTCGATGCAGCGTTGGATCTCGCTCAGCAGATCGGGGCAGGGCGCGAGCGGCTCGGCCAGATCGCGCAGTCGCGGCGCTGTGTCGGCGCGCTCGTCGAGAAAGCGGCGGGTGTCGCGCACGGCTTCGGCGCAGCTCGCGACGGCGAGCAGGTCGCGCGATTCGAGTGCGCGTCCGCGCATCGCGCGCCCGAGCAGGGGGGTGGCGTCGAGGGGCAGGCCGAGCGGCGGGCGCTGCTCTTCATCGAGCAGGCGGCGTGCTTCGCTCGTCTCGTCGAGGCGCGTCTGCATGGCGGCGTGCGAGCGCGCGAAGAGGTCGCCTTCGAGGCCGGTCGCTGCGCCGGCCTCGCGCCCGGCAGATTCGGGCGCTCCGCTGTCGGCGGACGATTCCAGGTCGTCGCTGGCAGTCGGCTGCAGGCGCACCCGCGCGTGCGGCGTGCGGCACTCGTCGGCCCACAGCGCCACGAGCTCCGGCCATCCGAGCGCTTCGAGCGCCTCTTGCGTCACCTCGAAGGACATCCGCGCAGTGTAGCCGCGCCGCTGGGGGGTGATTCACTCAGGGTGTGGGCCCGCCCGACCGAAACGCGACGCATGCGTCCCCCCGACCTCGACGCCCCCACCGAGGCGATCCACGAAGACGCGCGTGAGCTCGATCGCGCGAGCACGGCCGACGTGCTCGCGTTGATCCACCGCGAAGACGGCGTCGCCCACGAAGCGGTGTCGAAGGTCCTCCCGGCGATCGAGCAGGCCGTCGACGTGCTCGCGTGCGTCGTCGGCGGCGGGGGGCATTGGTTCAACGTCGGCGCCGGCACCAGCGGACGCATCGGCGTGCTCGACGCCAGCGAGATTCCCCCGACCTACGGCCTGTCGCCGCGGGTCGTGCAGGGCGTGATCGCGGGCGGCGACCGCGCGCTGCGTCATGCGGTCGAAGGCGCCGAGGACGACGACGAGGCCGCGCGCTTCGAGCTGGTCGAACGCGGTCTGGGCATCGGGGACGCCGTGGTCGCGCTCTCGGCGAGCGGCCGGACGCCCTTCGCCATCGGCGGCGTCGAGGCGGCCATCGAGGCCGGCGCCCGATCGATCGCGATCACGTGTGACCCGGATTCACCGCTCGCGCGCACCGCCGAGCTCTCGATCTCGCCGAGCGTGGGGCCCGAGGTCGTGGCCGGCTCGACGCGCATGAAGGGCGGGCTCGTCCAGAAGATGATCCTCACGTCGCTGTCGACGGCGGTGATGATCCGGCTCGGCAAGGTGGTCGGGCCCCATATGACGCACCTTCAGCTCGCGTCGAGCAAGCTGCAGGGCCGCGCCGTGCGCATCGTCCAGCAGCTGAGCGGCCTCGACGAGGCCGAGGCGCGGGCGCTGCTCGACGAGCACGCCGGCTGCGTCGATACGGCCGTTCGAACCGCCGCCGCCCGCCGAGCCCTGGCTGGGGACTGAGCCGCCGGCGCCCCCGATCTGCGTCGGCTGATCCCTTCGGGTCAAAGCCTCTCGATCCCGTGGAACAGCCGTCTTCGGTGGGTTCGCGCGCTCTGCCCGTGATAGGCTCTCCCGACTCCGCGCTTCCCACTCACGTCGAGATGCGGCGACGCCCGGGCCTACGCAGCCCGGTCCGACGCGTGAGTGCACGGGGCACGATCTGGGGGAAAGCATGTTCGACCGATTCGCGGTGCTCGCGATGAGCGCACTGTGTCTGCTCGTGCCCGGCCTCGCCCAGGCCGCCGACGACGACGAGTTCACGCGCCCCGGCTTCTACGCGGGCGCCGGCGCGATCTATGCGCTCGAGAGCTTCAGTGAAGGCGATGTGAGCAATAGCGCCGGCGGCTTCGATCTGCGCCTCGGCTACCGCGCGAACGAGAACTTCTCGTTCGAGGCCGAGCTCGAGTGGGCCGGCTTCTGGGACCTTCGGGCCCAGCCGCCCGAGGAAGACGACGCCCGGGTTCAGCTCTACACCCTCGGCGCGAACGTGAAGGCGGCGTACCCGCTCGGCTCGAGCGGCCGATTCCAGCCCTACGGCCTGATCGGTTTCGGCTTCTACAGCGCGCGGCTCGACCGAGGCAACGACGCGAATCCGCCCAGCACGAGTGTCGTCAACGGCATGCTCAAGGGCGGCGTCGGGCTCGACTACTACCTGACCCGCCACATGGTGATCCGCACCGAGGTCGCCTACAGCGCGCTCTTCGACGGTCGCTCCTCGTTCGACTACATGGGCGTCGGTCTCGGGCTCGACTACCGCTTCTAGCGCCAGACGCAGCCGCCGCGGTCATGCGCCGCGCGGCGATCGCTTCGGTCGCTTCGGGCGCACGCCGGCTCAGTCGAGCTTTCCGTGGAACGAGCGCGGGCGGGTCATCGACTCGAAACCCAGCGCCGACAGCGTGCAGCCGTAGCCCGAATCCTTGACCCCCGTCCAGGCGAGCGCCGGGTCGAGGTAGTCGCACCGGTTCATGAACACCGTGCCGGTCTCGAGCTGCGCACCGATCGCGCGCGCGGCATCGAGGTCGCGGGTCCACACGCTCGCCGTCAGCCCGAACGCGCTGTCGTTCATCAGCTGCACCGCCGCATCGTCGTCGTCGACGGGCATGATGCCGACGACGGGGCCGAAGCTCTCTTCGGTCATGACGCGCATGCGGTGGTCGACGTCGACCAGGATCTGGGGCGCGAGATACGGCGTGCCGGGCGCGTGCGCGTCGAAGGCGACCGGGTCGATCAGGGCCCGGGCCCCGGCGGTGACGGCGTCTTCGATCTGCCCCAGCACGAAGGTGGCGGCGTCGGCGCGGACCATCGGCCCGAGGTTGGTTTCGGGCTTCGTGGGGTCGCCGAGCGCGTAGCGACAGGTGATGTCGCGGGCCGCCTCGACGAAGTCGTCGAAGCGGCTGCGCTGCACGTAGATGCGCTCGATGCCGCAGCACGACTGCCCGCTGTTGAAGAACGCGCCGTCGACGAGCCCTTCGGCCGTGGCCTCGATGTTGGCGTCGGCCCGCACGTAGGCGGGATCCTTGCCGCCCAGCTCGAGGCCCGTCGTCGCGAAGTGCTCGGCCGCGGCGCGGGCGACGCTGCGTCCGCCGGGCACCGAGCCCGTGAAGGCGACGTGATCGACGTGCCCGCCGCGAATCGTCCGGGTCGTGTCGTCGTGCGAGAGATGCAGCGCCTGGAACACGCCCGCCGGGAGTCCGGCCATCTCGAAGGCATCGGCCATGCGCTCGGCGCAGAGCGGTGTCTGCGACGAGTGTTTGAGGATGACCGTGTTGCCCGCGAGCAGCGCCGGCACGACAGCGTTCACCGCGGTGAGGTAGGGGTAGTTCCAGGGGGCGATCACGAACACGACACCGAGCGGCACCCGTTCGATGAAGCGCTCGAAGCCCTCCTTCGGGTCGGGTCGCACCGGGCCGAGCGATGCCTCGGCGATCGCGATCATGTGGCGCGCCCGCTCTTCGAAGCCGCGCACCTCACCGGGTGTCTGCGCGATGGGCCGTCCCATCTGCCACGTGATCTCTTCTGCGATCTCGTCGGTGCGGCCGACGAAGGCGTCGACGGCGGCGCTCATGGCGGCCCGGCGCTCGCTGATGCTGTGCGCGCGCCAGGCGGTCGTGGCGCGCCGGGCGTTTGTCAGTGCGCGCTCGAGGGCAGCGCCAGTCGTCTGCTCGCGTTCGACGAAGACACGGCCGTCGACCGGGCTGCGGCATTCGAGTCGGCCGGAGGCCGCGCTCACGGCCCGACGGCCTCGTTGGTTCGGACGCGCTCCTGCTGGGCGATCTGTCGCGCGGCGGCGCGTTCACCGACCTGGATGCCGACGAGGCGACCGATGAAGATCGCGATGTAGAGCTGACCCACCAGCGCTTCGATGCTCGTGAGCAGCCGCGCACGATCGGTCGCCGGCACGATGTCGCCGTAGCCGAGCGTCGTGAGCGTGGTGATGCTGAAGTAGACGATCGTCGGGAACGATCGGCCCGAGTACATCGAGTCGACGTAGTCGAGCAGGGGCTGGCCCCCGATCATGTAGCTGCCGTGGTTCGCGATCTCGGCGCTCAGATGAATCAGCGCGAACGCGAAGACGAAGAGCAGATACACGTTGATCCCGCCGAAGAGCGTCTCGCGCGTCACGCTGTCGTGCTGCAGCAAAGCGTGGGTGAGGATCACGGCGGTGAAGAGCAGGCTGGTGGCGACCGTCAGCACGCGCAGGACGTTGTCGGCCTGGCCCGGTAGAAAGTCGGGACCGAGCCAGGCGAACGCCGCCGGCGTGGCCAGCACGAGCGCGACGACGAGCACGGCGCGGCGAGCCGAAGCGGCGTAGAGACTGGCGCCCAGCACGATCAGCACCGAAGCCTGAAAGAAGCGCGCCTCGGTCTCGGCCGACGAGAAGAGCGGCATGACGAACAGCGCCAGGAGCTGGGCCACGAGCAGCGTCGTATTGCGCCGGTTGTCGAGCGTCGCGTTCAGCTTGTCGCCGATCGGATGCCGCATGGCAGGGCGCGCTCCTCGAAGGGCCGTTCTTCGTTCGCGGGGCAGCGTACCAGACGCGGGCACGTGCCACGCGGCGGGGTGCCGGACGCAGCGTACCCCAGCGATGCCGGGCGAGGGTGCCTTCCCTCAGTCGTCGGTGAGCACGACGTCGACCGCGACGAAGTCGTCTTCGGCCTGGCCGTCGAGATCGACCGAACGAATGAAGATCAGCGCTTCGTCGAGGCCGAGCTCGTCGACCAGCTCGGCCCGAACCGCGCGGGCGCGCGCCTTGCCGAGCGCAAGCAATCGCTCGTCGTCGACGTCTTCGCCGGCCTTGCGGAGCGCGCGCTCGTCGCGGCGCTTGTCGACCCGCCCCTTGATGCCGATTCGCTGCTTGGGTTGGTTCGCGATCAAGGTCGCCACGTTGACCAGCGTCTGACGCTGGGCTTCGTCGAGGCTGGACGAGCCGACCGCGAAGTCGATCTGCGTCTGCTTGTCTGCCGTGAAGTCGGGCATCGCCGTCTGCAGCACGGCGAACGGCGACGAGAGCGCCTGCTGGATCACCTTCACGAAGGCGGCAGTGATGAGTGCGCGCAGGTTGAAGTTCGGGTCGTCGAGATCGCCTTCGATGCGGCCGAGATCGAGATCGGTCTGACCTTGCCGATCGGTGAGCAGCTTGAACGCGAGCGGGACGGGCAGCCTGAGGGCATCTTCGCTGCCCGTACGCGGGCCGAAGGCCAGGCGGTCGAAGCGCAGCTTGTTCTTGCCGGAGATGCGGCTCGTATCCATGAAGACCGAGTAGTCGAGGTCGACGTTCATCTTGCCCTGCTCGACCTCGTTGCCCACGTACTGCTCGAAATAGGGCGCGAGCAGCGTGACCGAGAGCCCCTGCAACGCGAGCTGAAAGTCGACCTGCTCGGCGCTGGGGAACCCGCCTCGGACCGTCAGCGGCGCCGACTCGCCCACGCGTGCGTCGAACGCGAGCTCGCCCCGGGCGGTGCCGCCCGGCTGCTCGACACGTTCGTATACGCCGTTCAGCTGGGAGATGTCGAGATTGAAAGCGCGCTTCGTCGAGGCGTCGCGGTAGTCGAGGCGGCCATCGGCGATCTCGATGCGGCGCAGGTCGAAGCTCGGCCCTGGGCTCGGGCCGGGCGCGGCGTCGGGCGTCGGGGCCATCAGTCGGTTCACGTTCAGCCCCCCGTTCGGCGTCCGCTCGACGAAGATCGACGGCGCGTCGAGCTGCACCGTCTTCAGGTCGACGCGCTGGCCGCTGTCGTCCACCCGAAGCTGCTCGACATGCAGTCGTCCGACGCGGATCACGGGCGTCGGCGCGTTCCGCCCGCCCCGAGGCTGCTCGATGACGAGCCCCCGCACGTCGACGGCGGCGCTCGCCGAGACCTCGGGCTGCTCGGCGCCGTCTGGCATCGACGCCTCGACGCTCGAGGTCACGTCGAGCCGACCGCTCGAGATGCGTGTACCCGGCGCGAAGCCGACGAGCGGAGACCACGGGGCCAGCGCGACGTCCTTCGCGGTCACCTCGAGATCGGCCTCGAGTGGGCGAGGGACGACGCGCCCCGTCAACTGGATGTGCGCGCCCGCGGTCGACTCTCGCTTGGGCGACGTCGCCGCCGAGGCCGCGGTCGGGTTCGCGGCGTCGACGGGCTCACCGCCGGGCGGGGGCGCAAGCTGGGCGAGGTCGGGGTCGGGCAGGGCGACCGAGAGCGAGATCTCGATGTCTTCGTTCGCGACCGACGAGATGCCGAGCGCTTCGAGGTCGATCGGGCCGACCGAGATGATCGCTTCGTCTCGCGCCTCGGCCGATGCGAGGCTGAGGGTGCCATCCGAGATCACGAGGCGGTCGACCTCGATCTTCCACTCGGGCGTCTCGGCGCCCGGCGGCGCCGCGGAGGCATCGGCCGCCACGCTGTCGGCCGGCTCGACGTCGGGCGAGGCCGCCTGCGGATCCGCCGCCTCGTCGGCCTCGCTCGTGCTCGCGCCTTCGTCTTCGACACCCGGCAGCACGGCCGCGACGCTCGGGCCTTCGAGCACGATCTCGTCGATGCCGATCTCGCGATCGGCGACGCTCAGGCGAAACCCCTCGACCGCGAACCGGTCGAGCCCGACGCGTTGCAGCTCTGCGAGATCCGAGTCGGCGCGCCAGTCGCGCGCCTCGATCCCCCCACGATCGACGCGCACGACGAGGCCGCCGTCGGCGTCGAGGTCGATGCCGAAGTCGGTCTCGATCTCGAGCTCGCCGTCCGTCGGACGCACGGGAAACGATGGACCGAGGTAGTCGGCGACCGTGTTGAAGCGCAGACCGTCGAGGCTCAGCGTGCCGGTCGCGGCGAGGGGATCGACGCTCAGCTCGAACTCGGTCAGCAGGTGCAGGCCGCGGCTGCTCGTCGCTTCAAAACGCACGCGCCCCTGCTCGCCGGGCACGGTGCTGATCTCGGCGACGGACAGGTCGATCGGGCGAAGCGACGCAATGAAGAGGTGATCCTGGCTGCGGTCGAAGAGGCGCAGGCTGCCGTCGCGGATGTGGAGCTGGTCGATGCGAACGGGGAACAGGCCGGTGTCGTCCCCATCATCGGGCGCGTCGGTCGCGTCGGCGTCGTCGGGGAGCAGCGCGAGGAGGTTCAGCTCGCCGTCGGCCGACAGCTCGCCGTGCACCGCCGGTGCCTCGAGCACGATCTCGCTCACGCGCAGCACGCCGAGGAGGCTCTGCCAGAACTCGAGGTTGGCCACCAGTGAGTCGGCCGACACGAGCAGGTTGCCCGACGCGTCCCGCAACTCGATCCCGCCGATCTCGAAGCGCAGGGTGAGCGGGTTCACGCGGATGCGATCGATGTCGAGCTCGACGCCGAGCAGCGCGCCGACCTCGCGCTCGATCGGCTCGCGGGCGACCCAAGGCACGATGAGGCCGAGGGTCAGCGCGTAGAGGGCATAGGCGCAGGCGGCGCCGATCGCGATGCGGCGGATGCGCTGGTGGCGGAGATCGGCGGCGTCGCCCGGCGCGTTCGGATCGGTGCTGTCGTCGCGGGGCATCTCGTGTCCTGGGCCGACGGCCGGCTGCAGGCGGTCTCGACGCGTGCGACGCGCACCCGTTCGGCCGACGCGCGACGCGCGCGGTGCGTCCGTCGAGTCGCCGGTGCGTGCCGGTTGGGGCGGGTCTCTTGGCTAGAGCGCCCGGACCCCGGTCACGTGTTCGCCGAGGATCAGCGTATGGATGTCGTGCGTGCCCTCGTAGGTGCGCACCGTCTCGAGGTTCATCATGTGGCGCATGCTCTGGTAGTCGTCGACGATGCCGTTGGCGCCGAGCAGGTCGCGGGCGTCGCGCGCGCAGCGCAGCGAGATGTCGACGTTGTTGCGCTTGATCATCGACACCATCGAGTGATGGAGCTTGCCCGCGTCCTTGATGCGGCCGACCTGCAGCGCGAGCAGCTGACCCTTGGTGATCTCGGTGATCATCTCGACGAGCTTCTGCTGCGTGAGCTGCTTGCCGGCGAGCAGGCCGCCCTGCACCTCGCGCTCCTTCACGTACTGCAGCGCTTCGTCGTAGCAGGCCATCGCGGCTCCGAGCACGCCCCACGAGATGCCGTAGCGCGCCTGGTTCAAGCAGCCGAGCGGCCCCCCGAGGCCTCGGGCGCCGGGCAGCAGGTTCTCGTCGGGCACCTCGACGTCGGTCAAGAAGAGCTCGCTCGTCACCGACGCACGCAGGCTGAACTTGCCCTTGATGTCGCGCGCCTCGAAGCCCGGACGATCCGTCTCGACGATGAAGCCGCGCACGCCGTCTTCGGTCTTCGCCCAGACGATCGCCAGCTTGGCGACGGTGCCGTTCGTGATCCAGCGCTTCACGCCGTTCAGCACCCAGCCATCGCCCTTCTTCTCGGCCTTCGTGGTCATGCCGGTCACGAAGCTACCGGCATCGGGTTCGGTCAGGCCGAAGCAGCCGATGGCGCGGCCCGCCGCCATTTCGGGCAGCCACTTCTCCTTCTGCTCGTCGGTGCCGTAGGTGTGAATCGGGTACATGCAGAGCGAGCCCTGCACCGAAGCGAACGAGCGCAAGCCCGAGTCGCCGCGCTCGAGCTCCTGCATGAGCAGCCCGTAGGCGACGTTGTTCATGCCCGCGCAGCCGTAACCCTGCAGGTTCGCGCCGAACATGCCGAGCTCGGCCATCGACTCGGACAGCTCCATCGGGAACGATCCGTCCTGGCGGACGTGCTCCTGGATGCGGGGCATGAACTCTTTCGAGACCCATTCGCGGACGCTCTCGCGCACGGCGATCTCTTCGTCGCTGAACTGGGTGTCGTCGAGCTTCAGGAAGTCGGGGGAGGCGTAGTCGGCCACGGGGGCTCCTTCGCCGCGTCATCGGGCCGGAGCCGTCGCGCGGGCTGGGACGCTTGGGGCGGGCGGCGGGCCGCCTGCGGGCCCTTCACGATAGCGAAAACGCAGA
Organism: Myxococcota bacterium; assembly: GCA_965250285.1. GTDB lineage: Bacteria > Myxococcota_A > UBA9160 > UBA9160 > UBA4427 > CAYYSY01. Next base: position 5,591,958 of record OZ252299.1, read on the forward strand.
GGGGCCCGGTGGCTGAGCCACCGAACCCCTCTCGGTCACACCCGCGCCGGCCGGCCCTCGCGTCGGGCCGATCTGGACAGCTGGGCGTGCGGCGTTCGCGCAGGCCGGCGTGCGGCCACCGGCCAACGCGACCTACTTGGCGGCCGCCGACCCGCTGAGCGACTTGTCCAGGGCGTTGAGCTTGCGGTTGATCTTGTTCAGCTTGCGGTCGAGCTTCGCGACATCGCGGCGCGAGGCGATCTGCAGGCCGCCGAGCAGCGCGTCGACGCCCTGCTCGACCTGTGCGGCCACGTTCTTCTGCAGCTCGTTGGCTCGCTTGACGGCGGGGCGCTTCTCGAAATCCTTCTGGATGCGCTTCATCTCTTTCTCCGCCCGCTTCTCGAAGCGCTTGCGGCGCTTCTCGATGTCCTTCTGGAACTTCTCGATGTCGGTCTGGACGGTCGAGACGTAGGTCTGGATGCGGTCGATGCTGTCGGCGACGATGCCGTTGCTCGGTGTGGTGGTAGCCATGGTGGTCTCCTCGTTGAATGGGATGATCTTGGCCGAGCGGGGTGCATCCGCTCGCATGCTCTTGGTCTTGCCGTCGACGCGCCTGCGGCGACGGACGAAGTCGCCGCTGCGCTTGCGCTTGCTGCGACGGGACGCCTTGGGCGAAGCGTCGCCGGGGTCGCCCTGAGCGCGCGCGGCGATGCGGTCGTCGTCGAGCGTGTCCTCTCGCTTCCGCTTGCGCTTTTCGCCGGGCTTGCCCTTGCTCTTTTCTCGCTTCTTCGACTTCTCGCTCTTCGAGTTCTTCTTGCCGGGCTTGGTGTTCGCGTTGTTGCCGGTTTTGTTGCTGGTCTTGTGGCTGGCCTTGTGGCCCGCCTCGTTGTTCGTTTTGCCGCTGTCCTTGCTGCGCTTGCGCTTCGTGTCGCCCGGCTTGCCCGCCTTGCCGGCCTTCGCTTCGTCGCGCTCCTTCGAGGCGCGCTTCGCATCTCGCTTGGCCACGCGCGTCTCCTGATGGGCGTCTCGTCGGACACGCCGAAGCGCGCGCAGGGGAACCGAGCGACGCAGTGCAGCATAGACGCGGCGCGTCATCGCATCAACCGCAGAGGCCGCAGCGGATCGAGACACCTGCGGATATCGAACGATTTCAAATGTTTACGCGAGGTTCTGCCGATCGCGTCCGGGCCCGCCGGGGCTGGCTGCGCGAGATGACGCGTCGCGTGGGGTGAATGGACCGCGCGGCGGCGGCCGGCCGGCTACCAGCGTAGGACGGCGCTGCCCCAGGTGAAGCCCGAGCCGAAGCCGGTCATGCAGACGAGCTGGCCGCGCTCGACCAGCCCCTGCTCCTGCACCTCGGCCAGCAGCATCGGGATCGAGGCCGCCGAGCAGTTGCCGTAGCGCTGGATGTTGTTGAAGACCCGGCGCTCGGGAATCTCGAGCCGCCCGGCCACGGCCTCGTTGATGCGGAGGTTGGCCTGGTGGAACAGGAAGAGGTTCACGTCGTCGAGCTTGACCGCCGACTCTTCGAGGGCCTCGGCGAGCACCTCGGGCATGCGCGTCACGGCGTTCTTGAAGACGTAGCGACCCTCCATGCGTGGGAAGTGCCGCTTCTCGTCGATCATCTCGTGGGTGATGCGCACCGGCCACTCGGCCGAGCTCGGGCCCTCGATCCACAGGCGCCGGGCGTGCTTGCCCTCGGCGTGGAGCTTGGTCGAGAGGATCTCGCTCGGGTCGTCTTCGTTCTCGTTCGCCTCGACGATGACGGCGCCAGCGCCGTCGCCGAAGATCACCGCGACGTCGCGGCCCTCGGTCGAGATGTCGATGCCCGTCGAGTGCACCTCGCAGCCGACGACGAGCACGCGGTCGTAGCGCCCCGAGACGACCAGCGCATCGGCGAACTGCAGCGCGTAGACGAAGCCGGTGCACTGCGCGCGCAGATCGATGCAGGGGATGGTGCCGGCCTGGATCTGCTCGTGCAGAAAGAACGAGGTGCCGGGAAAGTCGTGCTGGCTCGAGAGCGTGGCGAGCAGGATGCAGTCGACGTCGCCGATCTCGAGACCGGCACGCTCGAGGGCCTGATTGCAGGCGGCGGTGGCGAGATCGGCAGGGGTCTGGCCGGGCTCGATCCAACGGCGCTCCTTGATGCCCGTGCGCTGCTGGATCCACTCGTCACTCGTATCCATGCGCGCGGCGAGCTCGTCGTTCGTCACGACCTGGTCGGGGACATACATGCCCGCACTGGCAATGCGCGCGCGCTTCAGGAAACCCTTCATGAACTCTCCCCCTCCGAGGCCGCGGCTCGGCCCGGTGGCGTCCATTCCCGGTGGACGCTCAGACTCCGCCTGCGGCCAGGCTCTCTTCGATCATCCGCCGGTCGAACGAGCCGGCGTCATCCTGCCACAGGGCTTCGCTCACCGTCTCGAGCAGCTTCGCGAGACCGATGCGCTCGAGCGCCGAGACGGCGACGCAGCCATGCCTGCGCTCGAGCACTTCGGCTGCGCCTTCGGGCAGCCGGTCGATCTGATTGAAGACGAGCACCTCGGGCTTCTCGCCCAGGCCCAGCTCATCGAGCACGGTGCGCACCGCCTGGATGCGGCGCTCGAAGTCGGGCGAGCCCGCGTCGACGACGTGCATCAGCACCGACGCTTCGTGCAGCTCTTCGAGCGTCGCGTGGAAGGCCGCCTTCAGATCGTCGGGCAGATCGCGGATGAACCCCACGGTGTCCGTCACGATCACCTCGCGGTCGCGCGGGAACCGCAGCCGTCGCGAGACCGGGTCGAGGGTCGCGAACATCTTGTCCTCGACGTGCACCTTGGTCTTCGTGAGCGACCGGAGCAGGGTGCTCTTGCCTGCGTTCGTGTAGCCGACGATCGACAGGATCGGCACGCCCCGGCGCTCGCGCCGTCGCCTGCGTCCCGCGCGCTGCTTGCCGACCTTGTCGATCTCGCGCTCGAGCCGCGTGATGCGGTCGCGCACGCGCCGTCGGTCGCTCTCGAGCTTCGTCTCGCCCGGGCCACGACCGCCGATGCCACCGGCGAGCCGCGAGAGCGACAGATCGGCGCGCTGGGCCAGGCGCGGCATGCGGTACTTCAGCTGCGCCAGCTCGACCTGCAGCTTGCCGTCCCGGCTCGTCGCGTGCTGGGCAAAGATGTCGAGGATCAGCTGGGTGCGGTCGATGACGCGCAGCTCGATGCGCTCGGCCAGGTTGCGCGCCTGGGTGGGCGATAGATCCTGATCGAAGATCACGAGATCGATGTCCTGCTGGAAGCAGCGGATCACGATGTCTTCGAGCTTGCCGCTGCCGATGACGGTCTTCGGGTCGACCTTGGGGCGGCTCTGCACGATGACGTCGACCACGTCGACGCCGGCCGAGCGCGCGAGCTCGCGGAGCTCGTCGGTGTGGACGTCGAGGGTCGTGCGGTCGCGGCCGGCCGACACGCTCACGAGCAGTGCCTTCTCGGCGCCGCCGACCTCCTGGGCCTGGGTGGTCGCGGCGAGCTCGGCTTCGAGGTCGCGAATGAACTGCTGAAAGTCGAGATCGAGCTCGGCGGGATGCCGCGGTTCGAACGACTCGGTCATCTCGCCCGCATCGTTGGTCGGCCGCAGCGCGGCCGAGTGGGTGAGGCCGGGCAGCCCCGAATCGAGCACCTCGATGACCGCCATCATGTCGAGGCGCAGCAGGGCGAGGTCGGTCAGGTCGTCGCGTGACAGACCGTCGCCGCCCAGCGTGGTGTGAATGCATCGCAGGCCGCGCAGGCGGCCGCGACCGGCGCGCAGACGACCCCAATCGGGCATCTCGATGGCCGTCGGCGAGCCGACCATCACGTGGGCGATCTGGCCCCGACGATCGACGAGCACGCCGACCTGGCGTCGGATGTCGGCGCTGATCTCGGTCAGATTGCGCGCGAACTCGTTCGTCAGCACCTCGCCAGCGGGGATCCGCCGGTCGAAGAGCCGCTCGAGCTGCCGTACCTGGCTGGCCTTGAGGCCCTGCGTGTTGCCGTCGACCTGGATGAGAGATGCTCCCGCCGCTGCCATGGGGCGCGGCCGCGGCGGATGGTACGGCAGGCCGGAGGGCGAAGACAAAGGAATCGATCGGTCCCGAGGGGGCGCCCGGGCGGCCGTGTCCGGATTCAGAGCCGGCGAGGCCCTTGAAGACGGCCGATCGGGGCGCGGTGGCTCGGGGGCCTCGCTCGGGCGGAGCCGGCGCGCCGGTTTCACCGCCCGTCGGCCTCGCGTGCCCGGTCTTCGCGCCGACGGGTTCTCGTCTGCGCCGGATCGGCGCCCGTCGCCGCAAGCGGGCCGGCGCGGAGCCTTCGACCGCAGCGGCGGCCCGGCACCCGCGCGGCCCGGCCGCGGCCGGCGCCGGATTCGACCGGTCGAGGATGCTTTACGGGCCAGCGCCGGCGGTGCGCGCCGCGGGCCGGTTCGCCGCGACCGGACGCATGGGGCGCCCGACACCGTTCGGTGCCGGTGCGGCTCAATTCGGGGTTTGAAGTCGCCGAAGAATCGCCTGGATTGCAGCGGGGAGACGCCATGTTCGACCAGGTGCCGTCGGTCAAGGGTTCGATCTTCAATTCGGTCGCAGACGATCTTCGACGGGCCCTCGCCGAGGGGCGACTCGAGCGCGCCGACTACGAGGCCGGGCTCGACGACAAGGATCTCGACCTGCTCGAATCCGAAGCCGTGACGGCCGTGTCGTGGATGCCGATCTCGACCTATGGCCGCATGCTCGAGCTGCTCGCGCTCGTCGAAGGCGGCTCGGGCCGCGAGGCGTATCTGCGCGACCGCGGCGCGCGCGCGGCCGAGCGTCTGCTCGCCGGGACCTACCAGCGCTTCGAGGCCAAGCCCGGCGAATGGGGCCCGAGGTCGGGCGAGCTGATGGTGGGGATCGCCGGCACCCTCTACAACTTCACGCGGTGGCAGTTCGAAGAGGTCGAGCCGGGCGAGTGGGAGATCGAGGCGAGCGAAGCGGGCGACTTCCCCGACGCCGCCGCCCACACCGCCCATGGCTTTCTCGAGTGGTATGCGAACCGCGCGTCGACCTCGTCGATCGAGACGCGGCTCTCGCGGCCGAGCCCCGATCGCGTCGTGTTCCGGATGCGCGAGCAGGCCTGAGTCGCGCCGCCTGGCTCCCCCAGGGAGCCCGTGCCCGAAACGACGCGGAATCTCCGTGCCCGCGCGGTCCGGCCGAGCGCCTTCGTGTAGCGGCGACGCCGCCGACGGGTGAACGTTCGCGTCTGCCTGCACGCTTCGCGCAGGCTTGATCGGCGCCGGGTTCCGACCGAAGAATGCCTGTGGAAGCGTGCCACCGGCCGGTGGAGCCGGGCCACCCACCGAAGCCGAGGGGTTTCGGTCGGGCGCCCGCGAGGCGCCAGCAGCGCCGCCCGCCCCCCGAAACGGAGACGAGATGAACGAGGGAACGCGTCCCATCGCAGCCGTGGTGCTCGCTGCCGGCAAGGGCACGCGGATGAAGTCGCGACGCGCCAAGGTGCTGCACGAGATCTGCGGCCTGCCGCTGCTCGGCCACATCGCCCGCGTGGCCGAGGGCCTCGACGCGAAGCGCCTCGTGGTGGTCGTGGGCCGCGATGCCGACGAGGTCAAGCAGGCCTACGCCGGCCAGGCCGAGTTCGTGCTGCAGGCCGAGCAGCGGGGCACGGGCCATGCCGTGCTCGTCGCCGAGTCGAAGCTGCGCGACTTCGACGGCGACGTGTTCGTCCTCTACGGCGATACCCCTCTGCTGCGCGTCGAGACGCTGCAGCGCATGCAGGCACTCAAGGCCGAGTCGGGGGCCGACCTCGTGATGCTCACCGCGATCGGGGACATCCCGGGCCGCGTGAAGCGGGATGATTCGGGCCGGGTCGAGCGCATCATCGAGGCCCAGGATGCGACGCCCGAAGAGCTGCTGATCGAGGAGCGCAACACCGGCGTCTACCTCGTCGACTCGAAGCTGCTCTGGGCGGGGCTCGATTCGCTCGAGCCCGACAACGCCCAGGGCGAGCTCTACATCACCGACGTCGTCAGCTATGCGGTGCGCGAAGGCCACGCCGTCGAGGCGCTGCTGCTCGAAGACGACGAGGAGTGCCTGGGCATCAACAACCGCGCCGAGCTCGCCGAGGCGGGCCGGATCATGCGCCGGCGCATCCTCGAAGCGCACATGGCGAACGGCGTGACGATCGTCGACCCCGAGAGCACCTACATCGACGCGCTGGTCGAGATCGGCTGCGACACCGTGATCGAGCCCGGCTGCACCATCACCGGCGCGAGCGTGCTCGGCGAGGGCGTCCACCTGAAGGCCAACAGCTACATCGAGGAGAGCCGCCTCGACGATGGCGTGATCTTCGGGCCGATGAGCCACCTGCGTCCGCACACCCACCTCTCGGAGGGGTGCAAGATCGGCAACTTCGTCGAGGTGAAGAAGTCGACCCTCGGCAAGGGCAGCAAGGCGGCGCACCTCACCTACATCGGTGACGCCACGGTGGGCGAGGGGGTCAACTTCGGCTGCGGCTCGGTCGTGGTGAACTACGACGGCTACGAGAAGCACCACACGGTGGTGGGCGACGGCGCCTTCGTCGGCTGCAACGTGAACCTGATCGCGCCGGTCGAAGTCGGCGACCGCACGTTCCTCGCCGCCGGCTCGACGATCGGGCTCGATACGCCCGTCGATTCGCTGGCAGTGGCCCGAGCTCGGCAGCGCAACATCGAGGGCTGGCGAGCGCGCAAGGAGGGGCGAGCGTTGCCTCGGCCGAAGCCTGAGCCGGGCGGTGAGGTCGAGTCGGCCCCGGCGACGCCGGCGGCCGCCGCGAAGAAGACGCGAAAGCCCGCGGCGAAGCGCGCAGCCGGGAACCGAAGCGCGAAGCAGGGGTCGAAGAAGAAGAAGTCGGCCGGAACGCGCTCGAAGAAAAAGGCGGCCCGCAAGCGATCGGCCAAAAAGAAGGCCTCGCGGAAGAAGTCGGCGAAGAAGGCCGTGAAGAAGAAGGCCGTCAAGAAAAAGGCCTCGAAAAAGACGAGCGTGAAGAAGAAGGCGGCGAAGAAGCGCGCCGCCAAGAAGAAGGCCGCGCGCAAGCGCCGGGCCTGATGTCAGAAGGCCGCACGCGCCGGCTCGGGTCGGCGGCGCGCGGTGCAGGGAGAGCGTCATGTGTGGAATCGTCGGTTACATCGGTCGTGAGCATCGCGCGGTGGACGTGCTGGTCGACGGGCTGCGTCGCCTCGAATACCGCGGCTACGACTCGGCGGGCGTCGCCGTCATCGACGGCGATCAGATCTCGGTGCGGCGCGCCGAGGGCAAGCTGATCAATCTCGAAGGGGCGCTGCGCGACGCGCCGCTCGAGGGCATCGTCGGCATCGGCCACACCCGCTGGGCCACTCACGGCAAGCCCTCCGAACGCAACGCTCACCCGCATCGCGCGGGCTCGGTGGTCGTCGTGCACAACGGCATCATCGAGAACTACCGCGAGCTGCGCGCCGAGCTCGAGGCGGCGGGCGCCGAGATTCAGAGCGACACCGACACCGAGCTGATCGCGCACCTGATCGACGATCGCATCGCAGCGGGCAGCGACCTGCTCACCGCCGTGCGCGAGGCGACCGGGCGCCTGGTCGGCTCGTATGCGCTCGGTGCGCTGAGCGAGAAGGATCCGACTCACTTCGTCGCCGCGAAGAACGGTGGCAGCCCGATCATCGTGGGCCAGGGCGACAAGCAGGCATTCCTCGCCAGCGACATCCCGGCGATCCTGCCCTACACGCGCGACATCATCTCGCTCTACGACGGCGACTTCGCGGTGCTCTCGGAAGAGGGCGTGCAGATCGTCGACGTCGATGGCCGACCGATCGACCGCGAGTTTCAGCACGTGCAGTGGGATCCCGTCAGCGCTGAGCGCGGGGGCTACGACCACTTCATGCAGAAGGAGATCTTCGAGCAGCCGCGCGCGATTACCGACACGATCGGCACCCGCGTGAACGAGGCCGACCTCGACGTCGACCTCGACGGCATCGAGATCACGAAGGCCGACGCCGACAAGCTGCGGCTGGTCTCGCTCGTTGCCTGTGGCACGGCGAGCTACGCGTGCCACGTCGGCAAGTACATGATCGAGCAGCTCGCGGGCATCCCGTGCGAGATCGACCTCGCGAGCGAGTTCCGGTATCGCAAGCCGATTCTCGGTGACGACGTGATGGTCGTGCCGGTCTCACAGTCGGGCGAGACGGCCGATACGCTGGCGGCGCTGCGCGAGGGCAAGCAGCAGGGCTCGCGCATCTTCTCGGTCTGCAACGTGCGCGAATCGACGATCGCCCGCGAGAGCCACGACGTGCTCTACACGCACGCAGGGCCCGAGATCGGCGTCGCGTCGACCAAGGCCTTCGTCACTCAGGTCGTGGCGCTCTACCTACTGGGCTTGAAGCTCGCGATCGCGCGCGGTCGGCTGAGCGAAGACGAGATCCGTGGGCACCTGAAGGACGTGATGCGACTGCCGCGGCTCGTCGAGCAGACGCTGCAGATCGACGGTCACGTGCTCGAGATCGCGCGCAAGTACTTCAAGGCGAGCGACTTCCTCTTTCTCGGCCGGGGCATCATGTACCCGATCGCGATGGAGGGCGCGCTCAAGCTGAAGGAGATCTCGTACATTCACGCCGAGGGGTATGCGGCGGGCGAGATGAAGCACGGTCCGATCGCGCTGATCGACGAGAAGATGCCCGTCGTGGTGATCGCCACCGAGGGGCCGCTCAAGGACAAGCTCGTGTCGAACCTCGAGCAGGTGCGCGCGCGCGACGGTCAGGTGATCGCGATCGCGACCGAGGGCGACGACAAGATCGCGACGAAGGCGAACGAGGTGATCTACATCCCCGACCTCGGTCCCTTCTTGACGAGCATTCTCGCGACGCTGCCGGTGCAGCTGTTGGCCTACCACGTCGCGACGCTCAAGGGCACCGACGTCGACCAGCCGCGCAACCTCGCGAAGAGCGTGACGGTCGAGTAGCGGCGCGGCTGCGGCCGAGTCTCACGCCTCGAGCGCCCCGCCCGAGGCGCTGTACCCGGGCTTCGGATGGGTGTGCGCGCCTGGGCCCTCGAAGCGCCCTCGGAGGAGCGAGGCCCACCCTCTTGCCGCGACGTGCCGTCGCGCGCTCGGCCTGGTTTCGACGTCTTCTGCCGGCGCCGTGTGGTTTCGAATCGAGATCAGCGCGCGGTTCGGCTCGTGTAGCATCGGCGGCCGAGGAGGGGCTTCCCTTGGCCGCGATTCCCGATTCTGCGCGTGCACGTTTGCCCGAACCGGGGTTCTTCATCGGTGGCGAGCTCGTGCAGCACAGCGACGCGCCGGCACGAGACCACGTCTATCCCGCAACCGGCGAGACGATCGGGAGCGTGCCCGTGGCCGGCCCCGCGGTGGTCGATCAAGCCGTGCGCGCCGCGCGCGATGCACTCGACCCATGGCGCGCTTGGCCCGGGAACGAGCGCCGGAGCGTGATGCTCAGAATCGCGGCGCGCCTGCGCGAACAGGCCGAAGCCATCGGCGAAGTCACGGTGCTCGACAATGGTGCGCCGCTGCTCGGCGCTCGAGGCGGCGTGCTGGCCGCGGCCGATCACTTCGAGTACTTCGCGGGCTGGGCCGACAAGCTCGAGGGCGATGTGATCCCCGTCTGGCCGGGCGAGGCGCTCGACTACACGCGCCGCGAGCCCTACGGAGTGCTGGGCTTCATCATCCCGTTCAATGGCCCGCTCGTCTCGATCGGTCTGCGCGTTGCTCCGGCGCTGGCAACGGGCAATACCGTGGTGCTGAAGCCTTCCGAGTTCGCGCCCTGGGGCGCGCTCGGCTTCGCGCAGCTCTGCATCGACGCTGGGCTGCCACCAGGTGTCGTGAACGTGGTGCCGGGGGATGGCCGCAGTGGTCAGGCGATCGTGCAGCATGCGGGCATCGACAAGGTTCACTTGACGGGCAGTGTGCGGACTGCGCGCGACGTGTTGGCGAAAGCGGCTGAGACGATCAAACCCGTGTCACTCGAGCTCGGTGGCAAGTCGGCGAACCTGGTGTTCGCCGACGCCGACCTCGAGGCGGCCGCCAGCATGGCCGTGATGGCGTCCGTCGTCGCGATGAGCGGGCAGACCTGCATCTGTCCGTCGCGGCTGCTGATCGAGGCCCCCATCTACGATGCGTTCATGGCGAAGGTCGTCGAGAAGGCCGAAGCGGTTGCGCTGGGCGATCCCTTCGCGCCGGGCACGACGATGGGGCCCGTGATCGGCGAAGCGGCCTGCGAACGGATCCTCGGGGTCATCGAGCGCGGTCGGCGCGAGGGGGCCGGGCGTCTCTTGACGGGTGGGGCGCGCGTTGGCGGAGAGCTGGCGCAGGGCTTCTTCGTGCAGCCCACCGTCTTCGGCGATGTCGACAACGAGAGCTCGCTCGCGCAGCACGAGATCTTCGGTCCGGTGCTCGCGGCGATGCGCTTCGAAGATGAAGCACACGCGGTCGCACTCGCGAACGACACCGAGTACGGGTTGGCCGGCTACGTGCACACCCGTGATCTCAAGCGCGGCCACCGACTCGCGGCCCGTCTCGATGCCGGCTACCTGTCGATCAACGGTTGGGCGACCATGCCGCCCGGCGCTCCCTTCGGCGGAAATCGGCAGAGCGGCATCGGGCGCCTCGGTGGGCGCGCAGCCCTCGACGAGTTTCTGCGCGTGAAGAACGTCTTCGTCGCTCTGTAGGCGACGGCTGAGTCGACTAGACTGGTGAACCCGCGCACTTGCGCTGACCCGGAGGAGCCCTTGGTCGAAGACCCTGCGCTTGGCTCGACGATGCGTGCCTGGCGTGTGCACGCGTTCGGACCCGATCCGAAGACTGTGCTCCAGCTCGAGCAGATCGAGGTGCCCGAACCGGGCCCTGGTGAGCTGCTCGTGCGCGTGCAGGCCGCCCCGCTCAATCTGAACGACCTCGACCGTGTCACGGGCCAGAACATGATGGCGCCGCCGGCCCTGCCTGCGGTGCCTGGCATGGAGGTGCTCGGCGTCGTGGTGGCGGCGGGCGCCGGCGTCGAGTCGCGCGTCGGCGACCGGGTCGCTGCGATGACGAAGACCGCGGTGGGCGGCTTCGCCGAGTACGCGATCTGCCCGGCGGTTTCGGCCTTCGACATGCCGGCCGACGTGCCGCTGCCCGGCGCGGCCGCGATCTACTTCCCGTTTCATCTGGCGTGGCTCGGTCTCGTCGACCGGGCGAAGCTCGCATCGGGAGAGAGCGTGCTGGTGCACGCCGGCGCGGGCGGCGCGGGCTCGGCTGCGATCCAGCTCGCGAAGCACCTGGGTGCCAAGGTGATCGCGACCGCGGGCAGCGAGGCGAAGCTCGCGCTCTGCCGCGAGCTCGGGGCCGACGTGGCGATCGACTACACCGAGGGCGACTTCGTGCCGGCGGTGCTCGAGGCGACCGAGGGGCAGGGCGTCGACGTCGTCTTCGATGGCGTGGGCGAGGCCGTGCTCGATGCGAGCCTGCGCTGCACGGCCTACGACGGTCGCTACCTGATGATGGGCTTCGCGTCGGGCAAGCAGTTCGCCGACGAGAAGCTCGTCGTGCCGCGCCGCCTGGCCACCGGCAACCTGCAGGTGGGCGGCGTGCTGCTCGCCTATGCCGATCCGGCCATGGCGGGGGCCATGAAGCAGGCCATGGGCTGGAACTTCGTCCCCGCAGAGAAGGGACGCTCGATCATGGCCGAGCTCGTCGAGCTCGTGCGTGCGGGGCACGTGGCCCCGGTCGTCGGCCGCACGGTCGGATTCGAAGCCCTGCCCGACGCGCTCGTCACGCTGCGCGACCGCGGCACGACCGGACGCGTGATCGTCGAGGTCGACGCGGGCTGAGTGGGAGCTGCGCGCGGAGCGAGATTGAGGGGGGACGCCCCCTCGACTACGCTTGACCCGAAGCGTCCCCCCAGCGCATTCCGTCCGCCGCCGATCCCCCTTCGTGCTCGCCCGCCCCACGGCTCGGGCGCGCACCGGAGTGCTGCGTGCTCGCCGAACAGATCACCGAAGGCCTGAACCCCGAGCAGCAGCGTGCGGTCGAGACGACCGAAGGGCCGCTGCTCGTGCTCGCCGGCGCCGGCTCGGGCAAGACCCGGGTGCTGACGCATCGCATCGCTTATCTGATCGGTGTCTGCGGGATCCCCGCCGAGTCGATCCTCGCCGTCACGTTCACGAACAAGGCCGCCGGCGAGATGCGCGAGCGGGTCGAGAAGCTGCTCGGCCCCGGGGCCGACGGCATCGCCCTCGGCACCTTCCACTCGGTCTGCGTGCGGATCCTGCGCCGCGACATCCACCATCTGCAGCGCGACCGGGGCTTCGTGATCTACGACGACGCCGACAGCCTCGGCGTCGTGAAAGAGACGCTGCGCCGCCACGACCTCGACCCGAAGGTGCACGACCCCCGCCGTCTGCGCTGGCGCTTCGATCAATGGAAGAACCAGGGGCTGCTGCCCGATCGCGCGCGCGACGAAGCGGGCGACATCGAAGAGGAGCAGTCAGCCGAGCTCTACGCGACGTATCAGAAGCTGTTGCTCGACGCGAACGCGCTCGACTTCGGCGACATCCTGCTGCAGACGGTGCAGCTCTTCGAGCGCTTCCCGCGCATCCTCGAGTACTACCAGCGGCGCTGGCAGTACGTGCTGGTCGACGAGTATCAGGATACGAACGGCGTGCAGTACCAGCTGGTGCGGCAGCTCGCCGAGCAGCATCACAACATCTGCGTGGTGGGTGACCCCGACCAGTCGATCTACGCGTGGCGCGGCGCCGACGTGCGCAACATCCTCGACTTCGAGCAGGACTACGACGACGCGCAGGTCATCAAGCTCGAGCAGAACTATCGGTCGACCCAGCCGATCCTCTCGGGCGCCACCGCGGTGGTGCAGAACAACCTCGATCGCCCCGAGAAGACGCTCTTTACCGACCACGAGGGCGGCGATCCGATCCGCTACTACGAGGCGTACGACGACCGCGACGAGGCGGCTTTCGTGATCGGTCGCATCGAGCGCGCTCACCGCGAAGAAGACATGCCCTACGGGCATGCGGCGATCCTCTACCGCACCAACGCGCAGTCGAGATCGTTCGAAGAGCGACTGCTCGAGTACGACATCCCCTACACGATCGTGGGCGGCCAGCGCTTCTACGAGCGACTCGAGGTGAAGGACGTCCTCGCCTATCTGCGGCTCGTCGTGAACCCGGCCGACGATCAGGCGTTCTTGCGCGTCGTGAACAAGCCAACGCGGGGCATCGGCAAGACCACGATCGAGCGCGTGCAGGCATTCGCGGCGAAGCAAGGGCTGCCGCTCGTGCGGGCCCTGGCCGAGTACGCCGAGGCGCCCGAGGGTCAGCGGGTGCGTGCGAAGGCGGGGCGTTTTCTCTCGATCATGAGCGACCTGGCGCAGCACCGCGCGTCGCATCCGGTCCACGAGCTGATCAGCCACACGCTGCACGCGACGGGCTATCTCGAGGCGCTCGCGAAGGAGTCGACTCCCGAGGCCGAGTCGCGCGTCGACAACCTGAAGGAGCTCGTGACGAGCGCCGAAGACTTCCACGTCGCGAACCAGGACGAGATCGATCCCGAGCGGGATGAGCTCGAGCTCTACCTCGATCAGGTGGCGCTCATCTCCGATCTCGACAGCTACGAAGAGCGCAACGACCGCGTGTCGCTCATGACCGTGCACAGCGCGAAGGGGCTCGAGTTTCCGCTCGTGTTCCTCGTCGGGCTCGAGGAGCGCATCTTTCCGCATGCCAGCTCGATGCGAGACGACGGTGGCATCGAGGAGGAGCGGCGCCTCTGCTACGTCGCGATGACCCGCGCGATGAAGCACCTCTTCATTACGTCAGCGAGTGAGCGGCGGCGCTACGGCGAACACCACTATCAGTCGCCGAGCCGATTTCTGCGCGAGGTGCCCGAAGAGCTGGTCGAGATTCTGAGCGAAGCGCGTCGGCCGTCGCGGGGAGATCGCATTCGCAACGCCGAGCCCGAGCCGGTGCGCGATGGCTACGACTATTCGTACTCGCAGGACACGGGCGGCGAAGAAGGCGGCGTCCTGGCCGGCATGCACGTGCGTCACCCCGTCTTCGGGCTGGGCGAAGTGCTGGCCGTGATGGGCGAGGGTCTCAACCAGAAGCTCAAGATCAAGTTCCAGCGCGCCGGCGTGAAGACCGTGATGGTGCGCTACGCGAACCTCGAGCCGGCGTAGCGAGACGCAGCGTCGGCGCCGATCTTCGGCTCAGCCGAGGAAGCTCGTGGTCAGCACGCAGAGCAGCGTGAGCGCGAGCCCCCAGACCACGACGCGGCCGATCTGCTGGAGCGCCGGGGGCAGCCGTTCGTCGACGGCGACCAGCCCGTCGGCGCCGAAGAGCGCGATCGGCACCCATGCGGCGAGCAGATACGACGCGCGCGCCTGCGCGTAGAACGGCAGCCGGAGCGAGATCAACAGCGATGAAACGAGGAGCGTGCCGGCGACCGCCGCGAGCATGAAGCGGGCCAGCGCCGTGCCGTCGGGGTTCGTCGCGCGCGTCGTCCCCGCCTTGACCGCCCGCAGCCCGCCGTAGAGGACCGTGAGCGTCGCGGGCATCGCGAGCCAGTAGCCGACGAGCATGAAGCTGTCGTTCCAGGCGCCGTGCCGTGTCCGCGCCGTCTGCATACCGGCGACGAGGCCGTCGCCCCAGAAGGTCGAGTAGAGCCCGTCCCAGTACGAAGAGAACCCGGCGAAGAACGGATGGCGTACGCCGTCGCCGAAGCCGAACAGCCACGCGGGCGTGTGGTAGCCCGGCTGCAACCACCACGATGGCGTGTCGGGCAGGTCGAGGTTCCACACCACCGGGTCACCGAAGTGCAGCCCGTTGCGTGCGTAGAACCAGCCGGCGAGCACCGCCATGGCACACGCGAGCGCAAGCCCCGTTGCGGCGACTTCGCGGCCCGGTCGATCTTCGAGCACGCGCAGCTTGAGCAGCACGAAGCCCGCGATCAGTGGGGCGAGCGCGAGCGCGGTGAACTTGGTGAGCAGGGCGGCGGCGAGCAGGGCCGCCAGCCAGACGAGGTCGGCGCGGCGCGCTCGGGCGTCGGTCAGGATGCGGGTTGCGAAGTAGAGTGCACCCGAGATCCAGGCGGCGTGCATCGACTCGTTGCCGAGATACGCCGACATGTAGACGCCGACCGGAATCACGGCGGCGAATGCGATGGCCGTCGCGACGCGACGGTCGTCGGCAGGCCAGAGGCGACGGGCGGTGAGGCCGACGAAGAGCAGACACGCGAGACCCGAAGCGAACGGCACGACGCGATGCACGAGCCCGGCGCCCGTGCTCTCGGGCGTCGTGCCGGTCGCGGCGGCCAGGAGCGCCGACGTCGCATGGGCGAGCGGTGGGTGATAGGTCGAGAAGCCCTCGTCTGCGAGCGGTAGGCGACCACCCTGTCGGATCAGCTCGACGTAGTGCATGTGCGCCGGCGCATCGAAGCCCATGATCGCGGGGAGCGCGGCCGTCTTGGTGAACAGGATGCCGAGCCAGAGCACGAGCGCGAACGCGCTCGACGCCGCCACGGCCTGCCGCGTCAGCCAGGCCGGTCGAAGCCACTCGACCGCCCCCGCGACGCCGAAGCAGACCGCGAAGATCAAGCCGAAGGTCACCGCGTTCAGCGCGAGCACCTGGCCGGGCTCGGGCAGCAGGAAGGCATCGGGGTGGAGTCGCGTATCGTCGGCTCGCGCGGCGGGCTGCGGGTTCGATCGGGGCGTCATGACCTGCCAATCGACGTTCGTCTCGATCCTTCGATCGCCGAGCGCGAGCTGGGCCTGCAACACCGGCGGACCCTTCGGGTGGGTGACGGCGATCCGCAGCTCGTTTCGACCGGCTCGAAGGGCACTCGACGCGTCGAAGCGGCGCGGCGAACGCCACGCTCGAGCGTCGTCTTCCGGCTCGATCCGGCGCCCGTTGAGTTCGACCTCGAGGGTCGTGAGCCCGCGGGCCTCGAGGGTGGCCCGTTCGCTGCCGGTCGCGTCGAAGCGGCGCACGAAGACGTGGCGCGGCGGATCGGCCGGGTCGACGACGACGAGCTGAGTGTCGATGGCGCGCGGCGCGGTGATCCATGGGCCGGGGCCGCCCACGAGAAAGGGCACCTCGGCCGAGAAGAACAGCGCGTGCGCGAAGACGCCGATGAGCACCGCGCCGCTCGCGAGCAGCGCGATTCGAAGCCATCGGCCGAGCGCGGCTGCGTCGGAGCTCACGCGGCGCCGGGGCCGCCGGTCTTCGCAGCGTCGCCGCGCAGGTAGCGCGACCGGATGCGCCCAATCTCGGCGATCGCCCGAACGAAGTCGGTCGCACGCACCTTCGATCCGGCGACGTCGACCCACTGGCGAAGTGCGAGCTCGTAGACCACCCGCTCGGGCGCCGGGCCGCCGTCGCGCTGCCGAATGCAGATCAGCCGCGCGAGCACCTCGACGTCGAAGACCCAGTTCGAGACGAAGGGCTCGGCGAAGAGCTCGCGGGTCAGCGGGCCGCTCCTGAAGAGCTTCGCACCGCACTGGGTGTCGTAGACCGGCAGCGCGAGCACGACCGAAGCGACCGTGGCGAAGACGCGACCGAGATAGTGCCGCACCGGGCTGCGCACGATGCGGCGACCGAGCAGCGCGACGCGAGCGCCGTAGACGACCTGCCGCTCGGGATCGGTCTCGAGGCACTCGATGAAGCGCGGGATCTCTTCGAGGGGCGTCGCCAGGTCGGCGTCGAAGTAGCCGACGTAGGCCGCATTCGAGTCGAGCGCCCGCTGTAGACCCTGCCGGACGGCCTCGGCCTTGCCGACGTTGCGCGGCAAGTCGAGCACGTCGATCTGGTTCGAGGCCTGATCGGCGGTCTTCTCGAGCACCCGGAGCGTGTCGTCCGCGCTGCCGTCGTTGACGAGCAGGAACCCCACTTCGGGGTGCGCCTTCGCGAACGCGACGATCTCGTCGCCTGGCAGGCGCCGGGCTTCGTTGAAGCACGGGATCACGACGATGGTGCGGGGCATGACGCGGGCGAGTCTACCATTCCGCGCTGCGCTCCGGACGTGCGCGTCATGTGGGATACCCTCCCGATCGTGCGAGGTCGGCTCGACGCGCCGCCCCGACCCGGCTGGGCTCGATCCGCCACGCCCCCTCAAAAAAGGAAAACGAAGAGGAGCGCGATTGACCGGCATCGCCGAAGGCCCCTCGGAAGGGATCGAGTCGAATGGGGGCGAATCCCGAGCTGCCGGCGCGCTGCCGACCAGCTGCGTCGTCGCGATGGGCCTCTGCCTGGTGCTCTTCGTCGTGGCTCAGTACGGCCGGCTCGGTCAGCCGCTGCTGTGGCAGGACGAGGGCGAGACCGCGATGTTCGGCCGCCGCGTCCTCGAGTTCGGCTACCCGAAGGTGCACGGCGCCGAGGGGGTGGTCTACGGCATGAGCGTGCCGATGCGCTTCGCCGTCGACGCCGAGAGCGATGCGTACACCGGCAGTCTCTGGGGCCAGTACTACTTCGCGGCGTTCGCCGTCGGGCTCTCCGATCTCGCGACCGGTGCGTCGACACGGACGGCGCTCGTTCGGTTGCCTTTCGCGCTCGCCGGAACGGCCGGGCTTGCGCTCGTCTGGCTCGCCTACGCGCCGGCGTTCGGGCCCCCTCGGCGTCGCTTCGGCTTCTTCTGTGCGTGGTGGGTCGGTCTCGCGTGCTCGGTCTCGTTGCTGCTTCACCTGCGCGAGGTGCGGTACTACGCGCTCGTCATGCTGCTCGTCGGTTTCGCGCTGTGGCTGCGTCAGCGCGCGCGGGGCTGGACGCGACGCGTCGGTCTCGCGCTCGCCTTTTTCGCGCTGTTCAACGTCTTCTATCCGGCCGCCGTCGCGTTGGCGGTCTGGCTCGTCTTCGAGGGCGTGTGGCCGCTGCGGCACAGCGAGGCGCGCTCGCCGGGCGCGATTCGCGCGGCGGCGCTCGAGTGGGCGCCGCTGGTCGCGGCTGCGGTTGCGCTGGTCCCCGTCGTCCTCTGGTTTCGAGTGCTTCCACTCTCCGAGCTGATGTCGGCGCGCTACCAGTTCGGTCTGACCGATTACGCGACGAACGTCGCGGTGGTGGCGCGTCATCTGGCCGAGCACGAGTGGCTGGTGGCGGCTGGCTTGCTTCGCGTGGCCGCCTGGCAGCTCGCCCGGGGCGTCGAGGGGCCGGCGCTCGCCGCTTCGCTGTGGAGGCTCGTCGCGGTGTGGGTGGCGATCGGTGCGCGCAACCCGATCTTCTTCGAGCGCTACTTCGTCGCGCTCGGTCCGCTGCTCCTGATGGCGGCGCTGCTCGACTTCGACCGCGTTCTGCGCGACGCCGTCACACGCGGGCGGGGCATGCGTTTCGCCGTCTCGATCGCGGCGGTCTGTGTCGTCGGTTCGCTGCTGCTCAAGGCGCCGGCGCTGGCAGGTCGCGTCACCGAGCTGATCACACCGGTGCGGGGCCCGCTCGATGTCGCCATCGAGTGGGTCGACGCGCGCGCGTCCGGCGCGGCACCGCCCGTCGTCGCGACGAACTACGAGGCGGAGGTGTGGATGTTCTATCTCGGGGCCCCCGTCGTCGGGCGGTTTCACGCCGACACCGAGGCGGCGGCGCGCGACGAAGCGGCCGTGCGCGCCGACTTCGTCGTGCCGCGCAAGGGATATCCGCACACGGTCGAGCGGCTTCGCGTCTACCTCGAGCCCGGTGCGTTCGAGCGTCACGTGCTCGAGATCGCCGATCTGCCCTACAACACGATCCCCGAGCTGAGCAGCGGTCGCGTCCTCGCGCGCACTCATCCGTTCCGCACCGTCTCGCCTGCCCATGAGGGCGAGGCGCTCGAGATCTGGCAGCGTCTGTCGTTGGAGACCTCGCCGTGATGCGTGTCCTCGGGCTGCTCGTCGCCTCGTCGTTGGCGCTCGCCTGCGGCGGCGATTCCGCAACCACACGATCGGGAGAGCCCCGCCACCTGGTGCTGATCAGCGTCGACACGCTGGGCGCGCGTCACGTCGGCGCCTACGGTCACACCCGCGATACCTCTCCTGCGATCGATGCGCTCGCGGCCCGTGGCGTGCTGTTCGAGAACGCGTACACGCAGCAGGTCTGGACGCTCACCGCGCACATCACGATGATGACGAGCCTACATCCCCAGGCGCACGGCGCATCGGAGCGTCGCGCCGCCTGGCCGGGTATCCCGACGTTGGCCGGGACGCTCGCCGACGCCGGCTTCGACACCGCGGCGTTCACGGGCGTCGGTGCCTACATGAACCCACGCTTCGGGCTCGGTCGGGGCTTCGATACGTACGACATCGGTCGAAGTCACGACGAGCGCGACGACAGCGTGCGGCTCGACTGGCTGCGCGCGCAGGCCGCCGCCGCCGCCGCCGACCCGACGCACCGCTTCTTTCTCTTCGCGCACTACTTCGACGTGCACTCCGACGTCGGCACCGACGTCCCCTATGTCGCGCCCGCCGAAGATGCCGAGCCCTATCTCGCCGAGGTGCTGGCCGAGGGCGAGACGTGGTCGCGCCGCGGCGACACCGATCTGCTGATCGAGCTCGAGAAGAGTGGCGAGGCGAGTGAGCGCGACCGCGCAGTGATCGGTGCGCTCTATGACGCCGGGGTCCGCTACACCGATCGAGAGGCGGTGGGTCGGCTGCTCCGGGCGATCGACGAGCTCGGGCTCGCCGAGTCGACGCTCGTCGTGCTCACCTCGGATCACGGCGAAGAGATCTTCGAGCACGGCATGGTGAGTCATCAGCAACCCTACGACGAAACCGCACGCGTGCCGCTCGTGTTCGCCGGGCCAGGCATCCCGCAGAACGAGCGTTTTGGCGAACTGGTCGAGCTGGTCGACGTGATGCCGACCGTGCTGTCGTTGCTCGACGTGACGCCGCCGATGGGCATGCAGGGGCGCGATCTCTCGCCGCTGTGGAAGGGCGGGGCGATCGACGCGCGCGCGGCGCACGTCGACGGACTCTTCGGGGGGCTCCCGCACATGAAGTGGCGCTACCCGAGCGCGATCACGCGCGTCGTCGATGGCGTACGGTACAGCTACGTCGGCAAGGTGCACGAAGAGAAACGAGAGGACGGCTCGCGGCGTTTCTTCATGTACACCGAGGGTGAGCTCTACGACCTCGACGCCGATCCCGCCCAGAGCCACGACCTCGCGGGCGAACGTCCGCTGCTCGCCGAGCGCATGCGCAAGAGTCTGCTCGGCTGGTACGACGTCAACGAGCGCGTGGCGCGGCGACTCGAGGGGCGTGCGCGGGCGGCGGGGCAGGAGGCCCGGGTGCCGGCACCGACCGACGACGAGGCCGATCAGCTCCGAGCGCTCGGTTACACCGAGTAGGCGAGCTCGAAGCGCGGTGGTCGGCACCTGCTCGGGGCTACGTCGCTTCGGCCCTGCGTCCAGCAAGAAACGAGGCGAGCCCCAGCCCCGCCCAGCCGAGATTCACCAGGCCGGTCAGCAGGCCGAGGGCCAGGGCGGCTTCGGCCGGCATCCCCAATCGCCCGAGCAACGCGACGAAGAGCAGCTCACGCACGCCGGTGCCGCCGATCGAGATCGGCAGCATGCTGGCGAGCGTCACGAAGGGCACGACCACAGCGAACCAGGGCACGGCGACGTCGCCTTCGAGGGGGCGAGCGAGGGCCCAGACGGCCACGACGGGCAGCGCCTGGCACGCCAACGACAGCGCGATTGCGAGTGAGGTGCGTCGCGTGTCGTCGCGCACGGCCGCGAGCCCTTCACCCGCTTCGAGCGCGAGTGTGCGCACGCGACCGAACCGGCGAGGCAGCCGGTCGAAGACGGCGCGCGCGAACCGTGCGGCCCGGGGATGCAGCAGGCTGAAGGGGCCGAAGGTGCAGACCGCAGCGAGCGATACGCCTGCCGCGAAGAGACCGCGCGGGAGGGCGTCGCTCGGCGCCCAGGGCGCACCGCACAGCGCGACGAGCCCGAGGGCCTGCAAGCCGAGCACGCGCTCGAGCGTCACGACCCCGAGCACGGCAGGCCCCTTGCGCAGTCGGTCGTGGCCCTGCCAGACGCGCCAGGCGTCGCCGAGCACGCCCCCGGGCAGCACCGTGTTGAAGAACGTGGCCTCGAAGAAGAGCCGCAGGGCCGATCCGAATCGCGTGGGCACGTGGGCTGCGCGCATCAGCAGGTGAAAGCGCAGCGCGGCGAGCGTGAGCGTCGCGCCGAAGAGCGCGAAGCCGACGCCGATCCACATGAGCGTCTCGTCGCGGGGTGCATCGAACGCGTCGAACGTCGCCGCCCAGGCGATGCCGCCCGCCGCGTCGCGCGGCAGGGCGATGTGAAACGACCAAGCGAGCAGCGCGAGGGCCGGGATCCCGCGCAGCGCGAGCCGCAGCCAGGCGCGTTGGGCGCTCACGAACGCTCGCCCCCCGCCCGGGCGATCGGTGAACCCACGCGCGCTCAGTCCTCTTTCCGGATGCGGTGGGGGTTGCGCGTCGTGAGGAAGGGAAAGAGTCGACCGAGCAAATTCAGCACGAAGGCGTCGACCTTCATGAAGGCGCGCAGCATCGGGCGTTCGGGGCGCCCTGCGAAGCTCGTGACGTGGCTGTAGTCGACGCCCCCCGGTGGCCGCGCCGTGAAGTAGTAGTTCGAGACGCAGAGCCGGGGCGCGTCGCCGGTGATCTCGGCGACGCCGTGCCAGCTCGTGGCATGCGTCTCCATGATCGCGAGACGGTTGAAGCGAGCGGGGAGGAGCGTCGCTTCGCGCACCCCTTCGTCCCAGAGCTCGAGCTCGCCGCCGTCTCTTTCGCCGAGATCGGGCGACGCGTAGTAGAGCACGTTGATCGCGCGATAGAGTCGGTTGTCGCCGTCGTGCGAGTTGTCGAGGTGCGGGTTCAGAAAGTCGCCGCGCAGCATGACCGAGAGCCCCGAGGCGTAGAGCGTCGGATCGGCTTCGAGCCCCTCGAGATCGGTGATCGCTTCGACGGCGCGCCGAACCGACTCGGCCTGGAACGCGTACGTCACGTCGTTGACGATCGGCTGGTAGGCCGCGACGTCGACGCCCACGCGCTTGCGCTCACGCCAGGTGTTGCGCAGCCGGAGCGTACTTGCGTCGGGAAAGGCCGCGGCGACGGCGCGGGCCGTATCCTCGGGGATCAGATCGTCGATCGTCACGCAGCGAAACGGGGTCGAGGCGGCCCAGGCTTCGCGCAGCCGGTCGCGATCGGCGACGAGGCGCGCGGCGATGTGTTCGGCGAGTTCGCTCCGCGACCAGCTCACATGAGCCTCCGCTCGTGTCGGCGCACGGGTCGGCGCGATGTCGGCGTGCGCATCGGCTTCGGGGTCAACGCAGCAGCAGATCCTGGGCCAGGCTCTTCATGCCGTACCCATAGTGAGTGTAGTGGCCGCGCACGGCTTCGCGCAGGATCGGACCGAGTCGGGCGATGAAGCCCGCCGGCAGCGCGTCGCGCACGCGTGAGTGCTCGACCTTGGCTTCGATGTGGCGGCGCAGCGCGGGGTCGACCTCGAACTCGGGGTGGGCGTCGAGGCGTCGACCGGCCTCGCCGAAGAGCTGGGCGGCGTGGTCGAAGGCGCGTTCGCTGATCTGCCCCCTCGCCTTCTCGATCTGCGCGCGCAGATCGAGCAGCGCGAGGCCGAACTGGTTGTCGGCGTGCAGGCGGTACTCGACGAGGTCTTCGTCGAGGATGTCGAAGCCCGAGACCGCGGCCACCATGAACGCGACCCATGCGTCGTGCACGCTGCGCAGACGCGGGAAGGGCAGGACGAGCGGCAGATAGCGACCGCGAAAGGCGAACGTGTTGCCCGCGGCGACGACGTGGCGCATGAAGACGCGTGCGGCCTCGCCGCGATGCACCATGCGCTGCTCGCCCGCGTGAAAGCCCTGGGCGCGCCAGAGGTCGTAGCCGAGGGGTCGGCGGTCGTCGTCGACGACGCCGCCGTTGCAGAAGAGACCTCCCGTCTCGGGATGCGCGTCGAAGTGCGCGACCATGCGCTCGATCTTCGTCGGCCTCCAGACGTCGTCCTGGTCGGCGAAGAACACGATGTCGCGGTCGCAGCGGCCGATGGCGCGCTCGAAGTTGACGGTGGTTCGCGCGCGCTCCGTATTGCGCACGAGCTGCACTTCGAAGGGGGCATCGGCGGCGAAGCGCTCGACGCGCTCGCAGGTGTCGTCGCCCGAGACGTCGTCGCTCACGATGAGCTGGTCGGGCGGGCGCGTCTGTCTCGCCAGGCTCTCGAGCTGCTCGTCGATGAAGCGTGCGCCCTCGAACGTCGCCATCGCCACCGAGACGGACGTTCGGTCGGCGGGCGATTCGGGACGTGCGTCTCGCGCTTCGGCTGCGATCGTCCTGTCTCCGTGACGTCGACGACGAGGCGTCGCATCGGGTTCGCTCGCGCGCCGCTCCCAGGCGTTCGCCGCGCAGTGCGTGCCACCGCGCCGGGCGAGCATAGAAGAAGCGCGAACGTGCGAGCCATGCTTCGACATGGCCCGCCGCGCTGCCGCTCGGTACCCTGCCGCCATGCCCGGCCCCACTGCGCGACGCCGCATTCAGCGAATTGCGCGCGAGCTGCGCATTCGGGCCCGCGAGGCCGCGACGCTCTGCGCGCTGGCTTGCGTCGTCGTCGCCTGCGGCGAGGCCCCCGAAGCGACTCGGGCCCGCGATCCACGCCCCAACATCCTGATGATCTCGCTCGATACGACCCGGGCCGACCACCTCTCGGCCTACGGCTACGAGCGCGAGACCAGCCCGCGGCTCGCGGCCCTCGCGGCCGAGGGCGTGCGCTTCGACGCCGCATATGCGCCGTCGGCGACGACCGGGCCGACGCATGCGAGTCTGTTCACAGGCCTGGCCCCGATGGCCCACGACGTGCGCAAGAACGGCCAGCGACTCGCATCGACGCTGCCCACCCTCGCGGGCGTGCTCTCGGCGGCCGGATTCGAGACCGCCGGTGTGATCAGCTCGTTCGTCCTCTCCGAGCGCTTCGGTTTCGCGAGCGGCTTCGACGTGTGGAACGAAGACTTCTCGCAGGCGACGGCGCCCGAAGGGGTGACCGTCTGGGAAGGGCTCGAGGTCGAGGGGAAGTTCTACGGCAGCGCCGAAGACACGACGCGGCGCGCGCTGGCGTGGCTCGACGCGCGCGTCCATCCCGAGCGCCCTTTCTTTCTGCTGGTGCACTACTTCGACCCGCACGACCCGTACACGCCGCCCCCCGGCTACCGTCCGCCCTTCGATCCCGGGCCCAAGGCGGCGCTGAAGCAGGTTCGCACCGTCTTTCTCTACGATCTGCTGCTGGCGTACACCGACGAGCAGATGGGGCGACTGCTCGATGGCCTCGCCGAGCGCGGCCTCGATGCCGACACGCTCGTCGTCGTGGTGGGCGACCACGGTGAAGGGCTGATGGACCACGGGCACCCGTTTCACGGCGCGCAGATCTACGAAGAAGCGGTGCGGATCCCGTTCGTCGCGCGCTGGCCGGGCCGCATCGAGCCGGGCGGCGAGATCGCCGAGCCCGTTGCGCTGGTCGATCTGCCCTCGGTGCTGCTCGAGGCTGCCGGCGCGTCGAGCCGCGCGCTCACGGGGGCATCGCGCGGTCCGCTCGGCGAGCTCCTGACCCGGACCGACCCCGGCGACGAAGCAGGCGAGACCCCGGTCTTTCTCTACCGCCGCCACTACGAGCCGGCCGATCTGACCGACACGGTCTCGGTCGCGGGCGAGCAGCTCGGCGTGCGCCTCGGTCGTTGGAAGCTGATTCGCGCGCCCGAGGAGGGTCGCCTCGAGCTGTACGACCTCGCGGTCGATCCGGGCGAGTCGAAGAACGTGGCCGACGAACATCCCGAACGTGTCGCCGCCCTGGGCGCGCTGCTGGACGACTGGAGCGCCGATGCGGACCGCGTGCGCGAGACGTGGCGGCGCGCTTCGGGGGACGCGCGCGGTGAGCACGATCTCGACCCCGAAGAGCGCGCGCGGCTGGAGGCGCTCGGCTATGTCGAGTAGAGCGGGGTCGAGTAACCGAGGGGCGAGTAGCGGAGGGTCGATCCGCGCGGGTTCGATGAGAACCAGGTCGCGGCAAGCGCCGTCGCAGCGCGCCGTGCCCAGTCGCGGCCCGACCTCGCGGCGGACGTCCACAGCGTGGACCGTCGCGGCGCTCGTTCTGCTCATCGTCGTGGCCTTCGGTTGTTCGAGCGAGTCGACCCGGCCCGACGTGCTGCTCGTGACCATCGACACGCTGCGCCCCGACTTCCTCGAACCCTATGGCTTCGAGCAGCCGTCGTCGCCGGTGATCGCCGGCCTCGCCGAAGAGGGCGTCGTGTTCGACAACGCGATCGCGGCGGGGTCGCTCACCGCGCCGGCGCACGGCTCGATCATGACGGGCCGCTTCGCACGGCAGCACTCGATCGGCGCGCTGAACGGCGAGACCCGCCTCGAAGGCGCGCCGACGCTGGCCGAGCAGTTCGCCGGTGCGGGCTACGACACCGCCGCCTTCATCTCGAACGTGGTGCTGCGTCGCCGGCTCGGTCTCGATCGCGGCTTTGGCGTGTACGACGACGACCTGCCAGAGCAGGAGCTCAATCGGCCGTTGTACTTCGAGCGCACGGCCGACGAGACGGCGGCCCGCGCGCTCGAATGGCTCGCGTCGCGCGGCGACGAGCCGGTCTTCCTCTGGCTGCATCTCCAGGATCCGCACGGGCCGTACACGCCCCCCGAAGAGACGCGCGGGCGCTTCGAAGACGTACCATTGCGCGTGAAGCAGCGCCTGCAGGTGCTCGACAAGAACAGCGGACGCGCCGGTATTCCGGCCTACCAGGCGCTGCCCGGTGTCGATCGCCCGGGCGAGTACGCTGCGCGCTATGCCGAAGAGGTGCTCTTCGCCGATCGCTGGCTCGGCGAGGTGCTCGAGGCGGTGCGGGCGCGCCGCCCCGGCGTGCCGCCGATCGTCGTGCTCACGGCCGACCACGGCGAGAGCATGGGCGAGCAGGGCTGGTTCTTTCAGCATGGACAGGCCTCGACACCCGATCTCGCGCGCGTGCCCCTCCTGGCCGTCGTGCCCGGCGTCGAGCCGCGTCGCGACGCGTCGTTCGTCAGCCATGCCGATCTCGCGCCGACGATCCTCGAACTCGCGGGTCTGTCTGCGCTCGAAGGGGCCACCGGAGACTCTCTGGCCGACCTGATCCGTTCGGGGGACACGTTGGGTGAGCGTGTGATCTTCTGCGACACCGACGGCGAGTCGGCCGCCTACTTCGAGGGCGGCATCGTGCGGGCGCAGGGCGGCGCCGCCCACGCCGTGCCAGGCTCGGCAAGCGGCCCAACCCGGTTCACGGGCCTGCGCGAGAAGGAGCCAGGCGTCTGGCGCCCGATGCCCGTCGAAGAGACCGCCCGCGAGGCGCTCACGACCTACCTCGGCGCGGCGGTGCCCCTCGTGCCCGCAGGCGCCATGGAGCCCGAGCACATCGAGCACTTGCGCGCGCTCGGCTATCTCGACCCTGCGCTCGACCCCGATCTCGACCCCGACTCGGACGAGGGGCAGGCCGAGGCGGAAGCCGACGAGACGCACGATGGCGGGGCGGAGGCGCGCTGACGATGTATCGCGGCCTCAAGGTGATCGCGATCGCGCCCGTGCTCGACGAAGAGGTGAAGATTCGGGAGGTGGTGCGGCGGGTGCCCCGGGACGTCGTCGACGAGGTGCTGGTGGTCGACGATGGCTCGACCGATCGCTCGGCCGACGTCGCCCGCGAGCAGGGCGCGCGGGTCGTCTCGATGGGCTACGTCGCCGGCGTGGGCGCTGCGCTTCGCCGAGGGTACGCCGAGGCTGTGGCGGGCGGCTTCGACGTGGCCGTGGTCATGGCCGGCAACAACAAGGACTCGCCCGAAGAGATCCCGCTGCTGCTCGACCCGATCGCCGACGGCCGCGCCGATTTCGTGCAGGGCTCGCGCTTTCTCAAGCCCGATGCGCAGTTCGGTGAGATGCCGATCTACCGCCGCCTTGCGACGCGCATCCACCCGATCCTGTTCTCGATCGTGTCGGGTCGAAGGGTGACCGAGTCGACCAACGGCTTTCGCGCGATCCATACGCGCGTGTTGCAGGACGAACGCCTCGATCTCGATCAGCCGTGGCTCGATGAGTACGAGCTCGAGCCCTACCTCTATTACAGGGTCATTCGAATGGGTTTCGCCACGGCGGAAGTGCCCGTGACGAAGATCTACCCGCCGAAGGCGCTCGGGCAGACGAAGATGAAGCCCGTCACGGGTTGGTGGTCGATGCTTCGGCCGCTCGTGTACCTTGGGCTCCGCATCAAGCACTAGGATGTCGGCATGAGCGCAGATCCGCTGGTCCGCGTCGCCGTGGTCGGAGCCGGCCACTGGGGCCCGAACCTCATCAACAATTTCGAGAGCAGTCTGCGCAGCCGGGTCGCGTGGGTGGTGGACCGGGACGCGCAGCGGCTCGAGCGCGTGCGCGAACGCTTTCCCGACATGCGCACCACAGACGACGTGCGTCACGCGATCGACGATCCCGACGTCGATGCGGTGGTCATCGCCACGCCCACGAGCACGCACCTCGAGCTCGCGAAGGCCGCGCTCGAAGCGGGCAAGCACGTGCTGGTCGAGAAGCCGCTGGCCGATTCGGTGGCCGGCTGCGAAACGCTCTGCGAGCTGGCCGAGCGCGAGCAGCGCGTCTTGATGGTCGGGCACATCTTCGTCTACAACGACGCGGCCCGGAAGGTGAAGTCG
This sequence comes from Myxococcota bacterium, assembly GCA_965250285.1. GTDB lineage: Bacteria > Myxococcota_A > UBA9160 > UBA9160 > UBA4427 > CAYYSY01. The sequence goes on from OZ252299.1 coordinate 5,619,625, forward strand.
ATCATCGAGGCCGGGGACCTCGGCCGCATCTACTACATCGCGATGAACCGAACGAACCTCGGCCCGATTCGCGTCGACGTGAACGCGGCCTGGGATCTCGCGGCCCACGACATTGCGCTCGCGAGCGACTGGCTCGGCAGCTGGCCGCAGTCGGTGTCGGCCACCGGCGGTGCGTGGATCAACGAGGGCGTGGCCGACGCCGTCTTCGCGACCCTGCGCTACCCGGGCGACGTGCTGGTCAACCTCCATGCGAGCTGGCTGAACCCGCGCAAAGCGCGCGACATCACCGTCGTCGGCGATACGCGCATGCTCACCTTCGACGACATCGACCTGCGCGAGCCGGTTCGCATCTACGACAAGCAGGTCTCGAACGAGCGCACGGGCGCGTCGTTCGTCGATACGTTCTCTTCGTTCCGCATGAGCGTGCTCGATGGGGACGTCAGCGTGCCGCGCTTCCCGATGGGTGAGCCGCTCAAGAACGAGTGCGAGCACTTTCTCGACTGCGTGATCGACGGCAAGGCAGCGCGCTCGGGGGGGCCGGAGGGGCTGGCGGTGGTGCGCGTGCTCGAGGCGCTGTCGCGCAGTCTCGAGCAGGGTGGCACCAGCGAGGCGACGGGGTTGTAGATGCCGATCCCCCTCGTCGATCTGCAGATCATGCACCGTGAGATCGAGGCCGAGGTGAACGCCGCCTTCGACCGCATCATGTCGAGTGGTGCGTTCGTGCTCGGCCCTGACGTCGCCGAGTTCGAGTCGGCGTTCGCGCGCTACTGCGAAGTCGATCACTGCATCGGGGTGGCGAACGGGACCGATGCACTCGAGCTCGCGATGCGTGCGCTCGACATCGGCCCTGGCGACGAGGTCGTGCTGCCGGCCAACACGTTCATCGCGACGGCCCTCGCGGTCGCGCGCGTGGGTGCGACGCCAGTGCTCGTCGACGCGCGGGACGGCGATCTGCTGATCGATCCCGAGGCCGTCGAGGCCGCGGTCGGCGCATCGACGCGCGCGATCGTCGGGGTCGACCTCTTTGGCCAGGTGGCGCCGTTCGAGGCCCTCGTCCCCGTCGCGGAGCGCCACGGGCTCGCCCTGCTCGAAGACGCGGCCCAGAGCCAGGGCGCGCGTCGCGACGGGCGACGAGCCGGGTCGTTCGGCGACATCGCCGGCACGAGCTTCTACCCTGGCAAGAACCTCGGTGCCTACGGCGACGGGGGTGCAGTGACGACGGCGCGTGTCGACCTGGCCGATCGGATCCGCCGCCTGCGCAACTACGGCAGCGAGATCAAGTACCACCACCCCGAGACCGGCTTCAACTCGCGCCTCGACACGCTCCAGGCAGCCGTGCTCAACGCAAAGCTCGCGCGCCTCGATGGCTGGAACGCACAGCGACGCGCGGCCGCCGAGCACTACGACGCCCTGCTTGCCGACACGGCAGAGGTGCGTCTGCCCGTCACGGATCGGCGCAACGAACCCGTCTGGCACATCTATCAGGTGCGCGTCCCCAGACGCGACGACGTGCTCGAGAAACTGCATGCGGCCGGGATCGGTGCGGGCATCCACTACCCCGTGCCGATTCATCTGCAGGGCGCGTTCGCGTCGCTCGGGCAGGGCGAAGGTCGGTATCCGGTCTCGGAGGCGGCCGCCGGCGAGATGATCTCGCTGCCGCTCTTTCCGGGCATCACCGAGGCCCAGCAGGCCGAGGTGGTGGACGCGCTACGCGGCGCGCTGTGAGCGACGCCCCTGCGCCCGAGCCGGCGCCCCGCGAGCGGCGGTGGCTCTGGTGGGGCCCCGTGCTCGGCGCCGCCACGCTCGTCGTACTCATTCGAAGCCTCGGCTTCGAGTACGTGTTCGTCGACGGCGAGGTCGTGTTTCCGCCCGCTGATCCTCAGTATCACTTGCGTCGTGGACTGCAGGTCTTCGAGCGGTTCCCGGACGTCTTGCTCTTCGATCCCTACATCAACTACCCGGGCGGGGCACCGATCCCCTGGCCCCCGCTCTACGACATCGTGATGGGCGCCGTGCCGCGCTTCGCCGGCGCCGACGAGCATGGCTTCGAGGTCTTCGCCGCGTGGCTGAGCCCGCTGTGTGCGCTGCTCGCGTGTGTGCCGATCGCGGGCATCGCAAGGCGGACGTCGGGCGAGCAGGGGCCGCGCGTGCCGGCGCTCGCCATCACGATCTTCGCGCTGGTCCCGCTGCTCGTGAGCTACGGCCGGGTCGGCATGGCCGACCATCACGCCGCCGTCTCGATGATCGGGGCGTGGCTGCTGCTCTGTTGCGTGGCGCAGGTCGACCCCGGCCTGGGTGAGCGATCGGCCCGCCGCTGGATGTGGGCCCACGTCGCGGCGCGCCTTGCGCTGCTGCTGACCTGGCACGGCAGCCTGCTCTACCTGGGCATCGCCGAGGGGAGCCTGGCGCTGGCGTTCATCTCGACGGGCCGCCGCGGTCTCGCGCTTCATCAGGCGATCGGCGCGGCGGTGACGGCCTTGGTCCTCGTGCCCGTGCTCGCGGTGATGCCGACGCCGCTCGGCGGCCCGTATTCGGCGATCGCGCTCTCGCGTCTCCACGTGATCGCGATGCTCGGCGTCGCGATGGTTCTCGGGGCCGGGTTGCTCGCGACGCGGCAGTCGGCGCTCGATGCGCCCATCGCTCGACTCGGCGCGCTCGCGCTGGCATCGCTGGTGTTCATCGCGGGCGTGCTCGCGTTGCCCGGGCCGCGCGAGGGGCTCGGCCCGGCGCTCGAGTTTCTCACCATGACCGATGGCGTCGGGGACGTGACGGGCGAGCAGCTGCCGATCTTCGATCTCGGAGCGCGCCGGGCCATCAAGCCGTTTCCGTTGGTGTGGAGCTGGTGGGCGCCGCTGATTCCGCTCGTGCCGATCGGCGTCGCGCTGGTCGCGCGTCGCCAGCCGCCGGGCAGCGCGGGTCGCGCCGCGGCGTGGATGCTCTGCCTCTGGACCGCGATCTTCGGCGCGCTCGCGATCACCCAGCGCCGCTACGGCAACGACTTCGGCCCGGCGGCGGCCGTCGGCCTGGCCCTGGGGTTCGTCTGGTTGGCGGATGCGCTCGCCGCGCGCCTCGTCGCATCGCCCCGGCGTTCGGCGGTCGCGACGAGCCTGGCGCTGCTGTTCGTCCTCCTGACGGCATGGCCGGCGCTGGCGCGCGTCCATGGCCCGCGCGCCGTGTCGAGCTGGCGCGCGCTGCGCGGTGACGAGGCGATCCGCGTTCAGGCGCGCACGGGCATTGGCGCAACGCTGTCGCGATTCCTGCGGCAGGTGCGACACCGGACGCCCGAGACGGCGGGCTACTTCGACGACGCGGGTGAGCCCGAGTACGGCGTCATTGCGCATCCGAATCTCGGCCACGCGATTCAGTACGAAGCGCGCCGGCCGACGGCGACCGACCCCTTCTGGGCCTACATCGGGCGCGAGAACTGGGCGCTGACCCAGGGCTTCGTCGAAGCGACCGACGAGGCCGAGGCCCGCGTGCTCGCCGATCGGCTCGACGGTCGCTACGTGATCACGATGCCGCAGCTGCCGCCGGGCTCGGTGATGCAGCGACTGCACGACGGCTATGGCACGGCGACGCGCGACGCGCCGGGGCTCGGGCACTTCCGCTTCGTCGCCGAGGCGCCGAGCGGCGCGCCGGCGCTCGGCGAAGTGTTCCAACCCGGTGCCGCGCGCCGGGGCTCGCCCTACAAGCTCTTCGAGATCGTGGCCGGCGCCGACCTCGTGTTCGCATGCCCGGCGGGCACGCGCGCCCGGGTGCAGGCCCGCATCGAGCACGGTCGCGGCACGTTCGTGTGGCGGACCCACGCGTTGGCCGACGAGACGGGTCGGGTGAGGGTGCGCATCCCCTATGCAACGGCGAACGGCGAGGCGGCGGGCGGTGGCGTGGCCGATGGACCGCTGCGCGTCGAGTGCGGCGATCGAGCCTGGCCCGTGCGGATCCCGGCCGGCGCTGTTCGCGAAGGCCGCGAGGTGACGGCCCCCGCGCCGCCGCCCGTCGGCTGATGGGGAGCCGCCTGCTGACGGCGAGCCGCCGGGTCGGCCGCGTCATTCGACGCGGAAGCGGCCGTCGAAGATCAGCAGATGGGGGCGCGGGACGCGCACGGTGTAGAACGCGGGGGCGCCTTCGCCGTCGCGGTGCACGTCGATCTCGAGCCCCTGCGCGCGCGCGACTTCGAGCAGACGCGGGCCGAGGCCGAAGAGGTCGGTCGCCTCGTCGTGAACGAGGTATCGCGTCCCTGCATCGCCGCGATGGGCCCAGGGGCGACCGCTGCGAAGCGTGGCCGGGATCTCCCAGATGGCTTCGCGCACGTCGGCCGAGCGCGTGAGAAAGAGCAGAGGCTCGTGGAAGCCCCAGTCGAGACTCACGGCCTGACCGCCGTCGCGCTCGAGCACCGTGGCGAACTCGGTGAGCGCGTGGGTCCAGCGGCCGCGGCCGCCGGTCTGCTCGATCAGTGCGCGGGTATCGGCGATGCGACCGACCTGTCCGGCGGCGACGAATCCGATCGCCACACTCAGCACCGCCCGGGCGAGCACCGCCCGCCGTCGATCCCGCCACGGCCGGACGTAGAGGTCGTAGACAGCGACGCCGATGACGGCGTGCCAGAGCGGGAAGACGTTCAGCTGGTGATGCGCGCGCACGGCACCGGGCAGCGCGACCATCCCGGCGGTGACCAGCGCGGTGGTCGCGAGGAGCCACGCGCGCAGCGCGACGTCGCGGCGCGCGCCTGCGTCGCCGCGACGTCGCAGGGTCTCGATGATGAGCAGCACGAAGCAGCCGAGCGCCGCCCCGAGCAGGGGCGTCGCCTCGGCGGGCGCTTCCAGCGTGCGCTCGAAGACACCGCCGGCCTCCATCAGCCGGTGAAAGCGCGTGCCGTCGAGGGTCTGCGTGAACAGCCAGAAGCGCTCGCTCGAGTCACCGCGATCGGCGATGGCCTCGCTGGTCGAGAACAAGGCGCCGAGGTTCGACCACATCGGCGCCGATGCGACGAGCAGCAGCGCGGCGCCCGCGAAGAGCGCCGGCCGGCGCGTACGAAGCGCCTCGCTGACCAGATCGCGGCGGAAGGCCAGCAGCGCAAGCCCGGCCGCGGCCAGCACCACGGCGAAGTCGGCGCGGCTGTAGATGCCGAGCCCGAACGCGAGCCCAGACAGGCCTGCCCACGCGATGCCCATCGCGCCGCGCGCGCGCCACGCGGCGAGCAACGCGCAGGCGCCGGCCGAGCGACACAGGAGGTTCGTCGTGAACGGTCCCCACTCGAACTGCGCCAGAAAGAAGAAGCTCGGGTCGCTCAGGGCGAGCAGGCCCGTCACGATCGCAGCCGGTGCGCCGAAGAGGGCGGCGATCCACAGCATCGCGAGGCCGAGCGCGACGAGGGCGGTGGCGCACGTCGTCACGCGCAGCACACGGGGGGTGGCGCCGAAGACCGCAAACGCCGGGATCGCGAGCTGGCTCTTGAGCGAGCCGAGGTAGGCGGCGTTGTACGTGGGGAACGGTCGGCCGAACACCTCGACCGAGCGCACACTGCCGGGGTGGGTCGAGGGTCGCCCGACGTCGACGAAATCGCGGGCCTGCTGGGCCATGAAGGCCTCGTCGTAGTAGAGGCCAAGCCGGTCGGCGTCGTTCCAGGCGAAGCCGAGTACGATGCTCGAGCCCAGCGCCCACGTGAGGGCGACGACCAGCAGGGGACGACCCAGGACCGTCGTCAAACCGGATCCGTTCGCAGCCGCGCGACGAAGTGAAGCCCGCGATCGAAGAACAGGCTCGCCGGAAACGGATAGAGCCCGAGGCGCGACTTCCACGTCTCGACCTCGAGCCCCACGTCGGCGAGCACGGCGCGCCACTCGCGCTCGCTCCAGTAGAGATGGGGCACGGCGACGCCGTGGCGAGCGTTGCCGACCCGGTCCATGAAACGCAGCGTCGCCTCGGCGAAGGGGCCATCGCGCGTGTGATCCTTCAGCAGGACCCAGCTGCGTGCGACACGCTTCGCGTCGTTCAAGAGCCTGCGGGCCTGCTCGGTGTGGTGGAGCACGTCGACGAAGAGCACGACGTCGACCGCATCGTCTTCGGCGGGCAGATGCGCGCCATCGAAACGCTCGACCGGAATCGCCGTGTCATCGCGGACGAGGACGTCGACGCCGCGAACCGAGATGTCGGGGCGCACCTGCTCGATCGCGCGCGCCAGTCGGCCGTCGCCGCTGCCCACGTCGAGCACGCTCGCGGCTTCGGGCAGCAGGGGCGCGAGGTGATCGACGAGGATGCGCACGCGCCGGTCGACGACGGTGTGGCGATGCATGTGCTCGACGGCGTTCATCGAAGAGGCGCCCCCTCGACGACACGTTGGCCGGTCACCGGCGATGCATCCCCAGAATCGACACGAAGAAGCCCGAGAGGATCGTCTGGAAACCCAGCGCGGCGAGCGTGACGCCGGGGATCACCCAGCGCAGCGTCGCCGGGTAGTCGAGCGCCCCGAAATCGTGCGCGAACCAGGTCGAAGCGGTCTGGCCGATCATCGCGAGCCCGGCGACGAACGCAGCGGCGCCGATCAACAGGCCGCGCTCGAGCGTGGCCCAGCCGTAGAAGCGCTCGAGCCGCGCGTCGGGTGGCATCAGCCCGACGGTCGTGGCGAACGTCTTGCTGAAGATGGCGAAGAGGATCGACTGATAGCCGAGCAGCAGCGACAGGCTTGCGACGAGCAGCGTGTGGACGCCGATCTGCGCGGGCCCGATGCGAATGCCGGGCAGCGCCAGCACGTAGCCCAGCAGGCCGGCGATCACGAGCAACGCGCCGGGCGCGAGGAAGAGCCAGCGCGGGCTGTACATGAGGAAGAAGCGGACCGTGCGCCATCCGTCTCGGAACGTGCGCAGGTGCGGGCCGTGTGACTCGCGTCCGTCGGGATGCAGCGTGATCGGCACCTCGTCGATGCGGGCCCCGAGCAGCGTCGACTTGATGATCATCTCGGTGGCGAACTCCATACCCGCGCAGCGCTGCTCGAGCCGGTCGTAGAGCTTCTTCGTGAAGCCGCGCATGCCGCAGTACACGTCGTGGATCGGCGTGCGAAACATGAAGCGAACCATGCGCGTGAGCATCGGGTTGCCGAGCCATCTGTGGAGCGGAGGCATGGCGCCCGGCAGCACGCGTCCGCCGCCCCAGGGCAGGCGGCAGCCCTGTACGAGATCGGCCCCCGCGCGCAGCTTCTCGACGAACTTCGGGATCTCGAGAAAGTCGTAGCTGTCGTCGGCGTCGCCCATCAGCACGAAGCGGCCGCGAGCCTCGGCGATGCCGCCCATGAGCGCGCTGCCGTAGCCGCGCTCGCTCACGTGCACGACGCGCGCGCCCAGCTCTTCGGCGATGGAGACCGATGCATCGGTCGAGCCGTTGTCGGCCACGATGATCTCGCCCACGATCTCGTGCTCGGTGAAGGCGGTCTGCGCCTTGCGAATGCAGGTCGCGAGCGTGTCCGCTTCGTTGAGGCACGGCATCACGACGCTGAGCTCGATGGAATCTCCGGCTTCCATGCGCCAATCCTACAGCAACGGCGACGCGCGTCGGGCGGGGCGCTGCTACTCGAGGAAGTCGACACGCAGGGGACCGGCAGGCACGAACGCGTTTCGTCCTGCGACGTCCGTGCGCGGGGCGTTCGACCCGGCGACGACGTGCGGGTGAGCGGGGCGATGGCGTATGCTCCCGCGCCATGTCGAACGGGAACCCCGAGAGTGAGAGCGCACGCGACACGCTCGAGAACGCCGGGCCCGTTCTCGTGGTCGGCGGCGCCGGCTACATCGGTTCACACATGCTGCGACTGCTCGTTCGAGAGGGCGTCGAATGCGCCGTCTTCGACGATCTCTCGACCGGCCACCGCGAGGCCGTCGGCGAGGCCAGGCTCCATGTCGCCAGCCTGGCGGATCGTGAGGCGCTCTCACGCGCCTTCGAGCAAGAGCGCCCCCGCTGCGTGATCCACTTCGCGGCCAAGTCGTATGTGGGCGAATCGGTCGAACGACCCGCGTTCTACTGGCGCGAGAATCTTGTGAACACGTGGAATCTGCTGGAGACGATGCGCGAGCACGACTGTGAGCGCATCGTCTTCTCGTCGACGTGCGCGACGTTCGGCGTGCCCGAACACTCGCCGATCGAAGACGATGCGCCGCAGAAGCCGATCACGGCCTACGGCCGCAGCAAGCTCGCGATCGAGCACATGCTCGACGACTACGCGATCGCCTATGGCCTGCGCTACGTCGCGCTTCGCTACTTCAACGCCGCTGGCGCGCACCACGATGGCGATCTCGGTGAGGATCACGATCCCGAGACCCATCTGATCCCGATCGTGCTCGAGGTCGCCGCGGGGCGCCGCGACGAGCTGTTGATGTTCGGCGACGACTATCCGACACCCGACGGCACCTGCATTCGCGACTACATCCACGTCGAAGACCTCGCAGATGCCCACCTCGCGGCGGCGAAGCTGCTCGCGCGCGAGCCCACGACGCTGTGCTGCAACCTCGGCACCGGGCGCGGCTATTCGGTGCGCGAGATCGCCGAGGTCGCGCGCCGGGTGACCGGGCATGCGATCCCCTCGCGCGTCGTCGATCGGCGCCCGGGTGACCCGCCCGAGCTGGTCAGCGGGGGGGGCCGCGCGAAGCAGGTGCTCGGCTTCGCGCCGAAGCGAAGCGACCTCGATGCGATCATCGAAGACGCCTGGCGATTCCATCGCTCGCACCCGGATGGCTACGGCTCCGACTCGCCCTCCGACGCAAAGCGGTAATCGACGAGGACGCTCTCCTGGCCCGCTCGAAGCAGAAGGCGAAGCGCTCCGCGAAGCCCGCCGAGAAGCGGTCGGCGAAGGGGTCGGCACCGGCGACGAAGGCGAAGGCCGGTCGCGTCGGTCTCTTCGGCCTGTGGGGTGCCTTCGCCGTCGTCGGACTCTTCGTCTACGGCCCGGCGCTCGGCGGCGACTTCATCTCGGACGACGACCACTACGTCAAGAACAACCCGTACGTGCACGACTTCATGGTGCCGGCGAACTTCGTCGCGATCTGGGATCCGACGAGCGTGGTCACGATCCTCGTCGAGAACTACGCGCCGGTGCACCTCGTGCTTCACGGCGTCGAGTGGCAGCTCTTCGGCGAACGCGTGGCGGGCTATCACGTCGTCAACGTCCTCATGCACGCGCTGGCCACGACCCTGCTCTTCGTGCTCTTTGCCCGCAGCGGCATTCCACGAATGCCGGCGCTCATCGGTGCAGCGATCTTCCTCGTGCACCCTGGCAACGTCGAGAGCGTGGCCTGGATCTCGCAGCTCAAGAGCTCGTCGTCGCTCGTCCTGACGTTGGCCGCCGTGCTGGCCCATCCGCGGCGCCCGTTGCTCGCGATCGTGTGCTTCGCCTTCGCCCTGCTTGCCAAGCCCTTCGCCGCGGTCGCGTTCTTCGCGGTGCTGCTCTTCGGGTGGGTCCGGAGCGCGCCGCGCGGAGAGCAGCCGGCCGACGGCGTCGGCGTCGATTGGCGATGGCGATGGCTCGGCGGCTGGGTGGCCGCGCTCGTCGGCTTCGCGATCGTCGAGGCGCTCGCGTTCTCGAGCACGGCGGGCCAGGCGCCGACGCTCTATGCCGAGCCGCTGACGCGCATCTGCATGATGATCACGGCGGGCGGTCGCTACCTCTTCATGGCGCTCACCGGCATGGGGCTCTCGGTCTTTCACGAGCCCGCGCCGATCTCGAATCTGTTGCATCCGCAGGTGCTCGCTTCGCTCGTCGTGCTGATTGCGGTGGCGTGGCGGCTCGTCGTCGTGGTGCGCCGTCGCAGCGAGGAGGCGGTGTACTGGATCTGGGCGCTCATCTCGTTCGGGCCGCTCTCGGGCGTCGTGCCGCTGCCCTATCCCATCGCCGACCGGTACCTCTACTTCATCCTGCCCGGCCTGATCGGCGCCGTGCTGCTGGCACTGCCCGAGCTCGGTCGTTGGCTCGAAGCTCGGCTCGGTGAGCGCATCGACGCATCGACGCTCTCGCGCGGTGCCGTGGGGCTGGGCGTCGCGGCGTTGCTGGTCTTCGGTGCGCAGGCCCATGCGCGCGCCGACATCTGGCGCAGCGCCGAGGCGATGATGGCCGACTCGGAGCGCAACTATCCCGATGGCGCCGCCGCGAACACGCGCAAGGCCGGGCGCGCTGCCCGGTCGGGTGACTTCGCCGCCGCGGTCGGCCACCTCGAAGCAGCCCATGCGCGCGGCTACAACCGGCTCGATCACCTGCTGATCGATTCGTCGTACCGCCCGATGCAGGCCTATCCGCCCTTCGTTGCGCTGAAGGAGACGATGGCGCAGGAGTGGATCGAGCGACTGGGTGCCGACGGCGCATCGTCGCAGGTCGAGGCGCGGGCGCTTGCGCAGGCCTACATCGTGCTCGACGACATCGAGCAGGCGCTGCAACTGGTCGAGTCGGCCGCGGTCCTGCCCGGTCCGATCACGACCGAGCTGCAGCGCGATGCCGACATGCTGCGCGCCGAGCTCGCGCGCCGCGAACGCCTGCGCGCGCTCCAGTAGTCGACGCCGCACCACGCCGCACCACGCCGCACCACGCCGCACCACGCCGCGCACCCCCACGCACGCGCTCGGCGCGGTGGCGTGCGTGAACGGCGCCGGCGTCAGCGAGCGCCCGGCGGGCGCGCACCGAGGCGCCGGCGCAAGGCGGCCCGCTCCCCCGGCGCATACTGGCTCGGATCGACGCGTGTCTCGACGGCGAGGGCCACCCGGGCGAGCGCCACGTCGCGGTTCTTCCCTCGGTTGGCCCCTGCGAAGTCGGCCAGGGTCGCGATGGTCGCCGCATGCTGGCCCGCGCCGAGGTTGGCGCGTGCGCGCAGCAGCAGATCCTCACGCAGCCGCGGGCTGCCGGGGATCACGCGGTCGATCAACGCGACCGCGTCGGCTGCATGGGCAGGGTCGCCCCGCTCGATTCGCCACCTGGCTTGGAGCCGGCGGGCCGCGTCGGTCGCCGGATGTGGATGGTCGATCGCGGCGAGGTCTTCGTCGAGCGCCGCGATCTGCGCCCACTCACCGGCGCGCGCCAGCGCCCACGCATCGACGACCACCTGCGAAGGCGCGTCGAGCCCCTCGGCGATCGTCTCGAACTCGTCGCTCGGCGTACGCCGCCACGGTCGCTGCGCCTCGAGCATGGCGAAGCGATGGCCGACCGCATCGGGGTTCGCCTCGAAGGCGCGCGCGAGCTCGCGGCGCACCGCGCCGCGGTCGAGCTGGCGCGCCGCGATCGCGCCGAGCGCGAGGGCCCGGTCGGCGGGGTCTTCGATCTGCTGCGCGCACGCCTTCGCGCGCGCGAAGTGATCGATGCGAAGCAGCGCGCGCACGAGCTGCGACGTCGGCGTGCGGGCCGGGTGGGTGGCGTCGCAGGCCGCGGTGGGGGCGCCGAGCGTGTCGAGGGAGAGCACCCGGCGCTTCTCTCGCACGAGCGCCGGGGATCGCATCTGCAGCAGGTTGCGTTCGTCCGTGCTCACCTCGCCGCGCTCGGCCAGCCGCCGCGCGCCCTTGGGATCGAAGGCGACGTGCGCAGCGATGTCGACCGCGTCCCGGATCCCGATCGCCGCATACGTCTCGGGCGCGCGATCGATGGCCGTGGGCCCGCTCGATTCGAGGTCGAGGGGCGCGTTCGAAGCGAAGAACACGACACCGGCGGGCTGCGGTTGGTGAACGGTGACGTAGGGAAAGACATCCTGAAGCGTCGCCACGAGCACCTCGAGCAGCGCCGGGTCGATGTAGGCGAGGCCCATCCACTGTACGAAGACGCCTTCGGGCTTCAGGTGCGATGCGACGAGCTCGAAGAACTCGCGGGTGTAGAGATGGGACGCCCCCGCGGTCCACGGATGAGAGGGCTGGGAGACGATCGCGTCGAAGCGGCGATCGGTGAGCGTGAGGGCCCCTCGCGCATCGTTCACGACGACGTGGATGCGCGGATCGGACAGCGGGTCGAAGCCGCGATGCGGCGCCATGTACGCGTTGGCGGCGACGACCTCGTCCTCGAGCTCGATGACCTGCACGTCCTCGACGAAGCCGGGCACCCATTCGAGGAGCACGCCGCCTCCGAGGCCGATCACGAGCATGTCGCGCATCTCGGGGCGAGCGAGCGCGGCCCCCGCGCCGAGCCAGTGGCTGACGCGATAGACGTCGCTGCGCCCGCCCGGCGGCTGGATCACCGCTTCGGGCAGACCGTTGGTCGCGAGGTGATGGGCGCCCATTCGCCGCAGCACCGTCACCGTCGCGCTGCGTCCGACCGCGTCGAAGGCGAGCGCACCCGTCGAGGTCTGCAGGCCGAGCGGCGCGGTGCGCAGCAGCGTCCAGGGCGTCGGGGGCGGAACGAGCAGCACCCCCAGCGCGACCACGGCGGCGGCCGCCATGCGCCCGATCGGCTGCCTGCCTGGTGCGGGCGCGCGCCATGCGACGAAGGCGGCGAGAAGGGCGTTGGTCGCGATGGCGAGCGAGATGGCGCGGGCGAAGCCGAGGGCCGGAATCAAGAAGAAGCCTGCGCCGAGCGCGCCGATGATCGCGCCGACCGTGTTCCACGCGTAGACGCGGGCCGAAGCCGCCGCGGCCGTGGTCTCGTCGCGCGCGTAGAGGCGGACGGCGAGCGGAAACGTGGCGCCGAGGAGCACGGTCGAGGGCAGCAGCACGGCGATGCTCGCGATGGCGTCGGCGGCGAGCCGGCTCGCGCCGCCGTCGGCGAGGGCGCGCGTGAAGACGGGCAGGGCGTCGATCGCAAAGAACGCGCCGAGCGACAGCAGGCCGATGCCCAGCTGGCAGACGAAGAGCGCGCGAGCCGCGCTCGTCGTCGTGCGACTGAAGCGCGTCGCCGCGGCCGAGCCGAGCGCGATGCCGGTCAGGAAGCTCGCGAGCATCGTGGCGAATGCGTACACGCTGCCGCCGAGCACCTGGCCGAGCAGCCTCGTCCAGAGCACCTCGTAGCTGAACGAGACCGCGCCGCTCGCGAGCATGACGGGCAGCACCCAGCCATGCGCGAAGCCGCCGCGTCGACTCGCGGCGACGTCGGGGCCTGCGTCGGTCGCTGCTTCGCCGCGCACGCCGACACTGGCCGCCGCCACGAACACGGCCGCGTTGGCGGCGACGGCCACCCACACGGTGCCCGACAAGCCGAGCGCCGGCAGCAGCCAGAACCCGGCGAGAAGGGTGCCGATCACGGCGCCGGCCGTGTTCAGTGCGTAGAGGATCGCGATGCGAGGCCCGACGTCGCGTTGCCGATGGATCGCCTCGCGTGCGAGCAGCGGGAGCGTGGCGCCCATGAGACCGGTCGGCACGATCAGCACCGCGAACGCCGTGACCAGGTAGAAGATCGCGTGCACCGGGTGGCCGGCGGCGGGCGGCGCCCCCGACGTCGCGAAGAGCCAGGCGTGGAGCGCGTCGGCGCCGCGCAGCGCGAAGGGCACGCAGAGCGCCGAGACGGCGATGGCGCCTTCGAGGACGCCGTAGACGAGCACCGGTCGCCGCACTCGGCCGACGAGGCGCGCCGCAACGGCGGCGCCGACGGCGAGCCCGGCCATGTAGGCGGCGAGGACGGTCGCCACGGCGAGCTCGCTCGTGCCGAAGACGAAGGCGAACGTGCGCGTCCACGCGGTCTGATAGATCAACGCGGCGAGGCCAGAGAGGAAGAAGCACAGCAGCAGCAGCGCGAACGACGACCGCGAGGGCTCGGCGCCGTTCGGTACGCCGCCTGTCGCCGTCGAACCGCCGTCGTTCGATGCGCCGAGCGCGCTGGCGTTCGATTCGCCGCTCGAAGCCGAGTGTTCGACGGGTTCGGGCTCGCTCGCCTCGGTCATGATGGCCGGACCGTTCTCAGGAGGGATCCGTCTGGGGCGCAGCACCACCTGCGCCGCCGTCGAGGGCGCCCAGCGCGGTCTGCGACGGTGCGTGCCGGGGGTCGATCTCGAGCGCGCGTGCGTAGGCGTCGCGGGCCTTCTCGGGTCGGCTCATCTGCTCGAGGGCCTGGCCGAGATGCAGCAGGTAGTCGGCGTTCGGCGGCCGTGCGTGGTCGGCCGCGAAGCTGAACTGGTACATCGCGGCGTCGAAGAGCCCCTTGGCCATGTAGACCCGGCCCAGGGCATCGGCCGCCGCGACCTGATCGCCCGGCACGGCCACGGCCTCGCGAGCCAGCTGTTCGGCGCGGTCGAGGTCGCCGCCGAGCGCGACGAGCAGCGTCGCGGTGTCGGCCTTCAGCATCGTGAACTGAGCGCCCTCGTCGAGCGCCTCTTCGAAGAGCGCCAACGCTTCGCTCGCACGGCCCTGCTGCGCGAGCATGCGGCCGAGCACGACCTTGCGGTGCACCGTCAAGGTGCCCCGGGCGCGCTGCTGTTGGAGCGTCTCGATCACCGCTTCGGGGCTCGAAGCCGCGTTCGCGAGCGTCATCAGGACGGCGAGCGCGTCATCCCCCTGGCCGCGTCGCAGTGAGAGCGCGCGCTCGGCGTCGGTGCGTGCCGCCTTGGCGTTGCCGATGACCAGCATGAGTCGGGCACGGATCTCGTAGAGCCGCGGATCGAGGCGACGCTGCGCGAGGGCATTCTTCACACGCACGAGCGCGACGTTCGGCTCGCCGAGAGCGAGATCGGTCTCGATGAGGGCCTCGAACACGCGTGTGTCTCCGGGCGTCCGTTCGTGGGCGCCGGCCAGGGCCATGCGCGCGGCGTGCAGGGTCTGCGGGTGGTCGCGCTCGCGTTCGAAGAGCTCGACGGCGGCTTCGTTCGGAGCATCCGGACGGTCGACGAGGCGGAGCAGCCGGCTCCGCCCGGCGGCCCGTCGACCGAGGTCGTACTCGATCCGCGCGCGCAGGAGCAGCTGATTCGGGGTGAGGTCGTCGCCCCGGTCGAGCTGTCGGAGCGCAGCGAATGCCGCCTCGGGCTGACCCAGGCGGCGCAGCAGCTCGGCCTTGTGCGCCCACAGCGCGGCGTCGAACTGCTTCGAGTCTTCGATCTGTCGCTCGACCGTCGCGAGGGCGTCCTCGAGCAGCCCCAACTGCTCTTGCGCGCGAGCCAGCACGCGGAGCGCCTCATTGTCGCCGGTCGAGGCCGCGATCGGCTGGATCGTCTCGAGCGCCTCGCGCGGCGCGTTGGCCCGCAGCGCCCGGCGCGCGATCAGCAGGCGTGTCTGGATGTCGTCGGGATGCCGCGCCTGCAGCTCCTCGAGCGCACGAGCCGCATCGGCGGGGCGCCCGTTTCGCGCCTGGATCTGCACGATCTGCGCGAGGAGGATCGGCGTGTCGTCTCCAGCCTCGATGCGCCCTCGCAGATGAGCCACCGCGTCGGCGCGCCCGCGATCGACCTCGATGGCGCGCGCGACCACGACGTGCGTGCGCGAGTCGTCGCCGGCCTGATCGAGCAGGGCCTCGACGATGGGCTGCGTCGGTTGGCCCGCGTTGCGCGCCAGCTGGATGCGCGACTCCCAGCGATCGATGCGCTTCGGTTCGAGCTCGGTGAGCCGTTCGACCGCAAAGAGCATCGATGCGCGGTCGCCCCGCGAGCGGGCGAATCGCGACAGGGCTTCGAGGGCGTTCACCTCGGCCGCCGTGTCACCGCGGGCGGCTTCGACCGCGGCTCGGTACTGCGTCATGGCGTCGTCCTGGCGACCGGGCCAGCCCGCGAGCAGCTTCGCCTTCGAGATGAGGACGGTCGACAGCTCTGTCCCGCCCTTCGCGATGTAGGCGTCGTAGGCCCGGAGCGCCGCCTGGAAGTCGGCGGGGTTCAGCACCGTGCGCCCGGGCTTGAGCCGAAGGATGCGGATGCGCGTGCCGTAGACGCGGGCCCGAGTCCACTCGACGTCGGCGAGATCGGGGGCCTGGGCCTCGGCCTCTTGGACGCGGCGCACGGCGGCCCCGTGATCGTCGTTCAGGGCGTCGGCTTCGGCGCCGACGAGCAGCGCATTGACGTGACCGGGGGCGTCGGCGAGCACCGCCGTGGCGATCTCGGCGGCCCGTTTCGGGTCGCTGAAGAGCAGCGCCCGAGCGAGGTCGACCCTGTAGTCGTGCTGGCCGGGGTCGAGCGCGACCGCTTCTTCGAGATAGAGCTGCGCCTCTTCGACGACGCCGAGCCGCAACATCGCGCGGCCGAGCAGCGCATGGGCGCGGGGGTTGCTCGGGTCGAGCTCGACGGCGTTGCGAAGCTCGATCGCGGCTTCCCGCACGTCGAGCACACCGCGCGGATCGTCGAGCAGGCGCTCGCCCTCGGCGACGTGGTCGGCGGCGCGCTCTTCGGGCCCCTTGCAAGCGACCCCGAGCATGGCGACGCACGCGAACACCGCGGCGAGCCCGAACACCGCGCCGCGCCGGGCGGGCCGGCGCGGCGATTGGTCGGTCCATCCCGAACGCATGAAGCGCCTCAGGACTCCCTCAGCTGATCGAGCGCCGCCTGTGCCTCCTGCGCCTCGGGGAAGGTGTCGCCGCCGAGTGCCTTGGTCAGGATCTCGCGCGCTCCCTCCTTGTCGCCGCTCGCCGAGCGAGCGAGACCGAGTCGGTACTCGATCGACGGCGAGTCGGGACGCGCATCGAGTGCGCGCGTCAGGACGGTGATGGCCTGGTCGACATCGCCCCGCTTGAGGTGCACGTAGCCCAGGGTGTCGAGGGTCTCAGCCGTGCGATCGAGGCGCACCGCCCGCTGGGCGAACGCGAGCGCATCGTCGAGCCGCTGACCGCCCTGGGCGAGCAGGAAGGCGAGATCGTTGTTGGCACCGAGGTGGCCCGGGTCGAGCTCTACGGCCGCGCGCAGCCGCTCCACGGCGCCATCGATGTCCCCCATCATCAACGACACCTGGGCGCCCGAGTAGAAGTACGCGGCCGTGTCGTCCGATGCTTCTGCGGCCTTGTCGTAGTAGATGCGCGCCTCATCGAAGCGACCGGCCTCACGCGCGAGCGAGCCCATGCCGTCGAGCGAGAGCGCGAAGTCGGGGTCGGCCGCGAGCACCTGCTCGAACTTCTTGCGCGCCTGATCCGAGCGTCCCGTCGCGGCCAGCACACGGGCGTGCAGGTCGATGTTCGTGAGCGACTCCGGGTTCTTCGCCGCGGCGCTGGCGACGCGGCGCTGGGCCTCGTCGCCTCGGCCGACCTCGAGCAGGTTGGTCGCGAGTGCGCGAAGGACCTCGACGTTCGTTGCTGCATCGAGATCGATCGGCGCCTCGAGGATCGCATCGGCCGCGGCCTGGGGGCCCTCCCTGCGGCGCTTCAGCTCGGCGAACTCGACGTAGGGCCGAGCGCTCTCGGGCTCGCGCGTCTTGAGGTTCTGCAGGACGCCTTCGGCTTGCTCCCAGTTCTCGAGCTCGATGTGCGAGCGCGCTGCGATGACGTGCGCGCGGTCGTTGATGAAGGGCCGCTTGGTCATCTGTCGCGAGGCGAACTGCTGCGCGTTGCCCCAGGCGCCCTGGCCGTAGTAGATCTCGGCGAGCCGGAGTGCTGCGTCCGTCTCGCTCTCGCCCACGCGCACCGCCTCGCGGAACTCCGTGATGGCGCGCTCTTCGTCGCCGACGCCGAGGGCGGCGCGACCGGCGAGATAGCGTGCGCCGGCGTTGTTCGGCCAGAGCCGCAGGCCCGTCTCGAGCTTGGCCAGCGCAGCCGCCGGCTCGTCGCGCTCGAGCAGGATCGCGCCGTCGAGCAGGTTGCGGTAGCTCGGCTCGTTGATCGAAGCGGCGACCTCTTCTGCGCGGTCGAGGTCGCCCTCTTCGATGAGCATGTCGGCGAGCGCGAATCGCAGCGGCGGCGTCACGTTGCCCGAGCGCTCCATGGCGGCCTCGAGGGCTTCACGTGCCTTGCCGGGCTCGCCGAGCTTGCGATAGAAGCTCGACAGCATGCGCCAGGCCTGGGGCGTGTCGAAGAGCTCGACCGTCTCCTGCAAGAACGCTTCGCCCTCTTCGCGGTGCGCTTCGTCCGAGAGCAGATCGGCGAGCTTGCCGCGCAGCCCGAGGTCTTCGGGCGTCGCATCGACCGCCTTGCGCCAGACGTCGATCGCCTTCGCGGGCTGTCCCGTCTCGATATAGAAGTCGGCGACCCACTGCTGCACGAGCGGGTTGGCGGGATACGCCTCGAGGCATTCGTCGAACTGCTCGGCGGCCTTCTCGTCTTCTTTCTGGCTGCGGTAGAAGGTCGCGACGGCCGAGCACTTGCGGGCCGCGTCATCGTCGTTGCCCGACGCGCTCGCGCGCTCGTACAGACCCTGCCAGAGCGCCTCGGCCTCATCGACGCGATTGAGGTCGATCAGCGCGCCACCGCGCAGGCTGGTCGCGGCCGTATCGTCGGGACGCAGCGCCAGGATGGCGTCGGCGTCTTCGAGCGTCTTCTCGGGCTGACCGGCGACGAGGTTCGCGTTCGCGCGCGTGAAGAGCGCGGTCACGTTCTCGGGCTCGAGATCGAGCACCTTCGTTGCCGCGCGGACGGCTTCTTCATTGGTGCCGTTCTGCATCAAGGTCGACGCGAGCAGCAGGCCGGCCGGGACCGCGTGGCTGTCGGTCTGGCTCGCCTTCTGGAGCGGCCAGACCGCCAGGCTCGGTCGACCGGTCTGGACGAGGGCGATGCCGAGCCGGTAGTTGGCCTCGGGGTGATCGGGCTCGTCCGACAGCACCTGGCGAAGGGGGGCGATCGACGGATCGAACTGGCCCGCTTCCTGGAGCGAGCGGATCTCGGACATCTTCGTCTCGGTGCCCCCCTGGCAGCCGATGCCCAGGGCGACGATCGAGGTGAGCGTCCACAGCACGAGCGAGTGCTGAAAACGCGGCAACTGTCCGAAAAGAGTGCGCTTTTCGGGCGAGGGGGGAAAAGGCGACATGGGGCGCGTCGTGCCTCCTGGGGTCGAGGGGAGCCAGAGCATAGAGGGATCTTCAGCGCGATCCAAGCAAGAACGCGGCCAGACATCCGATCTCCGCTCGGGACGTGGGTGGCCCGACCGTGCGCGAAGGTGATCACCTCGCTCGACGGTGCTCTGCACGACTCATCTGCCCTGCGAAGCGTCCGGTGGACGCCCGCGCGGGACGCGATGCGGGCGGGCGGACCGGTTGCCACTGTGATGTTCGGTGCGGTGTGGGAAGTCGCTTTCCTACATTGGGAACGCCCTTGGAGTCGGTCGAAAGACATTTCCCATCTGAGAAGCGACTGAAGAGCCTCTCGTTCAGAATTCGAGACTCTGAGGCCGACCTGAACAGGTCGCCCGCGGGGTTCCAGATGCCGCGCAGCGGGGCTGCGCGTGGCACAGCCTGTGCATTTGTGAGCCCCCGGTCGATGGCCCGGAAGGGGCTGCGCCGCGCGCAGGGCACGGCTTCGGGCTCGATCGGTCGAGTGATACGGTCCGCGTGGAAATGTCTCTAGAGCGGAAAAAACGGCCCTAGAGCCTCAAAATGGTGGACAAATCACACGGCAGAGATGCAGAATCACCCCACCGATCGCACCCTCGTCCGCTCAAGTTGCTCGGCGGTCGGAGAAGAGGGTGGGGTCGCTGCTCGATCTGCCGGTCGATGCGGAAAGCGGAAGCGAGAGCTGACGCAGAAGCAGAAGCAGAAGCCGAAACAGAAGCTGAAGTCGAACGCGGCGCTGGAGCCATGCGGAGTGGAAGCCGAGTCGAAAGCCGACGCTGGATCAGTGGTCGACTGAGATTCAAGGCGCAAAAAGCACGAAAGCCACGAAACCAGGATCCAGAGTCGACGGCAGCGAGCGGTCTGCACCACGCAAGTCCCGGTTGTGCCAAGCGATTTCAAGCGCGGCCGGCGCCTTGTGAGACCAGGACCGAAGGAAAGACGCGCAAGTCAAGCAAGACAGAGAGACGGCAAGACAGGCAGAGCAACACAACAGCAAGTGAGAGAACCACAAAAGGGATGCACATGATGTTACGCAAGTTCTTAGTGCTTCTGGCGGCTCTCGGCTTGATCGTGAGCACCGCCGGAACGGCGGCAGCCGGTGTCCTGGCGGCCCCGGATTCGGAGTTCACGTTCAGGCTGGGCAGCCTCGCCCCGATCAGCGTCACGGGTTCGTACCAGGACGGCGGCAACGCCACGCTCAGCGACAATGGCGCTGCGCACGACCTGGTCGAGACGGGCGGCATCTGGGCGACCGCTGGCAAGGCGGCCGGTACGAGCCTCTTCACGGGCGTCGCGCTGATCACGGACCTCGTCCTGTCGGCGACCGACGACTCGGGCACCTTCACCGCGAGCTTCTCGGCCCCGAACTCGGTGGGCGGCAACCTCAGCGGTGGTGGCCAGACGGTCTACTCGGGCACCCTGTGCCCGACGGGCTGCCTCGGCGGCACGGCCGGCATCACCGGTCAGCTCGTCGTTCAGGTGGCCGGCGCGCCGTTCCCCTACGCCCTGGGCGTCGTGGGTATCGGTGGCAAGCAGACCCTGACCATCGGCACCGACCAGATCGTCGCCACGGGCGGCCCCTGGCTCACGGGTAAGATGCGCATCACGGGCGTTACGACGAACGTGATCCAGCTGCCCAACCGCCCGGGCTCGCCGACGGGTGTCGGCGTCACGCTGAACCCGACCTCGATGGAGGAGGTGAAGACCTTCACCACGATGGGTGGCTTCCGCACGGACAACGAGGGTGCCCCGATCCTGACGCAGGGTACGGTGACCGTCAGCGGCACGAACGCGCTCGCATCGGCTTCGGCCGCGGGCACGGTGACGCTGATCTCGCCGCTCCGCGTCGACACCGGGCCGCTCGCGGTCGGCACCATCCCGGGCGTCGCGACCAAGAAGTTCGTGTTCGCCCCCGAGCCGGGCACGCTGCTGCTGCTCGCTTCGGGCGCCGCGGGTCTGGTCCTGATCGGACGACGCCGGATCAACAAGTAGGTCTCCGACCTCCTTCGCTGATCCAGCGGACGAAATGAGGCGGTCACCCCGAAAGGGGTGGCCGCCTTCTTCGTTTTGGGGCCCGTGCCGCCGAGCTCGAGGTCAGCCAGCTTTGACCCGCGGGGAACACATTCGTGCGCGGGCCGGCCCAAAAATTCTCGACTTTGCCTGACCCGGTCTTCAAAATGATCCTGTCGGAAGTTCCGACGCTGTGTCTTTCGTCAAACACAGCACCCTCCCATGTCACGGAACCGGCTTGGCTCCGCGGCATACGACATAAGGACTGACTCGAACATGCTGAAGAAGTTATTGGCAATCGGGGCTGGCCTCGCCTTGACCATTTCGCTGAGCGGAACGGCCATGGCGGGTGTCTTCAGTGCTCCGGATTCAGAGAGTTTCGTTCAGCTCGGTGGTGGCAACGCCATCACCTACCCCGGTACGTACCAGGGTGGCGGCTACGCAACGCTGAGCGACAACGGCTCTGCGCACGACCTGACGGTCGGCGCGGACGTCTTCGTGACGACGGCCAACAATGCAGGGACCAGCCTCTTCACGGGCCTGGCTCTCATTACCGACCTCGTGATCACGGCGGCGAACAACAGTGGCAACTACACCGCGAGCTTCTCGGCCCCGAACTCGGTGGGCGGCAACCTCAGCGGTGGTGGCCAGACGGTGTACTCCGGCACGATCTGCCCGACGGGCTGCCTCGGCGGCACGTCGTCGGTCGACGGCCAGACCGTCGTTCTCGTGGCCGGTGGTGTGCCCTTCCCGCTTCCGACGTCGGTGCTCGGTGTCGGCGGCAAGACGACGCTGGTGCTCGGTACCGATCAGCTCGTCGTGACCGGTGGCCCCTGGCTCACGGGTAAGATGCGCATCACGGGCATCACGACGAACGTGATCTCGCTGCCGAACCGCCCGGGCGCGCCCACGGGTGTCGGCGTCACGCTGCAGCCTTCGTCGATGGAGGAGGTCAAGACCTTCACCACGATGGGTGGCTTCCGCACGACGAACGAAGGCGCCCCGATCCTGACGCAGGGTACGGTGACCGTCAGTGGCACGAACGCGCTCGCTTCGGCTTCGGCCGCGGGCACGGTGACGCTGATCTCGCCCCTGCGCATCGACACGGGTCCGCTCGGCATCGGCACCATCCCCGGCATCGTGAAGAACACGTACGTGTTCGTGCCCGAGCCGGGCACGCTCCTGCTGCTCGCTTCGGGTGGTGTGGGCCTCGTCCTTCTGGGACGCCGCCGGATGAACAAGTAGGCCGACGACCTACTTCGCTGATCCAGCGAACGAACCGAGGCGGTCACCCCGAGAGGGGTGGCCGCCTTCTTCGTTTCGGGGCTCGCGAAGCGGCGGCACGCTTCGATTCTCTTGCTCTAAGAGCCCGATTTTGTTAATCAAATCGTTCCGCCGGCGGGCTTGATCGCCGGTTCCCCCGATTGGGAGGCGCCCGCCGTTGCTCCGCAAGATCCTCGATTCGCCCTGGCCCTACTTCGCGCTGGCCGCGGTGTTGCTGGTCGCCGGCGTCCTGTCGCAGATCGAGTTCGAGCGGCCCAAGCCGCCGCGTGAGGGGCCCGAGGCGCTGCTCGACCTGCGCGATCGCGACGACCTCAACGTGATCTTCATCCTGGTCGACACGCTGCGGGCCGACCGCCTGCAGCCCTACGGCTACGAGCGGCCGACGAGTCCGTTCCTCGATCGGCTGGCGAGCCGGGGCATCGTGTTCGATCACGTCGAGAGTCAGTCGAGCTGGACGAAGGCCTCGATGGCCTCACTGTGGCTGGGCATGTATCCCGAGCGCACCGGCGTGCAGCGCTTCATGCACGGCGTGCCCGCCGAAGCCGTCATGCCGGCCGAGCTCTTCCAGGAGGCCGGCTACCGCACGGCGGGCATCTGGCGAAACGGCTGGGTCGCCAACAACTTCGGCTTCGATCAGGGCTTCGACCTGTACTACCGGCCGTCCCGCAACAAGCCCGTGAACGCGGTGCGCAAGCACAACCCGGGCGTGCAGCGCATCCCCGGGACCGATCTCGACGCGACCGAGTCGGCGATGGAGTTCATCCTCGGCAACGTGCAGGATCGGTTCTTCCTCTACATCCACTACATGGACGTGCACCAGTACCTGTACACCGACACGACCCCCGACTTCGGCACGGCCTTTCCCGACATCTACGACATGTCGATCCACTGGACGGATCAGAACATCAAGCTGCTGATGGAGATGCTCGAGGAGCAGGGTCTGGCCGACAAGACGCTGGTCGTCATCTCGTCGGATCACGGCGAAGCGTTCTGGGAGCACGGGATGGAGGGGCACGCGCGCAACCTCTACCGCGAGACCCAGGAGGTGCCGTGGATCATCGTGCCGCCGTTCGAGCTCGAGCGGATCGACGTCGAGGAGCGCGTCGCGAACATCGACGTCTGGCCGACGATCCTCGACCTCGTGGGCATCCCCGCGCCGCCCGGCATGGACGGCCGCTCGTTGGTACCGCTGATCCTCGCGTCGGCGGGCATCGAGTCGCCCGAGGCCGAAGAGCTGCGCAGCCGCACGCTCTTCTCGCAGCTCGATCGCTCGTGGGGGCAGCCCGACAAGGATTCGAACCCGATCATCGCTGCGGTCCGCGACGACCACCGCTACGTCGAGTTCATCCTGAAGCGCGACGAGGGCGAGCTCTTCGATCGCAGCGAAGATCCCCTCGAACGCTTCAATCTGCTCTCGAAGCAGGAAGACAAGGCCGAGGAGCTCCGCGGGGCGATCGATGGTCTGCTCGAGGCCCCGAAGCCCGAATGGGGCGGATCGCTCGAGGTCGAGCTCGACGAGATGAAGCGCAATCAGCTGCGCGCATTGGGCTACGTGATCCCGGCGCAGGATCGGCGCAAGGCCGCTCGCGAGGAAGCCGAGCAAGAGGGCGGCGAGGCGGCCGACGGCGCCGACACCGAGCAGTAGCGCGGCGCCCTACGCGTCTTCGCCGACGCTGATTCCTGAGCGCGGCGCGCTGTGGGTCATCGCCGACGCGGACTCAGTAGCGCGGCGCCCGACGCGTCTTCGCCGACACCGAGCAGTAACGCGGCGCCCTACGCGTCTTCGCCGACACCGAGCAGTAACGCGGCGCCCTACGCGTCTTCGCCGACACCGAGCGGTAGCGCGGCGCCCTACGCGTCCTCGCCGACGTCCACCGGGCCCGGGCGGCGATAGCTCGTCTCGAGCCTTGCCCGGGCGTGATGACGCTCCATCGCCAGCTCGATCAACCGGTCGAGCAGCATCGGGTACGAGAGCCCGGTGGCCTCCCACATCTTGGGATACATGCTGCCATCGGTGAAGCCGGGCAGGCTGTTGAGCTCGTTGATGTAGAGGTCGCCGGTTGCGCGGTCGAGAATGAAGTCGACGCGCGCGAGCCCCTCTGCCTCGAGCGTCTGATACGCAGCGACCGCCATCTCGCGGATCTTCGCCGTCGTCGGCTCGTCGAGCTCGGCGGGGATCACGAGCTCGGTGGCATCGTCGTGGTACTTCGACTCGTAGTCGTAGAACGCACTCGTGCAGCGAATCTCGCCGGGCAGCGACGCCTCGGGTCGCTCGTTGCCGAGCACGGCGACCTCGATCTCGCGCGGATCGAGCCCGCGCTCGATCAGGATCTTGCGGTCGTAGCGGAGCGCGTCTCGAATCGCCCGCACCAGCTCAGCGCGGTTCTCGGCCGGCGAGATGCCGACCGAGCTGCCTGAGTTGGCCGGTTTCACGAAAACGGGCCAGCCGAGGGTGCGCTCGCTCTCGTCGAGTGTGGCTTCGAGGGCGGCGCCTTCGAGCTCGTGGGCGCGCCGGGTGATCCAGGGGACGACGGGCAGGCCGGCATCGCGCAGCAGTCGCTTCGCGACGTCCTTGTCCATCTGAACCGACGAGCCGAGCACGCCCGAGCCAACGTAGGGCAGGTCGGCGAGCTCGAGCAGACCCTGAAGCGCGCCGTCCTCGCCGCCCTTGCCATGGATGAGCGGCAGCACGACGTCGAGCGATCGCGCGACGGCTTCGGGGCTATCGGCAGACGGTACGAGCGTCACGTCGCCGGGGCGCGCCGGCATCAGCACCTCGCCGGGGGTCTCCGGCACGTCGGCCAAGAGCTGGCCGCCCGAGCCCAGATGCCAGCGGCCGTCGTGGTCGACACCGATCAGGGTCACGTCGTAGCGGCTCGGATCGAGTGCCTGCAGCACCGAGGTCGCCGAAACCACCGACACCTCGTGCTCGACGGAGCGTCCACCAAAGAGCAGCCCGACTCGCAGCTTGGCCATGTTCCCCCCCTCCACGCGGCCCATGATAGGCCCGGGCTGAGCGCTCTGCCGTGGCGCGCATGTTCTAGAGCATCGGCCGCTTGCCGCAGATCTTGCGCGCGGGCTGCCGGCGCCGTGCGGGGGGCGTCGCGAGACCGGGCGCCTGGGCGCCCGAGCGCTCGGTTCTGGGCGCCGTGCGGCCCCATCGGCTCGTTCGCGGCCCCACCGGGCCTGGTCAGTGCACGCCCGGCCGCGCGGTTGACCGCATCCGCCACCCCTCGTACCGTGCCCCCCGAGATGACCCCCCCGCCGCCCGCGCAGCCCCTCGAAGCGGCCCAGACCGCGCTCTCGCCCGAGCTTCGTGCGAAGGAGGCCCGGCTGCGCGAGCAGCTGGCGGCCGCCGGCCCGCTCGTGGTCGCGTTCTCGGGGGGCGTCGATTCGAGCTACCTCGCCTGGGTGGCCCACGATGTCCTCGGTCACGACGCGCTTGCCGTCACCGCGCTCTCGGCTTCGTATCCCGCCCACCACCGCGAGATGGCCGAGCAGATCGCGCGCGACTTCGCGCTGCCCCATCGCTTCGTCGAGACCGACGAGATGACGAACGCGGCCTACCGCGCGAACGCGCCCGACCGCTGTTACCACTGCAAGACGGCGCTCTTCGAGCGCCTCGATCGGCTCGTTGCCGAAGAGGGGCAGGCCGCCATCGCGTACGGCGTGAACGCCGACGACGCGAGCGACTTTCGTCCCGGTCACCGCGCGGCTGCCGAGCACCGGGTGCTCTCGCCGCTGCTCGATGCCGGTCTCGACAAGGCCGAAGTGCGCGCGCTCTCGCGCGCGGCGGGGCTGCCGACGTGGGATCTGCCCGCCTCGGCGTGTCTGTCTTCGCGGCTGCCCTACGGCACCGAAGTGACGCCCGAACGCCTGCGTCAGGTCGAAGCGGGTGAGGCCCGGCTGCGCGAGCTCGGTTTCGCGCAGGTGCGACTGCGACACCATGGCGATCTCGCGCGCGTCGAGATCGCGCCCGAAGAGATGCCCCGAGCCCTCGACGCCGAGATGGCGGAGCGGATCAGCGCCGCGATCAAGCCGCTCGGGTTTCGCTGGGTGAGCCTCGACCTGGATGGCTACCGCATGGGCTCACTGAACGAAGTGCTCTTCATTCGAAGCGAAGACGCCAAGAGCTGACGCCCGTGCGCGCGTCACCGGGAGAAGCGTCGGCGCCGTCGCGCGCCGCGCCACGAGGATCATGATCGAGACCTTCGAGTGCACCGGACAGCCCCGAAACATGGGCTCCGATCAGGGACGGGCGCAGGCGCCGGCGATCCGCCGCTGCGTCGAGGCCGCGGGGTTGCCGCTTCGCCGATCGCGTCTCGCGAACCTGCGCCCCTTCGTGGTCGGGGGCACGCGGGGCGGCGGCGACGGCCGCGAGCTGATCCGCCACTTCACGCACCTCTCGGAGCGCATCGACGGGATCGCGCGCTTCGCCGACGTCGACGTCGACAGTGTGTTCGAGCTGCATCTCCGCACCGCCCGGGGCGCGGGCGGCGCAGGCCCGCTCGTCGCCCCGGCGGTCGCCGTCGCGGGGCCAGGGCTCGCCGGGTCGGCCGGGCTTGGGCTCTCGCGCGGGCTGCCCGTCGAGATCGGCGACGTCGATGCGTACTGCATCCGACGCAGCCGGCCCGAGGTCGGCTTCGCCTCGCTCGAGGTCACGCTGCCTTGGCTGGCCTCGTCGCTGGCCGGCGTCAACGCAGCAGGCGTCTGCGTGGCCCTCGCGCCGCTGCGCGCACGACCGCGTGGGCTCGGCGCGGCCGCACCCTCCTACCTGCTGGTGCAGGAGTGCCTGCAGCGCTTCGAGGATGTCGAAGGCTGCATCGACTGGTGCCTCAAGCGGCCCGTGCTCGGCGACGCGACGCTCGTGCTCGCCGACGCGCGGGGCGAGACGGCGACGATCGATCTGCAGGGACGCGCGCGGCGGGTCGAGCGCCGTGAGAAGGGCCCGATCGGCGCGAATGCGACCGGGCCCGTCGAGGCCTCGTCGGCCGATGTCTCGCCCGGCGAGGGCGGCCTCTGCGTCGACCTCGACGCCGACTCGCGACGGCTCACCCTGCGACGGATCGGGGACGACGCCGAGCGCGTCACGCTCACGCTCTAGTCGAGCGAGCCACTCGGCCCCGGCTTGGCGCCAGCCGCTACGGCGGCGCAGGCGCTTCGGGTTCGTGTCCCGGCGCGTCCTCGCGCGGGCCGCGCCATCCCCGCACCTCTTCGAGCACGGCCTTGGTCAGACGCGTGATCGCCAGCCCCATCAAGAACGCGACGCTCGCGCTGCGCAGCACGCGCACCCAGATCGGCCAGTGGGGCTTGGCGAGGAAGCGCCACGTGTCGAGCAGCAGCAGGTGCTCGGTCAGCCAGGCGTAGAGCCCCCAGATGTAGAGACTGCAGAGCAGCTGCGCCGCGATCGCCAGGGGCCATCCCGCGAAGAACCAGAGCGGCAGCGACCAGGCGAGATACTGGAAGGCAAAGAAGTTGGTGAACGCGAGCACGATCGCGTAGCCCTGGGCCACGGTCGCGGCGATCGCGTCGGGCGATCGGTGTCGTCGCCGAAGCCACGCCCAGGCGATCACGAGCGCCGTGACGATCTGGCCGTCGGCGCGGTAGTAGCCGTTCGCGAGCGTCACGAACGTGCGGCGGGCCGGCGCCGAGAGCGCGTGGAGCTCTGGATAGAAGACCTGGGGGCCCCAGATCAGGACGCCGCTCGTCGTCTGGATGCGCAGCCCCGAGTAGAGAAACACGGCCTCGATCGTCGCGCGCGGGTCGACGAGCAGCGCCGGGGCGAAGCCGACGAACGCCGTCGCGCCGAGGGCCGCCGCGAATCGAAAGCGCGCCTGCAGGTCGGGCAGGACGAGAAAGAGCGCCGGCGCGGCGAGCAGGCCCGGGATCTTGATCGAGGCGCCGAGGCCGAGCGCGACGCCGGCCCAGCCCGGCCGACCGTGGGCGACCGTGACGACCGCCCAGACCAGCGAACAGGCGACGACCGAGTCGGTATTGCCGTGGTGCGCCGAGAAGACGATCGCGAGGGGCGCGCACCAGTACAGCGCGCCGAGCAGATGCCGGTGCGCGCGAAACCAGGCGCGCTCACTGGTGGCCGCCAGCGCCACGACACCGAACGCGGTCGCGGCATCGACGAACACGAAGGGCAAGCGCAGCAGGAGGGGGAAGCTCGGACCGCCGGCCTCGGCGATGCGATGCAGGCCGGTGACCGCAAAGCCGGCGAGCGGCGGATGATTGAAGATGAATTCGCCGCCGCCGTAGTAGGTCACGAGCCCGAGTCGCTCGATCTCTCGGGCGTGGCCGGCCCACACATCGACGTCGACGGTGCCGGGGCTCCAGCCGACCAGCGCGGCGCGCAGGCCGAGGCCGATCGCGACGAGCACGCCGATCCCGATCTGCTCACGTGTGAGACCCATCACGTTCGCGGCGCTCGGCGTCGGCGGCTCCGTCGCGGCCTTCGGCTCGGTCGGCGCCTGGGGCTTGATCGGCGCCTGCGGCTCGGTCGGCGCCTGCGGCTTGGTCGGCGCCTGCGGCTTGGTCAAAGAAAGACGTCTCCTGCCCGATGGGTTCGACTGGCATCTTCGCGCGACGTGGGGTTCCCTGCGCAGGGCGCATTCCCATGGCACGCCCGAGGCTGGCCCACGCCCGGCGCCCGCCGCGTGCGATCGGAGCATAGAGAAGCCCGTGACGCCCAGGTCGACCGAGCAGACGAGCTTCTGGCTGGGATGCGTGGGCGTCGCGCTCTTCTGGCTCGCGATCGGCTGGCCGGTCTTCGAGGGCACGGTCTACACCGACTCGGATCTCGGCAACTTCCACCTGCCGATGCGCTTCTTCTACGCCGAAGCGCTCGAGCGGGGCAGTGACTTTCACTGGTTTCCCTACGCATACAACGGTTTTCACCTCCACGGGGAGGGACAGGCGAGCCTCTATCACCCGCTCAACTGGCTGATCTACCGCTGGCTGCCGCTCGACGTCGCGTTCGTGCTCGACATCCTGCGAAACTACGTCTTTCTCGCCGTGGGCGCGTTCTTCTTTCTGCGCCGTGTCGAGGTGCGACGCGATGCCGCGGTGCTCGGAGCTGGTCTGCTCGCCTTCGGCAGCTTCTCGATGCTGCACTTCATGCATCTGAACGTGATGGCCATCGTGGCGCACCTGCCGTGGGCGTTGCTCGCGATCGACATCGCCCTGCGATCGAAGCGCAGCGACCATGCGGCGTGGGCCACGGTCGCCGTCGCTGCGTTGACGGCGTCGCAGCTGCTCTTCGGTCATCCCCAGTTCGTGTGGATGTCTCTGGTCGCCGAGGCGGCCTACGCGCTCTTCGTGCTGCGGCGTGGCGCCGAGCGGCTGCGCTGGGCATGGCTGCTGGCCGCCACGCTGGTTGCGTTTCCGATGGCGGCGGTGCAGATGATCCCGCAGTGGGAGACGCTGGGGCTGTCCGAGCGAGCCCAGCCCCATGACTTCTTCGCGTATACCCTCTCGCTGCGACCCGAGAACCTCACGCAGCTCGTCTCGCCGCTCTTCTTTCGCGCGCGCGCCGTCGGCGGTGTCGAGGCGACCGAGTTCGCGGTCTACTCGGGCTCGCTCGTGCCCGTGCTGCTCGGCTGGATCGTCGTGCGTCGGCGCGCGTTCGGGCGCGCGGGGCCGCTGCTCTACGCCGCGCTCGGCTTCGCCGCGTTCGGCTTTCTGATGGCGCTCGGCGAGTACGGCCCGATCTACTGGATGCAGGCGAATCTGCCGGTCATCGAGGTGTTCCGAGGCCCGGCGCGCTATGTGCTGCTCGGGCAGCTCGGGCTCGCCGTCGCCTCTGCGATCGCCTTTGCCGATCTCGCCCGCTTCTGTGAACGCCGCGCGCGCGGCGAGACGGCGACAGAAGACGGCGATCTGCGCTGGCTGGCCCTGCCGCTCGGCCTGGCCCTGGTCGTGCTCGTGCTCGGCCTGGCGAACCCGTTCAGCGGGTCGGTTGCGCGGGCGGTGTCGACGCCCGGCCGACTCGCGATGGGCGTCGTCGGGATCGCGGTCTTCACCGGGCTCGTGTTTCTCGCCGCGCGAGGCGTGCGGTTCGTGCTGCCCGCGTTGATCGCGCTCGCGCTGCTCGATCTCGGTGTCTACGGCATGACGTGGATGCGCCGCGAGAAGCCGGTCGACCTCGAGCGATTCGTCGCCCGGCGACGTGTGCCCGAGTGGACCGACCGCTACCGCATGCACTGGGGGCCCCAGGCCCTCTCAATGCGTCACATCCGACTGGCGAACGGCTATGCCGCGATGGTGCCCGAGCGGCGTCTGCCGCTCGAGGTGGTCGACATCGGCGCGCGCGCGCCTTCGCCCGAGATGTGGGCGGCGCTGCGCATCGCAGGGGTGGGCTTCGCGTACGGACGCCTGATCGATGATCCGCTGCCGCGGGTGCGCCTCGTTTCGCGGGGCGTGCGCGCCGAGCGGCTGCTCGAGCAGCTTCGCTCGATCGACCCGCGACGCATGGCGATCGTCGACGGCGACTTCCTGCTCGGGGGCGGACCGCCCGGCGACGTGCTCGTGCTCGATGATCTGCCCGGCGAGCTGCGCGTCGAGACGAGCGCGCCGACGCGTCAGATCCTCGTCTTCGCCGAGTCGCATCATCCCGGCTGGGTCGCGCGTCTCGACGGCGAGCCCGCCGAGATCCTGCGCGTGTATGGCGACTTCATGGGGGTGGGCGTGCCGAAGGGCGTCCACGAGATCGAGCTGCGCTTCGAGCCGAGCAGCGTGCGCACCGGACGCCTCGTCTCGCTCGCTGGCTGCGCCGCGCTCGTGCCGATCTGGTTCGGAGTGCGACGAAGCGGTCGGGGCCGCGATGCAGCGGCCCCTCGAGCGAGTGACTCCGACTAGTCCCGGTCGTGGGCGAACGTGCCGAGGCTGCCCATGAACGACGTCATCCAGCGGCGCGGGGTCACGCGCCCGAGCACCTCGAGCGCGCGATTGCCGAGGCCCGGGACGACGAGGGGGCCGCGCCGCTTTCGCATCGCGCGCAGCGAGGCGTCGACGACCTTCTCGGGCGGCATCGCGAAGAAATCGAGCAGGCCGAGAAACCGCTCGAGCCCGGCGCGCCCGAGAAACCCGGTGCGCGTGACGCCGGGGCAGAGGCCCTGCACGTAGACGCCGCGCCGCTTCGACTGGTACCAGAGCGACTCGCTGAACGACGCGAGGAAGCACTTCGTTGCGACATAGGTGGGTTGCACCGGCGTCGGCAGCCAGTTGGTGATCGACGAGAGATTGATCAGGGCATCCCCGGGTCGCGCCTGGGCCAGGTGGGCGTGGGCGAGCCGGATGGCCGCCGCACAGTTGACCGACAGGATCGCGAGCTCGTCCTCGACGTCGGCGTCGGCGAAGTCGCCGAACAGGCTGTAGCCCGCGTTGTTCACGAGCAGTGCGACCGGCTCGGCGCCCAGGTGATCGGTGCACCGCGTGAGCCCGGCATCGGTGCCGAGGTCGGCGACGAGCGGCCTGTGGCCTTCACCCGCGAGCTCGGTCATCAGCTCGGCGAGGCGCAGCTCGTTGCGCGCGACCGCCGTGATCGCGTAGCCCTCGCGCGCGAGTCGCAGCGCAAACGCGCGTCCCAGGCCTTCGCTCGCGCCGGTCACCATGGCTCTCACGATCGTTTCTCCTCGCCGGCTCGAATCACCGCAGCCGCCACACTTCGTACACGCCAAAGCGCGCGATCGGCGCGTAGTGCGCGCGGAGATGCGCGTCGAGTCGGGGCAGGGCGCGTCGCACGCGTCGCCCCGCGTCGTCGTCGACGACGACCACCACCGTCTCGGGCTGGGCGCGCAGGGCGGGGATCCAGCCGCCATCCTCCAGACCCGCGAGCTCGCGCAGCGGCAGCATGTCGAGCACGGTGTTGTAGATCGCGTAGTCGTGCTCGGGGCGAAGCGGGGGTCGGCCGGTCACGTGGTGGAGCATCGCGTCGCCGCCGATCAGGAGCAGCGGTGCGGACGGAACCGCGGCGAGGGCGGCGACCAGCGCCTCGACGTCGCCCAGATGGCCGCGTTCGATATCGGCTCGCTTCACGGTGAGCCCCTCGGTGCGTGGCAGGGCGAGCGCGCGCGCCGGCGCATCGCGCAGGCGCCACGTGCGCAGCGCCACGGGCCAGGCCAGCCAGATCGGGACGATGAGCAGGAGCACCGCCATGGCGCTGCGTTGCGCGGTCGACGCGCCAGGGGCAAAGCGGCGCCAGGGCTCGTAGAGCACGATGGCGAGGAGCGGCATCCACACGGGCTGCGCGAACCAGGCGTTGTGCGCCCCGCGCGGGAACACCTGGTAGCAGAGCAGCGCCGAGAAGAAGGCGATCGGCAGCAGGGCGCGCAGGCGCGCGCGTTCGGCCGGATCGGGCTCGCCGCGTGCGATGCGCGGACCGAAGACCGCGACCGCGCCGAGCACGATGCCGGTGTGTATCACCCAGTCGAAGAGCGAGGCCGACCGCGTGAGCACCGCCGCGGTGTAGAGACGCGGGTTGGCGTGGGGCACGACGAGCACCGCGAGGGCCATGAGGAGGATGCCGAGGCCCGCCGTCGCCCGCGCCGCCCGGGGCGCGCGCCGGGCGCTGATGAGAAACGCCCCGGCGATCACGCCACTCGCGCCGATCGCGAACGTCGCGATGCTGGCCCCCGGTGTCATCGCCGGGATCGCGTAGTTCCGCCGACGCAGGGGGCGCTCGAACATGCCGACGAGCAGGTCATCGAGATGCCCGCTCACGAGATAGAAGAGCGCGACGAGCACGACGGGCACGAGGCCGCCGATCGCGAAGGGCAGCGCGCGGCTCTGCACGAAGGCGACGAGCGAGGGGCCGCTCGGCTGGCGGACGAGCGCGACGGCGACGCAGGCCATGAGGGCGTGGATCGGCGCGATGTGCACGAGATACTCGGCCACGCCCAGAAAGCGCGCGCCCGGCACGAAGAGCAGGGCTGCGGCGACTGCCCACGCGATCAGCCAGCCGGTGCGACTCGCGCCCGCGCCTTCGCGGGGGCGCGCCTCGAGGCCGGCGAGGGGCACCGCGGCGACCGCCAGCGACAGTCCGTAGGCGTTCATCACGCCGATGTTCTGCTTGAAGAACACCGCGAGCCCGGCCACGACCCCCGCCGCAACGAGCCCTCGGCGGCTCGGCGCGTCGCCTTCGCGCTGCAGCGCCCACGCGAGCAGCCCGGCGGCGGCGAGGCAGAGCGGGATCGTGAACAGCGCGGCGTGGGGCGCATTCACGTTCATGCTGGCGCGGCCCCAGTACACGATGCCGAGCAGGCCGACACCGAACGCGACGGGCAGCGGCACGAGCAGGCGCGCCACGCAGAAGCCGAGCACCACGGCCAGCGCCTTCCACACGGCGATCGCCTGGCGCACGAAGAGGATCTCGCCGTCGCCCCCGCGTACGAGCGCGCCCAGCACGGCGATGGCGCCCGGACCGTAGTCTTCGACGAAGTCGCGGTGGGGCACCTCGCCCTGAGCCATGCGATGGCCCAGGCGCAGCAGGTAGCCCTCGTCGGTCATGTGGAAGGTGCGGTCGAGCGTCAGCCCGAACCAGAAGAGGGCGAGGCCGAAGAGCAGCAGCCCGCTGCCCGGCTCGAGAGGGCGCCGGATCGGGTGGATCGCCGACGTCGGCGGCGCATCGGCGCCGACGCTCGAATCAGCTGCGGTCTCCACCTCGAGAGGACGAGGGCGCTCGTCCACCGTCACGGCGATTGCCTCCCCCTCGCGATCGACCGCCCCGGCGGCGTCGCTTGCGCGGGCGGTCCCCGTCGCCCCCCGAGTGCGAAGCGCCGTCGTCGCTCTGGCTCTGACCGCCGGCGCGCTCCTCGGCCTCGGCTGCGGCTTCGGCGCCGATCGGCTTCTTGGCCTTCTTCTTCGGCGCGTCTTCGGTGATGGTCGTCTCGGGTCGGTGATCGTGCAGATAGGCCGCGGCGATGCCGGCCAGGTCGCGGCGACCTTCGCGGGTCTCGGCCATCTCTTCGACGATCGGGATCAGGCGATCGATCTGCACCTTGAGCTCGTCTTCGGGCGCGTGCCGCATCTCCTGCTCGACCTTGACCGTCAGACGTTCGCGCAGGCGATTGCGCATGTCCTTCTCGGCGGGCGCCTTGCGCTCGGTCATCGAGATCTTGTTGACGTGCTGCATGCTCTTGAAGTTGCCGATGTCGAGCCCCGAGACCAGTGAAATCGCGGTGCCCGACTTGCCCGCGCGGCCGGTGCGTCCCGTGCGGTGGACGTAGGTCTCGGCCGAGTCGCTGGCGGCGTAGCTGATCACGTGGGAGAGGTCGCTGATGTCGATGCCGCGTGCGGCGACGTCGGTGGCGACGAGGAACTTGAGGTCGCCGGCCTTGATCTTGGCCAGCGCCTTCTCGCGGGCGGCCTGCTGCAGATCGCCCGAGATCTGGTCGGCCTGGAACCCGCGCCGCTGCAGATACGAGGTGACGTAGCGCACGTCGGCCTTGGTGTTGCAGAAGATGATCGCGCTCTCGGGGTCTTCGTACTCGAGGATGCGCGCGAGCAGCTTCTCCTTCTCGCTCGCCTGGCACATGTAGAAGACGTGCTCGATCTGCTGCGGGGAGTCGGTCTCCTGATCCATCGCGACGAACTCGGGATCGTTCAGGAAGAACCGCGACAGCGACCGCACCTTCTCGGGGATCGTCGCCGAGAACAGGTAGCTGCGGCGCTGCTTCGGGAGGTACGACTCGATCTCGCGCATGTCGGGCCAGAAGCCGAGCGAGAGCATCTCGTCGGCTTCGTCGAAGACCAGCGTCTTCAGGTGGTCGACGTCCATGCGGCCGTTCGAGAGGTGGTCGAGGATGCGGCCGGGCGTGCCGACCACGACGTGCGCCCCCTCCTCGAGGCCCTCGAGCTGGGCGGCGTAGCCGACGCCGCCGTAGACCGCGAGCACGCGCACGCCGGCGTGCGAGCCGAGGGTCTCGACCTCTTGCTGCACCTGCAGCGCCAGCTCGCGGGTGGGCGCCATCACCAGGGCCTGCACCTGGGGCAGGCTCGTGTCGATGGCCTCGATGATCGGAATGCCGAAGGCGCCGGTCTTGCCGCTGCCGGTGTGGGCCTGGACGATCAGGTCGCGGCCCTCGCGCATCAGGGGAATCGTGGCGGCCTGGACGGGCATCGCCTTCGTCCAGCCGAGGTCGTGCAGGGCTTTCTGGATGTTTTCGGGAATGCCCTGGAATACAGCGTCGAGTTCACTCATGAGGGGCGGCAGGCTAGCAGGTCTGCGCTCGGCTGCGGACGCCCGGAGCACGGCATCTCCGGCACCTTCTCCCTGCGCCGACCTTCACCGTTCTTGCGCTCGGCTGCGGACGCGTGGAGCACCCCAGCTCCGGCACCTTCTCCCTGCGCCGATCCTCGGCGTACACGAGTACGCCTGCGGCCGGCTTCGGTCCGAGGGCGCCGGATCTGTGGCACTCCACGCGCCCTCGCTGCGAGCGACGTGACGGGGGAGAGTGCTCGGCTGCGGTCGTGTGGAGCACCTCAGCTCCGGCACCTTCTCCCTGCGCCGATCCTCGGCGTACACGAGTACGCCTGCGGCCGGCTTCGGTCCGAGGGCGCCGGATCTGTGGCACTCGACGCGCCCTCGCTGCGAGCGACGTGAGGGGGGAGAGTGCTCGGCTGCGGACGTGCGGCCTTGCTGGGACGACGATGTGGGATTCTCGATGTCTTTGGCGTCGGGTGCGGGATCTGGGGAGTGGGGACGGGGGCTCTCGGCCCGCGGTGGTGGGGGGAGGCTGCTAGATTGGGCCGCCATGTCGACGTTTACCCGTGAGGACGTGATTCGTGTGGCCGAGCTGGCGCGGCTCGAGCTGAGCGACGACGAGGCCGAGCGCATGAGCGCCGAGCTCGGGCTGATCCTCGATCACGTCGAGGCGCTGCAGGCGCTCGATACCGAAGGCATCGTGCCGACGGCCCACGCGATCCCGCTGGCGACGCCGATGCGGGCCGACGTGCCCGAGCCGGGCATCGACCCCGACCGTGCGCTCGCCAACGCGCCCCGGCGGGAGGGCGACGCGTTCGCCGTACCCAAGGTGCTCGAGGACGACGGATGAGCGACGCGCGCGTCCCCGAAGACAGCCTGGCGGGCCAGCGAGCGGCCCTCGAAGCCGGCGAGTCGACGTCGGCCGGTCTGGTGGCGCAGGCGCTCGAGCGCTGCGCGGGGCCGGGGCGACGGCTCGGCGCGGTGATCGGCCTGCGCGAAGACGCAGCGCGGGCCGACGCCGAGGCGGCCGATGCCCGCCGCGCCGCCGGTGATGTGCGCGGGCCCCTCGATGGCGTGCCGCTGCTCTTGAAGGACAACATGGTGCAGCGCGGCGAGCCGACGAGCTGCGCCTCGCGCATTCTCGAAGGCTTCGTATCGCCCTATGACAGCACGGTCGTCGAGCGGCTGCAGGCCGCCGGCGCCGTCATCGTGGGCCGCGCGAACATGGACGAGTTCGCGATGGGCAGCTCGACCGAGAACTCGGTGTACGGGCCGGCGAAGAACCCGTTCGACGAGACGCGCACCTGCGGCGGATCGTCGGGGGGCTCGGCGGCCGCGGTCGCCGCGGGGCTCGTGCCCTTCGCGCTCGGCAGCGACACGGGGGGATCGATCCGACAGCCCGCATCGTTCTGCGGGGTCACCGGCCTCAAGCCCACATACGGACGTATCTCGCGCTGGGGGCTCGTCGCGTTCGCGTCGTCGCTCGATCAGATCGGGCCGTTCACGCACACCGCCGAAGAGGCCGCATGGGTGCTGCAGGCGATCGCCGGCCACGATCCGCGCGATTCGACGTCGATCCCGGCGGCGGTGCCCGACTTCGCCGCCGAGCTCTCGGGGGACGTCTCGGGGCTGACGATCGGCATCCCGCACGAAGCCTTCGAGACCGCGGGCCTCGACGCCGACGTGCGTGCGCTCGTCGAAGCGGCGATCGCCGAGATCGAGGCGGCAGGCGCCAAGACGATGCCCGTGCAGCTCCCGCACCTGAAGTACGGCGTCGACGCCTACTACGTGATCGCGACCGCCGAAGCGTCGAGCAACCTCGCGCGCTTCGACGGCGCAAGGTACGGCCGCCGCGCCGAGGGCGTGCGCGATCTCGACGAGATGTACCGGCGCTCGCGCAGCGAGGGCTTCGGGGACGAGGTGAAGCGGCGCATCCTGCTGGGCACGTTCGTGCTTTCGGCGGGCTACTACGACGCGTACTACAAGAAGGCGCAGCAGGTGCGGACGCTCGTGCGCGGCGACTTCGACCGCGCCTTCGAGCAGTGCGACGTCGTGGCGATGCCGACGTATCCCGAGCCGGCCTTCCCCCTCGGTGAGAAGAGCGAGGATCCGCTCTCGATGTATCTCGGCGACATCTTCACGGTCACGGCGAACCTCGCGGGTCTGCCCGGCGTCTCGATCCCGTGTGGCGAGACGCAGGGGCTGCCGGTCGGCCTGCAGCTGCTCGGCGCTCCGCTCGAAGAGGGGCGGCTGCTGCGGGTGGCCGACGCGTTCCAGCGCCGCACCGAGCATCACCTCGCCAGGCCGGAGGATGTGAAGTGAGCGCGCTGGACCGCTACGAGGCCGTCATCGGACTCGAGGTGCACACGCACCTGAAGACGAAGACGAAGCTCTTCAGCCCGGCCGAGGTGTCGTACGGCGATCCGCCGAATCACAACACGCACTACGTCGACTGGGCGCTGCCGGGCGTGCTGCCCGTGCTCAACGCCGAGGTCATCGACCTCGCGATCCGGCTCGGTCTGGCGACGCACTCGACCGTCAACGAGCGCTCGGTCTTCTCGCGCAAGAACTACATCTACCCCGACCTGCCCAAGGGCTATCAGATCTCGCAGTACGAAGAGCCGATCGTCGAGCACGGCTGGATCGAGATCGAGGTGCCGCCCGACGGCGGCGCCGGTGGACAGGCCAAGCCAGGCAAGAAGGGCAAGAAGAAGGCGGCCGATGCCGAGCCGACGGTCAAACGCATCCGCATCACGCGTGCGCATCTCGAAGAGGACGCCGCGAAGTCGATCCACGACATGGCCGTCGCGGGCAGCGACGAGAGCTTCATCGATCTGAACCGCTCGGGGGTGCCGCTGCTCGAGATCGTGAGCGAGCCCGACCTGCGTTCGGCCGCCGAGGCCGTGGCGTACCTGCGCGCCCTGCGTTCGATCCTCCGCTACATCGGCGTCTCCGACGCCGACATGGAGAAGGGCCAGTTTCGCTGCGATGTGAACCTGTCGCTGCGCCCGCGCGGGAGCGACGCGCTCGGTACCCGCACCGAGGTCAAGAACCTGAACTCGTTCGCGAGCGTCGAGGGCGCGATCAAGGCCGAGATCGTGCGACAGAGCGAGGTGCTCGACGATGGCGGCGAGGTCGTCCAGGCGACGATGGGCTTCGACGCCGAGAAGCGGCGGACCAAGGTGCAGCGACTCAAGGAGAACGCGGACGACTACCGCTACTTCGACGACCCCGATCTGATCCCGCTCGTGATCGATCCGGCGCGCATCGAGGCGGTGCGCGCCGAGCTGCCCGAGCTGCCCGACGAGAAGCGCGCGCGCTTCGAAAGCGAGCACGGCCTGTCGCGCTACGACGCCGGCGTGCTCACCGCGAGCCGCGCGCTCGCCGACTACTTCGAGTCGGCGGTCCGCGCGGGCGCGCCCGCGAAAACGGCGGCGAACTGGATCACGCGTGACGTCGCGAAGGTGCTCAACGAACGCGATACCGAGATCGAAGACGTCGCGCTCCCGGCCGAGGGCTTCGCGAAGCTGATCACGCTCGTCGAAGCGGGCCGACTCACGGCGCGCAACGCCCAGGATCTGCTGCCCGAGCTGCTCGCCGACGGCGGCGATCCCGAGGCGATCATGACCGAGCGCGGGCTCGAGGCGGTGTCGGACACGGGCGTGATCGACGCGGTCGTCGACGAGGTCATCGCCGCCAACCCCACCGAGGTCGAGAGCGTGCAGGGCGGCGACGACAAGCTGCTGAACTTCCTCATGGGTCAGGTCATGAAGGCCACCCAGGGCAAGGCGAACCCCGGCGACGTGCGCAAGACGCTCATCGCGAAGATCCGGGGCGGCTGAGCGGCGGGGTCTGCGAGGGGCGTTCTCGCTCGCTCGGCTCCCGCATAGGTCGCCTGAGACACGTTCGCTCGGGCACGCGGGCCACTCCGAAGCGATCCGATGGGATCGCGCGACGCCACTTGGGTAATCTGTGCGTTCGGGTCGGGAGGGATGCTGAGGAAGACGTCGTGGTGCGTGTTGCTGTTCTCATTCCGATTCTCGCGCTGACTCAGATCGGCTGCACCGAGGTCGAGCCCGCGAGCGATGAGCCGCCGCGCATCGAGCTCGTGTCCGACGCCCGCGAGGCAGTCGTCGAGCAGCTGAGCTGCAGCGGGTTCGACCCGATGGAAGGCGCCATCGACTGCGCGCTCTCGGCCGAGTGGCCGTCCTCGCCGGACGCCGCCTTCGGCCCCTTCTCGGACGCCTTTCACCGCTCGACGGTGACGCCGACCGCCTTCTCGTTCACGGCGGAGGCGCGTCAGCACTTCACGCAGCCCGCGACGACACCGCCTTTCGGGATCATCGACAACGAATTCGTCTGGTTCGACGTCACCTTCGACGTGCTGCAGCCGGTGCGCATCAACATGTCGGGGCTCAAGGAGGCCGATCTGACGGCGGTCAGCGAAGCGGATGTCTTCTTGTATCGCGGAACCGACGTCGAGTACCGGCCGATCCACCCCTTCGAGCGCAACGGGTTCGACGACTCGCGTGTACTCGAGCCGGACCGCTACCGGCTCTTCGCGCAGGCGCTCGCGCCCAACTGGGTGAATGGATCGATGGCCGATGTGGAGCTCGACGTGACGTTCGAGCCCGCCGACGCGATGCCGCCGAGGTCGCCCAGCACGGGCGACGAGGTGGTCGTCGCGGTCGATGCCCGATCGGCCGAGCGCACCGAGCTCGATTGCCGTTCGGTCGCGGCGGGGCCGTGCCCCGAGCCCCAGGTCGTCGTGACCGGACCCCCGGCCCCCGGTGCGGACTGGGTTACCGACACCTTCGATTCGACGTTCGATCTCGCGGCCGGCACGGCGAGCGCTGTGGCCTGGACCAGGCGTGAGGGCCTGCTCTCGGCTCCAGGGGGGGCACCCGGCGACTACGCGACGCGCGATGCGTTCGTCTACGACGTCACGTTCGAGGCGCGCGCGCGGGTCGAGCTCGAGATCGAAGGCAACCGGGGTGCGATTTCTCCGTGTGAGGCCTCGTTCGAGGTGTACCGCGGCTCGGCGAAGCTCTTCGACGCCATCTCGTCTGCGCCGGGTTCGACGTTCTCGTATCGCGGCGTGCTCGAGCCCGGCCCGTTTCGAATCGTCGCGACGGCCGGGGGCGGTTTCGATTGCTTGTATTCCTCAACATTCGATTTCGAAGCTGCATGGTGGCCGGTCGAGTCACGCTGACCCGACGCCGTGCGGGTTCGGAACGCGACACTTCTCGGTCCGCCGACGCCTGCGCAAACCACGTCGCTGCGGTCGCATTGCGCATCGCCTGCCAACGCATGCGCACGCGATGCGGCGCCTGTGCAGCTACGCAAAAAATGTGGGGATCATCACCCAGGGTCTGAGCCGAACCTGCCGAAACGTGACCATCGGACGGGGTGTCCGAGCACGGTTTGCGTTTCGGGGGGAGAGCATGGCTTCGGCGATTCACGCGCCCGCAGACGAAGGGGCGCCGCTTCGTTCACCGGAGATCGAGAGCGAGGCGAGCAAGCGCGGCCCGGGGGCCAGCCGGCATGCAGCGGCGGCCTTCGAGGGCGATCTGCGCGATTTCGACTTCGCGATGCTGCTGCATCGGCTCCATGTCGAGCGCGCCACCGGCGTGTTGATGCTGCAGAACGCGAAGAAGAAGAAGGCGGTCCAGCTCAAGGACGGCCACCCGGTCTCAGTCAAGTCGAACCTCGTCGAGGAGTGCCTGGGGCACATGCTCGTTCGCCAGGGCGTGATCGATCAGGATCAGGCGCGCCATTCGCTCGAGCAGGCCCGCAAGAAGGGGGGTCTGCAGGGCGAGATCCTCGTCGCGATGGATTGGATCGATGAGGAGCGACTGGCCGAGGCGCTGCGCGCCCAGGCCGTCGACAAGCTCTACGAGATCTTCACGTGGAAGCGCGGTGGCTTCGGCTTCAAGCCGGGCAAGCGCATCAAGGGCGGCAACGCCCTGGCCCTCGATTACAGCGTGGCCAACATGATTCTCGCCGGCTGCCGCGACTACGTGCCCAGCCGCCGCGTCGACGACTTCTTCACGCGCTACGCGCTCGTCGAGATGGGCCGGGCTTCGAACGAGTTCGATCGCTTTCAAGACGTCACGGTCAGCCAGGCCGAAGAGAAGGTGATCTGCGAGGTCGCCGAGGGCGTGCTCGTCGGCGAGTACGTCGCCGAGGCCGACCGGGTGCGTCGCGCCGTCTACGGGCTCGTGGCCACCGGCCTGGTCGATACCAGCGGCGAGCCCGCAGCCGCCGTACCGGCCCGCAACCGCGAGGCCGAAGCCGACGACTCGCAGCCCGCGGTCATGCCCGAAGGCGTTGCGCCGGCGCCGCCGGCGGCCGACGTCGACGCCGAAGCGAAGGAGATCTCGACCTGGCTCGATGCTGCGCGCGGTCGCAGCCACTACGAGCTGCTCGAGGTCACTTCGACGGCCGGCGATGACGGCATCCGCGAAGCCTACGAGCGGCTCGCGAAGCGCTTCCACCGCGACCGCTTCCGCAACGCGACGGCGGCCGTGCAGCGAATCGCCGACGAGGCTGCGGCGCGCATCCACCGCGCCTACGAAGCGATCGCGACGGCCGATGCCCGCCTGGCGTACGCCGCCTCGGTCAAGCGCGAGGCGAGCGAGGACAAGGACCGCGCCGAGACCAAGCGCGTGCTGAGGGCCGAAGCGGCCTTCCAGCGCGGCGAGGCGGCGCTGCGGGGTCGCGACTACGAAGCGGCGCTCGAACACTTCGGGGCCGCCGTGCAGGCCTATCCCGAGGAGGGCGAGTACCACGCCCACTACGGCTGGGCGCTCCATCTCTGCCATCCCGACGATGCCGCGATCGCGCACGAGGCGATCGATCACGTCAAGAAGGGCGCCAAGCTGGCGCCCGATCGGGAGAAGCCCTACCTCTTTCTCGGCCGCCTCTGCAAGGCGGTGGGCCGGCTCGATGCCGCCGAGAAGATGTTCACGAAGGCTGTTCGACTGCGGCCCGAGTGCGTCGAGGCGCTGCGCGAGCTGCGGCTGATCAACATGCGTCGGGAGAAGGGCAAGGGCCTGATCGGCCGTCTGCTGGGTCGCTAGCCCGGCGTCTTCGCCGCTCCCCCATGCGCGCGACGGCGTCGCGCGAGGTGAACGGCGCGAGGCGCACGGTGCAGGGCACCACGTGGAAGGAACGGCTCGATGGGCGACAACCCCGCCGCAGGTGTGACCGGCGATTGGATCTGGCTCGACGGTGAGTGGGTGCCGTGGGCGGATGCGAACGTCCACATCCTGACGCACAGCCTCCACTACGGCCTCGGCGTCTTCGAAGGCATCCGCTGCTACAAGACCGAAGACGGTCGCAGCGCCGTCTTTCGACTGCCCGAACACATGCGCCGGCTCTACGACTCGGCGCACATCAACCTGATGGACGTGCCCTACGACATCGACCTCGTGACCGAGGCGGTGTGCGAATCGCTGCGGCGCAACGGCCTCGACGAGGGCTACATCCGACCGCTCGTGTTCATCGGCGATGGCGCGATGGGTCTGCACCCCGGCGACAACCCCGTGCGGGTGGCGGTGATCAGCTGGGCATGGGGCAAGTATCTCGGCGAAGACGGCATGGCGCGCGGCATTCGGGCGAAGGTGTCGACCTTCTCGCGCCATCACGTCAACGCGAAGATGACCAACGGCAAGACCTGCGGCGACTATGTGAACTCGATCCTCGCGAAGCGCGAGGCCGTGCTCGATGGCTACGACGAAGCGGTCATGCTCGACACGCAGGGGCTGGTGTCGGAGTGCACGGGCGAGAACATCTTCGTTGTCCGCGACGGGGTGATCCACACGCCGCTCGCGCACAGCGTGCTGAACGGGATCACCCGGGCGTCGATGATCGAGCTGGCTCGTTCGAGGGGCATCGAGGTCGTCGAGACGACGCTGACCCGCG
The DNA here is from genome assembly GCA_965250285.1 of Myxococcota bacterium. GTDB lineage: Bacteria > Myxococcota_A > UBA9160 > UBA9160 > UBA4427 > CAYYSY01. The sequence goes on from OZ252299.1 coordinate 5,662,871, forward strand.
ACGATCTCTACATCGCCGACGAGATCTTCCTGACCGGGACCGCCGCCGAGGTCACGCCGATCCGCGAGCTCGACCACCGGCAGGTGGGCGAGGGCAAGCGGGGGCCGATCGCCGAGCAGCTGCAGGCCGCCTACTTCGACGTCGTCAGCGGGCGCGACCCGAAGCATCTCGACTGGCTCACTTTCCTCTGATTTTCCAGGTGCTTATGAGCGAGTCTGCGCCTCGCCGCGGGGTGCAGGCACCGGCTTGCATTGCGGCTGTATCACGTTGTGTCACGTTGTGATGCATGGACACACATGATGATCGCGACTTCGAGAAGGGCGGCGCCGCAGAGCCGGAGAGCGACGACCCCACGCGCCGGGAGCAGGCCCGTGAGGCGGGCGACAAGCGGGAGCGCCGCGAGGAGCGCTCGGGCAGCGGCTGCGGCTCGCGCGAGCGGCATCGACGCCACCGGCGTCATCGTCGACACCACCGCCACGGGGGCCGCAAGGAGCGGGTGCTGCACACCCGGGTCTCCGAGCAGCTGTCCGAGGACATTCGCCGCCTGGCCGACGATCTGCGCGTGCCGGCCTCGAACCTGGTGCGCAACGTGCTCGAAGAGGTCTTCACCGTCGTCGAGAACGTGAGCGACGACATGGGCGGCCTCTTCGAGGATCTGGTCGAGGAGGCCGAAGGGGCGCGGGATCGGCTGCGCGAGCGAGAGCGACGCGGTCGACGCCGATCGCGCTCACGGCGCCGAACGCGCCGCGACTTCGACGACGACGTCGAAGCCGAGCTGCGCGACGACGAACGCGAAGAGGCGTCGGACCGTGAAGACGATGCCGCTGCCGCGAGCCGCGAGCCGGATCGGCCCGACGAGCCCGCGTTCCCCGACGTGCTCGGCTGGCAGCCCCTCGTGCTGAACCACGCGCGCGTGTGTGCGCGCTGCGGGGCCGAGCTGTCGCGCGGCCACCGGGGCTTCATCGGCGTGACGGCGAACGGCCTCTCCGACATCATGCTCTGTCGCTCGTGCGTCGGTACCTAGTCGGGCGCCCGGCCCGCTGAACGGTACGCTTCACGCGGCCCTCTCGGCGACGGGATCGATGCGATCCGGCCGGCCCGGTGGGCTCACCCGGGCCTCGGAGAGCGACCGACATGACGAGCGTGCACGACCTGCGGACCCCGGCGCTGTTGCTCGATGTGCCGGCCTTCGAGCACAACCTGCGCACGATGGCCGACGCACTGCCGGGCTCACGCATGCGTCCGCACGTGAAGGCCCACAAGTGTACGGCGCTCGCGAAGCGCCAGTTCGAAGCGGGGCACCGGGCCTTCTGCGCGGCGGTCCCGCGTGAGATCGAAGGACTCGCCGCGGCCGGGCTTGGTGAAGACCTGCTGCTCGCCAACGAAACCCTCGATACCAAGCGACTGGGCGCGCTCGATGCGCGCGTGACGATCGCCGTCGACTCGCCCGAGACGATCGCGGCCGTTGCCGAAGGCGGTCTGCGCGAAGTCTTGATCGACGTCAACGTCGGCCTGCCGCGTTGCGGCTGTCGGCCGGAGGATGCGGGGCGCCTCGCCGACGCGGCGCGAAAGCGGGGCCTCGAGGTGCGCGGTGTGATGGGGTACGAGGGGCACATCGTGGGCCTGGCCGAGCGCGACAAGCGCGAGGCCGGCTGCAAGAAGAGCATGGAGCTGCTCGCTTCGGCCCACGCCGACGTCGGGGGCGAGATCGTTTCGGCCGGCGGCACCGGAACGTTCGACTTGAACGATGTGGCCACTGAAATTCAAGCAGGTTCGTACGTGCTGATGGATACGGCGTACTCGAAGCTCGGGCTCCCGTTTCGCCCGGCGCTGCAGCTCCTGGCCACCGTCGTTTCGGTGTCGGCCGACTGGGCGGTGGCCGACACGGGCCTCAAGTCGCTCGGGATGGACCACGGCAACCCCGAGATCGAGCATGGCCGCGTGCTGTTCTGCTCGGACGAGCACGTCACGTTCGTCCCCGAGACGCCGGTCTGCGTCGGCGACAAGCTGCGGGTGGCGCCCGCCCACTGCGACCCGACGGCGGCGTACCACGAGCGCTACGCGCTCGTCGAGGGCGAGCAGGTGGTCGATTCGTGGGGGATCGACCTGCGGGGCTGGTAGGCGAGGGCGAGCGGGCCGCGAGACGAGGCAGCGCCGTGCCCGATCGGCGGGCAGGGCAGAGCCGGGGCTCCGCGCGCCCGCGGCGAGGATCGGCTGAATTCAGCGATATACTGCAGGTCCCGGCCCATCTGACTGGCATGTGGCTTGCTTGAGTAGACCGAATGCCTCCCCCGCCTCCGGATACGTCCTCAGACTCGGATCGCGCCGAAGCCCTGGGCTACCGCGGTCTCCCGAATCACTTCGACGGCCTCGTCGACGAACACGGCGAGGTGCGCGCCGCGTCGAAGATGCTCGACCGGGCCCTCAAGGAGCTGGGCGTCGAGGGGCTCGAGGAGGTGCAGCGAAACGCCGAGCTGTCGCTCCTGAACCAGGGCATCACGTTCACCGTCTACGCCGACGATCGCGGCACCGAGAAGATCTTTCCCGTCGACGTGATCCCGCGCATCGTCACGGCGAAGCGTTGGGCGCACATCGAGGCGGGGCTGCAGCAGCGGCTGCGCGCCCTGAACATGTTCCTTCGCGATCTCTACGGCGAGCAGCGCATTCTGCGCGATGGCGTCGTGCCCACCGATCTGGTGGTCAACTCACAGCACTTCTGTCGCTCGATCGTCGGGTCGAAGATCCCGGGTGACGTCTTCATTCACGTCTCGGGCACCGACCTGATCCTGGACGAAACGGGCAACCCGCTCGTGCTCGAGGACAACCTGCGCGTGCCGTCGGGTGTCTCGTACGTGCTCGAGAATCGGATCGTGATGTCGCGGGTGCTCCCCGAGCTCTTGCAGAGCTACCGGGTTCGGCAGGTCGATCAGTATCCCCAGATGCTGCTCTCGGCGCTGCGGTCGCTGGCGCCCGATCCCCAGGCCGAGATCGCCGTGCTCACCCCGGGCATCTACAACTCGGCCTACTTCGAGCACTCGTTCCTCGCCGCACAGATGGGCGTGCAGCTGGTCGAGGGGCGCGATCTCGTCGTCGACGACGACGTGCTCTACATGAAGACGACGTCGGGCATGCGTCGCATCGACGTGCTGTATCGCCGCGTCGACGACGCCTTTCTCGACCCGATCGCGTTCCGGCCCGACAGCGTGCTCGGTGTGCCGGGCCTGATGAGCGCGTACCGCGCCGGCAACGTCGTGCTGGCGAACGCGCCGGGGGCCGGCGTCGTCGACGACAAGGCGATGTATGCCTACGTGCCGCGAGCGATCCGCTACTACCTCGAAGAAGAGCCGATTCTCGATCAGGTACCGACGTACCTGTGCCGCGAGTCCGACGGCCTCGCCTACGTGCTCGATCATCTCGAAGAGCTCGTGCTCAAGCCCACCGATGGGTCGGGTGGATACGGCCTGCTCGTCGGCACGGCGGCGACGAAGGACGAGCTCGCCGAGGCGCGGGCGGCGATCCGAGAAGAGCCCGAGCACTTCATTGCTCAGCCGATCCAGAAGCTCTCGACCCTGCCGACGCTCGTGGGTGAGGGCTCGCGTGAGGTCGCGCCGCGCCACGTCGATCTGCGCCCGTTCTCGGTCTGCAGCGCCCGCGAGCGCGTGGACGTACTGCCTGGCGGGCTGACGCGCGTCGCCCTGCGTGAGGGGAGCCTGATCGTCAACTCGTCGCAGGGTGGGGGCAGTAAGGATACCTGGGTGCTCTACGACGATGGGGAGTCGACCCATGCTTAGTCGCATTGCGCGTGGCCTCTACGGCCTCGGCCGTGAAGTCGAGCGCGCACAGAACGTGATTCGCGTGCTCGAAGTCAACCACAAGATGAACCTCGAACGCGCCGCGGTCGACGAGGCCAACGTCTGGAGCGCCATCGCCGACGCGTTCGGTTGTTGCGAGGACCAGCCCGACGAGCGCAGTCTCTATGACTGTCTCGTGCTGTCGGACGATCACGACTACTCGGTGCGCCGCTGCATTCACAGCGCGCGCGACGAGGGTCGGTCGATGCGCGACCACATCAGCGAGGAGATGTGGCTCCACTTGAATCGGACGTGGCTCGACCTGGCCGATCTCAGCTTCACCCGCGTGCTGCGGATGGGGCGCTCCGAGTTCAACCGGCAGATCGAGGTGTTCTGCGACGCCTTCCACGGGCTGGCCGACGACACGATGATTCGCGGCGAGTCGTGGGCGTTCCTGCGGTCGGGCAAGCTGTTCGAGCGCGCGCTGCTCATCTGCCGGATCCTCGAGATCAAGCGGAAGTCGCTGGCGTTGGCTACCACGACGGTCGGCGACCCGCTCGAGGTGCATCAGTGGCAGGCGCTGCTGCGTTCGCTGTCGGGCTACGAGCCCTACCGTCGGGCGTACGACGCGCGGATCATTCCGCACCGGGTACTCGAGTTCGTGTTGCAGCGCGCCGACTTTCCAAGGTCGCTGGCGTGCACGCTCTACGGTCTGCAGTCGACGCTCGGTGAGATGAACGGCGCCAACGCGCGGCAGACCCACGTCGCGGTCGATCTCGACCGTCTCATCAAGCAGGTCGGCGCGATCGACACCGACGAGATCGTCCGCTCGGGCAGCTTCGAGCACGAGCTGCACTGGATCGAAGAGCGCCTGGTCGCTCTCATTGCCGACTTCGAGATGGGCTACTTCACGAGCTCGCGACCGGCGTCGGAGCCGATTACGGCCGCACCGGGGGCCGCGCTGGTGCCACAGCAGCAGCAACAGCAGCAGCGGCCCCGACAGATGCGTTTCGCCGGGAGGACTGCACAGTGAAGCCGTGGGATGCGAAGGGCATGGCGATGCTGCTCGTGACCCACGAGACGCGGCTCGCCTATGCCGAGCCCGTCGTCGAGGCGCACACCGAGATTCGCAAGACGCCGATCGATACGGGGCTGCAGCGGGTGGTGACCCACAAGGTCGACGTGTGGCCCCCCGCCAACGTCAAGTGGTATCGCGACTACTTCGACAGCTGGGTGCACTACTTCAATCTGCTCGAGCCGCACTCGGAGCTGATGATCCGGGCCGAGGCCGTGGTCGAGACGGCCGATGCCGTCTGCTGCGGTCCGCAGCGAACCTTCGACGACCGGCCCTGGCAGGCTCGCTTCGCCGAGTTCCTGCACTGGTCGCCTTCGGTGCCGCCCCTCGACGAGTACAATTCGATCGACAACCCGGTGCAGAGCGACCTCGGACCCGACGAGTTCCTCGATGCCTTGCGCGAGCTCGGCGCGATCTTCCAGGCCAAGTTCCGCTACGACCCCGAAGCGACCGACGTGAACTCGAGCCCGAAGGCGCTCTTCGAAGCCGGGGGGGGTGTCTGCCAGGATCTCGCCCACGCGATGATCGGGGTGCTGCGCACGCACGGCGTCGCATCGCGCTACGTCAGCGGGTACGTCTACGACCCGCTCGGCGATGATGAAGGCGATCACGTGCAGGGCGCTGCGGCGAGCCATGCGTGGGTGCAGGCCTGGCACCCCGAGCTGGGCTGGGTGGGGATCGACCCGACCAACCACAAGCTCGTCGACTGGCAGTACATCCGCGTCGCCGCCGGTCGCGACTACACTGACGTGCAGCCGCTGCGCGGCGTGTTCGTCGGCGCCGAAGAGCAGACGCTGAGCGTCGAGGTGAGCGTCCGTCGCATCGGGTAGCGACACGCGGTGTGCGCTCGGCTCGCGGGCCGAGGCAGTCGCCCCCGCTCTAGACCGTCCCGACGGCTCCACATGTCAATCGATGGGTCTCAGTCGACCCATTCGGCCCGCCCAATCGACACGCGCAGGCGATCTTGCTTGCCGATCCGCTCGGCCGATGATCCAATGACGATCGTCGCGATTCGCGTTCGCCTCGGTGCTGCGCGGATGAATCGATTGGGGTCGCGAGCACGAGACATCGGCGAGCGCCGAGCCGCGATGCTCTTCCGATCGGAGGAGGCAGGCCATGAGGACCCGCGAGATCGTGTGGATCGTCGGCATTGCGGCGGCGCTCGGCGCAGTCGCGATCACGGCTTCCGTGGCAGGGACTGTCAACGACGTGGATGGAGACGGCGTCCCCGACGCGTACGACAACTGTGTGTTGGAGCCGAATGGGCCTTTGGCGGGCAAGTGTCGACTTCAGCAGGATGGCGACGAAGACGGCTTTGGGAACGCGTGCGATGCCGACTTCAACAACGACGGGGCGTGGGGCATCGACGATATCTCGTACATGCTTGCGGAGATTGGGAGCACCGAGCCGCAGCTCGATTTGAACTGCGATGGAGCTGCAGGGGTCGACGATCTGTCCCGCATGCTGGAGAACCTCGGTGCCGTGCCCGGTCCATCGGGCCTGCCCTGCCAGGATTCGAATGCGTCCGGTTTGGGGACCTGCCCGCCGTACTGAGCGAGAACGCCGCGACAGCACTTCGGGCACTGCCCCGTCGCCCTGTGGTGTATGCTGATCCTCTCATCGGAGGCGATCGTCATGCCGGCTTCCTCCCCCCTGGCCGACGGCGAAACGCTGCTCTTCGTCGGCACCTGCAAGGGCATCTTCTTTCTGCGTTCGAGCGATGCGCGCGCGAGCTTCAAGCTCGAGGGGCCGCACTTTCTCGGCCACCTCGCGTATCACGTCGTGCTCGATCCCCGCGATGGCCGCACCCTGCTCGCGGCGACGAAGACGGGCCATCTCGGCCCGGCGATCTTCCGCAGTGAAGATCTCGGTCGGACGTGGCAAGAGGTCGCCCAGCCGCCTGCCTTCCCGAAAGTGCCCGACGGCGAGACGGGCCGGGTCGTTGATCACGCATTCTGGCTGCAGCCCTCGACCGCCGCCGAGCCCGGGGTCTGGTACGCCGGCACGTCGCCCCCCGCGCTGTTTCGAAGTGAGGACGCCGGGCGATCGTGGCACCCGGTGGCCGGCTTCAACGATCACCCCAAGTGGGGCGACTGGACGGAGGAGGGGGCCGACGGCACACCCGATGGATCGATCCTGCACTCGATCACCGTCGACCCCCGCGACTCGGCGCATCTCTACGTCGGCTGCTCGGGCGGAGGCGTCTTCGAGAGCACGGATGCGGGCGCGGCGTGGCATCCCCTGAACGCGGGCTGCGAGGCGAACTTCAACCCCGACCCGAATCCCGAGTACGGCCACGACCCCCACTGCCTGCGCGTGCATCCGGCGAAGCCCGACGTGCTCTGGCAGCAGAACCACTGCGGCATCTACCGCATGGATCGAAACGAAGGGGTGTGGGAGCGCATTGGCAACGCGATGCCCCCGGATGTCGGCGACATCGGGTTCCCGATCGAGCTGCACCCGCGCGACCCCGATACGGCGTGGGTCTATCCGATGGACGGCTCGGACGTGTGGCCGCGGACGTGCCCGGGCGGCCGGCCGGCGGTGTATCGCACGCGCGATCGCGGGCAGAGCTGGCAACGCCTCGACGCCGGCCTGCCGCCCGAGCACGCCTGGCTGACGGTGCTGCGGCAGGCGATGGCGGTCGACGATCACGACCCGACCGGGGTCTACTTCGGGACGACGACGGGCGAGATCTTCGCCAGCGCCGACGAGGGCGAGTCGTGGCGCTCGATCGCGCGTCATCTGCCGCACGTGTTCAGCGTCGAAGTCGCGAGGGCGCCGGCGTGAGGGTGCGCATCCCGACGCCGCTGCAGTCGTACACCGAGGGCGTCGAGGTCGACGCCGACGGGGGGACGGTGGCCGAGCTGCTCGCCGACCTCGATCGGCGCTATCCCGGCATCCGCCACCGCATGATCGACGAGCAGGACGGGATCCGTCCGCACATGCGCATCTTCGTGAACCGCGAGCGCGTCGTATCGATCGAGTCGGTGCTCGAGCTCGGCGACGAGATTCAGATTCTGCAGGCGCTGTCGGGGGGGTAGGGCGAGTGTGGCGCGCCATGCGTCGGAACCGACGCATCCGAATGCCACGCATCGACGCGATGACGTGCGACACTGTAGGAGCCGACGCCGGCCGCCGAGCCACGGCCCGCGCGAGGAGGCCCGCCCGATGCGTTCGCAGCTCTTCCGTTTCTGGCTCGTCGTGATCGCGATGCTCATGGTCTCGCCCGCGGCGAGTGCGATCTCTCTGAGGATGATTCCGACCAGCGGCGATCCGACGTGGCTGATCCCGGGCGAATCGTTCACCGTCGCGCTCGTGCTCGATACCGAGGGGACGATCGGCATCGAATCCTTCTCGGTGGGACTGACGTTCGATCCCGAGGTCATCACCTACAACGTCGGCGAGTCGGATCTGACGGACTGGGTGCTCTACACATGGAACGGGGGCAAGACGCCGACGTGGCTCGAGCCGACGCACGAGCCTCCGTTGTACTCGCCCACGGCGCTGTACCCGATGTACGCCCAGCTCAATCTGGCGTTCATCGAACCGAACCTGAGATCGACCGACGTGGCAGGGGACGGGATCGTGCTCGGTCACCTGAGATTCGATCAGCGCCCGAACCAGATGGGCGAGGTCTCACCGCTCTTACTCGGCTTCTTCGGCGGGGGAACGCACTTCCTGGTCGATGGTGCGGACGTGTCCGACGAGGTGAGTCTCAACGAGTTCTTCGTGCTCATTGCGCCCGAGCCCGGCACCGCACTGCTCGTGGGCGCCGGGCTCTTCGGTCTGGGCGCCGCGGCGCGGCGGCGATCGAAGCGGCCCGGGCGACCACCCGCGCCCTAGCGCTCGGGCACCTCGATGCGCGGCTTCTCGTCGTTTCGGCGATAGAGGATCACCGTGTGGCCGACGAGGCCGCACAGCTCGGCGCGGCCCATCCGGGCCAGCTCGGCCGCAGCGGCCTTCTTGTCGTCGGGCCGGTGCAGCTTGACTTTCACGAGCTCGTGGTGCTCGAGCGCATCGTCGAGTGCGCGGCCGACCGCATCGGAGAGGCCGCCATCGCCCACCGAGACGACGGGCTTCAGCCCGTGCGCGAGCTTGCGCAGGTGCTTGCGCTGATAGCCGGCGAGCGTGCCGGGGTTCGGGGCTGAGTCGGTCATGGGGGGTCTCCGCAGCCGGGGCGGGGCGAGCAGGGCGGGCCTCGGCGAGCGCGGCAGGGTAGCGGGGCCGGCCCCGACCTGCCCCGCCGTCGGCTGCGATGGGAGCGGAATTTCGCAGCGTGAGGTGAAGGGGGCATCCGCTCGGCGAGGTGCGGGTCTTGCTCAGGGCGCCCCTTCGAGGTGCCGATAACGGGCGGCATCATGGCCAACAAGACTCCCGTACCGCTCCTGGGTCGGCTCGCGATCCAGCTCAAGCTCGTGTCGAAGGAACAGCTCGGCTCGGCGCTGCAGAATGCCTCCGGCACCGGCGGCAAGCTCGGCGACGTGATGGTCGAGATGGGCCTCATCAACCGCGCGCAGCTGCAGAAGCTCGAGCAGGTGCAGAAGGACGTCATCGCCAAGCACCGCGCGAAGAAGGCGGCCGAAGCGGGCGCCGCGGCGCAGGCCGCACCGCCGGCTGCGCCCAAGCCCGATCCGGTCCACGCGGCCGCGGCGCAGGCGACGCAAGACGCGGCCCCCATGACCGGCGAGCAGGTGCTCGAGCTGAGCGAGCCCACCGGCAGCTCGGGCCTCGAACTCGGCGAGCCCGGCGGTGGTGGCGGCGACGGTTCGGGTCTCGACATCGCGGGGCCCGGTCAGCAGAGTGGATCGGGCCTCGAACTCGCCGGCCCGGGCGAAGCGACGGGCGGGTCGGGTCTCGAGCTCGACGCCCCTGCAGGCGCCGCATCGAGTGCATCCGAGTGGGGCGATGACTCGCTCGAGCTCGGGGGGCCGGCCGCCCCTGTGGCCGAGCCCGCCGCCGCGCCTGCGGCGCCGACGCCGCAAGCGGCGCCCGCGGCCCCCAGTGCACCCCAGGCCCCGGCGCCGAGCGGCCCGCGCCTCGAGATCGAAGGCGATCCCGGGCTCGAGCTGAACCTGCCCGTCCCCGACGACGCCCATCGCCAGAAGCTCCAGCAGGTGCTGCAGGCCGGTGTTCAGGCGGGTGCGAGCGACGTCCACATTCACGCCAACGGCCGGATCCTCTGGCGCGTGAACGGTGAGCTGACGAGCCCCGACGAGAGCGTGCTCGACCCGGCGTCGAGCGAGGCGCTGGTCTCGGCCGCGCTGACGGCCAGCGAGCAGCAGACCATCATGCGCTCGGGCGAGATCGACTACTGCCTCGAGCTGCCGGGCATCGGCCGCTTCCGCGCGAACAGCTACCGCCAGCAGCGCGGCTTCGACTCGGTGTACCGCGTGGTGTCGGCCGAGCCGCCGACCCTCGAGTCGCTCGGGCTGCCCGCAGATCTGAAGCGCTTCACGACGTATCACCAGGGCATGGTGCTCATCACGGGCCCTGCGGGTTGCGGGAAGTCGGCCACGATGGCGGCGCTCGTGAATCTGATCAACGAAGAGCGCGAAGAGCACATCCTCTGCATCGAAGACCCGATCGAGATTCTGCACCCGAGCAAGAAGTGCCTGGTGAACCAGCGCCACGCGGGCCAGCACACCGCGAGCTTCGCGCGCGCCCTGCGCGGTGCGCTTCGTGAGGATCCCGATGTGATCGTCATCGGTGAGCTGCGCGACCTCGAGACGATCTCGCTCGCGATGACCGCCGCCGAGACCGGTCACTTCGTGCTCGCCACGCTGCATACGAACAACGCGGTGCGTACGATCAACCGCATGATCGGCGCCTTCCCCGCGAACGAGCAGGGGCAGATCCGCACGATGCTGAGCGAGAGCCTGCGGGCCGTCATCTCGCAGCGCCTCGTGCCCCGGGCCGATGGCCAGGGCCGCGTGCCCGCTCTCGAGCTGCTCGTGCTCAACAAGGCGATCGCCAACCTCGTCCGCGACGAGAAGACGGTGCAGATCCGCTCTTCGATCCAGACGGGCAAGGCGCACGGCATGTACCTGCTCGAGCAGAGCCTCGACGAGCTCGCGAAGCAGAAGGTGATCACGCGTGAGACGGCGCTCAAGTTCGCCGAAGACGAGAAGCTCATCACCGGGTCCTGATGCCCGAAGCTCCACCCCCATTCGGGCCGCGGAGCCCGCGAACGAGAGGCGAACCTTGGCCGAGATCGACAAGCTCCTGGTGCACTTGAAGGAGAACGGTGGCTCCGATCTCCACCTGGTGGCCGGGCTCGAGCCGCGCATGCGCGGCAAGGGCCGGATCGGCGTGATCGATGGCTGGGGTGTGCTCGACGACGAGCGCCTCCGCGACCTGCTCCGCGAGATCACCACGACGAAGACATGGACCGAGTACGACTCGACCGGCGATCTCGACTTCGCGTACGGGCTCGAGGGCGTCGCGCGCTTTCGTGCGAACTACTTCGTGCAGAATGGCGGCGCGGCGGCGGTGTTTCGGATCATTCCCGAAGAGATCATCTCGCTCGAGGATCTGAAGCTGCCCCAGGCCATTCACAGCCTCGCCGATCTGCACGAGGGGCTCGTGCTCGTCACCGGCCCGACGGGCTCCGGTAAGTCGACGACGCTGGCGGCCATCATCGACCGCATCAACAAGACGTACTCGAAGCACATCGTGACGATCGAAGACCCGGTCGAGTTCGTGCACCAGAACCGCAACTGCACGTTCTCGCATCGAGAGGTCGGTCTGCACACCGAGGGCTTCTCGCCCGCGCTTCGCTCGGCGATCCGCCAGGACGCCGACGTCGTGCTCGTCGGTGAGATGCGCGAGATGGAGACGATCTCGCTCGCGATCACCGCGGCCGAGATGGGCATGCTCGTGTTCGGCACGCTCCACACCAACAACGCCGCCAAGACGGTCGACCGCATCATCGATGCGTTCCCCGCCGACGAGCAGAACATGGTGCGGCTCTCGCTCTCCGAGTCGCTCGCGGCCATCGTGTCGCAGCTGCTCGTGCCGACCGCCGACGGCAAGGGTCGCGTCGCCGCCAACGAGATCCTGCTGCGTACCCAGGGTCTGCCCAACGTGATTCGCGAGGGCAACAACCAGATGCTCTATTCGATCATCCAGTCGGGGAAATCGGAGGGCATGCAGGCGATGGACGACGTGCTCTTCGAGTACGTCAAGGACGGCAAGATCAGCGGTCACGACGCCTTCATGAAGGCGACGGAGAAGCAGCGCTTCGAGAACTTCGTCGAAGAGGTCGCTTAGGCCCCGCTTCGCCCGCGCCTGCGTCCGCGCGTCCGCGACGACTGCCTCGTCACCGAACAATCTCCTCGTTCGCTCGGCCCGACCCGCTTCGGGCCTTGGCAACCGGGCCCCCACCGCGCCACACTGGGGTGCCGCGGCGTGATCCGCCGCGCGGTTCATCCTGTCTCGGGTGTCCCGGTTCGGACCAGCGAGGTCAGCGAACAAGGCATGCTGCGTCGTCTCGTGGTGATCCCGATCGCGCTGCTCTTCGCAGGCATCATCGTGGGGCTCCACTACTACCTCGCTCGGCGGCTGGTCGTCGCGCCGCAGTGGCCCGAGCCGGTCGAGTCGCTGCTGCTCGGGCTCGTGGTCGTGCTGGCCGCGCTGCTCTTCGTCGGCCCGATCGCCGAGCGCTTCCTGACCCCCGACCAGGCGAAGTGGATCGTCTGGCCGTCCGCACTCTGGATGGGCGTGGGGTGGTTGGTGCTGGTCGGGCTCGTGTTCACCGACGCCTTGATCGGGCTGCTGGGGCTCTTCGGATCCGCCGAGATGCTGCCGGTGGCCGCTCGAGTGCGTGCATTCGTCCTGCTGCTCGTGGTCGGACCGGCCACGATCTCGGCCGTGAAGTCGGCGACGTCGAAGCCCTTCGTTCATCAGGTGCGCGTCGGCCTCGATCGCTGGCCCGACGGCGTGCGTCCGCTGCGAGTGGTGCAGATCACCGACATTCACATCGGCGTGCTGCTCGGGCGCGACTTCGCGCAGTGGCTCACCGACGAGGTCAACCGTCTTCAGCCCGACGTCATCGCGGTGACCGGCGACCTGGTCGATGGCACCGTCGAGCATCTGCGCGAACGCGTCGCGCCCTTCGCCGATCTGGCCGCTCCCCTCGGTGTCTACTTCGTGACGGGCAACCACGATCACTACTCGGGCGGCCGCGACTGGGTCGCCGAGATCGAGCGGCTCGGGCTGACGCCTCTGCGCAATCGACACGTCGTGCTCGACGTCGACGGGCGTGAGGTCGTGCTGGCGGGCGTCGACGATCATCGCGGCGGCTACGTGCCCGGTGATGGCGGGGAAGACCTCGACGCGGCGCTCGCAGGCACGCACGACGACCGGCCCGTCATTCTGCTCGCGCACGACCCGACGACCTTCAAGGCCGCGAAGGAGCACCACGTCGACCTGCAGATCTCGGGGCACACCCACGGCGGTCAGATCTGGCCCTTCCACTATCTCGTCCGACTCGCGCAGCCCTGGGTCGCGGGGCTGCACCAGGAGAACGGCAGCACGATCTGGGTGAGTCGGGGGACGGGGTTCTGGGGGCCGCCGATGCGGCTCGGCGCGCCGGCCGAGATCACCAACCTCTCGATCGGCTCGCCGCTGTCGAACTTCTGAGCGCGGCGCGAGCCGGCAGCGCATCGGTCAGGCGCGAGCCGGGTGCTCGATTCGCCTTCCGGCTTCCTCTACGTGCGATCCGAAGGGCTCGCGGCGGCGAGGCGGACGGTGAAGCATGCGCCGCCCTGCGGGTTCGGCGCGTAGACCAGCTCGCCGCCGTGGCCGCGCACGATCTCGTGCGAGATTGAGAGGCCGAGCCCGGTGCCGTCGCCCACCTCTTTCGTCGTGTAGAACGGGTCGAAGATGCGATCGCGGATCGACTCGGGCACGCCCGCGCCGTCATCGATGACGCTCACTTCGGCGCTGTCGCCGTGCTGCAGACTCTCGATGACGATGTGCCCCTGGCCGTCGACGGCCTGCAGCGCGTTCGTCAGCAGATTGACGAACACCTGGGTCATCTGGTCGGGTGAGACGTGCGCCCGACAGTCGTGGCCGAAGCGGCGTTCGAGGCGGACGCCCGGGCCGATCTCGGGAGACGCGAGTCGAACCACGCGCTCGAGCAGCTGATTCAGGTTCGTCTGGAGCCGGCCGCCGGGCCCCGCGTGCGACAGCTCTCGCACGTCGCGGACGATCGCCGCGGCCCGGTCGATGCCCTCGACCGACTCGCTGATGAGATCTTCGCCGTCCTTCAGCACCTCTTCGAGCGAGGCGCCGTTCTCACTCGCCGCCAGGCACGCATCGAGCGTCTGCCAGTGCTCCCGCAGCACACCGAGGTTCGTGCGGACGAACGAGATGGGGTTGTTGATCTCGTGCGCGATGCCCGCGGCCATCTGGCCGACGGCGGCGAGTCGACCCGATGTCACCAGTCGGGTCTTGAGCGACTTGACCTCACGCACGTCGCGCAATACCACGACCCGGCCGAGCGGCGCGCCGCGCTCATCGCGCACGGTCGAGATCGAGAGCGAGACCGGCTGCGAGTGTCCCGACAGGTCGAGCAGCTCGCACTCGACGCCCAGCCGATCCTCGGGCGCGCCGAGATCGAAGCCGGAGAGGTGCTCGCCGAGCGGGCGCCCGACGAGCCCTCGATGATCGTCGCCGAGCAGGTGGGCCAGGCTCTCGTTTGCGAGCACCACGTGGCCGTCGAGATCGACGAAGGCGACGCCCTCGTTCAGCGCGTGGAGGATGTGCTCCGAGATCAGCGCGGGCGTGGCCGTGATGTGCGAACCGTTCGAGCCCGAGATCGTCCAGAGCGAAGTCAGCGCGATCAGGCCGAAGCCAGCGGGTGCGAGGCGGGGTGTCTCGAAACCGAGCGCCGGCAGAACCACGTCGGACAGACCGGCGACGACGACCATCAGAATCACGCTGATGAGCAGAACGCGCCCCTTCGGTCGCCCGCGTCGGCTGAAGTCGGGCGAGTCGGCGAGCGCGCGTGAGAGCGTGACGTACGCCAACACCGCGCAGCCGAAGAGATAGACGACGCTCACTGCGAAGAGCGGGCCGTGGGCCGCCTGAGCTCCGAAGCGCGTCTGCTCGACGCCCGAGAAGACGCCGCCCGTGAACAGCTGCCCCACGAACAGTGCGCCGCCGACGGCGTACATCGCACGCCCGATGCGGCGAGCTCGCACGTGGGGCCGCAGTGCGAGTTCGAAGCAGGTCGCGATGGCCACGGGCCCGATGGCAATCAGGGTGAGCCCCGATCCGTAGAGCGCGAACGCGTCGATGCGCTCACTGCTGCTCACGCGATAGACGAAGGCGAGGCCCGTATAGATCGCGAACAGCGCCATGATCCCACGCGTGTACGCGTTGCGTCGCCGATCGTCCGGGCTCACCGGGCCGCTCCACACCGACAGGCAGTAGGCCATGCAGAGCACGCACGAGAACAGCGGAATCAGGGCGTACGGGTCCATTCGGACGAGATCTCCCGGTCTGTGGATCGGCCGCTCGAAGCACAGCCTTGAACCGGCGGCGGTGGCTCCCACGGGGGTCGCGCCGATGCCTTCGACTCGCGGATCGGTCACACTCCCGGCCCCGACCCCATGTCCGTTGGACCCATCTCTCCCAGTGCCGGCTCCGTTTGCGGCAGCACGTGCGCTGGCCCGAGAGAATTCAAGCGCCAGCCGAGCCGAGCTCGAGTGATCCAGAGGAAGGAAAGAGGAAGCGATGATCGAATGGAGTGAGCAGCACGAGATGATGCGCGATGCGGTCCGCAAGTTCGTCGAGGCCGAGATCGTGCCGAACGTCGAAGAGCTCGAGCACGGCGACATGCCGCCCTACGACGTCCTGCGCAAGCTCTACGCGACCTTCGGGATGGACGAGATGGCCGGTGCGCGCTTCGACAAGCAGATCGCGGCCGAAGAAGCGGCCGCGGCGAAGGGTGAGCCCGTCGAGAAGAAGGAGCGCAAGCGGGGTGGCGGCGGGGACGGCGCCGCGATGAGCCTGATCCCGATCATCGAGCTATGTCGGTTCTGCCCGGGCATGGTGACGGCACTCGGTGTGTCGATGGGCCTCACGGGCGGCGCGATCATGAGCAAGGGCACGCTCGAGCAGAAGAAGCGCTGGGGTCGAGATGTGCTCACGATGAAGAAGATCGGCTCGTGGGCGATCACCGAGCCCGGCTCGGGCAGCGACGCCTTCGGCAGCATGCGCGCGACCGCGCGCCGCGACGGTGACGGCTACGTGCTGAATGGCAACAAGACCTTCATCACGAATGGCCCCTACGCCGACACCATCGTCTTCATCTGCAAGCTCGAAGAAGCGGGTGTCGACCCGAAGGACCGCAAGGTGCTGACGTTCGTGCTCGACAGCGGGATGGAGGGCCTCGAGCAAAGCAAGCCGATGCGCAAGATGGGCATGCACAGCTCGCCCACCGGCGAGCTCTTTCTGCAGGACGTGAAGGTCGGCCGAGATCGCCTGCTCGGCGGCAGCGAAGACAAGAGCAAGGGCCGGGAGGGGGCGAAGGACACGTTCTCGACCGAGCGCGCGGGCGTGGCAGCGATGGCCCTCGGCATCATCGAGCGCTGCCTCGAGCTGTCGCTCAAGTACGCGAAGGAGCGCGTGCAGTTCGGCAAGCCGATCGGCGAGTTCCAGCTGATTCAGGACAAGCTCGCACGCATGGAGGTCGCGCGGCTCAACGTGCAGAACCTGGTGTTTCGCGTGATCGAATCGGCCGAGGTCGGGAGCGGGCTGACGTTCGCCGAAGCGTCGGCGATGAAGCTCTACTCGGCCCGGGCCGCGATGGAAGTCGCCCTCGAGGCGGTGCAGATCTACGGCGGCAACGGCTACATGAGTGAGTATCAGGTCGAGCAGCTGGCGCGGGACGCCAAGGTGCTTCAGATCTATGCCGGCACCGACGAGATTCAGATCAGCGCGATCGCGCGCGATCTGCTCTCTCAGTAGCCGCCGCGCATGGCCGAGATCGATCGCCTCATCGAGATCATGGCGCGGCTGCGCGATCCCGATGACGGGTGTCCGTGGGACGTCGAGCAGACCTTCGAGACGATCGCGCCGTACACCATCGAAGAGGCCTACGAAGTCGCCCACGCCATCGAGCGGCGCGACCTCGACGATTTGCGCGAAGAGCTCGGTGATCTGCTGCTTCAGGTCGTCTACCACGCCCGCATGGCCGAGGAGCAGGGCGCCTTCGCGTTCGACGACGTCGCGACCGCCGTCAGCGACAAGTTGGTTTGGCGGCACCCGCACGTGTTCGGAGATGCGCAGAGCGGCGGGGACGAGCGTCGCTGGGAAGAGCTCAAGGCCGCGGAGCGCGCCGAGAAGCAGGCTCGGGCCCGCGCGCGTGGGCAGGCGGATGATCCGCTGGCCGACATCCCGCGCGCTCAGCCGGCGTTGATGCGGTCGAGCAAGCTCGTCGGGCGCGCCTCCAGCGAGACGGGCGACGACTGTCAGGGCGAGGCCGAGAGCGCGGCGCGGCGCCTCGTCGAGTCGCATCTCGACGCGCTCGGCGAGGGCGTCGAGGTCGAAGCGCGAGATTCTAGTGCCCTCGGAGCCATTCTACTCGCATGCGTGCGGGTTGCGCGTGCACGGGGTCTCGATGCCGAGGTGTTGCTCCGCGAGGCCAACGCCGGGCTCGAAGCGCGGATCCGCGAGCGAATCCGTCACCCGAAACCCTGATCGGGCACCCGCCTCGTCAAGTGCGTGGCGTCACGCGCCGATGAGAACGAAGAGACGTTCTCGTCGGGAGGTGGATGCGCTCGCCATGGGGCCGCGCGCCCACCCTCCGCTCGCCCGAGAAGCGCATGTTCGTCAGCGACGCCCATCTCTTCGTGCCGCGCGAGATCCGTTGGACGCCGATCATGGCGCTGCGGTACACCGCGTCGCGCAAGCGCAAGTCGCTGATGCGCCGTCTGAAACGAGACATCCGAATGGTGCTGCCCGCGTTGGCGCTGGCCTGCACCTTTGCGGTCACGCTCGCGACGACCGAGCTGGCGATCATCGTCGTGCCCACGGGCGCCGAGCAGAGCCCCGGCGTGGTCCAGGTTCAGGAGACCATGGCGCGGCTGCTCGCGCCGGCTGAGCCCGAGGCCGCACCGGCACATGCCGAGCGTCGGTCGAACGAAGACGAGCGAGAGCGCGGGCCGGTGGCGGCGGACGTGCCGCGCCATGCCCGAGCCAGCGTGGCGATGCTGCACTGATCGCCGGCCCGAGCGCTCTTCTGGGTGCGCGGGCTACTCGACGATCTCGATCAGTTCGACCTCGAAGGTCAGCACCGAGCCACCCTTGATGCCCCGGTTGCCTCGGTCGCCGTAGGCGATCTCGGGCGGGCAGATCAGCGTCGCCTTCCCGCCTTCCTTCATCATGCCGACCCCTTCGGTCCAGCAGGCGATGACGCGGTTCAGAGGAAACTCGGCCGGCGTGCCGCGCTGCACCGAGCTGTCGAACACCGTGCCGTCCCGGAGCGTGCCGTGGTAGTGCACCTTGACGGTGTCCGTCGCGCCCGGTGACTTGCCGTTGCCCGGCTCGATCTCGGTGAAGATCAGGCCCGAGGGCATCACCTTCGCGCCCTTCGACTTGCCGGCCTTCTCGAGGAAGGCGGTCCCCGCCGCCTTTTCCTTTTCGAGCGCCTGGCCAGCGCGGTCTTCCGCGAGCGTGCGCAGCTTCGGATCGAAGGTCGCTGCGTCGAGCTCCATGGCTTCGCCCGCGAGACCCGCCTCCACGCCTTCGATCACGAGATCCTGCTCGGCCGGCGTCAACATGAAGCTGTCGAGGTTCTTGCTCATCACGACGCCCAGGTAGTAGAGCGTCTTCTCGTCGTCGTTCTTGGGCTCGGCGAGCGTCAGGCCCGGGATCGCGATGGCCACGAGCAGCGCGAGGCCGAGCGCGAGCTTTGCGGCGCGGCGGGTGAGGGGCTGCGCGAAGGAGGGGCGGGTCATTCTCGGGTCTCCAGACTTCGGTGAGTGAAACTCGGATCGTCGAACCCTCGGCACGGCGAGGGCCGCAGAGCATACCCCAGGCGGGGTCTCCGGGATCAAGTGGATTCGGCGTGAACCGCAGAGCCGAGCGCACGCTCGACCAAGCCGGGCGAGCTGCGGTGTGTGCCGCGGATCACGCCCTGGCGTGCCGCACCGGAGGCCCGTGCGACACGGTTGCTAGGCTCGAAGCCATGTCGGCCTCTTCGGGTGTGGACCGCGATGCGTGGCTCGATGCAGTGGGCATCGTCGGTGCGCCCCTGCTTCAGCTGCTCGCCGACTTCGAGGCCGTCGCGCGTCATCTGCATCCGCCGGCGATCGCGGCGCTGCGGGAGCGGCTCACCCCGGACGTCGAAGCCCTGGCGGTGGCCGTCGACGCCTTCGCGGCGCTCTCGGTGCCCGAGGGCTTCGAAGGTCTCGCGGCCTGCCTGCGCGATGCGAGCGACGCTGCCCTCGATGCGGGGCGAAGCTTCACCGACACCGGCGCGCCACACGATGCGATCGGGCGCGTCCTGGGCGCGATGCGGCGCCACGCCGAAGCGCAGGCGCTGCTGTTTCCGCTCGCCGATGTGTTGCCGCCCGTCCATCGATTCTTCCTCGAGCCGCCCGTGCGGGAGACTCTTCCTCTGCCGGCGCCCGTGGAGCGCGCCAATGCGGCCCCGGATGACGGTTCGGGTGTGGGACTCTTCCGCGCTGCGAACGGTTCCGATGAGCGAGGGGGTTTCAGCCTCTTCGTGCCCCCGCCGGTGGGCACCGCGCCGCGGCCGCTCGTCGTCGCCCTGCACGGCGGCAGCGGGCATGGCGCCGAGTTCATCTGGACCTGGCTGCGTGAGGCACGTTCACGCGGCTTTCTCTTGCTCGCACCGACCTCGTTGCGCACCACCTGGTCGCTCAGCGCCGAAGACGAGGACGGTCCCAACCTCTTGCGACAGCTCGAGTGGGTGACGCGCCGCTGGTCGATCGACCCCGATCGCCTGCTGCTCACCGGGCTCTCGGATGGCGCGACGTACACGCTGCTTCACGGTCTCGGCGACGGCACGCCCTGGAGCGCGCTGGCGCCGGTCTCGGGCGTCTTCCATCCGTTCAACTTCGTCAACGGCAACGTCGAGCGCGCACGCGGCCGTCGGATCCATCTCGTGCACGGCGCGCTCGACTGGATGTTCCCGGTGGCGACGGCGCGCGAAGCGGCCACGGTGCTCGAAGAGGCCGGGGCCGATCTCGTCTATCGCGAGATCGACGACCTCTCGCATGCGTATCCGCGCGAAGAGAACGCGCACATCCTCGACTGGTTCGATCCGTCGCTGGCGCTCGAGCGTCCCGGCGACTGACCTGCGCATTCGCTCGAGGCGTCGCCTTTCGACGCTTGATCAGCGCTGACGCTCGAAGCGTCGCCTTTCGACGCTTGATCAGCGCTTGCGGCGACGCGCGACGAGCGGCTTGAGATAGCGGCCGGTGTGGGTGCCCTTCATGCGGGCCACCTGCTCGGGCGTGCCGGTCGCGACGATGCGTCCGCCATCTGGACCGCCGTCGGGACCGAGGTCGATCACCCAGTCGGCCGTCTTGATCACGTCGAGGTTGTGCTCGATCACGACGATCGTGTTGCCCGCTTCGACGAGCTCGTTCAGCACGGCGAGCAGCTTGCGCACGTCTTCGAAGTGCAGGCCGGTCGTCGGCTCGTCGAGGATGTACAGCGTGCGACCGGTGGCGCGCTTCGCGAGCTCGCGCGCGAGCTTGATGCGCTGAGCCTCGCCCCCCGAGAGCGTGGGCGAGGGCTGGCCGAGGTGCACGTAGTCGAGGCCGACGCGCTCGAGCAGGCGCAAGGGGCCTGCGATCTTCGGGTGGCTCTCGAACAGTTCGAGAGCCTCACGGACGGTCATCTCGAGCACGTCGGCGATCGAGTGGCCCTTGTACTGGATCGCGAGCGTGGCCTCGTTGAAGCGTCGCCCTTCGCACTCCTCGCACTTGACGAACACGTCGGCGAGAAAGTGCATCTCGATCTTGCGCACGCCGTCGCCCTCGCAGGCCTCGCAGCGACCGCCCTTCACGTTGAACGAGAAGCGGCCGGGCTTGTACCCGGCCACGCGCGCATCGGGCAACAGCGCGAAGAAGCTGCGGATCTCGTCGAACACCTTGATGTAGGTGGCGGGATTGCTGCGCGGCGTGCGGCCGATGGGCTTCTGATCGATGTCGATCACTTTGTCGAGCTGCCCGACGCCCGCGAGCCGCTTGTGGGCGCCCACTCGCTGGGTGCTCTCGGCGATGAGCTCCTTCGCCACGGCGGGGTAGACGATGTCGTTCACGAGCGTCGACTTGCCGGCACCCGAGACGCCCGTGACCGCCGTCAGGACGCCGAGCGGGATCTCGATGTCGACGTTCTTCAGGTTGTTCTCGGTGGCGCCCTGCACCTTGAGTGCGCCGGTCGACGTGCGGCGCTCGCCGGGCACCTCGATCTCGCGTCGCCCCGACAGATACTGGCCCGTGAGGCTCTGCTTGCTGCGCTCGAGCTGCTTGGGCGTGCCATCGAAGACGATGTGGCCGCCCTGGATGCCGGCGCCCGGTCCGAAGTCGATCACGTGATCGGCGGCTCGAATCGTCTCTTCGTCGTGTTCGACGACGACGACCGTGTTGCCGATGTCACGCATGCGCTCGAGGGTCTCGAGCAATCGCTGGTTGTCGCGCTGGTGAAGGCCGATCGACGGTTCATCGAGGATGTAGATCACGCCGGTGAGCTCGCTGCCCACCTGACTCGCGAGTCGAATTCGCTGGCTCTCGCCGCCCGAGAGCGTCGGGCCGGCGCGGTCGAGTGAGAGGTAGCCCAGACCGACGGCGCCGAGGAAGTCGAGGCGCGAGCGAATCTCCTTGAGCACCTCGGTGGCGATCTTGCGCGCCGCCCCCGTGAGCTTGAGACCGCCAAAGAAGCCGCGGGCGTCCTCGACGGTCATGGCCGACACGTCGACGAGGCTCTTCGATCCGATCAAGACCGAGGCGCTCTCGGTGCGCATCCGGCTGCCGCCGCAGGTGCTGCACTTCGTGTTCGCGATGAACTGCGAGTACCAGCGCTTCATCGACTCGCTCTTCGTATCCTTGAAGCGCCGCATCAGCCGGGGGATCACGCCCTCCCAACTCATGTCGAACTCACCGCGGCCGCTGCGGTTCTTCCAGCCGATCTTGAACTTTCGCTCACCCGACCCGAAGAGCAGCATGTCGCGCTTCGACTTCGGGATCTTCGACCACGCCTTGTGGGGATCGATCTTGAGCTGCTCGAGGATCTGCCGGCGCATACTCGCGCCCCAGCCCGTCTTCTCGCTGGTGTTCTCGCCCCAAGGCTTGACCGCGCCCGACTCGATCGACAGTGCGGCGTCGGGCACGATCAGCTCGGGGTCGAACTCGAAGCGCGTGCCCAGGCCGTTGCAGTCGGGGCACATGCCCTGGGGCGAGTTGAACGAAAATGCCTGGGGCGTGAGCTCGGGAAACGAGATCCCACAGTGGGTGCAGGCCGCGGCCTCGGTGAACGTCTGGTCTTCACCGTCGATGTGCGCGAGCAGGCTGCCCTTGCCGATGCGCAGCGCGGTCTCGACCGACTCGGTGAGCCGTCGGCCGATGCCCGTGCGCACGACGATGCGATCGATCACGGCCTCGACGGTGTGCTTCTTGCGCTTGTCGAGCGCCTCGACGTCTTCGATCTCAACGATGTCGCCGTCGATGCGCAGCCGCACGTGTCCGGCGTGCCGCGCGTCGGCCAGCAACTCGCGGTGCTCGCCCTTGCGATTGACGAGCAGCGGCGCGAGCAGGATCACGCGCGTGCCGTCGCCGTTGCCCTGGAGCGTCTTGGCGATCTGCTGAGCGGTCTGCGCCTGCACCTTGCGGCCACACTGATGACAGTGCTGCACGCCGACCCGCGCGTAGAGTACGCGCAGGTAGTCGGCGATCTCGGTGATGGTGCCGACGGTCGACCGTGGGTTGTTCGACGCGGTCTTCTGCTCGATCGAGATCGTGGGCGACAGGCCGCGAATCGTGTCGTAGCGCGGCTTCTCCATCTGGCCGAGGAACTGGCGGGCGTAGGCCGACAGGCTCTCGACGTAGCGGCGTTGCCCCTCGGCGTAGAGGGTGTCGAAGGCGAGCGACGATTTGCCCGAGCCCGAGACCCCGCACAGCACGACGAGCTTCTTCTTGGGGATCTTCACTTCGACGTCGGCGAGGTTGTGCTCGCGGGCGCCCTTGATGTGGATGTGATCGAGCTCCATGGCATCGAGAGTAGCGAGGGCGTCAAGGGGCGGGGCGCTCGTCGGCCGTCTGGTGACACGCCCGGGCAGTGGACCGACGCGGTCGTGTGCATCGACGTCGGGCCATCGGCGGCCCGATCTCGACGGGGCGCGCACGTCACCCCCGGAGGCGGGCCGGGATCTCCTATGCTCCGACTCCGCCCATCCGTCACCCGCTGCCGCCGAGGGAGACCGAACCATTGGACGAGATCCAGCGCTGGATCGCCGAGATTCTGAGCCCGCTCGCCGCGCAGCTGGGGCCGATCTCCCTGCTGCTCGTGGCTTCGGCGGTCGTCTACCTCGCGACCCGCATCTGGCTGGTGCGCGCGGTGCGTCGCCTGACGCGCATGACCTCGACGACCTGGGACGACGCGCTCGTCGAGCAGAGGGTCTTCCTGCGGCTCGCGCACGTCGCGCCCGCCTGGGTCATCTACTACTGGCTCCCGACCATCGACAACCTGCCCGAGGAGTTCGTCGCCCTCGTCGAGCGGTTCATGGTCGCCGCGATGGTCGTCATCGTGATCACGACGATTTCAGCGCTCCTCGACGTCACCAACGAGATCTATAGCCGAAACCCCGAGTACCGAAGGCGCCCGATCAAGGGCTACGTCCAGCTCGCGAACATCTTCCTCTACGCGCTGGCGGCGATCTCGGTCGTCTCGATCCTGCTGAACAAGTCGCCGCTGGTCTTCATCTCGGGCATCGGTGCGATGACCGCGGTGCTGCTGCTGATCTTCAAGGACACGATCCTCTCGCTCGTGGCCAGCGTGCAGATCGCGACCAACGACATGATCCACGTGGGCGACTGGGTCGAGATGCCGCAGTGCGGTGCCGACGGGGACGTCATCGACATCGCCCTGCACACCGTCAAGATCCAGAACTGGGACAAGACGATCACGACCGTCCCTACCCACCGATTCATCGAGGAGGGGTTCAAGAACTGGCGGGGCATGTCGAAATCGGGCGGGCGCCGCATCAAGCGCGCCGTGCAGATCGACATCTCGTCGATCCGATTCCTCGAGAAGGACGAGATCGATCGATTCGAGAAGTGGTCGCAGCTGCGCGACTACATCGCCGAGAAGAAGCGCGAGCTGGCCGAGCACAACGCGGACCTCGAGGACGGGGGCACCCCGAAGGCCGATCTGCGGCTGCTCACCAACGTCGGCACGTTCCGCGCCTACGTCTTCAACTTTCTGAAGCACCACCCCAAGATTCACGATCACGGCTTCACGCTGATCGTCCGCCAGCTGGAGCCCGGCGCCCAGGGCCTGCCGATCGAGCTGTATTGCTTCAGCAACGATCAGGACTGGGAGCGCTACGAAGGCATCCAGAGCGACATCTTCGACCACATCCTGGCGATCCTGCCCGAGTTCGGGCTGCGCGCCTACCAGGCCCCGACCGGGGCCGACTTCGCCGCGCTCGCCGGCCGTATGGGAGGCGCCGGGCATGGCTGAGCTCGACCTCACGGGCAAGGTGGCCGTCGTGACCGGCGCCAGCCGCGGCATCGGCGCCGATCTGGCCCGGCGATTCCACGCGCGCGGTCTCTCCCTCGGCGTCTGCGCGCGCTCGCAGCCGGTGCTCGAGGACAACGATCACGTGGTCTCGCGCTCGGTCGACGTCACTGACGAGACGGCCTTCACACGTTTCGCCGAAGAGGTGGCCGCGCGCTTCGGCGCCATCGACCTGTGGGTGAACAACGCGGGCGTGCTCGCGCCGATCAAACCCCTGCGCGACATCGACGCCGCGGCCTTTCGTGCGCATGTCGACGTCAACCTGACCGGCGTCTTCATCGGCGCACGGCTCTACGCCCAGCACGTCCGTTCGCGCGCGGGGGGCGGTGTGCTGATCAACGTCTCGTCGGGCGCTGCGGTGAATCCGTACGAAGGCTGGGGACCGTACTGCGCGGGCAAGGCCAGCCTCGAGATGCTGACCCGGGTGCTCGCCATGGAGGAGCGCGCCGCCGGGCTGCGCGCCCACGCGGTCGCGCCCGGCGTCGTCGACACCGACATGCAGACGCAGATTCGGGAGAGCACGCAGGCGAACTTTCCGCGCGTCGAGCGCTTTCGGCAGCGCAAGCGCGAGGGCGCGTTCAACACCGGGCGCTACGTCGCCGACGAGCTGCTCGCGATCGCGTTCGACCCGGCCCGGGAAACCGACGACGTCCCGCTGCGGCTCGAGGACGAGTACTGACGCGCGGTCGTTCGGTGCTCGATTCGAGCGCCGCCCCATGGATCGGGCTCGAAACGAAGACGCGCCCCACGGGAAGCCCGGGGGCGCGTTCTCGAATGGTCGGACCGGGCGGCGGCTTCGGTGAGGCGCCTGCGGCGTGCTTCGCCGGTCCGGCCGCCGATGCCCCTGGGCCCACCGGCCCGATCAGCCGGAGGCGCGAGGGCTTCGGTGCTGGCTCACGGCACGTCGCGGTCGAGTACGGTCTTGCGTCCGTCGCTGCGCGCGCTCTCGATGGCCTCGTTGCACATCGTTCGGATGCGATCGGACAGCGCGCCGAGCACCGACGCGGACGTCTTCATGTCGCCCTGCTCCTTGATGTACGCCTTCACCTTCGATGCGACCACGATCACTTCTGAATCGGCCATTCGGTCGAACCCCCCTATCGTGTTCGATCGGGCTCGCACCCGATCGGCTGACCAGACCAGGGATCGCGCCCCGGCCGGGTGACGCCTCAGCGAACGCGCAGGCTCGCACCGGCGATCCTGCGCGTGCGCGGCACGGCCGTGCAGATCACGGCCCGCCCGCCCCCGCTCCAGACCCGTCTCGCACCCGCCTCTTCGCTTTGGCCGCTCGCAGGCCGCTTGGAGACCAGGAGATCGAGGCCCTGCTGGAGCGGGCTCTCGTCCCATGAGAATGCACTAGATCGCCCGAAACGCAATCGAGAAGGGTTTCACGGTGACACGAGAGTGCGGCAGAATGGGGCAGATGCCCCACGATCAAGTCGAGAATCATCGGGTCGGAGACGCATCGGCGTCGGTCACGCTCTGCGGCGCGACGGTGTGGGACGGCGTCGGCGACCGGCCCACCCCCGAACCCCGCCGGGTGCGGGTCGAGCAGGGCCGCATCGCGGCCGTCGAGGCCGAGTCGCACGCGCCCGGCGGAGCGAGCCCGGGCGACGGCGAGACC
Organism: Myxococcota bacterium; assembly: GCA_965250285.1. GTDB lineage: Bacteria > Myxococcota_A > UBA9160 > UBA9160 > UBA4427 > CAYYSY01. The sequence continues at coordinate 5,689,140 of OZ252299.1, forward strand.
GTCGACCTCGGTGGCTTGTTTCTGATGCCCGGGCTGATCGACGCGCACGTGCATCTGGGCCTCGACCCGACGATCCGCACTCCCGACGAACAGCTCGCGGTCGCCGAAACCGACCGACGGCTGCGCGCGATCGGTCGCGCGCGGGCGATGGCCGAGGCCGGCATCACCACGGCGCGCGATCTCGGCGGCGGCGACTACCTCGAGCTCGACCTGCGCGACGGCATCGCCGAAGGACGCGTCGTCGGCCCGCGCGTGCTGTGCGCCGGACAGCCGCTCACGCGACCCGACGGACACTGTCACTTCTGGGGCGGTGGCGCGGCCACACCCGAACAGGCCCGCACGGTGGTCGCCCGCCAGCTCGACCGCGGTGTCGACTGGGTCAAGGTGATGGCGACGGGCGGTGTATTCACGAAGGGCACGAGTGTGCGCGATACCCAGTTCGATGCCGACGAACTCACGGCGGTCTGCGCTCAGGCCAAAGCCGCCGGCCGCTCGGTGGCGGCGCACTGCCATGGCACGGCGGGCATCCGCAATGCGGCGGTGGGCGGCGTGCGCACCATCGAACACTGCTCGTTCGTCGGCGACCAGGGCTTTGGCAGCGATCTCGACGCCGACGTCGTCGCCGAGATCGCGCGGGCGGGCGCGATCGTGTCGCCGACGATGAACCTCGGTTGGGGACGTCGTCTCACCGACGCCGACGGTCGCGCGACCGACTTCTTCACGCGGATGTCCGCGGCCATGCGGGCCCTGCGCCAGGCCGGCGTGCCGCTGATCGCTTCGACGGACGCAGGGATCCCCGGTGTCGCCCACCACCGGCTGGCCGAGGGGCTGCTCGCCTTTCAGCGCTACGCGGCGTTCACACCGGTCGAGCTGCTTCGAACGGCGACCAGCGGTGCCGCCGACGCGCTCGGGCTCGGCCGAGCAACGGGGCGGATCGCGCCCGGGCTTGCGGCCGACTGCATCGCGGTGCGACGCGACCCAACGGTCGACCCGACGACGCTGCTCGATCCGGTCTTCGTCATGACGCGCGGGCGCATCGTGAAGCAGGCGACGCCGCAGGCGGCATGACGCGCACGGCGCGGGCCGGGCGCCGCTCGGGCGCGCGCGCTCGGCGAGCCCGTGCAGGCGCCCGAATCACCCCTGAACGGATGCGCCGCGCAGGGCAGGCGCCGGCGATTCAGCGCGCAGCCGCCGCGTGGGCGCCCCGCTCGATGTAGCGCCGCACGGGCAGCGCCAGGTCGGCCAGGTCGATCTGGTCGCGCCGGCGGAACCCGGCCCAGGCGATCTCCCGTTCGTCGGCGCGCGGCACCACGCGTTCGGCCTGATCGAGGGCCACGTCGAAGAAGTGCACGTGGTCGCGCCGGCCGAGGTACTCGACCTCGAACGCGTCCACGGGCACGAAGCGCGTCGCATCGAGATCGAGCCCGACCTCCTCGCGGGTTTCGCGACGAGCGGCCGCCTGGGGCGACTCGCCGCGGCCGATGCCGCCGCCGGGTAGAGTCAGGCCGCCCTTGTACGTATTGGTCACGAAGAGCCAGGCCTCGTTGGGTGAGCCGGCGTCGCGACGGATCACGGCGTAGGCGCCCGAGACGCTGGGGCGCGTCACGCGCCAGAACACGTGGGCGAAGGGGAAGGCGAGTCGCAGCGCCGATCGGTGGAGCAGGGCGGGGATCACGCGTGTCGCCCCCCTTGGTGCAGCTGTCGCTCGCGCTGCGTCGGGTGGTCGCTCATCGCCGCGCAGGTCGGCCGCGTTCGGCGCGGACCGCTGGCTCAGCCGAACGCGGACATCGAGGCGAGCCGCTGCGTCACGAACGCGTCGATGGAATCACGGACGGCGTCGGACGTCGAGTCGAAGACGAGCCCGGCGCCTTCGCCGGTCCGCCCGACGCAGGATGCGCGCGCGTGCACGGGCTCGCTGCCGGGCAGGGCGAACTCGACGTTGATCTTCGTGCCCGGCTCGATGCGCTCGTCGTCCCGCACATGGCAGCCGTGGATCGAGAGCGAGTCGAGCTGGGCGACGAATCGCTCACCGCCGTGGGCGATGCGCGCGACCAGCTCGGTCGGCACCCGCGGCGCGCCGCGCGGGGTCGACTCGAGGGCGCGCTGCAGCATGGGGTAGAGCAGGGAGAGCCGAACCGGGCGGAGCAGCTGGCCGACGATGCGCGGGTCGTCCTTGGGGCGCGGCTCGGCGCCCGTGACAACCACGATGGGCGTGTCGGGGTCGACGCTCGGCGGCGGAAGCCGCTCGAGGTGTCGATCGCCGACGAGCCGGATGCTCGGATCGAACGTCGGATCGTCGAAGCGGCCGACGAACGCAGCCTGAACGACGTCGTAGCCGAGGCCACCGAGGGCGGCGCGGGTCAGCCGGCTGAAGCTCTGCGGATCGACGTAGCTGGCGATGATTCCGCGTTCGGCGGTACGGTCGTCGTTGATCATGTCCGTTCTCATCGGCCGGTTGCGGTCGAGCTTGACCTGCTTGCCGGTGCATTCCACGAATCTCGCTGGCCTTGCGAATATCGAGCAGGTGATCGAGGGCTTTTGCCCACGAGTCAGGAGGCGAACGTCGTGAGTTCCGAAGCCGGGCCCGGGGCCGGACGCTGCGCCCCGTCGAGCACCGGTCCCGCTCATCCGGGCACGATGCTCGCTGCGCTGCTCGCCTGGCTCGATGCACGGAGTCGCGGCGACGCGATCCATCTGCGCCTCGAAGACCTCGACCCCGATCGCTGCAAGCCCGAGTACGCCGACCATCTTCTCGAAGCCTTCGCGTGGATGGGTCTCGAGTTCGATGGGGTGCGGCGGCAGAGCGAGTCGGCCCCGCTGCACGAGGCGGCCCTCGACCGGCTGGCGGCGATGGGGCGGCTCTACCCGTGCCGCTGCTCACGTTCAGAGCTGCGCCGCTCGGCCGACCGCGCCGCCGACGGCAGCTTCATCTATCCCGGCACGTGTCGCGGGCGGGCTCTGCCGACCCTCGAGTCGGGCGGCTGGCGCAGCGTCGACGAGCCGCTTCGTGTCGCGCTGCCGCCGGGCCGAATCGAGCCGGTCGATGAAGGCGGCCGTGATCTCGCCGCCGACCCGAGTGTCGGGTACGGCGATCCGATCGTGCGGCGACGCGACGGGGCCGTGGCCTACCAGCTCGCCGGGGTCGTCGACGACGCGGCGCTCGGGGTGACGCGCGTCGTCCGGGGGCACGACCTCGCTGCGAGCACGGCGACGCAGTGCGCGATCGCGTCGCTCCTCGATCTCGAGTGGCCGGTCTATCGACACCATCTGCTGTTGCTCGAGCCGCACGGCGGCAAGCTCGCCAAGCTGCACGGCTCGGTCGGCTTCGACGCCGTGCGCGCGCACATGGACGGCGAGACCCTCGTCGGTCTGCTCGCCCACGCGCTCGGTCTGCTCGACCGCGCCGAGCCGGTGACGCCCGTATCTCTCGTCGATGCCTTCGACTGGGCGCGCGTGCGTCGCGAAGACCGCGCTGCAGTCTGGGATGCCGAGCGCGGGGTGCTCTCGTTCGGGGCCTAGCGCGCGTCGTGCGGGCCCCGTGGCACCTCAGAGATAGCCGGTGACGTGTCCGCCGACGGCGAACGTCGCGCTCACCGCCCAGAGAACGATGACCGACCAACCGGCTGCGCCGAGGCGGCCATTGTTGCGGCGCGCGCGCACGACCCACTCGGTCGTCATCATGGCCAGCAGGACCATCGCGATGATCGCGGTCGGTTTTCGATCGCGCACGGCGAGCAGCAGGCCCCAACCGATCATCGCCGACAGGCCGATGAGGACGGACAGGACGGTCGGGCGCAGGCCCTCGTCTTCGACGACGGGCCGGAAGTAGCGTTCGAGCTTGCTCTCTTGAGCGTCGGCCGGGGGATCGCCAATCGGTTCGCTTCGATTCGGATCGTTCATGGGCGAGGGGGGACTCCCGATGGGCGCAGGTCACATGATCGCGCACGCGGGGCCTGCCTGCGACGCAACGGAACGCACGTGAATCTGGACAACGAGTCGCGTGGGCGAAGCGCTCAGGCGTCGGGCGGTGCACCGCCGACCAGGATCGGAAACTGTCGATCCGGCGCGTCGCAGACCTCGCCCGGGCCTTCGGAGCCATCGGGAGGGAGCACGCGCGCGCCATCGGGGGCGTACTGCACGATGTACGCCTTTCGGACACCGTCCGTGAGGTTCGGACCCGTCGCGTGCGGTGTCAGCGACGAGAAGACGACGATGCCGCCCTTGCGAACCGGGGCGGCGACCGACCGCTGCGCGTCGTCGTCGACGCAGACGAACCCGAGCGGCCCGAGCTCATGGGCCAGCGTGCCGCGCCGGTGCAGCCCGGGCATGACATGGGGGCAGCCGTTGTCTTCGTCGGCGTCGGTGAGGGCGACCCAGCACGTCAGGTACTGCTGGGGCTCGACGTACGTGTAGCCGTTGTCCTGATGCCACGGGAAGGGCTCGCGTGCGCCCGGCTTCTTGTACACCGCTTGATCCCAGTACAGGCGGACATCCGGCCCGATCAGGTCGTGGGCGAGTTCGCGAAACACCGGGCCCGAGACGAAGCTGCGCAGCAGCGGCGACTTCGCCACGAGATGGGTGCTGAACGTGATCTCACCCGAGCGGGCGATGAAGAGGCGTCCCTCTTTCTGGGTCTTCAGAAATGCCTCGACCTTCTCTTCCCACGGATCGATCTCGGCGGTCACCGCGTCGATCTCGCTCGCGTCGAAGGCGTCCTCGAGCACGAAGTAGCCGTGCTCGGTCCAGCTGCGGGCCTGCGCGTCGGTGATGCGTCGATAGGGCGCCACCGGCGCGTGCCACTCGAACGATGCGTTGCGGGGATGCGGGGTCGGCTGCATGACGCAGCCGATGGTAGGCCGCCGCCCTCGCCGAGGCCCGCGCGCGATCGGCCTGCGCATGGGCTGCCGCGGCGTTGCGCGTCATGCGCGACCGGCGGGTCGGCCGCGCGACGCCTGGCTGTGTGACTCAAGGCACTCGAGCGCGATTCCGATGCGCTGACGTGAACGATGTCGTTCCCCAGCGAGGACGCTCCGCCCATGTCCGAACACGGCGCGCTCAGCGAGAAGGACGTCGTGGCCCGCATCAATCGGTACTCCGGCCTGCGCTCGGTCGAGCGCGCGCTGAGTCCGTCGGTGCGCCGTCGTCTGCCGCTGGCCCAGGCGGGCCAACGTCACGACGTGCTGGTTCGGCTCCAGCGTCTGCTCGACGCCGTGCTGTCGAAGGGCGCCCGCACCGAGGGGGCCGTCGATCTCGAGGCCCTGTACGCGGTCGATGCCGAGCTCACGGCGCTGGGCGAGCACCTGGCCGCGACGCTGCGCCGAACGACGCTCGCCCAGTTTCGCGCCACGCTCCCCGACGTGGTGCAGGCCCACCGCGGCGACGCGGTCGCGCTGCTCGACTTCTGGCTCGAGGAGATGCGGCTCGACGAAGATCCGCTTCACCTCGTCGACTATCTGATCACGCTGCTCTCGACCGACGAGGTCGATGGGCAGTTCACGGTCGTGACCGACCCGGCCGCGGTGAGCGAAGGCGTTCACCGGGCCGTCGAAGACCATCGGGCCGACGCTGCACCCCCCGAGGCCAAGCGCGCCCAGGACGTGGCCTCGACGTTACGAGCGGCGTCGATCGACGTGCTGCACGCCGAAGAACTCGAGACGATCGTGACCGAGATGCGCGCGCTGAAGTCGGATGCGGCGAGCGTCTACTTCGACGTCGACGTGCTGCGAAGCGCCGTGCAGTACAACGCGACGGTCAAGAACCGCTTCGTCGCGTTGCTCGAGATCGACCGTGCGCACGACGTCGCGGTCGAGCGCACGCTCGAGGCGCTGCGCGCCCTCGACGGCCCGCTCGAAGATCCCGCCACCGACTGAAGAACCGCGCGCAGCTGCCGTCGATTCGCAACCCGGGCCCACGAACGCAAACGCGCCGACCGACCCGAAGGTCGATCGGCGCGTTCTTGGCGCTCGCAATCGGTTCGCCGCCCAGATCAGGGCAGCCGCGACCCTAGTAGCGGTAGTGCTCGGGCTTGTAGGGGCCCTCGACCGGCACGCCGATGTAGTCGGCCTGGTCGGGCGTCAGCTGCGTGAGCTGCACACCGAGCTTCTCGAGGTGCAGCCGCGCCACCTCTTCGTCGAGCTTCTTCGGCAGCATGTACACCTGGTTCTCGTAGCTCGACCCGTTCTCGTGCAGGTCGAGCTGCGCGAGCACCTGGTTCGTGAACGACGCGCTCATCACGAACGACGGGTGCCCCGTCGCGCAGCCGAGGTTCAGCAGGCGGCCTTCGGCGAGCACCAGCACGCTGTGGCCGTCGGGGAAGATCCACTCGTCGTACTGCGGCTTGATGTTTCGGTGCTGGATGCCGTCGATCTTCTTGAGACCGGCCATGTCGATCTCGTTGTCGAAGTGGCCGATGTTGCCAACGATCGCCTTGTCCTTCATCCGCGCCATGTGGTCGGCGGTGATGATGTCGTAGTTGCCCGTCGTCGTGACGAAGATGTCGGCCGTCTCCACGACGTTGTCCATCGTGTTGACCTCGTAGCCCTCCATCGCGGCCTGCAGCGCGCAGATCGGATCGATCTCGGTCACGATCACGCGGCAGCCTTGACCGCGCAGCGACTGCGCCGAGCCCTTGCCGACCTCACCGAAGCCACAGACGACCGCGACCTTGCCGCCGAGCATGACGTCGCTGGCGCGCATCAGGCCGTCGGGCAGCGAGTGCCGGCAGCCGTATACGTTGTCGAACTTGCTCTTGGTGACCGAGTCGTTGACGTTGATCGCGGGGAAGAGCAGGTCGCCGCGCTGCGCCATCTGGTAGAGCCGGTGCACGCCGGTCGTCGTCTCTTCGCTGACGCCCTGGATGCCCTCGGCGATCTTCGTCCAGTACTCACGGCTCTGAGCCACGCTGTTTCGCAGCAGCTCGAGGAAGACGCCTTCTTCTTCGCTGTCGGTCTCGGGATTGAAGGCGGGCACCTTGCCGGCGATCTCGAACTCGCGGCCCTTGTGCACGAGCATCGTCGCATCACCGCCGTCGTCGACGATCAGGTCGGGGCCCGAGCCGTCGGGCCAAACGAGGGCCGCAGCCGTGCAGTCCCAGTACTCTTCGAGGGTCTCGCCCTTCCACGCGTACACGGCGATGCCCTTGGGCGCGTCGACCGAGCCCTCGGGCCCGACCGCGACGGCGGCGGCGGCGTGATCCTGGGTCGAGAAGATGTTGCACGACACCCAGCGCACGTCGGCGCCGAGCGCAGTGAGCGTCTCGATCAAGACGGCGGTCTGCACGGTCATGTGCAGTGAGCCCATGATCTTCACGCCGTCGAGCGGCTTGCTGCCGGCGTGGCGTTCGCGCAGCGCCATCAGTCCGGGCATCTCGTGCTCGGCCAGATCGATCTCGCGTCGACCGAAATCGGCCTCGGAGATGTCGGCGACCTTGTAGGGCTCTTTCGCAAGTTCGAACACGGGATGCTCCTCGTGGACGCCCCGGCTCGGCGGAGCGCGTCGTTCGTTGGGGATGGGTGGGGGCCGTTCGAAGTGGGTGGCGTCGAGGCCTCCGCGTACGCCGAGACCTTTATCCGTTTATGCGGATAAACGAATACAAAGGATGAGCGGCGAGGTCAACCCCTGGACGGCATTCCGCCCCCCGTATCCCCTTGGGGGGGGGTAGGGAGAGGGCATCGGAGGGATTCTCGGGATCCGGGCCCGGCCGCAGGCCCGGGCGCGGAGCGCGCTCAGATCAGCAGCCAGACGAGCAGCGCGCCGAAGACCGCGACGATGGCACCGGCGCCGATGGTGATGCGTCGCGCAAGCGTGTGCAGCGCGTCGGCGGTCTCTTCCTGGTTCGCCCGCATCACCGCGAGCTGGGCTCGCACCTCTTCGAGCCCCATCTGCTCCTCGAGCTCCCAGAGCCGAGTCAGATTGTGCTCGAACTCCTCGAGCCGTTCGTGCAGCGCTTTCTGCTCGCGCTCGAAGCGGCGCGTGAGGTGGTCGATGCGCTCGATGGCCGGCTTCAGCAGGTCTTTGGGGATCTCGACGCTCGGCGGCGGCGGCGCCGGCTCGGCCTGCGGACGCACCATCGAGAGTCGCTTCCAGAACGGGCGGCGCTTGCCCTCCTCGACCGGGGCGGCCGGGTCGGGGCGCACGGCCGGTGTGGCGAGCGGCGCCGCCTTCGGCCGGGCTTCGTTCACGTCTTGCGGCGGCGACGGATCCGTGGCCCACTCCTCGCTCGCCGCCTCGACGATGGGGTCGAGTCGGCGACGCTCGGGGTTCGAGGTCGGCGCCTCGCTTCGTGGGTCGGCTGAGGGTTCGGTCCCGGTGTTGGATGCATCGGCCTTCGCGTCATCGGCGGCTTCGGGCCGGGGGCGCGCGTACCGGGACAGAGCCGGTACGGGCAGCGCCTCCGAGGGCTCCGAAACCTCGAATCGTGAAGCGTTGTCAGTGGGTTGCGCCAACGGGGGGCTCCTGGGCTGCGTCGAGGCTAGCCCGAATGATTCGACCGCGCCCCGCCGCGAACCGCTGGCCTTTGCGGCCTTTCGACGAACCACATGGAGATGAACATGGAGAGACGGCTCGCCCTCGAGGGCTGCTTCAACTTTCGTGATCTGGGGGGCTATCCCACCGCTGACGGGCAGAGGATCGCCTGGCGTCGACTGTTTCGCAGCGACGGCCTGCACGCCCTCACGCCCGGCGATGTCGAGCTGTTGCTCGGAGACGCGGTCGGGCTGTCGGACGTGATCGACCTGCGCTCGACCGCCGAGCTCGAGAGCGAGGGGCGGGGGCCGCTCGAGGCCACCCCGACCTCGTTCCACCACACGCCGCTCTTCGACGGCGCCGCGAGCGCGGGAAGGAGCATGGCGGCCGACATGAGTCTCGCCGAGCGCTACTTCGGATTGCTCGAGATCGCGATGGATCCGATCGCACGCATCGTCGGTGTGGTCGCCGATGCCGAGGGCGCGTCGGTCTATCACTGTGCGGCGGGCAAGGATCGCACTGGCGTGATCTCGGCCGTGCTGCTCGGTCTGCTCGGCGTCGCCGACGAGGTGGTCGTCGCCGACTATGCGCTCACGCGCGAGAACCTCGATGCGATCCTCGACCGGTTGAGCTCGCTCGAGGGCTACAAGGACATGCTCGACACGCTGCCGCCCGACACCCACCACGCCCACCCCGAGACGATGGCCGAGCTGATCGAGCGTGTGGGCGATCGTTGGGGCGGGTTCGAGGGCTACGTGCGCGAGGCGGGCGTCGATGCGACGACACTCGAGAAGCTGCGCGCCCGGGTGCTCGAAGCGGCCTGAGCGTCGATCCGGTCGGTCGTTCCGCCCCGATTCACCGTGCTCGCTGCGGGTGATCGCGGCGGTGAACCGACTATGATTGACGCCCTTTTGCAGACCTCCACATTTCGAAACGAAGGACCCCCACATGGAAATCGAAGGCGCATCGGCCGTCGTCACCGGCGGTGCATCGGGCATCGGCGAAGCCAGCGCGCGACGCCTCTCGGTGCTGGGCGCAAAGCCCGTCATCGCAGACCTCAACGAAGAGAAGGGCAAGGCGATCGCCGACGAGCTCGGCGGCACGTTCGTGAAGTGCGACGTGACGCAGACCGACCAGAACCAGGCGGCCGTCGACGCGGCCCTCGAGCTGGGTCCGCTGCGCGCCGTGGTGAACGCGGCGGGCATCGGCAACGCGAACCGCACGGTGAACCGCGAAGGCAACCCCTTCCCCCTCGATCAGTATGAGTTCGTGATCAAGGTCAACCTGATCGGCACCTTCGACATGACGCGCCTCGCCGCTGCGGCGATGTCGAAGCAGGAGCCGGTCGACGCCGACGGGCAGCGCGGCGCCATCGTCAACATCGCAAGCGTCGCGGCGTTCGACGGCCAGATCGGCCAGGCCGCCTACTCGTCGTCGAAGGGCGGCGTGGTCGGCATGACGCTGCCGGTCGCACGCGACCTCTCGGCGCTCGGGATCCGCCTCAACTGCATCGCCCCCGGTCTGATCGACACCCCGATCTACGGCTCGGGCGAGGGCAGCGACGCGTTCAAGGCGAACCTCGGCCGCAACGTGCTCTTCCCCAAGCGGCTGGGCGTGTCGACCGAGCTGGCTTCGATGGTCGGCGAGCTGATCGTCAACGATTACATGAACGCCGAGGTCATCCGCGTAGATGGCGGCATTCGGATGCCCCCGAAGTAGAGATCCAAGCCGTTGGAGCAGACAGCGCTTTGCGCTGCAGCTCAACGGCTTGGCGGCCGCAAGCGGAGCTTGCGGCCTTCGCGTTCTTGCGAGGGGTGCCTTTTGGGGATGGGAGTGAGTTGGGATGGCAGATGAAGTCTTGATCGAGGATCGGGGGCGGGTTCGGGTGATCACGCTCAACCGGCCCGAGGCGAAGAACTCGGTGAACAATGCGCTGGGTGAGGCGCTCGTCGCCGCGATCGAAGAGCTCGACTCGAACGAGGGGTTGACCGCGGGTGTGCTCACCGGTGCGGGGGGTGGCTTCAGCGCGGGGATGGATCTCAAGGCGTTCGCGAAGGAGGGGCCGCCGGCCTCGTTCGGCAAGTTTCTTCGCGCGGGGGCTCAGAAGCCGCTGATCGCGGCGGTCGAGGGCTTCGCGCTCGCTGGGGGGCTCGAGATCGCTCTGAGTTGTGACCTGATCGTGGCCGCGAAGGGTGTGAAGCTCGGCATTCCCGAGGTGAACAAGGGGCTCTTTGCGGCGGGCGGCGGGCTGTTCCGTCTGCCGGCCCGCGTCGGTTACGGCAAGGCGATGGAGATGGCACTGACGTCGGATCCGATCCTCGCCGAAGAGGCGGCCGAGATCGGGCTCGTCGCACGGCTCGCCGAGCAGGGCGAGGCGGCGAACGTCGCGATCGAGCTGGCCGAGCGGATCGCCAAGAACGCGCCGTTGGCCGTTGCGGCGAGCAAGCAGGTGATCCGCGATACGCAGGGGCTCACCGAAGACGAAGCATGGAAGATGCAGGGACCGCTCCAGGGCAAGGTCTTCACCAGCGAAGACGCGAAGGAAGGCCCCCGCGCCTTCGCCGAGAAGCGCGAGCCGAACTGGTCGGGCCGCTAGGCTCGAGAGCGATTCATCCCGCGCCCGGGGCGACGGCCCCGCGGCGCCGGCTTGTCATGGTCCGCTTGTCGGCTTTCCGCGGCGCGGGCGGATCGCCGTCTGCGTGTCTGCTTCGCGCGGCGAGCCTCAGGCGTCGGGCAACACCGACCCGAGCTCGTCGGGGCCGAACTCGTAGGCGCGGCCGCAGAACTCGCACTTCACCTCCTGTGTGACGCCGTCGCGCACCATCTCACGAAGCTCTTCGCGACCGAGCAGCTGCAGGGAGCGGTGCGCGCGCTTGCGCGTGCAGGGGCAGTAGAAGATCGGCGCCTCCTGGTGCCGCTCGCGGCCGCCGACCCCGTCGAGCAGCAGGTCGAGCAGGTCGTGGGCCTCGATCCCGGCCTGGACGAGGCGCGAGAGCGGCGGCACGTTGCGCACGTTCCGCTCGATGAGCGCGACCTCCTCGGGGTCGGCGTCGGGCAGCTGCTGCACCAGGAACCCGGCGCTCGAGACGACGTGCGCACCCGCCCCGATGAAGACGCCCAGGCCCATGGCAGACGGCGTCTGTTCGCTCTCGGCGAGGTAGAGCGTGAGGTCGCCCGCGATCTCGCCCGACGTGAGCGGCACGGTGCCCGAGTAGGGCTGACCGACCCCGGGGCGATGCCGGATCACCGAGATCGAGCCGAGCCCGATCGCACGGGCCACATCGGGCTGGCCATTGCCGAGCCGGAGATCGGACGCCGGATTGCTGACGGTGCCGCGCACGCGTCCCTGAGCATCCGAGATCGCCACGATCTGCCCGAGCTCGCCTTGCCCGCGGATCTGTACCTGCACCTGCTCGTCTTGTCGCAAGTCGTCGGCGTCGATGCGTTCGTCTTCCCCCGGCGACACCGCCAGCAGCACCGTGCCCATCAGGGCGCGGCCGAGCGCGTCGGCGGCGGTGCCGGCCATCGGGCGCCGATCGAGGGCCGCCTCGAGCAGCGGCCCGCCGAGGAGCGCGCGCACGGCGACGCCTCCTCCGGCAGACAGGGTCCGGACGAGCACACCGGGCCGGGCATCGGTCGGCGCGTCGAAGGTCGGGTCGGTTTCGGTCAAGGTCGGGCCAGAGGGTCGGGGTGGGTCGGGATCGGACGCACGCGCGGGTCGCCCGCGTGTCGAGCGGGCAGGAGCATAGCGGGCCGCGCGTTTCGCCCCTTGTTCGGCTCGCCCCGAAGGCGCAGGATCGGGTGGTGGCGCGCGTCGAGGCGTGCCGGGGCGTCTCTTCCGGGGCGGCGCCCCGCACAGGGGGAGACGAACATGGAGCCTGCGCGGCTCGTCTTCTGCGGCGATCTCCACCTCGGCAAGCGGCCGAGCGCGCTGCCCGCTGCGCTCGGCGATCACGGACTGTCACCGCGTGACCTCGGCCCCGCCGCCGTCTGGCGTGCCACGGTCGAGCACGCGCTCGAAGAACGCGCCCACGCCGTCGTGCTCGCCGGGGATGTCGTCGACCGACCCGATGACCGCTTCGAAGCGGGTCGCGTGCTCGAATCGGGCATCGCGCGTCTGGTCGAAGCCGGGATCCCGGTGCTCGCGGTCGTCGGCAACCATGACGTCGATGCGCTGCCGCGGGTCGCGAACGCCATCCCCGACTTTCGCCTCATCGGTCGAGGCGGGCAGTGGGAGTCGGTCACGATCGAGCGCGCGGGGGTCGTGCCCTGCCGGCTCGTCGGCTGGTCGTTCCCGAGCGCCATCGTCGATCGCAGCCCGCTCGCCTCGTTCGACGCGGGATCAGCGGCGCGCGACGTCGCTTCGATCGGCGTCCTGCACTGCGACCTCGACGCGGCCGGCAGTCCGTATGCGCCCGTGCGTCGCAGCGAGCTGATCGACGCCGGGCTCGATGCCTGGATGCTCGGTCACGTGCACAAGCCGGCCGCGCTCGATAGGGAGCCGCTCGGCTATCTCGGTTCGATGGTCGGGCTCGACGCGGGTGAGCCCGGTGTACGCGGCCCCTGGCTCGTCGAAGTCGAGGGGCCCGGGCGCGTGCGCGCGCGCCACGTGCCGCTCGCGCCGGTGCGCTACGAGACGATCGACTGCTCGCTCGACGGTCTGCTCGAGGGCGACCGCGCCGACGTCGAAGACGAGTTCGCCGCGCGGATCGACGCATCGCTCGCCGCGCTCCACCAGCAGCTCGACCGGGGGGCGATGCTCGGTCGCGGCCGAGCGCGGGTCGTCGTCGCTCGGGTCCGCGTGCGGGGCAAGGAGCGCCATCGCGCTGCCGTTCGGCGCATGCTCTTCGACCCGCGCTTCGAGGGGCCCCGGCCGATCGAACAGACACTCTTCGTCGTCGAGAAGATCGTCGAGCCGGTCGTGCCCGACCTCGATCTCGACGCGCTCGCCGAGCGCGCCGACGCGCCGGGTCTGCTCGCGCGTCGGCTCGTGCAGCTGCGTGACGGCGACGCGGCGATCCGCCCCGTCGTCGAGCGAGCGCGAATCGCGTTCGAGGTCGTCGCGAACGAGTCGCGCTTCCAACCGCTCGAGCCGCCGCCCTGGCACCGTGACGCGCCGGCGAGCGCAGCGGGGGTCGAGGGAGAGCGCGTCGAGGCGATCCTGCTGCGCGCCGGGACGCGCGAGCTCGAAGGGCTGCTCGGCCAGGAGGCCACGCGCGACGCGTCGCCGGAGGCTGCACCGTGAAGCTCGTCTCCGTCTGGGTCCGGCGGGCGCCCGGTCTCGACAAGGGCGTCGAGGAGCGACGCTTCACGTCGGGTCTGAACGTCGTGTTCGGCCCGAACGAATCGGGCAAGAGCACGCTCGCGCGCGCGATTCAGGACACGCTCTGGCCGGCGAAGAAGCGCCCGGCCCGAATCGTCGACGTCGAGACGCGATGGGAGCACGAGGGGGCGCAGTGGACCGCGCGTCACGACGGCGTGACGACCTGGGCACGTGAGGGCGAGGTCGGGCCAGCGCCGACGATCCCGGGCGCCGAGTACCGCGCGGCCTACCGGCTGCATCTGCGCGACCTGATCGCCGGAGAGGGCGAGAGCGACGATGTGTTCGCGCGGCGCATTCGGTCGACGCTCGATGGGGGCTTCGACCTGAGCCCGCGCGCCCAGTCGACGCCGCGTCGCAGTCGCCGGCACGGGCGCAGCGACGGCCAGGCCCTTCGAGATGCCCAGCGCCAGCGAAGCGTGCTCGAAGGCGAGCGACAGAGTCTCGCGCGATCGGTCGAAGGACTCGGCGCGCGCGAAGCCGAGCAGTCGGCCGCGGAGGCCGAGCGGAACGATGCGGCGGCGCTGGCGAACGTACAGAGCTGGCACGACGCGCGGCGCGAGTGGCGAGAAGCCGACGAGTGGCTGCGCGCGGACGACACGCCCGAGTCGTTCGGCGGCGAGGCCTTGCGCGAGCTCGACCGGGTCGAGACGGCGATCGCGAACGAGACGCGCGCGCTCGCCGACCTCGACGCCGAGATCGATGCTGCGCAGTCACGACTCGTGTCGACCGGGCTCGAAGGGCGGGTGCCTTCGTCGGCCGAGCTCGAGGCCTGGGCCGAATCGAGTCTCCGCGCGGTCGCGCAATCGCGCGAGCTCGAGCGGCTTCGGCGCGAAGAAGAGGGGGCGGCCGCGCGGGCGCGACAGGCGGCCGCCGATGCCGGTGTGATCGAGGTGTCGCCTCCGCTGTTCGCCCCGTCACGGGAGGAGACGGCCCAGCTGGCGCAGTGGCTCGACGGCCGCGAGCGCCTGGCGGCCGAGCAGCGTGACCTCGATGCGAGGCTGCGCAATCAGGTCGAGCAGCGGGCCCGCGCCGCGTTCGACGATCCCTTCGAGGGGGTGGAGGACGACGCGCTCGTGCAGGCGCGCGGGCTCGTCGTCGCGTACCTGCGAGCGAACGGGGCACGCGGCAGCGCATGGCTCGGTCTGGTGGCGGCGCCGGTGGCCGTGCTGCCGATGTTCTCGGCGCGCTGGCCCGAGCTGCCGCCCTGGGCCTTGCCGGTGGCGATCGGCGTGGGCGCCGTCGTCGGCGTCGGGTTGACCGATTGGATCGTTCGGCGTCACGCATTTCGTGCGCTGCGTCGCGAGCTCGCGGCGCTCGGAGTCGAGTCGGAGGTGGCCGCTGCCGCCGAGCTGCTCGATGCACTCGACGACACGGTGCGGGCACGGCGCTCGCTGGCCGAAGCCGAGTCGACGCATCGCGCACTCGTCGCCCAGGCCGATGCGCTCGGCGAACGCGCCGCGGCCCTCGAGCCGGTGCGCGCCGACCTGGTCGCGCGACTCGATCTCGCGACCGACGTCGACGATCTGACCCTCGTCGAGGCCGCGCGCCGCTTCGCCGAGTTGCGGCTGGCGCAACAGGCCTGGGCCGAGGCGAAGGGCGAACGCGAGGCGACCGAGACCGAGCGCGACGAAGGGGTCATGGCGCTTCGGTCGGCGCTGGCCCCCTGGCTGCGGGGTGAAGCGCCGAGCCTCGAAGCGCAGGCCGACGAGCGCGACGCCGATGCGCTCGCCGCCGCGCTGGCCGATCTGCGTGCGCGCATCACCGATGCGAAGGCGGCCAGCGCCGCGCTCGCCGGAGCCGAGCGGCAGCGGTCCCTCGCCGTCGAGCGTCGCGCGGGCGTGCGCCGCGAGCGCGATGCGCTGATCGGTGGGCTCGGCGTCGAGTCGCTCGACGCCGTGCAGGTGCGTGCGCGCGTCGCCGCCTGGGAGGAGCGCTGGCCCGTGCGCGTGCGGCGTCAGCAGACGCGCAGCGACGCGGCGGCGCGCATGAACGGGCTCGAGGCGGCGCTCGGCGAACGGCGGGGGCTCCTCGAACTCGATCTGGAGGAGGTGCGCCGCCGACGCGAGGCCGCCGAGGCGGCGGCCGCGCGCGTCGCCGAGATCGCCCGGACCATCGGCGAGGTGCGGGGGGCGGCGCAGGCCGCCGAGCACAGCCACGATCTCGAGGCCGCGTCGGCGGCGGTCGACGCCGCGACCGAGGCGCTCGCTGCGCGGCGTCGCGAGGTGATCGATGACGTCGCCGCGCGCTTCATGCTCGAGGAGGTGAGCGCCGACATCGACCGCGATCAGCGGCCCGAGGTGCTTCAGCGCGCCGCCGATCTCTTCGAGCGCTTCACCGGTCACCGGTATGCGCTGCATGTCGACGACGACGATGCCGGGGGCGCCCGCTTCATGGCGATCGATCACGGGTCGGGGCGCGCGAAGCCGCTCGCCGAGCTCTCCGACGGCACGCGCATGCAGCTGCTGCTCGCAGCGCGGCTGGCCTTCGTGCACGAAGGCGAGGCGCTCGTGCATCCGCCGCTGATCCTCGACGAAGCGCTCTCGTCGAGCGACGCGGAGCGCATGCGTCAGGTGACCGATGCGCTCGCGCAGGAGGTCGAGCGCGGTCGTCAGGTCTTCTACATGACGAACGACGCGGGCGACGTCGCCATTTGGCGCGCCGCGTGCGAGCGCGCCGGGCTCCCCGCGCCGAACGTCATTCGTCTCGACGCGCCGGCGTCGGCCGAGCAGGATTCGGTCTGGCATGCGCTGCCCGAGCCGATCGAGCGCGCCCCCGTGCCCGCGCCCGGCGGCCTCAATGCATCGCAGTACGCAGCACGGCTGCGGGTGCCGCCGCCCGACGCCTGGGCGCCGATCGGCGAGATCCATCTCTTTCACCTGCTGATGGACGATCTCGAGACCCTGCACCGGCTGCTCGAAGAGGCCCGGGTGGATCGACTCGGTCGCTTCGAGGCGCTCGCCCGCAGCGGCGCGATCGAAGGGCTCTTCGGCGCCGGGCTCGTCGAGCGCGTCGAGACCCGTTCGCGCATCGCCGAGCGCTTTCTCGCCGCCTGGCGGGTCGGCCGCGGCCAGCGCCTGCGGCGCGGCGACCTGCAGGGCTGCGACGTGCTGAGCGACGACTTCAAGGATCGGTTCACCTCGCTTGCCGAAGACGACGACGTGGCGGGCGACGCCACGATCTTGATGGCGCGCATCGTCGAGAACCGCGACGAGCGCGTGAAGCGCTTTCGCAGAGACAAGCGCGACGAGTTCGAAGCCTGGCTGATCGAGCGGGGCTACCTGGTCGAAGAGTCCGTCCTCGACGACGACGCGATCGCGCATGAGGTCGTGGCGCAGGTGGGCGACGTGATCGTCGGCCCCGGTGACGACGGCGTGCAAACGCGCATCGCCGATACCCATGCGCTGGTGCGGGCCTGGCTCGACGTGATGCATCACGTCGGAGGGAGCGAAGCATGAAACTCAGGCAAGCCGTCTTCGCCGCGGCCGAGATGGAGCCGCTGCGCGCAAACCTCTACGATCTGTTCGGCCTCGATGACGCCTACGTCGACCCGAACGTCGCCTACTTCGGCCTGACCAACATCGTGATGTCGCTCGGGGACACCTTCCTCGAGGTCGTCGTTCCGGAGAAGGAGGGGACGACGGCCGGTCGTTTGCTCGACCGGCGCGGTTCGCCGTGCGGCTACATGCTGATCTTTCAGGTCGACGACTTCGCGACGACGTCGACCCGCCTGAGTGATCTCGACCTGCGCAAGGTGTGGGAGCACGAGGGCGCCGAGGCGAGCGCGTGTCATATCCACCCGAAGGACGTGGGCGGTGCCATCGTCTCGTTCGACGAGATGCGTCCACCGGGTGAGTGGATCTGGGGCGGACCCGCATGGCGCACGCACCGCGCGGCCGACGTCCGGCGGGTGCTCGGCGCGACGCTCTCGGCCGCCGACCCGGCTGCGCTCGCCGCGCGTTGGGCCGAGGTGCTCGGTCGCCCCGCCGTCGAGGCCGAAGGCCGTCGGCGCATCGCGCTCGACGAGGGCACATTCGTCGAGTTCGTCGCCGGCAAGGATCCCGCCGGCATCTGTGGCTACACCTTCGAAGCCGACGATCCAGCGCTGCTCGTCGAGCGTGCGGCGAAGCTCGGGCTGGGGGAAGGCGAGGCGAAGGTCGGCGACGTGGCGCTGTCGTTCGTGCCACCCGCCTAGGGCTCGGGCTGCCAGGTCTCGATCGTGAAGGCGTGGGCGTGCCGGTCGTCGGCTTCGTGCCGTTCGGCCTCGACGCGCTCCCAGCCGGGCGGTGCGCCGTCGCAGAACGCATCGAAGCGCACATCTCCCTCGACATCGGCGTGAACCCGCGTGACGTAGGCGACCGAGGCACGGCGCAGCGACGCTTCGTAGAGGGCGGCGCCGCCGATCACGAAGACGACGTCGTCCCCCGCAGCTTCGGCGGGCGGATGCGCGGCGGCGAGCTCGATGGCCGAGTCGAGATCGTGCGCGACCAGCGCACCGGGGGCAGCGTAGTCGCGCTGTCGGGTCAGCACGACGTGTGTGCGCTTCGGCAGCGGCTTGGGGAAGGTCTCCCAGGTCGCGCGTCCCATGACCATCGCGTGGCCGGTCGTCGTCTGCTTGAAGAAGCGCTGGTCGTCGGGCAGTCGCCACGGGATGCGGTCGCCGTCGCCGATCACGCCGTTCTCGGAGACCGCGACGATGAGCGCGATGCGAGGCATCGATCCGGCCATGGCGCAGGCTCGCCCGCGCTCAGACCGCGATCGGCGCCGCGATGCGGGGATGCGGGTCGTAGCCTTCGATCACGAAGTGCTCGTACTCGAAGTCGAAGACGCTCTTCACCGTAGGGTCGAGCCGAACGGTCGGCAACGGGCGCGGTTCGCGCGTGAGCTGCGTCTTCACCTGCTCGACGTGGTTCGAGTAGATGTGGGCGTCGCCGATCGAGATCACGAGATCGCCCGGCTCGAGCTGGGTCTGCTGGGCGATCATCATCGTGAGCAGCGCGTACGACGCGATGTTGAAGGGCAGGCCGAGAAAGAGGTCGCAGCTTCGCTGGTACATGCTGCACGAGAGCCGACCGTTCGTGACGTTGAACTGGAACATCATGTGGCACGGGGGCAGCTTCATATTCGGTACTTCGGCCACGTTCCAGGCCGACACGATGTGGCGTCGTGAGTCGGGATCGGTGCGAATCTGCTCGATCACGTCGGTCAGCTGGTCGACGTGCTCACCTCCCGGGGTGGGCCAGCTGCGCCACTGCGAGCCGTAGACGGGGCCGAGCTCGCCGTCTTCGTCCGCCCACTCGTCCCAGATCGACACGCCGTTGTCCTGCAGGTAGCGGACGTTCGTGTCGCCGGCCACGAACCACAGGAGCTCGTGGATCACGCTCTTCATGTGGATGCGCTTGGTCGTGACGAGGGGGAACCCCTGGGTGAGATCGAATCGCAGCTGCGCGCCGAACAAGCTGCGCGTGCCGGTGCCGGTGCGGTCCGCCTTGTCGACGCCCTCTTCGAGCACCTTTTGCAACAAGTCGAGATAGCTACGCATACGCCCCCCAGCGCCAGAAGCTCGGCACGCCGGGCAACGAGCCCAGCCGTCTGGGCAGGGTAGCAGCAGCGGCGCCGGTGAGGCGCCGGAATCACGGGGTGGGCCGTTCGGGCCGGCCCGCATGCGCCGGGGGATTCGGCTCAGTGCTGGCCGAGCGGGTCGGCGAACACGTAGCGGGCGGGCTTCACCACCATCGAGTTGAACGGCTTGCCGATGTCGCCGGGCCGGCTCACCAGCGTGAGCGGCGTAACCGGCGCCAGGAAGAGCGCCGTGCCGGCGAACATGCTGACGAGTCCGACCGGGCGGAGGAAGAGCAGATCGAAGGTGATGGGCGAGGTGCTCTCGGCGCCCGGATCCGTGTGCACGTCGCGTTCGAAGCCGTCGGCGTAGGTCGCGGAGACCCCGAGCAGCGTGACGACGACCGTGGTCGCGAGAGCGCGGCGGGCGATGCGGATGAGCTTCATGACGATCCCTTCCTCGAGCGTCACGCCGCTCGGCCGAGCCCCTCGGCTCGTCGATCCGGCGAGACGTCCGCGTCATCGGAGCCCCGCGCGGGCGACTTGAGGCTCGTTCGGGGGGATCCGGGGCGGCATCGAGCCCGTCTCGATTTCGGGACGCCGGCCGGCCGCGGGGGCCGCGCGTGCGCGCTCAGCGAGTCTCGTCGGTCTCGAGGAAGAAGTTGAAATCCTCGCTCTCCTCGCCGTGGAGCAGGTCGTAGGCGTGGGCCGGGCTCTTCGCCTGAAAGAGATCCTCCTGGATGTCGGGGTCGATGCCGACGGTGCGTGCAAGCGTGGCGAGCACCTGGAGGTGGCGGTCCCGCTCTTCGGGGGCGGTCCCGAGCAGCACCACGCAGTGGACGGGCTGGCCGTCGGGCGTGTCGAAGGGCAGCCCCTCCCGCGAGAGCGCCATCACGCCCGTCATCGCGAGGCCCGGCGGCAGGATGCCGTGGGGCACCGAGAGACCGCCGCCGAGGCACGTCGAGGCCTGGGCCTCGCGGTCGAGCACGCTCTTCAGCAGGTCGTCCCGCGAGATCGACTTGAGACCGTGCCGTCGGATCATCAGATCGACGAGCTTCTCGATCGCCTGCTCCTTCGACTCGGCGCGGAACCCGGTGACGATGTGCTCCTCCTGCAAGAAGTCGATCAGCCGCAAGCGGTCGCGGTCGATCTCTCCCGCGCGCTTGAGCGCTCGCCGCGTGAGCACGGGGCCGATGATCTCGTTCAGGGTCACCACGCTCAGCACGATGTCGGTGAAGAGCCCGGCCATGTCGGCGTAGGCCGGGTCGCGCTGGATCACGAGCACGAGCCCGACGGCGACGCCGGCCTGGGGCACCAACGCCAGACCCAGGTTGCGACGCACGCGATCGGTGGCCTGGGCGATGCGCATGGCGAGGTCGGCGGCGAGCCACTTGCCGCCCATGCGCGCGACGAAGTAGAGCCCGGCGAGCGTGCCCACGGTGCCGATGTGCGAGACGTCGAGGTGCATGCCCGCGAGCGTGAAGAAGACGGCGAGGATCACGGGCTCGAAGTCGGCGAAGACCGAGTCGACGAGATGGCTGCGGGTCTGCGTGACGTTCGTCTGCACGACGCCGAGCACGAGGCACGAGAGCATCGGCGAGACGTCGAGGGCGTTGGCCAGGCCCGACGTGAGCACGAGCGCGAGCACGGCCCCGGTGGCGACGCGCTCGGGGCGGTGGGTCAGCCGGCAGACCTGATCGAGCGCGAGGGCCGCGAGCGAGCCGAGCAGCAGCGGGAGGCCGAGCTCACCGACGGCCGTCCAGGGGGCACCGGCGCGCAGGTCGGGGTCGGCGCCGGGCAGCCACGAGAGGCCAATCACCCGCGCGATCTCGAACAGCGCGATGCACGCCATGTTGTTGAGCGCGACGGCCGCGATCAGCGTCTTCACGAAGACGCCCTTCGCGCGGCACTCGCGGACGACGGCGACGATGGTGGCGGGCGCCGTTGCGACGGCCACGGTGCCGAGCAGCAGGGCGAGGGTCGGCGGCGCGCCGCCGATCCAAGTGAGCGTGGCGAATACGACCAGCGGCGTGACGAGCGACTCGAAGAGCAGCAGCGCGCCGAGGCGGCGTCCGGCATTGCGCAAGCGATCGAGGTTCAGGTGGGCGCCGACGGTGACGGCGATCAGTCCGAGGGCGAGATCGGTGAGCGGCGCGAGCGAGTCGATCGCTTCTTCGCCGACGAGGTCGAGGCCCGCGCGACCGAGCGCGACGCCGACGAGGATCTGGCCGGTGATGCCCGGCAGGCCGAGGCGGTGCGCGAGCGATCCCGCACCGATCCCGGCGAGGATCACGCACGCCAGCAGGAGCAGCGGCCCCCCCTGCTGCAGGAGCGTCGACACGGCTTCCATGAGGCGAGGCTAGCAGGGCGAAGCGCTGCGCCCGTCGTGTCTTCCGTGTCGGGCGGGCGTGCTCAGCGCCGGGTCCGCCCATCGCGGAGCCCGGGCCGGGCGATGGATCGGGGATCAGCCCGGGAAGAGGTTGCGCGCGATCTCGACCCCGCCGACCACGCTGCCGAGGATGCTGCCGAGCGACACCGCGATGAATGCCGTGAGGATCTTGAGCAGCCGGTTGCGCAGCCAACCCTTCCACTCGAGGGCATCGTTGCCGACGTCGCGAAACTCGGAGACGCGGGGCGGCTGAACCCACAGCTGAACGAACGCCGCGACATAGCCCGCGCCGATGACGGGCGTCAGGCTCGTGAAGGGCGCAGAGACGGCGGCCGCCACGATGGTGATCGGGTGCGCCAGCGCGATCAACGCGCCGATGCCGGCCGGCACGGCGTTCGCGACGAACCAATAGAGCGCGTTGTCGCCGGCTTCGCCGGCGCCCTGGGTTGCGCCGATGTACGCGATCGAGCCCACGATGAAGGCGGGGATCGCCCAGCCCACCCACTTCCACACGCTCGAGACGGGCGGAATCTCCTCGATCGCCGCGAGGTCGACGGGCTCGCCGCTCTCGATCGCGCGGGTCATACCCGCGACGTGCCCCGCGCCGACGACGGCGACGACGCGTTCGCCCGACGACTCGACGATCTTCTCGGCGAGGTAGGCGTCGCGTTCGTCGATGAGCACTTGCTTGAGCTCGGGCAACGACTCGCCGAGCTCGGCCATGAGCTCGCTCAGCACGTCCTGCTCGCGGATGCGCTCGAGCTCTTCTTCGGAGAGCTCGGGGCTCTCGAACGCACTCGCGAGCAGACCCGAGAGCGCCTGCAGCTTGCGCCAGAGACCGAGGCCCGCCCACGCCCGGCGCAGCGTGATGCGGATGTCGCGATCGCAGAGGGCGACGGGGATCTCGAGCGCCTCGGCGGTGCGCGCCGCCTCGAGCAGTTCGCTGCCCGGCGTCACCCCGAGCTTGAGACCGAGCCGGCGCTGATAGGCCGAGAGCATGAGGTTCACGATCAGCGTCGTGAGCTGCTGGTTGCGGATGATCTCGCGCAGATCCTGCGCTTCGAACTGCTTGGCTTCGCTCAGTGCTTGATAGCGCCGCTCGTCGAGCTCGATGCAGACCGTATCGGGGCGCTCCTGCTCGATCACGCGCCGCACCAGATCGACCGAGGTCTGCGAGATGTGCGCCGTCCCGACGAGGATGAAGGTGCGGCCGTCGCGCTCGAGGATGCGGACGTCGCTCGGGTAGGGCTCTGCTTCTGCGCCGGCGCTCAAAGGGTCGGACCTCTCTGGGGATCGGAAGGCGCCCCAAGTTCGCATAATCGGTCGATTCGTGCCGAAGCCGAAGCGCGATCGGGCCGGGATTTCGGTCGAAGCGAGGACGCCCCAGCGCGCCCATATCGGTCGATTCGTGCCGAAGCCGAAGTGCGATCGGGCCGGGATTTCGGTCGCAGGCGGGACACCCCAGCGCGCCCACCCGAGGGCGACGCGCGAACGCTCAGCTCGCGGTGCTGGCGGCGGGCGTCGATGTGCGCGCGCGCCGCCGCGTCGGCCAGAAGCGCGCGGCGAGCAGCACGACGACGAGGCCCGCGAACACGAGCGGCTGCACGACGTCGGCCTTCACGAGCCAGTAGTAGTGGGCGACGGCCGCGACGGCCGCGACCCAGACCAGGCGATGCAGTACGCGCCAGCGCGCCCCGAGCCGGCGCATCCAGGCCCGGGTCGAGGTGATCGCCAGCGGCAGCATGGCGAGCAGTCCGGTCGCCCCGAGCCAGACGAACGGGCGCTTGCTCAGGTCTTCCTGGATCGAGGGCCAGTGCAGCCCCTGATCGAGTACGGCCCACGTGAGCATGTGGAGCACGGCGTAGGCGAACGCGAGCAGGCCGAGCGTGCGGCGCTGGGGCGCGAGGCGCGACCAGCCGGTCACGCGTCGAAGCGGCGTGATCGCGAGGGTGACGACCAGCAGACGAAGCGCCCACTCGCCGGTCACGTGCGTGATGTCTTCGATCGGATTGGCCGAGAGCTTGCCGAGCACGGCCCCGACGCCCACGCCGACGAGCGGCAGCAGCCCGATGGCGGTGACGATCAGGGTGTCGCGGCGCGTCTTCATCGGTCGCTCCTCAGACGTTGCGGCTCAGATCCGAACCGGCCGTGCATCACGCGGCGGCCGTGAGTCGGATCGATCGTGCCTCAGTAGTTGCGGCTCAGATCCATGCCCTTGTAGAGCGAGGCGACCTGGTCGCCGTAGCCGTTGAAGGGCAGCGTCGGGCGCTTGAAGAACTCGCCGATGCGGCGCTCGCGCGACTGGCTCCAGCGCGGGTGGTCGACGTCGGGGTTCACATTCGCGTAGAAGCCGTACTCGCGCGGGTTCTCGGCGCTCCAGCTCGTGTAGGGCATCTCCTTCTGGAGCCGGATCTTCACGATCGACTTGATCGACTTGAAGCCGTACTTCCAGGGCACCACCAGGCGAATGGGCGCGCCGTTCTGGCCGGGCAGCACCTCGCCGTACATGCCCACCGCGAGCAGCGACAGCGGATTCATCGCTTCGTCCATGCGCAGGCCTTCGCGATAGGGCCACTGCAACACGCGTCGCCGCTGGCCTGGCAGCTGCTCCGGGTCATAGAGCGTCTCGAAAGCCACGTACTTCGCATCGCTCGTCGGCTCGAAACGCTCGAGCACCTTGCCGAGCGGCACGCCGACCCACGGGATCACCATCGACCACGCCTCGACGCAGCGCAGTCGGTAGATGCGCTCCTCGAGGTCGTAGGGGCGAATCAGGTCTTCGATGCCGATGCTGCCGGGCTTCGCGACCGCCCCCTCGATGGCGACGTTCCAGGGGCGGGTCTTCAGCGAACCGGCGTTGCGCGCCGGGTCGTCCTTGCCCGTGCCGAGCTCGTAGAAGTTGTTGTAGCTGGTCGCGTCGTCGATCGGCGTGATCTCGTCGTCGGCACCGAGGGGCGCGAGCTTCTTCGAGTTCGGCTGCACGTTGTCGAGCGGGCCGCTCGCGGGCAGCATGGCCGCCTGCGCAGCGCCCGGCGCGCCGAGGGAGCCCGCGAGCGCGGCCGCCCCCAGCCCGAGTGTGCCGCCGATGAATGAGCGGCGATCGAGGTAGTGGCGGCGGTCGGTCACGTCGCGTTCCGCGACGTCGGGGGCCGATCGAATCAGCAAGGGCGTCCTCCGTTCTCCCGAGCCCGTGCGGCGCGTGTGCCAGGCCGGGATCGAGAGTACGCGATCCGTGCGATTCGGTTACACCGCGGGGGCGAGCCGATCTGGACGAACCGCTCAGCGGGCGGGCGTGTCCAGATATCGCTCGGCGAGCCAGCCGAGGGCCGGGTGCGGCGACTCTGCGCAGCGCGCAAGGCGGGTGTGCAGCGTGGCGAGATCGACCGCGTCGAAGTCGACCTCGCCGCCGATGCGCATGCGAATGCCGTCGAAATGGCGACGCAGGGCGTCGTCGAAGTGCGCGTCGAATTGCGGCCGCACGACGACGTAGCGGAACCCCCGGCGTCCCAGTGTGCGGCACAGGCTGCGAATGCGACGCAGCATGCGCGCGCTCGGCACGCCTTCGCCGCGGGTCGCCTGGGCGGCGAGCTGCCGGCACCCCTCGAGATCGCCCCAGCCCGTCGGCGGATCGGGCAGGACGTGGGCGCAGGCCGACGCGCCGTGCGCGAGCTCGGCACCCCGGATCTCGATGAACACCGGTCGGTCACCGCCGCGATCGATGCGCACGAGTGGCGTCGGGGGCGTGCCTGCGTCGAGCGAATCGGAGGGGTGCACCCAGCCGCGCCGCACGGGCTCGCCCGGTGCACCCACGCTCGAGAGCAGGCCGCCGATCGCATCGGGGCCGACCACCGCGATCAGGTTGCACGCGATTCCCCACGCCGAACCGAGCCGGCTGACCGCGGCCGGCTTGCCGACCTCGCCGAGCGGGCGGTCGGGATGGCGGCCGAGCCGCTCGCGTTCGTCTTCGCCGAGCGGCACGCACAGCGCGTCGTCGGCGTCGCTGAGGTGGTCGCCCGAGACGTCGAGCGCGAGACCGTGGCGGGTCGCCCAGCGGCGCTCGCGGGCGAGGATCGACTCGAGCGCGCGGGGCGCGATGTCGCGAAGCATCGGCATCGGCATTCGGTTCCTGCGGCAGCGTTCCGCGGTGGCGCGAACGGCGCGCGTCCCCCGTTCATCGGTCGGACTCCCCGACCAGTTGAGACCCTCGGGCTGCGGCGCGCGAGAACGTGCGGGGCTCAGTCGCTGGGGAGGCAGATCTGCAGGTAGAGCAAGCCAGGCAGACCGAGCGGCCCGCGCCCGCGTTCGTCGAGCCACTGCGACTCGACGAGGTCGCCGGCCCGCGCCTCGACCCGGGCCCGCGCATCGGGGGTGGCTCGGACGGCGTGCGTGCGGTCGAGCCGGCGGCCGCCGTGTAGCGTCAGGCTGTGATCGACCTGCGCTTCGAAGCGGCGGGCGAGCATCTCGAGCGCATCGCGCCGCGCGCTCGCCGTGCGTCGCTGCGCACTCAGATCGACGCCCGCGACGCCGAGGGCGCAGTCGCGCCGCCGGGGGAGGGGCCTCGGCCAGATCGGCCGCACGCCGGGTGAGCGCCGCGCCCGCGCAGGCGGCGCCGCCTTGGGGCCACACGCGACGACGTCGATGCGACCCTCGCCGTGCCGCCTGAGTGCGGCGATGTAGACCCCGCGCAGCACGCCGCTCACGCGTTCAGTGGCGACCTCTCGCATCTGCGCGTCGCGCCAGGCGATCTCGCTCGTCACCTCGGTCGGGCCCTGCTCGGCCGCCAGCGCAGCGAACGCGGCATCGCGCGCTTCGCGCAGGCTCGTCGCCTCGCGCAGCGCCGGCCCGCCGATGCCGAGCGCGCACCCCGGTGGCACGTCGAGGGCGCCCGGATCGGCGACCGCCGCGGTCGGCTCGAGCGAACCGAGCAGGGCGGCGACTCCGAGCACGCAAAGCACGTGCGTGACCGGAGCCGCGCGCCGGCTGCGCCCGGGGCTTCGGCTCACTCGACGCTCGAGGTGCGCGGCGCGCCGTCGTCCCACTCGCTTCGCTGCGATGGCGCGGGGCGATCGTCGCGCGGCGGGTCGGCGGCGTCGCGCGGTGCGCGTTCGGCCTGCATCGGGGCCACACCGGTCTCCTCATCGAGCTCGCGGAACGCGGCGTCGGCCCGCTCGCGGACCGCCGTCCGGATCGACTCGGACAGGTTCGTCATGCCGCTGATCGAGTCGTTGAAGCGCTCGACGTCGAGGGCGACCAGCGTGTAGAGCGTGCCGTTGTTCGAGATCCACGTGTCCTGCAGCGCCGTGCCCGAGAGCGTCATCGACGTGATCTGCTTGCTGACGTCATCGATCGTCTGCTCGTCGGCGGCGGCGATGCCGAACTCGTCGCCGCCGGTCGTCGTCGATGAGTAGTCCTTCAGCATGGCGCGCACCTTGGTCTGCAGGCTCCGTGCGATCTCGGCGCGCGCCCGGCCCATGGCCGCCGTCCGCGCGAGCGCGGCGTTGCGCGTGCCCGCCACGGCACCGACGCCGCAGATGCGCGCGCCGTCGTCGTCTCCCCAATACGCCGCGCAGCCTCGGCTCACCCACTCGGGCGCGCCGTCGAGCTCGTCGGCCATGGCGGCGCCGGGGGGCGGTCGGTGCTTGCACGCGGCCGTCAATGCGACGGCTCCGGCGATCATCCAGACGAGCGCGACGCTCGATCGGGCTCGACGCCGCCGGGCGGCGCCTTCGCCCCCGCACGTCGGCGGCCGCTCTGCGGCGCCTCCATCGGGCTTGATGCGCATTGTCTCTACTCCTCGCTGCCCCGGGGCTCGCACGCGAGTCGTGCGGGGCGGGCTCGTCCCCGGCGGCTCCGCCCGGCCTCTGCAGGGGGATCGCGCTCGGGGTGCGTTCTTGGGTGCGGGCCGGGCTCCGGTCAGGCGTTCCGCCACCGGCCTGCGTGTGGAACCCCGCCCGCGCAGCCGGGCCCTCCCTGCCACGACGACGGCCCCGGGTGAGACGGGCGGGCGCGCGGCGCGAGGAGGAGCCAGGCATGTGGACAAGGGCGGCGGGGACGGATCGGGCGCGGCGGCACCGGGGGGTGGTCGTCGCGGTGGTGCTCTTCGTCGCGAGCATGCTCCCGACCGTCGCCGCCGCTTCGCCCGACTGGGTCGACTCGGGTGGGCGGGCCAAGCGCTACCCCGCCGAGCGCTACGTCACCGGCTATGGCCAGGCGCGGGGGCGGGACGCCGAGGTGCGCGCGCGTCAGGCGGCGATGGCGTCGCTCGCGCAGGCGATCAGCGTGCGGGTCGAGTTCGAGCTCGAAGACGATCGCCGAGAAGACGACGGCCGCTACGACGAGAGCGTCGCAACGCTGACGCGGACGTCGTCCCAGCTCGAGCTGCAGGACGTGCGCTTCGAGATTCACCGCGACTCGCGCCGTGTCCATGCGCTGGCGGTCGTCGAGCGCGAGCGGGCCACCGCGCGGCGCCGCAGCCTGCGCGACCGCGCGCTGGTGCGCGCCGAGGCCTGTCTCGCCGACGCCGAGCTCGCGCGCGAGACGGGCGACGAAGCGGGCGCCGAGCGTCGGCTCGGTCGCTGTCGCGCGGCGCACGCCGAGGCGCTTCGACACGATGCGGTGTCGGTCGCGCTGGGCGCGGGGGGCGACGGGTCGGAGGCACCGGCGCGGCTCGAACGCATCGTGCGCGACCTCGAGCGCGCGGAGCGAGCCCGGGCCGATGCGCCGGCTTCGAGCGTCGGGGAGGCCGCCGATCGTCTCGCTGCTCAGCTCGTCGCCCAGGGGTTCGCGCGGCCGCGTCGCCTCGACGTCGCCGCGCTCGCCGACTCGTCGACCGATCTACCGAGCCCTTTCGGCCAGGTCATGGCCACCGAGGTCGAACGCGCGCTGGCGCGGGCCTGGAACGAGCCGATGTCGCTGCCCGACGATCCGCGCCGCATCGGCATCGAAGGCTCGCATCTCGAGACCGGCGAGGTGGTGCGGCTGACGGTCATCGCGCGAGAGTTCGGCACCGGGACGCTGCTTGCGAGCGCGGCCACGCCCCTCGAACGCGGCGCCGTGCCCGACGGCGTCGCCTTGCGACCCGGGAACTGGAAGCCCGCCCTCGCGAAGCGGGATCGACTCGCCCACTCGGTCGCGCCACCGCCGAAGCCGTCGAAGCGCGCCGCGCGCGCGCTGCGCGTCGAGCTGTGGACCGACCGCGGGCGCGATCGCGTGAGCTACACCGAAGGCGAGGCGATTCGGGTCTTTCTGCGCGTCAACGGCCCGGCCTGGGTGCGACTCGTCTACGTGCTGCCGAACGGCCTCACAGTGCCCATCGAAGAATCGTTCCACGTCGAGGCACAGCGTGCGCACAGCGCCATCGCGTACCCCGGAAGGCTCGAGGTCGTGCCGCCCTTCGGCGTCGAGATGCTCCACGCCGCTGCGTTCGAGCAGAAGCCACCGCCGCTTGCGACACGCCTCGTCGAGGTGTCGGGCGAGCGCTACGAGGTGATCGACGACGGCGTCGACGCGCTGGTGCGCGCTCGGGGGGTGCAGGTGCGGCGAGGTGAGGCGGTGGCGGAAGACGTCGTGACGATCACGACGCTCGACGCGGCCGGGGCTGACGAGCTGAGGCCGCGCGACGCGCGCTGAGTCGGGTGCGGGTCGGCGGCCGCGCTGATTTCGGACCGCCCCGATCGGTGACGCGCCGGCGCCGGCTTCGAACCGCCCCGATCGGCGGCGCGCCGGCAGGCTGCGCCGACGTCAGGTCGCCGCCGCCTCGACCGCGATCAGCTCCGAAACGACGAGCCCGGCTTCGTCGTCGCCGTCGCTCACGTCGACCCGCTGCATCACCTGCGTGATCTCTCGGGCCAGACCGTCGGTCAGGTTCAGGAAGCGCAGGAAGATGCCGTCGGGGCCATCATCGCGATCGACCACGGCCTCGACGAGCACGGGCTCACTGCGCGGGCCGGCGTGGAGCGCGAGCTTGACCTTGAATCCGAGGCCGAGCTCGGGGTGGCTATCGACCCGCATGCCGCCGGTGGAGATGTCGCGGCCGAGAAAGACGCGCGCGGCCTCGTCGACCAGCGCGACGACTCGGCTCTCGTAGTTCACGCGATCGGCGCCGCGGCGCTCGTTCGGTGCGGGCTCAGCGACCGCCGCCGGCGCTGCCGGGCCAACGACCGATGCGACCTTGGGAGCGGTCTTCGCGCGAGCGGGCGCCGGTCGCGCCGGGCGCTCGGCGACCGGCGAAGATTCGGCGACGTTGTTCATCACGCGCGAGACGCCGGCCACCTGGTGGCGCACCTGCACGGGACCTCGTCGGTGCAGATCGACGAATCGCTTGACGTGCTCGGCTGCCTTCTTGCTCATCTCGTCGAAGCGGATGCCGACGATCGTGCCGTCTTCGTCGCCGTCCTGGATGCGGACGGCCGTGCCGTTCACGCGCAGCATGCCGGCCTTCGTGAGCTCTCGGCCGATCGCGAGGCGCAGTTTCGTGCCCTTCTCGACCGGTTGATCGGTGAGGATGCGGGCGCCCTTCTGCGAGATCTCGGCGAGCGTGGCCGGCTTGGCGAAGAGGCCGGTGCGCACGCGAATCTCGGCGCCAATGCTGACGCGTTCGCGCTTGCGCCGTTCGGGGCCGTTGTAGACCGCGTGCAGGAGCAGCAGCCGCAGCGCCATCGGATGCACGGGTCGATTCACGACGTAGTCGATGCGCAGACGCTGCATCTGACTGCGCAGCGTCTTCGAAGCCTGGTCGGCGATGGCGACGAGCGTCGGGCGCGGGCCGCCTGGCTGACTGAACTCGAGCAGCCGCTTGGGCGTCGCGATCACGGTGCGCCACTGGGCCTTCGCCTCGGCCGGCCGGAGCGCGCCGACGCGCTCCCGGATCGGGATCCCGAACGCGTCGAGCTGGGAGCGTAGATCGCGCAGCTCTCCGTCGTGCAGCAGCAGGATCAACGGGTCTTCGGTCGAGTGGGCCAAGTTCGGATGTTCCGCGACGGTGATGCGCCGCCCCGGCGGCGGCGTGGGTTGGGTCACCCTCTCAATCGTCCGCCGGTGCCTCACGCTGAAGGGCTTCGCCGACACCGCAGGGTGCCGAGGGGGCGCGTTCCAATTGCAGTGCGAGTGCAAAGGTTCCAGCGCCCGGCCACGCGCCCGAAGCGGCACACCGGTCCGCGATCGGTAGAGTCCCGTTCACGATGGCAGACCGAGACGGCACCGGGCGTGGAAGACCGCCGAGCGACGGCGATGCGGGCGGGGATCTCGACGTCGGCTTCGGTGTGTCGATCCCGGCCCGCGAGCTGTCGGTTCGCGTCAGCCGATCGAGCGGGCCCGGGGGGCAGCGCACCAACAAGGTCGCCACCCGGGTCAGCCTTCTGTGGGATGTCCGCCGCAGCGTTGCCCTCGATGACGCTCGCCGGGCGCGCGTGCTCGAGCGACTGGCCTCGCGGCTGACCGCGCGAGGTGAGCTCGTCGTGCACGCCCAGGCCAGCCGCGAGCAGACGCGCAACCGCGCCGAGGCGCGGCGCCGGCTCGCGGCGATCGTGCGTGAAGCGCTGACGCCACCCGGCCCGCCGCGTCGCGCGACCAAGCCGACGCGGGGCTCGGTCGAGCGACGCCTCGGTGAGAAGCGGCGCCGCGGCGAGACCAAGCGGGGACGCCGTCCCACGTCGCGCGACGACGACTGAGCCGATCGCCACGGGTGTACGCGCACGCGCCGTCACGGCCCCGACCGAAGGGCGTTCCATCGCTCGGCGACACGGCTCGCCCTTCGACGTGACAGGGCGATGCGAAGAGTCACGTCACCGTCTGGTGTTGGACTCTGGTCTGGATCGAGGTCCATGGGTGGATCGACGTCTCGGCGCCCCCGAACGGGTGCGGCTCGACCCATGCGAAAGCTCCGTGGCATCGATCGAAACCCTTGGTTCGAGCCACTCGAAAACCGGTCCGTTTGTGAAACCGACACCGCATGTGACCGAGCACGGTGTCGCCTTTTCGCTCTAAATCACGCGATTCACGTGGGAATCGAGTGCGAAGGCGCTATATCACAAGGCGGGTTGGAGAGGGATGCTCGCGATGACCGCCCCTTGTTAAGCACACCGATTTTCAAGATCCTGCGGGTCTCGTTATCGGAACAACGGGTCGGGCCCACCAGATCCCTTGCTTCAGCCGCCAACGGAATCGGGCTCCATGCCCTCGGGCATGCGCGGCAGGTCGATCGAGCCGAACCGGGGAGGTCGTGCCGAACGCTCGTGCGGACGGGTCGCAGGGCACCACCTGCGACCATCGCCCCCGCACGCGGACGAGCATCGGCATCACGTCCCCGGGCCAACACATCGCCATGTGGCTGGACATGCTCTCTCGACGGGTCCGAATTGACGGAGACGCAATGGCAGCACGAAAGAGTTCGAAGAAGACGGCAAAGAAGAAGGGGACCTGGGGAGGCCGGCGCCCGGGCGCGGGTCGCCCGAAGGGCTCCGGCAAGGGCCCGTCACCCGATTCGCGGCGAAACCGGGTGGCGGTGATGCTCACGGACATCGAGCTGAAGTCCTTGCGCAGCCAGGCGAAGAAGAAGGGGCTTCCGGTCTCGACCGTGGCCTACGAGTACATCGCCCGGTCCCTCTAGTCCGAGTAGTCCGAGCACCTCGAGGACGAAGGCAAGGGATGCATCGAGGCCCGGTTCGCGTGCGCGGAGCACGCGGGCCGGGCGCTTCTGCATTCGAGGCACGCGAAGCCGGTTCAGCTGCCCTCGGCTGATTGGGGCAGCAGTGCATCCACGCGCTCGACGAGTCGCTGCATGTCGTCGCGCACCCGCTGTCCGCGGATGTGCGGGATGATCTCGACGCGCCGCCAGTACGGATAACACTCGCGGTTTCGCTCGGGGCAGCTCGCCGGCGGGCGGGCGTACGACGAAGACGAGATCAGCCCGAGCCGCTGCATGTCGTCACGGTCGCTCTTCGAGAGCGCCCACTCACTCGACAGGTAGATCATCACGCCGAGCGGTCGCTGATGCGATCCGACGAGGTTGGTCACATACGGGTCGCGTCGGGCGCGCGGGTCGGCGTGGCCGCGCAGCTCGATCGCTTCGACGTTCTGCCAGACGGCGTCGCGCTGGCGCAGTGATCGGAGCAACAGCGAGACCGCCAGCTGCACCTTGCGCATGCCCTCTTCGTTCAGCTGAGCGCTCGTTGGATCGTCGAAGAGCCGGTCGCCGAACGTGATCGCGCCCGTCTCGCAGCTGGGCGACAAACCCTCGGCCTGCAGCTCGACGTTCTCGCAGATCTCTCGAAGCGTGTCCCGCCACGCGAGGGCGAGGGACGACCGCGCATCGAGCTCGGCGCGGATGCGCGGGGACGGGTCGGGGGCCGGCTCGACCGGGGCCTGGACCGGTGCGTCTCGATCCACCGCAGCCACCAGCAGCAGGATGCCGGCCACGGCCGCGCCGATGTAGGCGATCGCGACGAAGACGTCGCCGGCGGGGCTGGTCTCGCGGCCGCCGAACGCCGAGTGCCGGCGCGCCACGGCTCAGCGCTCCTGCTCTTCTTCGGCCGGGGTTTCGTCCTCCGCCCCCGCGTCGCTCGGCGTCGAGTCTGCGTCGGCGCTGCCGGGTCGGCCCCCGAGCAGGCCGGCGAGGCTCAGCTCCTCGGCCTTCTCCTCGAGGGTCGCGTCCGGGGCGAGGTCGGTCGCAAGCGGGCGGGGCGGTCCGACGTCGGCCGGGTCCCCCTGCGCGCCGTCGCGGCGGGCATACGGATCGGGCCCCAGCTCACGACCGGCGAACGATGCGCGACCGGTCGTCGCATTGGCGAGGTCGCTCGACGTCTGGCGCAGAAAGTCGTAGCCGCTGGCCCGGGGCGCCGAGACCGGTGGCCAGCTCGGGCCGCTCCCGCGCTCGTCGCCGCTCGTCGCGCTGGGCGCCGGCGCGCGGTCGATGCGGAAGCCGGGCGAAGTCTGGCTCGCGGCCGGGTCGGGCGAGCTCGAGGCCGGGTGTCCTCCCTCGGTCGGAGGCGGACCGGGATTGGAGCTCGGGGCTGCGGTGCCCTGCCGAAGCGCTTCGCGGCTCATCTGCGGGGCGGGGGTCTGGCTCGTCGCCGCTTCGGACGTACTCGAGGGAGCCGTCGGGGCGCCGCCGGGGTCGGAAGGCGGCGCGCCCTGGGCCTCGACTGCGAGCGGTCCGCTCGTCGCGGGGTTCGGCCAGCCGAAGGGGCCCCGGCCCGCGCGGGGGTCGAGCGACGCGCTCGCCTGCTCGATGGTCGCCAGCGCCTCGGCCGTGTTGTTGAGCTTTCGGGAGAGATCCGCCGTCGAGGCTCGGAACTTGCGGCCCTCTTCGCGCAGATCGCCGCGCAGGGCGTCCATCGTCTTGTCCATGCCGAGCGCGTGATCGCCGAAGTTCGCGAGCGCGCGCGCGACGTCGGACGTGCGCTCGTCGAGCTGGGTGAGCGACGAGCGCACGGGCTTCATGGCCTGGGTCATCCACTCGCCGAGGCCCGTGATCTCGGATCGCGCGCGTTCGAGCGCGCTGTGCAGCTCGCGCGCCGTACCCTCGGCCGAGCGCATGGGCTGGCTCATGCGTTCGATGGTGTCGTTGCTCTCGGTGATCGTCTCGCGCAGGCGTCCGACGGTCTGGCCGAGCGCGTCGTCGACGGCACGGAGCGACTTGGTCAGGTTCTCGCCCAGGCCGGTGGACAGCGCTTCGAGCGTCGCGCGGATCTCGCCGAGGCTGACCTCGACGAAGTCGCGCTGCTCGCCGACGGCCGCGGCGGCCTGCTGCAGCGAGGCGCGGACGTCTTCGGCCGACTGGGCCACGACGACGTGGGTCGAGTCGATGCGCTCGGCCGTCGAGTCGAGACTCACCCCGGTTTCGCGCAGGCTCGAGAGCACGGGCTGGAAGTCGACGACGGTCTGCCGGAACGACCCCGAGGCGGCGTCGACGGTGGCCGCCGCGGCATCGAGGGTCTGGGTCACGCGTGCGTGTGCTTCGCTCTGATCGGCCATCTGATTGAACGCCGCCGCGAGGCCGCCGGTGACTGAATCCTGGTGCTCGGTGGCGCGCTCGAGCGCGCCCTGGAGGGCGCCCATGTGATCGTCGACGCCCTGTCGCACCTGCAGCGCGAGGTCGCGGATCACGCTCTGTACGCCGGCGCGTTGCTCGTCGCTGACGAGCGTGGCGGCGTTGGCCGTCGAGCGCTCGATGCGCTGCAGACCCCGGTCGATCCGCTCGGTCAGGTCGGTGGTGAACCGCGTCAGCTCGCTGCCGAGCGCGACCAGCGACTCGTGCTGTGCGCGCTGGCCGAATGCGGTGAGCTCCGAACTCGAAACGAGCGGGAAGCAGCGCTGGACGCTGCGGTCGAGGACCGATGCGGCGCCATCGAAGGCGCCGTCGATCATTCGGCCCGCGATGCCGGCCACGATCGACAGGCCGATCCCCCAGAGCGAGGCCCGCAGCGACAGTCCGACCTGGGCGACCAGACGGGCGGTATCGATCGGATCGGCTGCGTCGCCGGGGTCGAATGCCTCGCTGCCGAGCGCGAGGCCGAGCCCGACGAAGGTGCCGAGCAGGCCGATCGCGAGGAAGAGCGACGGGATCGCGGGCAGGAGCGAGCGCCGCGCTCCCATCGGGAGCAGCGGGTGCTCTTCGAGGACGTCGAGGAAGCGCACGGGCGACCGTTCGTCGGCGCCGTCCGTCAGGGCCGCGCGCCAGCGTTGGATGAACAGGGCCCACTCACTCTCGAGCGACGACTCGGCGAATGTGGACATCACCTCGTTGCGCTGCGAGGGCGTCGGCTGGTCGCGGTCACCGGCGGCGAGAGAGACGGCGCGGCTCAGCGAGAGCACCCGCCACAGACGGATCAACAACGGGACGTAGACGAACGCCACAGCCAGCAAGAAGGCCACGAGCACGAGCCCGATGGCCATCTGGCTGGTCGGATCGGGCGACCACAAGAGGTCGAACAACCCGATCGAAGCGTTGGGGGCATACGAATTCAAGACAGGGGGGCCTCACTGCGGGGCCCCGATCCTGTGACCCAGGACACCGACCGGCGTGAGTCTATCAGTGATGGCTGATATCTGAAGGGAATTCTCGTGGGCTTATGCCCACGAATCACCCTTGGGGATCACAAAATCCCCTCGAGCGCCGCTCAGTCCTCGGCCAGCTCCAGCAGCGGCGGGCAGGTGCACATCAGGTTCCGGTCGCCGTAGGCGTTGTCGATGCGCGCGACCGGCGGCCAGTACTTGTGGTCGCGCAGCCAGCCGGCCGGCCAGGCGGCCTGCTCGCGCGAGTAGGCGTGGGGCCAGTCGTCCGAAGTCACCTCGGCGGCCGTGTGGGGTGCGCCCTTCAGCGGATTGTCGTCGCGATCCATCTGGCCCTGCTCGATCGCGCGAATCTCTCCGCGAATGCGGATCATCGCGTCGCAGAACCGGTCGAGCTCTTCGCGACTCTCGCTCTCGGTCGGCTCGATCATCAGGGTGCCGGGGACGGGGAAGCTCATCGTCGGGGCATGGAAGCCGTAGTCCATCAGCCGCTTCGCGATGTCTTCGACGGTGATGCCCGTCGATTTCTCGAAAGGTCGGCAGTCGACGATGAACTCATGGGCGACCAGACCCGACGGCCCCGTGTACAGCACGTCGTAGTGCTCGGAGAGCTGCCGAGCCATGTAGTTGGCGTTGAGGATCGCGATCTGGCTCGCGCGAGTCAGCCCCTCGCCTCCCATGAGCGCGATGTACACCCAGCTGATCGGGAGGATCGAGGCGCTGCCGTAGTCGGCGGCCGAGACGGCGCCCTCGCCGTGAACCGGATCGCCCGGCATGAAGTCGGCGAGATGCGCACCCGCGCAGATCGGGCCCATGCCCGGCCCGCCGCCGCCGTGGGGGATCGAGAACGTCTTGTGCAGGTTCAGGTGGCAGACGTCGGCGCCGACCGCGCCGGGCGAAGTGAGCCCGACCTGCGCGTTCATGTTCGCGCCGTCCATGTACACCTGACCGCCGTGCTGATGCACCAGCTCGCAAACGTCCTTCACCCGCGCCTCGAAGACGCCGTGGGTCGACGGGTACGTGATCATGAGCGCGCCGAGATCGTCGGCGTGCAGCTCGCACTTGGTCTTGAGGTCGTCGACGTCGACGTTGCCCGCCTGATCGCAGGCGACGGCCACGCAGCGGAAGCCGGCGATGACCGCGCTGGCGGCGTTGGTGCCGTGCGCCGAGACCGGGATCAGGCAGACGTCCCGGCGCTGGTCACCGCGCGCGTGGTGGTAGCGACGAATCGCGAGCAGACCCGCGAGCTCGCCCTGGCTGCCCGCGTTCGGCTGCAGTGACACGGCGGGCAGGCCCGTGATCTCGCCGAGCCACGTCTCGAGCTGCTCGAAGAGCGCCTGGTAGCCGAGCACTTGATCCGCCGGCGCATAGGGATGAACGCGCCCGAACTCGGGCCAGGTCACCGGGATCATCTCGACCGTCGCGTTGAGCTTCATCGTGCACGAACCGAGCGGGATCATCGACGTCGTGAGCGAGAGGTCGCGGGCCTGCAGTCGGTTCAGATACCGCAGCATCTCGGTCTCGCTGTGATGCGCGGTGAAGTGCTCGTGGGTGAGCAACGGCGTCGTGCGCTCGAGGGCGTCGGGCACCGCGACCGACGCGTCGGCCTCGAGTTCGGCGAACTCGAAGGGCAGCACGCCGTCGGGGGCGAACGACTCGAGGATCTCGAGCACGTCCTCGGGCCGGGTCGTCTCGTCGAGGGCGACGCCGACGCTGCCGTCGCTTCGCAGATGGCCGTCGGCGCTCTCGACGAGGAAGGGGCGCAGGTTGAGCCCCCGCTCCCACGCCGCCCCGATGACGCTCTCGGCCGAGCCGCCCTGCACGTCGACGCGTACGGTGTCGAAGAACTGGTCGTGTCGCACCGTATGGCCGAGGCGACGCAGCCCCGCGGCCAGGCAGCGCGCCAATGCGTGCACGCGCGCCGCAATGTCGCGCAGGCCTTCGGGCCCGTGATACACGCAGTACATGCTCGCCATGATCGCGAGCAGCACCTGGGCGGTGCAGATGTTCGACGTCGCGCGCTCGCGGCGGATGTGCTGCTCGCGCGTCTGCACCGCGAGTCGGTACGCGGTCTTGCCCGCGCGGTCGACCGACACGCCGACGAGTCGGCCCGGTAGCTTGCGCGCATGCTTGTCGAGCGTCGAGAGGTAGCCGGCGTGCGGACCGCCGAAGCCCATGGGCACACCGAAGCGCTGCGAGCTGCCGACGGCGATGTCGGCGCCGAGCGTGCCGGGGCTCTCGACCAGACAGAGCGCGAGCAGATCCGCGGCCACGACCGCGAGCGCGCCGGCGGCCTGGGCGCGCTCGATCACGGCGCGCGGATCGGCCAGGCGACCATCGCTGGCCGGGTACTGGATCAGCACGCCGCTCGGCGCGAGCGCTTCGAAGTCGGCGGTCTCGACGTCGCCGACGACGACCTCGACGCCGACCGCTTCGGCGCGGGTGCGCACCACGCCGATGGTCTGGGGATGGCACGCGTCGCTCACGAAGAAGGTGCGACGATCGCCCTTCGCGATGGCGCGGCACATGTTGAAGGCCTCGGCGGCGGCCGTCGCCTCGTCGAGCAGCGATGCGCCCGCGAGCGGCAGGCCGGTCAGGTCGGCGACCATGGTCTGGAAGAGCAGCAGCGCTTCGAGCCGGCCCTGACTGATCTCGGCCTGGTACGGCGTGTACTGCGTGTACCAGCCCGGGTTCTCCATCACGTTTCGGAGGACGACCGGCGGCACGATGGTGTCGTGGTAGCCCATGCCGATGTACGAGCGATGGACCAGGTTCTCGCTCGCCATCTCTTTCAGGCGCTCGAGCAGCTCGAACTCACCGAGCGGGATGTCGGGCAGACCGTCGAGCTCGAGCGGCGCCTTGAGCCGGATCGCGCCGGGCACGGTGGCGTCGGCGAGCCCGTCGAGCGTGTCGAAGCCGAGCGCATCGAGCATCTCGCGGACGTCGCGGTCACGGGGACCGATGTGTCGGCGGGCGAACGTGTCGAGGGCGCGGTGGACGTCGAGATGTCGAGGGGGCATGGGATCCGGGGGCTCGCGACCCGGTGCGCGAGCGGCACGCGCGCTCGCACGACGGGTCGACCTGGATCGGGCGAGCGCCGACGGCATGGTGGAGGGGTCGTCCGTCGCCCGCGACCGATGCATGCAATGGGTAGCAGACAACGGCGCGCGCTCAGAGTGTCGGCGCTCGGTTCGCGCGTTTCTATGTGTTCGCGCGTTCGCCGCGGACGCTTCTCGCGCCGGTTTCTCTCGCGGGCTCAGGGGCGCAGGTCGCTGGGATCGCCGATGTCCGGATCCGCCGACTCGGCGAGCGCCCGCTCGAGCTGCGCGAGACCCGGCGCGTCGCCGATCACGAGCAGGCGATCGCCCCCGTGCAGCGGATGATCGGCGTCGGGGTTGCGAAAGCTCTGACCGTGGTGCTCGACGATCAGCACGCTGCAGCCCGTTCGGGCACGCAGGTCGAGCGAGCGCAGGCTCGCACCGTCGGGGAACCCGTACGGCACCTCGACCCACTCGGGGCTGGCCTCTTCGAGCACCTCCATCACCCATGGATCGATCGGCATCATCGCGGCCGCGCGCATGGCCTCGTAGCCCTCGTCGCGCAGCGCCTCGGTGAAGCGCTGGATCGCGCCGGTCGGCGAGCCCAGGTGGGCCAGGGTGCGCGCGACGACCTCGATCCCGCCCTCGAACTCTTCGGCAACGATCTCGGTGGCGCCGGCCTCCGAGAGCTTGTCGACGTCGGCGACATAGCGTGTGCGCGAGAGGATGCGCGCCCGGTCGGTCATGACGCGCAGTCGGGAGACGACCCGCCGCGTGGCGAGCGGATCGCTGATCGCGACCACGATGAGTCGGGCGTCGCGTACACCCATGTGCTCGAGCACGGCCGGACGCGTGGCGTCGCCGAAGTGGATGTCCTCGCCCCGCGCCTTCGCCGCCTCGACCCCCTTCGCGTTGCCGTCGAGCACCGTGTACGAGACGCCCATCGAGCGCAGCACCCGCGCGAGCGTCTGGCCGGTGGGCCCGTAGCCGATCAGCACGACCGGTCCATCGGGCAGAGGCGCTTCAGCGTCGCCGGCCTGATCGTCGCCCGGCTGTTCGCCGCGTTCGATCCACGCGAAGACTCGTTCGGTAATGCGGGGTGCGGCGCGCAGGATGAACGGGCTGGCGATCAGCGACAGGATCGAGCCCGCGAGGATCACCTGGTGCAGGCCCGCGTCGAGCAGCCCGGCTCGGCGCGCCGCCTCGGCCAGCACGAACGAGAACTCGCCGGTCTGCGCGAGTGCGAGCCCGGCCATCAACCCGGCGCGCCGGCTGCGACCGAGGAACCACCAGTTGGCCGCGGTCACGAGCCCGACTTTCAGCACCACCGTGGCGACCAGATAGAGGAGAACCGCGAGCTCGTTGCCCGCCAGCGCCGACGGATCGAAGAACATGCCGACGGCGGTGAAGAAGAGCCCGAGCAGCACGCCGCGCAGCGGCACCACTTCGCTGAAGAGCTGGCTCGCGAACGGCGAGCGGGCCGCGGCCATGCCGGCGAGGAACGCGCCGACGGCGAGCGTCAGGCCCAGCTCCTCGGCGACGAACGCGGAGCCGAGGACGAGCAGGATCGCGAGCAGGCTGAAGAGGTCGGCCGAGCCCTCGCGGGCCACGCGCGTGAGCACCCGCGGCACGACGAAGCGCACGACGAAGAGCAAGAACGCGAGGGCGGCGGCCATTCGCGCGATCGCCAGCAAGAGCGCTTCGCCATCGGCGCCGCTGCCCGCTGCGAGCAGCGGCACCGCGAGGAGCACCGGCACGACCGCGAGATCCTGGAAGAGCAGCACCGAGAGCGCGAGCTGGCCATGGGGCGCGTCGACCTGGCCCTCGTCGGTCAGCAGCTTCATCACGAGCGCGGTGCTCGACATCGCGACCGCGGCACCGAGAATCACCGCAGCCGGCCACGCGAGTCCGAACCACGTGCCGGCGAGGGCGGTGACGGCCGCGGTGCCGACGACCTGCGGCCCGCCGACGCGGAGCGCCTCGCGACCGAGATCGCGCAGGCGCTCCATGGGCAGCTCGAGGCCGATCTCGAAGAGAAGAAAGACGACGCCGAGCTCGGCGAGCACGCGCACGCGCTCGGGATCATCGATCAAGCCGAGCGCGCCGGGCCCCGCCAGCGCACCGACCACGAGGAACCCGACAACGGCCGGCAGCTTGAAGCGCTCGAAGACCGCGAGTCCGCCGGCCGCGAGACCGAGCAGCAGGACGAGCTCGAAGAGATGGAACGACTCGTTCAATGCGCGCTCCGCCCGTCGACGTCGATCGGGCTACGACGATTCTCACGCCGACGCCCGTCCGACCGGGCCCGGGCTTTCGGTGGGCCTGCCCAGGTTACCCCTCGACTTCGACACTGCGCGGGGTGTGCATGCGCAGATTAACCTCAAGGTGCCCGTCGTGACTCGCGATACGAAGGGTCGGAGATCGCGGCGGCCCGGGTGGAGGACACTCCGGGCCGACCCGAAGCAGCGCCAGGTTCAACATTGCCGCCCAGCCATCGCACGCGCCCCGGTTTCGACCCGACTCAATCCGACGTTCGCACGGTCGCCTTCGACCACGGTCTCGTGACCGAAGAGGCGAGCTTTCTCGAGCATCGCGCGGCGCTCGATGCGACCGTGCTCGCACCCACCTCGGGTGAAGAGGTCGTGCTCGAGCTGCGTGCCGGCGTGCTCCGTCGCTCCGTCTGACTCGGTCTTCCGGGTTTCGACCGCAGCCCGAGCCCCCGCACGCACCCGCGATCCGTCACGCGTCCCATTCGACGATCCCGCACCACCAGCATCCCCAGAGGGCCTGTGCTTCCGGCGATCTTCGGGTGATCGACCCCGATTGACGGCCTTGGTGTGGGGTAATGGCATCGCTTGATGCGGGTCAACGGACGCGCGCGGCTCCTCGATGCCGCTAAGCTGTCGCGAAGCGCCGGGCCCCCGGGTGGACTGACGATGGCCCGCCGCGCCGCACCATTCGTGACCGGAAGTGCGCGTCGCCGAACCCTCGCTGCAACATGGTGTAGGGCCATATCGGCGACCACGCACAGCCGTCGGGTCGCGACCTCGGTCGTCTTTCGGCACCGAGCGACGCACTCGACGCGGGGCAGCCGAGAGCCGGCCGCCCGACCGATCGCGCGCATGGTCGGGTACCGGGAGAACCAATGGGACTGCACCCGCTCATCGAGCTGTCGGAAGACCGCGAAGTGCGGCAGGCGAAGGGCTTTCGTGCTCGCGCCGCCGAACTGAACGGCGCGGCGCTCGAGGCCGACTACGAGGCCGAGAAGCGAAACGCGCCGAGCCGCGCGGCCGAGGGCAAGAAGTACCTCGGGCAGAAGAACGTACGGATTCCGTCCGCCCCGCAGAAGGGCAAGGACGATCGACATCTCTCGCTCGCGACCTCCGCATTCATTGCCGCGGGCGGGGCGTCACCCGAGCTGCCGAACGGCGACGAGCTGACGGTGCTCGACGCGATGGTGCCGCTGCGCACCGCCGCGCCTGACAAGGCCAAGGGTGACTCGGATCCGAACAAGGGTGTCGATGACATCGATCTGCTGGGCCTGCTGCCCGACGGCCGACCGGCGGTGGTGTGCGTGCGCTATTTGGCGCCCGATGCGACGCGCGGTGGCGCCGGTGACACACCCCTGCGTGCGTTGCTGCGCGGCCTCGCGCTCGTCGCGATGGTCGACGGCAACAAGGAAGAGCTCGGCGCCGAGATCGAGGAGAAGGCGGGTCGCCCGACCGACAAGGAGCAGGCACCGGCGCTCATCATCGCGGGCGCGCCCCGCTACTGGGAGCTGTGCCGCAAGCGAGAGGCGCAGAAGGGCGCGGCGTGGATTCGCGAGATGGAGCGCCTCGGGCGCGAGATCTCGGAGCAGATCGGCGTCGAGGTGCTCTTCGTGTCGTGGGATCTCGATGGCAATCCGCCCTGGAGCTACGGCGAAGGCGGTCCGGTTCTGAACGAACCCTTCGGCTTCAAGGCCGCGTGGGAATCGGGAGCCGGCAAGCTCAAGCCGAAGCCCAAGGCGAAGAAGTCCGCGCCCACGGTCGAGATCATCGAAGCCGATCCGTCGAAGCCGGTGCGTTCGTACAACATGCGCGAGTCGTATGAGCCGGGCGATGCCATCGATCACCCGACGCTCGGTCAGGGCGTCGTCCAGGCCGTGACCGGCCGCGGCAAGATCGCCGTCCGCTTCGGCGAAGAGACCAAGCCGCTCATTCACGAGCGCGCCTGAAGCGCCGAGGCGAGCCAGGCAGCAGCACGCGGGCGAGGCCCGCACAGAGGAAGAGCATGTCCGAAGGAAGCAACCCCGACTTTTACAAGTTCACCGGCACCGACGGCTACATCGTCTCGCGGTCGCTGGTCGAGGCGGTGAACTGCGCGATCGCCCTCGAGCGCCCGCTGCTCATCAAGGGCGAACCGGGCACGGGCAAGACCCTGCTCGCGCGCCACGTGGCCGAGGGGCTCGGCATGCCGATGGAGCAGTGGCACATCAAGTCGACGTCGAAGGCGAACGAGGGCCTCTACGTCTACGACACGCTGCAGCGCCTGAACGACGCGCGTTTCGGCGACGGCGATGTGAGCGACATTCGTCACTACATCAAGTACGGCCCGCTCGGGCGCGTGTTCGCGGCGAAGGATCGGCACGTGCTGCTGATCGACGAGATCGACAAGGCCGATCTCGAGTTTCCGAACGACATCCTGCGCGAGATCGACGAGATGCGCTTCACGGTGATGGAGACCGGCGACGAAGTCGTCGCGAAGGAGCGACCCGTCGTCATCATCACGTCGAACAACGAGAAAGAGCTGCCGGACGCGTTTCTGCGCCGCTGCGTCTTTCACTTCATCGAGTTCCCCGAGCCGCCGCTCATGAAGCAGATCGTCGACGTGCACCACCCGAACATCGACACGACGCTGCTCGACCAGGTGCTGATCAAGTTCTACTGGCTTCGCGGTCAGAACGAGCTGCGCAAGAAGCCGTCGACGAGTGAGCTCATCGACTGGATCTCGGCGCTGCTGCGGTCCGGCGTCAGCCAGGAGCAGCTCGAGCAGCACATCCCGTTCCTGGGCTCGCTGCTGAAGAACGAGCAGGATTCGGTGGCCGTCGCGAACTACGAAGAGCAGGGCGGCACCATGCCCACCGAATGGTCGGAGCTCGGCCCCAAGTACAATCAGTAGCCACGCATCGAGGTACGAAGGTGTTCCTGGATCTGTTCTACGGTCTGAAAGAAGAAGGCGTGCCGGTCTCCATCCAGGAGTGGCAGATGCTGATGACCGCGCTCGAGCAGAACCTGCACAAGAGCGATCTGCTCACCTTCTACAACCTCTCGAAGTCGATCCTCGTCAAGAGTGAGACCTACTACGACGCCTTCGACCGCGTCTTCGCGAAGATCTTTCACGGCGTCGAGGGCGAGTTCGAGGCGAGCGACGAGCTGTGGGACTGGCTCGCCGAAGCGAAGGAGTTCGAAGAGCTCACCGAGGAGCAGCGCAAGGCCCTCGAAGAGCTCGACGCCGACGAGCTCATGCGCAAGTACCTCGAGACGCTCGAGGAGCAGGACGAGCAGCACGATGGCGGCGGCAAGTGGATCGGCACGGGGGGGCGCTCGCCCTTCGGGCACGGCGGCGAGCATCCGACCGGGATCCGAGTCGGCGGGAAGTCGCGCAACCGCTCGGCCATGAAGGTCGCCGAGGATCGTCGATTCCAGGACTACCGCACCGACATGAACCTCGACCTGCGCAACACGAAGCTCGCGCTCAAGCGACTGCGTCACCTGACGCGCACGGGGCCTCAGGACGAG
This sequence comes from Myxococcota bacterium, assembly GCA_965250285.1. Taxonomy (GTDB): domain Bacteria; phylum Myxococcota_A; class UBA9160; order UBA9160; family UBA4427; genus CAYYSY01. The sequence goes on from OZ252299.1 coordinate 5,733,699, forward strand.
CTCGATATCGACGCGACCGTCGACACCACGTGCAAGAACGCGGGCGAGATCGAGCTCGAGTACACGGCCCCGCGCCGCAACAACGTACGTCTCGCGCTGTTCATGGACGTCGGTGGCACGATGGATCCGTACTACGAGCCGGTCAGCCGGCTGCTGACGGCACTGCACGAAGAACGCGGTTTGCGCGACTTCAAGGCCTACTACTTCCACAACTGCATCTACGAGCGCGTCGGCACGACCGCCGACATGTACGTGAAGGACGCGCTCCCGACCGGGCAGATCCTGCGCACCCTCGACGAGCGCTGGAAGGTGCTCATCATCGGCGATGCGGCCATGCACCCCGCCGAGCTGCTGAGCGAGCGGGGCAACATCAACCCGCGCTATCAGGCCGATACACGCGGGATCGACTGGCTGCAGCGTATCCGGGAGCACTTCGAACGCGTCGTCTGGCTGAATCCCGATCCCCAGGCCGACTGGGAGTACACGCGGACGACGCGCATCATCGGAGAGCTCTTCCCGATGCTGCCGCTCTCGCTCGATGGCATTCAAGATGCGGTGACGATGCTCGTGGGCGGACGCCCCTCTGCACCCGAAGGACACATGCGCCACTGAGGCTGGGCCCCGCTTCGGCTTCGTTCAGTTGTGGCTCAGGTCAGGCCGGCCCGCGCGGTCAGTTGTGGCTCAGGTAGGGCCGGCCCGCTCGGTAGAGCGCGAGCCGCTGCTCGAGGCCAGGCACGCCAGGAAGATTCGTCGCGCGGATCGTCGCGAGCGCGGCATCGCAGGTCGCGACCGCGTCCCTGAAGCGACCGACCCGCGCATAGGCCGCGGCGAGCGTGTCGAGGGAGTCGGGCTGCCTTCGTCCTTCGCGATCGACGGCCTCTTCGGCGTAGGCCACCGCCTCGAGATGCTCTTCACGATTCGACTTCGGATCCGTCGCGAGCTTCCAGGCGATGTTGTTCAGCAGGGTCGGGCTGCGCTCGATCTCGAGCGCGCCCCGCATGACGTCGAGGCCGGCGTCGCGCTGACCGGCGTCGATGTAGGCGCGGCCGAGCTTCTCGACCATGTCGACGCGATCGCGTCCGATCAGCTCGAGGCGCCACACCGCCGACTTGAGGCGAGCGAGATCGCCGCTCTCGTCGGCGCGCAGGTCCCAGATCTCGACGACGAGCGCCAGCGTGCAGAGCACCGCGGCGGCCCAGAGCCCGCGCGCACTCCAGCGCAGGGCGCGCGATGGCTCGGCGTCGACGTCGGCCGAGGTGTCGTTGCCGAGCAGGATCTTGGCCACCTGGCCATCGCGCAGCTTCCAGATCGCGCCGTCGATCACGAAGTGATGCAGGTTCACGACTGAAGCGCCGAGCACCCCGAGGCCGCCGATCCACGAAGGCGCGCCCGACAGCAGATGCGCTGCGGCGAGGCCCGGTAGTACGACGGCGAAGGAGCCTGCGAGCAGCACGCGCAGCGTCCACGCCCCCCAGCCGAAGCCCGCCTCTTCGCGCCGGGTGTAGTACGACGTGACCCAGAGGTACTGCGCCGAATGCGCCACCGATGCCCAGAAGGCGGTGAAAGCGAGTGAGGTGAGCGGATAGCCGGTGGCCAGGCCGATGGCCGGCACGACGAACCAGCACGCCTGGCACGCGACGAGCGACGCGACGGCGAAGAGGCCCGAGCGCGGAGCGCCGGCCGAGCCGAGGCGCACGATCGAAACGAGCGTCAGTACGACGTACGCCACCGATAGCGCGAGCACGATCGGGATCGTCCAGGTGGCGGGGAGCCCTGCCCGCAGCGCGCCCAGGCCGGCCGATGTGGCCGTGATGTCGGCGGCGAAGGTCGACGACTGCCCCTCGGTCTGGAACACGGCCAGGGCGACACCGAACGAGAGCCAGAACGCGACGTAGAGCATGCGGCGAGTCGTTGCGTCGACCGCTACGCCCTGGCGTCGCATGAAGGTGAGGGCGAGGCCGTAGTTCTGCCCGGCGAAGTGCCAGGGGCTCCAGAGCAGGTAAGCCGTGATGATGGCGGATCCGACCAAGGGGAGCTGGGTGCCAGCCACGAAGAGCAGGGCGAGCACGGCGGTCGTCCAGCGCATGATCGCGCCGTAGCGGGCGCGTGCCCGGGGCGTACCGAGCACGCGAATCAGCGTGGCGCCGTAGTGCGGGGTATTGAAGAGCAGGCTCAGGACGAGCACGGTCTCGGGCGCCCAGGCCTGCAGACCGTCGCGCGCGGCGTAGGCGAGCAGCGGCACCGTGATCAGATAGCCGGCCCCGGCCCCCACCAGCAGATCGACGGTGCGACCGTGGAGCCAGGCGTCGCCTTGATTCGCTGTTCGCGCCATCGGGGGAGGATATGGCGAGACGGCCTCGCCGGTGCAGAGAAATCGGCATCGACGCGCGGCCGGATCCGCTTTTTCGCTGCATGCTTCCTCGGGGGCAAGGCGTTGCTCCCGGTGGCCTCGGCAGCTCGAACGCGATCGTCGGCTGCGCTTCGGTACGCTCGGTCGGGGCGCACGACGAGCGCGTGGGTCGCGAGCGAGATCGACTGCGCTGCACATGCGTTGCGCATCGAGGCGACGCGCGAGTGAAGGCCCGCGTGCACGCACGACAGAGAGAGGAGCCCGCATCATGTGGATCGCGCTGCTCGTCGCGGCCGGATTGGTCGGCGCCTTCCTGTACGAGAAGTCGAAGCGCAAGACCCACCCCGTTGAGGGTGGGCTGCACCGCGAGATCACCCTACCGCACGAGGCCGAGTTCGAGCTCTACCACAACGCGCTCTCGCTCTGCTCGATGAAGGCGCGATTCTGCCTGACCGAGCTCGGCATCGACTACGTCGGCCATCACGTACACCTGATCGAGACGGGCGCGTACGAGACGCTGAGCCGCGACTTCCTGCGCGTGAACCCGGCCGGCACGGTGCCGGTGCTGGTGCACGAAGGGCACCCGGTCTACGAGTCGCACGATCAGATCGTGTACGCGGCCGAGCATGCGCCGCCCGGTCATCCCCAGCTGATGCCCGAGGATCCCGCTGCGCGCGCGATCGTCGAGCGTCACGTCGATGGCACGGGCATCGTGGGCGACCCGATGGCCGACCTCGGCCACGGCGTGGGCAACGCGGTTCCGCCGCTGACGGTGCCGCTCTTCGCGGCGATGATCGACGACATCCCGACATGGAAGATTCTCGAGGGCCTGCTCTTTCACATCGATCGGCGCCGCCCCGTGGTCTTTCTCGCACTCAAGCTCTTCGGCCTACGCGGCTTCACGCGGCTCGGGCCCGCAACCAAGCTGATGGCGCGATCGCGCGTTCTGGTCGCCGGGCACCTCGATGCGCTCGAGGCCGAACTCGAGGAGCGCGGCGGGCCGTGGATCGTGGGCGATCAGTTCACGCTCGCTGACGTCGGCTGGTGCGCGATCCTCGAACGCCTTCGGCAGGCATGCTGGATCGATCTCTATCTCGGGTCGGGCCAGCGCCCTGCGTGCGCGGCGTACTGGGAGCGCCTGCAGAAGCGCCCCTCGTACGATGTCGCGATCCTCGAGAACGGCCACCCGGCCATCGACCGGGGGATGCAGCGTCTGGCCGATGCCAAGGCTCGAGACCCGGGGTTTCGCGCGGCGCTCGAAGGCGAGGCGACTGCACTCTGACCGGAGTCGGGGCCCGCGCCCCGCTCCGGCTTGGTCCGCGCCCCGCTCAGCGCGCGGTGCCGGTCGACGTCGAGCGTCCGCAGTTGCGGCCGCTGAACACGCAGTCGGCGAGCGACAGGCCGCTGATGTACGAGTTCGAGCAGATACCGGCGGCCGTCCGCCCCGCCGCGTAGAGCCCCTCGATCGGCGTGCCGCTCTCGTGCAGGACCTGCCCTGAGAGTCCTTCGACCGTCAGGCCACCGAGCGTGATGCACGGCAGTGGGAACCAGGCGTTGCCGATGGTGCAGTTCACGGCGTAGTACGGGCCGCTGCCGAGGGGCACGAAGTGCTCTTTCGACTTGCCCTGCTCGTCCGGTGCGCCCGATCGCGCGCGTTCGTTGTAGGCGGTGATCGTGCGCTCGAGTTGGCGATGGGGGATCAAGCACTTCTCTTCGAGCTCGCCGATCGTGCCGGCTCGCTTTCGGTTGATGAAGAGCGCGATGAGCGCCGTGACATACTGAAAGTTGAGCTTCTTGGCGCGCTTCACATCGGCGAACACGCGATCGCGTCCGGCCTTGTCGAACACGAGCCACGCGCGCCCGGCGTGATCGTCGACCGTCTTCTGGCCGATGGCCGAGCCGTAGAGCTCCTCGTTGCAGATACGCTCACCCTCGCCGTCGACCATGATGCCCTCGACCATGGGCACGGGCGGGTTGATGAACCGCCAGGCACCGACGCGATCCATCTGTGCGAGTCCGGCGCCGACGGTCTGCCCGAGCGAGAGGCCGCTGCCGTCGTCGGCCGCCGTACCGAGGGCCATGCCTTTCAGGTACGGCGCCGCGAAGCGCCGCATCAGCGCGCGGTTGTACACGAACCCGCCCGCCGCGAGCACGACGCCGCCGCGCGCTCCGATGCGCACCGTGCGTCCGTGGTCACGCTCGAGGTCGGCGATCTTCTGCATCGTCCGCTCGTAGAAGCGCTCGCTGAACATGCCGAGCTGGGTGGCCCGGGCCCGGAGCCGGGCGAGCTTCTTTGCGATCGGCCCCGAGCTCGGCAGCTCGCACATTTCGGCTCCGATGACGCGCCCCGAGGCGTCGATGACGAGCCGCTGCACGCGCGTATTCAGGCGAATCTCGGCCCCCGATGCCTTCGTCGCCTCGCGTACGTGTCGAAACAGCACGTTGCCGGTGAGCGCGTGCCCGAGTGCTCGGTGTCCGCGCGGGACGCTCGGCGTCGTGTCGCTGTACGGCGGGCACAGCTCGTTGCCCGAGAAGTAGAGTGTGACGTCGTCTTCGGGGTACGACGTCTTCGGTGCGTGACCGCTCGGCGGGAAGGGCACGCCCATGTCTTCGAGGAAGGCGAGGTCGTCGAGGCTTCGGTCGCAGTAGGCGCGCAGCACCTCGTCGGGCACACAGCCCTGTGTCTCGAGCGAGAGATAGCGGTACATCTGCTCGGGGTCGTCCTGATAGCCGGCCGCCACCTGCTGTCGCGAGCCGCCGCCGGCGATGAAGACGCCGCCGCTGCGTGCGCTCGCGCCACCGCCCCCGAATCGATCGACGATGCAGACCGAGGCGCCCGCGCGCCGCGCTTCGATCGCGGCGCTGGCCCCCGCGAGGCCGAAACCGACGACGAGCACGTCGACATGATGGTCGAGCGCGTCCTCGGTGAGCGTGACGGGCGGCAGGATCGGCTGCATGACGAACGGGTCTCCAAAGAACGGACGGTCAAGAGTAACACCGGTCGTGCCGGCTTCGGACGTGCGCGCCGCGATCCGGTCGTGCCGGCTTCGGACGTGCGCGCCGCGATCCGGTCGTGCCGGCTTCGGCGATGCGCGCGCCGATCCGGTCGTGCCGGCTTCGGCGATGCGCGCCCCGATCCGGTCTGACGCGCACCGATCGCAGCCGCCACGGGGCGAGCTACGCTCGAAGGCGAGCCCCCGACGAGGAGTGCGGATGGAACCCGTGAGCTGGTTCGAAGACGCGATCGTGCCCGTCCGAGCCGATATCGGCGAGGCCCACGCCGAGTACTGGCGTCGTCTCGCTGCGCCCGGCACGTGGTGGACGGGCGCCGAGCGCGTCGCCATCGCAGCGGAGAGCCGCGCGGCGCTCGACTGCAAGCTGTGTCGCGAGCGCAAGGTCGCGCTCTCGCCGAACTCGGTCGTCGGTGAGCATGACACCGCGCCGGGTTCGACCGAGTGCCTTCCGTCGGCAGCCATCGACGCCGTCCACCGCATCGTGACCGACGCCGCGCGCCTGTCTTCGGGCTTTCTGCGCAGCATCGAGAGCGAGGGGGTCGACGACGGGCGCTACGTCGAGCTCGTCGGGATCGTCGTCGCCATGATCAGCATCGACGAGATGGCGCGGGGTGTCGGCGCACCGCTCGCGCCCTTGCCCGAGCCGATCCCGGGTGAGCCGACCCGCAAGCGACCCGACGAGGCCAAGCCCGACGGCGCGTGGGTGCCGATGCTCCCCGAGTCACAGCCCAAGGGTGAGAACGCCGATCTCTGGCCCCGCGGCGCAAACGTCATCCGCGCGATGAGCCTCGTGCCGAATGCGGTGCGCGATCTCAAGCTGCTCTCGGCCGTGCACTACCTGCCGATGGAGCAGGTCATCGACATGTCGCAGGGCGGCATCATGTCGCGCCCGCAGATGGAGCTCGTGGCGGGCCGCGTCAGCGCCCTGAACGAGTGCTTCTACTGAACGTCTTCACACGCGATGATGCTCCGTGCGAGCGTCGAGATGGATGGCGGTGAGGTCGATCTGAATGCGGTGACGAAGCCCGGCGAGGATCCGGGTGAAGCGCTCGAGGGCGCGACCGAGCTCCTTGCGTTCGCCGACGCCATGGTCGGGCGTGACGAGGCCGAGCTGGACCAGGCGCGACGAGCACTGATCGACCGCCTGGGTGCCGAGCAATTCGTCGAAGCGGCGGCCGTGGTCGCCAACTTCCAGCGCATGGTGCGCATCGCCGATGCGACGGGCATCCCGCTCGACGGCATCGTGATGACGATGACCGACGACTTTCGCGGCGAGCTCGGCATCGATGCCTTCGAGGGCGCGGCGCGATCGAAGCCGGTCGGCGTCGTCGGGAAGGTGACCGCTCCGCTGCTGCGCGGTTTCTTCAAGCGGGTGATGCCGCGGCTTGCGAAGCGGATGGCGCCGGGCCCGGTCGAGCGCTGAGTGCGCGCCGCTGGCCCGAGCGGCCGCGTACCCGTCGCTCAGACGCCTTCGGCGGGCAGACCGAACTGCACTCGGATCTCTGCGAGGGGCTCCTCGAAGCGATCTTCCCAGCGCTCGAGCTGAAGGTTCTGTGTCTCGCGCCCGAGTCGCCAGCCGCGACTGATTGCGTCCATGACCGGCACGATGCCATCGGGCTCGAGGAACGTCATGCGCGACGTCGTCGTCGCCATCCACATCCCGAAATAGGGAAACTGGAGCTGCGCCAGGCAGAACGCCTGCAGCTCGAGCTCGTGCAGCGAGCTCGGCGTGTAGCCCGTGACGACGTGCAACAGGTCGTGAATCTGGAACCCGCGGATGATCGCGTACTTCAGGTCGGCCGGCATTCGGTCGAGCCGGCCCTTCGCCGACATGAACTCATGGAGCTGCGCGTAGTTGGTGGCGAGATTCTTCTCGAGCCCGTTGTGGGTCAGAAACTCGAAGTAGCTCCGTCCGAGCGATCCCGCCGGCATCGCCTCGAGCGTCGCGAGCTCGATCGGGTCGGCGAGGTACCCGGCCTCGAGGAACGCCTTGGCGCCGGGCGTCTTGCTGAAGCCATCGAGGTAGCGTTCGATCGTGATCTCGGGAGCGGTCGCCCACCACTCGTTGAAGAGCAGATGGACCCCGTGTGCCTGCGGATCGTCGAAGGTCTGCACCATCTTCTCGACGAAGTCGGGGTGGAGTCGCGGCTTGTCCGAAGTCGCCATCGCGTGCTCCCGCGCGCGGCCGAGTCGACGGCCGCCTGGGTTGGCCGGCACGACCGACCCTGCGCGCGATCATGCCCCTCGCGGGCATCAGATGGCAACCGCTTCGCGCTCTCGGGCGACTCGCGGCGCTCCGGGAGCGAGTCTGTGCTCAGTCGGCGCCCGGCAGCCACTTCATGCGAACGCCGGCCGACCAGCCGCCGTCGCTCACGAACTCGGAGCCCGTCGAGTACGAGCAATCGTCGCTCGCGATGAAGAGCGCCATGCGCGCGATGTCCTCGCTGCGACCGCAGCGGGGCAGCGCCTGGTCCTTGTAGAACTCGTCGATGGTCTCGATCGCGGTCGGGTTGCCCATGATCGTGTCGACCCCACCAGGATGCAGCGAGTTGACGCGGATGCCGTGGTGGCCGAACTCGAGCGCTGCGACCTTGGTCATGCCGCGGATCGCCCACTTCGACGATGCGTACGCGACGATGCCGTTCTTCGCCTGGAGCCCGTCGATCGAGGACACGTTGACGATCGAGCCGCCGCCGCCCGCCTTCATGACGGGCGCGACGCTCTTCATGCCGAGGAAGCATCCGAGCTGATTGATCTCGATGATGCGCATGTAGTCCTCGATCGACTGCTCTTGGATCGAAGCGAACTGCATGACGGCCGCGTTGTTCACGAGGACGTTCAGCGTGCCGTAGTCGGCCGCGGCATCGAGGGCCGACTTCCAGCTCTCGGGCTGGCGAACGTCCATTTGAACGAAGGTGCAGGCGTCGCCGATGTCTGCGGCGACGGCCCGGCCCTCTTCTTCGAGGACGTCCCCGATCACGACCTTCGCGCCCTCGTCACAGAAGAGGCGCGCCTCGGCCTCACCCTGTCCGCGGGCACCGCCCGTGATGATCGCCACCTTGCCGTCGAGCCTGCCCATCGAGTCGTTCTCCTGTCGGGGTTCGGCGTCGCCGCGCAGGTCGCGCCGGGCGCCGAGGGGGCGATATCGTACCGCCATGGAGACCCTGGCGCTGCGCGTGAGTCACAAGCGGCCGGAGCCCGTCGACTTCGAAGTGCCGACGGGCTTCGTCGAGATCCAGCATGAGCGCTCGCATGGCGTGTTGCTGACTCCGGAAGAGATCGATCCCGACGCCACCTATCCGCTGGTCACCGTGTTGCACGGCGCGGGCCGCATGGAAGAGGCGTTCGTCAAGATGTGCCGCCGCATTCCGGACGAGCGGCAGATGCTCGTCTTCATTCCGGTGTCGGTCGAGCCGACGTGGGATCTCATCGTGCGAGACGGCACACGACCCGACGCAGACTTCCTCGAGCATGCGTTCGACCTGATCTACCGGCGATTTCCGGTGGCCGAGCACAAGCAGGCGCTGCTCGGGTTCTCGGATGGCGCGAGCTATGCGCTCTCACTCGGGCTCTCGAACCCTGCGCTCTTCGATGCGCTGATGGCGTGGGCCGCCGGCTTCGTCGCGGTCGACGGCGCGATCGTCACCGACGACGATCCGAAGCAGCGCGTCTATCTCGAGTACGGCACCCACGACGAGCTCTTCCCCTTCGAGCAGGTGGCGCTGGGCATGAAGCAGAGCCTCGAGCAGGCCGGGCACGACGTGACGTTCAGCGTCGACGAAGGCGGTCGCCACTGGCCCTCTGGGTCGTTCCTTCCCGAGGCGCTGCAGTGGTGGCTGGGCGATCCGCCGCCGCGGCGGGTGGGCTGAAGCGAAGGCGCGCGAAGCTCAGGTGGCATCGCGGCATAGGATGAAGGTGCCGATCACCTTCTTCTCGCGCTTGTGGGCCTGGCCGATCGACACGTGGGACGAGACGCGGCGCATGTAGTCGCGGGTCTCGAAGTACACGAAGCGCTGCAGCCCCTGGCGGTTCGGTCGCACGGGCGGCCAGCTGGTTGCGACCTCGGCGTCGGGCACCATGTAGTAGTCGACGACGATTGCGCCGCGGGAGTCGCCGGCTTCGGTCTCATGCGCCACGAAGTAGCCGGGCCCGATCAGGGGGCGACTCGGCCCCTCGTTGAAGCCGAACAGCCGCGACCCGTCGCCCGCGGGTCGGCAGAATCGCTTCTCGAAGAGCTTGAACGCCGGCAGACTGTTGCGGCCGAAGTGGACGACCTCGTCCCGGGCCGCCGTGTCGCTCGGCACGAAGAACGAGAGATCGAGCGGCGGACTCGATGCGGCGCATTCGAACAGTCGCCGCTGATCGGCCCCGCCGAGGGCTTGCGTCTCCGCCCGGCGCCTGGCCGGGTCGAGCGCATCGAGGTGCGCCGAGATCTCGTCGATCTTCGCGTCACCTCGCACGAGCGATTCGAGCGACACGCGGTCTCCTCTGCGACCCCGTCCCAGGCAGCAGACCCCGGACTCACGCGAGCATAGTCGACTCGGGAGGCCGCAGTGTCGCGGGTCGCGCGCCGGAGCGCAGCCCGATCACGAGGCGTCGAAGAACGGGTCGTCGGGCTCTTCGCGATCGATGAAGCGGTGCCGGTGGCCGCCCTGCTGCTTGGCCGCGTACATGGCCGCGTCGGCTGCCTCGTGCAGCTCCTCGACCGTGTCGCCGTCGTCGGGATAGAGGGCTACGCCGATGCTGGCCGAGAGTGTCCCCACGACGCCGGGCGCGATCTCGACGTCGCCCGAGAGCTCGCTCTGCAAGCGCAGTGCAAACGTGTGAGCGGCCTCGCGCGAATCGAGAAGCTCGACGAGGACCGCAAACTCGTCGCCGCCGAGGCGGGCGACCGCGTCGGTCACGCGCAGGAACCGGCGCAGTCGGTTGCCGACCGCCTGCAGCATCCGATCGCCCGCCGGGTGACCGTGTTCGTCGTTGACCGACTTGAACTCGTCGAGGTCGATCATGAACAGGCCGACCTTCTGTTTGGTGCGGTCGGCGCGGCGCAGAGCCGTTTCCTGCAGCTCCATGAAGAGCCGGCGATTGGGCAGCTGCGTGAGGATGTCGTGTCCGGCCTGGTAGCGGAACTTCGCGCGCTCGAGCGCGATCGTTCGGCGGAGATTGGCGTTGATGGTTTCGTACGCACCGATCACCGCCGATGCCCCGATGCACGCGATCGAGAGGTTGATCAGAGCGGTGGCCCGGTAGGTCGGGATGTCCATCGAAGGGATGTACACGAGGCCCGTCTGCTGGAGCACGAAGAGCGTGGCGGTCGTCGCGATCACGGCGCCGCTCCAGGCGGTACACGCGCGCTTTCCACTCAGCAGGCCGGCGACGATCGGGGCCATCACCCAGAGCGCGACGACCGAAGACTGAATGCCGCCGAGCATCAGGGCCGAGACGGCCATCGTCGCAAAGACGTTGGCGACGGTCGTGTGCGCGGCGAGTTCGAGCGCGCCGACTCGCACGGCGGTGAGGCCGACGCCGAGGCCGACGACGAACGCGGGCATGACCACGATGGCGACCTCGCGGCTCACCTGCGGCATGTCGAGCACCGTCACCATGAGGATCGCGACACCGGCCGCGAGCACCCCGAAGATCAGATTGAATGTGACGACGAGCTCGGCTCGCAGCCGTTCCAGCTCGCTCTGGATCGCGGGGCGGGGCAGGAACCAGCCCACCGCGGAACGTCCCAGCGCGAACACGCGACCGACGCCGTGCCGCCCGGCCGCCCGGCCGGACGGGGGCTCTTCGCCGCCGATCCGGGCGCCGTCCTGGAGATCCTCGAACATGCGTTCTGCATCGACGACGAGGAACTCGCTCTTGAGCGAGGCGCTGCGCACCCCGCGCTTCCGCGCCCGGCATGGCGCGATCGACGCTCGGGTTTCGAAGCAGTTCGGGCGGGGTCCCAGGCGAGTGCGTGTATTCCGCTCAGGCTAGAACGCGTACTCGAGTGAGACGCGCAGGGCGTTGTACTGCTGTGCGCCGGTGTAGGTGAGGCCGATCGACGCGCGGTCGCGCACCGCGCCGCTGCCGAGCGACCGCGTGGCCCCGAAGTGCAGGCCCACTTCGTTGTAGTGCTCGGTGAACACGCGTGAGCCGAGCAGCCAGTTGTCGGTGAAATCGAGGCGCACGAACATCGGCTGCTGACGGAATCGGAGCGGGAGCGCTTGCTCGACCTCGAAGCCGTTGCGGACGAGATAGTTCGTGATCGCGTAGGTGATCTCGTAGCCGAGCCACTCGATGCCGTCGATGCTCGACGAAGCGCTGAAGCTGTTGCCGAGTCGGAGCGTCGTGCGGCCGATCTTCCACTGCATGTGGCTCGAGACCGCGGTCGAATAGAGCACGGCGAGCCCGCCGAGCTGGAGCGAGCCTGCGATTCCGGCGCGACCCTGCGTGTAGATGTTCCACCAGGGCGTGGCGCGGTACAGCAGGCCGATGCCCGCATGGGCCGACGCGGTGTGTGCGTCGCGTTCGGTCTGCGTGTAGGCGATCGGCATGTCGAAGGTGATCGCGAGCCGTGGTTCCTTCAGGTTCAGGGTGTACTCGAACGCCAGATCGGCCACGAAGCCGTTCCACGGGCCGCCCCAGAATGGCGAGTAGTCGGCACGCACGTTGAAGACGTCGTCGCCTGTCCAGACCTCGCCGTTCTCATCGGCGGCGAACTCGTCCTTGGGGCGAAACGCCGCGCGAGCGGCGAGGTCGTAGGGTGCCTGCATCATGCGCGACTGCAGGCTGAAGGGGTTGCCCGCGACCGGGTCGACGGCCGAGTCGGCGACGAAGGCCTGCAGCAGGTTGGTGAGCGCGGTGGCTTCCGAGTCGGGGAGCGGCAGGCCGTTCTCGAGCCAGCTCTCGAAGAGGTCGAGCGACTCCTCGCGGCTGTCGCCGTCGAAGGCGATGTCGATCCCTGCGGCCTCGATCTGGAAGAAGAAGGCGGCGTCGTTCTCGTTGAACCCGGCCCGCGCCGCGACGCCGCGCAGGTTCAGGTTGGCGTAGACGCGATCGGTCAGCGGATCGTAGTTGCCGCTGGTCAGGTCGTTCAGCGCCGAGCCATCGAAGAGCGTGTCGACGTCGAAGACCGAATTCACACCGCGCTGGAGGTTCGTGTAGACGCCGATCTCGTAGTTCGCACGGAACAGCTGATCGCGGACGTCGGCCCTCGCGTCGCTGGCAAGGCCGAAGCCGAGCACGACCCCCCAGAGCACGACGCCGAGGCGCAGGCTGTGGATGCTCGGGCGGCGTCGAAGGGCCAGGCTGGACTGTCGCGGAGCGGGCATGGCGGCGACTCGGGTCACACGGTGAAAGGCGCGGCCGCAGATTGCCCGACCGAATTGCGCGGGGCAAGCAGCGGCGTCCGCGAAGGTGGACTCGATCGTGCTTTGTGTCTCGCGGTCGATGAATTCCGCCGGCTTTCACGTCCCACGTTGCGGTTCGCGTCAGGCTCGTCGCTCGTCGTTCGCGAGCTCTGCGAGCACCGTGCTCGCATGCACGAGTCGGCTGCCGAACCACGAGAACGCCTCGCCGTCGACCAGACGGACCTCGGCGTCGGGCAGCAGGGCGGCGACTTCGGGCACGTGCTTCTCGGCGAAGGGAAACGGCTCGGACGACAAGAGCACGATCTCGGGTGCGGCCTCTCGAAGCGCGTCATCGCTGAGTTCGGGGTACCGCTCGAGTCCCTGCTCGGCGAGCACGTTCACGAAGCCGCAGCGATCGAGCAGGTCGTGGATGAACGTGTTCGACCCGGCTCCCATCCATGGTCGGCGCCAGATCAGATACGCGACCCGGCGCCCATCGGCGTCGGGCAGGGCGTCGAAGCCCGACCGGATCTTGCGCCGGAGCGCGGTCGCCCGATCGGCGGCAGCCACGACGTCGCCCAGCGCACCGATCATCTCGAGCGCGTCGTCGAGTGTCCGCACGTCGCTCATCCACACCGGGTAGAGATCGGCGAGCTGTTCGATCTGCGTCCGCTCGTTCTCTTCCTTGTTGCCGATCAGCAGGTCGGGACGGAGCGGTGCCACGCGCTCGGGATGGATCTGCTTGGTGCCTCCGACCCGGGGAACGTCGGTCAGCGCCTCCTTCGGGTGTACGCAGAAGCGTGTCGCTCCGACGACGCGATCGCCGACACCGAGATCGAAGAGCAGCTCGGTCTGCGACGGCACGAGCGAGACGATGCGCTTGGGGTCGAGAGGCACCTCGACCTCACGGCTCATCTGGTCGTGCACGCGACGGGTCTCGGCCTTCATGGCACCTCGCTGCGCTGGCCGGTCTGGTCGAGCGCCCTCGGTTGGGATCGTTCGTCGACTTGCGCCGGCGAGGGTGCGCTCGGTGGCCCCACCGGTCGAGAATCGGGACAGACGGCGGTTTTGGTCGATTCCGCTCCGATTCCCGGGTGGTCTCTGTCACACTGACGACTCGGACGGGCCCGATGCTCATGCGCGGGGCCCAGCATGCCGAATCAGAGAGGGATCGGCCCGGCCCGCGTTCGAGACGCACCCGAGCTCGACTCGCCGCGCTCGCACCGCGCGCATCACGGGTCGAACCGGATTCGAGCGTGTTCTGGGCCCGATGCGTTGGGTTCGACGAGAGGCGCGGCAGTTGATGACGAGCAAGACGTGGGACAACGCGAGGGCGGCGCGCGGTGCGCCCCTGCGCGCAAGCCGTTGGATCGGGGCGATCCTGGCTCTGCTGGGCCTCCTCGGCGTCGCCGACCCCGCGCGGTCTCAGGCACCGAGGGTCTGCTTCAAGGATGCACCGCTTTCGCCCGGAGCCGAGGCGGCCTTCGCCGAGATGGCGGCCGCGCAGGCCGCAGCGCCACGGGCCGCTTTCGCCGATGACCGCTGGATCGTGACCGCGACCAACGGCTCCACCGGCGTGGCCGGTGATCCGGTGATCATCACCTGGGGTGTTGCCGCCGACGGCACTGCGATCGGCGCCGCCTTCCCTGCGGCCGGGGAGGTGCCCGGGCCGAGCGATCTCATCGCCACCTTCGATGGCTGGTACGGGCGTGCGACCTGGATGGCGCTCTTTCAGGAGTCGTTCGACGCGTGGACCGAGCTGACGGGCGTCGAGTTTCGCTACGAGGACGACGACGACGCGGCGACGATCCCCTCGGTCTCGCCGCCGGCGCCCGGGATCCTCGACGTGCGCGCCGACATCCGCATCGGCGGCCACCCGATCGATGGCGACTTCGCGATCGTCGCGTACGCGTATCCGCCCGACAATGGCGAGATCGTGCTCGACACCGACGACCCGCTCTTCTTCCAGAGCCCGGGCGACAACTTCCGCCGCCTTCGCAATACGCTGATGCACGAGATCGGGCACGCGATGGGGCTCGAGCACGTCTGCCCCGTCAATCAATCGAAGCTCATGGAGCCCGACATCGTCACGAACTTCGACGGGCCGCAGCACGACGATCTGATCGCCATGCAGAGCATCTACGGTGACGTTCGAGAGAACGACGACGACCAGATCGAAGCCATCGATCTCGGGCTCGACTTCGGCGAGACACTGACGCGCCTCGACCTCAGCATCGACAGCTCGAGCGACGAAGACTGGATCAGCCTGCCCGACCAGCCCGGCCTCTACGTTCAAGTCACGGTCTCGCCCTACGGCGAGGCCTACTCGATCGCCGACTCGGACTCGAACGGGTCGTGCAGCGGCGTTCCATCGGGTTTCGACAACACGTTCACGAACCAGGATCTCTCCGTCGAGGTGCTCGCCGCCGATGGTGTGAGCGTCGTCGCGGCATCGGACGTGACTGGCGCCGGCGGCAACGAATCGATCTCGGCCATCCCGGTTCCGGGTGGTGGCTTCGTGCGGGTCGTCGGTGATGGTGCGTCGGACGTGCAGATCTACGACATGAGCGTCGAGTACATCCCCGAGCCGAGCGCTTCGGCGTCTGCGCTGACCGGGCTACTGACCCTCTTCGCACTCGCGCGCCACCGCGCGCGCCAGGTACGCTCTCGGCCGTAGTCGCGCGTCGGTGGCCCCGCGCGCGAGCGAGGAGACACCGATGAGCGATCGAGTGAGCGACCTCAACGCGTTCACGCGCGACCGGCACCCGGGCCTCGTCGGCGTCGAGCTGACGAGCTGCACCGAAGAGTCCGTGACGGGCCGGCTCGTCGTCCGCGAGGATTGCGTGGCGGGGACCGGCTATCTCTGGGCGCCGGTGGTGATTACCCTCGCCGACTGGCTCTGCGCAGCCGGGACGCCGCTGCACTACCGCGAGGGCGCGCAGAGCTTCACGACGATCGAGCTCAAGACGAACTTCCTCGGCAGCGCCCAGACGGGCGAGCTCGTGACGGGACGCGCGGTGCCGAGCCATGTCGGCCGCACGACGCAGGTCTGGGACGTCGAGGTGCGCAACGAAACGAGGGATCGCACCATGGCCTTGTTTCGCTGTACTCAGATGATCTTGTATCCCTGAGCCCGCCGTTGGTCGAGGCCCGCCCGGGAGCCCGCCGTGCCGCGCATGCATCTCTTCGAGTTCGAGGATCAGCCGTGGTTCCCCGCTCTGTGGCGCGGCTTCGGCACCGATGTGCTCCGCTTCAACCAGACGATCGTCGACCAGAGCTCACCGCTCGCCGCGCCGCTCGCCGAGCTGGCGCGCAGCGCGGGGGCACGTCGTTTCGTCGATCTCTGCTCGGGCTCTTCCGGCCCGTGGACGCGGCTCGTCGACCACCTCGCCGAGGCGGGCTGTGACCTGCCGGTGTTGCTCACCGATCTGTATCCGAACGAGACGTCGCGCGGCGACGACGACGACGACATGTCGGACGGCCGCATCGCGCACCACGAAGCGCCCGTCGACGCGACGGACGTGCCGAACGATCTCGACGGTGTCCGCACGCTGTTCAACGGCTTCCACCACTTTCGACCCGAAGCGGCGCGCCAGATCCTGCAGGACGCCGTCGACGACGGGCAGCCGATTGCCGTGGCCGAGATGGTGGCCCGCTCGCCGCTCGCGATGCTCGGCATCGTCATCGCGGGGCTGATCGTCACCCCGATCGTGACGCTGGCCATTCGCCCCTTTCGCTGGAGCCGGCTGCTCTTCACGTACGTGATCCCGGTCGTGCCGCTGCTGGTGCTGTGGGATGGGCTCGTCTCGTGTCTGCGCGTCTATTCGCCCCGAGAGCTCGACGCGCTGGTCAGTGGGCTCGACGCCGAGGGCTGGCGATTCGAGACGGCGCGCTTGAAGAACCCGAGCGGCCCGATCCCGATCACGCTGCTGATCGGCTGGCCGCCCGGCACCCGCGCGACGCCAAGCGAAGCCGGAGCAGCGGCGTGACGCTCGACATCGGGATCGGACTCGGCATGCTGCACCCGTCGGCCTTCGATGCCGCGGCCGAAGCGGCCGACCGGGCGGGGTTCGAATCGATCTGGCTGCCCGAGCATCTCGTCTTTCCGCTCGAGATGGGCGGTTCGCCTTACCCCGGTGACGACCACCCGCCGGTTCCGCCCGAGACGCCGCTCTTCGACGTGTTTGCCTATCTCTCGTATCTGGCGGCGCGCACCGAGCGCGTTCGGCTCGGCACGTGGGTGTATCTGCTCGCATTGCGTCACCCCTTCGTGGCGGCGCGGGCCGTCGCCACACTCGATCAGGTATCGAAGGGGCGAGCCGTGTGCGGTGTGGGCGTCGGCTGGCTGCGCGAGGAGTGGACCGCGGCCGGGCTCGATCCGCGCACACGCGGGCAGCGACTCGACGAGGCGCTGGCCGTGTGCCGGCGACTCTGGACCGACGAAACGATCGAGCATCGGGGGCGCTTCTACGACTTCGACCCGGTGCGCTTCGAGCCGAAGCCGGTGCAGCGACCGCATCCGCCGCTGCTGGCCGGGGGTGAATCGGAGGCCGCGCTCGCGCGCGCCGCGGCGACGTGCGAAGGGTGGATCGGCGTGAACCACACCCCCGAGTCGGCCGCCGAGCGTGTCGCCGATCTTCGCCGTCGGCTCGAGGCGAATGGTCGAGACCCCGCTGCGTTCGAGTACGTCGCCGGCGGCGCGATCGCCACGCCGGCGGACGCGGCGGCCTACGCCTCGGCCGGGCTCACGCGCGTGATCGTCTCGCCTTGGCGCCGATCGCGCGAAGCGTGCGACGGCATCGAGCGCCTCGCCGACGAGCTCGGCCGGGCTGGCGTCGGGCTCTGCCGCGACGCCTGAGGCGAGACCCCGCGACCCAGGAGCCATCGAGAGAGAGCTGCGCACCGGTTGCCGGTGCGTGATGGCGACGTGCGCACGGTCGAGTCGAATGTGCACATCCGATCGGAACAATCGAATGCATGGGCCGATCCGCGCTCAAGGGCCTCTTCTTCGTGGCCGATCTCACACTTGGACTCGGAAGGATTTCGCCATGGCACGACGCAACCCGATCATGAAGCGACTGCGCCTGCACGCGCTCGTCGCGGCCGCGGCGGCCGCGATCGCTTCGCCGGCCATGGCCCTCGACATCACCGACGGCGACGTGGTCGTGCGCAACCTCGGCGATTTCGGCTTCACCGCGAACGATTCGTTTCTCTCGTTCGACAGCGGCGGAACGGATCAGCTCTTTCAGATGTTCGGCTACCTCGGCACCGCCGCGGGTGTCGAGCGCGTGAACGGCACGAACTTCGACGTGGTCACCTCGCTCTCGAACGTCGGGCCGGTGGCGACGTCGGTACTCGAGCTGAACGCGACCGGCGCAGCCGCGCTCGGCCTGACCGCGGGCGACATCCGGCTGCAGTACACCTTCGAGCTGGTGAACGACACGACGCCGGACGACCTCGATGGCTTCAACTGGGACTTCAACATCACGAACCAGTCGGCCCTCGACCTCGATCTGACGTTCTACTCGTACCTCGATCTCGACCTCGACGGCGCGGGCGACTTCGGCGACGACATCGCGACCGCCGATCGGCGTCAGATCATCGTGCAGGACGCCAACTCGTCGACCGTCTACCACTGGAACGCGTCGAGCTCGGGCCTCGCCGACCACTTCCAGGTGCAGCAGTTCCCGACCGTCCGCAACTTCCTCGACGGTCTCTCGACGGTGACCGACCTGTCGGACAACGACACGAACTTCGGCCCCGCCGATTTCACGGCCGCGTACCAGTACGACTTCACGATTGCCGCCGGCGACACCGACGGCAACGGCGTCGGCTCGATCTCGCCGATCCCCGAGCCCTCGACCGGGCTGCTCGTGATGCTCGGTCTCGCGGGCCTCGCGCGCCGGCGGCGCTCCGCGCTCGGCCCCGCGCGCGCGTAGCTCCGACCGGCCCACTCCTCGCTCGGCCCCGCTCCGCCTCGCCCGCTCCGGCGTCGGTGCGTGCGCGCGCTATTGGACCAGCGTCAGGATCGCCTCGCGCGTGGCGTCGATGGCCGCGGCGTCGATGATGCGGGCGTTGCGTGCACGCGCGGCGTCGAGATTGTCGTACGTCGTGACCGCGCGCAGCGGTCGACTCACGGTGCGACCCGACTCGCCGGCGAGCGTGAGCTGCATGAGACCTTCGAGGATCAGCAGCTCCATGTCGGCCGACTCGCTCGTCGACTCCTCGAGCGTCACGTACACCAGACCCGTGCCGAACTCGGATGTCGTCATGTAGTACTGCCCGAGCACGCTCTCGACGGCGGCCGAGACCCCGGGCACCCGGGCGCCTTCGATGACGACACGCACCTGGTGCTCGGAGAGCACCGAGCGCGCGAGTCGCACGAGGGCATCGCGCTCGAGCCCCTGCGGCTCGGGGAGCGCTGCCCCGGAGAAGTACGCGTGGCGCGCGTTCCACTGCGCTCGCTCGTCGACCACGTGCAGCATCGTGAGCGCCGCCCCCACGCGGTCCGAGTCGGACGTGCGCGGGTCGAGCACGGTGGCCTTCTCGGCGTCGAGGATGTCGTCGAGCTCGGCCAGGCGGTCGGCGGCCTCCTGGGCCTCGGTCCCCTTGTCGAGCACGGCGAGCACGTACCACGTGCGTCCCTCGGTATCGAAGACCAGCTCCGAGAACTGGATGCGCTGCGGATCCTGGGGCAGGTCGTCGGAGAAGCCGAGCGGCGCCTCGGTCTCGAGCCCCGACTCGCGCATGTGCTTGACGACCGAGTCGCGTCCGCTCTGCATGGCCGAGTAGAGATCCTGACCGGCGTCGCGCTTGGCCCGCGCCGTGCCGATGCCGTAGATCTGGCGCCCGTCGTCGCGCTCGTGATTGACCCAGTCGGGCTTGCCCTCGACCTGATCGGCCTGCTCGACCAGCATGTCGGAGGCCTCGCGCAGGTTCGACACGGCGGGGATCGGGACGCGGTTGTCCTCGGGCGTGTTCTTGCCGCCGCAAGCGACCCCCGCTCCGAGCAGCAGCGTCATCGAGAGGGCGAGCCCTCGGCGTTGGGCGAAGCGCATGGCAGTCGTCTCCGTGATCTCGTTCGGGTGGGCGGTCGATCCGCGGCCGGTCGAGGGTACCGAATTCGGTGTGGGGCCCGTCGCCTGGCCCCGTTCGGCCCGCGCCCCATCGGTCCCGGGTCAGACCCGGGCCGGGGCACGCCGGTTCAGTCGGCTTCGGCAATGAGGCGGATCGGCAGCTTCGTCGTGCCCTTCGTCTCGTTGAGCACGATCTGCGAGTGCACCTCGCGCACCGTGGGCAGCTGCAGCAGTTGATCGCGCAGCAGCCGCTCGTACGACTCGATGTCGCGCGTCACCACCTTCAAGAGGTAGTCGTTCTCGCCGGTGGTCACGTACGCCCCGATCACCTCGTCGAGCTCGGCCACGGCGTCTTCGAACTCGGGCAGGGCGCGGGTGCCGTGCTCTGACAGCTTGATGCTTGCAAAGACCATGACCTCGAGGCCGAGCCGCTGCCGGTCGAGGACACCGACGCGGCCCTGGATGACGCCGGCCTGCTCGAGGCGGCGGATGCGACGCCAGCACGGGGATTGGCTCAGGCCGACCCGTCGGGCGATCTGGGCGGTCGAGAGGCTGCCGTCCTCCTGCAGGCAGTCGAGGATGCGGCGGTCGATGGAATCGGTGCGGACCTTCACGGAAGTGCCTCAGCGAGAATTGTATTACTCGAATCGGGAGAATTTGAGAATCACTTGATTCGCATTTCGACTAGATCGAGGCAAGATCGCAAAGAAAATCCCCTCTCGAAAGGGCACTCTTACTCCGACCTGCATGAGGAGGGAATCCCGACTTCTGGCGCTTTCGAAGGCCTGCCAGAGCCCCGCTGCGGTGCCTCAGGCGGCCTGCGATCGAGCCGGACTCGGCGGTCCTGGACCACCGCCGGGCGATCTCGGAGCGATGCTCATGGCTGCCAACGCGCTCGACTTCCCCACGGCGCCCACCGCGCCCACCGACGACGAGGCCCTCCTCGAGCGAAAGTGGTCTTCCCCTGAGGGGGAGGTGCTCGTGACCGGTGTGCAGGCGCTCGTCCGCGCGCTGATGATGCAGGCCGACCGAGACACGCTGCTCGGCCTCGATACCGGCGGCTTCGTGTCGGGCTACCGCGGCTCGCCGCTCGCGGGGCTCGACCAGCAGCTCGAGCGGGCGGCGGGGCCGCTCGGCGAGCGGGGCATCCACTTCGAGCCGGGGCTCAACGAAGAGATCGCCGCCACCGCCGTGCAGGGCAGCCAGCGCGTGGGGCTTCGTGCCGGCGCGCGGCACGATGGCGTATTCGGACTCTGGTACGGCAAGGCGCCCGGGCTCGACCGCGCGACCGACGCGATCCGCCACGCGCACGCGACCGGGGTCGGGCGCCACGGGGGTGTGCTCGCCGTCGTCGGCGACGACCACGCGTGCAAGTCGAGCAGCCTGCCGTCGCAGAGCGAGACGCTGATGGCGCATCTCGAGATGCCGGTGCTCGCACCCTCGAGCGTGCAGGAGGTGATCGAGCACGCGCTGCTCGGCTGGGCGATGAGTCGCTACACCGGTGGCTGGGTCGGCCTGGTCGCTCTCGCCGATTTGATGGACGCGTCTGCGGTCGTCGACGTGTCGCCCGAGCGGTCGGCGTTCGTGCTGCCCGAGACCGACGCGCGCCCGGTCGATGGCCTCACGATTCGCGCGGGGCACGATCCCGTCGCGCTCGAAGCGCGCATGCGACACGGTCGGTTCGACGCGGCCCTTGCGTTCGCCCGCGCCAACGCGATCGACCGCGTGATCTTCGATGCGCGGCGGCCTCGACTCGTAGTCGTCGCCAGCGGCAAGGGGCTCGCCGAGACGCGTCACGTCTTCGGTGATCTCGGCCTCGATGCCGCGAGCTGCGAAGCGTTCGGCGTGCGCCTGGTCGGGGTCGGGATGCCGTGGCCTCTCGATGCCGAGACCCTGCGCGGCTTCTGCCGCGGCGCCGAAACCGTGCTCGTCGTCGAGGAGAAGCGCGGCTTCATCGAGCCCCAGCTGAAGGACGCGCTCTACGACCTCGCCGACGCCGAGCGGCCGCGCGTGCTCGGCAAGCGCGACGCGCGGGGCGAAGCGCTGCTCCCCGACGTGATGGAGCTGAGCGGGCGCGAGATTCGGTCGGCCCTCGAGCGCGTATGGGGCGATGCGCCACAGCCGGCGTCGATGCGCAGCGAGGCCTCGAGCGCCGCGCTGATCCACCTCGACCCGAGCCCCATCGCCCGCAAGCCCTTCTTCTGCTCGGGCTGTCCCCACAACACCTCGACCCGGCTGCCCGAGGGCAGCCGGGCCATGGTCGGCATCGGCTGCCACTACATGGCGCAGTGGATGGATCGTGCCCACGACGACGTCTGCCAGATGGGCGGCGAGGGCGTCGGTTGGATCGGTGAGTCGCCCTTTACCGACGAGCCCCACGTGTTCGCCAATCTCGGCGATGGCACCTACGCGCACTCGGGGAGCCTCGCGATCCGGGCGGCGGTCGCCGCCAAGACGCCCATCACGTTCAAGCTGCTCTTCAACGACGCCGTCGCGATGACCGGTGGCCAGAGCGTCGAGGGCGCCCTCGACGTGCCGCGGCTCGTGCAGCAGCTCGTCGCCGAAGGGGTCGAGCGCGTGGTCGTCGTCGCGGAGGACGTCGACCGGTATCGCGCCCTGCCGCCGCTGCCCGCCCGTGTGCGGCTCGAGCCGCGCGCGAATCTCGATGCCGTACAGCGTGAGCTGCGCGAGATCGCCGGACCGACCGTGCTGGTCTACGACCAGGTGTGTGCGGCCGAGAAACGTCGTCGCCGCAAGCGCGGATTGCTCGAGGCGCCGAAGCGGCGGCTGTTCATTCACGAAGCCGTCTGCGAGGGCTGCGGTGACTGCAGCGCGGCGTCGAACTGTCTCTCGATCGAGCCGGTCGAGACCGAGCTCGGACGCAAGCGCCGTATCGATCCGTCGAGCTGCAACGCCGACGAGACGTGTCTCGATGGCGCGTGTCCGAGCTTCGTCAGCGTGATCGGCGGCCGCGTGCGATCGCGGGCGACGCCGTCGATCGATCACGCCTTCGAGGCCCTGCCCGAACCGCCGATGCGCGACGCGGCCGACGTGACCGAGCTGGTCTGGGCCGGCGTCGGCGGCACCGGCGTCACGACCGTGGCGGCGCTGGTCGGCATGGCCAGTCATCTCGAGGGGCGCCGATGCAGCGTGCTCGACATGACGGGGCTAGCGCAGAAGGGCGGCGCGGTGCTCTCGCACGTGCGCATCGGACAGCCCGGGGTCGAGATCCACGGCGGTCGCGTGCCCGAAGGAGGCGCGCACGTGCTGATCGCAGCCGATGCGGTCGTGGCGACGAGCGACAAAGCGATGGCGCTGCTTCAGCGTCAGCGCACCCACAGCCTCGTCGATGAGCACGTCAGCCCGACCGCCGCGTTCGTGGCCGATCCCGACGCCGGCATCGATGCGGTCGATCTACAGCGCCGGCTCTCGGGCGTGTCTCGTCGACTCGAGGCGTTCGATGCCACGGGCATCGCCGAGCGGGTGCTCGGCGATGCGATCGGCGCGCACGTGCTGATGCTGGGCTTCGCCTGGCAGCGTGGGCTGCTGCCGCTCGAGGCCGCGTCGATCGAGCGGGCGATCCGCGCGAACGGTGTCGCCGTCGACGCGAACCTGCGCGGCTTTCGCCTCGGTCGGCTGCTGGCCGTCGACCCGAAGCGGGTCGAGGAGTGGGATGCCGAAGGCGGTCACGCGCCCGACTTCGAGGCCGGGCACCTCGACGATCGAGTGGCCCAGCGCGCCGCACATCTGGCCGCCTACCAGAACCGGGCCTGGGCGCGGCGCTACGAGGCGTGGGTCGACCGTGCACGTGCGGTGCAGGCGCGCATCGATCCCCGAGACGATCGCTTCGTGCGTGCGGTTGCGTTGGGAGCCCACGTCTTGATGTCGCCCAAGGACGAGTACGAGGTCGCCCGCCTGTACACCGACCCCGACTTCCGGGCTTCGGTCGAGCGGCAGTACGAAGGCGATTTCCGCATGCGGTTCCACTTCGCGCCGCCCTTGCTCTCGCGGCGCGGTGTGAGCGACGAGCGGCCGAAGAAGTGGAGCTTCGGGGCGTGGATCCTGCCCCTGCTGCGCGCCATGGCGTTCGGTCGCCACGTGCGAGGCTCGTTCATCGATCCGCTTCGGTCGACGAGCGAACGACGGCTCGACCGCGAGCTGCTCTCCACGTTCGAGTCGCTGGTCGAAGCGGCCGAACGGGGCGCGTGCACCGAGACCCTCGATGCCTGGTCGGCGCTGCTCGAGCGGGCGATGGAGGTGCGCGGCTTCGAGCACGTGCGGCGGCGCAACGCCGAGCCGGTGCTCGCGGCGTGGCGCGAGGCGCTGGCAGGCTGAGGTCGCCGACTGCGCGTAGGCCACGCTCGGTCGCCAGATTGAGGCGGTCTACTGCGCGTAGGCCACGCTCGGCAGCCAGGTGACGATCTCGGGCCAGACGAAGAGCAGCACGAGGCCGACGCCTTGCATCGCCACGAAGGGCGCGACGCCGCGGTAGAGCACCCCCACGCCGACCTCGGGCGGCGCGACCCCCTTCATGTAGAAGAGCGCGAAACCGACCGGCGGCGTGAGGAACGACGTCTGAAGGCAGACGGCGAAGAGGACGGTGAACCATACGAGGTCGAAGCCGAGCGCTTCGACCGTGGGGGCGACGAGCGGGAGTACGATCAGCGTGATCTCGATCCAGTCGAGGAAGAACCCGAGCAGGAACGTCGCGAAGAGGATGGCGGCGATCACGCCGAGCGGCGGGAAGGGCAGGCTCGCCAGCGCCCGCGAGATCAGCTCGTCGCCGCCCAGGCCGCGCAGCACCAGCGAGAACGCGGTCGCCCCGAGCAGGATCCCGAAGAGGTAGCCGGTCGTGCGGGTCGTCTCGCCGAGCACCTGACCGAGTTTGCCCTCGCCGAGGCGCCTCTTGGCGAGGGCGAGCAGCAGGGCACCTGCTGCACCGACGCCGGCCGCTTCGGTCGGCGTGGCGATCCCGAAGAAGATCGTGCCGAGCACCGAGAGGATCAGGCCGGCGGCCGGGATCACCGATCGCGCGACGTCGCGCACGACGGTGATGTCGACCGGCGGCGCATCTTCGGGCACGGGTGCCGCGTCGGGGCGCGCCGTCGCGAAGGCGAGGATGAACGCGACATAGAGCGAGCCGAGCAGCAGGCCGGGCAAGAGCGCGCCGAGGAAGAGATCGCCCACCGAGATCGCGAGGCGGTCGGCCATCATCACGAGCATGATCGAGGGGGGGATCAGGATGCCGAGTGTGCCGACGGCGCAGACCGTGCCCGCGGCGAGCTCGGGCCGGTAGCCGCGTTCGAGCATCGGCGGCAGACCGAGCAGCGCGAGCAGCACGACCGAAGCGCCGACGATGCCGGTCGCGGCGGCGAGCATCATGCCGATCACGGCCACGGTGACCGCGAGGCCGCCGCGGACCCGGCCGAAGAGCCGCGCGAAGTCGTGCATCAGGTCGCCCGCCACACCCGAGCGATCGAGCAGCAGCCCCATGAAGACGAACATCGGCAGCGCGACGAGCACCCAGTTGTTCATGAGGTCGAACGACCGGTCGACGACCAGCGATGCATACGCCCAGTCGACCCCGGTATGCAGGCCCAGATCGACCTCGGCGATGATGCCGAACGCCGTGAAGACGACGGCGAGGCCGCCGAGCACCCACGCCACCGGAAACCCGGTGAAGATCAGGGCCATGAACGAGACGAACATGGCGATGGCGAGCGCTTCACGCGCCTCCACGCGGAGCCTCGGGCGGCTGGGGCGGCGGCGTGCCGAAGAGGAGCGAGCCCACCCGCGTGAGTCGCGAGAGGGCCGATAGCCCGAGCAGGGCGAAGCCGGTCGGCAAGGCGGCCTTGATGAGCCAGCGAAGCGGCAGGCCGCCGGGCGAGGGTGAGATCTCGCTCTGGGCGAACGATTCGGCGACGAACGGCAACGACGTCACGAGCACGAGCGCCACGAAGGGAAACAGCAGCAGCAGCAGGCCGTAGAGCTCGATCCAGGCGCGAGTCTCGAGCGAGAAGTGATCGCGCAGCACGTCGACGCGGATATGGGCATCGGCCTGATCCGCGACCGAGAGTCCGACGAGGAAGCCGACGGCGTAGAGATGCCACTGCAGCTCTTCGAACTCGATGCGTCCCGAGCCGAGGACGTATCGCATCGCCACGTTCAGCACGATCACGCCGAGCAGCACGAGCCAGAGCCACGAGGCGGCGCGGCCGATCTTTGCGAGCTGTGCGTCGACGGCGCGAGAGAACCGGGTCGTCGGAAACGCGTCGGGCGGGTGCTCCATCGCCGCCACGACGTCGTCGTTCATCTCGGGTGCTGCGGAGCCGTCGCTCGCGTCGCTCATCGCGGCCCCGTCGCATCGTCGGCGCTTCGCTCGGCTCCGCCGGGGCGGGGTGAACCGCTGGAGCGTGGTGGATAAGCGAGCGCGCGCCAGCGATCGTGGTCGACCGCGAACGCGCGCTGCGAGGCGAGCACGCGCGCGAAGTCGGCGTCGGCCGCGGCCTCCTCTTCGAGCACCTCGTCACTCACGCGCCGCAGCTCCTGCTGCACGTCTTCGGGCAGCTCACGCAGATGAACGCCCTTCGCCGCCTGGCCCTCGAGCACTGGGCCCTGGATCGCTTCAGCACGGGCGAGATTGCGAAGCACCGAGCTCGTGCAAGCGGTCTCGATCAGCGCCTGGTCGGCTGCGGCGAGCGCGTCGAAGCGCTCGGTGTTCACGACCAGGTGAAACGCGCTGAACGGCTGATGCCAGCCGGGGAAGTAGTTGTACTTCGCGATGCGATCGAAGCCGAGCCGCTCGTCGACCACGGGCAGCGAGAACTCGGTCGCATCGATCGCCCCCTTCTCGAGCGCCTGAAAGATCTCGCCGCCCGGCAGCATCGTCACCGACGCGCCGAGTCGCTGCATCACCTTGCCGCCGATGCCCGCGAATCGGATCTTGAGGCCGACGACGTCGTCGAGCGTCACGATCTCTTCGCGAAACCAGCCGGCCGTCTCGGGGCCGATGAGAC
Organism: Myxococcota bacterium; assembly: GCA_965250285.1. Lineage (GTDB taxonomy): Bacteria > Myxococcota_A > UBA9160 > UBA9160 > UBA4427 > CAYYSY01. Next base: position 5,760,492 of record OZ252299.1, read on the forward strand.
CACAGAGGATCGGGCGAATGCCGAGCGGCGCGTAGATCTCGTCGGCGAGCGCGCTTCCGCCGCCTTCGTACCACCAGGCCGCGAAGCCGATGGGCTCGAGCCCAAACGGCACGGCCCCGAACAGCACCGATGCGGGCAGCTTGCCCTGGTCGTAGCCGAGCCACGTGTAGCCGGCCGCGGTCTTGTCGGCGCGCACCGCGTCGACGATCTGGAACGGCGGTACCAGGGTGCCGGGCTCGAAGACCTCGAGTCGAATGCGCCCGCCCGAGGCGTCGGCGACGGCGTTCTGCAGATCGAGTGCGTTGTCGCCCAGGGCCGGGAGGTTGGTCGAGAACGCCACCGGCATGCGCCATCGCACGGTCTCGCCGTTCGCGCCCTCTGCGTGGGTCGATTCGACGCGCGTGGCCGGTCGCAGCGCCAGCGACACGATGGTGCCGACGACGAACGCCGCGGCGACGGCGATCACCGCGGCCCGGTTCGAAACGCCCCGGGTGCGCTCGTTGGTTCGATCCGGCTCGGCCGGCATGCCTGTCCCCGCCGCAGCGGGCCGCATGCCCGCGCGGGTTCAGTCTACCGGGGATCGCGGGGCGCGGGGGTGCCTCAGGCCGCTTCGCGCAGCGGCTCGGGGGCGTCGCTTCGGCGCGCGTAGGCCCGCGCCGGCGGCTGCTTGAGATCCCACACGAGGCCGAGCTTCGAGAGGCCGAGCAGCACGTAGTAGGTGATGTCGACCTCCCACCAGAAGAAGCCCTGGCGGGTCGAGCTCTGGTGGTAGTGATGGTTGTTGTGCCAGCCCTCACCGAGGGTCAGCAACGCGAGGAGCCAGCTGTTGCGGCTGTCATCGCCCGTTTCGTAGCGCACGCGCCCGAGTCGGTGGGCGAGCGAATTGATGCAGTACGTCGCGTGCCAGAGCAGCACGGTCGAGACGACCATGCCCCAGACGAGGCCCGAGAAGCCGCCGATCGAGAAGCACGCGAAAGCCCAGAGGAGCGGCGGGACGAAGTGGTACTTGTTCAGCCAGACGAGCTCGGGGTAGCGCGCGAGATCGCGCACCTGATCCATCCGCGTGTCGTCCCACCGACCGTCGAAGATCCAGCCCTGATGCGCATGCCAGAAGCCCTTGCGGGGCGAGTGCGGATCGAGCTCGGTATCGGAGTGGCGATGGTGCAGGCGGTGGACGCCGGCCCACCAGAGCGGGCCCTTCTGCACGGCGGAAGCCCCGATCACGCCGAGGAGGAACTGGAACGGGCGGCTCGTCTTGTACGTTCGATGCGAGAAGTAGCGGTGGTACGCGCCGGTGATGCCGAACATCCGCACCCAGAACGCGCCGAGGCAGAGAGCGAGGTCGGTCGCGTCGACACCGGTGTACAGCACGAAGAGCGCCGATGCGTGGATGCCCCAGTAGACTGCGTTCGACACCGCGCGCTCGCGGCGGCCGTCGAATTCGATGCGGTCCGGCGGATCGGCCGGCGCGATCGACTCGACCGCAGCGAAGGTGCCGGGTGCGTCGACTCCACTCGGCTCGGGTGCCGAGGTCGCTGCGAGGCGCTCGAGGCTCACCGGGCCTTCGTGCTCCTCGACCTCGAAGTGACCGCGGCTCTGCGGGCTGTCGCTCATCAGGGCTCCTCGCACACGGGGGGTGGGCGCCGGGATCGAACACCCTACGAGCTGCTTCGGAAGAACGCGCATGCGGCGCGGTCAAAATTCTGTAAAACCCTGCAAAATCAGGGCTTTTTTACACTTCTCGCACACGCGTGTCGCACCGGGTGAGGCCTTCGCCACGCGGTGATCTCGGGACGCGCCGGCGCGTGCAGCGCGTGTTCTATCGTCGGCCGTCACCCCGACCGCGCTGGGCGGCTCGGGCAAACGAGAAGGGTGCGCCATGAAGGTCGTCGTCTGCAGAGAGCTCGCGCCGCCGGAGAAGCTCGTCGTCGAGGAGTGGCCCGATCTCGATGCGACGCCCGATGGCGTGGTGATCGACGTCCACGCGTGCGGTCTCAACTTCGTCGACACGCTGATGATCCAGGGCCAGTACCAGATTCGACCCGAGCCGCCCTTCGTGCCCGGCAGTGAGGTGGCGGGGGTCGTGGCGAAGGTCGGCGCCGACGTCCGAGACGCGAAGGTCGGCGACCGGGTGCTCTTCATGTGCGGCATGAACGGCTTCGCCGAGCAGGTGGTTGCGCCGTCGAAGCGACTCATCCATCTGCCGGATGGTCTCGCCTTCGCGCCGGCGACGGCGTTGATGCAGAGCTACTGCACGGCGCTGCATGCGTTGCAGACGCGGGGCGATATCGCAGAGGGTGAGACCGTGCTCGTGCTCGGCGCCGCGGGCGGCGTCGGCAGCGCCGCGATCGACGTGGCGACCGCGTTCGGCGCGAAGGTCATCGCGGCCTGCGGGAGCGAAGAGAAGGTGCAGGCGTGCCTCGATCGGGGTGCCTTCGCCGGCGTCGACTACTCGAAGGAAGACCTGAAGAAGCGCGTGAAGGAGATCGCGCCCGGCGGCGTCGACATCGTCTACGACCCGATCGGCGATCGCTACGCCGATCCCGCGCTGCGCACCCTCGGCTTCGGGGGTCGCTATCTCGTGATCGGCTTCGCGGCCGGCGAGATCCCGGCGGTGCCCTTCAACCTGATGCTGCTCAAGCAGTGTCAGGTCGTCGGTGTCAACTGGGGCGGATGGGCCAGCGCGCATCCTCAGGAGAACGCCCAGCTCTTCGACCAGCTGCTCGCGCTCTACGAGCAGGGCAAGATCGATCCGCCGACGCCCCAGTCGTGGCGGCTCGACGACGCCAGCGACGCGCTGCGCGCGCTGATGGACCGCAAGGTGATCGGCAAGGGCGCGCTCGTGATGCGCGACTGACCCGATTCGTCCCGAACCTCCTTCCCCACCGCGCCCGATTCGAGACCCCGCATGAGCGAAGAAGACGACCGCCGAAAGGCTTTCTTCGAGAGCCGCTTCGATACCACCAAGCACACCGGCGCCGAGAAGTGGGCCGAGAAGCGACGTCTGGCGAACGCCATGCGACTCGTCATCGAGCGCCTGGTGCCGAGTGATGCGCCCGAGGATGAGCTGCGCACGGCCGCCGATGCCCTCGAACGCTACGCCGAGCAGCTCAAGTCGCATGCGCGTCTCAAGCGCATGTCGGGGCACGCCGAGAGCGCCAACGCCGGGGACGTCGGGGCGTTCTTCGACCAGAGTCCGCTGATCGGGCTCGCCAACCCGCTCGCCCCGCCGATCGAGATGGGCAAGACGAGCGACACGACCGCTTCGGGCTTCGTGACCTTCGGCTCGGCGTACGAAGGCCCGCCCGGCTCGGTGCACGGCGGCTTCGTCGCCGCCGCGTTCGACGAAGTGCTCGGCTTCGTGCAGTCGCTCTCGGGCCGCGGTGGATTCACGGGCACGCTGACGATCCGCTACCGCAAGCCCACGCCGCTGCACACCGAGCTGCGATTCGATGGGCAGCTCACGGGCACCGAAGGGCGCAAGATCTTCTGTGAGGGACAGCTGTTCGCGGGCGACATGCTCTGCGCCGAGGCCGACGGCATCTTCGTCACCGTGGACGAGGAGCGCTGGGAGGCGCTCGAGAAGAAGCGCGAAGAGATGGAGAAGACGCTCTAGGGCACCTCTGCCCGGTCCGCGCGGTGCCAGGGCCGGGGCAGGCGGGGGCACCGTGCTCAGACATTCTCGGCGCGACCTGTCTGGGAAGCTCGTTTGTTGCGCCCGTCGCGCCTGCGAACTGCGCGCGGTACCCCCGCCTGCCCCGGCCTCGAGAGGCTGTGCCAGGGCGGGGGCAGGCGGGGGCACCGTGCTCAGACATTCTCGGCGCGACCTGTCTGGGAAGCTCGTTTGTTGCGCCCGTCGCGCCTGCGAACTGCGCGCGGTCCCCCCGCCTGCCCCGGCCTCGAGAGGCTGTGCCAGGGCGGGGGCAGGCGGGGGCACCGTGCTCAGACATTCTCGGCGCGACCTGTCTGGGAAGCTCGTTTGTTGCGCCCGTCGCGCCTGCGAACTGCGCGCGGTCCCCCCGCCTGCCCCGGCCTCGAGAGGCTGTGCCAGGGCCGGGGCAGGCGGGGGCACCGTGCTCGGACATTCTCGGCGCGACCTGCCTTGGAAGCTCGTTTGTTGCGCCCGTCGCGCCTGCGAACTGCGCGCGGTACCCCCGCCTGCCCCGGCCTCGGGACGCTTCGGTGGGTGCGCAGCACTCGCTTCCGGTGGCGTCGGTTTGGGTCGCGTCGCGGCGCGTGCGTGGGCGAGTTCTGCAGAGCGTTCCACTCCTCCTCTCCCTCATGACTTCGCGTGGCTTCCCGGGCAAGGCACGCCGGCGGGGCGTTGCGACTGGGCGCTACCGTCTGCTGTCGAGTGTGGCGCTGCTCTGCGCCCGCGACGCGCCTGATCGAGGCCCGAGGAGAGACCCATGCGCACCGAACTCTGTGAGAAGCTCGGCATCGAGTTCCCCATCTTCGCGTTCACGCACTGCCGCGACGTGGCCGCCGCCGTCAGCAACGCAGGCGGCCTCGGCGTGCTCGGTGCGGTCGGCTTCTCGGCCGAGCAGCTCGCCATCGAGCTCGACTGGATCGATGACCACGTCGGCGACAAGCCCTATGGCGTCGACATCGTGATCCCCGGCAAGTACGAAGGGAAGGGCGAGTCGGATGTGGGCAAGCTCGAGAAGCAGCTGCGCGACATGGTGCCCGACGAACACCGCGCCTTCGCGAAGCAGCTGCTGGCCGATCATGGCGTGCCCGAGCTGCCCGACGGCGAGGAGGCCCGTGAGCTGCTCGGGTGGACCGCCGCCACCGCGGGGCCGCTCGTCGAGACGACGCTCAAGCACGACAAGGTCAAGCTCGTCGCAAACGCGCTCGGGACGCCGCCCGCCGACGTCGTGGCCGACATTCAGGCCACGGGCCGGCTCGTTGGAGCACTCTGCGGCAGCGTCAAGCACGCCAAGGCGCATCAGGCGGCCGGCCTCGACTTCATCATTGCGCAGGGGTCCGAGGGGGGCGGTCACACCGGCGAGGTCGGCTCGATCGTGCTGTGGCCCCAGATCATCGACGCCGTCGCGCCGCTGCCCGTGCTCGCCGCCGGTGGCATCGGCAGCGGACGCCAGATGGCGGCCGCCATGGCGCTGGGGGCCGCGGGTGCGTGGACGGGCTCGATCTGGCTGACGGTCGAAGAGGCCGAGGCCGAGGCGGCCGAGAAGCAGTCGTACTTCGATGCGACGAGCAACGACACCGTGCGCTCCCGGTCGTACACGGGCAAGCCCTGTCGCATGCTGAAGAACGACTGGACCGAGGCGTGGGCGTCGAGCGAGACGCCCGACCCGCTCGGCATGCCGCTGCAGTTCATGGTGACGGCCGACGCCGTGTCGCGGACGCACCGCTACGCCGACAAGGCGCAGAAGGTCGCGTTCAACCCCGTCGGTCAGATCGTCGGCGTCATGAACGAGCAGAACTCGGTGCGCGACGTCGTTCAGCAGATGGTCGAGGAGTACGTCGACGCGATGGACCGCGTCAATGCGCTGAACGAGAGCGCTTGATCAGACGACCGCTGGTCTAGTTGTCCATCGAAGCCGGCGGCGGCACGATCGGCAGAACGAACGACTGCATCGACTCTGCCCCCCGGCTGTCGCGGACGACGATCTCGACGTCGTGCTCGCCGGCCTGGTTCGCATCGGGCCGCCAGGTCAGCTCGCCCGAGTGCGCATCGATCTGCATCCCGGCCGGGCTCGTCGCGAGCTCGTAGCGCAGCGGTGCGTCGCCCTCGGTGTCGCTCGCTTCGACGACGTAGCGGTAGACGCCGTCGTACATCTGTGCAGGGGGCGTCGAAGTGATCGACGGCGCGGCGTTCGCGATCTCGACCATCCGGCTGGCCGCGGTCGCCCCGGCGGTCTGGCCATCGTGCGGCGTCGCCTCGGCGTGGAACCGATCGCCCCGATTGCTCGAACGCGGGTCGAAGCTGACTTCGCCCTTCGCGGCGGCTTCGCCGTTCACGATCCACGCGACGGTCACGTCGACGTCGTCACCATCGGGGTCGTCCGTCACGAACTCGGCGTGCCAGACGCCCTCGTCGTCCTCGGCGATCGTGAGCGATCGCACGACCGGCGGTCGATTGTCGGGCTCGACCGTCGAGCGCCGCACGTAGGCGGGCTCACGCTGGCGTCGCTGTTCGTGCTTCGGCTCTGCCGCGGCGCTGGGCTCCGGCGCTGCCTCGACGATGTCGACAGGCGGCGGCGGCTCGCTGCCGCAGGCCAACACGCCGGCGACCGCCGTGCTCGCGAGCACGGCCACGATCATCTTCGTCCCGGTCATCGTCCCCTCCCTCGTCGATGCCCTAGAAGTTCTGCTTCCAATAGATCATGGCTGCGTTGCCGTCGTCGCGCGGCGGCGCGTCCTCCATGATCACCTTGCCCTTCGAGGTCTTGACGAAGAGCTTGTCGAGCGTGGGATCGGTCGACATCGAAATGCGCGGTGCGCTGGCCATGCCGGCGCCGACGCTCGTGCGTCGGGCGTCGTCGTAGGCGGCGAGGCCGGCGCCGTAGAGTCCCTGTCCGCCGACGACCTGGAATTGGTAGACGAACGACTCACCGCTTGCGGCGGTGCAGGGGTCGGTCGTCTCGGGCAGGTAGCTGACGGCCTGGACGAAGCCGGCGAAGGTGCTGAAGTCGTTGACGAACTTCTCGCTCTCGCGCGCGACGATGTAGTAGCCATCGTTGTTCGCATTGATGTCGTACTGAGCGACGGTGATGTCGTCGAGATTCGTCCCCTCGACGACCACCCGATCGAATGCGTTCGGTCCGGTCGGGAACTTGTCGCGGACGACGTAGAAGCGGTTCTCGTCGTCGCTCCCCGCGTCGCCCAGAGAGCGCAGGTCCTGGCGTTCACCCGTGCCGAACGCGAGCATCAGCGAGCCACGCGAGAAGCTCGCGCTCGGCGGGAAGAACAGGTTGCGGTAGTGGTTGACGCCACCACCGAGGGCCGTCACCGGCGCCTTGAACACGACGCCGACATCCCAGTTCGAGACCGGCGAGCCGATGCCGACATCGGAGATGTCCCACTTCCAGAGCTGTCCGCCGAGGTCGCCCACGTAGACGACGTCCGCGAAGCCATCGGCGTTCAGGTCGAGCACGGCGGGCGTGCTCGGGATCGCGTACTTCATCTCGGAAAGGCCAACCGAGGTCGAGTTGTTGTTCGAGTCGGTCTTGCTCACGACGTCGCTGGCGTCGTACGCCACCTTCGCGACGATGCTGCCGTCCTCGAGGTCGACCATGTAGATCGCCCGTCCGACGTCGTTGACCGCTGGATCGACGAACGTGCCCGAGTTCGGGTCGCCCTCGTCGTTCGGCGTATAGCCGCCACCGAAGATCGCCACCCAGCGCTCGACGCAGTTGCCGTCCCCGTTGTCGGCGCCACAGTTGTCGCCGGCACTGCCTGCGCGCAGCTTGACGCGCGTGATCACGGGCTCGGACCAGGTCTGGCCCAGCTCGGAATCGGTGAACTCCCAGAGGAACCCGGGATAGGTGCCGGCGCTCGGGTTGGTGACGTCGAGGGCGAGGTAGCTGTCGCCGCCCTCGCGCATGCCCATCACCATCACGGTCGCCCACTCGCTGGCGTCCTTGCTGATGTCGGTGCCGGTGCCATCGCCCAGCCAGGCGTCGGCGATCGCCGGCGTTCCGTCGACGAAGTAGTTCACGTGCGTGCTGTTGAGCGGCACGTTGCGTACGTGATCGAGCATGTCGCCGGGTACGAAGCCGAAGAGCTCTTCGCCGTCGCCGTCCCCGTAGTAGTAGGTCTCGGTCTCGGTCGGGGTGCCGGGATCGTCGCCGACGTTATAGGAGCCGCCGTCGAACGCATGCAGCAGGCCGTCGTTGGCGCCCACGTACACGATCCGGTCACGCTGGAGATTGCTCGTGTAGAAGGTGTCGTAGCCCGGCTCGCCGCGCAGGAATCGCGAGGGCCGCCCGACGATACGCGGCGACGAGTGGAAGATGTCGCCGAGGACGACGCTGCGCATCTCGGTGTAGTTGTTGTCGTCGTCGTCGTCGAAGCCGTCCTTGCCGTGCAGGAACTGCATGAGCGCAGTGACGAGCTCGCCTTCGGTATCGACGTCGGAGGTCGCCGAGTTGGGGTACCCCCCGATCTCCACGGCCGAGATGCCGTTGATGCCGAGATCCGTCGCCGTGATGTTGGCGAGTGTGAAATCGACGCGGGCACCGGCCTTGTTCGTGTACAGGTTGCGGACCGTATCGCCCGCGAGCTCGGCCGCCGCGTCCCAGTACGGACTCGGCGGGTCATTGAACTCGCCCGAGATCGGGTCGATGGCCGGCGTCGAGCCGTCCGACTCGACGATCGTACCGTCGGCGAGCAGGCCATAGGCCTCGAGGTGCCCGGGCCACATCGGCTCGTCGGGGTCGGGCGCGAAGTACGCATTGTAGAACGAAGCATCGAAGAGCGTTCGGCTCGTCGGCACGACCGCCGTCGAGAACGTCGCCTCGTCATCGTAGATCGACGTCGTGATGTTGCCGAGCGCCGAGGCGAGATCGCCCGCCTGGCTCGTGGTGTAGTAGGTCCCACCACCGTCGGCCGCGATGTTCTGCAGATAGGTATCGTCGATGGCGAAGCCGATCACGTGTGTGATGACGTTCTGCCGTTCGCTCATCGAGGTTCCGGCACGGAAGTCGCGACCGAGTGCGAACGCGGTGATGTCGTCGGCAAAGGGCTCGTTCTCGACTCCGACGTCTGCCGCGACCTCCGCGTTGTCGCCGTCCGCGTCCCCCACCGTGGCCCAGTAGTTCGAGAGCACGATTTCGTCGCGATGGGCCAGACCGTCCGTGATGTAGATGACGTAGGTGTTGCGGCAGTTGAGGTCCCAAGGGTCGACCCAGGCCGAACCATCCTCACCGCTGCGCGCGCCCCAGGCCGGGATCGTGCCGAGCGGTTCGTTCGGACCGGCGAGATATCGCATGACGTCCAGCGCGGCACCCGAGATCGGCGTGCCCACGCTCGAACGCGAGGAGTTGTCGATGGCCGTGAGCATGGCCGCGGTCGCATTCGCTTGAATCGGATGCTGAAGCACTGCGCCGTCGGCGCGGAAGCCCATCAGGCCGAATCGGGCGTTGTCTTCGTAGACGCCGTCGCCGTCCGGATCATTGACCGAAGTGACCAGTGCCTTGATCTCGCGCTTGGCGATCGGCCGCTTGTCCTCGCAGCCGGTACACGCCGGGTCATCCATCGAGCCCGATGTGTCGAGCAGGATGAGGATGTTCGGCGGCACGTCGCCCGTCGCCGAGAAGAGCTCGATGTCGGCCGGGCCCGCGAGGGCCTGCGCCGGCGTCAGCGCGAGCGCGGCCGCCCCGCAGATGGCCGCAGCGAGTGTGGAGCCTGTAAATCGATTCTTGGTCATGACTAGTATCCCCGCGATTCGAGGAGCCCCACCTTCGCCTCGAGTTCCGAAGTCAAATCGTTGTTACCGACGGCCGTCACGTTCATCGGGTAGACCATGAAGCCGAACTGGCCGATCTCGTAGCCGTCGGGGACGCCACCGCTCTCGCCGTCGCTCAGAGGCTGGGCCACCGCGTCGGCGCGGCGGCGGCTCTCGACGAGCGTGCCGTCGGCGAGGTTGAACGAGAACGCGGCGAAGTCGCCCCGCTGGATGCGGCTCACCGCGAGCTGGATGCCTGCATCGGCGGCATAGAGCGAGCGCATGGTGGCTCGCGACTGGCCACTCGCGCGCGCCTCCTGCTCGGTGAAGTCGACGGCCGACAGCGCCGAGGCCATCAGCAGGAAGATCATCAGCACGACGGTGATCATCGCGATGCCGCCCTCGCGCTTGCGATGGGTGGCCGGCGAGCCTTGGTCTGCGGTGTCTCGCGTACGACGCATCGTCTACCTCATGTTGCGGAGCAGGGTCTCCGCGCTCTGCCGTCGGCGCTTGAAGTTGTCGGGCGCGCCGGCGACTCGGTTCGCCACCGCGGTGAAGCCGAGGCCCTGCATGCCGGCCTCGGGGATCTCGGTGCGGGACGTGATGCTGACCCGTGCGAGCCGCAGCTCGAAGACGTCCTCGCCATTCAGATCGTGAAGCGGGAACTCGGCCGGCTGATCCATCACGCTGTCGCTGTTCGTGTCGACCCAGTACTCGATCTGCACGTCCTCGACGTTGCTCGAGAGCACGGTGCCGTTGCGCGTCAGGTCGTTGCCGGCGATCTGGTAGAAGACGGCAGGGGCAATGAACCCATCGGGCGCGTTGATGGCAAAGCCTCCCGGCGTGGTTGGCGAAAACTGGATCGTGCCGCCGGCCACACTGGTGACGACCGCGCAGTGCGCGTTGTCGCCATCGGCGAGGATGATCCCCGCACCCGCAGCGAAATCGACGTCTCCATCGCTGTCGACGTCGAGGTCCGCCGCGTTGACGTTCACGGTGCCGGTGCTTCCGGCGAGCGTGGCCGGCACGCCCGTAAAGCGCTGGTTGGCGTTTGCGACGATCGTCGCATCCATCACGGCGGGATCACTCATGCAGATCTGGTCGGAGGCGTTCGCGCCCCCGTCCACGCTCGCGAGGCCCGACTGAACGGGCAGCATGAAACCGGCCATCCGCAGATCTGCGACCATCAGATCGGTGATCAAGCGGCCTTCGTGCTGGGCCTCGACCACGCGCTCATGATTCAGCTGCGTCGTGTGCTGCTCGGTGTAGGCGACCATGACCCAGCCGATGACGACGGCGAGCACCGTCATCGAGATCAGCAGCTCGGTAATCGTCATACCGCTTTGACGTCGTCCGTGCGTCTGCATCAGAACTCCGACTTCAGGCTCTCGAGGTTCACGGTGCGTACGCTGCCCGTGTTCGACGAGGCCCAGGAGACCTGGACGAGCACGCGGAACACGCCGTTGACCGGGTTGTCCCGCGTGACGGTCCACGTCCGCGTGTACTGCCGAGCGCTCCCGTCGTTCGGGTCGGGATCGATCGGGTTGTTCGGGTCGTTGACGACGCCGCCGTTCGGGAACGCTCCGATCGTCACGCCTGACATCGCCTGGAGCGATTCCATCTGCTGCTGCGCCAGGTACTGGGCCTCCATGCGATACTGCGAGTCGCTCGAGAAGCGCAGAGCCGACAGCTGGGCCGAGGCGCCGGCGAGCAGGCCGAACGCGAGGATCGTCAGCGCGATCGTCACTTCCATCAGCGACACGCCGCCGCTTCGCTTCGCATCTTCGCGACGCGCGTCGCGCGCGTGGTTGTTCGATCCAAGACCCCTCATGTCACTCCCATTCCCCGGCCACGTGGTTGAAGCTCATGACCTTGGTCGTCCCCATCGGGCTGAGCGAAATGGCAAAGACGCGGTCGTCGCTCTTCATGTAGAACGTTCCGGCTCCGCTCCCGGGTTCGCCGAGGTTGCAGTTGGCGTCGAACGCCATCGGCATGCCCTCGGGTCGAAACATCACGTACGTCACGCCGTTGCCGGCCGGATCGACGAACGTCGACCCCGTCGCGCTCGGGTCACCCGTCCCTTCGTCGGTCGGGGGCGGCGCCATGCCGGCGGGCAGGTCGCTCATCATGGCGATCTGCTTCATCTGGTTCTGGCCGATCTCGAGGGTGGTCTCGCCCGGGTCGATCCGGCAGTTCTGATTGGCCGAACCGGGCGCGCCGTCGTTCACGATGAGGACCGGGATGGGCTCGCCGTTCGGAGCGACGAGGGGGTTGCCCTCGGCGTCCTCGCCGACGAAGAAGAGGTGGACGTCGCCCGTTCGCATCGCCTCACCGCGCGCGGTGACCAGGCCACCGTCCATCGCCATCGCGGTGTCGCGCAGCTCGCCGTTCTCGCCCGCGCGGTTCAGGGTCGGGACGGCAATGACGAGGGCCACCGCGAGGATCGCCATGGTGATCCCCACCTCGGTGAGCGAGTAACCCGCTCGTCTCTTATCCGTCTGCATCGTGTCGCTCGACATCGATCGAATCCTTCGTGTGCGCTCCATGCGCTACGCGCGACGAATCGGGTCTCTCCCCGCAGTGACGGGGAGCCACTCGACGCATCGCACGCATGGATCGCCGCTATCCCCAATCGGGCCCGACACGAGGGCGCTTGAGGGTTTTTCCCAGGCTTTTCAGGGCATTGGGAGTGCCAACGCCGGCGCGGTCCGAGCCGAACCGGTCGCTTCCCGGGCGCCTCGGCGATCACTTGCGCGCGCGGGCAGGTGCAGCCGAAGCGCGGCACTGAGGTGGGGCCCTCACACTCTCGTCACAGGATTGCGTCGTCGCCGGAACGGCCGCATGCGTCGGGGGCCCTTCCTCGGCGCTTCGGTATTGCTGCCCGAATGAGGTAAAGTGGGTGCTTCCCGCCCGGCGCCCCGGCGTAACGACACGTGCGCGACGATCACATCCAGTCGTGATCGGCAGCGGCACGCAGGTGTGACGGACATGTCCTCTGCCCCTCGAAGTCGACGATCGATCTTCGTCTTCACCGCCGTCGCGGCTGTCGTGTTGGCACTCGGCGTGGCGCTGCGCATGACTGCGCCCGCACCCGAGGCCAGCGACAACGCGGTCTCGGCGGCGGGGCGTGTCGGCGAGCGACCATCGGTGGTGGTCGATGGCACCGAGGTGCGCTCGATCCCGTCTCGCCATGAGGTCGAGATCTCGACGACGCTGCAGGCGCGCCGCGAGGTGGTGATCGGGGCCGAGGTCTCGGGTCGCGTCACCGAGCTGGCCGTCGAAGAGAATCAGCGGGTCGAGGCCGGAGATCCGCTCGTGCGGCTCGACCCGGCGCTCGCCCAGGCCGCGGTCGAGCGCGCCCGGGCCGCGCTCGGCAGCGCGCGCGCCGTCGCCGACCTCGGTCGCGCGCTCCACGAGCGTCAGAAAGAGCTGGCCCAGCAGGGCGTCGGCAGCCGCACCGAGTTCGACCAGACGCTGAGCGAGGCGACTCGAAGCGCAGCAGCCGTCGCTGAAGCCCGCGCCGCGCTCCTCGAGGCCGAGACCCTGCTCGACAAGACGGTGATTCGCGCGCCCTTCGCGGGCGTGGTGACCGAGTTCGAGCTCGAGCCGGGCGCGTATGTGCGCACGGGCGACGCCGTGGCCGAAATGGCCGATCTGGCCGAGATCGAGATCGACGTCGGCGTCGATGACCGACAGATCATCGCCCTCGACGAGTCGAGTCCGGTGCGTGTCGCCGCCGACGCGATCCCCGGCGAATGGTTCGAAGGACGCATCGCCAGCCTCGGGCGCGTACCCGAGGCGGTCTCGCAGAAGTACCGGGTGCCGGTGCGGGTCGAGAATGCCGACATGCGGCTCCTGCCCGGCATGCTGGGGCGCGTGCGCGTGACGCTCGGCGACGAGTCACCGACGATCCGCATTCCGCGACGCGCGGTCCGCAGCGAGTACGAGCTCGACTTCGTGTGGGTGCTCGAGGAGGCCGCCGAGACCGATGCCGGCGAGACGATCGCCACGGCCACCCGTCGCCGCGTGCGCGCGAGGCAGGTGCCGTTTCGTCCCGATCTGGTCGACGTGAGCGGGGGCCTCGAAGAGGGCGACGTGGTGGCGACTTCGAACCTGCGCGAGCTCTCCGAAGGTCTCAAGGTTCGCGTCACGCCGCGGGAAGGCAGCGAGGTCGCGCTGCCTTAGGGCGGCGCGCACCGGGGTTCGAGCCGGCGGCCCGAGGCCGCCCGATCTGGAGGCGGCAGGTTCGTGACGCTCCCCGAGTTCAGTGTCCGCCAGACCGTGCTCGTCAACGTGCTGTTCTTCGTCTGCGTGCTGGGCGGGCTCGCCGCCTTCAGCCGCATCCCGGTCGAGTACTACCCGGACGTCGCGCTCAACAGCCTCGGCATCGAGACCGTCTGGCTCGGTGCGTCGGCCGAAGAGGTCGAGCGGCTCGTCACGCAGCGCATCGAGGAAGAGCTCGCGACGGTCGAGAACATCAAGGAGATGCGCTCGACGTCTCGTGCCGACTCGAGCTCGATCCTGATCGATTTCGACGAGACGCTCACCGACGAAGAGTTCGAGTCGTCGGTCAACGACGTCCGTGCGGCGCTCGATCGCGTCGTCGATCTGCCGAGTGATGCCGAGGAGCCCTACCTCTTCGAGATCAAGGCCACCGTACCCGTGGCCTTCGTCGCGATCACCGACGAGGGCGACGTCGGCCTGGTGGCACTGCGCGAGGTGGCGAGGCAGGTGCAGCGCGAGCTCGCGAAGCTGCCGGGCGTGCAGCGCGTCGATGTGCGAGGGGAGCGCGACCGCGAGCTACGCGTGTTCGTCGATCGCCGGGCGGCGGCCCGCTATGGGCTGACGGTGCCCGAGATCACCGAGCGGATCCGTCGCCGCAACCTCAACCTGCCCGCTGGCACGTTCAGCAGCCAGGCCGGCGAGGCGACCGTCCGCGCCCAGGGTGACTACGCCGACGTCCCCGAGATCCTCGACACGGTCGTGGCCGAGAACGACGGCGGGACGCTGGTGCGGCTGCGCGAGGTCGCCACCGTCGAGTCGGGCCTCGAGAAGGCGCGCGTCACGACGTACTACAACGGGAGCCCGGCCTGGCTGCTCGAGATCCAGAAGAAGGAGGACGTCGACGCGCTCGAGATGGTGCGGCGGGTGGATGGCTGGATGGAGGAGAAGCGCGCCGAGATCCCGCCTGGCATCGGCCTTCACAAGACGCTCGACAGCGCCGACTTCATCCGGCCGCGCATGCGGGTGCTCGTCGACAATCTGCTGGCGGGCGTCGTGCTCGTGATCGCGATCCTCTGGTTCACGATCGGTTTTCGCAACGCCGTGCTCACGAGCATCGCGATCCCGTTCAGCTTCCTGACCGCGATGATCTTCTTTCCGGCGCTCGGGATCAGCATCAATGCGACGACCCTGATGGGCATGCTGCTCGTCTCGGGCATGCTCGTCGACGACGCCATCATCGTGCTCGAGAACATCTATCGGCGCGTCGAGGACGGCGAGCCGCTGCGCGCGGCGGTGCTGAACGGTGCGAACGAGGTGATGTGGCCGGTCATCTGTGCCGTGACGACCACCATCGCGGCCTTCGCTCCGCTGCTGCTCGTCGAGGGCACGCCGGGCAAGTTCGTATCGATCCTGCCGAAGGCGGTCGTCGTCTGTCTCATCGCATCGCTCTTCGAGTGCCTGATCATCCTGCCGGCGCACTACCTCGACTTCGGCAGCCGAAAGGGCGCACAGGCCCCGTCGGGCGAGCAGCCAGAAGGGGCCTTCGCCCTCTTCTCGCACCGCGTCTCGGGCATGCGCGCAGCGACCGATCGGGCGATCGACGCCGGGCGCAATCTCTACTCGCGTGCGCTCGCGCCGATGCTCGAGTTTCGCTGGCGCTTCGCCATTGGTCTCGCTCTCCTGATCTTCTTGACCAGCTCGCTGGCGCAGCATCTCGACACCGTGCTCTTTCCGGGCGAGTACGACACGCTCAACGTGCTCCTCGAGACGCCGCCCGACTACAGCCTCGAACAGACGGCCGAAGTCAGCGAGCGCATCCAGGAACCGCTCATCGAATACGTCGGCGATACCGTGAAGGATGTCTCGTTTCTCGTCGGGACGAGCGTCGACTCGAACTACGACCGGCTCGCTGGCCCGAATCTCGCGATGGGGTTCGTCATCATGGACTCGTCCTCGGGCGCGCTCGAAGACGCCGAGCAGGCCTTTCTCGACATGAACGACGACCTGATGGCGTGGCGCGAGCGCAACCCCGATGGCATCAGTGAGCTCAGGCTGGCACCCCAGCAGGATGGTCCGCCAATCGGGCCGCCGGTCGAAGCTCGAATCGAGAGCGCCGACTATCGCGTGGGCAAGGCGGTGGCTGCCGAGATGAAGGCCTACCTGCATAGCCTGCCCGGCGTGCTGAGCATCGAGGACAATCTGCGGCTCGGCCCCCAGGAGGCGCGTGTGCGCCTCGACGAAGCGCGTGCGGCCCGCTACGGCGTGGGCTTCGAGCACGTCGCGCGGGCCCTGCGAGGTGCGAACGACGGTCTGATCGCTTCGAGCTTCCGAAGCACCGAGATCGACGAAGACATCGACATTCGTGTGATGCTCGACGAGCGTTACCGCCAGAGTCTCGGCGATCTGCTCGACACCGAGCTGCGTGCACCGACCGGGGCCCTCGTCAAGCTCCGCGACGTCGCCGACGTCGAGCTGACCCGAGGCTTCCTTTCTTTTCGGCGCTACGACGAGAAGCGCACGGTCAGCGTGTACGCCGACGTCGATACGAACGTCACGACCTCGATCGACGTCAACAAGGCGCTGCAGGCGAGATTCGCGGATGTCGCGTCACGGTTCCCCGGTGTGAACATTCGCTACGGCGGCGAGTTCGCAGAGGCCAACGAAGCCTTCGCTTCGCTCGGGGCGGTCTTTCCGGTCGCCTTTCTCGCGATCTACATGATTCTCGCGGCGCTCTTCCGCAGCTACCTGCAGCCGCTCGTCGTTACGGCCGCGATCCCCTTTGCGTTCATGGGGGTCATCTTCGGCGTCGCGCTGCTCGACTACGACGTGAGCTTCATTCTCATGTACGCCACGATCGGACTCACCGGCGTCGTCGTCAACGATTCGCTGGTCATGGTCGACTTCATCAACCGCGCGCGCGACGAGGGCATGCCCCTGCGCCAGGCCGTGCGCGAGAGCGGAGCGCGCCGATTCAGGCCGATCTTGCTCACGACGCTCACGACCGTCATGGCGCTGCTGCCGATGGCCTTCGGGCTACAGGGCGCGTCGAACACCTATGGACCCTTCGCGGCCGCGATCTCGTTCGGTCTGATCTTCGCGATGATGGGCACGCTCTTCGCCGTGCCCGTCGCGTACACGGTGATCATCGACGTCCAGGATTCGATCGCTGCTCGCTGGGCACGCCTGCGAGGCCGCGCGGCGCCCGACGGCGTCACTGCGACCGAGCGGGGGTAGCGAACGCGGTGCACTCCGCGTGGCACCGTTGCGACCGTCAGAGCTTCGAGCGGGGCATGTCGAAGTTGAGGGCGACCAGCCCGCCGTTCACACCGTAGATCTCGCCGGTCACGTAGCTGCTCGCGGGCGACGCGAGAAAGAGCGCACACGCGGCGATGTCCTCGACCTGGCCGAGGCGCGCGAGCGGCGTCTTGTCGATCATGATCTGTCGCGTCCGGTCGTCGAGGATGGTGCCGAGCGCCTCGGTCTCGACCGATCCGACCGCGATCGCGTTGACCCGCACCTTGGGCGCGAAATCCTGGGCCAGCTCCTGGGTCATGAAAGAGAGCGCCGCTTTCGCGGTGCCGTAGGCGACGAAGCCCGGCGAATTGTGACGGCCCGCCACTGAAGAGATGTTGACCACGGCGCCGCCGCCCGCGCTCTCGGCCATCTTCGGGACCACGAGGCGCGTCAGCTCGAATGCCGAGGTGACGTTGAAGCGGAAGGCGGTCTCGAACTCTTTCTCGCTCGTGTGCAGCGCATCCTTCGGTGGCCAGCCGCCGGCGTTGTTCACGAGCACGTCGATGCGACCGAACTTCTGCATCGTGGCTTCGACCAACGCCTCGAGCTGGCCGTGCTTCGTCACGTCGCACGAGATGGCGAGGCCCTGGCGGCCACGCGCTTCGATCTCGCGCAGCGTGTCGTCGATCTGATCCTGGCTTCGAGCGCAGACGACGACGTCGGCGCCGGCGTCGGCGTAGGCGAGGGCGATGGCGCGACCGATCCCGCGGCCGCCTCCGGTCACGACGGCGACCTTGTCGTCGAGTCTGAAGCGATCGAGGATCATGTGAGGGCTCCTTTGAGACCGCTTGCTCGGCGGGCGAATGGGGTCGGCCGAGTATAGTCTCGCTCGCTGCGAGAACGGCAGTCGAATCGGAGCGTCGGGCCAGGGGGACCTGCTTGCTGCGGGGCCTGCGCCAGGGAGATGCAAGCGTGTCCGGAACGGATGCTCGACGGGGTGGGGGTGAAGCGGGGGGCGCCCCCGGGCGCACGTGCGGTGCGTGCAGCCTCTGCTGCATCGCCCTGCGCGTCGACGAGCTGGGGAAGCTCGCCGGCGAGCCGTGTCCGAAGCTCGCTCCGGAAGGCGGATGTTCGATTCACGCGACGCGGCCGGCCGTCTGCCGCGAGTATCACTGCCACTGGCTCGAGGGGGGGCTCGAGGCCGACGACCGGCCCGATCAGCTGGGCGCGATCGTCGACTTCGCGCCGGGTGGGCTCTCGTTGCACCTCGCCATCGTAGAAGCGTCGCCCGGGGCCTTCGATGCGTCGCCGAGGCTGCGGGCCATCGCCGACGCGCACCGCGAGGCGGTCGACGTGCGCGTGACCGACACGCGGGACGTGCTCGACCCGGACCGACCGGTTCGGGTGCTGCAGGCCGGAGGGCGGGAGCTGTTGCTCGAGGGCGATCGTGTTCGCACCTTCGCAGCGGGCGAGCTCGTGTCGGACGAACGCCTCCCCCTCGTCGAGCGCGTCGTGCGCCGCTGGCAGCAGCGAATTCAGCGCTGGCGTTGGGACGCGCGCGCGGCCTCACGCCGCAAGGCCCTCGAGCGGCGCTCGTAGTGCCCGCGCGGCGTTCGTGATGCCGGAGCGACGTTCGTGACCCCGCGGCCCGAGCCGCCCTTCGCCGCGCGCCCCTTCGGTCGTGCGCTCGCGCTGCAGACGCCACCGCTCGTGCCCGAGCTTCGGCTCTGGCTGCTCGCCGAAGAGGTCGACCTCGAGGTCGCCTGCGCACCCTTCGACGACGACCACGCGCCGCCCTATTGGGCGTTCTGCTGGGGAGGCGGGCAGGCCCTGGCTCGGTGGCTGCTCGATCACCCCGAGCTCGTCCGTGATCGCACGGTCGTCGACCTCGGAACCGGCTCGGGCGTGGCTGCGATCGCGGCTGCGCGGGCGGGGGCTGCGCACGTCATCGGGGTCGACGTCGATCCCACGGCGCTCGAGGTCACGCGCGCGAACGCGGCCGAGAATGGCGTACAGGTCGACACGGCGGTGAAGCCGCCCGAGGCATGCGACCTGTTGGTCGCCAGCGACGTGCTCTATGAGGAAGGAGCACGACGGCGGGTGCTCGATCAGCAGCGGGCGCGGGATGGCGTGCTCGTCGCCGAGCCCGCGCGACCGGGCCTCGCCCCGCCGCCCCATGCGCCCATTCATACGTATGAGGTGCGGACCTTCCCCGACGTCGACTCGCCCACGGTGTCTGCGAGCGTCTACCGCTTCGCGTCAGGGGGGCCGGGGTAGCCTCGCTCCTCGAGACGCTTTCGACGTGCTGCCGAAGCTCGAGGTTTCGAGCGATTCGGGACAGCGAAGCGTCTCACGGATGCGGTGTGCGGTGCTAGACGCGACCCAGGCGCAGCCGCAGCGCGTCGCGCCAAGGCCCGATCCACGACCAGGCGAAGGCCAGCAGCGGCGTCGCGAGACACAGCACGAGGAACACGCCCGCGATCAGCTCGACGCTCGACCCCAGGTGATCGCGGCCGAGCCGAGAGAAGTCCATCCAGTGGCCGCCGCCCTTGGCATCGGCGTACTGCTGACGCGCGAGGGCGCTCGTCGTGAGCCGCCACGCGAAGCCCGTGCTGTAGAACACGATGTAGAAGCCGATCCACGCGTAGAGGGGACGCTCGGCCGGATGCGTGCAGGCGCTGCCCGTGAACGCGCGCTGCAGAAAGATGAAGGCGAAGATCAGCTCGCCGCCGTGTCCCATGGCGATGATGATCGCTTCGTGCGCGCCACTGAAGGCGAGCGCGGCGTAGAGCGCGGTGCTGCCGGCGACGAGGCCGAGGCTCAGCGCGTTCGAACGGAAGGCCCAGCCCACGGCGCCGAGCAGGCCCAGCACGGCGAAGACGATGATGCGAGACTGCGTGCCCGCGTGCGTCGTCACGCCGCCGCCGTATCGGAAGTCGAATGCGGGGATCGACGGGTAGCCGAAGAGCCAGCCGGCCGCGGCATGCCCCATCTCGTGCACCAGCACGACGAAGTACCCGATGATCATCTCGAAGAACGGAAGGACGAGCGTGGCGAGCGCGAGGCCGAGGCCGGCGCCCAGCGACCACCAGCCCGCCGCGTCGAGGCCGTGGGCGTCGTCTTCCATCTCGAGGGGCATCTGCAGCGTTTGCTTCGGCTCATCGAACGGGGTCGGCGACGTGGTCATGATCGTGCTCCAGGGTCCTTCTGTGTCTCGTCGGAAGCACTGTCGCTGGCTTGAGTCGTGATCTGCGAAACCGCGTCTGGGGCCTGCCTGGCGGCTCCGGGGCCTGTTCTCAGTGTTCTCTCTTTTGCAGAATCCGATCCATTCCGTTCGTGTCTCGCGCGAACGGCCGCGAGCCGACCTGGGTCTCGGGGCTGCGTGATATATTCGCGATCCGCCGCGGTCGCGCGCCGTGTCCGACTCTTGCTCCCGTGCTCGTGGAGCGGATGGGTGGCTGGAGCCTCGATTGCAGAGGCGGGAGCCTCGAGTGCAAAAGAGACACCCCCTCACCGGTGCGATCTATGAGGCGCTCGACGAAGGGCGCGTGCGCGTCACCGACGGTGAGCAGAGCGGCGTGTACGATCAGCAGGGTCGCTGCGTCGAGGGCGACGTCTTCGACATCGACCCGCACCTGATCACCTACGTGGGCGGACCGTCACTCAGGTCGCGGCCGAGCACGCGCCCTCGGGTGCGCAGCCGCGGCCCCAAGCATCAACCCCCGACGCTCGGCCAGGGCGCGGGCGGATCGAGGAGCAAAGACATGGATCTCGGACTTTCCGGACGCAAGGCGATCGTGACCGCCGCCAGCAAGGGCATCGGGCTCGCGATCGCCCAGACGCTCGCCGACGAGGGTGTCGACGTCGCCATTTGTGCGCGCAGCGAGAGCGGTCTCGAGGCAGCGGCGAAGGATCTCGAGAGCCGAGGTGTGAAGGTCTTCACCCAGGCGGTCGACGTGGGGGACGGTGAGGCGCTGCGAGGCTTCGTGGATGCGGCGGCAGAGGCCCTCGGCGGACTCGACGTACTCGTCTGCAACGCGAGCGCCGGCTCGGGCAACGGCGACGAGTCGTGGCAGGCCAATCTCGACGTCGACGTCCTCGGCAGCGTGCGTGCGACCGAGGCAGCGGTGCCGCATCTCGCCGGCTCGGAAGGCGGGAGCGTCGTCTTCATTTCGAGCACGGCGGCCCTCGAGTTTCTCGGCGTGCCGCAGAGCTACAACGCGATGAAGGCCGCGTTGCTCGCTCACGCGAACGATCTCTCGCAGTCGCTCGCGCCCCAGGGCATTCGAGTGAATTCGGTTTCGCCGGGGCCCATCTTCTTCGAAGGCGGCAACTGGGAGATGATCAAGAACGTCGTGCCCCCGGTGTACGAGAACGCGCTCAAGCAGTGCGCAATCGGTCGCATGGGCGAACCCGAAGAGGTTGCGCGAGCTGTCGTCTTCCTCGCGAGCCCGGCGGCGAGCCTGATCACGGGCTCGAACCTCGTGGCCGACGGTGGCTTCACCAAGCGGGTCGCCTACTGATCCGATCGAGCGAAAGGGTTCAGCCATGGCGACGGCCAGCGATACGTCGGGGGGTGACGCGCGTTCGGGTGGCATCACCTATCAGGAGCTACTCGACCTCGAACGCGAGCGCGTGCCCGACGTGCTCCGCACCGAAGCGCCCTCGAACGTCGGTCCCCAGACCGTGCCGCGCTCGCACTACACGAGTCAGGCGTTTCACGACCTCGAGATGGAGAAGCTCTGGTCGCGCGTCTGGCAGATGGCGTGCCGCGAAGAGCAGATCCCCGAGGTCGGTGACCACACGATCTACGAGATCGGCGACCACTCGATCCTGATCGTGCGCTCGGCGCCCGATCGCATCCAGGCGTTCCAGAACGTCTGCCTGCATCGCGGCCGCCTGCTGCGCGAGCATCCGGGTCGGGCGCAGAAGTTTCGCTGCCCGTTTCACGGCTGGACCTGGGCGCTGGATGGAAAGCTGAGCGAGATCCCCTGCCGCTGGGATTTCCCGCATGTCGACCGAGACGACTTTCACCTGCCCGAATTGAAGGTGGGCCGGTGGGCCGGCTTCGTCTTCATCAACATGGACGCCGACTGCGAGCCCTTCGAGGACTGGATCGGCGTACTGCCCGAGCACTTTCGCCGCTGGCCGCTCGAGGATCGCTATCTCGAAGCGCACATCGCGAAGAAGCTGCCGTGCAACTGGAAGATCGCGCAGGAGGCCTTCATGGAGGCCTACCACGTCGTCGCGACCCACCCGCATCTGATCGAGAGCCTCGGTGACTCGAACTCGCAGTACGACGTCTGGGGCAACGTATCGCGCGCAATGACGGCGAGCGGCATCGCGAGCCCGCACCTGCGCGACGTGAGCGAGCAGGAGATCCTCGATTCGATGGTCGGCCGCGGGCTCGATTCGCCGCCGTTCATGCAGGTGCCGGCCGGGATGACGGCGCGGCGTCTCATCGCCCAGACGATCCGCATGAATCTGGCGGGTTCGGTGCCGGGCTCGTTCGAGCTGACCGACGCCGAGCTCGTCGACTCGATCTACTACACGTTGTTTCCAAACTTCCATCCTTGGGGCGGCTACAGCAAGGTCAACTACCGCTTCCGGCCGCTCGGCAACGACCCCAATCGCTGCGTGATGGAGGTGTTCTTCCTCGCACCCTTCCGCGGCAAGCGCCCGCCGGCCGCCGACGTGCAGTGGATCGAAGAAGACGGCGACTGGACCGAGTGCATCGAGATTGGTCCGCTCGCGAAGGTGTTCAACCAGGACACCTACAACATGCGAAACATCCAGCGTGGTCTGCGCGCCGCGCCCGATGGCCACGCCGTGTTCGCGCTCTACCAGGAGTCGAAGATCCGGCACTTCTGGCACCTCATGGAGCGCTGGATGGCCGCGTAGCCGCGCTCGCTTCCCGGCGAAGCGAGCGGGCTCCCCGTCGCGAGTTCGAACGTCTATCCTCGTGCGCCCGCGCGTCGTGCGCGGCGTCGAGGAGGCCCCATGAGCGAGTGGATCTACACCGACGAAGCGCTGATCGAGGCGGCCCGAGAGAAGACCGGTCTCTCTGACTTCGGCGACGAATCGTTCCGAGCAGGGCTCACGATCCTCTGCGAGACGCTCGAGAAGAGCGCGGGCATGAGCGAGGCCGGGCGCGCGCAGAACTGGAAGCGATTCGAGAAGCTGCTTGAGATGCGGCTGAAGATTCAGGATGCGCTCAATCGGCACCCCGAGGTGCTCGAGCGCGAGATCCGTAAGCCGTTCTTCCTGACGGGGCTGCCGCGCACGGGCACGAGCGCACTCTTCAATCTGCTCGGCATGGATCCGGCCACCCGCCCGCTGCTGCTGTGGGAGAGCTTCTTCCCCGATCCGATCGAGGGGCATCCGAAGGGGGCGCCCGACCCGCGGCATCTCGCCATGCGCGCGGCGAACGAGCAGATGCGCGATCAGAACAAGGCGTTCTCGAAGATCCACGCGACGGGGGCCGACAAGCCCGAGGAGTGCGTGCTGCTCATGGCTGCGACCTTCGAGCACGTGCTGATGGGCATCGAGCCGCTGATGGAGCCGTACCGGAGCTACTTCGAAGGGCTCGATCTGCACCGTGCCTACGCGTGGTATCGAGACGTGCTCAAGCTGCTCGATTGGCAGCGTCCCGGGGATCGCTGGCTCCTCAAGTCGCCGGCGCACCTCTGGGCCCTCGACGTGATCGTCGATCAATACCCCGACGGTTGCGTGATCCTGACCCACCGGAACCTGGCCGATGTGTTCGGGTCGTACTGCAGCATGATGAACGCGGTCTTCGCCATGAACAGCTGCACTCCGATCCCCGATCTCGGCCCGGTGGTGCTCGAGCACATCGCCACGTCGCTCGAGCGAGGCCTCGAGGCCCGCGAGCGCACCGACCCGAGCCGATTCATCGACGTGCGCTTCGACGACTTCGTCGCCGACAACATGGGGACGGTCGAGCAGATCTATGCGCATTTCGAGCTGCCCCTCGAAGGCGAGGCCCGCGAGACGATGGAGCGCTACGTCGCGGCCAACCCGATGGGGAAGCACGGCACGCACGAGTACGACCTCGAGCAGTACGGGCTGACGCTCGACATGATCCGCGCGCGGCTCGGCGATTACGCCGATCGATACGCGCTCGAGATCGGCTGAGCCCGCGCGCCCTCAGTCGTGGGTGTGGCCGATCGGCACGCCGAGGGCGATGCGGGCGAGGGTGCGGATCGCTTCGTCTTCATGCGCGCCGGCGAGTTCGATCAGCGCGGCTCGGGCGGGCTCGCCCATGACCGAGAGCGCGCCGACCGCCGAGCGGGCCGCCTCGGGTGAACCGGATCGGGCGATCGCGACGAGCTCGGGCAGCGCCGGCTCGCCGAGCGTCGCCACGGCTTCGATCGCGACGCTTCGAACGCGGGGTGACTCGTCTTCGAAGGCGCGCTCCACCTCGGGCAGGGCGGCGACGCCTCCGATTTCGATCCATCGCGCGAGCGCGACGGCGCGGACTTCGGGCGCCGGGTCGGACGCGACGAGCCCAGGGAGCAGGGCATGGCCGACGTCGCCGCGCGCGTGGCGGGCCGCGATGATGCGCGCTCGCTCGTCCTGCGACCGCACCAGCTCGGCGGCGAGATTGGCGTCGAGCTCGTCTTCGATGGCTGCGAGGGCCGCCCGCTGCGAGACGTGGGCGGCCGCGCCTGCATCGGCGATCGCGGAACGCAGCGGCACGGCGACCTCGCTCGGCCGCGACCGGGCGAGCCAGGTGACCAGATCCTGCGTGACGGCGGGGGCGTCGCTTCGGCCGGCGACGGCCGCGAGCGCATCACACGCCTCGATCGGCAGCGGGCGGCTCGCGGCGGCGTAGGCGCGGCCGAGCCGTGCGATCGCGGCGCGCGCCAGGCCCGGCTCGGCGATGAGGGCCAGCTGGGCGAGGCGGGTGGTGCCCGCGTCCCCCGCCTTCGCGCCCGGCGCGAGCGCGAGATAGTGTGCGAGCAGATCGACCTCGGCGCGCGACGGACGCGCGAGCGAGGCAGCGCCGCCCCCTCCGATCGCGACTACCCCCGCGCGGCGCGCGCCGTCAGGGATGCGCGTCTTCCAGATCGAAGCCGTGGGCAGCGGCGCGAGTGCGACGAGGGCGCGGTGACCCGGCGCGAAGCGCGCCGGCACGGTCAACCCGGGCTCCTCCCAGGCGAGCTCGATCGTGGTCTGCTCCGGCTCGCCGCCAGCGACCTGCTCTTCGACCCGAAATCGACCGAGATGCGCGGAGTGGGCGAGCGGCTCGACCGATTCGAAGGTGCCGACGACGACCGACGGCGCGATCTCGAGCTGATCGATGAGGTCGAGGGGGACTGGAGGCGCGGCGTTGGCCCACTCTGCGAGGAGGAGGCTCAGCGCGACCAGGCTCGTTCGAAGCCGAGCTGCGCGGACGTCGAGCGACGGGCTCACGCAGCTCAGAGCCCGTCGACCTCGAAGTACAGGGCATTCGTCGCGCCGAGCGCCATGACGCCGCTCTCGCCGACGTTGCCGTCCATCAGGTCGGCGAGGGTCGTGTTGCTGCCGCTGTCGAGGTTGGCAGGATAGACCGGGAACAGTGGCGGGCAGACGCCGTCGCTCGCCTTCACCACGGCGACGAACCAGGTGTCTTCGGTCAGGGCCGGGAAGGGCACCGTGACTGTGGCTTCGAGCCGCTGCGCGCCGGCGACCGCGGGCGCGACGTCGACGATCGTCACGTCGAAGTCGCCATCGCCGGTGGTCGTGGGGTCGCAGTCGCCTTCGCTCAGGATCTGGGTCGGGATCGCGCCGTACGCGTAGGGTGCCTCGGGGTCGACGACGCTCGTCGCTGCATTCGCGTAGATCTCGATGGTGTCGAAGGCCGACCAGACGGGCGCCTGGACGCGCACCGCGAGATCGACGGCACTGCCCGAGTTCGAAAGGGTCGTCGTGCCGTCGTGGGTGAGGCTGGCCTCGGTGGTGCTGCCATCCTGAGCGATCAGCCGTGTGGTCACGAAGACGCCCTGGCCGCCGGTGGCCTTGCCGGCATCGACCATGCGCGCGACCTCTCCATCATCGACGCTACCGGCGGCGTCACTGCCGGGCGCGGCCGCGGTCCAGGTGCGTGCGCCGGCTTGTCGCAGGGTTTCGTGACGGTGCGTGTCGGTGTCGGCGATGAACGTCGTGCGCAGGCCCTGGTTCAGCAGGTTGAACCAGATGCCGATCCGGTCGTCGAGAAACGCGCTCTGGGCGCCTCGGGTGTGTCCGTTCCAGAGCTCGAGGGCCGGGAAGGGGTAGAAGAGATTCTCGCTCGGCGGGGCGCCGAGGCGGCGCTCGGAGCGGCCCGTGGCATCGAGATCGTCGCGCGGCGGCTCGAGCGTCGTGTCGATCCGCAGCGGGCCGAAATGACTGCCGATGTGGTTGATCTGGACGGTGGTGTCGGGCGTCGCCGTCGAGTTGTTGCGAGCGAGGTTGAAGATCTCGGCGGGGGTTGCGTTGAACGCGCCGGACGTGGGGAAGTCCTGACCGGGTTCGGCCGCGACGGCCCAGTCGGTCGAGCCGCCAGACGGCACCGAAGCGTCGACCGTGAACGGGTACGCGTTGAAGTGCCCGTAGTCGAAGGTGGTGATCTCTTCTCCGACGGTCGAGCTGACCCAGTCACCCAGCCCCTCGGCCTTGATCGTCGGGTCGAGGTCGGTGTGGACGTGGTGGTCGGTCATGATGATGTTGTCGACCCCCTCACCGGCGTAGCCCTCGACGCGCTTCACGTGGCTCACGCGCGAGTCGGCCGAGTTGATGCCGTGGATGTGGAAGTCGCTGCTCACGAAGCCCGCGGTATCGAGTACGAGCGCCAGCTGTGCGTCGACCGTGGCTTCGGCACCCGCGACGATCGTGATCGACTCTTCGTAGATCGAATACTCGGTCCCGCGGCTCACCACGACCCAGTAGCTGCCGGGCTCGAGGTCGATCGACACCTCGCCGTCTGCGCCGGTATAGACGGCGTCGACGATGCCAAACGGGTGCGCGTCGTCGGGGTCGAGGAAGAGGCCGAGCTCACTGCTGCCGAAGCCCGGCAGGCTGGGGCCGGCCAGCACGATC
Source organism: Myxococcota bacterium (assembly GCA_965250285.1). Lineage (GTDB taxonomy): Bacteria > Myxococcota_A > UBA9160 > UBA9160 > UBA4427 > CAYYSY01. Next base: position 5,787,442 of record OZ252299.1, read on the forward strand.
GGCGGGCTCGGGTCGAAACCGACGACGCTGACCCGCGTGGGCAGGGGCACGCCATCCGCGTTGCGCGACGTGACGGTGAGCGCACCGGTCTCGGGCAGGTCGAAGTCGAGCTGGGTCGATTGGCCCGTCGACAGGTTGAACCGCGTCACGTTCGGCACCACGCCGCCGCCCTGGTAGAGGGTGCCCTCGCGCGCCGCGACCGCGCCGAGCGGTGTGGGCGATGCGGGGGTCGCGACGCTGCCGTCGTAGCAGCCCGCCTCGTCGGTCACGAACGAGGTCGACAGAGCGGTGATCGCGTCCGTGCCATCGAACGTCCCGATCGTGACGACGGCGCCCGGTGCCGGCACCCCGGCGACGGTGACGCAGCCCGAGACCCGCCCGACCGGCGTGCCCTTCACGGCGTGCACGAGATCGACGGCGTTCGAGCCCGATCCGTCTCCGACCCCGAAGAACCGCTCGATGGTGTAGGTGCCGCCGGGCGCGACGTCGACACCGCCCATTCCGGTCAGGAGCGCCTCCAGCACGTTCGTCTCGTGCAGGATCACCGTCACGCCGCTGATGACGACGTAGCTCCCCGGGTTCGTGGGTGTCGACGTGTACGCATAGTCGACACCCCGGGCCTCGTCGAAACCAAAGAAGCCGAGAACGCCAAGCTCGTTGAAGAGCGCGGGGCCGACGCCGGCGTTGGGCACACCCAGGGTGTCGAGCTCGCCGGCCGAGTTCATCCAGTCGCCAGACAGCAGGGTGATCTCTTCGGTGCCCGTGTTCGTGAACGTCGTCGTCATCGCGACGTGGGTGTCGTCGACGGAGAGCGCATAGTCGGTGCATCCCTCGACCGTTTGATCGTTGTCATTGAGATTCGCGGGAAAGTCGAGGCCGGGGATGTCGTTGACCTGGCTCGAGGGGTTCACGAAGTCGAGCAGGTCGTCTGGGCCGCAGGCGCGCACGACGGCGGGCTGTCCGTCGCTGCCGTCGTTCACGATGAAGACGTCCTGCGCGTTCACGACCGTCTCGACGTTGACCATGTTCTGGACTTCGAGGAAGTTGTCGAGCCCGGGGCGGTCGATCAGCTCGGCATCGATCAGGTTGCCCCCGTATTGGCCCACGCTGTAGAGGTCGCGCTGCCCGCCCGCCTGGACGACGAAGCGCGCAACGCAGCCCTCGAGCATGAAGTCGCCGGGACGATTGTGCGCCAGCGGGCCCTCGATGAGCCGTGTACTCGAGCCGATCACGTACGCCTTCGCGTTGCGGTTCCACGTGAAGGACGTGTTGGCGATGCGCACGTCGCCGTCGCTCCGCCGCATGCCCCAGACGCGCAGCACCCGCTCGCCGACCCGTGCGAACTCTGGACCGAGGGTGAAGGTGAACTCACCGGGCGAGACCTCTTCGAGCTCGACGTCGATCTCGACACCGTCGAGAAAGACCAGAGGCCCCTGGAAGAGCTCGTCGACGAACTCGAATCGCACCTCGACGCCCTCGCACGAGTCGATGACGGCCCCAAGCTCGGGCGTGAGGATCGCCGCGTCGGGCGGCGGCGCGTCGTCTTTGCAGCCGCTCGCGAACGCGGCAGCGGCGAGCAGACAGGCGAGCAGCAGGGAGACGCACTTCGGGCGTCCAGGTCGCATGGCGATCCCCCGGGCAGCGACGCAGATCGGCTGCCCCGTCGTGCGGTGTGAGTGCGACGCGCGGCCTGGCGGCCGTCCCAGCGCGTCGCACGACCTCAGTCTACGTGGTCTGGTCGAGCGCGATCAAGGCGCCGTGGCATCGGTCCGCGCGAGAAGCGCCGCTGGGCTTCAGAAGTCGTCGACCATGGCGGGCGCGGCGCTCGCGAAGAGCGTCTCGAGGAGCGCCCAGTCCCGCGTGGGCTCGCCGCCGGTCAGTCGGCCGGCCCGGGCCAGCGCGGCGCACGTCGTATGGCCGCTGTACAGCGACGAGAGGGCGCCCACGTCGAGCTCGATCGGGGTCTCGGCCGCCTCGCGTGCGACGCGCGCTTCGCCCCCTTCGAGGGTCACGACGAAGTCGTCTTCGTTGTCCCCGACCATCTCGTCGCGCACGCGCAGCGCGACCTGGCCGCCGAGACCCGGTGGGGCGCCGCGCGCCTCGAGCGCCGCGCCGACATCGAGCAGACGCAGCATCCAACGCATGTGGATGAAGATCGAGGCCTTCAGCTCGGGCACCAACCAGGCCACCGGCTCGTCGGGCCAGCCGCGAAACCGCGCATCCCGAGCGACCGATGACGACGAGGCCATCACCCAGAGCAGGGCCGCGAGCGAAGCGGCGTCACTGGCGAAGAGCTCGCGCACGTCGAGATCGTAGTCTTCGGTGCCGAGCGCGATCGGCGCGTGGCGATAGAACAGGGCCCCGTCGACGTCGCCCCGTGCGTCGAGCGAGACGTAGGCGAAGAGGTCGTCGAAGCGGCGCCGATAGATCGGGACGGCCCAGTCGCCTCGGTCGATCGCGCCGGGGTGATCGGACATGAGCCGCACCCGCAGCGCCTCGATGGCCTCGAGGTCGTCGGTCGTGGCGCGTCGAATTCGGCCCGGTTCGGGGCGCCGGACGTCGCGCAGGCGGGCGACGGGCACCGAGTAGAGCGTCCACTGGCCGGCGAACTCGTAGCCGAGCGAGCGGTAGAGCGCGGGCGTTGCGGGATAGAGCACCGAGATCGGGAGCGCCTCGGCGCGCATGCGCTCAATCAGAAAGGCCATGATGCGCGACGCGAGGCCGCGGCCGCGCGCCTCGGGTGCGACGACGACGCTCGACACGCCGCCCATCGGCACGCGCCGGCGATTGAAGAACTGACCGAAGCGGTGAAACTCGCAGATCGCGAGCAGCGTGTCGCCGTCAAACGCGCCGACGAAGCGATCGGCGCCGTCGGGGTCGCGCGCCGTTTCGTGCTGCTTCGGGTCGACGTTGAAGATCTGCTGGTCGAGCTGCCAGGCGGCCGGCAGGTCGTCGGGTGTGAGCGTACGGATCGTCTCCAACACGAGCCTCCTGCGGAACGCTCTCGGGCGTCTTCCCGGGCGAGGTCGGGATGGAACGTCGGCTGCCGTGTGCTGTCAATCGCGCCGTCGCAGAACGGGGTCGGCGCGCGCGGCAACGCGCGCCGACCCCTCGACCTTCTGTCAGAAGGCGTACTGCACACCCGTCGTCAGCTGCCAGCTCTGGCCGAGCTGGGGGCCGTCGAGGCTCTGGTAGGCCGGCAGGCCGCCTTCGAGGGCGATGCGCAGGCCCTCCAACACCTCGAACCGATCGCCGAGGGCGCTCGGCGTGAAGTCGAGGCCGAAGAGCGCATCGAGCCGCTTGCCCGCCCGCAGATTGGGATCGGCGGTCGGGATCATCATCGGGTTGAGGGCCGGGTCGGCGCCCTCGATGTTGAAGTTCTGGTTCCACGCGAGCCGAAAGCTCGCGCTCACCGGCTTGGTGAACGCCCAGGTGCCCCAGCCGGTCACCTGGTACTGGTGGCCGAGGCGATAGTCGCGATCGTTCTCGCCGAGTCGAATCACGCCCGTCGCCTGTCCGCCCCACGACCAGGGGCCGCGGTGTCCGGTGTACGTCGAGCCGACGATCAGGTCGAACGTGCCCGAGCCGATCTGCATCGGGTAGGGCAGCTGCGTGTCCGGGCCGGCGGGGGTCGTGTCGGTCTCATCGATCGAGCCCGTGGGCGAGCTGAAGCCGAGCTGCAGGTGCACGCCTTGATGCTCCGTATTCCACAGCTGGTAGAGCAGCGAGAGCTTCAGGTCGCCGACGCCCTTCGTGTCGGTCGTGAATCGCGTGTCGGCGGCGGTGACGTGATCCATCGACTTCGTGATGAACGGGATCATCGCCATCAGGGTGAGCCGGTCGAGGGGGGCGTACATGATGCCGAACATGTGCATGTCCATCGTCATGTCTTCGGGCGCGACCATGTAGGGGCCGTCGGGCAGCCGGATGTCGTCGACCGACACCTTGTCGGTCCCCTCGTAGTTGTCGTTCATCGCCATGTGCATGTAGCGGTACGAGACCATCCACTCGCCCTTGGCATGGACGTGATCGCCCATGACCCCGATCGGAGCATGGCCGGCCTGGTGATCGCCGTGTCCGCCCTCTCCGTGATGAGACCCGTGTTCGGAGTGATCGTGGGCTTTGGCCTCGGTGCCGGCCGTCGCCGTCGATTCGGGTGGACCGTGTTGCGAGTGGTCGTGATGCGGGTCGGCTGCATGTGCAGACAGACCGATGAGGGCGGCCGCCAGGGCCGCGAGCAGAGCGAAGCCTGCGCGCACACCGATCGGTGTGCGGTCGTTTTGCGTGCTCAAGGTGTTCTCCAGGCGCGCGTGGTCGACACTGCGAGCCGATCGCACGCGCGACGCCGTCGTTCGAGATAGGCACACGCGGCGAGACCGCCGCGTGCACGAGCAGACGCTCACCGCGGCGCTCGGCCGGGCGTGCAGCGTCGTTTCTCAGGCGAACGAGGCCTGTCTGGGAACGGGGTCGATCGGGTTCGGCTCACCCCGCGGCGCTTCGCCGACCCGGGCGAAGAAGGGGACGAGCGGCGGCACTTCGGCCGCCTCGAGCGTGCTCGCCGGCGGGACGCCGGCGCCGACGCGCACCGTCGACGCGCCCGCGACGGGTGATTGCTGGTCGCAGCCACACGGGCAGGCCGGGAGGAGGAAGATCAGGCGGCCCTCGAAGGGCGCGGGCTCGCTCGCACTGGGCGCGGATGAACCGTGGCACGGCTTCGGGGGCGCGGCCGCGGTCTCGGTCGAGCGCGACGTCGGCGTGTGTGCGGTGTGCGCCGCGTGCGCACCATGGCCCCCGTGCCCGGCGTGCCCGGCGTGCCCGGCGTGCCCGGCGTGCCCGGCGTGCCCGGCGTGCCCGGCGTGTGCCGCGTGCCCGGCGGCCCCGCCCGAAGGGGCAGGCTGCCGCGCGAGGGTCAGCAGCGTCTCGGCGCTGGCCACCGACATGGCGATGCGCTCGGGGCTCTCGGCCACCCGCGGCGTGCACGGCAGCGCCGCGACCCAGATGTGGGCCACGACGACGAGCAGGCTGGCGGCGCGACGCGGGCTGAACATGATCGGGAGAGGCTACCAGGGCCGGCCCGGCTGCTCCCGCCACAATTCGAGGCAAGCGTGCGGTCGAACGGCGGGCGGGCGCGGTCGCGCTCGTGGCGCGCGGGGACCCCAGCTGCCGCCGGAATTCGGCGAGCGCGCGCCTCGCGAAGCTCTTGGGCCGCGCCCTGCCTAGAACTTGACGTTCATCCCAACGCGAAAGTCGCGACCCGGCAGCGGGGCCAGATCCTTGAGGACCGACGAGTGACTCCGCGCTTCCTGGTCGGCGAGGTTGCGCGCGTTCATGAAGACCGTGAGTCGATCCTCGCCCCCGATCGGGCGCACCTCGAGGCTCAGGTTGACCATCACGTAGCCGTCGGTGGGCAGCTCACCCGGGGCGACGCGATCCTGCTCGCGCACCCACTGCGTATCGAAGTGCAGGTCGGCGAAGCGGCTGCCGATCTCGAGGCCACCCAGGATCCGAAGCGGCGGGATCTGAGGGAGGTTCTCGCTGCCGTTCTTCAGCGCGCCGCGCACGTAGTCGAACACGCCGTCGAGGCCCACGCTCCAGTCGTCGCGCTCCCACACGGTGAAGTGCACGTCGACCTCGGTGCCGTAGAACTCCGCGTCGTTGGCCACGTACTGGAAGACCGGCAGATCGTCGTCGACGGCGCCCGTCGGCATGCGATACACGAAGTCGTCATAGGCCGTGTAGAAGAGGCCGATGCCGCCGCTCACCCGACCGCCCTGGCGGCGGATCGCGAGCTCGACGCCCTTGCCGACCTCCTTGCCGAGCGTCGGATCGCCGATGTCGAAGCTCTGGGTGGCGAGGTGCGGGCCACCCGAGTAGAGCTCGACGCTCTGGGGCAGACGCTCGTTGCGGTAGCCCGTGATGCCGACCATGTAGTCGGAGTGAAACTGCCAGCCGAGACCGGCCGAGATGCTCACGCCGTTGAAGGTGCGGTCGGGGTTCTGCGTGGCGTCGATGTGCTGGTATTCGTACCGGAGGCCGACGTCGATGCCGAGCCCTTCTACCCACTGGTCGAGGGCGACCTGTTCGAGCGCGAAGAGTCCGAAGTTGTTGGTCGTCGCCGGCGGAACGAACGCTTCTTCACCCACGGCGCCGAACTGGCTGTTCGTCACCTGGAAGCCGACGGCGCCGTCGAGCAGCCCCCACTCGACCTGGCCCATCTCGAGGCGCATGTCGAAGCCGTCGTTGTTGAAGACCGTGCCGACCTCGCTGCCCTCGAGCTCGGTGTGTTCGTAGCGGCTGTAGCCGAACTGGAACTTCGTCTCGTCGAAGATCACGAGGTCGGTCTCGGCGAAGGCTTCGAGGTCGACGCGCCAGCGCTTCAAGTCAATGCGCACCGGCGGCTCGGGCTCGGCCGGCGGCGGATCCTCTTCGTGCTCATGGCCGGGGACGCCGTAGTCCGACGCATACCAGCCGGCCGACACACCCACGTAGCCCCAATCCTGGAGCCACGACACGCCGCCGCCCGCACCCTGGGTCGACAGGTCGCTGTTGTCGACCTTGCCCTCGGGCGGGCCATCCCGGGTCTCGCCTTCGGCCTCGAGCAGCCGATCGCTCTCGGCGTAGCCGGGGATCTCGTAGTCGTCCTGGGCTCGGCCGAAGCCGTCGACGTGTACGACGAAGTCACCGGTCGACTGCTCGACGAGACCGCCGCCCTCGCGCAGGTTGCCGTTCGATCCGTAGTCGGCGGTCGCCTCGACGCGGGTGCCGTCCTCGGGTGCCTGCTTGGCGATGCGGCCGGTCATGACGTTCACGACGCCGCCCGCAGCCGTGCTGCCGTAGAGCAGGGTCGCCGGGCCTCGAATCACTTCGATGCGCTGCGCCGTGAGGGCTTCGGCGGTCGTTGCGTGGTCGGGGCTCTCGGCCGAAGCGTCGAGCGCGCGCAGACCGTCGTTCAGGATGTCGACGCGCACACCCTGCTGACCGCGCACGACCGGCCGGCTCGCGGCCGGTGAGAAGAAGTCGCTGTTGATCCCGGGCTCCATCGAGAGCGTCTGACCGATCGACGAGTTGCGCTTGCGCTCGAGCTCCTCGCCTTGCAGCACGCTCGTGCCCTGCAGCAGCGAAAAGCGGGTCCGCCCGAACGGCGCCGCCGTGACGACCAGCTCCTCGTAGTCGTCGTGGTGCAGGTGATCGCCGCGATGCGCGTCGTGATCGTGCTCGGCGCCGTCTTCGGCCGGTCCGGGATCCTGCGCCCAGTTCTCCTCGTCGGCGACGATCGTGTCTTCGGGCGGCGTCGGCGGGGCTTCGCCCTCGACCGGGACGTCTTCGACCGTGTCGAGTTCGGTTTCGACGACGATGTCTTGCGTCCAGGCCGCGGGCGCCAGCATCAGAAGCTGTGCGAGCGTGAAGATCGCGAGTCGTCGGGGGTGCCCAGATTTGCGCAGAGTGTGCTTTCGGTTGCTCATGAGGCGGCTATTGCTACCCGATGCGGAAATCCCGCGCAAACGCGATTCGGCATGCAAAATCGGGCTGCTAGGGTGTCGATTCCATCCCAAGTGAGCCGGCGCCGCCGGCGGCCTCAGGAGTTCGAAGCGTGGACATCGACTGGAAGGATCTCGAGGCAATCAAGCGCCTCAAGTACAAGTACATGCGCTGCATCGACACCAAGCTCTGGGACGAGATCGGCGATCTCTTCACAGACGACTGCGAGGCGGCCTACAGCGGCGGCAAGTACGCGTACTCGGGGCGCGACGCCATCGTCGAGTTTCTGTCGGGCGCCATGGGGGCCGACGGCTTCCACTCGAGCCATCAGGTGAGTCAGCCCGAGATCGACCTCGTCGACGAGAACACCGCCACCGGCATCTGGTCGCTACAGGACTGGGTGATCGACACGCGCTTCGAGATCACGATTCGCGGCGCGGCGTTCTACGAGGACGAGTATCGCCGGTGTGACGACGGCCAGTGGCGCATCTCGAAGACGGGCTACCAGCGCACGTACGAAGAGATGTACCCGCGCAAGTCGGTCGAGGGGCTGAAAGTCTCGGCGAGTCGCTGGCAGGGGGATGGGTCGAGCGAGATCGACGTGTAGGGTTGGGTGCAGGGGTCGCGTTTTCGGGGGTGGCGTCCTCAGACTTCGGCGGGCCCGCTTCACGCGTTCGGGGCGCTCTTGCTGGGTTCGGTGTTCGGGTGCTTGGGATGGCCCGCCTTCGACTTGCGGGCGCCACCCCCGAAAACGCGAGCGTTGGTTGACGCCTGCGCGCGGTCTCGGGATTGAGTGAACGGGGCGGGGCGTGCTCTTTGAGCACGCCCCGTTCTGCGTTCAGCCTTCGTGGTGGGGCTCGAGCGGGGTCGCGGCCTGGGTGGAGGTTCGGGCGCGTTCGATGAAGATCGGGCTCGACCAGGCGCGTTGCTCGGTCTCGGCGAGACAGTCGTCGTTCGGATCCGAGTCGCCGTAACAGATGTCGACCGAGAGGCACTGGCCGAGCTCGTCGAACTCGCAGCGCAGGCCGTCGGCGTTGATCGCCAGGATCGGCGCCTCGATGGCGCGCACGTAGTAGAGCGCGTCACGACCCTCTGATTGGAAGTCGGCGTCGGTGAACGTGACCGCGCAGCCTTCGGGGTTCGGGTCGCACTCGTAGATGCGCCACGGGTCTTCGATGAGCGGCTCGACCGGCTCGCCCGCGACGATCTGAGGTCGGACCTTGACGATCTCGATGCGCGTGATCTGACGCCTTTCGTCGCTCGGGTGGTAGCACTCGCCCCGGCACAACCGCTCGGTCTCTTCGCTGCCGAGGGCGGTGAGCGAATCAGCGGGGCAGCCCGGCTTCTGCTCGAACGACCCGACGGCGCGCACCTGGAAGATCGGATCCTCGTCGAGCGCGGCCTCGCCGCCCATGGCCACAGGCCGCCCCCGCGAGCCGGGCGCGTTCAAGAGATCGAACCACAGCAGGATACGGGGGCCGCTCGTGCCGTAGACCTCCTTGCGTTCCATCGCATCCCAGATCGCCTCTCGGTCGCGCCCTTCGCTGTGCACCGCCGTCAGTCCGCCGGTCAGAAAGAACGACGAAGATCGCTCTGCCTCGCGCGCATTGAAGAAGCTGCCGGGGTTGTCGGGGTCGTAGGGCAACGATCGGGGCTCGGGGTCGACGACGAGCTCGCCGCGTAGGCCACCGAGGAACTTGCCGCCGGCCTGGGGCAGGCGCGCCTCGGTGTTCGACGTCCGGAACACCTCCTTGTAGCCGGTTCCCGGCCGTGCGAGGTGGTTGTCACTCGAGGCCATGAACCCGAAGTCGAAGCGGCGCGGCGAGTCGGGATCGTCGAAGTTGCGCAGCGCCATGATGTACTGCACCGAGCTCTTCGGGCGGTAGTTGAACGAAGGCTGGAAGCAGTCGCGGCACTGATCGCTGTCGAGCCAGTCTTCAGGCTTCACACCGGGAACGACCGAGTGACCGGGCAGACCCGCATCGACGAAGTGCTGACGAGCCGTGGCCGCGCGGTTCGCGCACTCTTCGGCACTCTCGCCGACCTCGAGACAGCGTGACTCGATGATGCGTCCGGCCTGCCAGCACGACGGCAGAAAGTCGTCACGCGGGGCGGGGCACGAACGGGTGCCGTCCGCGGCGATCTCGATCTCCTTCCAGTCGCGGTACTCCTCGCTGTTGCCGTGGCCCGAATAGACCTCGATCAGCTGCTGGCGATTCGGGTCGTGCATGTCGCCGACGAGCTGCTTGTCCCACGCCGACCCGCGAGGCGTGTAGAGCCCCCACGTCGTTCCGTGCGGGATCACCATGCTCTCGAAGCCCCAGTCGTCGAGCTTGGCGAAGAGGCCCGCCGGGTCGACGGTGCTCTCGAAGCAATCGCCCGGCAGGTCGCGCACCGGAACGTCCTCGTCGCAGGGGTTCTCGGTCAGCTGAATCAGGCCATCGAAGTACCGGATCAGATCGAACGTATCCTGGCTCGGGCGCACGACGCCGAGCAGACCCATGCCGAGGCGGCCCGGGTTGATCTGATCGGGGTCGCGGTCGGTCGCGTCCGGCGGCGTCGCGGCCGCGATCGGACGCGTGGGGATCTCGTCGTCGGCGAGGCCGCGGATGATCACGTTCTTGTGGCCGTAGTGATTGCCCGGATGCGTCCCCATCTGGGTCCACTCCCAGCCGAGGAAGGTCGTCATGTCGGGGTTCGCTGCATCGGTGACCGCATTGCACTGGCGGATCGCCTCGACGGTGTCGTCCCAGGCCGTCTCGGTGATCGCGATGGCGTGGTCGTTGATCGACCAGAAATCGAGACCCGAACAGTGCCGCGCGAAGTCACACGCGTCCGAGACGGGATGCGCGCCTTCGCCGCCGCCGGTCGGCAACGCCATCATGAACGCGTCGAGGCTGTAGGTGCTGTGGACGTGCAGGTCGCCGAAGAGGATCTGCTTCGGGCGGGCCACGCCCATCTCGTCGGCGGCCGTCTCGATGGCACCGGCCCGCTGGCCGAGCATCGCCGTCGTGATCGGCGTCTCGTTCGGCTCGCCGGCACCCCAGTCGTTGCCGAGGTTGCCGCTGCCGATGAACATCAGAACCAGCCAGGCCAGCACGAGCAGGCCCACCAGAACGAATGCGATGCGTCGCATGCTTGACTCCCCTCACTTCACGTCGGCGCCGGTCCGCTCGATGCGCCGCCACTGAATCAGTCGGTCGCGCCGCCCTCTTCGAGCCAGCGCGCGCAGTCGGGTTCGAGAACGCGTGCCTTCGCATCCTCGTAGAGCTTCAACTCTTCTTCGCTGAGCACGTCACGCCAGCGTCCGTTCGTGCCCTTGTGGAAGAACGTCTTCGAGCCGCCCGCGAAGAACTGCGGGCGCAGCGCGTTCGGGTCCTCCGACTCGGAAGCCTTTTTCTTCATGTTCGCGAACGTCGTGCGCTCGACCACCCGGGCGACCTTCGCGTCGTCGACGTCGATGCCGCCAAACTCGGCCAGCCGTCTCACCGCGCCTTCGTGATCGGCGAGCATGTCGGCGTAGTGCAGCAGCATGACGTTCGGCAGATGACGCCACGGCCAGTACGTCGCCGTGTGATGCAGATTCGACCAGAACGGGTAGCCCTCGCTCTCCCACTCGAACCAGCCGCGCGTCATCCACGCGCGCCACAGCTCGTGCACGTCGTCGGGGCAGGGGGGCAGCGGCGGGCCGAGTCGGTCGCCCCCGTTCAGCAGGTCGAACGCCAGCTCGGTGTAGGCGCCGTAGTGGTTCGCGAACGACATGAAGACGTCGCGTGGGTCGCGGCAGACGACGACGTAGTGCGCTTCGGGCCACCAGGGGAGGCCGTCGAAGGGGAGGTGGCTCTTGAAGAACCGTCGACCCTCGAGCGCTTCGCACGCCTTGGCCAGGTCTTCGCGCGATGAATGAAAACGCGCGTCGACCCATGGCGAGACGGTTCGTGTCTCGGGCATCGGATCGACGCCGTCGTTCAGCAACGCGTTGAAGATCTCCTGGGTCCAGGTCGTCCCCGACTTGTACGAGGTCGTGATGACGATGTCGCCGGCGCGCGGCTCGACCAGCTGCCAGCGCGTGCTGTCCAGGTGGTGGTTCTGGTAGACGTGGGTGGTCGTCGGTGTGGATTCGGCCATCGGGGTTTCGACTTCGCGGAGCCCCAGACGCTAGCCGATCCACAGCGTCGAGCGTCGGCGCCGCCGGTGCTGAGTCGAGACCAACGCAGCGGCAAAAGAAAGAGGCCCGACGCGCCGTCGCCCTGCGAGGGCGGCCGGTGTGGCCATCGTTCTGGTCGAGGTTGAACGGGCGGGAGGCGACGGCGTCGCCTCCCGCCGGCTCACTGAATCGCCTCGCGCATCAGCGACCCGAAGGCCGTCTCGAGCGCGACCCGGACCTCGAAGTTCGAGAGGCCCTGCTGGATCTTGAGCCGGTTCCAGGCCTCGAACGACGAGAGCAGGTCGAGCGCCTCGAAGACGGCCGGCGGTGCGCCCTCGAGTTCGGGGAAGCAGGCAGGCAGGCGCGCGCGCAGCGCTTTGTTGTTCGCCTCGGCCTGCTTCTGCAGGAACTCGCTCTTGTCGTGATGCATCACGGACGCGCGTCGAAACGACGCCATGCGCTCGAAGAGCTCGCAGCGTCTTTCGATGACCTCCTGGCATCGCTCTTCGAGCGTGCCCTCGGGCAGGGGCAGGTCGACGATGTCACGCAGCCCCTCGTAGACGCCCTGGTAGACCTCGGAGTAGAGCGCGTCCATGTCGCTGAAGTGTCGGAAGACGGTCCGGATCCCGACGCCGGCGGCGTCGGCCGCGCGCTCGGCCGTCGGCATGCGCTCATCACGCTCGATCAATCGGTGCACGGCATCGAGGATGGCTCTTCGGTTGCGTGCACCGCGCTCGCTTCGTCCGTCGCGGACGGGCTGGCTGCTTGGCTCGCTCGCGCCGGTGCTGCCAGGGGCGGCTGCACCGGCCTTCAGAGGTTGTGAGTCTCGGTCACGGGAGTCCATCGGAGTGGTCGACCTCCTGAGTTGAAGCGCTTCCGGTACGCCCGAGGCGTCGCGGTCAATTCGGAGCGCACGGGGTTGGGCATCGTGATCGCGATGCGGCGGTCGGGCGAAGAACCGACACGGTGAGTCTCGATGGATGCGGCTCCATACGAGTCTCGAGTCGTCCCCACTCGGCCAACGCGGCCCGAAGCCTCACAGAAATTTCGCATGCACCCTGCGACTTCGCCAGCAATGCCCACGGGCGTGTCGACTTCATGTGACACATGTATCTGCTTCGATCGATCCCGCCTGCATCGACGACGGGGGGGAGTCCCTGCGGTCGCAACCGACCCATGCGTTTGGGAGCGCGTTTCAACGGCTCTGGCACGCGACTTCAGCCGTCTGCGCGCCGTTCTGCCGGTCTGGTCTCAGGAAGCTTAATCAGTCCCCCTCAAATGGGGGGCGCGGCGCCTCGCTGCGCGTGATCGACGAGCACCTTGATGGCCGAGGGCGAGCGCGCGGTTTCGAAAGCGGCCGCCAGCTGGGAAGCGCCGAACCGGTGACTCACGAACGTGTCACCCAGGTGACGCAGATGCGTGTCGGATTCGATCAGGTCGAGCGCACGGCGAAAGTCACCACAGCGCGAGGTCGTGATGCGGCGACCCGAACCGAGGACGCGCGCGATCGGGGGGCCATCGACGTCGCGCCCGGCCGGCCCCCGACGCACCGCGATCCGGCCTCTCGGGCGCACCGGCGAAGTCTCTCGCTCGGGGTGGGGCCGCAGCACTTCGTCGATCTGCTGTGCATCGTCGATGACGGTGACGTCGACGCGCGGCAGATCCATCGCTTCGTTGACGCGGTCGGCCGCTTCGAGCCGGGCGAGCAGCGCGGCCGCCGAACCTTCTCGCAGCACTTCGACCGAGCCGTCTTCGAGCGATGCCGGCGGCGCGTCGGCGCACAGCCACCCCACACGGAGTCGGCCCCGAGCGCAGAGAGGCGCGACGTCCGCGAGTGCGGGATCGAGGAGGCCGGCGTCAGGGGCCGCGAGGGCCGCGAGTGAGATCTCGTCGACCACGGCCTCGGTCAGATGGGTGCAGCCGAGCGCCGCTTGGCCGTGCGTCGACTTGAGATGGATCTCGTCGCGGGCGAGGGCGCACGCCAGCTCTAGACCTTCGGGTGTGCCCGTCGTGTCGACGACGACGTCGGCGACCGGGCCCGCGATCTTCGGATCGGCCTCGGGGATCTCGGCGCGGTCGGCCCCGAGCGACTCGGCGAGCGCACCGAGCTCGGGCCGGCGAGCGAGGGCCAGGATCTCGAAGTCGTCGCCGGTGCGACGCCGCACGGCCGCCAGCGCGGCGATCACGAGCAGGCCCAGGCGTCGCGGACCGAGGACGGCGATGCGTTGTCCGGTTCGGGGCGCGATCGTTTCGACGGCATGCAGGGCCGCGGCGAAGGGCTCGATCAGGGCCGCCGTTTCGTCGGGCACCGTATCGGGGATCGGGACGAGTGCATGGTCGGGCGCGAGGACGAAGGGGCCGAAGCCGCCGGGCAGGTCGTGGATGCCGAGCACCAAGCGGCTCGGGCAGTGCGTCGGGAGCCCCGCCGAACAGAACGCGCAGGGCGGTTCGCCGCGCGCGACGTGCGAAGCGTTGATCTCGATGGCGAAGCGCCGCTTGTCTGGGTCTTCGACGATCACCTCGTGCCCGGTGATCTGAGGCAGCGGAAACGGCAGAAAGCGGCGATCGAGATCGGTCGAGCAGACGCCGCAGACGCGGCTGCGCATCAGTTGGTAGCCGTGACCGAGCTCGAGATGCGTCCGGCCCTGGCGCTCGATTCGCCAGCCATCGCCGCCCGAGCCGCGAAAGGCGTATCGTGCGGCATGGAAGCGATCGTCGGCGTCGTACTCGAGGGCCTCGAACTCGACGCTCTCGGGCGGCTCTCGGTCGTTCTGGGCGGTGCGGGTGCTCATGGTGCCCGCTCGCCGCAGCGTGGGTCGGCTTTGCGGCATCGCATGTCGAGACACTAGCAGTCGCGCATGCGTGCAGTCGGGAGTTCGAAGTGGGATCTGGCGAGGCCAGAGATCAGAGGATGGGCGAGGCGCGAAGCAGCGCGACGTCGATCGATGCGCGCGCTCGCCGCCGGGTACGCGGCGCGTGTCTGATGCTGATGTCGCTCGGCTGGCTGTCTTGCGCGGCCGGCGGGGGCGCGCTGCTGCAGTCGAAGAAGCCGGTGAAGAAGGTGATGACCGCCGAAGAGCTGCGCGAGGCCGTGCACGAGCGCGTTCCCGAGCTGCCGCCCGAGGCGGTCCCCGTGCTCTTCGAGGTGAGTCCCGCGGTCGTCGAGCACGTGCGCGCGAACATAGGTGCGGTCGAGCTCGACATCGAACAGATCCGCCGCGTCGTCCGGCTGATCATGGAGCCCGAAGGCCTCGGGCTGCGCTACGACCGCGGCAGCCTCGGAACCGCCGCCGAGTCGCTCGAACGCGGGACGGGCAACTGTCTGTCGCTCGCGGCCGTGCTCATCGGCGTCGCGCGCGGCCTCGGCTGGAGAGCGCAGTTCACCGAGATGAGCCTGCGCGAAGACGAGCTCGTCTACGAAGCCGACGTCGCGATCGCCGAGGAGCACATGGGCGCGAAGATCCGGTTCGGTGCGGCGACGCTCTACATCGACTACTCGGGCCGCATGAGCTTTCGCTCGCGCGTGCGGAGCGTGAGCGATCTACGCGCCACGGCGCAGTACTACAGCAATCACGCCTACGAACTGCTGCACGACAGCCACGTCGCCGAGGTGCCGGTGCCGTGGGAGGAGGTGGCGCGTCGGTTCGAGATCGCGACCCGAATCGAGCCGGGGCTCGCCCAGGCGTGGAACAACCTCGGCGTCGCGCGCAGCCGAATGGGCGACGTCGAAGGCGCCGAGCTGGCGTACGAGCAGGCGATCCTGCTGGCGGCCGGCAGCATGAAGAGCGCCGAGCGCAACCTGCGACTGCTCTACGGCCTGCCCCCCGAGCCCGAAGACACCGGTCAGCCGGGCGTGCCCGCTGGCTGGGCGCCCATCGATGACGTGCCCTGAGCTCCATGGTGCGCCGCCAATCGAGGTAGGATGGCGCGATGTCTGCGCCCGTCCGCCGTACCACCGCCATGTTCGTCTCACTCGGCGCCACGCTCACGATGCTCGGCTTCGGTGGCGCGTTGGCGGCCGAGCCGAGCGCTCCTCCGATCGTCTTCGTAATGTTCGACGAGCTGCCGACGGTGTCGCTCCTCGACGCAGAGGGTCGTGTCGATGCCGAGCTGTATCCCCACTTCGCTGAGCTCGCGTCGACGTCGACGTGGGCGCGAGGCGCTTCGACGGTGGCGACGCGGCTGCTCGAGTCGCTGCCCGTCCCCCTCACCGGCCGGATGCCGTCGCCCGAACGTACGCTCGCGATCCGCGCCGAGTGGCCCGACAACTTGTTCTCGTGGCTCGAGGGCGAGTACGCACTCAACGTACACGAGCCGCAATCGCTGCTCGGGCCGACCCCACTCGACGCCGAGGCCCAGGCGCGCTGGTTGAACGAGGTGCGCAACGATCGCTACGAGTGGCCCGATCAGGGCGCCGCGGTCGACGCCTTCGTGGCCGAGATCGAAGGTCGCGATGCGAGTCGGCCGCGACCGACGCTCGATTTCATTCACGTGACGCTGCCGCACGCGCCCTGGCGCTATGGGGCGAGCGGGCGCACCTACGCGCCGCGCAAGTTCACGGGCAACACCGGATCGATCTGGGTCGACGATGACGTTCCCGTCGACGATGCCTGGCGGCGCCATCTCGCCGAAGTGCGCTTCGCAGACGCGCTGCTCGGTCGCATCCTCGACGCGGTGCGCGCATCGGGGCGTTTCGACGAGAGCCTGATCATCGTCACCGCACCGTACGGTGCCGGCTTCTGGCCGGGCGAGTCCCGGCGCATGGCGCAGCGCACGAGCCACCCCGAAGACGTGCTGCTCGTGCCGCTCTTCGTGAAGCGACCGGGCCAGACCGAGTCGGTCGTGAGCGACGACGTGGTGCAGTCGATCGACGTGTTGCCGACGGTCGTCGACGTGCTTGGACGCGCAGCGCCGTTCGAGATGGGGGGGTGCTCGATCCTCGATGCCGCTTGCGCTCGCCCCGAGGCGCGCCGGGCGATGCGGCTCGACGGAACGCGGGATGCCCGCGTCGTCGATGCCTACGCCGCCGATCTGCCGGCAAGGCGCGCGAGCCTCGACCGCAAGCTCGCGCGGTTTCCCGATCGCGCGCATCTCGAGCGCAGCTGGCCTGCCGGCCGCTATGCCGCCTGGCTCGGCCAGCCAGTCGATGCCGACATCGTGATCGCCGATGGCGCCGTCGGATCATGGGCGCTCGATCGCAGCGCCCGTGACTGGCTGCGCGCGAAGCGCGGCGGCCCGCGACTCGTGGCGGCGGTCGAGCTCGCCGAAACGGGCGACGGCGCGTCCCTGCCGTGGATCGCGATCGAGCTGAATGGACGCCTCGAGGCGATCGAGCGCGCGTCGATCGACCGCCGCGGGCGAGTGCAGGTGTACGTGACGCTGCCCGAGGCTGCCCTGCGCGAGCGGGGCAACACGCTCGCGCTCTACGTGGTGCGTGAGACCGAGGCGGGGCCGCGCCTCGAGCGGCTGCAGAAGCAGCCGCGCGGTGCACGAGCGAAGCGGCCGCCCACGAAGGCGCCAGATTGAGCCCGGCGCCTTCGCGGGTGCGGCTTGCCGGCTAGATCGGCTGCACGACCTTCCAGCCGTTGTCGCGCATGATCAGCTCGACCTCGTCGGTGCTGAAGCCCTCGAGGTCGTTCACGAAGTCGGTCGGCACCGCGAGGCCTTCGGCGTGCGGGAAGTCGGAGCCGAAGAGCACGTTCTCGGCACCGACGAGGTCGCGCAGCCCGGCGATGTCGTCTTCGTAGTACGGCGCGATCTTCACGTGCCTGCGCAGCTGCTCGATCGGGTCGGTCTCGAATGCGTAGGGCATCTGGCCGTACGCCTTCTTCAAGCGCCGCACCAACTCGGGGACCCAGGCGCTGCCGCACTCGATCGTCGCGACGCGGGCGCGCGGGTGCCGCTGGAACACGCCGTGACAGATGAGCGCCGCGATCGTGTCGTGGATCGGCTCGGGCGAAAGACAGCCGACCAGCGGATCCCACGAGAAGGCCTTGAACTCGCGGTTGCCGCCCCAGGCTTCAGAGAAGCGTCGATAGCCGGCATCGCCCGCGTGGAACGCGACCGTGATCCCGGCCTCGGCGACGCGCGACCAGAAGCCGTCGAAGCGATCGAGCCCGATCGAGACGCTGGTCTCGGGGCCGGTCGGGACCGGTCCGGGCACCATTGACACGACGCGCGCGCCGAGAGCGAGCACGCGCTCGAGCTCTCGCTCGGCCCACGCGGGATCCATCAGCGAGATGTAGGGCGCCGCATGGATTCGATCCTGATAGGCGTAGCCCCAGTCGTCTTCGAGCCACTTGTTGAACGCCTCGAACGCCACGCACGCGGCTTCGGGGTCGTTTCGCAGGCTCTCCTGCATCCCGACACCGAGCGTCGGAAACAGAATCGTGCCGGCGACACCCTGCTCGTCGAGCTGCTTCATGCGCGCGTCGCGGTCGCGGTACGCCGGTGAGATCGGGTCGAGTCGCCCGAAGAGCTCGGGCACGCTCTTACCGTCGGGGTTCTTGCCGCGGAAGTACTCGTCGAGGATGCCGGGCTGCGCCACCGGGTCGAACGTCGGGTTCGGGATGAATCGGTTGACCTTGCCACCGACGAGCAGGCGCTTGCGCCCGCCGATCTCGGCCCATTGCATGCAGCGGGCCTGCATGCGGCGATCGACGTGGCGCGTGAACGCGTCTTCTGCCTCGTAGTAGTGGTGATCCGAATCGAAGGCCTGAAAGCCGAGGTCGGCCATGGGATGCTCCTCCGCGCGAGGTTCGGGCGCGGGTTCGAGGGATGCGGGTTCGATGCAGGCGGGGGCCGCGGGGGCGCCGCCGCCCATAATTTGAACGATTTGGCCGTCGAATTCAATGAACGAAGGCACTAAGATATTCAGGAATCTGGACGAAGCGCGCTTCGGCGTCCGCCTCGAGGACCACAGGTGCCTGAAATCGCAGCCCATTCAGCGGCATCGCCCGAGCCCGGGCCCGGCACTTCACCGCGGCGAGAAGCCAGCGCCGAGAAGCGACGGCGCATCCTCGAGGGCGCGCGCGTCTGCTTCGGCCGAGACGGCTACGCCGGCGCCACGGTTGCGCGGATCGCGGCCGAAGCCGGCGTCTCGAACGGGCTCCTCTACCAGTTCTTTCGCAACAAGGACCACCTCTTCGAGGTCGTGCTCGAAGAGGTGATTCGCGACTGGGTGCGGGCGATGGTGCCGCGCCCGACCGAGTCGAGCGCGGTCGAGAAGCTCGACGGCATGCTTCGTCGCAGCGTGGCCTTCTGTCGATCGACGCCGCTGTTGCCGGCGCTGCTCTCGCGCGACCGCGCGCTGCAGCTGCAGCGCATCGGCGGTGCGACCTCACCGCGCGTCGACGCGCACCGTGAGCTCGTGGCGTCGATCGTCGAAGAGGGCATCGCGAGCGGTGAGCTGCAGCGCGACCTCGACGTGCGCGGGGCGGCCGACGCCATCTGCCATCTGCAATCCGAGTATTCGACGCGCGCGTACACCGACGATCCGCGCTTTCCATCCGATCCCGCGATCATCGATGCGGTCGCCCGCCTGATTCACGACGCCGTCCGCGCGCGCTAGCCCGGCGCCCCCTGTGCGGGGCGCACACGCGAGGGAGCAGCCCATGCCGATGCCCACCGATATCCCCGTCATCGATCTCATGCTGGGGATCCCGAGTGAGGAGGCCAAGCGCAGTTACGACTTCATGCGCCCGCTCTTTCGCGACGCCGACAGCCTCAAGAGCTTCGACTTCCCCGTCGAGTACATGTTCAAGGACGTGCCGACCTTCTCGAGTCTCGGTGATCGCATCAAGTACACGCTCGAGCAGATGGACGCGCACAACATCGAGCGCGCGCTGCTCGGCGTCTCGTTGACCGACGAGGTGTCGCAGCAGGCCGTGCGCCAGCACCCCGACCGGTTCATCCCGTCGGGCTCGACCGATCCGAATCGCGGGATGGAGGACATTCGCGACATCGTGCGTTTGCATGACGAATTCGGAATTCGCGCAATCGGCGCCTTCCCGGCCGGCTGCGTGCCCCAGGTGCCGATCGACGACAAGCGCTTCTGGCCCGTCTACGCGAAGTGCTGCGAGCTCGACATCCCGATCTTCACTTGTGTGGGTGTGCCCGGGCCGAGGATCCCGATGGCGTGCCAGCACGTCGAGCGCATCGACGAGGTGATGTGGTTCTTTCCCGAGCTGAAGTTCGTCATGCGACACGGCGCCGAGCCGTGGGTCGATCTCGCCGTCAAGCTGATGCTCAAGTGGCCGAACCTCTACTACTCGACCAGCGCGTTCGCACCGAAGTACTACCCGAAGGCCATCGTCGACTACGCGAACACGCGCGGCGCCGACCGCGTGATGTACGCGGGCTACTTCCCAATGGGTCTCTCGCTCGAGCGCATCTTCGGTGACATGCCCGACGTGCCCTTCCGCGACCACGTCTGGCCGAAATTCTTGAGAGAGAACGCGCTCGCTTTGTTGAAGCTCGTCGACTGAGCAGTGCAGGCAATCTGTCTGCCACCCGAATCAAGATGGCAATGTCGTGACGTTCGATTGTGCGCCGGGGCGCCCGCGTGGTGGATCGGTGTCGATTCGACGGGGGCACATCCTCTGAAATCTCCATGAAGTGGTGCCGACATGACACCCCGGCAGCGCGCAGACGCGCGAGTTTGGTCGCATTCAAACTCTCTGCTGGAGGATCCCATGCGACCTGCACGGCTGTCTCGGATACGGGCCGTCTTCACGTTCTTCTTTCTCTTCTCGATCGCACTCGGTGCGGCCACGTCGGCCCAGGCGGGCGGTGACTTCTCGCTGTCGCTCGACGTGATCGGTCGCTATGACTCGACGATCTATGACGAGGGCGGCGCCGAGATCGTCGCGCACGATTCGGTGCATCAGCACCTCTACGTCGTGAACGCCAACGACGCGAGCGTCGACGTGCTCGACATCGCCGACCCGTCGGCCCCGACGAAGATCGCCGCGATCGACGCGAGTGCCCTCGGCGGTGGCGTCAACAGCGTGGCGGTGCAGCCGAAGCGCGGCTGGGTCGCGCTCGCGATCGAAGCCGAAGACGCGCAGGCGCCCGGCCTCGTCGCCATCTACAGCACCGGCACCTTCGAGCTGCTCCGCACCTTCACCGTCGGTGCACTGCCCGACATGGTGACGTTCACACCCGGTGGCTTCGCCCTCCTCGTCGCGAACGAGGGTGAACCCGACGATGACTACCAGATCGATCCCGAGGGCAGCGTCTCGATCATCTACACCGTGTTCGGTCTCAAGTGGGCGTGGGTGCGCACCGCGACCTTCGAGAAGTTCATTGGTCAGGAGGATGCGCTGCGCGCGAAGGGCGTTCGCATCTTCGGTCCCGGCGCGAACGCCGCGCAGGATCTCGAGCCCGAGTTCATCACGACCGACCGCTTCGGCCTCAAGGCCTTCGTCGCCTGCCAGGAGAACAACGCCCTGGCCATCGTCGACATCTGGCGCGCCAAGGTGCGGCGGCTCGTACCGCTCGGCACGAAGGACCACACGCTCGCCGAGAACGCGCTCGATGCCAGTAACCGCGACGACGCCATCAACGTGACGACGTGGCCAGTAAAGGGGCTCTACCTGCCCGACGCCATCGCGTCGTTCAACGTGAACGGGCGCGACTACATCGTGTCGGCCAACGAAGGAGACTCCCGCGACTACGACGGCTTCAGTGAGGAGGAGCGCGTCGGCGACGTCGACCTCGACCCGGTGGCGTTCCCCGATGCCGAGATCCTGCAGGCCGACGAGAACCTCGGACGCCTCAAGATCACGACCACCCTCGGCCAGAACGAGAGCGGCGAGTACGAAGAGCTCTACAGCTATGGCGGTCGGTCGATCTCGATCTGGGACGCTCGTGGTCGCCAGGTGTGGGACAGCGGGACGCAGATCGCCGACATCACGGCGACCCTGCTGCCCGACCAGTTCAACTCGACCAACGACGACAACGACAGCTTCGACAATCGCAGCGACGACAAGGGCGCCGAGCCCGAGGGCGTGACGACCGGCAAGGTCGCGGGTCGCACGATCGCGTTCGTCGGCTTCGAACGGGTCGGCGGCATCGGTGCCTGGGACGTCTCCAACCCGCACGCGCCCAAGCTGCTCACGTACGTGAACCCGCGCAACTTCTCGGTCGACGTGTGCACCGAGCGCGACGAAGAGGGCGACTGCGAGACCGGTCCCGGCTTCGCGAACCCCGAAGCGCTCGACCTCGGGCCCGAAGGCCTCGCCTTCATTCCGGCTCACCGCAGCCCGAACGGTGAACCCCTGCTCGCCGTCGGCAACGAGGTGAGCGGCACCACGACGATCTTCGAGATCAGCGTCGAGTAGCTCTGCCCACAGCTTCGCCCGACGCAGGGGGGCGGCTCCGACGCACGGGTCGGGGTCGCCCCCTTCCTCTTTCTTGGGCGATCAGGAGGCCGACGCGGTCGCGCGGGCCTCGATGCCGGCGATCACGATGTCGACGGCGTGGTCGAGGTAGGCGTCGAACGAGTGGCTCGGATCGCGGCGCGCGACCTCGATCCAGCGAGCGCTCTCGTCGGCGGGCAGCGCGTCGGCGACGCCGCGCATGTACTGGCGGATGCCGTCGACATCGCTCGTCGCCTGAGCAGCCTGCGCCGAGAGCACCGCCGTCACGGTGTGAACGAGCGTATGCGCCGCGAATACGAGATCTTCGCCTTCGAGCCCGGCGTCGGCGAGCACGCGCGCGGCCGCGCCGGTGGCCCGCGCGTAGAACGGGCCGAGCGATGCATCGGTTCGGCCCATCACCTGCAAGGCGGGCTCGCCGCGAAGCCGCTGCGCGAGCTCGAGGCACAGCGCCCGGGCGCGCTCCTTCCAGCCGCCTTCGCCGGGCGCCTCGAGCGAGCCCTCGTCGGCGGCGTCGCGCGCGATCGCGTCGAGCAGCTCGGCTTTGTCGGCAAAGTGCCAGTAGAGCGCCGCGGGATCGACCTCGAGCTGCCGAGCAATGCCGCGCATCGTGAGCGATGGCGCACCCCGCTCGCGAGCCAGAGCACGGGCCGCGGCCACGATCTTCGCGCGATCGAGCTGCCTCGTTCGGCTTCGGCGCCCGCCGGGATTTCGCTTGTTTTTCGGGAGGTTGGCGGCAGTCATGGGCGGGGGCTCGGGCGGGTTGGGGCCTTGATCGTAGCCCGTCGGCGTGCTAAATCAACGGCGTTGAATCGAGCCAGCCGCCCGGGACCCGATCGTGGCCCGGAGCCGCCCGCGCAGGCTCGCCCGCCGCCGTTCCTCTGGATCGGCGCTGCCCAAGAGAAGGCGAGATCGAAACCATGTCCACTGCCCCGTTCATGAACGATGCCGACAACCACTACTACGAGCCCGACGACTGCTTCACGCGACACATCGAGTCGGCCTACGCAGACCGCACCTTCTGGATCGACCGATCCGAGCCCGGCCGGCCCGGCCGCATGATGGTGGGCGATGAGCGCTGCAAGTTCTTCAGCGTCGGCGTCGGTGATTCGATCGGCCCGCCCGGCATCATGAAGGATTTTCTACGCGGCACCTCGGAAGACGGCGGCAGCCCGTCGCTGAACCCGATCAACGCGCTCGACGTGCCCGAGTTCGTCGAGAAGAGCAAGCGGCTCGTCAAGATGGATGCCCAGCGGGTGCAGCGCACGCTGATGCTTCCGACGATGGGCGTCGGCGTCGAGGTGCAGCTCGCCGAGCCCAAGAACCGCGACATCCTCTATCCGTCGGTGCGTGCCTACAACCGGTGGATCGAAGAGGACTGGGGCTTCGACGACGGCCGCATCTACTCTGCGCCGCTGATCTCGCTCGTCGATCTCGCCGCGGGTCTGCAAGAGCTCGATCGGCTGATCGAGGCCGGCGCGCGCTTCGTGTGCCTGATGTGTGGCCCGATCGACGGCAAGTCGCCCGGTCACCCCGACTTCGATCCCTTCTGGGCGCGTTGTCAGGAAGCGGGCGTCAACGTGGTGTTCCACATCGGCGCGACCACCGTCGAGGCGGCCTACAACACGCCCTGGGGCCTGCGACCGCAGCCGCCGTCGCATCGGCATTCGCTGATGGAGTACTTCCTCTCGTTCACGGATCGTCCGGTCTCCGACCAGATCACGGCGCTGATCGCCGACAACATGTTCGGCCGATTCCCCGATATCCGCGTGCTCTCGGTCGAGTACGGCGCGACGTGGGTGGCCCCGATGCTGCGCAAGCTCGACAGCATCTCGCGGCTCTTCAGCAAGGACATGTGGCGCTTCGGCCAGCCCGATCTCACCCCGAGCGAGACGTTCAAGAAGAACGTCTGGGTCGCGCCCTTCTTCGAGGACGACGTCGTCGCGCTCTCGAATCTGATCGGCGCCTCGCAGGTGCTGGCCGGCTCAGACTATCCGCACCCGGAAGGGTTGGCCGAGCCGTGGGAGTTCGCCGAAGAGCTCGACGGTCTCTCGGACGAGGACCAGTCGCTGATCATGCGCGACAACTTCGAGCAGCTCGTCGCCTAGGGGTCCCGAGCGCACGCTCCGCTTCGAGCAGCTCGTCGCCTAGGGGTCTCGAGCGCACGCTCCGCGCGTTCGGCGCGGGGCGTGCTCTCGGAGTTCGCGTCGCGCGTTCGGCGCGGGGCGTGCTTTCGTGGTTCGCGTCGCGCGTTCGGCGCGGGGCGTGCTTTCGTGGTTCGCGTCGCGCGTTCGGCGCGGGGCGTGCTTTCGTGGTTCGCGTCGCGCGTTCGGCGCGGGGCGTCTCGACGCCTTTGGCCGACAGGGTCAAGCGCCTAGTGGGCGTGTCCGTGGTGATGACCGTGATGGTGGCCGTGGTCGTGGTGATGGTCGTGTGACCCCAGCGCCTCGCCGAGGGCGGCGAGCCAGCCGCGCAGGCCGCTCCTCCAGATCGCGCGCAGCACGAAGAGACCGAGCAGCAGCGTGGCCGTGATGCCGATCTGGCTGTGCTGGTGGGCGTCGGTCTCGAGCGTGTCGGGCAAGTCGATGGGCATCCCGACCCAGTTCACGACCAGGGCGCACGCCCACACGCCGAGCACGAGCCCGCCGAGCGTCACCCAGGCCGCCCGACCGCCGAACGCGGCGCGCAGGAAGCCGACCGTCGCCACGTTCGTCGCGGGCCCGAGCAGCAGGCCGGCGAGGACCGCGCCGGGTGAGAAGCCCTTCGCGAGCAGCACCGCGGCGAGCGGCGTCGCCGACGCGGCGCAGACGTAGCTCGGCATGGCGACCGCCGACACGACGAGGATGTCGAGGCCGGTGCTGGCGAGCTCGGCAGCCGCACCCGTGGGCAGCGAGGCCTGCACGTAGGCGGCGACGATCAGGCCGACCACCGTGAACGGACCGACGTGGTAGAGCAGGTCGTCGAAGTGCTCGATCGTGCGCGCGAGGGCGTTGCCTTCCGCCGCATCGGCTGCGTCGAGCGACTCCGGCTCGCCCTCGCCTTCGCCGCGCTCGCCCAGCGCCCATGACACCATCAGTGCAGCCGCGATCGCGACCCCGACGGCGGTGACCAGTCGAACGGCGGCGAAGGGCCAGCCGAGGAACTGCACCGACAGCAGAAAGCTCTCGACCCCGAGCTCGGGTGTGGCGAGCAGGAAGGCCACGACGAGCGCCGGCCCGGCGCCGCGATTCTTGATCGACTGCGCGAGCGGGAGCACGCCGCACGCGCAGATCGGCAGCGGAGCTCCGACCACGGCGCCGCGGATCGCCTGGCGCAGGTTGTTGCCCGAGCGCAGCCAGGCGAGCGGCAGCTTCGAGCCGAAGGTCTGCAGCACGGCGCCCACGCCCAGGCCGAGCAGCAGCAGCGGGGCCGTCTCGATGGTCAGCTCGACGAGCGAGTCGAGGATCACCACACGCACGTCCGCGCCCGCACCGTGCGCGTGGCCGGGTGCGTGGCCCGGTCGGAGCGTCCCCACGAAGCCGACGGCGATGCCTGCGCAGATCGCGACGAGATCCCAGACCCGGCGTAGGCCCTCGGGGCGCGACTCGCCGTGCCAGTCGTGACCGATCACGTGCAGCAGCAGACCGCCGGTCGCTGCCATGAGCCAAGGCTCGATCGGTGCCACGCTCGCCGATGGGATCGCGTCGACGATGCCGATACCGGCGACCGTCGCGGCGGCCAGACCCGCTGCGCGCAGCATGGCGTGTCGCAGCCCGTAGCGTTCGGCGAAGGCGAGCGTCATGACGGCGGTGACGGGCACCGTGTGGGCACCCACGACGGCGACGATGTCGAGGCCCGACGAGTCGACGGCGGTGCCCGCGGCGCCGCCGAAGAGGCCCAGCGCCACGCCGTCGCCGATCTTGTGCACGACGAGCCCCGCGTAGCCGAGCTCGACGGCGACCTTCGACGAGTCGACGTCGGCTTTCGCACGCGCGAAGAGGCGCTCGAGCAGCGCGGGGACGAGCAGCGCCACGGCGAACACGCCGAGCGCCGAGATGCCGAGCTCAGCCAGCGCGTCGGGCAGCAGGTGGGCGAGCACGACGACGACCGACGCGACCAGCGCGAACGTGCGGATCGTCGACAGCAGCCCGCTTCGGCGCGCGCCTGCGAAGGCGAGCAGGGCGCCGACCGCGACAGATGCGAGGGCGACGCCGATCGGCAGCGTCATCGGGCGCCGGTCCGCAGCCGCCGCGACCGAGGTCGTCGTGTCGGGTCAACAGCGTCGAGGTCCGTCTGCTTCATCCGCGAGTGCGTCCACCCGAAGCACTGTGCGGAGAGTGCGTGCGCTCGTAGTGCCACGCCGCTCGATCCATGTTGAGTCGGTGGCGCGGACCTGCGATCTCGGCATCGCCGACCTCGTAGCCCGCGTCGCCGTGCCACAGCGCGATCGGGCCGTCGTCGCGCACGGCAATGCGCGTCGCGAAGCGCTCGGGCTCGCGCGCCGTAAGCGCCTTCATCGCCTCGTCGGTGTCGCGCCAGCCCGCGAGCTCGAAGAGGCTGACGAAGGTCGGCGGCGCCACCTCGATCTCGCCGGCGTCGCGGCGGTCGAGGGCGGCGCGAGGCGACATCCACTGCGACTCGCGAATCTCTCCGTCGTCGATCTGCACGTGGCCCGCAGGCGCGACGGCCGCGAAGAACCAGGTGAGAAAGCGACGCGGTGAGACGGGCGGCGGCGTCCAGTGCGCGAACGGCACCATGCCGTGGGGCTCGACGATCAGGCCGGTCTCCTCTTCGGCCTCGCGCACCGCGGCGACCCGCGCGTGGGCCAGGTCGTCTGCGTCTGCGAGGCCGTGGCGGTCGGCGTCGTCGACGCGGCCCCCCGGAAAGACCCACATCCCCCCAAACGCGATCTTCGAGTTGCGGCGAAGCATGAGGGTCTCGAGGCCCGCATCGCCATCGCGCAGCAAGAGGACGGTGGCGGCGGCCACGGGTTCGGATCCGGCTTTGCCCTCGCGGGCCCAGCGGGCGAGATTGTCGGCGTGCTTGGGTTCGGTCATGGCAGACCCGGTAGGCTACCGCAGCCGCGCCGGCTCGACCGACTACAGCATATTGCGCGCCGGCGCCGGGCCTTTCGGGATCGCACCGCACCCGACGCGCGCTGCCGCCCGCCCAAACGTCACCGATCCGCACTCGACGCGCGCCGGCGCCGGGCCAGACGTCACCGATCCGCACCGGACGCGCGCCGGCGCCGGGCCAGACGTCACCGATCCGCACCGGACGCGCGCCGGCGCCGGCACAGGCGTAGACTCGCGCGCATGTCCGATGTCGCCCCGCCGATCGACCGTCCGCCGCCCGGCGATTTCGAGGGCTTCTTCGCGCTCGAGACCGTGGGTGAGGATCATTTTCGCAAGCACTTCGTCGCCGTCGACGAGTGGGATGCCATGCATCCGCTCTTCGGCGGATCGATCCTGGGGTTCGCCGTCGCCGCGGCGGCCCAGACGTGCGGCGGTCGTCCGCTGGCCTCGCTGCACATGTACTTCCTGCGCGGCATCCCGTACGGCGTACCGGTCGACTTCCATGTCGAGCGGGTGCGCGACGGTCGTCGCGTCGCACACAGGCAGGTCGAGGTGCGCGCCCAGGACAAGCTGGCCTGCCGGATCACCTTGCTCTTCTCGGCGCCCGCCGAAGGGCACGCGATGATCTTCGGCGAGCGCGACATGGCCGACCTGCCCGACCCTGAGACGCTGCGCTCGCACAACGACGTCATCGCCGACGAGGGCGACGAGCCGTGGTGGGATTCGCCGATCGACTGGCGTTTCGAGGGGCGGCCCTGGGAGGTCGACCGAGCCAACGGCGCGCTGCACGGCGGCTGGGTGCGCCCATGCCGTGAGATCCCCGACGAACCGGGCCTGCACGAGGCAGCGACGGCCTTCTTGAGCGACGCGCTGTCGCACTGGCCCGTGGCCCGTGTGCTCGGCGGGCACGACGAGCCCGGCTCGTACACGAGCCTCGATACCGCGCTCTGGTTCCATCGGCCCGAACCCTGGCGAGACTGGCGCTATCTCGAGAGCGCCTGCGAGATCGGGCACGGCGGTCGCGGGCTCTCGCGTCGCTCGCTCTACGACCGAAGCGGACGCTTGATCGCGTCGATGATTCAGGAAGCACTGATTCCGAGTGGGACGGGCGCCTAGGGAACCTCTGCACGGTCTGCCGTGCCAGGGCCGGGGCAGGCGGGGGCACCGTGCTCGGACATTCTCGGCGCGACCTGCCAGGGAAGTTCGTATGCAGCGCCCGTCGCGCCTGCGAACTGCGCGCGGTCCCCCCGCCTGCCCCGGCCTCGGGACGCTTCGGTCACAGCGCATTCATCTCGGCCGGGAAGCGCTCGTGACGCGTGCCCTTGCCCTTCCGCTTCCAGGCCTCGCCCGTGAACGTCTGCTGATCAGCCCATCGAGCTCACCGCCCAGCGCTGTTCGCGCATGCGGGGGGCGAGTTCTGCAGAGCATCCCCGGCGCTTCTGGCTGCCCGTCAGGCCGTCTTCGGCGTACGCCGTCGCGGCGCCGTCACTGCCTTCGAGGACCGCGTACACCGCGGATGTGCGCGATGCCGTCCATCTCGATCGCCATGCGAGGTTCCTGCGGGCCCGAAGCGGCGAGGCGTCAGCCGGCTTCGGTCGAGGCCAGCGGGGCGGTGTCGCTCCGCGCCGCAGCGCGTACCGCGTCGAACGTGAAGAGCGCGAGCGCAAGCCAGACGCAGCCGAACGTGATCGCGTGATCGCGGGTGAACGGCTCGTCGTAGAGCCCGACGGCGATCAGAAGCGTGAGCGTCGGCGCGAGGTACTGGAACATGCCGACGGCGAAGAGCGGCAGGCGAGCGGTGGCGGCGCGAAAGCAGAAGAGCGGCGCGGCGGTCACGAAGCCCGAGAGCGCAACCAGCGCGTGCAGCTCGAACGACGCGTCGACGAGCACCGAATCGTGCGTGTAGACGAGCCCGCCCTGAATCAACACGGCGAGGGGGATCAGCACGATCATCTCGCGCGCCAACCCGGGCAGCGGTGGCTGCGGGTTCATCTTGTGCACGAGACCGTAGAACCCGAACGTCACCGCGAGCACGACCGAGATCCACGGCAGCGCTCCGACGCGCACCGCGTAAGCCGCAACGCCGACGCAAGCGAGCGCCACCGCTGCGCTCTGCAGCGGGCGGAGTCGCTCGCCCAGTACGACGAGGCCGAGAAACACGCTGACGAGCGGGTTGATGTAGTAGCCGAGGCTCGTGGCGATGATCTGGTCGCTCTGCACCGCGTAGATGAAGATGAACCAGTTCGACGAGACGAGCAGAGCGGCGAGCACGATCGGGCCGGCCAGGCGGCGGTCGAACTGCAGGATCTCGCGCACCCGCCCGCTCGCCAGGAGGATCACGACCAGGAGCAGCGCGGTCCAGCCAATGCGCGGTCCGACGAGCTCGAGCGCCGGGAGGGCCTGCACCCACTTCCAATAGATGGGGACGACGCCCCAGAGCGTGTACGCGGCGATGGCGTAGAGCACACCGGCCCGGCTCGACGGGGCGGCGGGGGCATCCGACATCGGGTCCTCGGCAGGGCGCGGCAAGAAGAAGACGGGGTGGGCGCTGGCCGTCGGCCTGCGCTTCGCATCACGATAGCAGGGCCGCGTGGGCCGATGCGGCGGGGTGGGACCTCGCTTGCCCACGCCCACGCCCACGCCCGCACCGCGGGCGATGCGTCAAGCACCAAGACCGCCCGCGTCTCGACGCGTCAGAACTTCAGGACCGCCTGGGTGTAGACGTAGTCCGAGTCCTTGGTCGCAACGGCGTTCGGCGCCTTCTTCATGAACTCGCCGCGGAACAGGTGCGCGTAGCCGACCTCGAGCCGCAGGTTGCCCGGCAGCGGGTTCCAGCGGACGCGCACTTCGATCTGATCGCCGAGGAAGCTGCCCGACTGGCCGGTGGGATCGACGACGCCGGTGGTCGTCCAGCGGTCGCGCTTCTGCGCGAGCCAGAACGCACGGTACGCGAAGAAGCTCGACCACTTCTTGGCGGGCTTCACCTGGAGCCGCATGCCCACCGTATTGAGGTTCGAACGGGCGAAGGGGCCGTAGATGCCGGTCGGCCCGAACTCGAAGCGGCGCGCGCCGAACAGCGTGTCGAAACGCCCGTTCTTGTCGTCGTTCGGGTTCTTGTCGCCGCTCGCGTAATCCCACTGAATCACGAGCCTTGGCTGCCACGGCGCGTCGAAGGTGTAGCCGCCCGCCGTGTGGAGGAAGTACGCGAAGTGATCGAGGTTCTGAGTCGAGGAGCGATTCGCCCGGGACTCGCCCCACTGCAGCGCGCCCTCGAACTCGTAGTCGAGCTGGCTCACGCGGGGGAGGCGAAAGAGCCGCACACCCGACGTGAAGAGATTTCGGTTCGGCGTGCTGCGCTCGGAGTTGTCGCGCTCGTGCAGGCCGAAGATGTAGAGCTCGAGGCCGAGGCCCGAGGTCGTCTCGCTCGCGGCGAAGAGGCCCCAGAACTGCTGATCGACACTCTCGCGGTCGATCTCGATCGTGTTGTCCTGCAGCGCCGGCTGATCCTGCGCAGTCGGGCGTCGAAACTGCGGCGCCGTCCAGAACGCGCGATAGGTGGTGCGCGTCTCGCCGTGACTCTGCCACTCGATGTCGACGCCGGTGAAGCCATTGATCGTGTTTCGGAAGCGGTTGCGCGCGACGAAGCGACGGCTGCCGACGTCCATCGTCATGCGTCCACCGGTCACGCGCAGATCGCCCCCGAACACGTCTTCGGCGCGCAGGTCGGCGTAGGCGCGGATCAGCTCGACCGAGTTCACGATCGTCGTCGTGAGAAACGTGTCTTCGGTGACGTACGCGCGCGAGTCCTGCATCTCGGCGCCGATGGTGATGCCCTTCATCGGCGAGACCTTGCCGTCGACCAGCGTACGCAGCACGACGACCTGATCCGAAGGACCGCCGACCCGGACGACGCGAAACTGCTCGCTCAGGTACTCGTAGCGGGTGCGCTGGGTGACGCTCAGCGAAACCAGATTGGTCGGGATCGCGTCGTCGAGCCGCCACGGCTCCGCGTGCGCCGAGCCCACCGGGAGCGACGTGCCGCAGACGAAGAGGAGGAGCCCCGCGACGAAGGCGGATCGGAGGCGAAGGGACGCGACGACCATTGCGGTGAGGGGTCTCCGTCGAGGACCGGAAGGGCGGGGCTCACCGCTGGCGCAGAGGGCCGCGGCCGGGGAGCCGAATCGAGCGCCGCAGCATAGCGGCCGGGATCGATCGCGTGAAGGCGGCGCAACGCGCCCGCGGGCAACCGGGGCGGGCTCCCGCACGGGCCGCGAGGGATCGG
Organism: Myxococcota bacterium; assembly: GCA_965250285.1. GTDB lineage: Bacteria > Myxococcota_A > UBA9160 > UBA9160 > UBA4427 > CAYYSY01. Next base: position 5,818,783 of record OZ252299.1, read on the forward strand.
CGCCGAACCCGATTCAGCGATCTGGATCGAATCCTGTCGCCGCCTGCTCAGTTGCCTCCCTCGGCCGAGAAGAGCCAGGTGGCCGAGGCCATTCGCACTGCCCCGCCCGTGTGGAAGGGGGCAAGGTCGGTGATCGCCGACGCCTTGGCGGCTGCCCGGATCTCGTCGTTCGCGTTCCGCAGCGCAGCACCGGCCGGACCCATCTGAAGCAACAGGTCGACGGTCTGATCGAGCGCGAGTCCCTCGCCGATCGCGAGCTCGATCTCGATCGGCTCGAACGTGACCGCTTGCCAGCCCGCATCGACCAGCTTGCGCGCGGTGGCGTCGGCGTCAGCGAACGAGAACGGGCCGGGCCCTCCTTCGGGCGGGCGCGGGGGCATCTCGACGTGCTTCGCTGCCGAGAGAGCGGGCAATACCATCCACGGGTTGTTCGCGATCTCCTGCCAACACACGAAGCAGAGGCGACCGCCCGGTGCGAGGGCGGTGCGGATGTTCGCGAAGGCGGCCACCGGGTCGTCGAAGAACATCACCCCGAAGCGCGAGAACACGAGGTCGATGCTGCTCGGGGCGAAGGCGCGCACCTGCGCGTCGCCCTGTTCGAAACGGACGTGCGACTGACCGGCTGCTTCGGCGCGGTGCCGGGCATCGGCGAGCATCGGCCCCGAGAGATCGACGCCGGTCACGCTGCCGCTCGGTCCGACGCGGCGGCCGAGCTCGATCGTCGTCTGGCCACAGCCACAGCCGACGTCGAGGACACGCTCCCCTTCGCGGGCGGCGGCGTGATCGAGCGCGCGGAGACCGATGGGCGCGATCTGCTGGTCGATCACGTCGGCGTTCTCGACCCACTTGGGTCCGTTCACCACGTTCCAGTATTCGGTCTGCTCGGCATTGGGCTGCGTCATCGGGGCCTCGAGTGGGAGGGGCGCGGGCTGTGCGATGATAGGCAGGCGCGCGATGGCCGGGTACCGGGCTCGCATGGCGCTCTCTTCTCTCGCAAACCTCTCTTGCAAAGCAGGCTGCGGATCACGATGTCGACGGCCCCCGACGTGCTGCGATGGTCTCTCGGCGAGGGCGCGCTCGACGACGCGCACCTCGAGACGCCCGGGTTCCCGCTCGTGCTCGACATCGATCCGGGGGGCGCTGCCTGGGCCGAGGTCGCCGAATGGGTCGGCGACAGCGCGCGCGTCATCGCCGCCGCAGCGCGGGCGTGCGGCGCGGTGGTGCTGCGCGGCCTGCCCGTGTCGAGTGCGGATGACTTCGACGCAGTGATCGGCGCGTTCGGCTGGCCGAACTTCGCCTACGCCGAGTCGCTCTCGAACGCGGTGCGCACCAACCTCACGCCGCGCGTGTTCACCGCCAACGAGGCGCCGCCCGAGGCGACGATCGGCCTGCACCACGAGATGGCGCAGACCCCCGTGCACCCGAGCCGCCTCTTCTTCTACTGCGAGCAGCCCGCCGACCGGGGCGGCGCAACCTCGCTCTGCCGAAGCGACCACCTGTACGAGCGCCTCGAACGCGTCGAGCCACGCTTCGTCGACGACTGCGCGAAGCTCGGCCTGCGGTACAGCCTGGTCATGCCCGAAGAGGACGATCCCGGTTCGCCGGTCGGTCGCAGCTGGCGGAGCACGTTCGGCTGCAGCGATCGCGGGGCCGTCGAGCAGCGCATGGAATCGCTCGGCTACGAGGGGGCGTGGCTCTCGGACGGCAGCTTGCGCACCACGACGCCGGTGCTGCCGGCGATTCGTGCGCTCGGTCCAGATCGCTTCAGCCTCTTCAATCAGCTGATCGCGGCGCGTTCGTGGAAGGATGCACGCAATGCGCCGCGCACCGCGGTGCGATTCGGCGACGGTCGGGCCCTGCCCGACGACGCGTGGGCGGCGGTGGGCGAGCTGGCCGCCGAAGAGATCCACGACCTCGAGTGGCAGCGCGGCGACGTGGCGCTCGTCGACAACTTCGTGGTCATGCACGGCCGCCGGAGCTTCGAGGGGCGACGTCGGGTGCTCGCATCGCTGGTGCCCCGCGAAGCGTGATGCGGCTCAGTCGCCGGGCATTGGCGCGGCTCCGCTCGCCTCGCCCGCGATGCGGGGCACCGAGGCTGCCTTGACCGCGCCGCGGTCGAGGAACCACGCGTAGGTGTCGTGGAGCGTCGTCGCCGCGGGGCGCCACGCCACACCGAGGTCGGCGACGGCCGGCGAGTCGGCCACCGCACGCCAGCGCGTCGCGATCTCCATCGACTCCTTCGTCATCGGGACCGCGCGGCCGGTGAGCTTCGAGACGACGTCGCCGAGTCGGCCGGCCGTACGCAGCACGAAGCCTGGCGCGCGCAGTGACGGAATCGGGCGCCCGGCCACGTCGCCGATCGTGCGGACGAGGTCGGGCCACGCGAGGAAGTGACCGGCCGCGACGACCCCACCGTGGCGGCGCTCGTCGACGATGCGTTCGAGCAGCGCGGCCAGGTCGCGGCCGTCGACGAACTGCGTGCCTCCCTCGCTGTCGATCATGAACTGCAGGAAGCTGCGGAAGGCGCTCATCGATTCGCTGCGGCCCGGATCGTCGGGGCCGATGATCGCGCTCGGATAGACGATGGCGATCGGCGCGCCGTCTTCGAGGAGACCGCGCGCCAGGGCATCCGACGCCGCCTTCGAGCGGCCGTAGCGCGTACCCGACGCGACCAGGGGCGCGTCGGCGCGCGTTGCCTCGGGTGCACGGGTGTCGAGGATCGCGGTCAAGCTCGAGACGAAGACGATCGGGTCGCAGCCGGCGTCGCGCGCGGCCCCCAACACGACGCGCGCGCCTTCGACGTTGGCCGCGAACGGATCCCCGCCGCCCGCGCGCGTCACCGAGACCGCGGCGGCGGCGTGGATCACCGCGTCGCAGCCGTCGACCGCGCGACGCACCGCGGCTTCGTCGGTCATGTCGCCTCGAACGAAGTCTTCGTCGCGCAGACCGAGGGGGCCGAGGTGGGCGCGCGCCTTGTCGAGGCTGCGAACGAGCGCGCGCACGCGGTGGCCGCGATCGATCAGCCGGGCCGCCGCGTGGCGACCGGTGAAGCCGGTCGCACCGGTCACGAGCACTCGGCGAGCGTGGGTCGGCATGAGCGCCTCCGAAACAGCGCGGCGCAGTCTGCCGCAGCGGCGCGGCGTTGGCCCGGCTGACTTCCTACGAAAGGCGCGGCGACGAAACCGGGGCGCACGCGGGCCGACCAACGCTGGAATGCACCGCCGGCGATCCGTTCGGGCGGGTGGGGGTATCACCGTACATGGGATGCGCAATGGATCGCGGGCTCACTCCGCCCGGGGTCGTCGTCGCGGGATGGGTGTGTGCTGAGCGAGGCGCAGCGTGAACGCGTTCGGGTGGGGCTCAGCGCGTGACGTAGAGCATGCTGCCGACGAAGAGCGCGACCGCAGGCGCTGCGAGGACGGCGAGACCCGGCACGAAGAAGGCGGGGTAGAAGAGCGCGAAGCTCGAAACGATGCCGACGACCGAGGAGGCTTCGAGCACGGTTTCGTTCGTGGAGATGATTCGCATCGGATGGCCTTTCGTGACGGATTCGGTGACGGAATCTCCACTCTTATTCGGCCCAGGTGACATCTGAGTTGAGCGGAGTTGACAGCGAATCTGAGAGTCTTTTGATATCAGATATTTATGCCGATGCAAAGGCGCCGTTTTCTCCACATTTATTTCGTCTTTTTTTCGTCTTTCGGGCGGCCGCGAGTGCCTTGTGACGTTCCCATGGAGTGGGGCGGGCCACTCTCGATCCGGGCTATCTCCTCGGCCGTTCGGGCCGGGGTCGGAGAGCAGGACAGCAGGACAGCAGGAGAGAAGGATGAAGACGCGAGATGACGACCAGAGGCAGTCGGGGCGGAGTCGCGCGCCGCTCGCGCCGAAGGGTGCGCCGGCTCGGCGATGGCTCGCCGCCGCATCGGGCGCCTTCGTGGCTGCGATCGCGTTCGCCTGTGCGAGCCCTCCGGTCGTCGAGACCGTGCGGGCCGATGACGGGATCGACTTCGCGACGCTGAAGACGTTCCACATCATCCCGACCGAGGACGCCGAGGGCCGAAGCTACCTGGCGATCGAGGAGGCGATCGTCCGCGAGCTCTCGGAGACCGGTCGCACGCAGGCCCCGGCGGAGACCGCCGACATGTGGGTGGTGTACCGAGCGAGCACGCTCGACCGGCAGAAGCGCCGCACGGTGGCCGACCCCGATGCCAACGCCTACCGGATCGTCAGCTACGTCGAAGGCACGCTCGCGATCGACGTCTTCGACCGCGATGCCGCCCAGCGCATCTGGCACGGACAGACCGTGGTCGACGAGCGCTCGCGCGAGGCGCTGCTGAAGCAGGCCGACCGCATCGTCAAGGCGATCCTCGACGAGCTGCCCGAGCACTGATTCGGGTCGTGCCGGCGGCAGCGTCGCTCAGGTCGGTTCGGCTGCGGCCCGCTCGTGCCGCAGCACGTGACGCCGCCGCAGCAACACGGCGACGAACACGATCGGATACCCGACGGCGCCATAGAGCCCGCTGAAGAGCGTCAGATCGAGTCGGTCGAGGCCCGACATCGCGACGATGGCCGTGACCGCGATGTTGCGCGCCGAGAACTCGATGAGAAACGTGAAGCGGTCGTCGGGCGGCAGGCGCATCAGCGTCGCCGTGCCCCAGCCGAGCGCAGCCGCGAGCACGGTCCAGATCGCGGCACCGACGGCCGCGATCGGTGCGCCCTCGAGGAGACTTGCGTCGGTGTCCTCCGACGTCGCGACGCCGATCACGACAGCGAGCCCGATGGCGATGAAGGTCAGGCGCTGCAGCCGCGGGGCGAGGATCGCGGCGCGCTCGGGGTTGCGCGTCCGCATCCACATCCCCAGGCCGATCGGCAGAAAGAGACTGACGAAGAGCTGAACCATCAGGCCGCCCACCGGCACCTCGACCCGACCGGCGTCGCTCAGGAAGAGGCCCATGATGACGGACGAGAGCAGCGGCAGCGTGAGCACCGCGAAGACCGAAGCCATCGCGGTCAAGGTCACCGACAACGCGACGTTGGCCCGCCCGAACGCGGCCGCGATGTTCGACATCCCGGCACCAGGCGAGACGGCGAGCAGGATCGCGCCGGCCCCGAACGAGGGCGAGAGGCCGAGCGTCGAGACGAGGGCGAAGGTCATGAGCGGCAGCGTGAGCCACTGGCCGATCGTGCCGCTGACGACCGCGCGGGGTGCCCTGAAGACGCGACGAAAATCGTCGACGCGCAGCTCGAGCCCCACCATCGTCATCAGCAGGAAGAGCACCAGCGGGCCGGCGATGTGCGTCACGGTCATCGGGCTGGGCTCCGGTTCGATGCGGCGTTCAGGTCAGGGGCGGCGTGGCGCCAAGTGTTCCGGTCAGAACTGCACGTTCTCGTCGAGGGTCTTGCCGAAATCCTCACTCGAGTTCGCGTGGGGAAAGTCGGTCTCGGGCACGGGCACGTCGAGAAACGCGCACAATCGATCCCAACCCTCGCCCGGCTCGTAGATCAGCAGCTGCTCCTTTGCGATCGACGCCTCGACCTCGGCGTTGTGCTTCTCGAACACCGAGATGGCATAGGCACGATCTTCGATGCGCCCATCGAACGTGCCCTCCCAGATGATCGCGTGAACCATCTCGCCGAACGCGCGGAAGCCCGGCGATTCGGAATCCCGAAGGTCCTTGCTCGAGGGCCAGATCGTCTTCATGACGCTGTCGTACCAGCGGTCGCCGTCCCGCTTCGAGAGCAGCACCCGCGCCCCGGGATATCGGGCATGCAGGGGCCGCCAGAAGTGAGCGGCCGGCCAATCGACCGTGGCGGGGTAGTCGGCGAAGAGCGCATCCCAGTCGACGTCTTCGCCGTTCGCGGCCGATTGCCAGATCGCGGTGTGACTCTCGGTCGCCGGCTTCCCCATCAGCTCGGTCATGTGGTAGCAGGGGCCCACACCGATCTGGTCGAGCGCCAGCTTCAGCGAGAGCGTGCCGGTGCGTCCGAATCCGGCGCCGATCAGGTCGAGCGACATGCAGTTCCCCCGGTCGGCCGCGATCGCTCGCGGCGGTCGCCGCGCAGTCTACCCGACCTGTGCGCTGCGGGGCCCGTTGGGGCCGAGACGCGATAGAGTCCCGGCCTCGTATCGACCAAGGAGGGAGTCGAAATCATGTTGCGAATCGAAACGGGTGGAATCATCACGCTTCGGTCGATCTTCTTTGCGCTGCTGGTTGGCCTCGTCGCGGCCGGAGGGGCTCTTGCGCAGGATACGCCCGCCGCCGGCGATGATCCGTCGGCGACCGCCGACACGGCCGAGACCGTCGTCGACGCCGACGCGCCGCCGGCCTCACCCGAGGCCGCGCTCGCCGAGAGCGATGCACCGGTGCCGAAGGTGGCCGACGCGCAGACGAAGTCGAAGCTCGAGAGCGATCCTCGCTTCACGCCGCCCCCGCCGACCCTCGACGCGACGACGCACGACCTCTTGCTGCTCAACTCGGGCGAGTGGCTGCAGGGTGACATCAAGTCGATTCGCGACGACACGATCGAGTTCGACAGCGTCGAGCTCGAAGACATCGACATCGATCTGGGCGACGTGAAGGAGATTCACGCGAACCGGGTGCACACCTACCGGTTCGAGGGCCGACGCGACATCCTGACGGGGCCCGCGCGCGCGAACGCCGACATCTTCGTGATCGGTGGTCAGGAGCGACCGCGCTCGTCGTTCATGCAGCAGGTGCCGGGCAAACCCACTGAGCTCAACTTCTGGAACGGTGACCTCTCGGTCGGCTACAGCATCAGCAGCGGCAACACGAACCAGTCCGACCTGACGATCCGCGCCGAGCTGAACCGCGAGACGGCGCTCACTCGATTCACCAACGTCTACGTCGCCACGGTGAGTACCGCCGATGACGACGCGGGCCAGAACCAGAAGACAGCGAACAGCCATCGTTTGAACTCGGCGTTCGACTACTACGTCTCGAATCGGCTCTATCTGATCGTGCCGGCATTCGAGGTCTTCGCCGACGAGTTCCAGAACATCAACCTGCGGCTCACTCCGAGCGCGGGTCTCGGTTTCGAGTGGCTCAAGCGAAAGCGCATCACCTGGGATCTGTCGACGTCGGCGGGTGTCACGTACACCGATCGCGTCGCGGTCGCCGCGCCCGATCCCAAGTCGTCGACCGACGCCGTCATCATCTTCGGGACCGACATCGAGACCGATCCCACGGACGACGTCGAGTGGGATACCACGTACACGGTGCAGGTCGTGCCGGCCGAGATCGGGCTGACGAACCACCATCTCGAGTCGATCATGTCGATCGATCTCTTCTGGAATCTCGACCTCGACATCACATTCATCTGGGATCGCATCGAAGACCCGGCGCCGCTACTCGTCGACGCGGGCCCGCCCGAGGTGTTTCAGCCGGTCGAGAAGAACGACTACCGGCTCACATTCGGCATTGGCTGGGATTTTTGAGCCCGGCCGAGCCGATCTGGCGACTCGGATGACTGAAGGCGCTCGCGCCGATCAGGCGACGACGGGGCCGACCTTCGAGGCGAGCAGCTTCGGCAGGTCGGCGTCATCGGCCTCCAGCAGTGCCTCGACCCACGCGTGAAAGCGCTGCCCACCGCCCTCGTTGCGGCCGAAGAGCACGTGCGAGCGTGCACCGGTCGCGAGCGCGCGTTGCTGGCGAAGGCCGGTGTAGTAGTCCTCGTCGCGCACGACCCGATCGAGGAGCGCCATCACGGCGTCGATCTGCTCACGCTGCTGCGCGTCGGGCTCGAACGGCGTCAGGAAGTACTGGTGGGTGACCGACTCACCCACACACTCGCCCGGCAGCAGCTGCGAGACCATGAACAGCTTGCCGCCGGCGTCGAACGCCGCGATCGACACGTGCGGGAAGATCGTCCAGACGCCGGCCGTCAGGCCTTCGAGGGGCCACTGGTCCTCGGGCATGTCGAGCATCTTCTCCATGCCGGGCATCGGCATGCTGACGCGTTGGTGCGGGCCCCATGCATCGTAGACGGCCTTGTTCGGCATCTGATTGCCGAACGTCTCACGATGCAGGATCGGCAGGTGATACAGGTCGAGGTAGCCGTCGTAGGCGATCTTCCAGTTGGGTCCCGGCACGCTGTTCTTGCCGACGACTTGACACGCGTCGAAGCCGAGGAACTCGAGCAGGCCGTCGTAGCCCTGCAGCCAGTCGTCGATGTCCACCATCCCGGCCGGGTTCACGCTGCCGAAGATGAGCCCGGCGCGTTCGGCGACGGGCAGAGGTGTCAGTCCGTGTGTCGCTCGGTCGACCTCGCCGAAATCGCTCTCGTCGAGGATGCCGACGAGCGCGCCCTTCTCGTCGAACGTCCACGCGTGATACGGGCACATGAAGCGGCGCGCTTTGCCGCAGCCTTCGCGCATGATCTGCGTGCCGCGATGGCTGCACATGTTGACGAAGCTGCGCAGCGTGCCCGACATGTCGCGGGTGAGCAGCACGGGCGTGCCTGCGACGTCCATGGCCTTGTAGCTGCCAGGCTCAGACAACTCGCACGAAGGGCCGAGCATGAGCGGGAGCCGCTCGAAGACCGCGGACATCTCGCGTCGGTAGTGATCGGGGTCGGTGTATCGCGCCGCCGGGATCCGGGCGACGTCGGGCGCCTGGTCGACCGTGCCGTGCTCAGCGTGGCGGGCGTGTCGTCGGGCCATGTCGATCAATGCCTGGCGGCTCATGCGATTCGTTCTCCAAACCGGGTGCGGCGCGGTCCTGCGCGGTGATGCCGCTCGGCTCAAGTGTATGAGACGCGCGCGACGGTGGGTGCGGGGCGTGCGAATGCGACACGAAATCGCCCGCCGTCGACGCCGACGTCGCGCGCGCCCTCTGGGGCAGGCGGATCGGTCGCGCCGGCGCGGGATCGCCTGCGATACGCTGACGGGCCCGCATCGCGCACCGCCCGGTGCGGGCGCCCGACCTCGACGATCGAAGCCGGGCCCCGCGCGCGGGCCCGTCGGCTTCGAACGCACCCATCCACAGGAGAGCTCAGTGTCCACCGAACCGGTCCTCATCGACGAGCCGGCGCCGCACGTTCGCCGCGTCACCCTGAATCGCCCCGAGAAGCGCAACGCCCTCAATCACGACCTGCGCGGCGGCATCCTGCGTGCGCTCGAAGAAGGCGATGCCGATCCCGAGGTGCACGTGCAGATCGTGCGCGGTGCGGGCAAGAGCTTCTCGGCGGGGTACGACCTCGGTGGTGGGAACGAGGGACAGGACTTTCCGTGGTACACGCCCGGAGGTGACGGCCATTGGCCGCGCCACGTGACGTCGGGCTGGATGCGGATCTGGGAGCTCGGCAAGCCCGTGATCGCGCAGGTGCACGGCTATTGCCTGGCGGGCGGAAGCGAGCTCGCGACGTGCTGCGACCTCGTCTACATGGCCGACGATGCCCAGATGGGATACCCGGCCGTGCGCTTCGGCGTGCCTGACAACCACTTTCACGCCTGGTTCATCGGCATGCGCAAGGCGATGGAGATGATGCTCACGGGTGATTCGATCGACGGCAAGCAGGCGGTCGAGCTCGGTTGGGCCAACGGGTCGTTCCCGGCAGACGAGCTCGAGTCGAAGGTGCTCGAGTTGGCGGGGCGCATCGCCTCGATGCCGCAGGACATCCTGCAGCTGAACAAGCGGGTCGTTCACCGCCAGATGGAGATCATGGGGCTCCACACCGGCATCCGCGCTGGCTCGGAGCTGTGCGCACTGGGCACACACCAGAAGACCCTGCACGACTTCATGCGGCAGACCCAGAGCAAGGGGCTGACCGGTGCACTGCAGGAGCGGGACGAGAAGTTCGGCGACTACCGCACGTCGGACGAGCAGCCGAAGCAGGCCTAGCCGCCGCTTCGGCGGCGGGCGCGGACGCCTCGAGGCGAAGGCGCGAAGAACCCGGAATCGAGAGAAGACGACATGCGCATCACGATGATCAAGAAGCGGCTGGCCAACGGGGATCCGTGCCAGAAGTGTGCGCAGACCGAAGAGATGCTCAAGCGTCGCGGCCATTGGGACGCGATCGACGAGGTCGTCTGGGCCATCGAAGGCGAGCCCGATGCACCGGGCTGGGCCTACGCGCAGCGTCACGGCGTCGAGGTCGCGCCCTTCTTCGTGATCGACATCGACGGCGAGGAGACGGCGATGACCAGTCCGCTGCGGCTGATCAAGACCTACCTCGACGTACCGAAAGCGGCCGAGCCCGCGACCGCGGTCGATGCCGCGGCGCTGCGCGCCTGGGCCGCGCCACTCGCCGATGCCGAGCCGGCCGAGATTCTGTCGGCGGCGCTCGACCGCTTCGGCGACGGCGTTGCGATCGCCTTGAGCGGCGGTCTCGACGTCGTACTCGTCGACATGGCGAGTCGGCTGGGTCGGTCGTTTCGCGTGTTCACCATCGACACAGGCCGCTTGCATCAAGAGACGTACGCCTATCTCGATGACGTTCGACGGCGATACGGCGTCGAGCTCGAGGTCTTTCTGCCCGACACGGCCGAGGCGATGGAGATGATGAAGCGCAGCGGCGTGAACTCGTTTCTGCGCGATGGGCACGCGCAGTGCTGCGCCGTTCGCCAGGTGCGCCCGCTCGCGCGGGCGCTGTCGGGTCGGGCCGCATGGGTGACGGGGCGCCTGGCGGGTGGAGCGACGGCCGACGCGCCGATCGCAACGCTCGACCCCGGCGCCGAGGCGCAGCGGGCGGGGCTCGTGCGCGTCGATCCGCTGGCGCGCTGGGATCGTGAGCGGGTGCTCGCGTATGCACACGACCACGACGTGCCGTTGAACCCGCTCTTCGAGAGCGGGTTCAGCGTGATCGGGTGCGCGCCCTGTACCCGAGCCGTCGGCGCCGACGAGGCGCGCGCCGTTCGCTGGTGGTGGGAGGCCGGGCCGGGCGGCGATCTCGGCGTGCAGGGTACGGGCGATGGGATCTGATGCGCGGCCTCGCGCGATGCGGCGCTAGAAGCGGTAGAGCACGCCCAGCGCGAACGAGCCGTACTCTTGGTAGAGCAGGTCGCCGACGCCGGCGACGTAGGTCGATTCGAGATTGAGCGCCCACTTCTCGGTCAGGTAGAAGTCGAGGCCTCCGCCCATCCGAAAGCTCCAGTCGGTCTGTCGATGGGCGCCTTCGCGCAGCATGGTTCGACCATTCGCACCGAGCACGAGGTACGGCTGCCAGCGGTTCTGGGTGAAGTAGTACTTGCCGTTCAGGCCGTACGTGAACGACTGGCTCGAGGTGCCGTCGAGCACGAACTGCTCGAAGGCGACCTCCCAGGCGAGCCGCGGCGTTTCGCGCGAGCCTACGCGCAGGATGTAGCCGGCGCCGCCCGTCAGCTGGGTGTCATCTTCGATGCGGCGGTCGACGTCGACACCGCCCATGATGTGAACCATCGCGTAGACGCCCGGGCGCCCGTAATCGATCTCGTCTTCGTACTCTTCTTCTTCGTCGTCCTGCGCGAACGCGAGGCCCGGCACGACCAGAGCGAGAATCAGGCAGAAGATCGTTGTGGCGATGAGACCGATCGGGCGCGTCGAACGATGCATCGGGCGAGGAGTCCTTCCCTGGGGCGATTTCGTGGGTCCCCACTCTACGTGGAATCGACGGGGTTGAAAAGCAGCCAGAACCCGCCGAGAGGCGCCCCCGAGCCGGTTGACGTCGTCATCGAAGGGGCGGCATCGATCTGTTCCGCCGATCCGAGCGCGAGGGGTGGACGGCACGCGTTCGGCCGGTCAGGCTCCAGGGCGAGGCGCCAAGGCCTTTCGCCGGAGGACACGAGGATGAAGCGCGATCCCGAACTCGACCTGCAGCCCCGGATCGACCACCTGCTCGGACGGCGCCGTTTCATGGTCGGCGCCGCTGCTTCGCTCGCCGCGTTCGCGTGGCCGAGCGGTGCGTGGGCCGACGCGCACGGCGACGGCGCGCAGGCCGATTCGGGCGACACGGCACTCGAGCAGGCGCTCGCACGCAGCTACGTCGTCTACCTGAGCCCGCTCAAGAGCGATGGCAGCGAGAGCGTCTGTCACGGTGAGGTCTGGTACGTCACCGATGGGCGCGATGTTCTCGTCGTCACTTCTTCGGATCGCTGGCGCGCGGTCGCGATCGGCGAAGGGCTCGATCGCGCACGCCTCTGGGTCGGCGAACACGGCATTTGGAAGCGTGCGAACAAGGCGTGGGAGAAGGATCCGACCATCGACGCGACCGGCCGGATCGATGGCGATGCGCAGGCGCACGCGCAGGCTCTGGCCGCGTTCGGTCAGAAGTACGCGCGCGAATGGGGCAAGTGGGGGCCGCGATTCCAGGCGGGACTGTCGTCGGGTGAGCGCGTGTTGATTCGCTACCAGCTCGACTCGGCCTAGACGCGACCCGGCGCGGCCGCGATCAGTCGGCGACGAACATCGACTCGTAGTCTTCGAACTCGGCGCGCAGCTCTTCGCGCGTCAGACCAAACTGCTCGGCGGTGTACTTGTGCCGGCCGCTCATCTTGCGCGCGCGCTTGGCCTCGCGGGCGAGGTGATCCTGGATCAGCCCCGGCATGTTCTCTTCGTCCCAGTCCATGCCGAAGTGATCGTAGATGCTGCGCAGCGTCCCTTCCGGGTCGTCGTTCAGGTCGTCGAGGCGCACGTCCATCAGCTGCTCGGAGGGCAGGGTGGGGCGCACCTTCATGGCGCGATCGAGCCCTTCGCGGCAGAACTCCTTGAAGAACGCGCCGTGGCGTTCTGGTGAGAAGTCGGCCGCCATCGGCCGGCTCATCACCGCCGAGAGCGAGCACACCGAGGGCACGGCCTTCACCGCCGTCCGGTGCGTATGGATGATGCGCGCGTCGGGGAAGGCCTCGAGCAGGTCGTCGAGGAACCAGAGGTGGAAGGGGCACTTCATCACCCATTGCTGACCCGGGCGCTGGCTGTCGAGCAGCTGGTACTGCTGGCGCAGCTCGCGGTACACCGGGGCGAGATCTTCCTTCAGCAGCTCGCGGTAGTACTGGTAGCCGGTCAGGCCCATGATCTGCTGCAGGTTGACGGCCGAGTTCGCCATCAAGAAGAAGCACTCTTCGAGGTTCTCGGCGCGCAGCTCGTGCGCGTACTTCTGCTCGGGGCCGATGATGTCGGCCAGTCGGAACTTGGCCTGCAATCGGCCGAAGCGGCGACGGTAGTCACGCTTCGCGTCGGGTACCTCGACGGCCGGATAGCAGAGCTCCCAGCACTCGGGTGCGCGGTTGCGCGGATCGAGCGACAGCAGATTGTGCAGACTCGTCGTCGCGGTGCGGAACCAGCCGACGATGAAGATCGGCTTCACGATCGGCCGCTCTTCGATCGTCGGGTCCTTCTTGAGCGAGTCGACGACGCGGAGGCGGTTCATCAGGTGCCAGCGATGGAGGATGTGCGCCGACAGTCGACCGATCGGCGTGAGCCGTGCGCCCCCTTCGAGGCAGTCGATCGTGAGGTTCAGCCGTTCGAGGTAGCCGGGGTCACCGAGGTCGCTGAGACCGATGCGCTTGTCGGCGAGCTCGAGCAGCGCATCCACCGACAGGTCGCCCTGCTGAATGCGGGTCGCCCGCAGCGCACCATTGATGGTGCCGCGCGCGCCGAGCTCGAGCATGTGCTGAAAGGTGCCGGTCACGAAGATCGATGTCCTCTTGGCTCGCGGGTCGGATCACCTGGCCGCCCGTGGCTCGTTGCCGTCCGCGTCTCGAGTCGTTCGCTCTCGAGCGTCGCGGCCGCTTCGTTGATCGGCTCGACGGCGCCCGAACCGTTGTCCCCGAACGCATCGAATCAACGATGCACCGGCAAAGAGGGGGGCCCTGCCATCGACGCAGCCGGCGCGATCGTATCAGACGCGCTGCAGAGCCGAATCGGGTCGAAAACCCACCCCTTGGGGTCGATCCAACGCTCTGGTGATGGGATGCACTGACCCGGAGTCGGGTTCGAGACCCACGGGCGCTGCGCTCAGCGCTCGGTGTCGCATGGCTCAGGCGTGCAGCACGGCGCCCTGGTGCATCACTTCGAAGCAGTCTTGTCCGACAGGGCGTCCACCGACTTGATCAAGCCCTCGATGCCGTCGCGCTCTAGGATGGCGGCATACTCCGACCGGCGCAGCGCCACCTCACTGACCTTGCCCTTGCCGTAGATGTCGATGATGAGCCACTGATCGCCGACCTTGCGCACGCGAAAGTCGAGTCGCACGGGATCCTTGCCAGGTCGCTCGACGCGCGACATCACGATCAGCGTGCCGCGCGAGGCCGGGCGTTCGCCCTTGAGCACGAACTCCTGACCCGAGAAGGCGTCGAACTGATCGGCGAGCTTCGTCGTCGTGTATCGGGTGAAGCTCTGGACCCAGCGCGCCTGCACCTCGGGCGTGAGCGCCTTCCAGGTTCGTCCAATGCTCGTGCGGGCCATGAAGGGCAGATCGAACGTGGCTTCGACGACGGGGGTGATTTCCCTCAACCGCCCGTCGAAGCCCAGCTCGTCGGCGCGCTTCATGACAGCGAGGAGGGTGTCTTCGAGCTTCACCACGGGCACACGCGCGGCGTCCTTCTCTTCGGCCGACAGGGCCTCGCCCTGCGGTGCCTGGGCTGATGCCGGGCCGACGACGAACACACTCATCACCCACAGTGCGCAGGCGAGGGTCAGCGAAACCTGGACGAACGACCGGGACTCGGCGGGCATGGAACGCGGCGCGCCTGAAAGGACTCTGTGTGCAGAAATCATCGCGGCGCATCCTAGCAGCACGGGACCTCCCGAATGAGACCGAAATCGTTGCGGGGTCGGGCCGTTGTCCCGATTCGCGTCGACCGATTGCGTTAGCCTTGGCGAGCGCCCTGCAGGGCCTCACCCCCCTCGACATTCACGGAGCATAGGACGACGGCATGGGGCCGCCTGGTTCGGAAGTGCGACCCAATTTCTTTCTGCGTGGGCTTGAGGCCGTCGCGAGCTGGACGGTGCGCAACCCTGCGCTGACGCTGGCCCTCGGGGTGCTGTGCGTCGTTGCGTCGAGTGTGTACTCGAGCGCGCACATGAAGATGAACTCGGACCACAGCAAGCTGGTCCGTCAGGACGCACCCTTTCGACAAGCGTACGAGGACTACCTCGACGCGTTCCCCCAGTTCAAGGACATGAGCATCGTCGTCCTCGACGGTGAGTCGGTCGGCACGCTCGACGATGCGCAGGCTGCGCTCGCAGAAGCGATGCGTGGCCGGGAGGACGTCGCAGCCAGCGTATACGCACCGGGTTCGGGCGACTGGTACCAGGATCATGCGTTCCTGTATCTCGACGTCGACGAGCTCGAACGCGTGGCCGCGCGCCTCGCCGAAGCACAGCCGGCGCTGACCGCGTTGACGCTCGACCCGAGCCTGCGCGGCTTGCTCGACGAGCTGCACGCCGGCGTCGATCGCCTCGGTGAAGAGGGCGAGATCCCTTCGGGCTTCGACATCATGGCCGAGCGCGTCGCCACCGTGGCGACGTCGCTCAACGAAGGCAGCCCGCGCGAGATCTCCTGGTCCGACGAGCTCTTCGACCCGACCGGCCGCGTGTATCGACTCGTCATTCTGCAGAGCCGTCAGGATTTCGAAGAACAGGTCCCCGCCGAGCGGCTGATCGACGCGGTGCACGAAGAGGCCACGAAGCTCGGTCTCACACCCGAGAACGGCGTTCGCGTGCGCATGACCGGTTTCGTGCCGCTCGGTCACGGTGAGATGATCAGCGCGCGCGACGGGGTCTTTCTCTCGAGCATCATCGCCGTGCTGATGCTGCTCGTGATCCTCGGGTTCGGGTTGCGTTCGTTCCGCGTGATCCTCGCGACGTTGGCTGCCCTCGTGCTCAGCCTGACGATGACGACCGCCTGGGCGATGGCGACCGTCGGCGAGTTCAACGTCGTCTCCGCTGCGTTCGCCGTGTTGTTGATCGGGCTCGGCGTCGACTTCGGTATCCACATTGGCCTCCGCTACGAAGAGGAGCTCGCGGCCGGCGCCGATGTGAAGGACGCACTGCGCGGTGCCGTCGCCCACACCGCCGCGCCGATCTCGCTGTGTACGCTGACATCGGCGATCGGCTTCGCGTCGTTCATCCCGACCGAGTACAAGGGCCTCGCCGCGCTGGGCATCATCGCGGGGGGCGGCATGTTCATGTCGCTCGTCTCGAGCTACACCGTGCTGCCCGCGGTGCTCGCGCTCACGAAGCCCAAGGCGTCGCGGCTCGAGCACGGGAGCGGCGTCTTTCACGAGCTGAGCGGCTTCATCGAACGGCGATCGGGGCTGATCGTCGGCGTGACCGCGGTGCTCGCGGTGGCGGCCATCGGCCTGTCGACCCGCTCGGCCTTCGACTTCAGCACGCTCTCACTGAAAGATCCCGACAGCGAATCGATGCTCGCGCTGGCCGACCTCGAGGCCGAGCAGATCGTGACCGACTACTCGGTGACCGCCATCGCCGAGAACGCCGAGGCCGCCGAGGTCCTGGCTGACGAGCTGCTCGCGCTCGACGTCGTGGCGAGCGTGCAGCCGCCGAGCGAGCACGTCCCCGACGACCAGGACGACAAGCTGGCCGTGCTCGAAGAGACGAGCTTCTTCCTCGAGCCGGTGCTGTACCCCGAGCCGTCGGTCGGGGCGCCGACCGACGCCGAGCGTCTCGCGTCGGTGCGTGGCCTCGTCGCCGCCGTCGATGCGCTCCCGGCCGACGTCGACCCTGGCGCCCGCGACGCCGCGCGCGCGCTGGCCGATTCGCTGCGCCCCCTGCTCGAAACGAACGACCCCGAGGCCCAGGCCGCGATCCTCGATCAACTCGTGATCGCCGATCTGCCCGACCGGCTCGAGTGGCTCAAGCGCGCGCTCGAGGTGGGGCCGGTCGAGTTCTCCGATCTCCCCACCGAGATGCAGGATCGCGTGATCGCCGAAGACGGCCGCGCGCTCGTCGTGGCCCTGCCCGAAGAGGACGTCAGCGACGTCGTCGCGCTCAAGCGCTTCGTCGATGCAGTGCAAGACGTCACGCCGACGGCGACGGGCCGGCCCGTCGTCGAAGCGGGCATCGGGGACATCGTGTCGGGGTCGTTCCAGCTGGCGATCGGGATCGCGTTCGTCGCGATCCTCGTGATCCTGCTGGTGACGCTCCGCCGCCTCGACGATGCCCTCATCGTGCTCGCGCCCATCGTGCTGGCGGCGTTCTTCACGGTCGCGTTCGGTGTGCTGAGCGGCATGCGCTTCAACATGGCCAACGTCGTGGCGGTGCCGTTGATCCTCGGGCTCGGGATCGATAGCGGCATCCACGTCTTCATGCGCTACCGCGAGGACGGCAACCTCGGCCACGCGATCGAGTCGACGACGCCGCGGGCCGTCACCCTGTCGGCGTTGACGACGCTCGCGGCGTTCAGCTCGCTCTCGCTCTCGGCACACCGGGGCATGGCGAGCCTCGGGGTTCTGCTCTCGGTCTCGATCATCGCGCTGCTCTACTGCACGCTGATCGTGCTGCCCGCGATGGTCGAGCTGCGCGAGCACTGGCGGCGGCGCGGCGCGGGCGACTGAGCGAACCGACCGGCCTCGCGCTCAGTCTGCTCCGGCCCCGTGCCAGAACGCATGCGTACCGCTGCTGATGCGCTCGGGGAGTGAGATGCGCGCCACGGGCCCCGCCGAGACGTGGGCCGCATCGAGAATCAGGCACTCCGACCGGTCGTTCACCACATCCATCGTGTACGTGACGAGATAGCCGTCGTCTTCGGCAGACGAGCCGGGGCGTGGGGCCATGATCGTCTCGCTCGCGTACGTGCCCTCGGGCAGCACGACGACTTCTTCGTGGCCGGTCTCGTAGTCGTGCTTGATCACGCCCTCGAAGCCGAACCAGCCTTCGGCCGGCAGCGCGTTGTAGCTGTAGCGGTGCTTTCGGCCGCCATAGCGACCGTTGATCATGCCGAACTCCTGGATCCGCTCGGAGAGGTGCTCCTCCTTCGTCTCGCCCGTCTTCAGGTTGAAGCGCCAGCGGTGGGCCTTCGCGCGCATGGTGTGCAGGTCGAGGTAGCGGAAGATCGCCTCTTCGATCGAGGCGGCGCCCTCACGGTCGGGGGACGGATTCTCCTGGAAGAAGCCATCGAGGACGACCTCGTCGCCGTCTTCGTAGGCGTTCACCCAGTGCAGCACGAACGTCGGGTCGGCCTCGAACCAGCGGATGTCTTCGGGCTGACCGCGGCGCGGCAGGATCGCGAAGCGCGTCGGCATGTCGGGGAAGAAGGTCGTGACGTACTTGTCGCGTTCGAGCAGCCCCGGCTCCCAGAACATCGGGCAGTCGTTCAGGATCGCGTAGTTCTCGGTGAAGGCCATGTCGTGGGGAAGGCGAGGCCCAGGCAGCGGCACGTCGATGTAGTGCGCGAGCTTGCCGTCCGGGTCGACGACGCCGTAGTGCATGTACGGTGCGTCGGTGCCGTAGTTGAAGAAGAGCATCTCACCCGTGTTCTCATCGACCTTCGGGTGCGCCGACACACCCTCCTTCGGAAACTTGCCGCCGAAGTCGGCCTTGCCCAGCGACTTCATCGTCACCGGATCGAATGCGTACAGATCGCCGCACAGCCAGAAGCTCGAGAGCGCCTGGCCGTTGTGCACGACCACGTCGGTGCTCGACGCATCTTTCATGTTCGGCCGAGCGCCGAGCGTGCACTCGCGTTTTGCGAGCTTCGGGTTCTCGGCGGTACCCGCGAACAGGTGCTCGCCGGCCTCGCGTTCGAGCACGAACCCGTCGGTGCGGACGAAGCGGTTGTGATACTGCGCCTCGCCGCCGCCGAACGTGATCGAGTGCAGCACGCCATCGCCGTCGAAGGGGTGGTACCGCGAGATCGGCGGCAGCAGCGGGTTCTCGGTGTTGCGCAGATACGTCCCTTCGAGATCGTCGGGGATCTCGCCCTCGACGACGTCGAGTTCGTACGCGTCGTACTCGGTGTGCTGCGGGCGCCACGCGCCGCTGCGGTAGGGGTGCTCGTCGCCTTCGGGCAGCTTGCTCTCGAATCGCTCGTGGATCTCGACCTTCATCTCGGGTCTCCTGGCCGCGCCTGCGCGCGCCGAAAGAGGATCAGCCGTGCTCGACGACGAACGACACCGTGGTCGCCGCCGAGCCGCCGATGTTGAGCGTCGCCATGCGGCGTGCGCCTTCGATCTGCATCTCGCCCGCGTCGCCGCGCACCTGGGCGGCGGCGTCGACGAGCATGCGAATGCCGGTCGCGCCGACAGGGTGACCGCCGCCCATCAGGCCGCCGCTCGCGTTGATGGGGATACGGCCATCGCGGGCGATGGCGCCCTCTTCGACGGCCTGCCAGCTCGCGCCCGGCGCGGTCACGCCGAAGTGATCGATCGCCATGTACTCGCTCGGCGTCATGCAGTCGTGGGTCTCGATGCCGTCGAGATCGTCGACGCGGCCGATCCCCGCGCGCGACCAGGCGTCGGTGATCGCCTCGCGCACGTGGGGCATGACGAACGCGTCGTCGCGGCTGCGCTCGAGCTTCGGCGCGATCGGCAGCCCGACCGTGCGGTGTCCCCAGCCTGCAATGCACGCCGACGCGTGCCCGCGGCCGTGCTCGGCCAGCCAGCGGTCGCTCACCAGCACGATCCCCGCGCCGCCATCGGTGATCTGGCAGCAGTCGTTTCGCCGAAGACGTCCTGCGACGACGGGGTTCGCCGCGTCGTCGGCCGAGAAGTGCTCGGGGGCCAGCTTCCAGTCGCGGGTCTGCGCGTGCGGGTTCTGCTTGGCGTTCTGGAGGTTGAGCTCACCGATCGCGCGCAGATGCGCGTCGTCGAGGCCGAAGCGGGCGTCGTACTCGGCGGCGACCTGCTCGAACATCGCCGGCCAGACAGCCTCGGCGCCCTCGGTCTCGTGGCCGACCCACGCGGCCGCCGCCTGCACACCGGCGGCCTCGAGGCCGGGCATCGTCTTTTCCTGCTCGGCGCCGAGCACGAGCACGCAGTCGTACCGGCCGCACTCGATCTCGGCCATGGCCGTGAGCGTGGCGATCGAGCCCGAGGCGCAGGCGGCCTCGTGTCGCATCGATGGCGTGCCCCAAAGCTCGGGTACCACGGTGGCCGGCATCGCGCCCAGGTGCCCCTGGCCGGCGTAGAGCTGACCGAACGCGTTGCCGACATGGATGCTCTCGATCTGCGCGGGCTCGACGCCGGCCGAGGTCAGCGTGCCTTCGACGACCTCGCGAATGAGCTCGGCGATGTCGTGGCCTTCGCGCGCGAAGACCCGCGCGAAATCGGTCTGGAAGCCTCCGAGGAGGTGCGTCGCGGTCATCGGCTCGCTCCTTCTTCTGTTCGCGTGGCTTCGGGCTCGAGGTGGCGGACGACCTGCCGGCTCAGCTCTCGGTGGAGTGCACCGCCCGGCTCGAGGCGCAACACGCCGGGATGATTGAGCCCCTGGTTCTGGATCATCAGCGCCTGCGCCATGGCGCGGGGATCGTCTGCGCGCACCGCCTGCGCCCGCTGTGCGAGCGAGACGAAGCGCACGTAGTGATCGAGCGCGGCGTCCTCGTGCTCGCGATAGATGCGGCGGAGCGTGTCCGAAGCGGCGAAGCCCGCCTGGGCCGCGCGGAACGTGGCGCTGTTGGTGCGAAAGAACGCGACGCACGCGAGCACCCAATCGTGCGCAAAGCGCTCGAGTCCCGCGTCGAGCAGCTGCTCGATGCGCAGCCGCGATTCGACCAGTGCGACGAGGTCGTCCATCACGGCGGCGAAGCCCGCGGCGAGCGCGATGTCCTTGTTTGCGAAGTGGTTGTAGAACGTGGCGGGGGAGGTCTCGGCGCGGCGGGCCACCTGCTCGGCCGTGAACCCGCCCTCCTGCTCGATCTCGGCACGCACGGCGTCGACGAGCCGAAGTCGCGTGCGTTCGAGCTTCGTCAGTCGCGGCGCGCGCGATCCCTGGGCAGCGCGAGTCGGAATTGATCCTGCGGTCATGGAATTGGAGTTTAACTCCAATTCTGATCTTCAGAAAAGCCGCTAGCCTTTCGCCCGCGGGGAAAATGGACCGAATCGCGCATCACGCCCGACGCGAACGCGTTCTCAGATGCGGCCATCGCCGCGCCGCAGGCCCCGCAGCCAGCGATCTGCCGTCGCGTCGGCCGTGGCCCCGGGCTTCGCTTCGAGCCGGCGCAGCTGGATGCGCCGCGTGACCTCGGGCCGCGGTCCGGCGGCGCCCGCGCCGCGCACCCACCACAGCTCGCTGGGGAGCCGCTCGGCTTCGGCCCCGTCGATGAAGGCGCGCACGGTCGCCGCGGTACCGGGCGCGCTCAGATCGCCCGCCGCGACCAGGATCTCGGGCCGGTCACATCCCGTGCGTTCGATGTCGACCGGGTTCACGCCCGCTTTCTCGAGGCGGCTGCGCAGCGCCGACACTTCGGCCCCGCCGTCTCCGACGAATGCGATGCGCCGACCGTCGAGCGCGAGGCCGGTGCCGAGCACCCGGTCGAGCACTTTGATCCACGAGCTGAAGTGGGCGCTCGCGTGGACGTGATGCAGCGCGTGGTACTCGGGCATGCAGAAGGTCGAGTCGCGAAACGCGTCGAGCTTCTCGTGGCCCCGGTGATTCACGTCGAGGCCGCGTTCGCGCAGGATCATGACGAAGACGATCACCTGGATCGCGAATGCGCCGACCACGACGGTCGAGGGCACGATCGGCACGACCCAACAGACGGCGAGCAGCAACGCCGAGAACGCCGCCTGGGTGAGGAACTCGGGGATCACGTGGCGACGGATGTTGGCGCCGATGAGATCGTCGTGCACGCGGAGCTGTGAATCGAGGAACGCGTGGTGCGTCGCGTGCAGTGAGCCAGCCCAGTCGAGCGCGGCGATGCGAGAGCCGTGTGCCCGGTGCAGCGCCCAGTGCACGATGTCGAACGCGATGGTCGACGCGAGAAAGACCAGCGGGATCCCGATCCCGTGGACCACGATTTCGTAGGCGAGCTGCACGTGCGTGCCCCCGGCGCCGACGGGCGCCGTCCCCCGATTCCAGGGCAGGGGAGGCGTCTGGGGCGGGATCGCGGGCGCGCACGCTTCGGTGGGCCGCTCGGCGAAAAGCGATCTGGCCGCTGCTGCCGCGCTATCGGATGATGGTGGTGCCGTCGATCGGCACGACGAGGCCGCTCGGCGAGAAGCGATCTGGCCGCTGCTGCCGCGCTATCGGATGATGGTGGTGCCGTCGATCGGCACGACGAGGTCGCTCGGCGAAAAGCGATCTGGCCGCTGCTGCCGCGCTATCGGATGATGGTGGTGCCGTCGATCGGCACGATGAGGCCGCTCGGCACCGTCTCGGGTCGCTGCGGCTCGCGGCTCTCGTCGCGCAGCCCGCCGTCGATGAAGGTCGTCACGAGGCGCACGTCATCGTCGTCGAAGGCGAGCCCCGTCTGGCCGAGCTCGTGTCGCACGGCGTCGCTCAGCTTCGCGACCGAGCCGTTGTGGAAGTAGGGCTCGGTGAAGCTCGCGTTGCGCAGCGTGGGGATCCGAAAGCGGCCGATGTCGTCGACGATGCCGGTGGCTTCGTAGCGGCCCTCGTCGACGAGCCCTTCGACGCCTGCGAGGCCGCGGTCTGCGAACCCTTCCCGCTCGAAGAGCGGCGGGGTGTGGCAGTCGTCGCAGCCGAACGCGGCGAACCGGAACATGCCTTCGACCATGTCATCGCTCATCGCATCGTCGTCGCCGCCGACATAGCCGTCGTAGAGCGAGCGGTTCGAGACGAAGGTGCGCTGAAACTCGGCGAGCGCCGTGACGACGTTCTCGAGGGTCGGCTCGGGGGCGTCGGGGAACGCGGCGGCGAAGAGCGCGACGTACGCGTCATTGGCCCGAAGCAGATCGACCACGACCGATGGATCCTGCCCGAGCTCGTTCTCGGCGAGCAGCGGCTCGATCGCCTGCGCCTCAAGCGTGTCGGTGCGGCCATCCCAGAAGAGCGTCTCACGGAAGGCGAGGTTCCAGAGCCCCTGACTGTTGCGGCGCATGACGTGGGGGCCCGTGCGGCTCGGGCCGGCGATCAGACCGGCTCCGAGACCCACCGAACGCTCGAGCGCGTCGCTCATGCCCCAGAACTCGCTGTGGCAGGTGCCGCATGCGGTCTGGCCGTCCCCGCTCAAGATCGGGTCGTAGAAGAGCGCGAGGCCGAGATCGACGACCTCGGGTGAAGGCGGCGGGCCCGGCAGCTCGGGGAACGCCTGGGCGGGCCAGGGCAGCGCGGCGTCGGCCGCGGTCGCGTCGACGCCGGGCGCCTCGCCCGCGTCGGTGCAGCCACCGAGCAGGGCGAGCACCGCGATGCCCGCGGCGACCGATCGAACGTTGCCGCGGGCCCGGCGCAGGCTCTGCGCGGTCAGCTGCTGCATCCCGGAAGGCTCATCTCTTCGATCCACGCATCGATCAGGGCCGTCCCGGCCGGATGCGGCACCGTGCGGCCGACCTCGGGCATGCTGCCGGGGCCGGTGATCGAGACGCGGCAGGCGAGGAACGAGTTCTCGGGCTCGCCGGGCACGATGTTGTAGAGCTGCGTGCACTCGGTGCCGTTGCCGCCCGAGGTGAAGACCTTGCACACGCCCCAGTTGAAGGGGTTCGTCGTGAGCGGCTCGGTGCTGCCCCAATCGAGGAAGAGCTGCTTGAACGCGGTCTCGCCCTCGGGCGAGTGGCAGTGCGCGCAGTTCGAGTCGAGGTAGGCGCGCGCCTTGTCGGTGTCCGAGATCGAGATGTCGGTCGACTCGGG
Organism: Myxococcota bacterium; assembly: GCA_965250285.1. Taxonomy (GTDB): domain Bacteria; phylum Myxococcota_A; class UBA9160; order UBA9160; family UBA4427; genus CAYYSY01. The sequence goes on from OZ252299.1 coordinate 5,842,482, forward strand.
GTCGGGGAAGGTGAGGCGCGCGGGCTCGGCGTCGGGCGCTTCGTCGAAGAGCCCGAGCGAATGCAGATAGTCGATTTGATTGACGGGGCCCGAGCCGTAGTCATTGTCGCGGTTCAGCATCGGCGTCTTGGGGCCGATCGGCCGGGTCTCGGGCGTCGTGCCGTGGCACTCGCGGCAGAGTCCGTTGGCCGGGATGCCGTAGGTCGGGATCTCGATCGTGTCGCCGGCCGCGTCGACGTAGCTGACCGCGACGGTGGCGCCGCCGGTCACGCGACGCGCCTCGGTCTGGGCCTCGTTCCACTGATAGACGATGGGTCGCCAGCCGGTATCGCCCTCGTTCACGAGCAGGCGCGTCTCGATCAGCTGCTCGCCGAGCGACGGATCTCGCTCGTCGACGGGGTAGGCGAAGGTCTTGATGAGGATGCTGCCCTCGGGCAGACCCCAGACCGCGTTCTCGTCGTAGGCGTCGGGCGCGCCCGGCCGCAGGTCGATCTGCTCGCCCGGCGGCACGTAGAGGAAGCGCTTCTTATCGGTGAAGTCGGTGAAGAGCGGCGCCGTGACGGCGTAGGGGATTACGTCGTCCTTCGGCGCCTGTGCGCAGGCGTCGGCGAACAGGTTCCAGCCGTCGAGGGTGTCGGGCGTGCCGCTGCTCGGCGGGCTGGCGGCGCTTGCCGCGACCGCGCCGTCCGCACCGCGGCAGCCGGCGTCTTCGGTGGCATCGCCGGCCCCCTCGCCTTCGCCCTCGGTGCAGCCGAGTGCGAAGGCGAACAGCACGGCGAGCGCCAGGCTGAGCATCTGCAACTTCTTCATCGAACCCATCTCCGAGCGCACTCGTCTCTCTCTTGCTCTTGCTCTCGCTCTTGCTCTTGCGTGCCTGCGTCGTCTGCCGTGTTTGCTGCCGATCGACGCGCTGGTCGTCGCGAGGCTACGGGAACTCGACCGGCACCACCGGGCGCATGTCGCAGAAGTAGTCGTTGACGTCGTGCTTGTCTTCCGTGTCCGGACCATCGCCGTCGTTCAGGATCGTCACGTCGGCCGGGTCGAAGTCGCTTCCGAAGCAGATGTTCGGGTCGTCGACCGCCGGGATCGGCTGCGTGCTGGGGACGAACAGGGGCGGGGCGCCGATGCCGATGATGTGCTCGGTGTCGACGCCGTTCGAGATCAGGCCGTCCCAGACGATGGGCGCCACCGGCGCGGTCAGGAAGAGGGCCAGGGCGCCCTGCGGATCCAAGCCGTTGTCGACGTAGGTGTTGCCCGTCTGGTTGATCCAGCTCGGGAAGGGGTCGTACTGGTCGGGGTAGAGCCACGGCGCCGATTCGCCGCCCAGCGCGTCGAGGATCGCGTTGCTGACGATCAGCAGGCCCGTCGAGTCGTTGCCCTCGACGACGTTGTCGCGGAACTCGATGTCGGTGCCGGCGAAGCTCATCATGCCGGTGCCAGGGGGGATGTTCGCCACCGTCGTACCGGGGCGGGCGAAGTTGGTCGTGTTGTTCTCGACGACGACGTTGTCGCGGATCACGACGTACTCGTTCTCGAGGCGCTGCAGCCCGGGCTCCTGCAGGGCGAGGATCCCGCCCGTATTGTCGTGCACGTCGTTGCCGTACACGTCGACGCTGAACGAGTTCTCGACCTCGAGACCGGCGACGTTGCCGTGCACCTCGTTGAAGCGGACGATGCCGTACTCGACCTGACCGATGTAGAGGCCGGCATCCGACGCGTCGCTCACCTCACAGAACTCGACGATGACGTACTGGCTCTTGGTCGGGTAGACCGAGTAGGCGCCGTTCGCCGGGTTCTCCGGCGTCGTCCAGTAGACGTGCAGCTTGCGGAACACGTTCGGGTTCTCGGGGTCGTTGTCGGCCTTGACCTCGATGCCGTTCGCATTCGTGTCCTTGATCGCGAGGTTCTCGATCCAGAAGCCGGGCGTCGTGACGTCGAAGCCGCGATCGTCCGACTGCTCGGCGTAGTCGAGCAGGACGTCGTCGGGCGTGGCGCCGATGCCCTTGACGGTCAGGTTCGCGGCGGCCGAGACGAAGACCGTGCCGTTCGCGTTGCCCGCGGCGTCACCCATCTTGTACGTGCCCGGTGCGAGACAGATCACGTCCCACGAGTCGGCGTCCTCGACGGCTTCGTTCAGCATCTGGGCATCGCCGTTCGGGTCGCTGCCGGCTTCGAGCGTGATCGTGCAGTCGTCGTCGGTCGTCGGCGGCGGGTTGTCGACGTCGTACATCCCGGCGGCGGCTTCGGCGAGCGCGGCCTGGCGAAGCTCGAGTTGCGTCGGCTCCGACAGGATCTGCGTGATCTGATCGGCCTCTTCGTCGGTGCAGCCGACGCTGATCGCGACGACGAACGCGGCGGCCACCAGCAGCAGGCGCCTCGAGAGGGCTCGAATGGGTTGACCGAACATGGGCAGTGGGTCCTCGGGTCTGGCTCGCGGGTCGAGGGGGCCACACCGCATGCATCGTCTAGACGCCGGGTGCGCTCGACCGGCAAGACCGGTTCTGGGTGCGATTGGCACATCGCCGGGCTCGGCCGCGGGGCCGTGTCGACTGATTGCCTAATCGAAGTAGGGGAGCAGCCTACTCCAACCCAGGGGATCTGGACAACGCGAGACGACCGGAACGTTGTAAGAACCTGAAATGATTTGGCTTTGGAGACGAGCGAGACGGATCGCAGCGGCGGTTTCCCACAGGGGAGGCGTCGGGCGGAGGCAGGCGTCCATCGCATTCGAGATGGGCGACCGGGGCCTCACCCCCGCGCGATGCGTTGAACGCACCTCACATGTCCGCCGCGAGGAGGGTGCTCAGGGGAACGAGATGCTCGGCAGCTCGGCCAGATCGCAGTCGAATTCGGCCTGTCGCCCCGGATCGGTATCGCTGATCGGGTAGCCGCGGCGCGGCGAGTCGAGGCCGATCCACGTCGTCGGCGGCGTCGAGGCAGTGCCGAAGCAGAGCGCCGGCGCGGTGTTCTCGATGTCGTCGAAATCGAGCAGCGTGCCGTCCATCAGCACCGGGCGATCGAGCGTCTCGATGATGCCGGGGTTGACGTTGGTGGCGGGATCGTTGGCCTGGTTGGACGGGCAGTCGGGGTAGGGCGGCTGGAAGGCCGTATCGACCTCGAGGTCGTTGGCCATGCAGGGCGGTACGGGATTGAACGGCTTCGGCGTGCCGGCCGTGGGCCAGTCCGGTACCAGGTTCAGGAGGTTCCACACGAAACGGAACCCAGGATCGACCGGCAGCCCGTTGTACGCCGGCTCCTGAAAGAAGTCGTTGTCTTCATCGAACTCGAAGATGTTGTCGTTGATGAAGTTGTTCGTCGGGTACGGGTCGTAGTCGGCGGGCAGGTCGGCCTCGAGCGGCCAGACGCCCGTGGACAGCGCGGACGCCGTGAAGTACGTCAGATAGAGCACGCCGGTCGTCACGTTGCCCGTGATCCAGTTCTCGCGCAGCTCGTTGTTCGTGCTGGCGATCACCACGGTCCCCGAGCCGACCGGAACCATGCTGGGCAGCCCCACGGACGGATCGGTGAAGCTCGCGCGATTGTTGTCACGGATCTCGTTCTTGAAGACGAGCACCCCTTCGGTCGCGAGCACGGGGTCGGTCGGGCTCGCGGGGGGCTCGTTCGACACGAAGAGGCCCCCCGTGTTGTCCGACAGATCGTTGCTCACCAGCTCGATGTCGACCGAGTTGGTGAGGGCGATGCCCAGGTGGTTCGCGTGCGAGAAGTTGTTGCGCAGGATCACGTCCGACGAGCCCGCGGTGACCTGGATGCCAGCGAGGATGGCGCCGATGAACTCGCTGAACTCGACGATCACGTACGAGCCTGCGCGAATGGCGACACCGGCGGGCCCGTTCGTGTCGACCGAGGCGTCTGCGCCCCACGAGACCTTGATCTTGCGCATCACGCTCGGGTTGTCGGAGGCATTCGAGCTGGTGACGACCACGCCCGTCACCAGCGGATCGTGGACCCAGACGTTCTCGAGCCAGAAGCCCGGCGCTGAGACGGCGACGCCGGTGTCGACCGAGAGCGACCAGTCGAGCTCGACGTCGCTCGGCGCGTCGCCGAGGCCGCGCAGCGTGATCGAATCGACCGAGTCGACCGTGAGGGTCGCCGTCAGCGCGTAGGTGCCGGGGGTGAGGCAGATGATGTCGAAGGGCGACGCTGCGTCGATCGCATCCTGGATCATCGCGGCGTCGCCGGCCAACCCGCCGCCGGCCGAGAGCGTGACCGTGCATGCGTCGGTGGGGGTCTCGGGCGGGCGCAAGAACTGCGAGAAGGCCGATGCGGCGAGCTGATCCTGTCGGGCTTCGAGCTCCGGATCGGGGGCCGCGCTGTCTTCGCAGCCCGTGAGCGGCAGGATGAACGCGAGCGCAATCACCGGCGCGAGCGCGCGCAGGCGGGCAGCGCCCGGTCGGGCGGTGCGCGAGACCCGGCGGGTTCGCGTCTTCGGACCACTCATGTCGATCTCATCCTTACTGACAGTCAGTCTGAACCTGCGCGTCCCGGCCCGTCTCGACCGACGCGATGCCGACCCGATCGAACGACGGCGCGATGCGGAGCACGTGCTCGGCCTGCAGGACCGGCGCGAGGTCCATTGTTCAGGCGAGGTCGAACGCGTGCCGTGCGTCGCTTGCGTCCCGAGCGGCAAAGGAGACGTTGACGAGCCCGGCCCGCCTTCGCAACGCGAGTTGGCCGAGCTCGGCGCGGCCTGTCGGGGGCGCGCCACGCGACCATCCGGCGAACGAGGGCGGGCCCGTCATTCAACGTGACCAGGCCGAAAAACGCAAGAAAATCAGGGGCGATTGTCGACGAATTGCTCAGGCGCGAGGCAGCTCGGGGGCCCGCACGTAGGCGACCACGAGATCCTCGGCCTCAGCCTGGATCTGCTCGAGGCGCTCGGCCAGGCGCGGGCGGCCGGTCGCGTCGAAGCCCGAGAAGGCGATCCGGGTGAGGATCGCCCCCTGAATGAGCGGCAGCAGGGGGCGCACCGCGACGTCGCGAAACTGGCCCTCGGCCCGGCCGCGATCGAGCACTGGCTGGAGCACGGCATCGATGCGGTCGATGAACTCGCCGACCCCGTGAAAGCCCTCGCCGGCGCCTGCCTGGGCGAGATCGCGCAGCAGCAGCCGAACGTGGGCGGGATTCGCCCAGAGGTGGGCCACCAACGCGCGCACACCCGCTCGAACGGCCGCCATCGGGTCGGGGGCCGCGGTGAGCACGGGACCGAGCAGCTCGCCGATCTGCACGACGATGCGCACCGCGACCTCGTCCGCGATCGCCTCCCGCCCCTTGAAGTGGGCGAAGACCGACGGCGGTCGAATCCCGACCGCGGCGGCGACGTCCTTCACCTGGAAGCCCTCGACGCCATGCGTCGCGATCAGCTCTTCGGCCGCGAGCAGAATGCGCTCGCGGGTCTCGGTCGTGCGGCGATCGATGCGAACCGTTTCGGACACCCGGGGCCTCGGCTCGGAGGTTCGCGCCCGTTCTACCACGGCGTCGCCGCGCACGCCCCCCGGCGGAACGCGCGAGCCCTGAGGCGCCCCTGACCGCTTCGAGGCGGATCGATGAGCGCCGTTCGCCCCGGGGCGGTCGACAGGCCGCCGAAGCGACTATCCTTCGGGGGCCTCCTCGCTGCGCCCCCAGGTCGAGGGTGGAGCCCGGGCCGAAGCGCCGACCGCGAGTGATCTCGCGGCGCGCGGCGGCGAACCCGGGTCGGAGGACACCGTGGCCGACTTCGTCGCCGATACCGCCGTCGTGCGGGACGAGCACGAACCGGGGCTCGTGCACGCGAGCCTGACCGAACGGTGGTCCGTCTGGGGCCCGAACGGGGGGCATCTGGCGGCGACGGCGCTGCGCGCGGGGCTCGCCTGCAGCCGCTTCGATCGACCGGCGAGCTTCCATTGTCACTTCCTCGCGGTCGGTGGCTTCGAGCCGGTCGAGATCCACGTGCGCGCCGTCGGCGGTGGGCGGCGGGCCGAGAGTCTTCAGCTCGAGGTGCATCAGCGCGAGCGTCTGCTGCTGACCGGCGTGCTCTGGACGATCGATGAAGAGCTCTCGGGCTTCGATCACGCGATCCACTCGGCGCCGATCGTGCCGCGGCCCACCGAGCTCGCACCCTTTCACCAACTCGCCGACAACTACGAAGAGTGGTTCCCGATCTGGCGCAGCATGGAGGGCTGCCCCGTGAAGTGGCGCACCGAGCCCGGTGAGCCGATCTCACAGACCTGGCTGCGCTTCAACGACACGCCCATCGAGGGCCGCGAGGCCGACGCGGTTCGTCAGCTGTTCTGGATGGACTTCCCGGGCTGGAATGCGACGATCTCGGCCCATGCCTGGCCGTTTCGGTTCATCGCGCCCAACCTCGATCTGACCGTGCAGTTTCACGGCTTTGCACCCGAGGCCGATTGGATGCTGGCGGACGGCGTCGCGCCGGTTGCCCGCGACGGCATCGTCTGCACGCAGTCTCGCATCTGGACGGAAGACGGCCGATTGGTCGCGAGCGGCAGCTCGTCGCACATCTTCAGGCCGAATCCGAACTACGAGCAGGATCTCGAGATGGCGCGGGCGCAGGGTCTGATGCCCGAGGACGCGGGGTGATCGTGCGCAATCGGGCCGCCCTCACGCTCGTCGCCTTCACGCTGATTCACGGCCCCGTGCCCGAGGACGCATGACGATCGGAAGCTCACCGCTCGAAGCCGAACCCGTGGATCCCGATCCGCCGCCCGTGGATGGACCGTCCGCATCGGCTGCTCGAGCGTCCGCGCGGGCTTCTGGCGCGTGGCGCCGGCGCGCTATTCAGATCGGGAGCGTCGCGCTCATCGTCGGGCTCGCGTGGGCGCTCGGCGAGTCGGGCCTCTTCGAATGGGCCATCGATCGCGTTGCGTCGCTGGGCCCCTACGCGCTGCCGGCCTTCATCGTGCTGCACGCCGTCTCGGGCGTATTCTTCGTCCCCACGGCGATCCCCAACGTCGCGGGCGGACTGCTCTTCGGCGTCACACAAGGCACCCTCGCCGGCCTGCTGGGCCTCGGCGCGGGAGCGACGATCTCGTTCGCGATCGGCCAAGCGCTCGGCCGCGAGTGGCTGCATCGGCGCTTCGATGGGGATGCGCGCTTCCACGGTTTGATTCGGCTCGTCGGCGAGCGCGGCTGGAAGATCATCGTGCTGGCGCGGCTCTCGCCGATCTTTCCGTTCTCGGTCGCAAACTATGCGTTCGGGCTCACGACCATGAGCGCCTGGACGTACGGCGCGGCATCGCTCGTCGGGTCGATCCCGTCGACCCTCGTGTTCGTGTCGATCGGCGCGGCGGCCGGCGGCATCGGCAGCGAAGCGCAGCGCGCAGAGCGCACGGCCGGCGAGTGGGCGCTCCTCGGCATCGGGCTGATCGCGATGATCGCGCTCTTCGTCGTGGTCCGCCGGCTCGCGCTCGATGCGTTCGCCGAGCTGCGCGAGATGGAGCACGCCACCGAAGACGAGGCCGACGACCGAAGCGAGCGCTGAGCCTCCGTCCGCCGCAGCGTCGACCGCGCGCGGCCTCGGAGCTTCGCCATCACCGCATCGGTGACCGCGCGCGATCTCAGAACTTCGCCATCACCGCATCGGTGACCGCGCGCGATCTCAGAACTTCGCCATCACCGCATCGGTGACCGCGCGCGACCTCAGAACTTCGCCATCACCGCATCCGCGAACCAGCGCAGCGCGCCGCGCTTCTGGTCGAGTGGCATCGTGTAGTTGTCGGCGAACCCGAAGCAGATCGACGTGAGCCCGCGGGCCTCGAGCGCCTTCAGGCGTTCGGTGTCGGTGATCTGCATGACGGGGCAGACGACCTCGAACGGCTCGTTCTCGCGACCGGCCTCGCGGCGCAGCGCGTCGATCGTGTCGAGGATCGCCGGCACCTCGTCGATCGTGTTGCCGGCGCCGATCCAGCCCTGGCCGATGCGCGCCGCCCGTCGCAGCGCGACGCGACTCGCGCCGCCGAAGTAGATCGGCACCGGCGCATCCGGCGCCGGCGCGATCGCGAGCTCGGGCAGGTCGAAGAACTCACCGCGATGCTCGACGTAGCCTCCGGCCCAGAGCTTGCGGATCACCTCGACGCACTCGTCCATGCGGCGCCCGCGCGTCTTGAAGTCGACGTCGTACGCGTCGAACTCCTCCTTCATCCACCCCGCACCGGCGCCGAGCACGAGCCGCCCGCCGCTGATGCGCGCGAGCGTGCCCGTGGCCTTCGCGACCTCGACGGGGTGACGAAGCGGCAGCACGTAGACCGCGGTCGACAGCTTGAGCGTCGAGGTCTCCATCGCCATCGCCGTGAGCGTCGTCCAGACGTCGGGGTAGGGCATGTCGCCGGTGATCGGGGGGCGACCATCGTCGGTGTACAGGTAGTCGGCCGCCATGCGTCTCGGCACGAAGCCGTGATCGGCGCCCATCATGCCTTCGAAGCCGAGCGCCTCGGCCTCGCGCGCGAGCTCGATCATCTCTTCGGGGCCGAGCCACGGCGCGATCAGCCAGAACTTCATGCGACCGGCTCCCCTACTTGATGATCTCGCCCAGCGAGACGTCGCGGCCCCCGCCGAGCAGCTTGATCTGGGTCTCGAGCCAGCCGATCAGCCAGAAGTTGCCCGTCGTGCGGAACGTCTTCGCGTCTTCGAGCAGCGACGTGTGCACCTCGATGGCCAGCGTGCGGGCGCCCTCGTGGTCGGGCTCGGCCGTGCGCACGATGTCGAGCAGGTGCAGCGCGGCCTCGCGCTCCCCGGCCGCCGCCTTCTTCGAGGCGCGTTCGACGACGGCGTCGGCACCGGCGAGCTCGACCAGATCGGCGTGGACCTCGCGCTGGGGCACCGCGTAGAGCTCGGTCGTCGATCCGTGCTTGAACCAGCCGGCGTAGTTCTCCCAGATGGCGCGCACGCTCCACGCAACGGTGCCGTAGCCCTCACCGACTTCGCAGTCGGCCGGCAGGGTGATCTGCTGCTGCAGTGTCTCGAGCGCGGCGCCGTCGTTCATGCCCTTCACGACCGCATCGTGCACGTACAGCGTCGCGTCGCGGATCGCCGTGACCTCGCGCCGAATCAGATCGGCGCCGACGATCGGGGCGTGATGGCCGTAGAGGATCACCTCGGGCTCGAGGTCGAGCACCGTCTGGGCGGCCTCGGCGCACACGAGCGCGTCGCGATAGCGATCGCCGCGAATCGTCACCAGGTTCGGGAAGTGGCCGAAGGGGCAGCCGAAGAGGTTGCCGGTGAAGCAGATGCGGTGCTGCGGAAGCCAGACGATCAGCGAGTCGTTCGTCTCGGCGCCCATCTGCGCGATCAGCTCGATTTCGACGCCGCCGATCGAGAACGCATGACGATCTTCGAAGAGCAGATCGGCCGTCGGGCGATCCTGCGGGTTGAGGTCGGTGTAGCCCGCTTCGGCGTAGGCCTTGAATACCTCGACGAAGGTGTCGGTGAACCGAAACGCGGAGCGCGCCTGTCGAAAGCGTGCGAGGCGCGTGTCGTAGGTCTGGTGCTCTTCGTTGTTGGCCTGGGCGATGTACTGCAGCCCGGGGTTCCGCTGGCGGAAGTAGGCGACGCCGCCGACGTGATCGACGTGGCCCTGGGTCGTCACGAGGTGCCGTACCCGACCGTCGATGTCGCCGACGAGGTCGCTGAAGTTGCGATGATGCACGGGCGCCTCGAAGCCCATGCCCGAGTTGATGAGCACATGACCCTCGGGCGTCTCGATCATGTACGTGTTCGAGTTGCCCTCCGACATCGTGATGAAGTCGTTGAACCGACTGCACCAGCCGAAGCGCGCCGCCTCGGGGCCGGTCGGTCGGGATTTGTAGAGGGGTTCGCCTCGCTCGCTCATGGCCGCTCCTTCGGGGTCGCTACACGGGATGCACGCGACCCGGCGAAGCGTAGGCCCTCGGTCGCGGGAGAGCGACGCGCGTGGGACCGCTTCCCTGATGAGGAAGGCGAATCGCGCGGTTCGGGCGCACGGGCGGGCCCTCGTCCAGCCGTGACCAAGCCCGCGCGGGGCGCTCGAACGATCGCAGCGATCGTCGTAGTCTTTCACATGGGCTGCCTGCACAGCCGCGACTCGCCGAGGAGAAGCCATGTCGCATCGCCATCTGCTCTCGACCGGCCGCATCGGATCGCTCGAACTTCGAAATCGCATGGTCGTGACGGCCATGGGTGCCAACTTCAGCGACGACGACGGCATGAGCGGGGATCGCGTCGTGGCCTACCACGAAGAGCAGGCCCGCGGCGGCGCCGGGCTCATCATCACGGGCGCGTGCGGTGTGATGTATCCCGTCGGTCAGGTGCAGCCCTGGCAGATCGCGATCTCCGAGGACGCACACATCCCGGGGATCAAGCGGCTGGCCGACGCCGTCCATCGACACGGTTCGCGACTCGCGATCCAGCTGCATCAGGGCGGTCTCAACGCGGTCGACGACACCGCCCAGGGTCGGCCGCAGTGGTGCCCGAGCGAGCCGCGCATGAAGATGGGCGACTTCATCGACGGGTTCCTGCTGCCCGAGTTCGAAGTGCTGATCAGTACGGGTATGCCGACCTACAAGGTGCTGACGAAAGAGGACATCGACACCTTGATCATGGCCTTCGTCGCCGGCGCCGGTCGTGCGAAGGAGGCGGGGGCCGACGCCGTCGAGATTCACGGTGCGCACGGCTACGTGCCGTCGTCGTTCCTCTCACCCCACACGAATCGCCGAACCGACGAGTACGGCGGCCCGCTCGAGAACCGGGCGCGGCTGTTGCTCGAGATTCTGCGCGGGGTGCGGGCCGAGGTCGGCGCCGACTTCCCGATCATCGTGAAGATCGACGCGCGCGAGGTCGGTAAGGAAGGCGGCATCAACCTCGAAGACGCAAAGCAGACGGCGAAGTGGCTCGAGGAGGCTGGCGCCGACGCGATCACGGTGAGCGCCTATCACGACTTCGGGCAGGGCAAGCTGCACAGCGAATCGAACATTCCCCACGTGCCGAACACGAACCTGCCGGCCGCGGCCGCGATCAAGCGCAGCGTGTCGATCCCGATCATCGGGTCGGGTCGGGTCGAGACCGAACACGCCGACGCCGAGATCGCGGGCGGCCGCCTCGACTTTCTCGCGATGGGCCGCAAGCTGCTGGCCGACCCGCACCTGCCGCGCAAGCTCGCCGAGGGGCGCGAGGCTGAGGTTCGGCCGTGCATCTATTGCTACACGTGCGTCAGCGCGATCTATACCCGCGAGCGCATGCGTTGCGCTGTGAACCAGGAGTGCGGCCTCGAGTTCACGCGCGCCGATGCGCCGGTGCCGGGCGCGTCGCGGCGCATCGCCGTCGTGGGCGGTGGGCCCGGTGGGATGGAGGCCGCGCGGCGGCTCGCGGATGCGGGCCACGCCGTCACGCTCTTCGAGAAGGCCGATCGTCTGGGCGGAACGCTGCGCTTCGCCGCGCTCGTCTATCCCCCGAACGAGCGCCTGCTCGACTGGCTGCGGGCCGAGGTCGAGGCGTCGTCGGTCGAGGTGCGGCTCGGCACCGAAGCTACGCCGGATCTGCTCGCCCAGCTCGCGCCCGACGCGGTCGTGGTTGCAACCGGCGCACGCCGGTCGCTGCCCGACCTGCCCGGCGCCGATCAGCCGCACGTGCTGAGCGGCGACGACATGCGCGACATGATGCTCGGCGCCGGTTCGGAGGCGCTCAAGAAGAAGACGTCGTTGATGACGCGGATCGCCACCAAGGCGGGCGCTGCGACGGGCCTGACGGCCAATCTCGATTTCGTGCGCAAGGCGACGAAGGCCTGGATGCCGCTCGGCCAGAACGTCGCGATCGTCGGTGGCGAGCTCGTGGGCCTCGAGCTCGCCGAGTTCCTGTGTGAGCGCGGCCGCACGGTGCACGTCGTCGACGAGGTGCCGCGCCTCGGCTCGGGTATGACGCTCGTGCGCCGGCTTCGCCTGCTCGCCGAGCTGCGCGAGCATGGCGTCGGCCTGAACCGGGGATCGAAGGACATCCGGGTCGAGCCGACGGGCGTCGCGTTCACCGACGAAGGCGGCGAGCAGCGCGTGGTCGCAGCCGACCACGTGATCGTCGCGAAGGGCACGACCGGCGACTCGACGCAGGCCGAAGCGTTCCGCGCCGCCGGCCTCGCGGTGCACGAAATCGGCGACGGCGCGGGCGTGGGCTACATCGAGGGCGCCATGCGCGACGCGATCGACGTGGTCGATCGCATCAACGCCGACTGAGCTCGGGAAGGGCCGGCGAGAGCCCTTCGATGGCGCGGACGCGCCGCAGCTCATCGCCGTCGAAGTGCGTCTCTAGGAGCGCTTCGACCTCGGTCTCGATCTCGGCGTCGCTCAGGCCGGCCGCGTTCGCTTCGATCGCGGCCCGCTCGTCGCGAAACGCCTCGAGCCGCGCATTCCACGCGGCCTGCTGCGCGTCGAGCTCGGCGAGCCGCTCGGCCGCCTCGGGGCCGAACTGCTCAGCGCGCACGGCGAAGACCTCCGCCTCGCTCGCCCCGGCTTCGCGCAGCGCTTCGACCTGCTCCTGTGTCCGCGTCGGCGCCCGAGAACGTGCCCGCGCCGCGCGTACGTTCTCGGGCAGGTCGGCCTCGAGTGCGGCCAGGCGCGCGGCCCGTGTGGCTTCGTCGAGCGAGTCGTCCAGGTGGATGCGCCGGCGTTCGAGGTCGACGGCGAGCATCCGTTCCTGCGGACCGAACAGCGCGTCGGCGGTCTCGGCTCCGAAGTGCGCACGCCGCAGCTCGCGAATCCACTGCAATCGGCGCTCGAGGTCGTGCGGCGGCTCACCGCCCGCGGCGAGGGCGCGCAGCTCTTCGCGAAGCGCGAGGTAGTCGTCGAGCAGCGCCACGGCTTCGGCGGCAGCGACGCCCTCGAGCCGCGCGTCGATTGCGTCGACGATGCGCGCCCGCAGCATCGCCGGCGGCTCCTCTCCGCTGGCCGCCAGGTAGTAGTCGAAGAGCGCGAGCGCATCTGGCGTCGGCTGGAGATGCCCGTCGGGACCGACCCGGAAGCCGCCGGGTACGTCGGTGCCCTGCAGCGAGCCCGGTAGCTCGGCGGGCACCGCAACGCGGCTCGATTCGAGGGCGGCCGAGCCGGCCTCATTCGCCTCGCGTCCTGGGTCCACGCGCGCCGCGCCGGGCAGCGACGGTGCGACTCGAGCGCGTGCCGTCATCGCCTCATCGGGCGACGAGCGCGCGAGCAGGTAGAAGAAGAGGGCGCCGGCAGCGACGATCGCCACCGGCGCCCAGGCCTTGTGAAGGCGCTTCTCCATGGGCTCTCGTTCAGAGCCCCGCCTTCTTCAGGCGATTGGCGTGGTTGCGGAACACCGTCTTCGGGTCGGTCTCGAACAGCGCCGTCAGACCGAGCATCTGATTGACCTCGTCGAGGTGATTCATACGGTAGTTGTCGCGCAGCACGTCGCCGAAGTGGGCGGCGCAGACTTCGACCAGCCCGTCGTTCGGCTCATCGAAGAGCAGCGACGCGATCGCGAAGAGCGGATCGAGCGGGTCGAGCACGTTCGTGTAGGGATCGTCGCCCGTCCACGAGTAGTTGCGCCGCGGGCCTGCTGGGGTCTGGCTCACGGCCTCGCCTTCGCCGCAATACGACGTCGGCATGCCCTGACCGAAGACCGGATCGGCGTTGAACCCGGCGATCGCCTGGGGCGAGAACTGCTCGAGCGCGGCCTCGATGTCGTTCGGGTTGTCGTTGCCGAGCAAGCCCCAGAGCAGCTCGATCGCGCCGCCGAGGAAGTCGGTCAATGCGCCGACGTCGCCGCCGAACTGGTCGACGAAGTCGACACCGGTGTGCGGCGAGCCCACGGTCGTGATCGAAGCCACGAGGTCGGGGCGCACGCCCGCGACGTATCGAATGTCGAGGCCGCCCTGGCTGTGCCCGATCAGGTTGTACTTCTCGTTCGGCTTGCCCCGGATCGCTCGCAGCTGGTCGAGCTGGACGATGAGCTGCTCACCGCGCGCGGCCGAAGAGTTCGCGGGGCTCACCTCGGTGATGTAGACGGTGCCCCCCTTGTCTTCGATGTAGTCCTCGATGCCGTACCAGTAGTCGATGATTCCGAGGTACGACTCGGCGCCGAGGAAGCCGTGCGAGAGCACGATCGGGTACTTCGTCTTCGCGTAGTTGCACGAGAAGAAGCACCACGCCTGTGCGCTGCTCGCAAAGAGCAGCGTCGCGGCGAGCGCCGCGCTGGCGACGAGCCAGCGCCCCTTCGGTTGCCTCGCTCGAGTCGCTTTGGTTCGTTGCCGTCTGTCCATGCCGAGTTGCCCTCCGTCTCGGTGATCCTGTTCGGTGTTGGTCCGAGCGTCGTTCCAGGTCCCGACGCCATTAGAGCCGCCGGCCGCTCCACTGTGAAGTGATTTTCTCGGTTTCGCGCGACGCAGCGCGGCGCGTCGATGCGTCGGGGGATTCGACCGACAGCTCGTTTGCGACCCATCGGGCCAGCGCGATTCGTGGCAGGCCGACTGCGTGTCGCAAGTGAAACGGCGCGCCGAATCCCGCCGCATGGTGCAGCCGTCGCGCCCGCTATCTTCCTGCGCCTGTATTGGAGGAAACGATGATTTCGCCGTTGTTCGACCCCGATCGCTGGGACCCCGTGTCGGGGTTCGCGTTCGAGGACATCACCTATCACCGCGCGAAGGAGCACGGCACCGTCCGGATCGCCTTCGATCGCCCCGACGTGCGCAACGCGTTTCGGCCGCGCACGGTCGACGAGCTGTGCACGGCCCTCGATCACGCGCGGATGACGTCGGACGTCGGCTGCGTGCTGCTGACGGGCAATGGCCCCTCGCCGAAGGACGGCGGCTGGGCGTTCTGCTCCGGTGGGGATCAGCGGATCCGCGGCCGCGACGGCTACCGCTACGCCGAAGGGGAGACCGCCGACACGATCGATCCGGCCCGCTCGGGGCGGCTGCACATCCTCGAGGCCCAGCGCCTCGTGCGCTTCATGCCCAAGATCGTGATCGCCGTGGTGCCCGGCTGGGCGGTGGGTGGGGGGCACAGCCTGCATGTGACCTGCGACCTGACCCTCGCGAGCCGCGAGCACGCGGTCTTCAAGCAGACCGACACCGACGTTGCGAGCTTCGACGGTGGGTTCGGCTCGGCCTATCTCGCCCGTCAGGTCGGCCAGAAGTTCGCCCGCGAGATCTTCTTTCTCGGCCGCGACTACGATGCGCAGAAGGCCTACGAGATGGGGATGGTCAACGAGGTCGTCCCCCACGATCGCCTCGAAGAGGTCGCCCTCGACTGGGCCGCCGAGATCAACACGAAGAGCCCCACCGGTCAGCGCATGGCGAAGTACGCGATGAATCTGATCGACGACGGCCTCGTGGGCCAGCAGGTATTCGCCGGCGAGGCCACTCGGCTCGCCTACATGACGGACGAGGCCGAGGAGGGGCGGGACGCCTTCCTCGAGAAGCGCCCCCGTGACTTCTCGAAGTTCCCCTGGCACTACTGACCCACGACGAGCGCTCCGGCGCGTAGAATGGGTGCCGTCAATCGAGGAGAACGACATGGGCATCGATGCACGCACCCGACGACACGCCGACATCCGCAAGCTCACGGTCGCCGAAGTCTTCGACGACGTGCTGCCGTCGGCCGTCGGCCAGCACGGTGATCTCGCAGCGCACGGCGCGGCGACCCTCGATCTGCCGCCGCTTGCGCTGCGTGCCGAAGGCCGCTCGGTCACGCTGAACCGTCGCGGTCCTGGGCTCGAGCTCGTGGCGGGCGAGACCGACGCCGCCACTGTGGCCGAGCTCGATGCCCGCGCGCTCTCGAATCTCGTCCAGGATCTGCAGACGACCATGGGCCTCGCGATGAACTCGCAGGTGAAGATCGTCGAGGGCGGATTCGACGCGTGGATCGGTTGGGAGCCCGTGCTGCGCGCGCTGCTCGACGGTCGCAAGGTCTTCGAGCCGGGCGACGTGACGTTCGAGGCCGAAGACGGCTCGCCGCTCGATGTGCACCGGAGCTTCGGCCTCGACGACCCGAGAGAAGAGAAGGCGTGGTTCCTCGAACAGACCGGCTTTCTGCACGTGCGCGACGTCTTCGAGCCCGACGAGATGGACGCGATCTCGGCCGATCTCGACGCGGCGCTCGCCGAGGCGCGGCCCGACGATGGCGAGTCGTGGTGGGGCGGCGACGGCGAGGGCCACGAGCAGCCCGTGCGCGTGCTTTGGTTCCACGAGAAGAGCGAAGCGCTCGCGCGGCTGATTCAGGATGGACGCCTGCAGTGGATCGCCGATCTGACCGGCGAGACGCACGACGGATCGCGCATCGGGGCCGAGGGCCTGATCAAGCCGCTCGGCATCAAGACCGGGCTCTCCGATCTGCCCTGGCACAAGGACTGCGGGCAGGGACAGCACTCGTACCGCTGCAGCGGTCTCACGACGGGCATCTCGGTCACCGGCGCCGATCGCGAAAGCGGTGCGCTGGGGGTCGTGCCCGGTTCGCACCGTGCGAACTGCCGAATCGCGGGCAAGGACCCGATCCTCGATCTCGAGTCGTGGAAGATCGAGACGAAGCAGGGTGACGTGACGATCCACTGCGGCGACACGCTGCATCGCGCCTACCCGCCGACGAAACAGCCTCGGCGGGTCTGCTACACGCACTTTCCGCTGGCGCCGCTCGACGGCGACGTCGTGCCCGAGACCGACAAGCGTGAAGAGCGGGCGGCGAGGGCGCGCCTGACGAACGTGCGCGATCGAATCAGCGCGACGGGCGGCGACGCGCGCGCCTGAGCGAGGCCGGGCGTTCGCGGTGCACGCGGCGCGCACGCGTGCCCAGGCGTCTCACTCGCTCGTGCACGCCTTCAATCGTCTTCGAGTGTTTCGAGGTAGCCGAGCACGCGCAGGCGTTCGATCGCCTCGGCGTCGATCTCGCCGGGGGCGGGCGCGTCGGTGCCCGGCGCGAGGCCGACGGCCAGGGCATCGAGGCGTTCTCGGTGCAGTGCGAGCACCTCGGGATGTTCGGCGTGGACGTCGCGGGTCTCGCCGGGGTCGATCTCGAGATCGAAGAGGGCGGGCGGCCCGCCCTTGCGCGGCCAGACACTCTTGAACCGACCGAGTCGATACGTCTGGTACAGCGCCTCACTGACGAAGAGCTCGGGCTCGGTCTCCCGCGCGGGGAGCGTCGGGACGCCAGCGGCGATCGAGCGCAGCATCCCCATCAGGTCGTCGCCCCGGATCGTGACGTCGGTGCGGTCGAAGACCGCCGGTCGCACGATGAGCGGCACGCGCAGCACCTGCTCGTACGAGGGGTTGCCGAGGTGCCCACCCCGCGGTCGCACGGGGTGCGGCTCGCCGAGCAGCTCGCCGTGATCCGAGGTCAGCACGATGACCGAGCCCTCGAGCAGGCCCTCTGCCTCGAGAAACGCGACGAGATCACCGAGCCGCTCGTCGAAGAGGGTCACCCCCTTGGCGTAGCCCTTCTTGAGCAGCGCGTAGTCATGCACGTCGAGGTACTGCGCGTAGAGAAAGAAGCGGTCGCTCGGTCGCTCGCGCAGCACCTCGAAGAGCTCGGTGTTGAGCGCGAGGCCGGTCCGCGATTCGGCGTGGCGGCGCTGGCTGTTCGACCGCGACTCGGGGTCGGGTGCGAGGCCGATCTCGAGCCAGGCGTCGAAGCCCTGGGAGAAGCCCATCGGGTCGAAGAGCAGCGGGTTCGCAGTCGCACCGACGGTCCAGTAGCCGGCGGCCTTCATCTGTTCGGCCAGGGTCTCGAGGTGCAGCGGCACGCAGAGGTCGCCCTCGGTCTCGCGAAAGCGGGCGAGGCCGCACCACGTCTCGGCGGTCCACGGGAGCGATCGATCGTCGCGCCCGAGCTCGAGGCTCGGCACCTCGCCCGTGAACATCGAGCCCATCGACGTCACCGTCAGATGGAACGACGACAGCGCGTCGGGGAAGACCTGGCCCTGCGCCGCCAGGGCATCGAGGTGGGGCGTGGCCACGGCTGCGCCATAGGCGCCCGTCCGATCGGGCCGAAGCGTGTCGGCGACGATGAAGATGATCCGCTCGGGGCCGGGCATCGGGGCGGGCGCGTCTTGGCAGCCGAGCGCCACCGAGACCAGCAGGCCAAGGGGGAGAAAGAGGGGAAGGCCGAGGCGTCGAACGAACGAAGTTCGTCGAGGGCAGCTCCCTCCCTTCGGAAGGTGTCGTCGAGCAGCGCACGCCACGCGGCCACGTTAGCCGCGGCCTCGAGCACCCACCATCGGCTATCGTCGCGGGCCGACACGCGCGCGGCGTTCATGATCGATGCGGCTGCGCCCTTCCCACCGCCCTCCGGAGCCCCCATGACGAAGACCGCAGGATTCATCGGCCTCGGTGACATCGGCAAGCCCCTCGCCGGCAACCTCGCGCCCAAGGGCTTCGACGCGATGGTCTACGACCTCGCGCCCGAGCCGGTCGCCGAGCTCGTCGAAGGCGGGGCCAAGGCGGCCGCCTCGGCCCGAGAGGTCGGCGCGCACGCCGACGTGATCGGCATCTGCGTCCCCGAAGACGATCACGTCCGCGCCGTGATGCTCGGTGACGACGGCCTGCTCGCAGGCGCCCAGGCCGGCACCGTCGTCGCGATCCACTCGACCGTGCAGCCCTCGACGATCGTCGAGCTCGCCGAGATCGGCGCCGAGCAGGGCGTCGAGGTGATCGACGTCTGCGTGACCGGGGGCGCTGCCCGCGCGGCGGAGGGCACCGTGACCTTTCTCGTCGGTGGCCCCGAAGCGACGCTCGAGAAGGCGCGGCCGTATCTCGAGGCATCCGCCAGCGACATCATCCATGCGGGTGAGCTCGGCAACGGCGCGAAGCTGAAGCTCTGCATCAACGTCGTGACCTACATCCAGTGGGCCGCTGCATACGAGGGCATGAAGCTGGCGATGGCTTCCGGGCTCGGGGCCGAGGTGTTCGAGAGCGCGGGGCGCGCCAACGGGCAGCTGACCGAGCTGCAGCAGCGCTACCTGATCGGCGTGAAGCTGCCGCCCGAGGCGCAGCAGAGCGAGGCCTACCAGAAGGTCGTCACCGGTCACATGCATACGGCCGAGAAGGATCTCGCGTGGGCGCTCAAGCTCGCCCACGACAACGGGCTGGCGATGCCCGTCTCTGGCCTCGTGTCGCAGATGATGGCGAAGCTCTATGGCGTCGAAGACGCCGGGCGTCGCTGACACGCGGGCCCGGCGACCCGCCGCTCCTGCTCGGCTCGCCGGGTCGGGGACACGTCGATGACGACCGAGGCTCCGAGTCAGAAGATGTGTGCGTGCAGCGGTGTGCGCTGGTGCGCCGCGTGCCGGGCGCCCGACCGCCGTGCCCACTGGGGCCTACGCGAGCCCGTCGCCGAGCCCGACTTTCTGCGCGACCGCGCCGTGGCGCCCGGGCGCCGCGCAGACGGCAGCCGCATCCACCTGTTCGACGTGGCGTCGCAGCGCGTCCCGGGGCTCGAAGGGTTCTCGGGTCTGATGGTCTGGCCCGACTTCGTGAGTGAGGTCGAGGCCGAGGCGCTGCTCGCCGACATCGACGCGCGTCCCTTCCAACCGGCGCAGAGCGGCAAGGCGAAGCAGCACTTCGGCCCGCGCATGAACTTTCGAAAGCGGCGCATGAACGCGTCGCGTTTCGATGGGCTGCCTCGGTATGCGCGCGCGCTCGAGGCGCGGGTGCGCCAGCGGCTCGATCCCGCCGCGGCCCCGGCCGGTCTCGTCGAAGCGCTGAATGAGTTCGAGACGACCGACGCGTTCGTCCTGCGCTACGAGGCCGCTCAGGCGTCGAACCTCGACCCCCATGTCGACGACACGTGGGCCTACGGCGAGCTGATCCTCGCTCTCTCGCTCGAGCGGGACGGCTGGCTGACTTTTCTCGACGCCGACCCCCAAAATGGTGTCGAACGCCCCTTCGAGTGTGTTCGCGCTCACCTTCCAGCCCGCTCGATGGCGCTGCTCTACGGCCGTGCGCGGTACGATTGGTTCCACGGCATTCGTGCCCTCGACGTCGTGGGCCGGCGCACCAGCATCACGCTCAGGACGCTTGGCTCATCGCTCCGTTCGACCGATGAGGGGAGGGCCGTGCGAGCGCGCGCCGAGCAACAGCTCGCGCCTGTGTGACGCTTTCGCGTGACGCGCGCCGATGCGAGGAATCTCAGTCGTCCGGGGGTGGAGCGGTGAAGCGCCAGCGGAACGCAGAGGGTCGAGCGAGCGGGGCACGCATCGGTGTGCGCGCACTGGCGGTCGGAGCCGTCCTCGTCACCGCGGCCGCTTCGACGGCCCAGGACGCGCCCGGTTCGGCCACTTCGCTGGTGCCTGCTTCACGTCCCCTCGTTGCGGCGCCGACGACGTCGCTCGCGCCCCGGCCGAACGACCGCGATGCGTTGGTGCGCGACGCGCTGCTGCTCGATTTTGCCGGCTACCACACCGGCGCGGCCGACGTGGTGCGACGGCTCCGCGCGCAGCGCCCGGGCGATCCTCTCGTCGCGTTGATCGAGGTCGAGCATCGCTTCTGGCTCCAGCTCTACGACGTGGGCCCCGTGCGCGACGACCCCGAGCTCGTTCGTGCGATCGAGCGCGCGCGGGATCTCGCCAAGGCGAATGCCGAGGCCCATCCCGATGACATCGAGGCCCAGGCGCTCTACGGGCGGGCACTCCTTCACGATGCGCGCCGACTGGCCCTCGACGGGTATCTGATGAAAGCCGGCAGTCAGAGCGAGAAGGCGCGTGGCGTGCTCGAGGCGGTCGTTCGTGACGCGCCGAGAGACCACGACTCGCGATATCTGCTGGGCAACTACTACTACTGGGCCGGCGTCCTGCCCGCTTATCTCAAGTACATCAACTGGCTCTGGTTCGTGCCCCAGGGCGACAAGCACGAGGGGCTCGTGATGCTCCGTGAGGTCAGCACGAGCGCGAGCCCCTATGCCGAGAGCGCGCAAGTGATGCTGTCGGTCATCGACAGCCACCACACGCCGACCGCATTCGAGGCCGCGGCCGACCGCTTGGCCATGCTGGCCGATCGCTACCCCAAGAACGTGCTCGTGCTGCATGAGCTCGTCGATGTCACGTTCAAGCTCGGCCGCTACGACGAGCTCGATGCGCTGCTCGATCGCATGGCTTCGCGCGCCGACGAGCCGCAGCCCGTGCGCGCCTATGCACTCGTGGCTGAGATGTGGCGGGCCCGCGCAGCGCTCCATCAGCGCCACGTCGACGAGGCCGAACGTCGCCTCGATGCGCTCATGCTGAACCAGGACGAGCTGCCGAACTGGACACTCGCGTGGGTCGACGTGATGCGGGGCCAGATCGCCGATCTACGAGGTCGACGCGACGAGGCGAAGCGGCACTACGAACAGGCGACGAAGCGCAAGGGGCTCTACGAGAGCCAGCGCGCGACGCGCATGGCCGAGTCGGGTCTCGACGCGCCCTTCGATCCGGATGCGTTCGAGCCGCCGCTGCTCGTCACGGGCGACTAGCGACGCACGGCAAGAGAGCCGCCGAATCGATCGGCCGGATCCGTACGTGCATCGACGTCGACGGTGGAGCCGGCGCTACGCGGCGCCCGGCGCCGACGTCATCTTCTTCTGCTCTCGCCGCATGTCGGCGTCTTCGTACAGCTTGTGCACGACGTCGAGCGCGACGAGCAGCCGCGCGTACAGGCGAATCTTCACGCTCTCGAGGCACGCGTAGGCCATCAGCGCGAAGATGCTCGAGGTCAGGGCGACCGCGAGGGCGCCGAGCTCGAGCGACGTGCTGCCGAAGTGCATCGACAGGAAGAGGATCAGCATGCCGCCGGTCGTCCCGATGAAGCCGATCGGCGGCAGCAGGCCCGCGACCATCGTGATCGGTGTCGCGTAGTGCGTCTCGTACTCGTTCATCACGTACTGGCGCGTGGCGTCGTAGATGAAGTCGCTCGGATGGCCGTGCGCCTCGTTCTCGCGCAGGGCCTTCTGCAGCGTGCGCATCAGCAGACCCGCCAGGGGCTCGACGCGCGCACCGGTGCCTGCAGCCTTCGCCAGCTCGGCCTTGTTGAGGCAGCGGGTGGCCTGCCACGCCTGCAAGCAGGTCTTGAGCCCCTTCATGAAGGGCACCCAGACCGCGACCAGCGCGGCCAGGGAGACCACCCAGGTCATCATCGCATCGCCCGAGAGCAGCTCGCTCACGTCGTCTCCTTCGTCACCCCGAGCCGTGACCGGCTCAGCCGTTCCACTTGCGGTTCTTCAGCTTCTCGATGGCTTCGGTGATCGTGTTCTGCTCGCCGAGCGGATAGTCGACCAGCATCTGGCCGCGCCCCTCGTAGCGCGCACGAATGTCGTCGAGCACGCGCTGCACGTCGCGCGTGCGGCGCAGCTGGATCAGCAGCTCGCCCTTCATGAAGCGCAGGTTGGCGTCGGTCGCGGCGACTTCGGGGTGGTCGCTCGTCCACTCGGGCTTGGTGAGCGCGTCGAGGTGCTGCCCGATGTAGCCGAGCACGAACGGCTCCATCGCGTCGATGCCGCGATCGTCGCGCCGCTCGAGCAGGCTCGTGAGCGTCCGATTCATCGCGCTCAGATCGCCGAGCGCGCGATCGAGATCCTGCTTGCGCTGGCTGAGCGCCTCGCCGCCGAGCGGAGCCTCGTTGGCGCGATCGCTCCCGCCTTCGTTCGCCGCCAGCGGCAGGGCGACCCACAGGGTCGCGATCACCAGCGCACCGATCGAGAGAAGTCGTCGTCGCATGTTCGTCTCCTTCAGGCCGCCGTTCACGATCGCGTCTCGTAGTAGAGGCGGCGGAGCAGGGTGTGCACCGCGTGCCCGCGCTGGGCGCGCAGGTCGTCGATGAGCCCCTCGGTGCCGAGGGTGGCCTCGTAGAGGGGCAGGGCGCGCTGGCGCGCCGCCATCTGCTTCTGCAGTCGGCCGAGCAGCTGCTTGGCCTCGTCGAGCTGTCGCTCGCGCTCGGCGCGTTCGACCACGCTCATGCGCTCGCCCGGCGCCGCCGGGCCGGCGCTGCCGGCGCCCGAGAGCGTCATCACGCGGCCTTCGACCTCGCTGATGCGACCGGCGAGGGTCTGCACGCTCTCTTCGAGCTCGTCCATGCCCGCGGTGTCGGCGAACCCGAGGTACATCACCACGAGCTCGTCCGAGAGCGCGTCGCGGAAGATGCGGACAGTCTGATTGCCCGGCTCACCCGCCTCGATCCAGCTCGCCACGTAGCGCGAGCGCGCGACGCCGTCGGCGATCGGGCGGGCCCGGGGCAGGTACTCGTTGGATCGACCCTGCCGCTCGAGCGCCGTCGTGAGTGCGGCCCAGAGTGAGCGGTCGAAGGGGAAGGTCTTGAGCGCGTCGCTGTAGCGGCGCACCGCGTGCTCAATCTCGGTGGGGTTCGGGTTGATGCCCGGGTACGCGACGAACGCGTCGCCGTAGCCCCGCGCCGCCTCGTACGCCGCGAAGTACGCCGAGTCGGGCACGTGCTCGGCGCCCTCTTCGTTGCCGAAGCGGTCGAAGAAGCCGAGGTAGCGCGAGTACATGCGCGCTGCGTTCCGGATGTGATCGTCGGCGAGGGCCGGCGACGACTGCGACCGGGTCAGGTAGTAGTCGGCGGCGTTCAGGCTCGCCTCCTGGATCTCCTCCCAGAGCAGACGCAGCGCCGCGTTGTAGGCCTCGCGGCCCGCGGTCGCGAAGCCGCTGCGCTGGAAGCGCTCGCCCGAGTTCGAGGCCTGCAGGTCGGCGTAGACCTGCATCGCGCCCTCGATGCTGAAGGGCGTCTCGACGTGCGGGTCGACGCCGAGTCGCTGCTTCGCCGCGTAGATTTCGCCCATCTGACGAAGCACGCGCACGTAGACGGCGGCCTCGCCGCCGTGGGTCTGGGCCAGGCCGAGCGCCGTCTCGTAGGCGCCCGACGCGACGCCCATCGCCTTGACGGTGGCGTCGCTGAGCCCCTCGTCGGCGAGCAGGCCGCGCGCCGTGTCGTGGTACTTGCCGGCTTCGAAGAGCACGAGCGTGAAGGTCAGGCTGCCGCCGTCGCTCTCGGTGCCGTCGAGGCGCTGGATGATGCGCTCGAGGTAGGGCAGCGCGCTGGCCTCGCGCGGAATCACGTCGGGGTGGGCACCGACGCGACCATCGGCCAGCATGCGCACGACCGTGCCGAGGGGATCGAGGTCGCGGTTGAGACCCATCTCCTGGCTCCGGATCAGGATCATGCGCGACATGTTCTCGAAGACGTAGGGCAGCGCTGCGACGAAGCCCGAGCGCGACGACTGCGAGAGCGAGAGCGCCTGCAGCGTGTCGTAGGGGCTCTCGAGCGGCACGACGACGTCGAGCCAGAGCCCGAGCACCTCGTTGGTGAAGTCGCTCGCGTTGCCCTTCTCGAGCGCACGGTGCGCGTTGATGTAGTGCGACCAGTACTGGTTCTCGTGGCGTCCCGTCTGGTCGGCGAGGGGCGCGATCGCCTCGACGGCGTGCTCGAGCGCCTTGGGCTCGCGCTCGCCGAGGTATCGCAGCAGGTACGCGATCGCGACGCGGCGACGCGTGTCGTCGTCGAGATCATCGAGCGAGAGGCGACCCGCCTGGGTCTGCACGCTGATGTACTCGGGCAGGGTCATGCCCGCTTCGTTCGCGTACTGCTCGATGCGCGCAGACAGCGTGTTCGCGTCGGCCGACGAGTACACGTACGCGTAGTCGAGGTAGCCGTCCCAGATCGAAGTGTCGGGGCCCGCGGCGAGCGCCGGCGCAGCCGCGCAGAGAAGCGCGATTGCGAACGCGCACGTTCGGGTCCATCGAGTGAGGCTCTTCATCATGTCGGTCGGGCTCCCTTCATCCCGCTCGATTCGGTCGAGGCGCACGGGCCATCACCGGCTGCCCGAGAGGCACGCCAGTGCGAGCTGCAGCTCGTCGCACCGATCCCCCACCGCGCGACCCGGGGCCTGCTCGACCTGCATCAGGAAAGAGTTCAGGTTTCGGGTCTCGAGAAATCGGTAGGTGCCGGCGCGACTTACACACTGCTCTTGCGTCGTAACGGCCGCGATCACCTGCTGCTTGAGCGAATCCTCTCGGCGGTCCGATGCGCAGGCGGCGAGTGCGGCGAGCGGCACACCCGCCACCCCGGCCGAGGTCGATGTGCTGCGGCCGCCGGCGGGGACGGCGCGGCGCGTCGTCGTGCGGCCCGCGCTCGTCGAAGCCGGTGTGCGGGCGGCGGCGCCCGGGGCAGCCAGACCGGCGACCTGCGGCCGCGGGCTCGTCGAAGCCGTCTGGGCGGCCGGAGCGCCTCGCCGCGAGGTGCGCGAGGGCGCCGTGGCCGTCTGGGCGCCGGGGACGCTGGCGATGCCGGGGACATCCATGCGCGGCTCGTTTCGCCGCGCGGGCGCGGCCGGTGCCGGGGCGGTCGAGCGGCCGCGCCGGGTCGGTGCGGCGTCGGCGGCGGGGGCCGCGCCGAGGCCGGCGAGGGCCGGCGTGGCGACGGGGGCGGCCGATCGCGACTGCGCGGCCTCGAACCGGGGGGCCCGGGCCGTGCGGCTGGGGGCGGCCTGCGGCTGGGAGCCGGGCGAGATCGAGGCGACGGGCGCGAGGTCGGGGCGGTTCTGGGCCGCCGCCGCCTCGGGGCGATTGCGCGCGTTGCGGCGGGCACGCTGGGGTGCCGCTTGCTCGGCGAGCGCCATGCGATCCATCTGCACGTTCGGCGCCGGGGCCACCGGCGCCGGCGCGGTCGGGGTGCGGCGTCGCGCGCGTTCGGCTGGCGCGGTCTCGGCGGCGAGTTGGGGCGACGGCACGGGCATGACCGGCTTCGGCTTCGGTCGCGTGCGCGGCTTCGGGGTCGGCTTCGCCGCCGGGGGCGGCGGCGTCGGTTTCTGGGCAACGGCCTGCGGCGGCGGCGGGGGCGGCGCGGGCTTGGCCGGCGCCGGGGGCGGCGGCTTCACCGCTTCGGCGACGATGGGTTCGGGCTCGGGGGCCGGGATCTCGGGGAGGGGCGGCGGCGGGGGCTCGTTCGTGAACGTCGCGACCACCACGCCCGAGTCGTCGGCGTGATCGCTCAGCACGGTCACCATGAACGTGATCGTCACCGTGAGAACGAGCACGATGGCGGGCAGCACGGCGACGCTGCGTCGGAGGCTCTGGCCCTGGGCGTGGAGATCGGCGCGCAGCCATGCGAAATCGCGCCCGAAGTCGGGCTTCGGCGGATGCGGATAGGGCGCGCCGCCGATCGGAACCGACGCGGCGCCCAGGCCGTAGTGAGACTTCACGCGATGGGCGCCCAAGGTCAGACTCCCGCGAGCGATCCGAGATCGCGCGACACCGTCGCGCGCCGTCGACCCGGCCAACGCGTTTCGATCTCGGCTGCGGCGTCGAGCATGTCCTGGCTGCGCGAGTCTTCGTGCGGTGCGAGCAGCGGGCGCTCCGCGCCCTCGCCAGCGAGCTGCCCCAGGCGAGCGCGCAACCCGTCGACATCCTCGTACACGTCGGTGACTGGAGCGGCGCCGCCCACGAGGGTCACCTCGAACACGCCCCCTTCGGCGTCACGCGGGTGCACGCGCACCTGCCACGCCTTCGCGGCGGTCGACGGCATCGACTCGGTCGCCTCGGCGCCGATGCGGGGCACCATCATCTCGCCGAGGTCGGGGGCCTCGGCGCCCGAATCTGCGGCCATCTGTGTGGCGGCGATCAACATCAAGAAGGCGAGGTCGACGAAGGAGAAGAGCCACGCGGGCGCTCCGTGTCGGTTCTGACTCATCATGGGCTCCAGCAGGCGTTCGTCGGTCGGGCCGGCGCGGTGCGCTTCGTCTGGGTGTGGATCGTGCGTTCTCGCACGCGTATGCGTGCGCTTCGTCACACCCCCCTCATCGGTCGACCGGGATCGAAACTGCGGCGTCGTGATCGCGGCTCGTTTCGATCGCACGCGAGCATTCGAGCCCGGCGAGAACCGTCGCTCGGGTCTGCGGTACCCTCGTCGTGTGCCGAGCCCCAACCAGGTGATCATCTTCGGAGCGAGCGGCGACCTCACACGGCGCAAGCTGGTGCCCGCGCTCGCTCGGCTCTTCGCCGACCGCGCCGGGCCCGAGTCGCTGCAGGTCATCGGCGTCTCGCGTAGCGATCTCGGCGATGGCGGCTTTCGCGAGCGGCTGGCCCACGCGATCTCGCCCGAGCACGTGGGCGCGTTCGACGCCCTGGCGCCGCACGTCTACTACCACCGCGGAGACGCGGCCGACCCGGCCTCGATGCAGTCCCTCGCGGCGCGACTCGACGAGCTCGCGGGCGGCGAGCCCACCGGTCGCATCTTCTATCTCTCGCTCAAGCCCGAGCTCTTCGCGCCCACCGTCGCGGGTCTCGCGGGGCAGGGCATGCTGACGGCCGCCCCCCACGAGCAGACGGCGTGGCGGCGCGTCGTCATCGAGAAGCCCTTCGGCCACGACCACGATTCGGCGGCGAAGCTCAACCAGGAGCTGCTCGAGCACCTGCGCGAAGACCAGATCTATCGGATCGACCACTACCTCGGGAAGGAGACCGTGCAGAACCTGCTCGGCTTCCGTTTCCACAACGCGATCTTCGAGCCGCTCTGGAACCGCCACCACGTCGAGTGCGTGCAGATCACGGCGGCCGAGACCGTCGGCGTCGAGGACGGTCGCGGCGCCTACTACGACGGCACCGGAGCGCTGCGCGACATGCTGCAGAACCATCTGCTGCAGATCCTCGCGCTGGTCACGATGGAGCCGCCGTCGAGCCTCGACGCCGAGGCGATCCGCAATCACAAGCTCGAGGTGCTGCGCGGCCTGCGGCACCCCGATGCGCATGCCGTGCGCCACTCGACGCTGCGCGCTCAGTACGTGCGCGGCGAGGTCGAGGGTCGCCAGGTCATCGGCTACCTCGAGGAGAAGGGCGTCGACCCGCAGAGCCAGACCGAGACCTACGTCGCGGCGCGGGCCTACATCGACAACTGGCGATGGAGCGGCGTGCCGTTCTTCATTCGTCACGGCAAGCGGCTCGCCCAGCGCTTCACCGAGGTGAAGGTGCAGTTTCGCACGCCGCCGCTCCAGCTCTTCAATCGTCCTGAAGAGATGAGCGAAGACGAGTACCGCCGTCTGCTGCGCGACGGTGCGCTCGTTCACGCGCGGCCGAACGTGCTCACATTGCGACTTCAGCCGCGCGAGGCGATCGAGATCTCGTTCGGCGTGAAGGAGCCCGGCCCTGCGATGGCGATGGCCCCGGCGAGCCTCGAGTTCGACTACCGCGAGCGCTTTGGCCGCGCCTCGCCCGATGCCTACGAGCGGCTGTTGCTCGACGCGCTGCAGGGCGATCAGACGCTCTTCTTGCGCGGCGACGAGATTCAGGCGTGCTGGCACTACGCCGATCAGGTGCTCGCGGCGTGGCGCGGGCCCGAGGCGCCCCCGATGCTCGAGTACGCCGCCGGCAGCTGGGGGCCCGCCCGCGCCAACGAGCTCTTCGGCGACGTTCAGGCGAGCTGGTCGCGTGGCTGAGAGCGCACGCTTCGTCCGCAGTGACGAGCCGATGGTCGCCGCCGGCGATCGGCTGGCCGAAGCCCTGCGCGATGTGATGAGTGAGTCGGAGCTCGTGCGACTCGCGATCCCGGGTGGCTCGGCGCTCGAAGCCCTCTCGACGGCGCGGGCGGCGCTGGGTGCGGAGTTCGAGCGCGTCGATCTCACGTGGGTGGATGAGCGCTGCGTGCCAATCGACGACGCCGACTCGAACCGGGGCGCGGCCGAGCGACGGGGCCTGCTCGGGCCCGACCATCCACCGCGGCGCAGCGTGCCGCTCTACGTCGACGGCGAATCGCCCGGCGACGCCGTCGCTCGCACCCGGGACGAGCTGCGCGCCGTCTTCGACTCGGGGCTCGACGTCGTGCTGCTCGGGCTCGGTGAAGATGGTCACGTGGCCTCGCTGTTCCCGGGCCGTTTCGATCGCGACGACGACGCCACGGTGCTGCACGTGACCGACTCGCCGAAGCCGCCCGCCGATCGCATCAGCCTCGGCTGGCGCATGCTGGCCACGGCGCGCAGCTGCATCGTCGCGGCGGCGGGTGAATCGAAACGTGAGGCGCTGGGTCGGGTGCTCGGGCACGACGCGACGCTCCCCGCCGTGGGGCTGCACGGCCTGACGGTCATCTCGGACATCGGGGTCGAAGCCGGGGCCGCCTGACTGTTTGCGGGGTGCGCGCCAGTGCAGATGGCGACCGCGTCGGAGCGCAACGATGAAGAAGCGACGACGAATGAAGCTGAAAGACAGAAGCGATCAGCGACGAGACGAGAAGGGAGCGAGCGGTGAGTGAAGCCACGGCGCAGGTCGGGGTCCTGGGCCTCGGCGTCATGGGGGCGAATCTGGCGCGCAATTTCGCGAGCCGCGGGCATCGCGTCGCCGTCTACAACCGCACGACCGCGAAAGCCGAGCGCCTCGTTGCCGAGCACCCCGAGGCCGGCTTCACGCTCACCGAAACGCCCGAAGCCTTCGTCGCGGCGCTCGCCCGACCGCGCCGCATCGTCTTGATGGTGCCCGCCGGTCCCTCGGTCGATGCCATGCTCGACGCGCTCTCGCCGCTGCTCGACGAAGGCGACGTCGTGATCGACGGCGGCAACAGCCTCTACACCGATACCGAGCGCCGCTCGGAACGCGCCGCGGGTGAGCCGTGGCTCTTCATCGGGATGGGGGTCTCGGGCGGGAGCGAGGGCGCGCTGCTCGGCCCTTCGATCATGCCCGGTGGTGACCGCGAGGCTTGGGAGACCCTCAGGCCGCTGCTCGAATCGATCGCCGCGGTCAGTGATTCGGGGCCGTGCGTCACCTACTGCGGCCGCGGCTCGGCCGGCCACTTCGTGAAGATGGTCCACAACGGCATCGAGTACGGCGACATGCAGCTGATCGCCGAGACCGCGGTGCTGCTGCGACAGGGGCTCGGTCTGAGCGATGCCGAGACGGCCGACGTATTCGATACGTGGAATCAAGGCGAGCTCGAGAGCTACCTGATCGACATCACGGCCGACATCTTCACCGCGCGTGATCCCGACAACCCGGACGAACTGCTCGTCGACCAGGTGCTCGACCGAGCCGGCCAGAAGGGCACGGGACGCTGGACCGTCGAATCGGCCCTTCACCTCGGCGTGGCGCTCCCCACCGTGGCGGCCGCCCTCGACGCGCGCAACATGAGCGCGGGCCTCGATCGCCGGCGGGCCGCGGCCGACGTGCTCGAGCTCGGTGCCGCCCGACCGCTCGAGGGCGTGAGCGTCGACGACCTGCGCGACGCGCTCTTCGCGTCGAAGATCGCGAGCTACACCCAGGGCTTCGACCTGCTCGCGCGGGCCAGCGAGGAGCGTGACTACGGCACCGACCTGGCCGAGGTCGCGCGCATCTGGAAGGCCGGATGCATCATTCGTGCGCGCTTTCTCGACCGCGTGCGCGCGGCCTTCGACGGCGACGCGCCCGAGCTGCTCGCGCTCACGCCCGACTTCGCACGTGACCTACGCGAGCGCGCCCCGGCCTGGCGCCGCGTCGTGGCCGGAGCCGTGCAGGCGGGGATCCCCGTGCCTGGTCTGTCGACCTCGCTCGCCTGGCTCGACACGCTGGCGACCGCTCGAGGCAGCGCGAACCTGATTCAGGCGCAGCGCGATTACTTCGGTAGCCATACGTACGAGCGCGTCGATGCGCCCGGCGAATTCGTGCACACCGACTGGCCGCGTCGCGGCTAGGGACGCGCTGCAGATCTCGCCCCTCCCACGCGCCGCGAGCGCTTCCTGGCCGAGAGCGCTTCGCTTTCACCAGCGCTGCGCTGTGACCAAAGCGTCCCGAGGCCGGGGCCGGCGGGGGGACCGCGCGCAGTTCGCAGGCGCGACGTGCACAACATACGAGCTTCCCTGGTAGGTCGCGCCGAGAATGTCTGAGCACGGTGCCCCCGCCTGCCCCGGCCCTGGCACGGCCAACTGGCCAGCGGCTCCCTAGCGGGGTGACCCTGCCGGGCGTGCGCCTTCCAAACCCCGCCGCACCCGGTACAGCCCCCAGCTCCGCCCGTCGCCCGCGTGGCGTTCGAAGCGCGCGGGCCGCGCGTTCATCCACGTGAGCTCGAGCGCAGCGGGATGGAACGCCATCACCCAGTCGGCTTCGAGCGCATCGAGGTTGCGCAGCCACACGTCGAGGCGCGCGCGTTCGGTGCGGCCATGCCCGGGCGCCAGCGGCGGCATCGGCTCGCCCTCGGTCAACCGGGCGTAGACCAGCCGGTTCTGGTGATTCGATCCGAGGAACGGATACATGAACCAGTTGTCGGCGGCGGGCTCGACACCGCTCGTCACCGCAACGACGAAGGGCTGCCCGGGGTCATCGGTGAGTGCGGCGGCCGGCAGCCAGTAGCGCGGGACGTCCCCGAGCAGACTCGGGCCCGCGAATCGCTGCTCGGTGCGGGTGTCGCCGGCGACGTGTGCGACTGCGGCGAGCGCGACGGTGGTGGCGAGGGCGAGGGGCACGAAGTGCGCGGGTGCGAGCGGGCCGAGGCCGCGCGCCCGCCGACGCGAGGCGGTCGCGAGCGGTGAGACGAACAGCGCGAAGAAGATCACGGCAGCGGGGGTCTGGACGTCGGCGTAGGCCCCCGCCGCCGCGAGCACCGCGATACAGAGTCCCGCGTGGAGCGCCGCGGCGGCGACGAGCCCGATGCGCAGCGCCGCGGCCGCCTTCGGTGCGCCGCGGAGCGCCGCGAACGCGAACGGCAGCAGCGGCAGGACGACCACCAGCAGGTGTCGGGGATTCGCGCGCGCCCAGTGCAGGCGCACGGTCTCGAGTGCGGGTGAGAACCAGCTCGCGAGCACGGCGCCGAGCGCGGCGGTGATCCAGATCGCCCGGGTGCGGGCCGCGCCCCCCCGCGCCATTTCGCGGCCGAGGCCGATGCAGGCCAGCAGCACGAGCGGAACCGCCGTCACGGTGAGCTGGGGGTCGAAGCGCAGGGGGTCTCCGAAGCTGTCTGTGAGTGCTGCAAGCTCGGCGGCGAGCCCATGGTCGACGAGCGGCGAGAACGTCGCTTCGAGATGGTCGAGCTCGGCATTCGGTGGGCCGAGCACGAACGGGCCGAGACGCAGCGGAACCGAGAGCGGGTAGCCGGTGGCATGGGCGTTGCGCACCAGGCCCGGCAGCGCGACGAGCGCCGCGCCCGTCGCCGCGAACGCGACGGTCGGAGCGAGACGTGGGCCCGTCCCAGGCTCGAGGCGCCGGGCGATGTCGACGGCGAACAGCGCCAGCACGGCCACGCCGGGCCAGACGATCAGCTTCATCGACATCAGTGTTCCGATCGCGACGACCCCGACGGCCCATGCGCCGGTATGCCCAGTGCGCAGAGCGTGCGACAGCAGCGCGAGCGCGAGCGCCATCATGGCGGTCACGGCGAGCTCGGCGTAGCCGCTGCCGACCGCGAGCAGCGTCGCGGGCACGAAGCAGGCGTAGAGGGTGACCGCCAGACGATCGCGAACGCGCAGGCCGAGCTCACGGCTGAGGCCGAGCAGCCCGAGCGCGATGCCGAGCCACCCAAACACGTCGGCGGTGCCGAAGAGCGCGTCGCCCCGGCCTGCAAGCAGCGTCCACGACGTCAACACGTCGGCTCCGCCGAGTCGACCGACGTGGGTCGACCAGCCGCCCGGCGCTTCGAGCGGCAGAGCCCCGCCCGCCTGCAGCCACATGGCCGCCTTCACCGCGTGATACGTGAGCGTGTCCCAGGCCAGCGGCGGCGCGACGATCGCGTGCGCGATCGTGAGGCTGGCGGCGAGTCCGAAGCCGACCGCAACGGCGCCCGATACACCCCGAAGCGCCGGCCGGAGCAGGCGTGCGAGCGCATGGCGATCTTGCTCGAGCAGTGCGGCGATGCGCGGCGGACCGTTGCGTGACGGGGCAAGTCGCAGCGCGGCCGCCAGGGCCGCGAGCGCCATCGTGGCGGAGGTGGCGGAATAGAGGCCGGCGGTCGACAGCCCATTGAAGATCGCGATCGCCGCGGCCGGCGCGAGGACGCACGCCGCCGTCCAGCGCAGGAGCGAGCCGCGTTCGAGCTCGGCTCGCACGGCGCCGGCATGGCCGACGTACACGAAGAGCGCAGCTACGAGGGTTGCGTGAAGGGCGCCGAGCAGCAGGGTCACGACGTGACTCGGAGCGCCGGGCCGGGCCCGGGAATGCTCATGACCCGATCCGGCCCGATCCGGTGCTGGCGAACATGCTCAGGGCTTCCGGGGTTCGGCCCGGTGCAGGCGCGCTCATCGTGTCACCCGACGAGATGCGGCGCCCGCACGCGCGTTCACTCGGCTTCGGGGGCCGGTGGCGGGTTGAGCAGACCATCGGGACTGGCGGCTTCCGCCATCTGGTCGGCGATCTGCTGCAGCGTCCGCTTCATGGCGGTCCGCCAGAGCACGCCGTCCTCGGCCTGGCCGAGCAGTGAGCCGTGCGCGCGCAGCACGACCGACGACTCGAAGCCGGGCACGTCGCCCTGCACCCGGATCACGGCCTCGTAGATGAGGCGCGCCGAGCTGCTCTGCAGGGCGTCGCGAATCCAGAACTGCTCGATGATCGCGTCGAGCTTCGGCGCCTTCGGATCATCGACGACGACGTAGGGCGGCGTCGCCCGTGAGAGACCCGCCGCCATCGACTTGCGTACCAGGTCGGGCACGCCGCCGGGATCGGCGGTGAACCGATCGGCGCCGAGGATCGAGTTGTTCTCGAGCCGCCGACCGAAGACGCGTTGCGTGTAGGCGGCGTCGTTCGGATCACCGCGGGTCGACGGCTTCGGTGCAGCGAAGCTCTGCGTCGTGAACACCCGGGTGTCGGTGACGGTGCCGATCTGCACCGGGCGCGTCTGCGCATCGGGTGTGAGCTCGGCGACGGCCGGCGGTTCGATGACCAGGCCGCTGCTCGCGCACGCGCCAAGGAAGAGGCTCATGGCCGCCAGGAGCAGCCCCGTTCGTCGCTTCTCGAGAGGTCGCATCAGCGTCGAGGGTAGCGACAACCGCGTCGTCGTCGCGCCACCTACGGCCCGGTCCTCCGGGGAGCCGCTGCGCCGCTCTTGGCCGAGACGTCTCCGCGCGTGCGCATCGCGCGCAGGCCCCCGGGCTTGTACACCGCCCAGGTGTCGCCCGGCGTGAGCGGCTCACGCCCGCGCACGTGGGCGTAGTCGTCCGCCCATGTGTCGGGCAGGGTGCCGAACACCCGATCGAGCAGTCGGGTGGTGACGCCGTGGTAGTGGCGCGCATCGCGGTAGTGGTGCGCCAGATGGTGCTCGAAGAGCACCGCCTCGCGCGCGCTGCGGGGGCGGTCGAAGTGAATGCGCCAGTGCAGCCGCTCGTAGCGCGCGAACCCGGCGAGCAGGCCCAGTACGGCCGGCGTCGCCCACGCCGCCCCGAAGAGACCCCACAGCACGCACCAGACCGCCATCGCGGTCGGCACCCACGCGTGGGGTGCCGTCAGCACGCCGTGGGGGTTCTTGTGGTGGCCCATGTGAAGCGGGGTCACGAAGGTGCGAAACCGGTGCGAGAGCGTGGCATGGATCAGGTACTCCACGCCGGGCCAGGCGGCGAAGCCGAGCGCGAACGCGAGCGCCGTCGTGCCGATGCCGGCGAGCCAGTCGGGTGTCGGGGTCATGCGGGGGGATCCGTTCGGGGCGCGGGAGAATCGTCGATCGTCTGCGGTTCGAGCAGGGCGCGTGCGAAGGCGCGCTCGCCGCACGCCGTCAGCTGTCTCGCTGCTTCGCCGGCGCGCTCGGTGTCGCCGCTCGCGATCGCCTCGACGAGATCGGCCTGCAGATCGATGCGGCCGCGTTCTTCGGCGAGCAGCGACTCGACCCAGGCACCGCCCATCTCGGCGACGCGCAGCAGCGCGTTGTAGGCGAGGCGGTACGCGATGTTCGATGATGCATCGACCAGGGTGTCCCAGAGCGCGGCCACCGATGCGCTCTGCTCCGCGTCGCTGCGCCCCGGTCGACTCTGCGCTTCGAGGTGCGCGCGCAGCTGTGACACCTGCGCATCGCTGCGGCGGCGCGCGGCCTGTCGCGCGAGGTCGGGCGCGAGGGCGCTGCGCATCTCGAGCACGTTCATCAGCACGCCGGTGTCGGGGCGGCCGTCGGCGTCGACCAGCAGGGAAGGAAGCGCTTCGAGCCCGGCGCTGCGCCGCCACTCGCGGACGCGCGTGCCGCCGCCCTGTCGCACCTCGACGAGGCCCGCTTGCTGAAGGCGCTGGATGCCTTCGCGCAGCGCGCCCCGACGTACGCCGAGCTGCTCGGCCAGCTCACGCTCGGGCGGCAGGGCGCTGCCCGGCGCCAGCTCGTCGCGCAGGATCGGCAGCGCGAGCGCATCGACGACCCCCTCGACCAGGGAGCGCCGGGCGACTCGGGGCAGGGGGGCGCGGTGCGACGGCGGCATGCGCTCAACCTAAGCGACCGCTCCCCAAAGGTCCAGTCATCGGACCAATTTTTCGCTAGAGCGAGCTCAGGGCGTTCTTACGGGCGAGGACAGGGGCTCAGGATGTGCGCTGGCGTCGCTGGTCGGCGATCAGGCGCTCGTACGCATTCGCCAGCGTGTGACTGAGCGCGTTCAGCGCGCCGACGCTCGTCTCGCCGAAGACCTCGCCGCCATTGTCGGCGTAGAGCAGGTTGACCACGCGGCCGCGAATGACGACCGGGTGGACGAGGATCTCCTGCACCGTGTCGCGGCCCAGACCGTCGAGCACGCGACCGTCCACGCCCCCCTGCGGCGGCTGCCCACGAAAGGCGTGACCCGATTGGGCCGGGGCCGTGAAGAGGCTGGGGGTCTGCAGCGGAATCGAGAGCGCGTCGCCATCGACCTTCGGCCGGCCGCTCGCGCGAAACAGCGACACGGTGTCGCCGCGCACGACGAAGAGTGCGGCGCTCGCACAGAAGTGGCTCGCGATCTCGAGCGCCAGCCCGATGACCTCATCACGGTTCCGGCTCTGATACAGCTCGTTCTCGAGCCGCGCGAGGCGGTACGACGTCGGCTCGGTCGGGGCGGCCGATGCGGGTGTTGCGCCGTCGTGGTGCGCGGCCTGCTCGGGTGTCGCCCCCTCACTCTGCTCTGCGCCGGGCGTCGCTTCGTCGAGCTCCCAGGCCTCGGGGCTCTCGGCGACCAGCTCATCGAGCAGCAGGATCTCGTCGTCGGGCTCGGCTCGTGTCTGCGTCGCGTCGTCTTCGATGGGCGTGCCGAGGCTGAGCGGCTGATAGGTTGCCACGCCGTCGCCGTCTTCGGGGAGCAGCGCACCCTCGTCGACCGGCTCGCAGGTCTCGGTCTCGGCGGCCAGCTGATCGATGCGCTCGCGAGAGTCGAGCATCGGTGTGCCCGACTCGACCTCTTCTTTCGTGAGCCCGATCTGACGGGGCCGCGTCACCATGCCGAGGAAGCGCGGCGGCCGGTCGATGCCGCAGTGCACCTCGAGCCAGTAGAGCAGCTTGCGTTCGGGCAGCACGTACGGCACCACACGCCGCGACGAGGCCATGGCGAGAAAGTCGAGTTTCTCGGGGTCGGTCGGATCGAGCATGACGACGTGCAGCTCGCCGTTCTCGACGCGCATGGGCA
Organism: Myxococcota bacterium; assembly: GCA_965250285.1. Classification (GTDB taxonomy): domain Bacteria; phylum Myxococcota_A; class UBA9160; order UBA9160; family UBA4427; genus CAYYSY01. The sequence continues at coordinate 5,878,946 of OZ252299.1, forward strand.
GGGCCTGACAGCGCCGGATCATCGGCGGCGGCACCTGCTTGAGCGCCTGAGGATCGGGGGCTTCGAGCCACTCGGGCGGCGGCAGCGGCGCGCCGCTCGCGTCGCTCAGATACTCGGCGAGCTCTTCGACCGCGAGGAAGCCGAGATCGACCACGACGGTGCCCATGCGCCCGCCATAGACCTGCTGGAAGCGCAGCGCTTCTTCGAGCTGCTCGGCGCTGATCGCACCCTTCTCGACGAGAACCTGACCGAATCCGCCCATGCCGTCGGATCTCCTCCACTCGAGGGTTTCGGCCGCCCGGGCAGGTCACTTGAAGGCCGTAAGGCGGCTGCCGGCTGGCCCCAGATCGTGCTTGCAATGGCCATCTGATCGGCCCATCGTCCCGAGACCGATGGCAACGGCGCCTCGCAGCCGGCGAGGGCGCCTCACTCGATCCGGAGGCCTCCATGCCCGCGCGCCCGTCCTCGACCTCGAGCCTCTTGATGGTGTGCCTGGCTGCCGCGGTGCTCTCGCTCGGCTGCGGCAAGAGCACGCCCGACGAGACGAAGGCGACGGATGCGATGGGCGAGGCCTCCGAGCACGCCCACGCGCATCACGAAGGGCAGAACGAAGAGGACATTCTCAGCCGCAACGAAGTGCCCATGAAGCCGTGGGACCAGGAGCGGATGACCGAGCTCTCGCAGCAGCTCGCCGACGCCATGCTCGCGTTGCGCAACTCGTTTCGAAACAATCCGGTGCTGCGGACGCCCGACAGTCGCAAGCGCGTGGCGGCGGCCGAGATGATGGACACGCTGCGCAACCTCGACCGCCACTGCCGCGCGCTCGCCACCCAGGTGAGGCGCGGCGGCACCGAAGAGACGACGCGCGGTACGGTGCGTCGCATCGGCACCCTGCTGCGGGACGCGAACCAGATCGGCCGTCGGATCATGACCAACGCCTGGACCGACGAGCGGATCCTGCCGGCCATGGAGCTGGTGAACGAAATCGCGCCGTTCTACGGCAGCGGACCGATCTACGACACCGAGAACATGACCATGATCGAGGGCGGCCCGAACCCGAATCGGCGCCAGGAGGGCCAGTAGGCCCGCCCCATGGGTCGCCCCGGCTGGCTCGCAGGCGCCCTCCCTCTGCTGCTGCTTCTGCTGCTCGTGCTCGTGACGCCGGGCGCGCGCGCCGCCGAAGGCGAAGCCGCCCCCGCCCCTCCGCCGGCGATCGCAGCCGAGGATCAAGCACCGGGCGAAGCGACAGCGCCCGCCGGCGAAGGCGCCGCCGGCGAGGTCCCCTGGTCGCTCGACGCCGAGGCGCCGCCGGCCGATCCGGCGCGCAGCTACACGATGGACAACAACGTGTTGCCGAGTCTCGGCGACCGTCAGGTCGGCGAGGCGGCGACGCGCGATGGCGAGCGCATCGAGTGGGGTCGCTGGCTGCCCTTCTTCGCGCAGGAGGTCATCGACCAGGGCTTCGAGCTGCCCAACCCGTACGGTGCGGGGGGCGTCTTCTACATGCAGAACCAGGACGCCGTCGTCTCGGATCTCAAGGTCTCGTTCAACGGCGGCGACGAGATCCCGATCGACTTTCTCTCGTTCGGGACCGCGCGGGTCGAGAACACCGTCGGTCAGATGAAGCTCGACGCGTGGGTGCTGCCGTTCATGAACGTCTACGTCACCGGCGGCTACGTGAGCGGCGATGTCGAGGTGCCGATCCAGCTCGATGGCACGGCGCTCATCGACGCGATCCTGCCGCCGATTCTCGGTTGCAACGGCCCGGCACCGCCCGAGCTGTGTGGTCAGACCTTCAACGTCACGATTCAGCCCGAGTATCAGGGCGGCAACGTCACCCTGGGTACCGTCGTCGCCGTCGGCTGGCGTCAGTTCTTCGCGCTCGCGAATTTCGCCTACACGTGGAGCTGGATCGACATCGTCGATACCCGCGTCGAGGCGATCTACTTCAGCCCCCGCGGCGGTATCACCGGCGACATGGGCAATCTCGGCAGCGTGCAGGCCTACATGGGGGCCGGCTTCCTGGTGACCGACGTGCGTCTCAGCGGCACGATTCCCGTGAACATCGGCCAGCCTGGCTCGCCCCAGCTCGAGACGATCGGGTTCAGCCTCCGCCAGAAGAACAAGGATCGCTGGAACTTCATCGCCGGCGCGAACTGGGACGTCAAGCGCTGGCTGAGCCTGCAGGCCGAGCTCGGGTTCGGCGGCTCGCGCTCGAACGTGATCGCCACCGCGACCTACCGCTTCTAGGTGCCCGGCGGGGCGGCCGTCCGCTCGCCTCCGCGCTTCGGGTAGACTGTCGGGCCACGCCCGGAGGTTCCCCATGCACGATCTCGTCATCCGCAACGGACTCGTCTACGACGGCACCGGCGCCGCGCCGCGTGAAGCCGACGTCGCCATCGACGGCGACCGCATCCGCATCGTCGGTGAAGTGACCGAGCCCGGTCGCGAAGAGATCGACGCCGCCGGCCGCATCGTTACGCCGGGCTTCGTCGATGCTCACACCCACTACGACGGTCAGATCACCTGGGATCCGTACGTCACTCCCTCGACGTGGCATGGCGTCACGACGATCGTGACCGGCAACTGCGGCGTCGGCTTTGCGCCGTGCCGGCCCGAACAACGCGACTGGCTGATCGGTCTGATGGAGGGTGTCGAGGACATCCCGGGTACGGCGCTGCACGAGGGCATCCGCTGGCGCTGGGAGAGCTTCCCCGAGTATCTCGATGCGCTCGAAGCCACGCCGCTCGCGATCGACGTCGGCGCTCAGGTGCCGCACGGCGCGGTGCGCGCCTACGTGATGGGCGAGCGCGGCGCGAACCACGAGATCGCGACGCCCGAAGAGATCGAGTGGATGGGCCGCGTTGCGCGCGAGGCCATCGAAGCCGGCGCGCTCGGCTTCTCGACGTCGCGCACCGAGAAGCATCGCGACTCGAACGGCGTACTCGCACCGACCGTCGACGCCCGCACCGAAGAGCTCGTGGGCATCGCGAAGATCGTGGGGGAGGGCGGCCGCGGCGTGCTCCAGGGCATCAGCGACTTCTACGACTTCGAGGACGAGTTTGCGACCTTCCGCAAGATGGTCGAGGCGAGCGGGTTGCCCGTTTCGATCACGGTCGAGCAGCAGGACGCGCGGCCCGACTGGTGGCGCCAGCTGCTCGATGGCATCACGAAGGCCCAGGCCGATGGTCTGCCGATGCGGGGCCAGGTGCCGCCGCGCGCGACCGGCGTGCTGCTCGGCCTCTCGGCGACACTCAATCCCTTCTCGTTCCACCCGTCGTTCGGTCCGACGAACCTGCTCGACCCCGAAGCTCAGGTCGAGGCGCTGCGCGACCCCGCGATGCGCGAGAAGATCCTGGCCGAAGGGCCGAGCGAGAAGCTGCGCGGCACCCTCGTGTACGAGATCGTGACGAGCTTCCACAAGATGTTCCGCCTCGGCGAGCCGGCGAACTACGAGCCCGCCCCCGAAGACTCGGTCGCCGGCATCGCCGAGCGTGAGGGACGACGGCCTGAAGAGGTCGCCTACGACATGCTGCTCGAGAAGGACGGGCAGGCGCTCATCTATCACCCGCTCTTCAACTATCTGCCGGGCAATCTCGACTATGTGAAGGAGATGCTCGAGCATCCCCACACCGTGTTCGGTCTCTCGGATGGGGGTGCCCACTGCGGCGCGCTCTGTGATGCGAGCTTCCCGACGACGCTGATCCAACACTGGGGGCGCGACCGCACCCGCGGCGAGAAGATCGCGCTCGAGCGACTGGTCTCGATGCAGACCAAGGAGACGGCCGAGCTCGTGGGCCTACACGATCGCGGCGTGCTCGCGCCCGGCTACAAGGCCGACGTGAACGTGATCGACTTCGATCGGCTGGCCCTGCACGAGCCCGAAATCGTGCACGACCTGCCGGCCGGCGGGCGCCGCCTCGTGCAGCGCGCCGACGGCTACGAGGTGACGATCGTATCGGGGCGGGTCGCGTTCCGTGAGGGCAAGCCGACCGGCGAGCTGAACGGTCGGCTGATTCGAGGCGCACAGCCGGCGCCCGCCGCGTGAGCCCTGGCGCCCGCGAGGGCGCGGCCCAGCGCGCTACGACACCGGCGTGAGATCCTGGGTCTTGCCCTCGAGCGCGCTGTTGATCGCGGCCAGCATGACGGCCGGCTCGAAGGGCTTCTGCAGAAACGCGACGTCGCTCGGGATCTCGACGCCCTCGCCGTCGGCGGCGGGATAGCCCGACATCAGGACGACGGGCAGGTCGGGTCGCAGCTCGCGAAGTCGGCGCATGAGCTCGATGCCCGACATCCGGGGCATGACCACGTCGCTGACGACGAGGTCGAGGCCGGCGCCGAGGTCGCGCGCGCGCTCGAGCGCGTCTTCGCCGTTCTCGGCCTCGACGACCTCGAACCGCGCCGATCGCAGTGTTCGCACGGCGAGCCGGCGGAGCGTCGGCTCGTCCTCGACGAGCAGGATGCGTCGCACGGCTTGCGCGCCCGCGCGCGCGGGCGCGACGGTCGGCGCTCGCTGGCCGGCCTCGGCTGCGTCGGCCATGGGCAGGTGGATCTCGGCGCGCGTGCCCTGGCCCGGCTCACTATCGAGCACGAGGGTGCCCCCGCACTGGCGAGCGAGGCCATGCACCATCGGGAGGCCGAGCCCCGTGCCCTCGCCCTCGGGCTTGGTCGTGTAGAACGGCTCCATCACGTGCTCGACGAGATCGGGATCGATGCCCTCACCCTCGTCGCTCACGGAGAGCACCACGTAGGGGCCGGGATCGAGCGCGACCGGCCGGGCACCGCCCGACGTCGAAGCGTCGTGGACGACACGGCGGGTCTTCACGCGCACGGTGCCCCCGTCGGGCATCGCGTCGCGGGCGTTGACGACGAGGTTCACGATCGCCTGCTCGAGCTGACCGCGATCGGTGCGCACCCAGGCGCACTCGCTCGAGAGCGAGATCGACAGCTCGATCGACTCGCCGATCAACGGGCGCAGCATCGATTCGAGACCGGTGATGACGTCATTTGCGTCGATGACCTCGGTCTGCAGCACCTGGCGGCGACTGAACGCGAGCAGCTGGCGCGTGAGGTTGGCCGACCGTCGGGCGGCGCGGTGGATCTCTTCGGCGTCGTGCCGCAGCTCGCCATCGAGGTGGTCGGTCAGGCTCGAGCTGTAGCCCGAGATGACGGTCAGCATGTTGTTGAAGTCGTGCGCGATCCCGCCGGCGAGGCGGCCGACCGCCTCCATCTTCTGTGCGTGGAGCAGCTGCTGTTCGAGCTCCTTGCGCGCGGTCAGATCGTGCACGTTGGCGAGCGTGCAGGGGCGGCCGTCGACGTCGATCCGCGTTGCCGAGATCAGGTACGTGCGCATCTCACCGCCGCGGCCCCGCACGGGGACCTCGACCGCGGGCACCGATCCGCCGTCGCGGATGACGTTGCGCAGGGCCTCGCGGTGCTCGGCAGGAAAGTCGAACTGGAACTCCCAGGGCGTGCGTCCAATGACCTCTTCGCGGGTCGACGCGGCCATCTCCCGCAGCCACTGCTCGTTGCACTCGACGATGGCGTCGGTCTCGAGATCCATGATGACCATCGCGTCGGGATGGTGGCGGAAGGCGCTCGAGAAGCGGTGCTCACTCTCGCGCAGGGCCTGCTCGGTGCGGTGGCGCAGTACGGCCGAGGCCAGCAGCTCGGTGAGCAGGCGCAGGCTCGCGCACTCGGCCTCGTCCCAGGTCTTCTCGTCCTGCGTGGTCTCGAAGGTCTGGTAGCCGATGACGTTGCGCTGGGCCTGGATCGGAACGCAGAGCCACGACACGACGCCGCGTCGCTCGAGGTACGCACGCTCGGCAGCGGCGGCCTCGGGAAGCTCACTCGGTCGGCGGGCCTGTCCGATGTGGCCTCGGCCGATCAGGCCCGTGGTCCAGCCGTACTTGCGAATGCCGGTCGAGAGATCGTTCTCGACGGTCGAGGGGTCATCGACGGCGACGCCCCAGGCCAGACGCCCCACGTACTCGCCGTCGCGGATCAGCCGAAGGATCGTGCGATCGGCCCCCGCGAGCTGCGCGGTCTGTTCGAGCGCGCGTTGCAGCTCGTGTTCGAAGGCTTCGAACGAGACGTCTTGAAGCCGGCGCGAGATCTCGATCAGCGTCTGCTGTCGCTCGGCCGAAGCGCGCGCCTGCGCGCTACCCGCTTCGGCTTCTTCTCGGGCCCGCTGTGCTTCGGCGAGTGTCTCGTTGCGCACGGCATCGTACAGCGACGCGATGATGCCGACCGTGAAGACGACGTTCAGGGCATCGCGGATCAGCGGTCCGGGCACCGGGCCCGGATCGAGGTCTTCGCGGGCCAGCCAGTCGACGGGCAGCTGTGGCGTCAGGAGCACGGCGCCCACCGAGAGACCGGTGAAGACCAGGCCCACGCGCCAGCCCGCCACGAGCACGGCGACGAGTGGATACACCGAGAAGGCGAACAGAGCGCCGACGTTTCGGCCGCCTGCGAGCGCCGAGATGAGCAGCGTGTGGAAGAAGAGCAGGCTGACCAGGGTCTTCGCGAGCAGGCCGATCGAGCCATAGCGTCGCGAGAAGAAGACGATGCCGAGCGTCGCGCAGCCCCACCCGAAGTTGAGGACGGCGAGCCGCCAATCGTTCTCGAGCCAGATCGTGTTCGCGGCGGTGGCGAAGAGGATGCCTGCCCCGAAGAGCGCGGCCGTGACGAGGAGCCGCGCGCGGCGGCGATCCTCGATCGTCTCGTTCTCGACCGGCGGTGCGAGGGTGTCGACCCAGGGCCGGATGTGTTCCGCCAGCGCGCTCAACATCGGGTGTGACCGTTCCCCTCGTCGTCGCCCCGGGCGCGCGTGCCGTCCCCCGCGCCGCGCTCACCCGGTGCGCCGCTGGATCGGGGCGGCGCCACCGGAATGTAATCGATGAAGCGAAGGTGAGCTGCGAAGCCATGGGCGGCCGAGGATTCGCCCCGCGGGCCAGCTCGAGACGCAGCACGGTGTAGAGGCGCGGCAAGCCGCGCGTGCGCGTCAGTCGGCGACTTCGTCACCTGCTGCGCGCATGCCGGCGTCGCGGGCGCGCTCGAAGCGTGCCTCGTGACGGAACCAGACCAGCGTGCCGGCGCAGAGACCGCCGAACCACGAGAACGTGGCGACCTGCGCGTCGAAGCCGGGGCCGCCCGAGAGCCACGAGATGCCTGGTACGGCCATGAGCATCAGCAGGCCCTTCTGGACGACGTACCACTCGAGGCCGCGCGCCCGGATCCGGGCCCAGCGGGCGTACTCATCGCGATTCATCGATCGCGGATCGCTGTGGTGTGCCGATGGCACGGTCCACTTGAACGTCTTCATGCCCGGCCCCCCTCCGGCTCGACTCGACGTACGGATCTGGTCTCTCCTACGTCGTATCGGCAGCTTTTTCGGAAAGTTGAACCGGGAGGTGCCGGGCGGCGAATCAGGTCTGGGGCTGGGGCTCTTCGGTCTCGAGGGCGGCCTGGATCTCTTCGAGGGTGAGCCCCTTCGTCTCGGGGGCGTATCGGAGCACGAGGAGGGCTCCCAAGACCGGGCCGATCGCGACCACCGCGATCGAGTTGGCGATGCCGAGCCAGTAGATGAAGAAGCCGATGGCGGCCGGGGTCACGACCTCGGTGATCCGTCCGGTCAGGTTCGTCGTCCAGGCGTACCCCGTCGCCCGGATCTCGGTCGGGAAGAGCTCGCTCGCGTAGACGTGGGTGGCCGTATTGGCGGCGCCGAAGCAGAAGACGGTCGCGACCATCCAGAGGTACTGCCCGAAGAGCGTGGTGTGCTGGTAGAGCAGGGTGATCGAGATCGCGGCCGCGAAGTAGAACCCCGCGCACGTCCACTTGCGGCCGACGCGCTCGATCAGCCAGGCCGCGACGAAGTGGCCTGCCGTGCCGCCGAAGTAGCCATAGAAGACGATGTCGCCGACGGTGTGTGCGCTGAGCCCGAGCTCCTCGCGCGCGAAGATCACGTAGTAGACGACCGACGGTCCGGTCACGACGTGGACCGAGTTCCAGAGCAGGGTGACGATGGCGGTGCGCCGCCGGTAGCGCTTCTCCCACGGGCGTCCGGCCTGACGCAGCACCTCACGCCAGCCGAGTGAGACCGCCCGCTCGCTCTGCACGGCCTCGAAGCGTCGCGTCTCGCGCATGCCGACGCGCAGCACCACGATGAGCAGGAGCGGCAGAAGACCGAGGGCGTAGAGGGCGCGCCAGTTCTCGCCGTCCTGCTCGAGCCCGAGCAGACTCTGGGCAAAGGTCACCATGGCCATGCCGGTCGAGTGAATGAAGTTGCCCTCGGCCCCTTCGGGCAGCAGGACGAAGGGCTGCACGCCCTTGGCCATCACCATCACGCCGACCGTGGCCAGGCTCGTGAGGATCGCGATCGCCCGACCTCGGTGACGTGCCGGGAACTCCTCGCCGGCCATGATGACCGCCAGCGAGTACTCGGCGGTAAGGAAGAGCCGCGCCAGAAACTGGCAGGCCATGAACTGGGTCTTGTCGGTGACGAGCGCCGTGAGTCCGTTGAACACGGCGAATCCGACGATCGTCAGCATCATCAGGTTGCGGCGACCGAATCGGTCGGCCTGCAGCATGAAGAGGAAGCTCGCCCACACGCCGACGCGGATGAACGAGTTGATGAATCCCCACTCGGACAGATCGATCCCGAGCGTCCGCCTCGACTCAGGAGCCGCGAAGCTGAGCATCCCCGAGTCGAACCCGTCGAACAGGGTCGCCGTCGACAGCAGAACGAAGAGGAACCACAGGTACGGCGTCATCCGATCGACTTCGACCGGTGTGCCGGGGCGCTGGGGGGCCGTCATGCCCCGATGCTACACGCTCGAAGCCGACTTGCGTCGGGGGCGGCACAGTCGACGGGTCGGCCGCGATCGGCGGAGCGCCTCACGGATCCCGTGCTGGCGTGGTTGCTGTCACGACGCCGCGCTGCCGTCGAGGCCGACCGACCTCGGTCCCTCGATCTGGGTGTCGTCGTCGAGGGGCGTGCGGCGCAGCGCTTCGGCGAAGCGCGCCGCGCGCGGCGGGAGCCCCTGTGACTCGAATGCCCGCTTTGCCCGTGCGACCGCTTCGGCGAAACGCTCACTTGGCCCCGTGTTTCCGTCGAGATTGTCCGCCGACAGGTGGAACGTGTGGCCGCAGGCCTCACTCAGGATCCACTCGAGCGCCTGAGGTCTCGCCTCGACCTGCTCGAAAGCCTGCTGCTGATCGAAGCTGCGTCCGTCGGGGTGATACCAGTAGCCGTAGTCGTCGAGCGCCCGCCGCGCGGCACCTGCGAGGCACCAGTGCGCGATCTCGTGGAGCGCACTCGCGAAGTAATCCTCGCGGTACACGATGCGATGGGGCTTCGACTCGGGTGCGTCGCTCGCGATGTAGAGGGGCTCGTCGCCGCCGCCCTCGATCGTCGTCGAGAACTCCCGCCTGAAGCAGGCGTGAAAGATCGCCTCGAGTCGCTGCAAGCGGGACGCGCCCACGGCTGCATCGTTGGGTTCGGCCGTGCTCATCGCATGTGCACCCGCGCCGTCGTGAGCGCCATCGCCCGTACCGAATTGCGCCTAAATCGACCCATACGGGCTCTCTTCGGCCGGATCGGGAGTGGCACGCATGTTGAAAGTCATGGGGTCAGTCTACACCGGAAGCCGGCCTTCGCGCCGTGCCTCCGGCCTCCCGAGTGCCGGCGAACCGGTCTCGCAATGATGCGAGCCGCTGAGCGAAGAGCACGGCTGCTCGGGAAGACCCAGCCAGGGTGAGTCGGAGACAAGGGCGTCTCCACCTCGCGATCCGAGCGACGGATCGGCGGAGGGGGGGCGCCTTTTTCATTCGGGCGACCCGCCTGCGCCCGAGAGCGCGAGCACGAATCGAGCGCGGCCGAGCCGCGGTGAGAGCCAGAGATCAGAAGAAGAGGAAAGAGGAGAGCCATGCAGGTGGAAGGGCGCGAGCGCATCTTGGTCATCGGTAACGGCATGGTCGGGCAGCGCTTCTGCGAGCGACTGGTCGAGCTGGGCGGTATTGACCGGTTCGAGATCACCGTGCTCGGCGAAGAGCCGCGACCGGCCTACGACCGCGTGCACCTCTCCGAGTTCTTCGCCGGCCGGTCGGCCGACGAACTCGCGCTCGTCGGCCTCGACTGGTTCGCCGAGCACGGCGTGAACCTCGAGCTGGGCGCCCGCGCCCAAGCGATCGATCGCGCCGGAAGGAGCGTCACGACGACCGACGGCCGCACCTTCGCGTATGACCAGCTCGTCTTGGTGACGGGCTCGGCTCCGTTCGTGCCACCCATCGACGGCATCGATCTGCCGGGTGTCTACGTCTATCGCACGATCGAAGACCTCGAGGCCATTCGCGATCGCGGCGCGAAGTCGCAGCGCGCGGCCGTCATCGGTGGCGGGTTGCTCGGCCTCGAGGCCGCCAAGGCGCTCGTCGAGATGAAGCTCGAGACCGCCGTCGTCGAGTTTGCGGATCGCCTGATGCCGCGACAGGTCGACGACGCGGGCGGTGCTCTGCTGCGGGGTGCGATCGAGGATCTCGGCGTGAAGGTGATGCTCGGTGCACGCACGCAGTCGGTCCTCGGCGACGAAGGCGTGACCGGACTCCGCTTCGACGGCGACGATGATCTGCCCGTCGACATGGTGGTGGTCTCGGCCGGCATCCGGCCGCGAGACGAGCTGGCCCGCGACGCGGGCCTCGCCGTCGGCGAACGCGGCGGGATCGTGGTCGACGACCACCTCACGACTTCGGATCCGCACATTCACGCGATCGGCGAGTGCGCGCTCTACGAGGGCTTCGTCTACGGCCTCGTGGCCCCGGGCTACGAGATGGCGGCGACGCTCGCGAGCCGACTCTTTGGCGGCGAAGACACGTTCACCGGCGCCGACATGTCGACCAAGCTCAAGCTGCTCGGCGTCGACGTCGCCTCGTTCGGTGACGCATTTGCCGATGAGGCACAGGGAGCGACACACATCGAGCCGGTCGTCTTTGAGGATCGGCTGCGCGGGGTGTATCAGAAGCTGCTGGTCGATCGGCACGCTGAGAAGCTCATCGGCGGCATCCTCGTCGGTGACAGTGAGCCCTACGCCGTGCTCGCCGATGCGACGCGCCGCGGGCGCGATCTGCCCGATCGCCTCGAGAGCTGGCTCTTTGCCGGCGTCGCAGGAGATGACGGCGGTGGCATGCTCGACGACGACGGGGCGCAGGTCTGCTCGTGCAACGACGTCACGGTGGGGGCCGTGCGCGAGTCGGTTTCGGCGGGCGGTTGTCAGACGGTCGGCGAGATCAAGACGTGCACGAAGGCCGGGACCGGCTGCGGGGGATGTCTGCCGCAGCTGACGAAGATCCTCGCCGACGAGCTCGAGAAGTCGGGGCTCGAGGTGAGCCAGTCGATCTGCGAGCACTTCGACTATACGCGGCAAGAGCTCTACTGGATCGTGAAGCTCGGCCGGATCGAGACGTTCGATGCCCTGCTCGCGAGTCACGGCCAGGGGGACGGCTGCGAGGTGTGTCGCCCGGCGGTCGCGTCGATCCTCGCAACGACCTGGAACGATCTGGTGCTCAACCACGCGTCGATTCAGGATACGAACGACCGATTCCTGGCCAACATCCAGCGCGGCGGTACCTACTCGGTGGTGCCGCGGGTGCCGGGCGGCGAGATCACGCCCGAGAAACTCATCGTGCTCGGCGAGGTCGCCAAGAAGTACGACCTCTACTGCAAGATCACCGGCGGGCAGCGCATCGACCTGCTGGGCGCCCGCGTCGAGCAGCTGCCCGACATCTGGAAGGAGCTCGTCGAGGCCGGGTTCGAGAGTGGCCATGCCTACGGCAAGGCGATGCGCACCGTGAAGAGCTGCGTTGGATCGACCTGGTGCCGCTACGGCGTGCAGGATTCGGTGGGCATGTCGATCCGGATCGAAGAGCGCTACCGCGGCCTGCGCGCGCCCCACAAGCTGAAGAGCGCGGTTTCGGGATGCATTCGCGAGTGCGCCGAAGCCCAGAGCAAGGATTTCGGCGTCATCGCCACCGAGCAGGGCTGGAACCTGTACCTGTGCGGCAACGGTGGCTCGAGCCCCCGCCACGCCGATCTGTTCGCCACCGACCTTTCCGATGACGAGCTGATCGCGCTCTGCGACCGGTTCCTGATGTTCTACATCCAGACGGCGAAGCCGCTGCAGCGGACGGCGCGCTGGATCGAGGAGCTCGACGGGGGCATCGAGTATCTGAAGCAGGTCATCGTCGACGACGTGCTCGGCATCTGCGCGCAGCTCGAAGAAGACATGCAGCGACTCGTCGACACGTACGCATGTGAGTGGAAGGCGGTTGTCGACGACCCCGAGCGCCAGAAGGAGTTCCGGCACTTCGTCGAGAGCCGGCTGCCCGATCGTGAGCTCGCATTCGTGCAGGAGCGCGGCCAGAAGCGACCGGTCGACTGGCCGGCTGTCGCCGAGGCCGAGCTTGCAGCGCGCACGGACACCCCGACCGAGGAGACCGCGGGCTGGGTTCGCGTCGCGAAGGTCGGCGATGTACCGCAGGACGGCGGTCGCGCCTTCGACCATGGCGGCGCGCAGATCGCAATCTTCCACTTCGCGCGCCGCGGCGAGTGGTACGCCAGTCAGAACGCGTGCCCGCACCGCAAGGACATGGTGCTGTCGCGCGGGCTGCTCGGGACCGACGGTGACGAGCCGAAGGTCGCGTGCCCGATGCACAAGAAGACGTTCTCGCTGCGCACCGGCAAGGGCTTGAACGATCCCTCCTTCGCTATGGAGACCTTCCCGGTCGAAGTGCGCGGTGATGACGTGTGGGTCAAGCTGCCGCCCTCGTCGACGCTCAAGCAGCGTCTCGGCTGCGCGGGGTCGTGCGGGTGAGCGCAGCCATCCGAGACGACGTCGAAGGCGGGCTGTCGCTCGTCGACCTGCTCCTGCAGGAGCAGTCCGACCTCTCAGCGGTCGAGCGCTTTGCGCTGCGCGAGGTCGATGCGCAGGCCCCGGCGATGGAGCCCTTCTATGAAGAGCTGATCCCGTCGGGCCTGCCCGGTGTCGGTGAGCAGTATGCGTTTCGCGTCGACCTCGACAGCTGTACCGGATGCAAGGCGTGCGTGACGGCCTGCCATAGCCTGAACGGGCTGGATGAGGGAGAGACCTGGCGGCGGGTCGGTCTGCTCGTCGGCGTCGAGCAAGGCGAGGCGGTGCAGCAGACGGTGACGGGCGCTTGTCACCACTGCGAGGATCCGGGCTGCATGTCGGGCTGCCCGGTGCAGGCGTACGAGAAGGATGAGGTCACGGGCATCGTCCGTCACCTCGACGATCAGTGCATCGGCTGCAAGTACTGCACGCTCACCTGTCCCTATGACGTGCCGCAGTACAACGAGCGACTCGGCATCGTGCGCAAGTGCGACATGTGTACGGGTCGGCTCTCGGAGGGCGAGGCGCCGGCGTGTGTGCAGGGCTGTCCGAACGGCGCGATCTCGATTGCGATCGTGCCCCAGGGTGGCGCGGCGGCCGCCGAGCGCGAGCTGCTCCCGAGCACCGGTAGCGAGCTCGTGCCGACGTCGATCACGCGGCCGAGCACGCAGTACGTTCATCAAGTGGAGCCGACCGCGGGACCGCGCGAGCTGCTGGCCGCCGACCGGGACGTCGTCGAGCCGAATCACGCGCACTGGCCGCTGGCGGTCCTGCTGGTGTTCGTGCAGACCTCGCTCGGCTTGACGGCCGTAGATTGCATCATGCGGCTCTTCGGCGTGGGGGGCCTCGCGCCCGCGGCCTGGACCCTCGCAGCGATCGGGGCCGCCGCAGCCGGTCAGGCGGCTGCCTTCCTTCACATCGGTCGCCCGCTCTACGCGTGGCGCGCCGTGCTCGGTTTGCGCACGTCATGGATGAGCCGCGAGATCGTCGCGCTCGGGCTCTATCTCGGCGCGCTCACGCTGCACTTCGCGGTCGCGACCGTGGCCCCGACCTTCGCGCCCGATCTCGCCGCGTCGCTGCCGATCGGTGCAGGCGTGACGAGCTTGCTCGCGGTCGCTGCGGGTGCGCTGGGGGTGACGACCTCGGTGATGATCTACGTCGTCACGGGCCGCCCGCTCTGGTCGCTGAAGCGCACCGCGCTGCGATTCGCGAGCACGGCGTGGATCCTCGGCACGGCGGGGGGGGCTGCCATCGCGCTGATCACCGGCGCGCCTCTCGTGGTCTCGCTCGGCCTGTCGAGCGCCGGTGCGCTCGCCTTGGCGGCCAAGCTGCTCATCGAGGCGCGCGTGCGCGACACCGACGTTTCATCGGATCGGACGGCGCTCGTGCGCAGCGCGCGACTCGAGCTCGGCGTGCTGGCCCCGCGCGTGCGAATGCGCACGATCCTGGCCGTCGCGGGTTTTGCCGCGCTGCTCTTGGCGACGTTCGTGAGCGCCGCGGGCGCGCCCGTCGCGCTCGTGGGCGTCGTTGCGCTCGTGGGAGCGGGCGCCTGCTTCGGGGGCGAGCTCGCCGAGCGACATCTGTTCTTTGCGGCTGAAGCGTCGCGCGGCATGCCGGGCGCATGAGCGCGGGCACGAAGGAAAGGGCCGAATGAGCACGAAGAAGGCAGAACCGGTGAGCGAGGGCTGGCGCGCTCGGGTCGAATCACTGATCCGTGCGCAGGACGGGCCCTTGACCCGCGAGCTGCTGCGTGAGCCCGGCCGCTTCGGCCTCGGTCAGGTGCCCGAGAAGCGGGCGCCCGACGCAGCGACGACGGTCGTCTGTGGGTTCTGCGCGACTGGCTGTGGTCTGGTTGCGCATCTGCGAGAGGGCGAGGCGACGAACCTCTCACCTGCGGTGCAATACCCGGTCAACATCGGCATGGCGTGTCCGAAGGGCTGGGAGGCGCTGCGCGTGCTCGACGCCGACGACCGCGCCACGACGCCCCTCGTGCGCAACGATGCCGGCGAGCTCGTGCCGGTCGACTGGGCCACCGCGCTCGAGACGTTCGTCGACGGGTTCAAGCGCGTTCAGGCCGAGCACGGCGGCGATGCCTGCGCGTTCCTCGGCACGGGCCAGATCACGAGCGAAGAGCTCGCTTTTCTCGGTGCGCTCGGTCGTTTCGGCATGGGCTTCGCGCACGGCGACGGCAATACGCGTCAGTGCATGGCGACCGCCGTGACCGCGTACAAGGAGTCGTTCGGCTTCGACGCGCCGCCGTACAGCTACGACGACTTCGAGGAGTCGGACGTCATCGTTCTGGTGGGTTCGAACCTGTGCATCGCACACCCGATCATGTGGGAGCGTGTTTGCCGCAACCCCCACGATCCGAAGATCGTCGTCGTCGACCCGCGACGCACCGAGACGGCGATGGCGGCGACCCATCACTACGCGATCGCGCCAAAGAGCGATCTCGACTTCTTCTACGGGGTGGCCCACGAGCTGATTCGAAACGGCTGGATCGATCGCGAGTTCGTCGACGCGCACACCGAAGGCTTCGAGGCCTTCGAGGCCCATGTCGCCGACTATGCGCCCGAGGTCGTGGCAGAGCGGGCCGGCGTGTCGGCCGACGCGATCCGAGAGTTGGCCCAGCTGATTCATGCCGGCAAGCGGGTCTCGTTCTGGTGGACGATGGGCGTGAACCAGGGACATCAAGCCGTGCGTGTCGCGCAGTCGATCATCGATCTCGCCCTGATGACCGGCCACATCGGACGCCCGGGGACCGGTGCGAACTCAATCACCGGTCAGTGCAACGCGATGGGCTCGCGCATGTTCAGCGCGACGAGCAGCCTCTACTGTGGTCGCCACTTCGGTGACGAGAGCGATCGCCGTGAGGTCGCCGACATCCTCGACATTCCGGTCGAGTCGATCCCTTCGGAGGGAGGGCTCACGTACGACGAGGTGGTCGACGGGATTCATGCAGGCCGGATCAAGGGTCTCTGGGTCGTTGCGACCAACGGCGCGCACACGTGGATCCATCAGAATGGCTTCAAGGAGGCGGTCGAGAAGCTCGACTTCCTGGTTGTGCAGGACATGTACTCGAGCACCGAGACCGCCGAGCTCGCCGATCTCGTCCTGCCTGCCGCGGGATGGGGCGAAAAAGATGGCACGTTCATCAACAGTGAACGGCGCATCGGCCTGATCAAGAAGGTGCGCCGGGCCCCCGGGCAGGCCCTCGCCGACTTTCAGATCTTTCGGCTCATCGCCGACGCCTGGGGATGTGGTGCGCTCTTCGACCGATGGAAGTCGCCCGAAGACGTCTTCGGCTTGCTGCGGTCTCTCACGCGCGGCCGCCCGAACGACATGTCGGGGATCGACGGCTACTCGACGATCGACCAGGCCGGTGGGATTCAGTGGCCCCTGCGCGCCGGTGAGGCCGTGCCCGACACGGGGCGCCGGCTCTTCGAGGACGGCCAGTTCTATCGAGAAGGGGGGCGCGCCCGGTTCGTGTTCGAGGCGCCGATCGCGCCGCCCGAGCCGGTCGACGACGACTACCCGTTCGTGCTGCTCAGCGGCCGCGGCGCCTCGAGCCAGTGGCACACCGAGACGCGCACCGCGAAGTCACCCGTGCTGCGAAAGCTCCACCGGACCGAGCCCTACGTCGAGATCGCGCCCGACGACGCGGCGCGTCTGGGCATCGACGACGAAATGGTGGTGGTGATTCGCTCCCGCCGTGGCTCGATGCAAGCGACCGCCGTGGTGCGGCCGACGGTGGCTCCGGGCCAGGTCTTCGTGCCCATGCACTACGCCGAGACCAATCGGCTCACGTACCCGTGCGTCGACCCGCACTCGCGTCAGCCCTCGTACAAGCACTGTGCGGTGCTCATCGAGCGAGCACCGTAGATAAGAGGTGTGTGCAACAAATGCGATCTGGGCTGAGGGTGGCACGAAGTCCTGCGGATCGATTGCGCAAGAGTTGGAACGAACCTTGCTCTTCTCTTGAGGCAAGAACCCATCACTCGGGCAGGTCGTCGCTCGGGTGGGCCGGGATCGTCGAGGGAGACGGTGGAAGAGAAGCTGCGCGTCATGCTGATCGATGCCCGCAAGGCGCGATCGGACGAGCTCACGCTCGGGCTCGAGGAGGCCGGGTGCCACGTCGTGCATCGCTCGACCCCCGCGTCGGATCTCGAGCACGCGGTCGCCGAGTGTGCGCCCGAGGTGATCATCATCGACCTCGATAGCCCCGACCGCGACACCCTCGAAGGCATGTGTCGCCTGGGGGGCGACCAGCCGCGGCCGATCGTGATGTTCATGGATGACACCGATCGCGACTCGATCCGCAGCGCGGTGCATGCAGGCGTGGCCGCCTATGTCGTCAAGGGGTCTTCTCCCGACCGCGTGCGGCCCGTGCTCGATGTGGCCATCGAGCGCTTCCGGCGCCATGAATCGCTCAAGGCCGAGCTGCGCGAGATGAAGTCGACGCTCGACGAGCGAAAGCTGGTCGAACGAGCCAAGGGCATCTTGATGGAGAAGCGAGGTGTCACCGAGAACGAGGCATACAAGACGCTGCGTACGATGGCGATGAGCCGCAGCGTGAAGATTCAGGAGGTCGCCCGCCGTGTGATCGACATGGCCGACCTGCTCTGAGCGAAGAGCTGATCGACGGGCAGATCGAAGAGCAGCCGAACGAACGAAGCATCCGCCGCAGGGGGCGGAGGGACGGAGCGCAGGGGCAATGGCAGAAGGCATCGGGGGCCAAGAAGACAGTGTCGGCGAGCAGGCTGCGCACGGCCTCGAACGGCCCGAGCTCACCTTCGGGTTCATTGCGCTCACCGACTGCGCACCGCTGGTCATCGCGAAGGAGCGAGGCTTCTTCAGGAAGCACGGCCTGACGGTCAAGCTCGAACGCCAGGCATCGTGGGCCAATGTGCGCGACAAGGTCTGTCACGGTTTGCTGGACGGGGCGCAGATGCTCGCCCCGATGCCACTTGCATCGACCCTCGGCCTCTCGGGCATGTCGACGCCGATGGTCGTCCCCATCGGGCTCAGCCTCGGCGGCAATGCGATCACCGTATCCCGCGAGCTTCGCGCGCAGATGACCGACGTTTCGCCGGAGGGTGCGGCCGATCCGCGGCAGGCGGCGGGCGTGTTGCGCGAGGTGATCCGTGCCCGCCGCGACGCGGGCTCCCCGCCGCTTCGCTTCGCAGCGGTGCATCCCCATTCGTCGCACTACTACCAGCTCTGCCATTGGATGGGCATGGCTGGGATCGATCCGCACCGTGACGTCTCGCTGTCGATCGTGCCGCCGCCCTCGATGGTGCGCGCGCTCACCTCGGGCAAGATCGACGGCTACGCAGTGGGCGAGCCGTGGAGCCAGCAGGCCGCCGATCTCGGTGTCGGGTTTCCGATCGTGACCTCCGACGAGATCTGGGCCAGCGCGCTCGAGAAGGTGTTCGCCGTGACGGCCGAGTGGGCCGAGCGCCATCCGGCGACGCTACGAGCCGTGGTGCGAGCACTGCTCGAGGCGGCGGCGTGGGTCGACGACCCGGCACACCGACTCGAAACGGTGCACGTGGTCGCAAGCGAGAGCTACGTCGACGCCCCGGTCGAGACGGTGAGCCCGTCGATGGTCGATCGCGCGCCCGACGAGCCGGTGGGCGGACCTCGCACGCGGCATGCCTTTCACCGCCATGCGGCGAACCATCCATGGGTGTCGCACGGGCTCTGGTACCTGATTCAGATGGTGCGTTGGGGCCAGGTCGAGAAGCCGATCGCGTTGCGCGAGACGGCGGAGCAGGTCTTTCGCCCCGACCTGCATCGCGACGCGGCCGAAGAGCTCGGCTGGCCCTTCCCGGAGATGTCCGAGAAGAGTGAGGGCTTGCACGACGCAGAGTGGTGGCTCGACGATGACGAGAAGTCGATTCGCATGGGCCCGGACCGCTTCATGGACGGGCACGTGTTTCGGCCCGAAGAGCCGATCGCGTATCTCGAGGGCTTCGAGGTCTCCGACCTGCGGGTGCGACTCGACGATCTCGCCCTCCTGAATGGACCGTCATGAAGGTCGGGGCTCGAAACATTGGAGGGGCCGTGCCCGGATCGACGGCGGCGGTGGCTTGGAGCGACCGTTCGATGCCCGCCGGTTGGGCTTGTCCGCCCCTGTCGTGGGCATGCGGGCGAGAACTGGCACGGTCTGCGCCGGCGAGGGAGACGTGAGACGCATTCGTGCTTGGCACGGATCTTGGAAACGACCCGGGTGGAGAGAGAACGCAGGTCACCGATCGAGCCCGAAGCGCTGAGCGCGAAACCGGGCCGAGGCAAGCAGGCGCGAGGCGGGTGAGACCCGAGCCGCGCTGACATCAGATGGCCGCTGACCGGCCATGGTTCCAATGACGGGACCAGATCGAAGGGATGAGCCCGAAAGGGCTCCGGGCAAGGGCGCCCTCGCACGCAGACGCGTGCAAGGACGCCCTTCGTGTTTTTGGAGTGGAGCAAGCGTCGAAATGAAGTCTTTGAAGACACTCAATGGGTTTCGGATCACTGCAGCGATCCTGCTCTGGTCGGTTGCCATGGCATCGGCCCTCGCGTCAACGGCCCAGGCCGAGATGCTCGACGTCGAGAAGGACGAGCTCAAGTTCGGCTTCATCAAGCTGACCGACTGTGCGCCGCTCGTCATCGCGAAGGAGCTCGGCTTCTTCGAGGACGAGGGCCTGTTCGTCACCGTCGAGGCGCAGGCGAACTGGAAGATTCTCCTCGACCGGGTCATCGACGGGGAACTCGACGGTGCACACATGCTCTCGGGCCAGCCGATCGGCGCGACGATCGGGATCGGCACCCAGGCGCACGTCGTCACCCCCTTCAGCATGGATCTGAACGGCAATGGCATCACCGTGTCGAACGAGATCTGGAAGGAGATGAAGAAGAACGATCCGAAGCTCGCCGGGCCGAATCCGCCGCACCCGATCACTGCGGATGGCCTCGTGCCGATTGTCACCGAGCGCAAGGATCTGGGTGACCCGCTCAAGATGGGGATGGTCTTCCCGGTCTCGACCCACAACTACGAGCTTCGGTACTGGCTGGCCGCCTCGGGCATCAGCCCCGGCTTCTACACGAAGAACGACACGACGGGAACGACCGACGCCGACGTGCTGCTCTCGGTCACGCCGCCTCCGCAGATGCCTGCCACCCTCGAGCAGGGGACGATCCAGGGCTACTGCGTGGGCGAGCCTTGGAACCAGCAGGCCGTCTTCAAGGGTATCGGAGTGCCGGTCGTCACGAACTACGAGATCTGGAAGAACAACCCCGAGAAGGTCTTCGGCATGACCTCCGAGTTCGTCGAAGCCAATCCGAACACCACCACGGCCATCGTCAAGGCGCTGATCCGCGCCGGCAAGTGGCTCGATGCGTCGCCCGAGAACCGCAAGAAGGCAGTCGAGATCCTCGCGCGATCCGAGTACGTCGGGGCCGACGAAGAGGTCATCGCGAACAGCATGACGGGCACGTTCGAGTTCGAGCGTGGCGACAAGCGCGAGATGCCCGACTTCAACGTCTTCTTCCGGCATGACGCGACCTACCCGTTCTACAGCGACGCCGTGTGGTTCCTCACGCAGATGCGACGCTGGGGGCAGATCGGCGAGGAGAAGCCCGACGGCTGGTACGACGAGGTCGCTCGCAAGGTCTACAAGCCCGCGATCTACGAGAAGGCGGCAGCGCTTCTCGTTGAAGAGGGGCACCTCACGGCCGACGAAGTACCGAAGACCGACGGCTACAAGCCGCCCACCGGCGACTTCATCGACGGGATCGTCTACGACGGCAAGAAGCCCAACGCCTATCTCGCGAGCTTCGAGATCGGCAACCAGGGCAAGCGCAGCATGGCAAGCGCCAACTGATCCAACCCCTGCCCTCCCGGCCGAAGGGGCCGGGAGGGCGGCTCGCCCCGAGCACGACGAACACCGCTGGAAGGCAGGACTCTCATGGAAGGCAAGGCTCGCATCATCAAGGGACTCGAGACGATTGGTCTCGGCATCTTCGTCCCGCTGGTCCGACTCGCGACCGGCGAAGACCCGAAGACGCAGCTCCGAACACTGAGTCGAGAGATCCTGATCCCGATCCTCGCGATCGTGATCTTCCTCGGCGCGTGGGCGATTCTCGCCGGCAGCGTCGAGACGAGCATCGGCTCCGTGCCGGGCCCGGTGGCGGTCTGGGCCGAGGCGGGCAACCTCGTCGACGAGCACCGTGCAGAGCGCGTGAAGGAGCAGGAGTTCCATCAGCGCATGGTCACGCTGAAGGCCAAGTACGAGGCGGCCGGGAAGCCGTGGAAGGAACGGAACTACTCCGGCAAGCCCACGTTCTTCGACCAGATTCTCACGAGCCTGAAGACGGTGTTCGCAGGTTTCGTGATCGCTTCGCTCATCGCCGTGCCGCTCGGCATCCTGTGTGGCTTGAGCGATCGGATCTACGCCGCGATGAACCCGTTGATCCAGATCTTCAAGCCTGTCTCACCTCTGGCATGGCTCCCGATCGTGATGATCCTCGTGAGCGCGCTCTACACCACGTCCGACCCGATGTTCGAGAAGAGCTTCATCAGCTCGGCGATCACCGTGGCGCTCTGCTCGCTCTGGCCCACGCTGGTGAACACTGCCCTCGGCGTGGCGAGCGTCGACCGCGATCATCTGAACGTCGCCAAGGTGCTTCGCCTCGGGACGTTCGAGACGGTGTTCAAGATCATCATTCCGTCGGCCATGCCGCTCATCTTCACCGGCCTTCGCCTGTCGCTCGGCGTCGGCTGGATGGTGCTGATCGCGGCCGAGATGCTGGCTCAGAACCCGGGTCTTGGGAAGTTCGTCTGGGACATGTTCCAGAACGGCAGCAGCCAGACGCTGGCGCAGATCATGGTCGCGGTGTTCACGATCGGCGGGATCGGCTTCGCGCTCGATCGCATGATGACCGTGATGCAGAACTTCGTTTCGTTCGAAGCTTCGGTGGGCTGAGGATTTCGAGATGGCTTTTCTAGAGCTCAATGACGTATCGAAGGGCTACGGGGAGGGCGCTCACAGAACCGAGGTTCTGTCGAACGTCAACCTGAGCCTGGCCGAAGGCGAGTTTCTCGCGATCGTCGGTTTCTCAGGGAGTGGCAAGACCACGCTCATCTCGCTGATTGCCGGCCTGATCGAGGCCGACGCGGGCACGATCGAGATGGCAGGCGAGCCGATCAAAGGGCCCGGGCCTGACCGCGGCGTCGTCTTCCAGAACTACTCGCTGCTGCCGTGGCTGACGGTGCGCGGCAACGTGATGCTCGCCGTCAAGAAGATCCACAGCTCGAAGTCGACGGCCGAACAGATCGAGATCGCCGACCACTACATCGACATGGTCGGCCTGACTCAGGCCAAAGAGAAGCGGCCCCTCGAGCTCTCGGGCGGGATGCGTCAGCGCGTCGCGGTGGCGCGGGGTCTGGCCACCGATCCGAAGCTGATGCTGCTCGATGAACCGCTCTCGGCGCTCGATGCCCTGACGCGCGCGACGCTGCAGGACGAGATCGAGCGGATCTGGCGCAGCGATCAGAAGACGGTCGTCCTGATCACGAACGACGTCGACGAGGCGATCCTGCTCGCCGATCGCATCGTGCCGCTGAAGCCCGGCCCGAACGCGACGCTCGGTCCGGCCTTCCCGGTCCCGCTCGGTCGCCCGCGCGACCGCACATCGATGAACCACGACCCCGAGTTCAAGAAGATCCGCAACGAGGTCACGAAGTACCTGCTTCAGGTGGGCGAAGAGCAGTCGGCCAAGGCCGCGGTCGCGAGCGTCGACCTGCCCGACCTCGAGCCCCTGGATCTCACCGCACCGAAGCGAAGGAGCGTTTGATCATGGCCGGATTTCTCGAATGCGTCGGTCTCAACAAGACCTACGACACGCCCAAGGGGCCGGCGGTCATCGTCGACGGCTTCGATCTAGAGCTGAAGCGCGGCGAGTTCGTCACGCTGATCGGGCACTCGGGCTGTGGCAAGTCGACCGTGCTGTCCATGGTGGCCGGCCTGAATGCGATCACCGACGGCGCCGTTGTCGTCGGTGGCAAGGAGATCGCTGGCCCAGGGCCTGATCGTGGCGTGGTCTTTCAGGCGCCCTGTCTACTCCCTTGGCTCACGGCCTTCGAGAACGTGATGCTCGGGGTGGCGAAGGTATACGCACATGGCACCGATCGTCAGCGTCGCGAGATCTGCGAGCACTATCTCTCCCGGGTCGGGCTCGCCGACGCGATGTTCAAGCGACCGGCCGAGCTCTCGGGCGGCATGCGCCAGCGCGTCGGCATCGCCCGCGCCCTGGCGCTGAAGCCCAAGGTGCTGCTGCTCGACGAGCCCTTCGGCATGCTCGACTCGCTGACGCGGATCGAGCTGCAGGAGCTGCTGCTCGACATCTGGGAAGACAACAAGATTACGACGCTGATGGTCACCCATGACGTCGACGAAGCACTCTACCTCTCGGATCGGGTCACGATGATGACCAATGGGCCGGCAGCGAAGGTGGGGCAGATTCTCGACGTCCCCTTCCCGCGTCCGCGGGATCGGGCTGCCTTGCTCGAGACCGATGAGTACTACGCGCTCCGCGAACGCCTGATCGCCTTCCTCGAAGGCCAGGATCTCGATCGGGGGAGCTTCGAAGACGCCGCCTGACGAGCCGCTCGGACACGACTGAGTCGAGCCACGCGAAGAGAACGGGAGATTTGCGCCCGCGAATGGGCGAACGAGAGAGGTGCGTCTGTAGGTCGGACGCGAGCGAACTGAGCGATGCCATGAGCGGGAGATGGGCCCGCCTTCGTCGCTAGAGAGTCTTTAGGGAAGGAAGAAAGGGTACACCACAGAATGGAACGGACCGAATCGCTGGATCGAACGATGCGCGACTTCACACGGAGGTGTGTGGGCGCTGCGGTTGTGATGGCAGTATGGGCGCTGCTCTGCGTGGGCACGTCCGCGTGGGCGCAAGAGGGGGAGTCGGACCAGGCGAAGAACCTCGTCGATGCGCTCATCCATGGCACGCCGACGCTCAACGTGCGTGGCCGCATCGAGCTCGCCAAGGCGGAGGGGCTCGAACGCTCCGAAGCCTACACGGTGCGCACGGAGCTCGGGTACGGCACGAAGCCGTGGTACGGGCTTCGCGTCTACACCAGCTTCGAGAACGTCGCGACCGCGACGCAGAAGACGTACTGGGTGCCGACGGAGGGGCCGAACACCGAGGGCCAGACGGTCATCGCGGATCCGCCAGGCACCGAAGTTCAGCAGGGCTACCTCGAGTACAAGAACGCGAAGCTCCTAGATTCGATGACGAGGGGCGGTCGTCAGGAGATCATCTACGACGACTGGAGATTCATCGGCAACGTGGTCTGGCGTCAGAATCAGCAGACCTTCGACGCCGTGACGGCCGTTTCGAAGCTCGGGCTCGACGATCTGAAGTTTCAGTACGGCTGGATCGGCAACGTCAACCGAATCTTTGGCGGCGGCGGGGCCAACCCGAATCTCTCTGACTTCCGGTCGAACTCGCATGTGCTCAACGCGAACTACAAGGTCGCTCAGCAGCTGGACGTCACGGCATTCGCCTACCTGCTCGACCTGAAGACCAATGCGCCGGCGCCAGCCGACGACTCGGCGAACTCGAACCAGAGCTACGGCTTCATTGCGAAGGGCAAGATCCCGACTGGCGACAGCGTGACGTTCGACTACTTCTTCTCGTACGCCTTCCAGAAGAACTACGCGGACAAGGCCATCGACTACAAGGCCAACTACATCCATGGTGCGGCTGGCATCAAGCTCAAGGGCCTGGGTCGCCTCGGCGCAGGGTACGAGCTGCTTGGGAGCGACGACGGCAGGCAGCAGTTCCTGACACCACTCGCGACCGCGCACAAGTTCAATGGTTGGGTCGACGTCTATCTGAACAATGGTGGTCCGGCGGGCCTTCGAGACCTCTACGTCAACCTCGCGCCGGCCATGCCTTGGAAGCTCAAGCCGAAGATCATCTATCACCGCTTCTGGGACGACAACACAAACACGCATCGAGGCGACGAGATCGATGCTGAGGTCAGGCGCCACTTCGGCAAGCATCTGATGCTTCTGGCGAAGGGTGGCTACTTCATCAGCGCGACGGACGCGTTCCCCGAAGTCGACACCTGGCGATTCTGGTTCGACGTGGTCATCAAGTTCTAGAGGGTGGTCCGTCCATTCGTCTTCGGCTCCATGCCTTCCCTAGAAGGAGCCGGAGTAGGTCCCGGTCGACGTTCGGGGGCGAGCGTCGGCCGGGACCATTCTGCCTAGTCGGTCCCGGCCTCTCCGTCCGCGCCCCGCGACTCGGGCCCGAGCCCGAACTCGATGCGCGCAGCCCGCCCCTGGACGGCGGGATCCCACGGCAGGCGCTCGAGCAGGTCGTGCAGGTGTGCTGCGAAGACGTAGGTGTCGACCTGCTTCTGCTGGCCCGACGGCAAGCGAACCGCGACGCGCTCCCGCGTGTACATGTCTCCCTCGAAGCGATCGAGCGCTGCCATCGTGTCGTCGTCGAGCCTCGCGTAGACGACGCCCTCGGTCTCGGCGCCCGGCTCGGGCACGACGGCCGGGTAGCTCGCGCCGCGCACCCGGTAGCGGGCGTGGTCGGCGAGCACGGCGGGCTCATGGTCGGCGCTCCGCCCGGTGACCGCGCGAAACACGTCGTCGAAGAGCAGCGAGCCGTACACGAAGAGATCCGTCGTCATCGTCGAGATCCGGTCTAGTCGACCCAGCCGAGCACGTTGCGCACGATCGACCAGCGTGGCTCTTCGACCTGCAGCTGCCGACCGCGGATCCAGTAGTCGAAGAGCTGCTCGATGGTCTGGTCTCGATGCTTGAGGTCGATCCAGGCGTCCAGCACGGCGACGAGCTCGTCTTCGCCCTGGGGCACTGCGTAGGCGATGGGCACCTCGAGCAGCGCCGGGTGGGGCACGGCGACGGCGAACTCGGGGTAGATCAGGCTCCAGGCCGATCCGCGCTCGGCCGTGGTCACGAGGGCATCCCAGACTTCGTCGCCCTCGCTCTGCTTGAAGAAGTCACGCGGGTTGTCGAGCTCGACGACCTCCGCATTCGGGAAGAGCTCTTGCGCCTTCTTCTTGTAGTAGTCGAGTCGCGGGACCACGATCTTCGGCGCGGGCAGCGCGCGCGCCTTTTCGAGCGAGCTGAACTCGCCGCGCATGTGGTCTCGCACGACGACCGCGAGTGTCTCGTTGAGGACAGGGCGGCTCAGGCTCACGCGCTCGAGCGCCTGTACGGTGACGGGGTACCCGGTCATGAGGATGTCGATGCGCCCCGCGGCGAGGGCATCGAGCAACGTCTCGCGAGCGAGCAGGTGGAAGACCGGCTCGACCCCGAGCTCGGCGGCGAGGGTCTGCGCCATGTCGACGTCGAAGCCCACGAGGTGACCCGACTCGTTTCGGAACACGAAGGGCAGGGCGTTCGCGGTGTAGCCGACGCGTAGCTCGCCGCGAGATCGGATGCGGTCGAGCAGGTGGCGCGGGTCGGTCGTTTCTTCGACGGGCCGGGGATCCTGCTCGCCCACGCGTACCTCGGCTTCGGTCGTCTGCAGGCCACGATCGACGAAGAGCGAGTACTTCTCGTACTCGTGTCCCATCCATTCGAAGCCGGCTCGCACACCGCCCACGAAACCGACGGTGAGCAGGATCGTGATCGCTGCGAAGCGCATCACCCGCGGCCACTCGAACCGGACGAGGCCTTCGGCGGCGCACCCGGCGAGCATCGCCAGGCAGATCGTGTGCACCGCAGCGAGCAGCGCGCTGAACCGGTTGCCGACGACCTGGTCGACGATCACGAAGAGGTTGAACAGGTCGGTGGGCACCCGGAAGAGGTCGAGCAGAAACGGCACGGCAACATAGGTGCTGCCGAAGAACGTCACGACGCCGGTGCTCATGTAGGCGGGCAGCGACGCGAGGCCGATCGGAAACCCCGCCAGCCAGCCGGCGAAGGGTACGAACGCCAGCGCGAGCAGCTTGCCCGCGCTCGGAAAGTTGAACGAGCTCGGGATGATGACGTCGACCTGTGCGCCCATGTTCTCTTCGTCGCCGATGCCCGAGAGCACCTCTTTCGTTCGGCCGATCAGCAAAGAGAGCACGACGAAGAGATTGCCCGTCGCGAACGCGGTGATGAGCGCGTTGCGCATGGGGCCGAAGACCTGGCCGTACCGCAGCGGGGTCAACGTGACCACGAGCATCGGCAGGGTCCAGAGCGCGAGCAGGAGCGCCATGCCCGCATAGAGCACGACGTACACCTGCAGCCCGTCGATATCTTTGGGGTCGGTGGTGCCCGCGGCGTAGGCCGCGATGCCGAATACGCCGATCGGCGCCAGTCGAATGACGAAGTTCGTGATGCGGGATAGCGCTTCGTAGGTGGCGTTCAGCACCTCGAGCAGCGCGTCTTTCTCGTCGAGCCCGATCAGCGCAATGCCGAACGCGACGCTGAACACGACGACGGCCGGCACGACGGTCTCGGCCAGCGACGCAAACGGGTTCGAGGGAATGAAGAGCGAGAGAAAGTCGAAGGGCTCCTGCTCGGCGACCAGGTCACTGCTGAAGAACGAAGCCGAAGGCCAGTCGGGCAGGCCGAAGGTCATGAGCACGATGCAGGTCAGAACGATGGCCCAGATCACGAGCAGGAAGGTGCCGGCCTTCACGGCGAGCACCTTGGCATCTTCGAACTGCAAGCTGCCGAGGCCGCGGATCAACGACACCATCATGAACGGCAGCACCGTCATCTGCAGCAGCAGGACGAACGCGTCGCCCAGCACACCGATGGGCGCGATCAGCTCGCCGAAGAAGAGCCCCGCGAAGATGCCGACGATCAGCGAGGTCAGGACCTGGGCGGCGAGGCTCAACGCGCATCCTCCGGTGTGTGGGCCCCGGCGCACGTGCGCGCCCGGGCAAAGGCGGTGACCGGGATCGTCTCGGAGTGGGCGGGGCTTGGCAACCCGCTCGCCCCTGATCGACGCCGACAGTGCACGCACCCGGGGCTATCTTCGATCGTCGCTCACCCCTCGCAGGAGATGTCCGTGCCGATCGAAGAAGGAAGAGCCGCCCCGGCCTTCGCGCTCAAGGATCAGAACGGCGACAAGGTCGCGCTGAAGGATTTCAAGGGTCAGGACGTGATCGTCTATTTCTACCCGAAGGACGATACGCCGGGCTGCACCAAGGAGGCCCAGGGCTTTCGCGATCTGTGGAAGAAGCTGCAGAAGAAGGGGGTCGTCGTCCTCGGGATCTCGCCGGACGGCGAGGCCGCGCATCAGAAGTTCATCGCGAAGTACAAGCTGCCCTTCTCGCTGCTCTGCGACCCCGACAAGAAGGTCATGGAGAAGTACGGCGCCTGGGGCGAGAAGATGATGTACGGCAAGAAGCGGATCGGCGTCATCCGCTCGACGGTCTGGGTCGGACCGAACGGCAAGGTCAAGAAGCACTGGGCCAAGGTGCCGAAGGCCGCCGATCACCCCGCCAAGGTCTGGGAGGCACTCGAGGCCGACGCGTAGCGCCGGACGCCGCTGCGTTCGAGATCGTTCATGCTTTGCTGCGGCCGAGCACCAGGCTTCAAACCTCGAGCAGCTGCTTGCCGAAGTTCTCGCCCGTGTAGAGCCGGATCAACGTGCGCGGCACGTTCTCGAAACCGCGCTGCACGTCGGCTTCCCAGACGATCTCGCCGCTTTCGACCCATGCAGCGAGCTGCTCGGTCGCCTCGGCAAAGCGTGCGATGTAGTCGAGCACGACGAAGCCCTCCATGCGGCTGCGGGTGATCATCAAGTTGATGTAATTGCGCGGGCCCGGCGGCAGCTCGGACATGCTGTAGCGCTCGATCGCGCCGCAGATCACCACGCGCGCGTTCTGGTTGATGCGACCCAGCACCTCGTCGAGGGCTTCCCCGCCGACGTTGTCGAAGAAGACGTCGATGCCGTCGGGGCAGAGCGCGTCGAGTCGCGCCCCGATCGATTCGTTCTTGTAGTCGATCGCGCCGTCGAGCCCGGCGCGTTCGACCAGCCAGCGACACTTCGACTCACCGCCCGCGATGCCGACCACCCGACAGCCCTTGGCCTTCGCGATCTGCGCCGCGACCGAGCCCGTCGCCCCAGCCGCCCCCGAGACGACGACGGTCTGGCCGGCCTCGGGCCGCCCGATCTCGAGCAGGCCGAAGTAGGCGGTGACGCCCGTCATGCCGAGCACCGAGAGCGCGAGCTGTGGGTCGGTGCCGGGCGCGAGCTTGCGCAACTCGGGGCCGCCGACGGCGTACTCCTGCCATCCCATCGTGCCGGTCACGAGATCGCCCGGTGCGTAACCATCGAGTCGGCTCTCGACGACTTCGCCCACTGTCATGGCGCGCATCACGGCCCCGATCTCGACGGGCGGGATGTAGTTGGGTCGGTCCTCGATCCACCCGCGCATCGCGGGCTCGAACGACATGAGCTTGTTGCGCACGAGGATCTGTCCCTCGGCGGGTGCCGGGCGCGGGGCTTCTCGCAGCTCGAAGCAGCTCTCTTCGACGCGAGCGACCGGTCGCTTCACCAGGATCCACTGGCGCTGGGTCTCGGGCACGGCGAGGTCCCTCCTTTTCTCTATTTCGGGTCGGGGCGGCAACGGGCGATCAACGGGCCCGGGCGACCCGCGCGGCCGCCTTGGTCGTTTGACCAATTCAGTTTATACAAGTGGATAAATCGTCGGGCAACCCCTCGCTGTGGCGCCGGGCCGGCTGACCCCGCACGCGCATGGCGCGGCGCTGAGGCGCGACTCAGGCGGGCGAGAGCCGGTGCATCAGCGGATCGAAGTCGCGCCGGGGCGGCGGCTACCAGGCGGCGGGCAGGGCGCGCGGTCCGCGCAGCAGAATGCCCCGCGGCGCGTGTGCCTCGGCGTCGATGAGACGCAGACCGGGCAGTCGCTCGGTCAGCACGCGCAGCGCCACCCGCAGGTTCTTCTGGGCGAGGTGCATGCCCGGGCACGTGCGCAGCCCGGGGCCGAACGTGAGCAGACCCTCGGGTCGGCGTTCGATGTCGAAGCGATCGGGGTCGGGGAAGACGTCTGGATCGCGATTCGCCGCGGCGATGCCGAACAAGACCGACGTGCTCGGCTTCATCGCACAGCCTTCGAACTCGATCTCATCGTCGGGTCGGCTGAACCGCGGCTGGGCCGCGACCGGCGGACACCAACGAAGCAGCTCCTGCACGGCGTCGTCGACGCGCCCGGGCTCGTCCACGCATGCGCGCCACGCGTCGGGATGCGTGCCGAGCGCAAAGATCAGGTTGCCGAGGGCATCCGACGTCGTCGTCGCGCCCGCCGTGAAGAAGAGGCGGATGTGCGCCAGCATCTTCTCGCGCGAGACGGGCGCTCCTTCGACCTCGGTCGCCAGCCAACTGCTGATGACGTCGTCGCGTGGCTCGGCCTCGCGGGCATCGATGATCGGTTCGACGTATCGCGTGAGCAGCGCGTCGGCGGCCCGACTCTTGGCCAGGTCGCGGCCCCCGAACATCAGATCCATCGACCATTGATAGAAGTCGTCCTCGCGGTCGCGCGGCAGCCCCAGCTGGCGGCAGATGATCGCGAACGCGAAGCGGTGGCTGAACGTCGGAACGAGATCGGCGCGCCCGTCGGCTTCGATGCGGTCGATCAGCTCATGGCCGATCGGGACCAGCTCGGCCTCTTCGAGGCGGTCGATCTCGGTGCGACGGAAAGCCGGCGTCATCGGGGGACGCCAGACGCGATGCCCGGGTGAATCCATCGACATGAACGTCTCGCCGATGAAAGGCTGCGAGATGATCTGATACGCGTGTCCGGCGGGGAAGCGCTCGCCATCGCGGAATGCGTTGGCGAGAGCTTCGTAGCCGACGATGTAGTGAACGGGCAGGGCGCCGCCCAGCGCGTGGACGGGCACGACCGGGCCGTGCGCGCGGAGCGCGTGCAGCCCCTCGGCGAACGCGGGGCCCGGCATCTCGTCGTAGTACCAATCGGCTTCGAGCCAGTTGTATGACTGCGAGTCGGTCATGGGAAGCTCCTCGCGCGCGGGCCGTCGCCTGTTCGTCGCCACCGGGCGTGGGCCCGGCGCAGGCGCGTCCGCTCGCGTGTTCGGCCGCGAAGCGGGGGTTTCCGCACCCTGCGCGCGATGCATCGTGATAGGGTGCGGCAGTCTAACCCAGCGAGGGTCGCCCACCTCGTCGCCCATCGAACCCACGCCGCACGCCCGCGATTCGTCCCTCGCCGGTGTCTCGGCGGGCTTCGTTGGCGACACGCGCCCGTGGCGCGCAGCAGCGATCCCCGCTCTCAGGAGCGCAACGATGCACTCGATCCGGCGGCGGCACCTCCTTCCTCTTCTCTCGGTCTTCGCGCTGGCGCTCCTCGGCACCGAGTCGTGCGACAAGTACGGGCTCGGCAGCCCCTTCCTGTTCTTCCGAGCACCGCTCTTCCTGCAGGTCTCACTGCCCGATGCCGTGGCCGTCGATCTGCACCTGAGCGAGCTCGTCGACGTCGAGTCGCTCGAGATCTTGCTCGACGACGAAGCGCTCGATCCGGCCAGCTACCAGATCAGCGAGGGCGAAGGCCGATTCGAGATCTTCTCGCCGCTCAAGGCCGAGGCGGTTCTGTCGGGCCTCGAAGACGGTGAGCACTGGCTCGTCGCGCGGGCGACGGTCGACTTCTTCTTTTTCGAGAAGACGCTGCATGCCGCCACGCGCTTCGACACGACCGATCTCGAGCGGCCCGACGAGTGCGAGATCCTGAACAACGCAAACTGCACGCTGCCCTTCCCGTCGTCGCGCTTCCTCGACGATGTCGGTGACGAGACGGCCTCGGGTCGGCGCATGAACTTTCCGGTCGTCACGCTCACGGGCGTACCGGGCCCTGAGCTCGACCCCGCACCGCTGAACCGGCTCGATGGCTTCGCGCCCACGGTGCAGATCCTCGCCCACCTCGAAGGCGTCGACCCCGAAGCGTCGGATGCTGCGCGGCTGCTGCCCGGCGTGCCGCAGAGCCCGCCCTACGTCGACGTCCGCACCCACGACGATCGCTCGCTCGACGACGACAGCCCGACCGTGCTGCTCGACGTCGAAACCGGTGAGCGGATCCTGCACTGGGTCGAGGTCGATCAGACGCCGGCCGCGCTCGCCGATGCGTCGCGACAGGTGCTGTTCATTCGGCCGGCCGTCGCGCTTCACCCCGACCGCCAGTACGTCGTCGCGCTGCGCAACATGAAGGATGCCGCCGGCGAGCTGCTCGAGCCCGAGCCGGTCTTCCGCGCCCTGCGCGACCGGTCGCCGAGTACGATCCCGGCGCTCGAGGCGCGCCGGGACGAGATGGAGGCGATCTTCGACGCGCTCAAGGCGTCGGGCATCTCGCGCTGGAATCTGCAGCTCGCATTCGGGTTCGCGACGCGCAGCGAAGAGCAGCTGCACGAGCGCATGCTCACGATGCGCGACGATGCCCTCGGTTGGCTCGCGGCGCTCGCTCCCGATGACGTCTCGGGCTTGACCGACCTCGAGGTCGACGAGCTCAGCAGCTGCGAAGGCGACTCGACGGGCACGTGGCGCAAGATCAAGGGCAACTTCCACGGCCCGAGCTACATGACGGCCGACATCGACAACCCCCTCAACGTGGCCGTCCTCAACATCGGCGCCGACGGGCTGCCCGAGATGAACGGCACCCACCCCATCGCCTGGTCTCTCGCAGTGCCGTGCTCGGTCTATCGAGGCGAGGCCACCGGCTACCCGCTCCTGCTCGGTCATGGCTTTCTCGGCAACGGCGAAGGGCTGGTGAACGGCTTCGCGAGCGGCGGCATCTTCGGCGCCGACGCACCGATCTCGTACATCGCCGGTGCGACCGACTGGCGAGGCCTCTCGCGAGGCTTCACCGGGCCCGACGCACTCAATATCGTGTTGAACGTGATCGGAACGGTCGACACGGGCAACCGATTCAATACGTTCGAGACGCTGCCCCATCGCCTGCAGCAGGGTGTGGTCAATACGCTCGTTCTGTCGCGCATGATGAAGAGCGGCTTCTTCAACCGACTCGAGGCGCTGCAACGCGTGCCGGGCGATCCGTCGACCGGCGTGTTCACGCCCGACGAGGAGATGTTCTACTTCGGCGTCAGCCTGGGCGGCATCTACGGCACGATGTACGCCGGTCTCAACCAGGACACGATTCGCCACAATGTCGTCGTTCCGGCCATGAACTTCTCGCTCTTGCAGCAGCGCTCGACGCAGTTCCCCGTGTTCCTGGCATTGCTCGAGGCGATCGGCCTCACCGACCCGATGGAGATGGCGGTGTTGCTGGGTGTACAGCACGAGCTCTGGGTCGATGCCGATCCGACGGCCTACATCCGCAACGTGACGGGCAACGTCGATGCGCCGCTGCCCAACACGCCGCCGAAGAAGATGCTCGTCACCGTGGCCTGGCTCGACAAGCAGGTGTCGAACCAGGCGACCGAGATCTTCACCCGGTCGATGGGGGTGCCGAACGTGGGTGGATCGATGCAGCAGGCCATGCCCGGCATCGAGGACATCTCGGCTGACTGGGGGGCCGGTGAACCGGGCCTCGAGTCGGGCATGCAGATCTTCGACTCGGGCTACTTCGACATCTTCGACCCGGCCTTCGACCCGGTCGTGCCGGCGCTCGCGAACCTGATCCCGAGCAGCGCATGCGACCCCCACAACGCTCCGCTCTCGACGCCCGCGGCGATCGACCAAATTGCCGCATTCCTGCAGCCGGGTGGGCTCGTTTGGAGCTTCTGTGACGGTGCCTGCGATGCGCAGTCCGAGCACGAGAAGCCGAGCGGCGAGTGCAACCCGCTCGAGTGAGACGGCGGGCCTGACCGCCTGAGGTCGGGCCCCGAGAGCCTCGAGCAGCGTTCGAATCGGCCCGGTCGTGCATGCGACCGGGCCGATGCACGTTCGGAGCTCGCTCGCGCGTCGATCGGCCGGTCGTCGCTCCCGTCGCAGCGCATCATTGCGATGGGACGGCACTGGCCCCGGGCGACCTCCGCCAGCGCGTCGACCCGGCCCCGCCGAACGAAGCCTGCTTTCCCCGCACCCGTTCGAGCCCCCTGCTCTTCAACCGAGCTGCGCAATGACTGCCGCTCGCGCGCGTCTGCGCCTCAAGTCGCTTGCGGGTTCTCCGATGCAGCGTGGAGCCGTTCGCGCTCTCGTCGGGTGGGGTGTGCCCCCCTGACCGGGCGTCGAGTGGCCCAATTACACCGAACCGGAGGGGCCGATGCGCCGTTCGAACCGCCCGCGCCGCACCCACGCGGGCCTCATTGCCGACCTTCAGATCGCATTCGCGTGTCTCATCGCGCTCATCGTGCCGGCGGGCACCGCGTGGGCGACCGACGACCTGGCCGACATGAGCCTCGAAGATCTCATGAACGTCACGGTGACCTCGGCAGCGAAGCGTGAGCAGAACCTGGTCGACGCCGCGGCGGCGATCACGGTGCTCACGCAAGAAGACATCCGCCGCTCGGGCGCCACGAGCATCCCCGAAGCGCTGCGCCTCGTCCCCGGTCTCAACGTCGCGCGCATCAACTCGAGCCGCTGGGCGATCTCGGCTCGTGGCTACAACGGTCAATTCGCGAACAAGATGCTGGTGCTGATCGACGGCCGCGTCGTGTACACGCCGCTCTTCGGCGGCGTGTACTGGGACGTTCAGGACACGATGCTCGAAGACATCGATCGCATCGAGGTCATTCGTGGTCCCGGCGGCACGCTCTGGGGCGCGAACGCGGTGAACGGCGTCATCAACATCACGACGAAGAGCGCCAAAGACACCGAGGGCGTGCTCGTCACCGGGATCGCCGGCAATCAGGAATACATCGGCGAGGGCCGCGTCGGCGTGAAGGTCGGCGACCACACCGGGTTTCGCGCCTACGGCAAGGGCTTCAAGCGTGAAGCGTTCACGTACCCCGACGTCGTGACGCGTGAGCCGCATGATGCCTGGTGGCAGGGCCGGGCGGGCGCCCGGCTCGACTCGCAGCTCAGCGAAGACGACCTCTTCACGCTGCAGGGCGACTTCTACAAGGGCAAAGAGCAAGACCCGGGCGGTCTGCTCACGGGCCCCGTGCCGCCCTTCCCGCCCGACACCGAAGTCAAGGGCGGCAATGTGCTCAGCCGCTGGACCCACACGTTCACCGAGACGCAGTCGCTCGAGATGCAGGCGTACTGGGACAACACGCAGCGCACCTGGGCCGGCGTCGACGAGACTCGAAACATGGTCGACGTGCAGGCGCAGCACAACTTTCAGCTCGAGGGGGGCGGCACCTGGCTCTTCAACTGGGGCACCGAATACACGTGGAACGGCGATGATCTCGTCTCGACCGGCGCGCTGACGTTCGATCCCGACGAGGACGACTTCCATCGCGTGAGTGGCTTCGCCCAGGTGCAGTGGAACTACTTCGACGACCGCCTCCAGATCATCGGCGGCAGCAAGCTCGAGTGGAACAACTGGACCGACTTCGAGTACCAGCCCACCGGCAAGGTGCTCTGGAAGTTCCTCGAAGGGAACGTCGTCTGGGCATCGGTCTCGCGCGCCGTGCGGGCCCCGACCCGCGTCGAACGCGCGATCCGGGTGCTCACGGTCGTGGGCAACCCCAACGTTCAGTCCGAAGACCTGCTCGCCTACGAGTTCGGCTTCCGAAACTACGTGATCGAGAACCTGAGCTTCGATCTCGCGCTCTTCTACAACGACTACACCAACTTCTCGGCGATCGAGAACACGGTCGACTTCGCCAACAACATCGATTCGCGGGCCTATGGCGGCGAGTTCGAGGTGAACTGGAAGCCGCTCGACCAGCTGCGCTTCGTCACCAGCTACGCCTACCTGAGGGTCGAGGACGAGGTGCCGGCGAACACCACGCAGGTGTTCGGTACCAACGAGGGCTCGGCACCGCAGCACACGTGGATGATGCGCGGTCTCTGGAGCCTGCCCTGGGCCCCCGTCGAGCTCGACTCGACCGTCTGGTACGTGGGCAAGTTGACGGGGCGATACGACCCGGTGTACGCGAGCCAGCCGATCGTGAACCCGGCCACCGATCCCATCATCGGTGCGTACTGGCGACTCGACGCTCGTGTCGCGTGGCAGGCCCTCGATTGGCTCGGCCTCGAGTTCGCAGCGCAGAACATCACCGACAAGCAGCACGCTGAGTGGGGCGTGTCCGAAGAGCTGCAGCTCTTCCCCGGCAACTACGTCCCGCGCAGCTACTACGGGAAGGTCACGCTCTCGTTCTGACGTCGAACCGATTCGCAGCGGCGCAGATCGCGCCGAGGGGTCCAGTCGATTCGGCGGCGGTCGAGGTGGAGGTTTGAAATGACCTTGATGCACCGATTCTTCGTCCGCAGCATCGTGTCTGCAGCGGTCTTGCTCGTGGCGGCCGGCTCGGCTCAGGCCGCCGACGATCTGGCGGACATGAGCCTCGAAGACCTCATGAACGTCACCGTCACGTCGGCGGCAAAGCGTGAGCAGAACAAATCGGACGCGGCTGCGGCCATCACGGTGCTCACGCAAGAGGACATTCGCCGCTCGGGTGCGACGAGCATCCCCGAGGTGCTTCGGCTGGTGCCTGGTCTGCAGGTGGCGCGGATCGACGCGCATCGCTGGGCCATCTCGGGTCGCGGCTACAACGGACAGTTCGCAAACAAGATGCTCGTGCTGATCGATGGCCGCGTGGTCTACAGCCCGCTCTTCGGTGGCGTGTACTGGGACGTGCAGGACACCGTCATGCACGACATCGACCGGATCGAGGTGATTCGCGGCCCGGGCGGCACGCTCTGGGGCGCGAATGCCGTGAATGGCGTCATCAACATCACGACGAAGAGCGCCAAGGATACGCACGGTGTGCACGCGATGGGTGCCGCCGGCAATCAGGAGTACATCGGCGAAGGTCGATACGGCGGCGAGGTCGGCGGGCACACGTCGTACAGGGCCTGGGGCCGGGGCTTCAAGCGTGATGACTTCACGATGCCCGATGACGCGACCTACCAGGCTCACGACGGCTGGTGGCAGTGGCGCGTGGGAGCGCGCATCGACTCTCAGCTGACCGAAGATGATCTGGTCACGCTCCAGGGCGATTTCTACGACGGCCAGGAAGAGGCGACGTCGTACGCTTTTCCGGTCGGGCCCGTCGTCGAGGACAACGATACGACGTATCGGGGCGGCAACGTGCTCGGGCGCTGGACGCACGAGATCACCGAGAAGCAGTCGCTCGAGATCCAGGCGTACTGGGATCAGACCCAGCGCGATGGCGATACGAACGGCGAGACGCGCAACACCGCCGACGTCCAGATCCAGCACGACTTCGTGCTCGAGGGCGGCGGGACGTGGATCTTCAACTGGGGCACCGAGTACTTCTGGACCGGTGACGACGTCGCAAACGGCACCGGAACGACCTTCGATCCGACGAAGGAGGACTTCCACCGCGCGAGCGGCTTCGCTCAGGTGCAGTGGAACTACTTCGAGGATCGCCTGCAGGTGATCGGCGGCACGAAGCTCGAGTGGAACAGCTTCACCGACTTCGAGTACCAGCCCACCGGCCGAGTGCTCGTGAAGCCGATCGAAGGCAACGTGCTCTGGGGCTCGGTCTCGCGCGCGGTGCGTGCCCCCACGCGCATCGACCGCGACATCTTCTTCGACGCGGTGATCATTCAGGTCTTCGGCAACAAGAACATCCAGTCGGAAGACCTGCTCGCGTTCGAGTTCGGCTACCGCAATCTGATGCTCGACAACCTGACGGTCGATGTGTCGGCGTTCTTCAACCAGTACACCGATCTGGTCGCCCTGAGTGGCACCACGTTCGACAACGGCGGCAAGTCGAAGGCGCGCGGCGTCGAGGTCGAGGTCGCGTGGGCGCCGATCAAGCCCCTGCGCTTCGTCACAGGCTACACCTTCCTGCGCATGAAGGACGACTTCGCCACGGGCTCCACCCCGATCTTCGGTGCGAACGAGGGCTCGAGCCCCGAGCACACGTGGATGCTTCGTGGCTTCTGGAATCTGCCGGTCGTGCCGGTCGAGCTCGACAGCACCGTCTGGTACTACGGCAAGCTCACCAGCCGCTTCGACCCGTCACAGCTGCCCGTCGTCGGTGACCCCGTGCCGGCCTACTGGCGCCTCGATGCGCGCATCGCCTGGCAGGCCCTCGACTGGCTCGGTCTCGAGTTCGTTGGCCAGAACCTGATCGAGTCGCAGCACATCGAGTGGGGCGAGGGTGTGATCGCGCTCTTCCCGGGCACCTACGTGCCGCGCAGCTACTACGGCAAGGTGACGCTCACCTTCTAGCCGAAGCACGAACAAGCGGGGCGTGGCCGGCGACGGCTGCCCTCGCGACGCAAAAGAGAGAGGCCCCGGTGCACTGCACCGGGGCCTCTCTTCGTTTCGGCGGCCGGGCTCAGAAGCGGAAGACGACGTGGCCCATGTAGGTGAGGTAGTCGAGGTCGGCGAGCACGCTCGTCGGGATGATGTACGCGACCTCGCCCGACAGCGCGATGTGGGGCGTCAGGTAGAAGTCGAGGCCGCCGCCGGCGCGACCGGCGAACGCGATCTCCTTGATCGAGCCAACGAAGGCGCCGTTCGGGGCGTAGGAGTCGATCCCACCCCAGACCAGACCGACACCGCCCATGGCGTAGGGCTGGATGCGTCCACCGAAGGGGTAGAGCTTGAGGTTGCCGAAGCCGGTGACCGACACGAGCTCGGTGCGCGAGCCATCGGTGAAGTTCGTCTCGAACCCCTTGGCCGACCAGTCGATGCTGGCGTCGAAGGCCAGGTACTTGTTGAAGCGGGCCCCCGCGCGCAGGCCGAGGATCAGCGCCTCGCTCACGAAGTCGTTGGCCCCCTCGAACTGGCCGCGGAACATCGAGTGCGCCCCGCCGACACCGAGCGAGAGGTAGCCGCCCGGGCGCGCGAAGTCGTTCTTCTTCTGGCCGCCGCCCGCGCTGCCGAGATAGTCGTCGGCCGCCGCCGGGTGAGCGAGCAGGGCGATCCCCAGGGCGAGCAGCGAAGCGGCGAAGCCTCGGCGGATCGGTCGCGGGTGCGTGGGATGGGGCATCGGGTTTCTCCTCGTACGTGCGGTGCGAAGCGGCGGCGAGCGGTCGGGTGGGGCCGCTGTGAGTGCATCGTGCTCGGGGCCCCGTGGCGCAGCGATTGGGGTGGGCCCCGCAGTTCCAGTGGGAGCGGAACCTTCGCCGCCCGCCGTGGCCGAGCGAGTTCTCCCCGCCCGCTCATGGATCACTCTACGGCATTCGCTCTGGGGGCTTCATCGGCCAACCGGTCTAGGCCGGCTGATCGGGGCGGGAGCGGGGGGCTGAGAAGGGGCTCAGCGCGTCGACGAGGCGTGCCTCGGCCGGCTCGGTGCGGCGATGCTGCAACGTTCGCCCCACTGCTGGCCGATGGCGGTGCGCTAGCTCGGTGCGCCGCGCCCCTGCTCGAGCAGCTGCTTCATGCGCTCGAGCGTAACGGCGTGTGCTTCGCTCGCCTGCTTGACGACGAACCGCCGCAGACCGAACGGGGCCTTGACGAAGACACGCTCTTCGAGCCGGGTGATGTGCGGCGAGCCGCCTTCTTCGAGCAGGTAGAGGGTGACGAGGCGAACGCCCGGCGACTGCCAGGCGTGGCCGCGCACCTCGCGCGGTGAGTGTGACTCGAGGGCCGCCACGTACGTGGTGCGCAGCCGCAGCGGGCCGAAGGGGATGCGATCGACGACGCGCCAGCGGCGTGCACCGGGCAGGTGCTCGGCGGGCTCGATCTCTTCGATCGACTCGATCAAGGGATGCAGCGGGCGGTAGTGCTCGAGGTCGCAGAGCACCGCGTGCAGGTCGTCGGCCGCGACGTCGATCGTTACGTGGTGCACGAAGTCGGGGGCGCGGCCGAAGTCAGCCATCGGGTCGCGCGCCTCCACGTAGACCCCCTTTGGCTCGTTCGCCGTGATTCGACCGGCGGGGCGACGCGCGCGCCCGTCGGTGCGGTGACCGGCGCGCGCAACGATGTGATCCGACCCGAGGTCGGTCGGGTTCACCCAGGGCTCACCAGGGGTGCAGCTTGACCGGCATCTCGACGTAGCCCTTCACGAAGCACGACTTCGTGCGCACGGGCTCACCGACGACCTCGACGAAGCGGAACCGCTTCATGATCTCTTCCCAGATCACGCGCAGCTGGAGCTCGGCGATGCGGCTGCCCATGCAGAAGTGCACGCCCCAGCCGAACGAGAGGTGCTTCTTCGACTCTTTGCGGTCGATGATGAACGCGTCGGGGTTCTCGATCGCGTCGGCGTCGCGGTTCGCCGAGACGTACCACATGACGATCTTGTCCCCCTTCTTGATCGACTTGCCGCCGAGCTCGGTGTCCTGGGTGGCGGTGCGGCGCATGTGCGCGAGCGGGGTCTGCCAGCGGATGATCTCGTCGACCATCGTCGGAATCACGCTCGGGTCGGCGCGCAGCTTGTCGTACTGATCGGGGTTCTCGTTCAACGCGAGCACGCCGCCCGAGATCGAGTTGCGGGTGGTGTCGTTGCCGCCGACGATGAGCAGCATCAGCGTGCCGAGGTACGTGACCGGATCGAGATCCTGGGTCGCGTCGGCGTTGGCCATGGCCGTGATGAAGTCGAGCTTGTCGTTCGGCTTGCCCCGGCGCTCGTGCCAGAGCTTCGTGAAGACGTCGAGACACTCGAGCAGGCCGGCCTTGCGCTCGTCGGGGCCGATGCCCATGTCGCGCAGCTGGTCGGGACCGGCTGTCGCCAGATCGCTCCAGTAGGTGAGGCGCCGGCGCGTCTCCCAGTCGAAGTCGAAGAACGTGGCCAGCATGCTGGTCGTCAGCTCGATCGAGACCTTGTCGACCCAGTCGAAGGTCTCGCCGACCGGCAGCGATTCGAGGATCTCGATCGCGCGCTGGCGCACGATCGGCTCGAGGACCTTCAGGTTGCGGGGTGACGAGACGGGCTGCACGACCTTGCGGTGCGAGTTGTGTCGCTCGCCATCCATCGTGATGAAGCCCGCGTTCTGGAGCACGGCATTGGGGGGCGGATTGAAGACCACGATGCCTTCGCCCGAGCAGAAGAGCTCGGGGTTCTTCTCGACGTGGACGATGTCGTCGAACTTCGTGACGGCCCAGTAGGGGCCGAAGTCGCTGTCGGCGACCCAGTGGATCGGATCTTCCTTGCGAAGCCGCTCGAAGTAGCCCCAGAGCTCGTTGCTCGTGAACAGCTCGTAGTCGGCGGGGTTGATCCGCTCGAGGGGAAAGGCGTAGGGATCGACGCCGACCTGACCGGTCGACGTATGGGTCGGCATGTTGACGGCTTCGCTCATGTCTCGCTCCTCAGCGTGCTGCACGTGCGTACGGCGGCATTTCAGTCGCGGCCGACGAGGGCCACGCGTTCGACTACACGGCCCGGGGCCCGTTCATGCCGAGCAGCCGCTCGGCGATGGCAACGGTGTCGGCGACGAGCATCTCCATGCGCTCGGCCGAGAGGTGGTCGTCGGGCAGGTCGGCGACGAAGTGCGGCAGGGCGGCGACGTAGAAGAGCACCGTGCCCGCGATCGCACTGAAGAAGTGATAGGGCTCGTTGCGCACGGGCTGGATGTCGCCGCTGCGCACGCCCTCTTCGAAGAGCGCGACGATCTGACCGAGCAGCGGGTTCGTCTCGCGCTCGACGTCGCGGTCGCCGGTCATCGCCTGGCGCAGCGCGATGCTTGCCAGGGCGGGGCGCACGGCGATCGACTGAGCGGCGGCGCGTACGAGCGCCACGAGCCGTTGGCTGGGCGGCGCATCGGATTCGACGGCCTGGGCCACCGAGCTCAGCATCTCGGTGCTGAGATCTTCGATCACGGCGCGGTAGAGCTCTCGTTTGCCGCCGTAGTGGTAGAGGATCGCCGACCCGACCATGCCGATGTCGTCGGCGATGTCGTCGAGGCGCGTCTGGTCGAAGCCCGATTCGGCGAATCGACGCTCGGCTGCTGCCAGGATCTGGCGGCGGGTGCGCTCGGCCTTGGGCAGCCGGGGTGTGCGGGCAGTCGCTGTGCTCAAGCGGGGCTCCGTCTCACGTTTTGAGTTGGTACTCAAAAATGAATCGGGGGTCAAATCGGGCCATGAGGGGGCTCTGAGCGCCGGTCCCGCGGGGGCTTCCATTGACTGAGTGAGTTGAAATCAACTCGATTCAATCTCGGCCAGAGGTCTTCCAGATGCCTGATTTGGTTGGTCTTTTGCTCTCGCTGCGGGCTGTCTTGAGTCGATGCGCGCGTTTCATTTGAGATCGCGTTCGGCCGATCAAACCCCTGGCGCCTGCTGCGCCGCCCCACCAGGTGGACCCATGCCGCTCGAGCGACCGGCCATCAAAGCCTTTCCCAGCGCCCTCGATCAGGGCGCGTTCGTCGCCTACTTCCTGGGCGGCGTGGTGCCGCTCGCCGCGCTCGGGGTCGTCGTCGAACGCTACCTGCTCTCGCCCGAGATCGAGCGGCTCGACGACCTGTCGGCCGCCGGCCTGGTCTCGCTGGTCGCGGGCATCGCGGTGCTCTCGCTCTTCAGCTTCCTCATGCTGCGCCGGCTCGTGGTGCGCGCGATCGAGCAGAACCTCGAGCCCATCTACCACGACGTGCTGACGGGTCTGCCCAACCGGCTGCTCTTTCAGCAGCGCCTCGAGCAGGCGGTCGAGCACGCGACCGAGACGGGCGATCTCGTCGCGGTGTGCTTCCTCGACCTCGACGGCTTCAAGCGCATCAACGACAGCCTCGGCCACGCGGTGGGCGACGAGCTGATTCGACAGGCGGCGCAGCGCCTGCAGGACAACCTTCGCAGCACCGACGCGGTCGCGCGTTCGCGCAGCGAGGTCGCTTCGGCCGACCCGTCGGTCTCGCGCCTCGGCGGCGATGAGTTCACGTTCGTCATCCCCGACCTCTCGAGTGCGCACGACGCCAGCTCGGCCGTGTGGCGCGTGCTCGAGGCGATCCGCAAGCCCTTCACGCTCGAAGGCCGAGAGGTGACGGTGACCGCGAGCGCCGGCATCGCGCTCTTTCCCGACGACGCCGACGAACCGCAGACGCTGCTGC
Source organism: Myxococcota bacterium (assembly GCA_965250285.1). Taxonomy (GTDB): domain Bacteria; phylum Myxococcota_A; class UBA9160; order UBA9160; family UBA4427; genus CAYYSY01. The sequence goes on from OZ252299.1 coordinate 5,921,875, forward strand.
GCAACGCCGACATCGCGATGTACTGGGCCAAGAGCTGCGGCCGCAACAACTATCAGTTCTTCGCACAGTCGATGGATTCAGAGGGCCAGCGCCGACTCAACATCGAGCGCTGCCTGCGCCGCTCGCTCGAACGGTACCCGTTCTCGTTGATCTACCAGCCGATCCGCGACGCCGAGAGCACGCAGATCGTCGCCGTCGAAGCGCTGCTGCGCTGGGAAGACCCCGAGCTCGGTGCGGTGGGCCCCGCCGAGTTCATCCCGGTCGCCGAAGAGGCCGGCCTCATCGCCCCGCTCGGCGAATGGGTGCTGCGCACCGCCTGCGCGCAGGTCAAGGCCTGGCAGGATGCCGGCCTGCGCGCGCCGCGCATGTGTGTGAACGCGTCGGGCATCCAGATCAAGCACCCGAGCTGGGTGGCCCGCGTGCGCTCGATCCTCGAGCGCCTCGATCTGAGCCCCGGGAGCCTCGAGCTCGAGATCACCGAGAGCACGATCCTCGGCGACGGCGACGGCACGCGCGAGACGCTGCACGAGCTGAGCGCGATGGGCGTGACCCTCGCCCTCGACGACTTCGGCACCGGCTACTCGTCGCTGCGCTATCTGCACGACTTTCCCATCGATCGCGTCAAGATCGACCAGGCGTTCGTGCAGAGCCTCGGCACCGAAATGGGCCGCTCGCTGATCCTGTCGGTGATCTCGATGGCACACGGGCTGGGCATCACCGCCATCGCCGAGGGCGTCGAGACCGAAGACCAGGCGACCTTCCTGCGCGACGCCGGTTGCGACGAGCTCCAGGGCTTCCTCTTCAGCAAGCCCGTGCCGGCCGCAGAGCTGACCACCCATCTCGAAGCCGAGAAGGAAGCGGGGGGCGGGGCGTAGGCGACTCACACCCAAGCAACGCTTCACCTGAACGACCGCCGCAGGGCTGCCCAAGGCCAGCCCCGCGACGATCGCCGAGGCGCCTGCGGCAAGCGCCTCGGAGGCGCTTGCGGCTAGCGCCTCATGCCTGAACGGCGCGAACGCATTCGGGCGAGGGATGAACCGGCGGGTTCGCCCTCGGCCGGGCTCGCGAAGGCGGCCAGGTGGACGACGCGGCCATCGGCCACGAGGCCAGCGGCGACGAGCGTGCTCGACTGCGTGCGCACCTCGGTTCCGGCCCCCAGCGCGGGCGTCACATCGAACGCGGCAGTGCGCACCTGCGTCACGAAGTCGCGCGCGTCGTTCTCTGTCGGGTTGTTTCGATGTCGGGCGACGGTTTCGAGTGCGTCGATGGCATAGCTGCGGATCAGCTTCGGCAGCATGTCGGCCATAGTCTCGGGACAGTCGAACAGCTCGAGCCCTTCGACGCGATCATTGATCGCGAACACCACACCCGTCTGTCCGGGCCTGGCTTCGAACGCACGCACGTAGTCGTCGAGTCGCGTCGCATGTGATTCGTAGACATCGCTCATGGCGCTGGTGCGTGACGACACTCGCATGCGTCGCGACTTCGACTCGATGTCACTCCACACTGCCCCCTGATCGGCGCCGGGTAGGCCGCACTCCTCCATCGACGTGGCCACCGAGCGCATCTTGGCTCGGCGCCCACCCGAGAAGTGCATGCGATCCGAGGGCGCCATCTCGACGCCGCGGTCCGACCAGCGGCCGGCCTCGACACAGGTCACGGGGATCCGGGTCGTCGCGCCCGCCGGTGCGAGCACGGTGACGTTGGCGGTGCGGTTCTGTTTGGCGCCGACCAGTTCTTCCCCCTCGAAGACGAGCACCGGCTCTTTGCCGCCGTTGTCGACCGCGAGCTCGGACACGCTGCCGCCGGTCGAGATCTCTCGAACGCGCACTGAACCCGACTCGATGCCGGCGCCCAGAGTGATGTAGTCGCGGTGGTACCCGCTCTGCCCGAGCAGGGGAAAGGCGGCGAGGTTCAGGAACCGATCCGGCTCCCCGAGAGCGGCCTGCTCGAGGGTCTGTGCAATGACGTCCATGGTCATCCTCCTCTGACTGGGACCGGAGCCCCACACTGAGCTCCGATTTGACAGTAGTCGTCAGTAATCGGCACCATATCGACAGTCAAAAAAGAAGTCAACAGTTGTTGACAGTGGGCAGTCTGGCGCGAAGCTGAGGCCATGGAGCGCGAAGAGCGGACCTACACCCTCAGCGAGATCGCGGCCAAGACCGGGTTCGACCAGCGCACGATCGCCTACTACGTGCAGGAGGGGCTGCTGCCCCGGGTTGGCCGCCGCGGCCGATCGACCCGCTACGCGAAGCCGTTCGTCGACCGGCTCGTCTTCATTCGCCGCGTCCGCGACCTTCAGGATTCGGGGCGAATGCGCTCGGTAACGCTCGGCGAGATTCGCAACGTGCTCGACGACCTGTCGCCCCGCGAGGTTCACGACCTGACGCGCAAGGGCGCCGACGAAGCGAGACTGCAGGAGCTGTTCGAACCGGATGAGCTGCCGGGCGCGCCCGAGTTCGAGGAGGCGGCCATCGGCGCAGCTGAGGGGATCGAGGTCGACGAGAAGCCGACGGACGCCCGGGTTGGCAGCGCGCGAGGGCGGCGCGCGCGACTCTTGCAGAGATTCGAGGGAGCGCGCGCAGGCGAGGCCGAGGAGGCCCCGCAACCGGCTCGCATCGGCTCGTCACGAGCGGGCCGCAGCCGCATGGCGACGGCGCAGGCCATGGCCGATGTCGATCGAATTCAGCAGTTGCTGACGCAGATCGAAGCGTACGCGCAGCAGGAGCGCGGCGAGCGCGACGACGACTCGACCCACGAACGAGTGACCCGCGTGCCGATTGGCGACTCAACCTATCTCTCGGTCAAGGATCTCGGCGAAGAGCACGCGGCCCTCGTGGAAGAGTTGGCGAGGCTGCTTCGCGGGAGGCTCGGGGACTGAGTTCGAGACCTCGTTGCGATTCGGCTGCGAACTTCAGTCGTGTTGTTGGCCTTCTCTCCATCTCGAAGCCGAGAAGGAAGCGGGCGGCGGGGCGTAGGCGGACCCCGCGGAGGGCCGCCGCCCTCGCCGTGAAGCACGCTCGCACGATCTTCGAGCCGATCGACGCCGTCCCGGGCGGTCGCGTCTGTGACACCGTCACGAGTTGATCATAGTTCATCCATTAATCAAGTCGTATAATCAGGGTGCGACCTCGTTGGGTCGCTGGCTGACTCAGGCGCCCGTTGCGGCGGGCAATCGGCCCTCCTTCAGCGAGGCCGAACCGCGGAGGCCGACCGATGGCTCACTCGACTGTTCGTTCTCACCGATCCTGCCGTTCCCCTTGGCGCTCTCTCTTGCTCCCCGGCCTGATCGCGACACTCGCGCTGGTCGCCGGGTCGAGCTCGGCCTTCGTCAGCGAACGCGTGGTCTATCGCGAGGATTTCGTGGGCGAGACCGCATACGAGACGACGCCCGAGATCGATGAGATCGCCGGCGTCGGTCTCGTCGGCCTCGACACCGGAGGCCCGGGCGATGGGCCGGTGCTGACCGGCAGCGCCGCGCGGGCCACCATCGCCGCAGCCGGTCCCACGGTGCAGTGGGTGTTTCTGCCCTTCACATCGTTCGGTGCGGGCCCGGCGCGACTCAGGACGACCGCATCGAGCTGGTCGACGGCTTCGGAGGGCGCAGGCCTCGTTGGGCTCGAAGTCGAGCTCGAGGCCGCCAGCGGAAGCGCGCGGGTCAGCGCGCTCGTCGAGATCGAGAACGATCCGGGTGGGACGACGGTCGGCTTCGGTGGCTTCGTGCTGGGGCAGAACCCGGCGGCGGGCCCTGGCTCGAGCCTCTCGCTGACGCTCACGCCCGCCGAGCTCGCCGTGATCGAGGCAGGTGGGGCGTTCGAGATCGAGCTGACCGTCGACCGAGATGCAGCGACGGCGACCGCCACGATCGAGGTGAGCGGCCAGCCGCCTCAGTCACTCGGGCCGATCTCGATCGACGCGACGACGGCCGGGCTCGAGATCGAGTCGGCCGCGATGGTGCTCGCCCAGCTCTTCGGCGTCGATCCATTTCAGGTCGACTTCGACGCGTTCGAGATCAGCCGCGTCTACACCACGTCGTTCACGGTCGACACGCTCGCCGATGAGGTCGATGCCGCCATCGGCGACAGCGCGTGCGCCACGTCGACCGGCTTCTGCAGCCTGCGTGCGGCGATCCAGGAGTCGAACGCAATCGCGGGGCCGGGTGAGGTGATCGTACCGGCGGGCGAGTACGTGACGACGATCGCTGGCACCGGCGACGACGCGGCTGCGACCGGCGACCTCGACATCACCGACGCGCTGACGCTCAGAGGGGCCGGGCGAGACGTCACGACCATCGACGGCGGGGGCCTCGATCGGGTGCTCCACGTTCTGTTTGCATTCGATCTCGTTCACGCGCAGGTCATGGATCTCGCCGTCCGCAACGGAGCCGCCGTGCTGGCGGACAACGCCGTCGGCGGTGGCATCGAGAACAGCGGCCGGCTCGATCTGCTGCGCTGCGAGGTCTCGGCCAATCGCGCGAATCTGGGCGGCGGCATCCTGAACCGCGAGCGGCTGTTCATGGACGACTGCATCGTGCGGGAGAATGCCGCCGAGAACCTCGGCTTCACGAATGCGTTCGCCGGCGGCATCGCGAGTGCGTCGTCGTCGGCCGGGGGCGGCGATTTCGTGAGCGCGTTCATTCGCAACAGCGCCATCGTCGACAATGAAGCGTTCGTCACGGGCGGCCTCGAGTTCGGCAACGCCAGCTTTGCGAACGTCTCGAATACGACGATCAGCGGCAACACGAGCCCGCAGGTCACGGTGCGCAGCACCGACGTCACGCTGCGCCATGTGACGATCGCCGATGGCTTCGGGGTCGGTCTTCAGGCCTCTTCGTTCGATCCGACGAAGGAGCTCGAGATCGTCAACAGCGCCATCTCGGACTTCACCGCGTGCAACCTCAGCACGACGGCGCCGATGACGATCCTCCTCGCCGGTCACAACGCGAGCAGCGATACGAGCTGCGGCTTCGTCGGTGCCGGTGACGTCGAGGGCGTGCCGCTCGAACTCGAACCCCTCGCCGACGTTGGGGGCACCCTGGCTCACGTGCCGATGCCTTCGAGCCCGCTCATCGACAGCGGCGACGACGCCGAGTGCGCCTTCGCCGACCAGCGCGGTGAGCTGCGCCCGCAGGACGGCGACGCGAGCGGCACGGCCGAGTGCGACATCGGAGCGATCGAGGTGCCCGAGCCCGGGCTCGGCGCGCTCACGGCGAGTGGACTGATCGCGTTGTGGGCGCTGCGAGCACGGCGAGTGCGGCGACGCGATCGAGGTGGGCTGGGGCGCCATTCCGCGTGACGTGACCCGTCGTACGTGCGGCATCGCAGTCGGTCGGTCATCTGCCGTACCGGGCTTGCTTCGGCGCGACCCGGGTTTAGGTTGCTCCCGTAAGCGTTTTGGTCGACTCGAAGACGAGTCACGACACAGGTCGTTTCAGATGACGACAGAAGCGCACCCGAACATTGCCGTGCTTCAGCGACTCGATCTCTCCCGCCTGGGGGAGGACGCAGACCTCTTCGCCGGCGAATTCGTCTGGCACTTCTTCAATCCCAGGTTGCCCGATCTCGCGGGTGACTATGCGGGTGTAGATGGCCTCCAGACCTTCTTCGAGAAGCTCGGAGCGGCGACGGGCGGCACGTTTCGAGTCGAGCCGCTCTCGGTCATCCCGATCGGGGACGAGTTTCTGGTCGTACACGCCCGGGATACCCTGACCCTCGAAGGGCAGTCCATCGAGCTCGACGCCGTGGTGGTCTGGCGCATCGTGGCCGGCCAGATCGCCGAGGCGTGGGACATCCCCGGGATCCACACGATCCGTCCGGCTGCGCCATGACGCGCCGGCGCAGCGTCGCTTCGCCCGGAAGTCGTCGTCCGGGCCTGTCTCGGACGCAGGGAGGCCGCGTCGCATGAGGATCCTCGTCTACGGCGCGGGCAACATCGGCTGTCTCTATGCCGCGCTGCTCAGTCAAGGCGGTCACGACGTTTCGGTTCTCGCGCGCGGCCACCGTCTCGACGCGATCGACGGCGACGGCATCGTGCTCGAGCGCTTCGCGACGGGGGAACGGTCGGCCACGCGGGTGCGGACGATCTCGTCGCTCGCGGCCGACGACGCCTACGACTTCGTCCTCGTCTCGATGGGGCGAGAGCACGTCCATGACGCGCTCCCCGCTCTGGCCAGCAACTGCTCGCCCAGCGTGATCTTCTTCGGCAACAACGTCGTGGGGTCCAAGCCTTTCGTCGAGGCGCTCGGCGTCCACCGTGTGCTGCTCGGCTTTCCCGGCGCGGCGGGGATCCCCAGCGACGGGGCCATTCGCTACGTGATCCTGGCCAAGGCCGACCAGCCGACGACTCTGGGCGAGCCCGATGGCGGCGAATCGGAGCGGGTGCGCGCCATCGCGTCGGTCTTCGAGGGGGCTGGCTTCCCCGTCGCCGTCTCGCCCCGCATGGATGCCTGGCTGAAGACACACGCAGCCGAGATCCTGCCGACGGCGTACGCGCTCTATGCGGCGGGGGGCGACGTCGCGAGGCTTTCGCGCACGCGCGACGCGCTCGTCCTCGCGGTGAGGGGGATTCGCGAGGGCTACAGCGTGCTCCGCGCCGCGGGCGTTTCGATCGATCCGCCCAGCCACCGGGTGTTCGATTGGTTGCCCGAAGCCCTGCTGGCGCCGACGATGAGACGGATGGTCTCGGGCGAATCCTGGCTGATCAAGATCGGCCACGCGAACGCGGCCCGAGAAGAGATGCGTTTGCTGGCGGGCGACTTCGGCGCGCTGACCCGCAGCACAGGTGTGGAGACGCCCGTGCTTGATCGGCTCTCGGCCCATCTCGATCGGGCCGTGCCGCCCATCGCGGATGGGCGCCGCGAGATCCGCCCGAGATGGTGGCGTTGAGCGAAGGGGCGACGCCGATGCAGCGGCTGATCTCGGCCGAGCAGGTGTGGCGTGAGATCGAGCGACGCTCGTTCGCGGTGCTCTCGTATGTCAGCCCCAGCGGTCGGGCGCGCTCGTCGGGCATCGTCTACGTCGCGGTCGATCACGTACTGTACGTCCGCGTCGCCGCAGAGTCGTGGAAGGCGAGGCACATTCGCCGCAACCCGCACGTCGCGCTGAACGTGACGATCCCGAAGCGGGTGCCATTGCTGCCCTTCGTCCAGATTCCCGACGCGACGATCGCATTCGGTGGCGAGGCGCGCGTATGGCGCATGGACGAGGTCGAAGCAGAGCTGCGCGATCACGTACTCGCGCGAATGATCGATCACCCGAGCGACGAAGAGACCTGCCTGATCGAGATCCGACCCACGGGCCATTTCGCGACCTATGGCGTCGGCGTCTCGCTCTGGGCCATGCGGAACCCGCGCACCGCAAGGGCGCGGGTGCCGGTCGGGCCGAGCTCCCGCTGCCCGCCGACCGTCCTCGATCAACCGGGCTTCAGTGGCGCCGGGTCATTGCGCGCCTCAAGTCACCGTCGCGCCCGCAACCCTACAACGGCAGGTCGTACACCGTGATGCGGTTGTTGCCGTAGTCGGTGACCCAGAGCCGGTCGTCGTAGAAGGCGCAGCCGGTCGGGGCGCTCAGCGTGCGAGCGCTGGCCGTGTCGTCGACCTCGCCGTCCTGGTCGTCGTCGTTCTCGGCGTCCATCGTGAACGTCGCCTGGCCGATCACGACGTCCGCGGGCTCGAAGTTCGAGCTCGGGAAGCCATCCCAGATGAGCACGCGATTGTTGCTCGTATCGGGCACGCAGAAGTAGCGGCCGTCGAAGTCGGGGCCGCCGTAGTTCGAGCTGCCGAGCACACGCGCCGTGGGGGCATCGTCTTCGGTGCCGTCCTGGTCGTCGTCGTTCTCCTCGAAGTTCGTGAAGTTCGACTGGCCGATCACGAGGTCGGCGGGCTGAAAGCTCGACGTCGGAAACGTCGTCCAGATGAGGACGCGGCGGTTGTCGTTCTCGAGCACGGCCAGGCGCGTCCCGTCCGTCCAGACGCCGGCCGGGTAGCTCATGGTGCGGGCCGTGGGGCCAGCGTCGGCGCTCTCGTCTTGATCGTCGTCATTCTCGGTGCAGTGCACGAAGTCGGCCTGGCCAAGAACCAGGTTGGGGGGTGTCGAACTCGAGGTCGGGATCGTGTTCCAGATGAGCACGCGGTTGTTGCCGGCATCGGCGACGACGAGCTTGTCACCGCCCACCGCGACGGCCTCGGGGTGGTTCATGCCACCCGCGCTGCAGTCTTCGTCGCTCAGATCGAACCCGGCTTGGCCGAGAACGATGTCGGCCGCTTCCTGCGTCGTCGTGGGCGCCGGGTTCCAGATGAGTACGCGGTGGTTGCCGTAGTCGGCCAGGTAGAGGTTGGTGCCATCGGTGGCGCTGCCGCTCGGGTCGGTGATGCCGTTCGCAGCGTCGCTGTCGCCGTCGGTGTCGAAGGTCGCCTGGCCGAGCACGAAGTCGGCCGCCTGGCCGTTGCTCGTCGGAAGCGACGTGAAACCCATCACGCGATCGTTCGAGTAGTCGGGCACGTAGAGTCGGTTGCCGACGACGGTCACATTGCCGTAGGGCTCGTAGAGCGACGAGGCCGTCGTGTCGTAGTCGTTGTCTTCGAAGTTCGCCTGGAAGACGACGAGCGAGGCGTCGGGAAAGCTCCGAATGACCGTCTCGGATTCGTTGCAGCCGACGCTGCCGGTCGAGAGCAGGGCGAGGCCCGCAAGCGGGGCAAGCATGTGGCGGGTGGCGGTGCGCAAGGCGGGCTCCTCCGAGTCGACGTCGCGGCGCGGCAGGCACACTCGAGGGGCTCGCAGGGCGCACGCGGCGGCTCTTCCTTCATCGGCGAAAGGAGGCCGATTCGGGAGCAGATTCGGTGGGAATGGATGAGGCGAGGGTGGGCGCCGGAGCGCACACCGCCTGCCGCCGACCGAGCGGCACAAGGTGCGGCCGGACGTGTAGAACTGAAGGGGGCGTGCTGGAGCCGACGCGCGGACTCGAACCGCGGACCTGCTCATTACGAGTGAGCTGCTCTACCAGCTGAGCTACGTCGGCTCACCGCCAGGGCCGAGCGGAGCGCTCCAGGCCTCGGCGGGAGCCGGAGATTAGCCGCGGGCCCTCGCCCCCGCCATCGAATCAGGGGCGTCTCGAGGCCCTCGATTCGACCTCGGCGCCCACCGGCAACGGGCGCGCAGCCGGCCGCACACCGCCGCGAACCTGGACGCCGAGTGCCCGGTGCCCGGGCGCCCGGCTCGGCCTCGGGTTTCCACCCGAATTGACCTCGTCGGCGCTCGGAGCGTAGGATCGAGACTTGGACGCTCGCCCGCGTCCACCACGTCGAGCCCGGTATGCGGCACCGGGCTCGCACGACGCTCTCTACCTCACGATCGGCTCGTTCGATCGGCCGCATGCTGTTCGGCCGGCGCTCGCGTCTGCGTGGCCGACCGGGCAGCGCTCGCGGAGGCGCCACGCATGCCGATTCTGCCCTTCATCGATCTGCTGATCCTGGCCGGTTGGACCTCGCTCTTTGGCGGGTTCATTCTGAAGCTGATCTCGATGACGACCACCTACCGACCGACGCTCTTCGGCATCGGGCCGATCGATCTGCTGATCGTGGCCGGGGTCTTTCTGCTGCTCGCGCTCACGCTGTCGGCGCGCACCTGGGTCAAGGCACACGAGATCGACCGCGCGATGGCGCGGCGCAAGCGCAACGACGAGATCGATCAGCGCATCGCGCTGCTCGACAACGGCGGCGGTGCGATGCGCGAGAACGGCGCGCCGACGCCGATTCGGCCGGTCGACCGCGATCAGTATCCCGGCTGAGGTCGGGCTCGACCGCGCTTTCGGGCGCCCAAACGAGGACCGGCGCACAAAGTGCGCCGGTCGGGTCGAGCCAGGTCAGGAGAAACCTGGTGGTAAATGACGGCTCTGCTTGCGCGGGCCGGTGCCGCAAACCGGCCCGCGACTTGAGCGGCTCGAGGTGTCCTGCCGCCAGAACACCGAGCCCGCCGCAGAGTTAGAGGCCGGGCCGCTCGGCGTCGCGATCCCGCTGGATCAGCGTCAGCGCAGAGAGAGCCACCTCGCGATACAGGCTCGCACCGATCACGAATGCGTTGCGTGCCGTTCGAATGGCCTTCGACATGCTCGTTGCTCCTCTCTTCTCCGGTCGCTTCGCCTTGCCGTGCCTCTGCCCCGCCGTGTGCTCCTCCGCCCCGACTGACTCGAGCGGGCCGCACGGTGGGGTCTGAAAGGAAGTGGGTCGATGCCCTCGCTCCGTGGCATGAAATCATCAAGATGAGCCGAAATAGCCGCGGAAGGGCGATCAGGCGCACCCCAGCCGCCGAGGCGGTTCGCCGGCGTCCCGCGGGCTTCGTGATACCCTCCGGCCCGTGACCACCGCCACCTCGACACAGCGCACCGAAACCACCGAAAACAAAGGCGAATCGGCTGATTCGACGGCGCCCGATCGGCTGATCTGGCGCGACGGCGAGTGGGTGCCCTGGGCCGACGCCACGGTGCACGTGCTCTCGCACAGCCTGCAGCGCGGCTCGCTGATCTTCGACTACATGTCCGTCCGCGAGACACCCCGGGGGTCAGCGATCTTTCGGCTCGATCTGCACGTCGAGCGCATGCTCACCAGCTGTGCGTTGATGGGCCTGCCGATCACGATGGGGGCCGACGCGATCGCGGCCGCCATCGTCGAGACCGTGCGCCGCAACCCCGGCGCGCGGGCAGTCAAGGCGTGCGCCTACTTCGCGAGCGTCGAGGTCGACGTCGTGCCGCTCGACGATCGCGTGACGGTTGCGATCGCCGCGTACGATCCGCAGGCCGACATCATCGAGCGGCTCCCCGTCGCGCGACCGGCCGCCAAGGCGTCGGTCGGCCTCTGGATCGAGAAGAAAGTGCACAACCGGCGCGAAGACATCGTGCCGCCCCAGGCCAAGGTGAGCGCCAATTACGCGAGCACGATGACCGCGAAGGCGCTCGCGAAAGAGTCGGGCTACGACGAGATCATCCTGGTCGACGAAGACGGCCATCTCGCCGAAGGCCCCACGTCGAATCTCTTCGTGGTCGACGCCGCTGGCGCACTTCTGACGCCGCCCACGAAGAAGGTGTTGCTCGGCGTGACCCGCGCCTCGGTGCTCGAGCTCGCCCGGGCCGAAGGCCTCGACGTGCGCGAAGAGCCGATTCTGCCCGCTGCGCTCGAGACGGCGCGCGAAGTGTTCCTCACCGGCACGACCGCCGGTGTGCTGCCGGCACATGCGGTCGACGGCAAGCCCGTCGGCGACGCGTGCCCGGGCCCGGTGTCGGCCCGGCTCAAGGCCCGGCTCGCCGCGGTCGAGCGCGGCGCCGATGCCGAATTCGCCCACTGGCTCACGTTCGTTGATTGAACCCGAGCGTCGCGGGCGCCCCGCGACCGCGGAGGACCGGCCATGATCGGTTACACCACCCTCGGCACGAACGACTGGAACGGCGCGCTCGCATTCTACGACGCGCTGCTGGCCGAGGTCGGCGCGGCGCGCCTCATGGATATCGAAGACTTCGTGCTCTACGGCACCACGCCCGAGCAGGCTTGCCTGGCCGTCGTGAACCCGTACGACAAGCAGGCGGCGAGCGTCGGCAACGGCGTCATGGTCGCGCTGCGCGCCGACTCGCACGACCACGTGAAGGCGGTCTACGCCAAGGCGCTCGAGCTCGGCGGCGCCGACGAGGGCAAGCCGGGGGATCGGGGGGGCGGCTTCTATGCGGCCTACTTCCGCGATCTCGACGGCAACAAGCTCGCCATCTTCACGTTCGATCCGCCGAGCGAAGGCTAGGGGCGAGCCCGGGCGCGATGTATACCCGACGCATCTATTCGCCGTGGCAGATGCTGCTGTGGACCCGCTACGACACGCTGCTCTTTCTGTTCGTCTCGTTCCTCAGCGTGCTCGTGTTTCACGTCTTCGATCTGCGCTGGGCCCACCTGCCGTGGCTGCCGATCGCGCTGATCGGTACCGCCGTCGCGTTCATCCTCGGCTTTCAGAACAATGCGGCCTACGACCGGGCGTGGGAGGCGCGCAAGATCTGGGGCGGCATCGTGAACGCGTCTCGCGGCCTCGGTACGACGCTGAACGACTTCGTGACCGACCGCCTCGCCACCGAGCCGATCACCGAAGACGAGCTCTTCGCGATCCGTCGCCGCATGGCGAAGCGCCACGTCGCGTGGATGACGGCCCTGCGCCACGGCCTGCGCGCCGATCGCCCTTGGGAGCAGTTCGGTCGCCAGCTCACGAACCGCGAGTGGGAAGATCGCATCGCCGCGCGTGAGCGAAGGATGACGCTCGAAGAGGACATCGCCGGTCAGCTGAGCGACGCCGAGTGGGCCGAGGTCTCGGGCAAGGCGAACGTGGCGACGCAGATCATCGGGCTGCAGTCGCACGAGCTCGCCGAGCTGCGACGCCGTAATCTGATCGACGACTGGCGGCACGTCGAGATGCAGCGGCAGCTGAACGAGCTGCTCGATCTGCAGGGTATGGCCGAGCGCATCAAGAACTTCCCGTATCCCCGGCAGTACGCGACGCTCAACTGGCTCTTCATGATGATCTTCGTGATGCTCGTGCCATTCGGCACGGTGCACGAGTTCTGGGCGCTCGGCGAAGAGGTGCGCGACGCCCACCCGCAGATCGCCCCCTACCTGGTCTGGCTGAACGTGCCCTTCGGCGCCCTCGTCATGTGGATCTTCCACACGACCGAGCGGATCGGCCGGGTCACCGAGAACCCCTTCGAGGGCGGCGCGAACGACGTGCCGATCACCACGATGTCGCGCGCCATCGAGATCGACCTGCTCGAGCTGATCGGCGAAGCTCCCGAGGCGATCCCGGCCCCGATCGAGTCACACGGCGGCATCCAATCGTGAGCCTCGGGCCGATCGAGACGCGTTGGGGGCATGCGATCGTGAGCCTCGGCGCCGAAGGCGTGCCATCCTGAGCCCCGCCCGGCGCCCTCGCGCCGCCGGCGCAACCCGCGAGCACCGCGCCCACGTGAAGCGCCCACGAAGAACGAGTCAGAAAGGCCCCGACGAATCATGCGCGTCCTGTCCGGCACCAAGCCCACCGGCGATCAGCTTCACCTCGGCAACTACTTCGGTGCCCTGCGCCAGTTCGTCGCCCTGCAGGAGAAGTACGACGAGGCGCTCTACTTCATCGCCGACTACCACAGCATGACGAGCGTGCGCGACGGTGAGACGCGCCGCCGCAACACGCTGAACGTGACGCTCGACTACCTCGCGGTCGGCCTCGATCCGAACCGCGCGATCCTCTACCGCCAGAGCGACCTGCCCGAGGTGTGCGAGCTGACCTGGGTGCTCACCAGCATCACGCCGATGGGGCTGCTGAACCGCGCCCACGCCTACAAGGCCGCGCTCGACAAGGGCGACGACGTCGACCACGGGCTCTTCAGCTATCCGGTGCTCATGGCCGCCGACATCCTGCTCTTTCGCGCCGACGTCGTACCGGTGGGGCAGGATCAGAAGCAGCACGTCGAGATCGCCCGTGACATGGCCCAGCGCTTCAACAATGCCTACGGCTGCGAGGCCCTGGTGCTGCCCGACGCGTACACGCCGAAGGAGACGGCCACCGTGCCCGGCACCGACGGCCAGAAGATGAGCAAGAGCTACGGCAACACGATCTTCATGTTCGCCTCGAACAAGCAGCTCAAGAAGCAGGTGATGGGCATCGTCACCGACTCGACGCCCGTCGAAGACCCGAAAGATCCCGATACCACGGTCTTCAAGCTCTACGAGCTCTTCGCGAGCGACGACGAGCGCGCCGACATGCGCGCTCGGGCCACGGCCGGTGGCCTCGGCTACGGCGACGTGAAGAAGGAGATCCTCGCCAAGGTGCTCGATCACTTCGGCGAGATGCGCGAGCGCCGAGCCGAGTACGAGGCCCGGCCCGACGACGTCGAAGACATCCTGGCCGAGGGGGCGAAGCGCGCGCAGGCGATCGCCGAGCCCGTGCTCGACGACGTGCGGCAGGCCGCCGGGCTCGGCCCGCCGAAGCGCTGAGCCGCGCCCGCCCATGCGCAGCGTTCGGTGCGCCTTCGCGCCACGGGATGTCTCACGGCGCCGGACGATTCCGCTCCGACTTCAACCGAGCGTGCGTTGAGCGCCGCCAAACGATGGCGCCGAGGTGGCACGTGGCGCGCCATCACCGCGAAATCTCTCGCCAAACCCGAAGTGTGACGCCCGTCGCTCAACCGCCGGCCTCCATCGGCCGATGTCGGAAGGGTGGAATCGTATGGGAGTCCCTCCATGAGCCCTGCTCGTGTCGCGCACCGATGCACCGTGGCGCTGGCCGCGTGTCTCGCGACCTTCACCCTCGCCGCCTGCAACCTGATCGACGCTTCGCCGGGCGACGAGCCGGGTGAAGAAGGCCAGCCCCCGCCTCAGGTCGTGTCGAAGGCCGAGTCGGGCGATGCCGCGGCACAGTACGAGCTGGGCGCGTGGTACCAGACCGACGAGACCGGCGACGCTGCGCGCAACCGCATGCAGGCGATCGAGTGGCATACCGAAGCGGCCGAGCAGGGCGAGATGCGGGCGCAGACCGCGCTCGGCGTGCTCTTTCTCGAGGGTGAGGGCAGCGAGCGCAACATGCTCGAGGCGAAGCGCTGGCTGACGCGGGCCGTCGAACAGGGCGAGCCGGCGGCGCACTTCCACCTGGGCGAGCTGTACGCGATCGGCGAAGACTTCGAGCCCGATCCCGTCGAGGCCGCGCGCTGGTGGAAGCAGGCCGCCGACCTCGGTGTGCCCGAGGCGCAGTACCGACTCGGCGAAGCCAGCGAGCAGGGTCTCGGGGTCGAGGTCGACGCCGACGAGGCCGTGCGGCTCTACCGCGCCGCCGCCGATCAGGCGATGACCGAGGCCCAGTACAAGCTCGGTGTGCTCTACGACGAGGGACGCATCGTGACCCGCGACGCCACCGAGGCGGTCACCTGGTATCGCATGGCCGCCGAAGCGGGCCATGCGCCCTCGCAGGCGCAGCTCGGCTTCATGTACGCGAGCGGCGACGGCGTGATGCAGCGCTACGACGAGGCGGTGAAGTGGTCGACGATGGCCGCCGAAGCCGGCGATCCCGACGGCTGCAACAATCTCGCGGTGCTTCATCTGAAGGGCCTGGGCCTGCCCCAGAGCTTCTCCGAAGCCATCGTCTGGTATCGCAAGGCGGCCCAGCGCAACCACGCCGCCGCCCAGAACATGCTCGGCACGCTCTACCTGACGGGTGCGGGCGGCACGAGCAAGGATGCGAGCGAAGCCGAGCACTGGTGGCGCATGGCCGCCGACCAGGGCTACGCCGCGGCGCAGTACAACCTCGGTGGGATGTACTCGCGCGGGCTCTCCGATTCGCTCACGCGCGACGAAGCCATCGATTGGCTGGGTCGCGCCGCCGAGCAGGGTCATCGCCCCGCGCGCCGCGAGCTCGCGAAGCTGCGCGCCGAGATCACCGCCGAGTCGGTGCCGGCCGAGCCCGCAAGCGTCGAGCCCTCGAACGATCCGACCGAAGAAGAAGGCGACTCGATCGCCCTCTGAAGGCGCGCCTGCATCGCGGCGCCCTGGAGTCTCGCGGCCTGGTCGCTAGGCGAGGGCCTCGCTGATCGCTGCGGCCGTGCGTCGGCCCGACGCCATCGCCCCCTGAATCGACGCCACGTCGCGGTGGTCGCCGGCGACGAAGAGTCCGTCGTCGACGCGCGCCGGCCGCTCGCGCGCCGCATGCGGGCCGGGCGGTTGCGCCGGTAGAGCGCTTGCGACGCGCACCATGCGCAGCGTCCGCCAGCCGTCCACGCCATCGCCGAACCAGCTGCGCAGCTGCTCGCGTGCGCGCTTCTCGATCGCGTCGTCCGAGTCGTCGAGCGCGTCGGCGAGGATGCTGGCCGAGACAAGCGTGCGGCCCGCCGGCGCGTAGCCGGGGGCGACCTCGCTCGGCAGGCACAGATGATTGATCACGCCCTCGCCCGTGCCGTCGAGCACCAGGTGGTTCGAGACCGGCGGGGCGGTGGCGCTCGGGGCATCGAGATACAGGCAGCCGACCTCGCGCATGTTCGGCACCGCGAGCGAGGGCAGGAGCCGCCCGGCCACGGCCGCGTCGGTGGCGATCACGACAGCTGCCCCCTCGATCCACTCGCCGCCGTCGATGCGCACGCCGTCGCTCTTCACCTCGACCACGGGCGTGCCGAGCTGCAGCGTGCCCGGGGCGAGGCGCGACGCGAGCTGCTCGGCGATCGCGCCCATGCCGCCGGTTGGCAGGGTGGCGTGCCCGGTCGCGAAGTGTCGGATCAGAAAGCCGAGCGTGCGCTGCGAAGCACGCAGGTCGCGGTCGAGCAGGACACCGCCGAGGAAGGGGCGCCAGAACTGCTCGATCATCTCGTGCGACAGTCCCCGCGCGCGCAGCGCCGCTTCGGTGTCGAGGTCGTCGGGCAGTGTCGTCCAGCCGCGGGCGCCGCGTCGCAGGGTGCCCGCGAGCCAACCGCCGAGGCGCGCGACGTCGCCCACGTTCGCAAGGCCCGATCGCAGCGTCGCCCAGGCGTCCTGCGGTCGGCGCAGCGGATCGGCCGCGCGCACGAGTCGCTGGCCGTTCCAGACCATCGCGCCGGGCACGAAGCGGCCGAGCTCGAGCGCCGACAGGTCGAGGGTCGAGCGGGCTTCGCTGTATGAATCGAGCAGCACCTGGAAGCCGCGGTCGAGGGCGAAGCCGTCGACCGGATCGGTGCGCACGCGTCCGCCGGGTCGGTCCCCCGCCTCGAGCACACGCACAGGCACGTCGCGTCGCTGCAGATGAATCGCCGTCGTCAGTCCGGCGAGTCCGGCGCCGACGACGAGCACGGGGAGAGGGGCGGGGGGTTGGGTCATCTCGGGCTCCGGTGCGCGGGCTCGGGCCGAGGGCGACGCAGCCTGTCGCCTCGAGCCGCCGGCGGCTTCCAAGGAACGATCGGGAACGTAGCGGTTCGTCTTGAATTCGTACAGATAAAATATTGACAAGAAACGAAAAACCCGGACAATATTGTCTCTCCGTGCCCTGAACGCCCCCACGGCTCATCCGAGCCGCGACGGTCAGGAGGTCCCATGCCCCTTCAGAGCCCCGACGCCCGTCTCATTCGGCGCTTCGTTCTGGCGGCCGTGCTGTTCGCCATCATCGCACTCGGCCTCGCACTGCCGGCCCTCGAGAGCGCCGACGCCGAGGCGCCGCCGGCCGACGCCGAGGCGCGGCTGGCCGATGCCGGCGACGCGACCCTCTATACGTTCGAAGCGCGGCGCCTCGGCGGCGATGTCGAGTCGCTCGACCGCTACCGCGGCCAGGTGGTGCTCGTCGTCAACACGGCGAGCCGGTGTGGCTACACGCCGCAGTACGACGAGCTGCAAGCGCTGTACGACGAGCAGAGCGCCAACGGACTCACCGTGCTGGGCTTTCCGTCGAACGACTTTGGCCAGCAGGAGCCGGGCACCGACGCTCAGATCGGGGCGTTCTGCAAGCAGAACTACGGCGTCGAGTTCCCGATGTTCTCGAAGGTCAAGGTGAATGGCCCCGAGGCGCATCCGCTGTATGTCTGGCTGACGTCGCAGCCCGCCCCCGTCGGTGGGCCCGTGCAGTGGAACTTTCAGAAGTATCTCGTCGACCGCGACGGCCACGTCGTTCGCAGCTTCCCTTCGCGCGTGAAGCCGAGCCACCCCGAGCTGCGCGCCGAGATCGATCGGTTGCTCGCCGCCGAACCGGGCCGCAGCGCGGGCTGAAGGGGGAACGCGACCGGCCCGAGCAACGGACGCGGCGGCTCAACCCTCGATGGACCTCGGCGCGCGGCCGCCGTCGGCGCACGGCCGGTGGTGCAAGAGCGGAGTGAACGCATGAGTGAACGAAGTGTCGCCGTGATCGGTGCGGGTCTGGCCGGGCTGGTGTGTGCGCGACGCCTGGCCGACGTGCCAGGAACGCGGGTGCGCGTCTTCGAGAAGGCGCGTGGGCCGGGTGGCCGCGTCAGCACGCGGCGCGCGGGCGAGCTCGCGTTCGACCACGGAGCGCAGTACTTCACGTGTCGAACGCCCGCGTTCCGGCGACAGGTCGACGACTGGCTGATGCGCGGCGTGGCCGCGCCCTGGGCGGGCGAGGTCGTGTCGCTCGAGCGCGGGCACCTGCGCAGCGACCCGGGGCGCGACGCGCGCTACGTCGGCACGCCGCGCATGAGTGCCCTCGGGCGCGATCTCGCAAGCGGCCTCGATCTCGCGCTCGAAGCGCGCGTCGAGTCGACGGAGCGCACCGATCCGGGCCCGAACGGTCAGTGGCAGCTGCGACGCGTCGATGGCTCGGTCGAAGGGCCCTTCGATGCCCTCGTCGTCGCGGCGCCGGCGCCCCAGGCGGTGCCGCTGCTGGCGCCGACGCCCGAGCTCGCCTCGCGCGTTGCCGGCGTCGCGATGGAGCCTTGTCACGCCGTCATGGTGGCGTTCGACTCACCGCTCGACGTGCCGTTCGACGCCGCGTTCGTGCAGGGCTCGCCGCTCTCGTGGATCGCGCGAAACGACAGCAAGCCGGGGCGCGCCGACGCGACGACCTGGGTGCTGCAGACCACCGTCGAGTGGAGTGAAGCCCATGTCCCGGCCGACACGAGTGGGCTCGCTCCGGTGCTGCTCGAAGCGTTCGAGAAGACGGTCGGGGTCACGCTCCCGCCGACGACGCACGTCGCCGTGCACCGCTGGCTCTACGCGCGCTGCTCGGCCCCGATCTGCGAACCGTTCCTGCACGACGCGGTGCGGAACCTCGGCGTGTGCGGCGACTGGATGATCGGCGGTCGCGTCGAGGGCGCGTTCACGAGCGGGCACTCGCTCGGCGAAGCGATGGTGCGTGCGTGGGCGAAGAGCGAACGCTGACGCGCGTCAGCGGTTCCTGCCCCGCCCACCGATGATGTCTTCGTGATTCGCACAAACGTTCGAGTGTGTTCGTCGCGATGTGAGCGTCGAGCCTGCGGGGCCGCGTGACGACTCGATCCAGTGTTTGCCTGACTCGACGACGCTTTGAACCCGATCGGGTGTGCATCCTATTGACCCGCGTGTGCATCCATTGAAACATGCGCGTCATGCACCCGACGCGATTCTGTGTCCACTGCGCCGCTGCGGCGCGCACCTGGAATCGAACCCCATGAAGCGAAAGTCGATGTCGCCGACCCGGGGCACCTCCCGAGTCGGTCCGCTCTTCACCCTTCTCTCGTTCGTTGGCGCGTTGCTGTTGGCCCTCACCGCGGGCCATGTGCTCGAGCAGCGCGGTGCTGGTGTCACGCCCCGTGCCAAGGAGCGCGCAAGCGACGCGTCGGCCGATGCGCTGGCCCGCGCGCGCTACGAGGTCGAGCCCAAGAACGAGCTCGTGCTGCTGGCTTCGCTCTAGCCGGCCGGCCGCGCCCACACCTCGTACTCGGGCGTCTCTTCGACGCGTTCGAGCGGGCTCGCTTCGAGGGCGCGCTCGACGTCGCGGTACTGGCGGGCTTCACCCTGCAGGACGACCGCCTGGAGCGGGACCGACGCGATCGCCTCGGCCAGCAGCTCGCCGCTGCGCGGCAGCCGCACGTCGCCGCCGACCATGCGGGTCAGCTGCGCGCGTAGGGTCAGCTCGCGCGCCGCGAAGCGCTCGGCCAGCACGTCGAGCAGCAGGTCGCGCACGAGCAGCGGATGCGGATGGTCGTGTAGCAGCCCCACCCAGTGCGAGGGGCCGACGGGCGCGAGCACGAAGTCGCCCGACCCGGCGTGGCGTGCGACGGCGCGCGCGACCGACAGCTCGGCCGGGTCGATCTTGATGTCGGGCACACCCAGGCGCACACCGTTCGCGGGTGAGGGCGTGACGACGCCTTCGCTCAGTCCGAGGCCGATCGCGACGCTCAGCGCGAACGCGGCGCCCTGGGCCGCGAGCCCCGAACGGCCGATGCGGGTGGCGAGCCCGACGCCCCACGTCAGCAGCGCTGCGAACGCGAGCGGTACGGGCCAGATCCAGAGCACGCGAAAGTATGTGTCGGGGCCCGTGATGCCGGTCGCGATCAGATGCGCATGGAGGGGCGACCAGAAGAGCACCGTGGCGGCCGCCGCGTACACGGCGATGAACCGCCGCAGCGGGGCGGTCGGTGCGAGCGCAGTCGCTGCGGCCACGGCGAAGACCAACCATGCTGCGCCGAGCCCCGTGCCGGCGACGCGCTCGAGCGCATCGGCCATCAGCTCGGCTGCGGTCGCGCTGAGCCCCGGCATCGGATGCGTCGCCTCGCTGAACGCCCGCACCATCTCGGCGCGCATTGCGAGCGCAACGCCCACCGGGTAGCTCGAAGCGAGCGCGCCCAGCGCCAGGGTGCGCAGCGTGTCCCGCGGCGACGGTCGCGCGCGAGCCTGCTCGGGCTCGGTCGTGAAGCGCTCGAGGCAGCCCGTGACGACACCGAGGCCGCCGAGCACCGGCGCCAACCAGAGCGCGTTGGTCGTGAGGCCGAGGGCGGCGACCTGGGTCGCGGCGAGGCGCAGCCAGCGCCCGACCGAAGGCTGCGCGCCGAACGCCAGGCCTGCGTCGGCGAGCAACGGCCAGAGCACGACGAGCACGATCGCCTTGCCCTGCTGCAACCGCAGCAGGGCGAAGTCGCCGAACGACGATGCCGCCTGCGAGAACAGATAGAGCGACGTGACGAGGCCGACGAGCAGCCAGGGCCACTCGCCCGGGGCGAGCCGGCGCAGCAGCCGCGCCCAGACGAGCGGGATCAGCGCCGCGAAGAGCGGGGGCAGCGCGACGTGGGCCAACACCAGCGCTTCGATGCCCGTGATCCATGCGAACAGGCCGATGGCCGGCTCGAAGGCGTGCAGCCGAAACACCGGCAGATCCATCGGGACGTCGTCGTACCCGTGCAGGGTGTCGCCGGCGAGCAGCGCCGCGCCGGGCGCGTCGGCCGCGGCGACCGCCATGTTCAGGTAGAAGGCGTCGTCTTCGTTGGCGCGGTGCGAGACGGCTACGGTGATCGCGCAGACGAGCGCCAGCGCGGGGATGAGCCCGGGGGCCGAGGCGACGCCGGTCGGCCGGGGCGTCGCGTCGGGGCGCAGCCCTCGCCAGACGCCGAGGCCCGCGATCGTGAGCCAGGCCGGAAGCATCGAGCCGGTCGCCCAGGTCGCTCCGGCGCCTGCTGCGGCGAGACCGACGAGAACGAGGGTCTCGAACGGGGGCAGGGGGTCGCGCCAAGAGCTGCCCAGCGCGATGGGCGGGCCCGCTTCGCCCGGGTCGGGTCGCAGCCGCCACCCGATGCCGAGCAGCAGGCCGAGCACGGCGAGCGCACCGAGACCGAGGGCGATCAGCGAGCCACCGAGCGCGACCGTTGCGTGGGCCACGAGCGTGAAGAGGGCAAACGCGCCGACGCCGAGATCGGTCCACCACGCGCTGCGCGATCGGGGTGGCTTCGACGTCGATGCGTGGCTGTGAGAGCTCGGCGCGCCCAGTGCTCTCCCCCTCCCCCCGCCCGCGCCGATGCGCGTGCGTCCGACCCGGTCGGATGGTGGGGGCGCGGCGCGTGTGCGGCAACACCAGAGGCGCTGCGCGAAAAGGTGCGTGCGGCTAGAGGCTGGCGAGGATCGCTTCGAGTCGGTGCCCGACCGTCGCGGCATCGGCGACCCGCTCATCGGGGTTCTTGGCGATCATCTCGAGGATCAGCTCGGCGATCACGTCGGGGACGTCGCTGCAGATGCTGCGCGGATCGGGCGGCTCGGTGTGGCGATGGTGATACTGCACGTCGCCGTCCTGGAACGGGACGCGGCCCGTGACGAACTCGAAGAGCGTCACCCCGAACGCGTAGATGTCGGCGCGGTGGTCGACGTGCTCGCCGGCCGCCTGTTCGGGCGCCATGTAGTAGGGCGTACCGCCGACGATGGTCGAGCCGCGGCGCACCTCCTCCATCATCTTCGCGAGACCGAAATCCATGATCTTGACCGTCTTGTCCTTGGTCAGGAACAGGTTCGAGGTCTTGATGTCGCGGTGGACGACCTGGCTCGCGTGCGCGTATTGCAGACCCGCCGCGACCTGCTGCCCGATCTTGGCCGTGTCCTTCGCGCTCAGGCGACCGCGCTTGCGCAGGATCGCGTTCAGGGGATAGCCCTCGAGCAGCTCCATCGTGATGAAGAAGGTGCCGTCCTCTTGATCGGTGTCGTGCACCGTCACCAGGTTCGGGTGATTCAGGCGGGCCGCGGCCTGGGCCTCGTTCAAGAAGAGCTTCACGGCCTTCGGATGCTCGCGCAGGTTCTCGGGCAGGCGCTTGAGTGCGACCACGCGGTTCAGGCGGCGGTCGCGGGCCTTGAACACGAGGCCCATCCCGCCGCGTCCAATCTCGGCGAGGATCTCGTAGCGATGATCGTTGACGAACTGCGTCGGGACGCTCGTCGTCTTGCCGCCCTTGTTCATCGCCTCGGCGGCCTTCTGCAGCGCGACCTTCTTGCGCACGCCTTCGATCGCCTGGGCGACGCCCGGGTGCGTCGGCTCGCGCTTGCGTAGATCGTCGAGGGTCTCGATGGCGCGCTCGAGCTGATCGCTGTCGACGAAGAGGTCGGCCAGCTCCATCGCTTCGTCGCCGGTGATCGCGCTGCGGCCGACGGCCGAGACGTAGGCCTCGTACTTGTTCGCGGCGAGGTCGGCGTGGCCTTCCTGCTTGAAGGCCAAGGCGAGGCGCTTGCATGCGATGGCGTAGTCGGGGTCGGCGGTCGTGACCTGCTGCAGCAGCCGGATCGCCGAAGCGCGCTCGCCGGCGCCTTCGGCCAGATCGGCCGCCTCGATGAAGGCGCGCTTGCGCTCGAGCACGCCGATCAGCGAGCCCTCGCTGTCCGACTGGCGGAAGCACGCCTCGGCCTCGTCGAGCGCGTTGACCGATTCGAAGAGCTCGCCGGCGCGATCGAACATGCCGGCCTCGCGGTAGCTCTCGGCGGCGTCCTTGATCTCGCCCGACCGCTCGTAGAGCTCGGCGGCGCGCTCGAAGTCGCTGATCGATTCGCGCAGCCGGGCCGCTTCGAGGTGATGCCCTGCGTTCTCGAGCTGCTGCGCGGCGGCCTCGGTGGAGCCGTTCATCTGGTGCAGACGTGCGAGCAGCAGGTGCGCCGACTGATGATGCCCATCCTGCTCGAGCGCGTGCGCCGACCCCTGCAGATCGCCGAGCAAGAAGGGCTGCACGGCGGGTGGGCAGCCCTTGAAGACGATGCGGTCGGTGCCCGCGAGGTCGACGGCGATCGCCTGGGGCTTGAAGTCTTCGACCGTGACGTCGAGCTCGGCGATGCGGTCTTCGCTGCCGACGACGAGCAGGTGCTGACCCATTGGCAGGCGGATCCGCAGCTGCCCTTCGCTCGCGTAGCGGAGCGACTGCGGCAGGCCTCGCGCGACCACGCCGATCTCGCCGCCGCGCCGCTTGTCCCAGCGCACCTCGACGTCGATCGGGCAGTCGCGGGGCCGCAGGTCGAACGCGATGTCGACGGGCGTGCGCGACTTCACCTGCACGATCTGGTCTTCGAAGATCTCGTTCAGCACCTCGCCGCTCGTCGGATCCTTCAGCTCGCCGCAGACCGTCACTACGGCGCGGCCCGTGCGGACGCGGCCGAACTGCACCTCGCGCCCGACCTGA
This sequence comes from Myxococcota bacterium, assembly GCA_965250285.1. GTDB lineage: Bacteria > Myxococcota_A > UBA9160 > UBA9160 > UBA4427 > CAYYSY01. The sequence continues at coordinate 5,945,464 of OZ252299.1, forward strand.
CGCGCGAAGGCGAGGGCGTTGCGCATGCGCTTCGGTGCCGGGTCGTCGCTGGCCGGGCGCTTGGGCTTCGATCGCTCGCGGGTCACGGCCACCCAGAAGTGGCCCTCGAGCACGTCGGGATAGTCGATGCGCACCTGCACCTCGCCCTTGCGGCGCAGGAAGGGCAACACGGCGAGCAGGGCGAAGAACAGACCGATGCCGCGCACCACGTTCTGGTAGTGGACGCGGCCATCCTCGAGCGTCAGCAGCGAGCGCAGCGGGCTGGGCAGCGCGGCGAAGCGCGCCTCGATGTTCGCGCGCCGCGTCTCGACCTCGTTCGCCGGGAAGAGCTCGGGGACGGGATCGCTGTCGGTCGGGTCGCGCTCGCCGCGCTCGGCGAGCACCTGCCGACGGGCGTAGTCGAGGAGCGCCCGGGTGCGGTCTTCGTCGTAGAGCACGAGAGAACGGTCGAGGGCCTCGCCTGCGTCGCGCGGATAGTCGATCTCGAGGTAGAACTCACCGAGGTCGCGCCAGGCGCCGGCGCGCTCGGCGTCGCCGAACTCGGTGCGGCGCTCGGCGATCTCGATGGCGAAGAGCAGCGCGGCTTCGGCGTCTTCGATGCGTTCCTGGCGCAGGCGAATGCGAGCGAGCTCGCGCCAGGCGCCGATCGAATCCTGCCCGATCCCGATCGCGCGCTCCCACGTGGCGGCCGCGCCCTCGAGGTCGCCCATCACGCCGCGCGTGTTGGCCTCGCGCGAGAGCCAGAGCAGGCGATTGCGCTCGTTCATCCAATCGTCGGCGTCGAGGCCCGGGGTCGGCAGCGCATGGGCCGCGCGGCGCGTCTCGCGCTCGAGGTCGGAGCGGGCTGGAATGAAGCGGTCAGAGCGCGGCGCGAACATCGGCTGAAAGCCGCTGCGCGCATCGGCGCGTCGCTCGCTCGACCACGGGTCGTCGTCCCCCCCCGCGGCGATCGCCAGGGGAGCGAAAATCAAGAGGGCGAAGAGACATGTGACGGTTCGCACCGCCCGCCCGCTGTGTCGGGGTCGGAATACCATGGATCCACCCCAGACATCGGCGCCTCTCGCGGCCAGATTGAGCGCCGAAACGCGCGCTTGCAGGCACCAGATACGCAGCGCTGCGGCGGCGCCCAATTCGGCGTGGGCGAGGGCGATTCGAGATGCGGAGCTGGGCGATGGGAGTGCGCCGAGGCCCGACTCCCCGCGGGCGAGGGCTTCAGGTTCAGCCCAGGCCGATCGCGAGCTGACGGCTCAGGGCGAGCAGCTGGCCGTTGGGCGACCAGATCTCGCCATCTTCTTCGAGGAAGGCGCCGTCCTTGAGGCGGGTGCGAAACACCGCGAGGCAGAAGGCGTCGGGCGCAACGCTCGCCCAGGCCTCGGGGTGCCGAAAGTGCACCGTCAGGTCGACCGTCGGCACCGGGCCGAAGCGGTCGATGCCGCCCGACAGGGCGAAGACGGCCGGAGGCAGGGCGTCGGCGTAGGCGGCGAGCAGCTGCGCGTCGATGGCGCGGCCCGGTTCGGCGAGTCGGATCCAGGCGGCGGTCTGCGCGGTGTCGCTGCCCGCGTCGCGCTCTGAACCCGGCAGAAAGCGCATCTCGTAGCGTCGATGCAGCGGCAACAGGCCGGCGTACGGCTCGAGGCTCTCGGCGGGCGGCGCTTCGGGCATGCGCAGGTCGATGAAGTGGTCGCCGTCGCGGGTCTTCGAGATCGCGGCCACCGCAAACGCCCGCAGCTTGCCGTCTTGCACCAGTCGGCAGGTGATCGAGGAGAGCGAGCGTCCGCTGCGCAGCACCTCGGTTTCGAGCTCGGCGGGGCCCTCGCTCGGCGGCGACGTGTAGTGGACGGTCAAGCTGCGTGGAATGCGCGCTTCGTCGCCGACCCGCTCCTGCATGGCGCGCAGCATGAGCGCGGCGATGTAGCCGCCGTTCGGTCCGTTCACGACCCACCAGTTCGTGTCGATCGGGCGCGCGACGCTGAATCGGTCGGGGCCGGCGGCGATCAGGCGGGTGTCGAGGTCGAGGGTGTCGGCGGGGGTGGTGACGTCGGTCATGAGCGGCGTTCGATGCCGCGCAGCTTGTCCAGATTCATGAATCCCCAGAGAGGGGGAATGCGCTGCGACTTCGGCGACATGGCGGGCGGCTACCCGTGGCCTGCGCTACACGACCCGGCCGTGTTCAAGCCCGGCAGCAAGCTTCAGCATCCGTTCAATCCCGAACTCGGGGTCGGGGTCGTGCGCTCGGTCGACGGTCGATTCCTCGCCGTCTACTTCCCCGCCACGGGCGAGGAGCTCACGCTCTCGGCCCACGCCGGACTCGAGCGGCTCGTGGTGCAGCCCGGTGAGTCGCTGCGCCTCCTCGAGGACGACCGCATCGAGCGCGTCGCCGAGGTCGAAGACTACGTCTACGTGCTCGAGACCGGAGAGCGCGTGCACGAGGCCGAGACCTGGCCGCTGGTCGCCGCCGACACACCGCTCGAGCGCCTCGCCAAGCTGCAGCTCGATTCGCTCGACGGGTTTCGCAATCGCATCGACGGGCTCGAGTTGATGCAGTTGCGCGAGGCGGGCGGGCTCGGGTCGTTTCTCGGGGGCCGCATCGAGCTGTTTCCGCATCAGCTGCACGTGGCACGCCAGGCAGTCGAGCGTGAGCCCGTGCGCTGGCTGCTCGCCGACGAGGTCGGTCTAGGGAAGACCGTCGAAGCGTGCCTCGTACTGTCGGCCCTGCTCCGCACGGGCCGCGCCCAGCGCGCGCTCGTCCTCGCGCCCCCGACGCTCACCGTGCAGTGGCTCGGCGAGCTCTACCGCAAGTTTCATCAGGTGTTCGTGCTGCTCGACGAGGAACGCATCGAGGCGGTCGCGACCGACTTCGGCGAAGAGGTGAACCCCTTCGACGTGCATCCCTTTGCGGTCATGAGCGTCGAGGCGCTCGCCCGGGACGAGCGCCTGCGCCGCGCCGCGCTCGAAGCGGGGCTCGACGTCGTGGTGGTCGACGAAGCGCACGGCCTCGCGACCCACGAGCAGGACGCCACCGTGGGCAAGCTCGTGCGCGAGGCGCGTCACGCGCTGCTGCTGACGGCGACGCCGCTGCAGGCCGACCTCGAGGGCTTCCACCGACTGCTCGATCTGCTGCATCCCGAGCTCTTCGACGACTTCACCGCGTTCGAGGCGGCGGTGCGCGGCGGCGAAGCCGTGCTGCCGTGCACGAGCGCCGTGCGCCGGGCGGACGTCGGGGGCCTGCCGCCGCGCGCGCCCGAGGCGGTCGACGTCGGCGCGCCCATTGACGATCTCGAGCGGCTCGCCGACGACCCGCGTACGCAGTGGCTGATGAAGCAGGCGCAGGCCTGGAAGAAGGCCGGCGAGAAGGCGCTCGTGTTCGTGCGCGAACGCGAGACGCTCGAGGCGCTCGCCGCGCTGCTCGAGTCAGCGACCCAGACACGCGTCACGCTCTTTCATGAAGATCTGTCGCCGGCCAAGCGCGACATCGAGGTCGCGGCCTTTCGCGAGTCGTCGGTGCCGCTGCTGCTGTGCACCGAGGCCGGCGGCGAAGGCCGCAACTTCCAGTTCTGCGATCGCATGGTGCACTTCGACCTGCCCGGCGATCCGACGCTGCTCGAGCAGCGCATCGGCCGACTCGATCGCATTGGGCGCGAGAAGGACGTCGAGATCGTGTACTTCCGCTTCGACGCGGGTGGGACGGGCGCGGCGATCGATCTGGCCCGCCTCTACGAGCGCCTCGAGCTGTTCGCGCGGCCGGCCTCGGGGCTCGATGCAGCGCTCGCGCCCGTGCGTCCGGCCATCGAGGCGGCGCAGGCGGCGGGTGAGCCGCTCGACGTCGATGCCGTCGTGGCGGCCGTCGAGGCCGAACGCAGCGGCAGCGCGCCCGATGTCGGCCGCGTCGTCTACAGCGATGCGTATCGCGCCGAGCTCGGTGATTCGATCCTCGCCGACGTGCCGCCCGATCTCGAGACGCGCACGCAGCGCTACTGCCTCGGCGCGGCCGACGACCTCGGCTTCGACGTCGTCGACAAGGGCGGCATCGCGATGGCGTACATCGAGTTTGGAAGCGGCGCGAAGGTCGACAGCCTGCCCGGCGTCGCGGGGGGCGTGCGCTACCTCGGCAGCTTCGATCGCGAAGAGGCGGTGACCCGCGACGAGGTCGAGTTCTTCGCGAGCGGTCACCCGCTGGTCGAAGGTCTGCTGCTCGAGCTCGAGGACGGCCATCGCGGACGCGTCGCCCTCATGGAGCTCGAAGGCAGCGGCATCGACGGCGCGGGTCTCGTCGGCATCTTCAAGGACGGCGCCGACTGGTCGATCGAGGTCGTGGGCGCCGACGGCGAGATGCATCCCGAATGGGTCGAGCCCCTGCGCGCAGCGCTCCCTGAAGCGCGCGGCGTGAAGGTCGAGAAGTGGGGCATCGGCGCAGGCTGGGCCGAGGGCGTGCGCGCGCTGGGCGATCAGCTGCGAGGGCGCGGCGAGCTCGTCGCGGTGGCGTTCTTCCGCGCTTGATCTCGCGATCGGCGCGGGGTCGCCACTTCGTGCGCTAGGTGGCCGCACCCGGCGAGAGCAGTACGTCCATCAGCGCGCTCAGATCCGAGTAGAACGGCGAGTGGTCGCAGTCGAGGCGCACGACGCGTCCCGCGCTCTCGGCCATGCGGGCCTGGGTGGCCGCGGGGATGGCCGCGTCCTGCTCGCAGAGCACGTAGGTCGACGGGATGTCGACCCAGGGCGAACGATCGGGGGCAGCGGCGACGCACGCGAGCGCCGTCGGCCGCAATCGGTCGGCGGCGCGGTTTGCGTCGTCGGCGTCGCAGGTGTTGTAGAAGACGTCGAGGGCTGCTTCGACCGGGATCGAGAAGTGCTCGCTGTCGACCTGCATGGTCGCCACGACGCCGCCGGGATCCTCGTCGAACAGGTCGGTCGGTGCGATCCCGGGCTCGACCATGAGCGCAGCGACGTAGACGAGGTGATCGACGCGATCGGCGTGGGCGGCCTGGCTGATGACCAGGCCACCGTACGAGTGACCGGCGAGCACGGTGGGTTCGTCGCTGGCCTCGAGCAGGCGTGCGACATGGGTCGCATCGTCGTCGAGCGACGTGAGCGGCAGATCGGGCGCCGTCACGGTATGGCCGGCGGCCTCGAGCTCGGACTGCACGCGCTCCCAACACCAGCCGCCGTGGGCGACACCGTGGACCAGGACATATCTCAATGGGGCGGCTCCTCGCTCGGCGAAACTGCGTGCTCGATGTCTCGCTGAAGCACGCGGTAGGCGTTCAGGTCGTGGGTCTTGCCATCGTCGCGGTAGCGGTCGACTTCGACGAGGTCGAGGTCGGCGACCAGCGCGTCGAGCTCGGCCTCGTGCGTGAGGTGGCAGTAGCGCGGCGTCTCGGCGTCGCCGCCGAATCCGAGCAGATGGTCGCCGGGCTCGAAGTCATCGGGATCGAAGCCGAGCGCCCGCGCGCGTGCAGCGACCGCGTCACAGTCGATCGTCGTGCGGTCGAAGCGGGCATGATCGCCGAACTGCCATGCGGTCACGACGAGCGTGCCGCCATCGGCGACGCGCTCGGCCAGCGAAGTGAGCAGGCGCGCGCGCGTTTCATGGCCGGGCACGTGGTGCAGCACGCCGAAGAGCACGATCAGATCGAAGGGGCCCGGCGCGATCGTGGCCGCCGCTTCGTCGTTCTCGTCGATGAAGTCGACCTCGTCGAGCCGGGCAAAGAGGGTGCGGGGGGTCGACCCGAGCTGACTTCGCGCACGGTCGAGGAGCAGCTTGCTCGCGTCGATGCCGTGGTAGTCGATCGGGTCGGGTCGAGATCGAATCAAGAAGCGGGCGAAACGGGCGTTGCCGCAGCCGACGTCGAGGACGCGCAGGGGCGGGTCGGTGTTGCCGCGCGGCGCGATGTGCGAGATCGCGCGATCCCACCCCGGCCACGGATGATCGCGGGTCGCGTCGAATTCGGCGCCCCGGCGCTCGTAGAAGCGGCGATTGAGCGCATTGAGCGCCGCGCGGGTCTCGGGCTTCATGGGTGTCCGACCTCGGATATCTTCCGCTCGCCCGACCGCGTGGGTCGGTGCCGATCTCGAGTGTCGCGATGCTAGACGAGCCCCAGAGCGCGCGCAGGCCAGGCCGGCCGAGCGCCATCGATGTCGAGGAACACCGTTCGGCGTTGCGTGCGCTCGTCGACGGCATCATCGAGGCGGGGGGCGAGGCCCCCGGCGCACCGCTGCCGCCCGAGCGGATGGACGCGCTGCTGCGGGCGCACCCGAAGGGCGGTCGCGGTTTCTTCTCGCGCAGTGACCTGATCGCGGCGTTTCGGCGCTTCGATACCGAAGCGCCGATGTCGATCGCCGAGTCGCGCTTCGTCGAGCTCGTCCAGCGGCGCCCCGTGCGCACGCAGAGCGGCGTCACGCCGCTCACGGTGCTGACCCGTCCGCACCCCTGCCCGGGCAAGTGCATCTTCTGCCCGAACGACGTGCGCATGCCGAAGAGCTACTTGTCGGACGAGCCCGGCGCGCAGCGGGCGGCCGTCAACCGCTTCGATCCCTATCTGCAGACGTGGAACAGGCTGGCCGCGTATCGCGCGATCGGGCATCCGGTCGACAAGGTCGAGCTGATCGTGCTCGGTGGCACCTGGTCGTTCCATCCCGAGCCCTATCAGGTGTGGTTCGTGAAGCGGTGCTTCGACGCGATGAACGACTTCGGTGCCGGTGTCGATGAACGCGAGGCGGTGCAGTCGGCGATCGAAGACTGGGACGCGCTGCCGGCCCGGGTCGATGCGCGCGATCACGAGAAGAACCCCTACAACCGGGTCGTGAGTGGGTTTCTCGGCGAGCGGCTCTCGGGAGGGCTGCTCGACGCGGGGGAGGACGCCGACTGGCCGGCACTCGAGGCGGCGCACCGACACAACGAGACGGCGGCGTGCCGCAGCGTGGGTCTCGTGCTCGAGACGCGCCCCGATCACGTCGACGCCGCCGAGGTGCTGCGGCTTCGCCGGCTCGGTGCGACGAAGGTGCAGCTCGGCTTGCAGAGCCTCGACGATGCCGTGCTCGAAGCGAACCGGCGCGGTCACGACGTGGCGGCCAGCCGGTCGGCCATGGCGCGCCTGCGCGCCGCGGGCTTCAAGCTGCACGCGCACTGGATGGCGAACCTGAAGGGCGCGACACCCGAGCGCGACGTCGCCGACTTCGCCCGGCTCTTCGACGACGCTGCGTTCCGGCCCGACGAGCTCAAGCTCTACCCGTGCAGTCTGATCGAGAGCGCCGAGCTGATGCGCGACTACGAGGCGGGCACGTGGCGGCCGTACACGCACGACGAGCTGCTCGACGTCGTGGCGACCTCGCTCGCGCGGGTACCGCGCTGGTGTCGCGTGACCCGGGTGATCCGCGACATCTCGAGCGACGACATCGTGGTGGGCAACAAGCGCACGAACTTCAGGCAGATCGCCGAAGCCGAAGTCGAGCGACGCGGCGGGCGATGTGAGGACGTGCGCGCGCGTGAGATCGGCCGCGATGCGTTCGAGCCGAGTGAGGTGAAGCTGCAGGTGACCGAGTACGAGACGGCCGCGGGCCTCGAGTGCTTTCACGAGTTCGTGACGCCGGACGATCGGATCCTCGGCTTCCTGCGGCTCTCGTTGCCCGACGGGCGCGCCGAGGCGCCGGCCGAGATCGCCGGGGCGGCGGTGATCCGCGAGGTGCACGTGTACGGCGCTGCCGTCGGTCTGGGCGCAGATTCAGAGGGACGCGCGCAGCACCGGGGCCTCGGCAGCCGGCTCATCGAAGCGGCGGCCGAGCGCGCGCGCGGGGCCGGCTTCGCGCAGCTCGCGGTCATCTCGGCGATCGGCACGCGGGGCTACTACCGCGCCCGCGGCTTCCGCGACGGGGCACTCTATCAGCACCGGGCGCTCCCGATCGGCGCGGGCTGAGGTCGCGCCTTTCGGGGTTGCGTTCGCTCGTCACCCTGGGATCATCGAACGCCCCGCCAACCGCGATCCGTCGCACCCCCCACACGCCGGCGCTCTGACCGGCCCAGGAGACCCCCCGTGAAGCTCGGACTCAACGCCGTGGGCTTTGGCCCGAAGGTCAGGATCGACGTCGATTTCTTGAAGCACGCCGAAAGCCTCGGCTTCGACGTCGCCTGGACCGCAGAAGCCTATGGCAACGACGCGGCGACGACCGCGGCGTGGGTGCTCGCGAACACGACGAAGCTGAAGGCGGGCAGCGCGATCATGCAGATGCCGGCGCGCACGCCGGCGATGACCGCCATGACGGCCATGACCCTCGATCAGCTGAGCGAGGGGCGCTTCATCCTCGGGCTGGGTCCGTCGGGCCCGCAGGTGGTGGAGGGCTGGCACGGGGTGCCCTACGGCAAGCCGCTGACGCGTACGCGCGAGTACATCCAGATCGTGCGCCAGATCCTCGAGCGCGAGGCGCCCCTCACTTTCGAAGGTGAGGTCTACAAGATCCCCAACGAGACGAGTGGGCTCGGCAAGCCGCTCAAGAGCATCCTGCACGGCAATCCGCGCATCCCGATCTATACCGCCTCGATCAGCCCGGCGGGCCTCCGCTGCGCCGGTGAAGTCGCCGACGGGGTGTTCCCGATGATGGCCGACCCCGAGAAGATGGACGTGACGTATCTGCCGTACATCCAGGAAGGGTTCGAGAAGGCGGGCAGCGGCAAGAGCCTCGACCACTTCAACATCGTGCCCGCGGTGTCGTGCGTCGTGAGCGACGACCTCGAGAAGGCGCGGATGCCGATCAAGATGAACCTCGCGCTCTACATCGGCGGCATGGGCGCCCGCGACAAGAACTTCTACAACGATCTCGCCACGCGACTCGGCTACGAGGAGGCGGCGGCGAAGATCCAGGATCTCTACCTCGGCGGGGATCGGGGCGGGGCGGTGGCGGCGGTGCCCGACGAGCTCGTCGATGCGGTGCATCTCGTGGGCCCGAAGGAGCGCATTCGCGATCGCCTCAAGGCGTGGAAGGCCGCCGGCGAGAAACGCTGGGTCGACACGATGACGATCGGCACGACGCAGAGAGAAGCCCTCGAGCTCTGCGCCGAGGAGCTGCTCTGAGCCGCCATCACGCTCGGCACGGTCCGCCGAAGCACGAAGGGAGCCCCGCCATGACCGCACCCGAAACCGACCCCGAGCTCGCCGAACTGGGCCTGCCCCCGATCGATCAGGTGGGCTTCGTCGTGAAGTCGGTCGACGCCGCTGCCGAGCGCTACGCGGCGATGTTCGGGCCGTTCACGCGTATGGATGGCTCGGTGCAGGGCGCCGACTACCGCGGCCGCGACTGCGACGTGCAGCTCGAGATCCTCTTCGGCAAGTCGGGCGACGTCGAGATCGAGTTCATCGAGTGGCGCGGCGGTGAGAGCCCGCACCGCGAGTTCATCGAGGCCGGGCGCGAGGGGATGCATCACCTTCGCTACCGCGTCGACGACACCGACGCGTGGATCGAGAAGATGAAGACCGTCGGCTACGAGCCGATCTGGTACAAGCAGTTCAGCGAAGACATCGTCTTCGCCTATCTCGAGCGCCCGGGCGATCCACTGCTGATCGAGTTCCTGCAGATGCCGGCCTGAACCGACGCGGCAACCGCCGAAACAGGGAGGGGCCGACTCGTTCCGGACGAGTCGGCCCCTTCGTCGTTTCTGTGCTCACTCGAGGTCAGGTCTTCTTGAACTCGAGTGCGTCGCCGTTGGTGGCGACCGTGGCCTGGATCTTCGAGCCTTCCGGGAACCGGCCCTCGAGGATCAGGATCGCGAGCGGATCCTGCACCAGGCGCTGAATCACGCGCTTGAGCGGCCGTGCACCGTACTGCGGGTCGTACCCACGGTCGGCGATCAGCTGCTTCGCATCCTCCGACAGCTCGAGCGTGAGCCGCTTCTCTTCGAGCAGGCGTTCGAGCCGGGTCAGCTGCAGGTCGGCGATGTGGTGGATCTGATCGCGCTTCAGCTGGTGGAAGATCATCACGTCGTCGACCCGGTTCAGGAACTCGGGCTTGAAGTGCGCGCGCAGCGCACCCATGACCTGCTCCTCCATCTCGGCGCTCTGACTCGCCTCGTCCATCTCGACGATGTGATGACTGCCGATGTTCGACGTCATGATCAGCACCGTGTTGCGGAAGTCGACGGTGCGACCCTGGCCATCGGTCAGGCGGCCGTCGTCGAGGATCTGCAGGAACACGTTGAACACGTCGGGGTGCGCCTTCTCGATCTCGTCGAAGAGCACGACCGAGTACGGTCGCCGACGCACGGCCTCGGTGAGATAGCCGCCCTCGTCGTACCCGACGTAGCCAGGAGGTGCGCCGATCATGCGCGAGACCGAGTGCTTCTCCATGAACTCACTCATGTCGATGCGCACCATGGCCTGCTCGTCGTCGAAGAGGAACTCGGCGAGCGCGCGCGCGGTCTCGGTCTTGCCGACGCCGGTGGGGCCGAGGAAGATGAAGCTGCCGATGGGGCGATCGGGATCCTGCAGGCCCGCTCGGGCGCGGCGCACGGCGTTCGACACGGCGACGAGCGCCTCGTCCTGGCCGACCACGCGGCGATGCAGCTGCTCCTCCATGTGGACGAGCTTCTCCTGCTCGCTCTCGAGCATCTTCGACACCGGGATCCCGGTCCACTTCGAGACGATCTCGGCGATCTCGTCCGAGGTCACCTCCTCACTCAGCAGCGAGCCTTCGACCTGCTGGGCCTCGAGCGCCTGCTGCTTCTCTTCGATCGTCTTCTCGAGCGCGACGAGCTCGCCGTAGCGGATCTCGGCCGCGCGCTCGAGGTCACCCTGACGCGTGACCCGCTCGAGCTCGGCTTCGAGGTGCTCCTTGCGCTCCTTCGCGTCGCGCACGTCGGCGATGAAGCTCTTCTCGTTTTGCCAGCGGGCCATCATCGCGTCGCTCTGAGAGCGAAGCTCGGCGATCTCGAGCTCGACCGTCTCGGCGCGATGCTTGCTCGCGTCGTCGGTCTCCTTCTTGAGCGCCTCTCGCTCGATCTCGAGCTGCATGCGCTTGCGCTCGATCGCGTCGAGCTCTTCGGGCATCGAGTCGATCTGCACGCGCACCCGGCTCGCGGCCTCGTCGACGAGGTCGATCGCCTTATCGGGCAAGAATCGGTCGGTGATGTAGCGGTCACTCAGCTTCGCGGCCGCGACGAGCGCACCGTCGGCGATGCGCACGCCGTGGTGCACCTCGTAGCGCTCCTTCAGGCCACGCAGGATCGACACCGTGTCTTCGACCGACGGCTCACCGACGAACACGGGCTGGAAGCGCCGCTCGAGCGCCGAATCCTTCTCGACATGCTTGCGGTACTCGTCGAGCGTCGTCGCGCCGACACAGTGAAGCTCACCGCGCGCGAGCGCGGGCTTCAGCATGTTCGCCGCGTCGGCCGCGCCCTCGGCGGCGCCGGCGCCGACGATCGTGTGCAGCTCGTCGATGAAGAGGATGATCTGGCCCTCGGCCTCGGTCACCTCGCGGAGCACCGCCTTCAAGCGGTCTTCGAACTCGCCGCGGTACTTCGCACCCGCGATCAGCGCGCCGATGTCGAGCGCGATGAGGTCGCGGTCCTTGAGCGATTCGGGGACGTCGCCGGCGACGATGCGCTGGGCGAGGCCCTCGGCGATGGCGGTCTTGCCCACACCGGGCTCGCCGATGAGGACGGGGTTGTTCTTGCTGCGGCGCGAGAGCACCTGCACGACGCGGCGAATCTCTTCGTCACGCCCGACCACGGGGTCGAGCTTGCCGCTGCGCGCGACGGCCGTGAGATCGCGGCCGTACTTCTCGAGCGCCTGGTACTTGCTCTCGGGATCCTGGTCGGTCACGCGTGCACCTCCTCTGACCTGGGCGAGCGCTTCGAGCACGGTGTCGGGGTCGGCGCCCTGCTCGCGGAGCATCTTGCCCGTCGCATCCTGCTCGTCGCTCGCCATGGCGAGCAGCAGGTGCTCGGTCGATACGTATTCGTCGCGCATCTGCTCGGCCGACTGCACGGCCGCGTTCAGGATGCGCGAACAGTTCTGGGAGAGGCCTGCCTGGCCGTTGCCGCCGCTCACGCGGGGCAGCTTCTCGATCAGTCCCGCGGCGCGTTCGCGCAGCGCGTCGACCGGCACACCCGCCTTCTGCAGCACGGGGATCGTGCTGCCTTCGGGCTGCGCCAGCAGCGCCGCAAGCAGGTGGACGGGCTCGATGAGCGAGTGGCCGCGCGCCTGGGCATCGCCCTGGGCGGCCTGCAGAGCCTCCTGACTCTTGAGTGTGAGCTTGTTGAAGTCCATGCCGGGAACGCTGTTCACGATCTGGACGGATGCAACCCGTCAGGTCGAAACAAGTCGGTCCAGCCGCTGAGACTCGATCTGGAGCCACCCCTCGAGCCGCTCGATCGCGGCCCAGGGGGGGCGGTGTTGCTGCGTACGAACCGCGTCCGCGCGCGGCAACCACACGCTTCTGCAACCGGCGCGCGGCGCGGTGGCGCGTCGCGGTCAGCCGGTTCGCTTCATCGGCATGTAGAGGGTCGAGTCACCGCGGCGGATCAGCATCAGCACGCTCTCGTCGTCGCCTTCGAGCTTGGCCTGCAGATCGCCCGTGTCCTTCACCTCGTCGCGGTTCACCTCGATGATCACGTCGCCGCGCTGCAGGCCGGCCTCGTCGGCCGGGCTGCCGGGTCGCACCTCGGTGACGACGACGCCATTGGCCTCGTCGATGCCGAGCTGGCCTGCGAGCTCGGGGGTCAGATCCTGGGCGCGCAGCCCGTAGACCCCCGGGTTCTGCCTCGACGTGTCGGCCTGGGCGAGGTTCGGCTCTTCGAGGGCGCCGATCTTCACGCGCATCTTCTTGCGCTTGCCCTCGCGAATCACGACCACCTGCACGGCGTCGTCGACCGGTGTCGCCGCCACGACCCTCGGCAGGTCGCGCCACTCTTCGATCGATTCGCCATTGAACTCGACGATCACGTCGCCACGCTCGATGCCGGCGTCGCCGGCCGGGCCGTCGGGCATGACCCGCGACACCAGCGCGCCCTGCTCGTTGTCGAGCTCGAAGCTCTCGGCGAGCTCGGGGGTGATGCCCTGGATCACGACGCCCAGCCAGCCGCGGGTCACGCGCCCGTCGTCGCGCAGCTGGGGCAGGATCGCCTTCGCCATGTTGATCGGCACCGCGAAGCCGATCGTGTTCGCGCGCGGGTTGATCGCCGTATTGATGCCGATCACCTCGCCACGCATGTTGATCAGCGGGCCACCCGAGTTGCCCGGGTTGATGGCGGCGTCGGTCTGGATGAAGTCGTCATAGCTGCCGCCCACCACCTCGCGGCGATGCAGCGCGCTCACGATGCCCGCGGTCACGGTGTGCTCGAGGCCGTACGGGTTGCCGACGGCGACGACCCAGTCGCCCGGTCGAAGCGCCTCGCTGTTGCCGAGCGCGATCGCGGCGAGCTTCGAATCGGAGTCGACCTTGATCAGCGCGATGTCGGTCTTGGGGTCTCGGCCCACGACGCTCGCCGTCAGCTCACGCCCATCTTCGAAGGCGACGATGATCTCGTCCATCTCGGCGATCACGTGGTTGTTGGTCACGATGTAGCCGTCTTCGCTGATCACGAAGCCGCTGCCCGCCCCCTCGCGCTTGCGCTGCGGGCCGCCCTGCGGACCGCCGCGGAAGGGCAGGCCGAAGTACTCCTCGAACTGGGGCGGGAACCCGGCGCCGGTCACGTTCTGCACCGTGCGAATGTTGACGACCGAGCCGGTCACGCGGTCGGCGAGGTCGGCGAAGCTGCGCGGCACGCCTTCGATCTGCGCTTCGGGGATGCCGCTGTTGGTCTTCCAGAAGGGGCTCTCGTCCCTCGCTTCGGCGAGGCTCGGCATGATGCTCAGCGCGACGAAGGCCGCGACGGCTGCCAGCGCCGACCCGGTGAGGCGTCGGATCGCGGGCTTCCGCGGATCGGTCGGGCAGCGCTTCAGTGGGGTGAATTCGTTCATGCCTCGTTGCTCCGTTTCATCGAGAGGCACGTCGGCCCCTCGTCGATGTGGTCCTGCCATGCTTTGGCCCTGCGCCGCCTGTCGATCTTCGCATCCGGGTCCGACGCAACCCCGGCGGTTGCCGGCGTCGCCTTCAGCGCAGCGGAATCGCCACGTTGTAGCGACCGTTGCCGCGGCGCACGACCGCGAGTGCACGGGGTCGTCCCCGCAGATTGAGCAGGGCGCGCTGCAGCGCCTCCTCGCTGTCGAGGCGCATTCCGTTCAGGCCGAGCAGGTTGTCCCCTCGTCGGATGCCGACGAGCTCGGCCGGTCCCCGGCGGCGGATCGAGTCGACGATGAAGCCGCGGCCGTCCTTCCATTCGAGTCTCACGCCGATGAATCGGTTCGCGAGTTCGCCGATCAGATCGTCTGGGATCGGCTCGGCCTCGATCGTCAGGTTCATCTTGCGGTCGTTCCGGAACACTTCCAGGTCGATGGCCTGACCCACGGTCACGGTCTCGAGCATCGAGAAGAACTCGCGGGCGCCGTCGACCTTGGTCCCGTCGAGCGTCGCGATCACGTCGCCTCGGCGAAGCCCCGCCTTCGACGCCGGGCCATCGGGGTCGACGCGGTTCACCAGCACGCCGACCACCCCGTTTGGCAGATCCATCACCTCGCGCAGCGCCGGGTCGAGATTCTGGAAGTCGAGCCCGAGCGTCACCGGCATCACTTCGCCGTGTTCGATGAGTTCGGCGACCACGCGGAGCGCCGCATCGATGGGGATCGCGAACCCGATCCCCTGGCCCGACCCGAAGATCGCCGTGTTGATCGCGATCAGGTTGCCCTCGGCGTTGAGCAGCGGCCCGCCCGAGTTGCCGGGGTTGATCGATGCGTCGGTCTGGATGAAGCCGTGGAAGCTGCGTTCTCCGATCTGGATCGAGCGATCGGTCGCCGACACCACGCCGGTCGTCACCGTGTTCGAGAACCCGAACGGGTTGCCGATCGCGATCACGGGCTCGCCGACGAGGATGTCGCGCGATTCGCCCGGGGGCACCCAGGGCAGCTGGTCCTCGGTGTTCACGACCAGCACGGCGAGATCGTTCGTCGGATCGGCGCCGATGACCTTGGCCTCGTACTCGCGGCCGTCGTTCAGGGTCACGAAGATGCGCGACGCGCTCGCGACCACGTGTTCGTTCGTGAGCACGTGTCGATCGGCGTCGATCAGCACGCCCGAGCCGAGGCTCTCGACGGTCTGTCGCCGCTGGGGCGCCATGAACTGCCGGAAGTACGAGTTGGCGCGGTTGTCGTACTGGTAGAAGGGACTGCGCTGCTCGACCACCTGCTCGGTCGTGATGTTGACGACGGCGGGGCCGACCTTCTCGACCGCGAGCACGGTCGGCGTGCGGCGCAGGAACGGGTCGTCCGCCAAGGCCCCCGCTGCGGCCGCGAGTGACACGAGCCCGACCGCGAGCCCGGCGACGCACCCGCGAAGGCCGGCGCGGCGGCTCGCTCCCTGCGGCCCGCGTGCAGCCTCTCCATTCCCCGTGCGGCGAATTCGAGCGATGATCGGCAGACTCCTCACGGCGCGGCTGCGGCGGACGCAGCCTGGGGCGCGATGGGGCAGGACCGTAGCAGTCCCAGGTGGGTGTCCCCGCGAGGGTCGCGGGTTCCGGGTTGGACACGCGAGACGGGCCGTGGGCTCACGTCGCGCCGCGGGCGCGAAACGGCGCACAGTCGTCCAGGTGTCTCGGTCCCGCACGCGCGAAACCGCGCACAGTTGTCTTCGCGCCTCGGCGCCGCGCAAGGGAAGGGCTCCGGACTTGTCTTTGCTGTCTGCTGAGTCGGCCCCGTCGGACTTCGTCGACGAGGTGCGAAGCGTCTTCGAGGGGCGCTTCGGCCGTGCGCCCGAGTGGGGCGCCCGTGCGCCCGGTCGCGTGAACCTGATCGGCGAACACACCGACTATGGCGGCGGTCTGGTGATGCCGTGCGCGATCGACCGCGACACGGTGTGCTTCGGCGCGCCCCGGGGCGATCGGCGGCTGCGCGTCTTCGCGCGAGACCTGGACGAAACGGCCGAGTTCGATCTCGACGCGCCGACGCGACAGGACGGCTTCGTCGACTATGTGCAGGCGGTCGTCTGGAGCCTGGCCGAGTCGGGCCACGACGTGCCCGGGCTCGATCTCGTCGTGTCGAGTCGCGTGCCGCCCGAGTCGGGCCTGTCGAGCTCGGCCGCGCTCGGGCTCGCGGTGATCGGCGTGCTGCAACAGGCGGCCGGGCTCG
This sequence comes from Myxococcota bacterium, assembly GCA_965250285.1. Taxonomy (GTDB): domain Bacteria; phylum Myxococcota_A; class UBA9160; order UBA9160; family UBA4427; genus CAYYSY01. The sequence continues at coordinate 5,961,669 of OZ252299.1, forward strand.
GTCTCGATCTGGAGACCCAGGCCCGAATCGTCCACCGCGGCGAGTGTGACTTCGTCGGCGTCGGATGCGGTCTGCTCGATCAATTCGCCAGCGCGCTCGGGCGCCGCGATCACGCCTTGCGCATCGACTGCCAGACCGGTGCCTGGCGCGCCGTGCCGATGCCGCCGGGCGAGCTCGCGATCCTGCTCGTCCACAGTGAGGTCGAACGCGCGCTCGCAGGCGGCGCCTATCGACAGCGCGTCGACGAGTGCGCCGCCGCGGTCGCAGGCGCGCGGGCCGCAGGCATCGGAGGCGCTGGGCTCGAAGCGCTGAGCGACCTCTCGGTCGAGCATCTCCCCGCGCTCGAGCGTGTGCTCGACCCGGTGCCCTTTCGGCGAGCGCGGCACGTCCTGACCGAGAACGCGCGCGTCGATGCGTTCGTCGCCGCGCTCGAGGCGGGCGATCTCGGCGCCCTGGGCCCGATCCTCCACGCCGGCCAGGCCAGCCTGCGCGACGACTACGAGGTCTCGGTGCCCCAGCTCGACGCGCTGTGTACGTGGGGCGAGGCGACCGAGGGCGTGATCGGCGCGCGGCTCACGGGCGCAGGCTTCGGGGGCTGCGCACTGCTGCTCGTTCGGCCCGCGGCGACCCAGTCGGTGGCCGCCGCGATGCAGGCGCGGTTCGCCGAGCGCTTCGGCCGAACGCCGCGCGTCTTCGCCGTGCACGTCGGCGACGGGGCGGCACCGATCGTCTGACGGTCCTCAGTCGACGTCGAGCGCCGCACGCAGGCTGCGCACGGCCGCGACGGGGTCTCGCGCCTGCAGGACGTGACCCGTCACGGCGATCCCGGCCGCGCCGGCTGTGCGCGCCGACGCTGCGTTCTGTTCGGTGAGGCCGCCCTGGGCGATCACCCGCCCCGGCAACCCGGTCAGCACCTGGGCGCCGAGCGCCGTTCGCTCCGGGGGCTTCGAGATCGGGTCGAAGATCGGCGCGAGGTGCGCGTAGTCGGCGCCGCGCGCGACTGCGGCGCGCACCTCGTCGACGCTGTGACACGACACGCCGATCAGCGCGCCTGGCCCGACGAGGCTGCGCGCTGCATCGATTGGCAGCGCGTCGAAGCCCAGGTGCACGCCGTCGGCCCCCGCCGCCAGGGCGACATCGGCGCGCCGGTTCACGATCACGCGCGCCGGCCGATCGGCGCTGCGAGCGCCCGCGACGAGCGCGCGCGTGAAGTCGTAGAGCGCATCGGCCTCGAGCGTGCGATCGCGCACCTGGAGCCAGTCGACGCCGGCCTCGATCAGCGCGCGCACGCGCTCGGTCGGGCCGTCGTCGCCGCCCGCCAGACCTGCGCGGTCGACCACGAGACAGATCAGCGAAGCGCGGTCACTCGACACGCGGGGCGCGCTTCGCGCTAGAAGCGCGCCATCCCGTCGAGCGGGCTCGAAGCGGTGGCGTAGAGCCGCATCGGCATGCGGCCCGAGACGTACGCGAGGCGGCCCGCCTCGATGCCGAGCCTCATCGCACGGGCCATCGCCAGCGGATCCTTGGCGGCCGCGATGGCCGTGTTCATGAGCACGGCCGTCGCGCCGAGCTCCATCGCGACGGCGGCGTCGCTCGCCGTGCCTACGCCGGCGTCGACGATCACCGGCACCTCGACGGTCTCCATGATGATGCGCAGATTGGCCGGGTTGCGGATGCCCATGCCCGAGCCGATCGGCGCCGCGAGCGGCATGACCGCCGGGCAGCCCATCGCCTCGAGCTGCTGACACGCCACCGGGTCGTCGGTCACGTAGGGCAGCACCGTGAAGCCATCGTCGAGCAGCACTTTGGCGGCTTCGAGGGTGGCGGCCACGTCGGGGTAGAGCGTTCTCTCGTCGCCGATGACCTCGAGCTTGACGAGATCGGTGTCGAGCAGCTCGCGCCCCAGACGCGCGGTCGTGATGGCGTCGTCGGCCGTGTAGCAGCCCGCCGTGTTCGGCAGGATCGTGAAGCGTTCGGGCGAGATCACGTCGAGCAGGCTCGGCCCCTTGCTCTTGTCGAGGTTCACGCGGCGGAGCGCGACGGTGATCATCTCGGCCCCGCTCGCCTCGAGGCACGCGAGGTTCTGCTCGAAGCTCTCGTACTTGCCGCTGCCGATGATGAGTCGCGACGAGAACGTGCGGTCGCCGACCTTGAACGTATCGGTCTGCTCTTCGGACATGTCTTTCAACCTCCCCCCACCGCTTCGAGAATCTCCACCCGATCGCCGGCGGCGATCACGCAGCGCGCGTGCTGTGAGCGCGGCACGACCTCGCGGTTGATCGCGACTGCGACGCGCTTGCCCTCGAGGCCGAGCGACCGGATCAGGGCCGGCAGCGCGCCGCCCTCGGGCAGCGCGCGAGGCTCGCCGTTTACGAGAATGGAGGCGCTCGGGGTCGGGGCTTCGCTCATGGCGACCTCGCCGCAGCTGGGCGTCGCGGGTGGATGCGCCGGGGCCGTGTCCCCCCGCGCCCCGCCACGGTACATCGCATGCGCGCCGCAGACACGCGCGCCGCCGCCCGCGTCGCGTGATCGTGGCCGGCGTCGAACGCCTTGGCGGCGCACGGTCGCCTCGACTATCCATGCGCGAGTCGCTGCCACGTCGCGGGGCGGCCCGATCCGGAGACCTCGATGAGCCCCGACTCTGTCCGCGAGCCCGCTCCCGAACGGCCGTGCGAGGCCGTCGTCGATCTCGGCGCGCTGGTGGCCAACTACGAGCTCGCCGGCCGGATCGCGGGCGGACGGCCGCTGTATCCGGTGATCAAGGCCGACGCGTACGGCCACGGCGCGCTCGTGGTGGCCCGCGCCCTCGTCGAGGCCGGGGCCGATCGACTCTCGGTGCTCTCGGTCAAGGAGGCCGCCGAGCTGCGCCACGACGGCGTCGAGGTGCCGATCCTCGTGCTCGCCGGGGCCGCGAGCGCGGCCGAGGCCGACGCTGCGGTCGGCCTCGACCTGGTGGTCGCGGTGCACGATTTCGCCGATGCCGACCGCCTCGGGCAGGCCGCGGCCGCCTTCGGGCGGACGGTCCGCGTGCACGTCGAGGTCGATACCGGCATGCGGCGGATGGGCGTCGCGACCGAGCAGGCGGTCGCGCTGTTGCGCCACGTCGTCGCCACCGAGCGCCTCGAGCTCGAAGGCGCGTTCACGCACTTCGCGCGGGCGGACGAGGACGACCCGAAGCCGAGCCTCGACCAGATCGAGGCCTTTCGAGCGGTGCTGGCGGCCGCGGCGTCCGATGGGATCCGCCCGGCGGTGCTGCACACGCACAACTCGGCGGCCCTGCTCGCCGGGGATCCGCTGACGGATGCCTTCCCCGAGGCCACCGCGGCGCGGCCCGGGCTCATGCTCTACGGCGTGGCACAGGGCCCGGGTCACGTGGGTCGGGCCGAGCTGCGCCCGGTGATGACCGTCTCGGCCTCGTTGATCGCCGTGCGCGATGCCGCGCCCGGTGACGGCGTCGGCTACGGCTCGCTGCACCGCTACGACGCGCCCGGCCGCGTCGGCACGGTGGCCCTCGGGTATGCCGACGGCGTGCCCGTCGCGCTGACCGGCAGCGGCCGCGTGCATCAGGGCGGGCGCGCGATCCCGATGATCGGTCGTGTCTCGATGGATTCGTTCGGCGTCGACCTCACCGGCACCGCGGCAGAGGTCGGCGATCACGTCGTCTTCTTCGGCGACGTCGGCGACGCGGGCGACCACGGGAGTCGCGTCGAGGCCCAGGCCGCCCGAGCGGGCACGATCCCGTACGAGCTGCTCGTGCGCATCGGCGCCCGGGTCCCGCGGCGCTACGTGGGCCGCGGCGACTGAGCCGGTCGCCGGGCGGGCGATTGCGCAGCGCTTCGGAGCACCCCGCGAGAATGGCAGCGAGGCGGCGTCTGGGTTAGAAACTCGGGCGTTCCCCCCATTCCACATAGCCTCTCACCCGCCTTGGCAGACGTGCAGACGATGCAGGCGGACCTCCCAGGAGAGAGCCCATGCCCCCCTCCGAGTCGCGTCGACCCGTGTCGCGCGCCCTGCTTTCGGTTTCGGACAAGACCGGCCTCGTCGACTTCGCCAAGGGCCTCGCCGCGGCGGGCGTCGAACTCGTCGCGAGCGGTGGCACCGCGAGCGCGATTCGCGACGCCGGCCTCACGGTGCTCGACGTCAGTGACCTCACGAAGAGCCCCGAGATGCTCGGCGGGCGCGTGAAGACGCTGCACCCGAAGGTGCATGGCGGCATCCTCGGCCGCCGCGATCTCGAGAGCGATGCGGCCGACATGCAGGCCAACGACATCGCTCCGATCGACCTCGTCGTGGTCAATCTCTACCCCTTCGAAGAGACCGTTGCGCAACCGGGCACGACCTTCGCCGAGGGCATCGAGAAGATCGACATCGGCGGGCCTTCGATGCTGCGCAGCTCGGCCAAGAACCACGCCTACGTGGGCGTGGTCTGCGATCCCGGCGACTACGCCCAGGTGCTCGCCGAGATCAGCGACGAAGGGGGCCTCGCCGAGAAGACGCGCCAGGGGCTCGCGCTCAAGGCGTTCCGCATGACGGCTGCCTACGATGCCGCGATCCAGACGTGGCTGGCCGAGCAGACCGGGGATCGCGTCGGCGAAGACGATGGCGCGGCGTTCAGTGACAAGCTGCTCGTATCGCTGCCCAAGGCCGACGAGCTTCGCTACGGCGAGAACCCCCACCAGGCGGCTGCGCTCTACGGCGACTTCCTCGAGATCGCGAAGCCGCTCCACGGCAAGGCGCTGTCGTTCAACAACATCGTCGACGTGCAGGCGTCGCTCGCGTTGATCAAGGATTTCGATCCTTCTGCCGGTGCCGTGGTGGCGATCCTCAAGCACAACACGCCGTGCGGTGTCGGCCTCGGCGCGTCGCCGCTCGAGGCATACGAGCGGGCGTTCGAGACCGACCCCGATTCGCCGTTCGGCGGCATCATCGTGTCGAACGTGCCCTTCGACCTCGCGATCGCCGAGAAGGTAGACGAGATCTTCACCGAGGTGCTCGTCGCGCCGGGCTTCGACGAGGCGTCGCTCGCGATACTCCAGAAGAAGAAGAACCGCCGACTGCTCAGCTACGACCCGGCGCGCCTGCCCGAGGCCCAGCTCGACGTGCGCGGCGTCTACGGTGGGCTGCTCGTGCAGACGCCCGATCTCGCCGCCGACGAGCTGGCGACCGCTCAGTGTGTCACCAAGATCAAGCCGAGCGACGAGCAGCAGCGCGCCCTCGAGCTGATGTGGCGTGTGGTCAAGCACGTGAAGAGCAACGCGATCGTCTTCGGTGACGACGGCCGCACGCTGGCCGTCGGCGGCGGCGCGACCTCTCGCGTCGACGCCGTGCACGCGGCCGTGGCGAAGGCCGGCCGCGTCGGGCTCTCACTCGAGGGCTCGGTGCTCGCGAGCGACGCGTTCTTCCCGTTCCCCGACGGCCTCGAAGCGGCGGTCGGTGCGGGTGCGCGCGCGGTGATCCAGCCGGGCGGCTCGAATCGCGACGAGCTCGTGATCGAGGCGGCCGACCGGCTGGGGATCCCGATGCTGTTCACCGGCAAGCGGCACTTCCGGCACTGATCGCGGCCGGGCGGGCGCTCGGGCCCTTCGAGCTGCTGGCGTGCTCCGTGTGCTTGGCCTGCTCGGTGTGCTCGGGGTGCTCGGGGTGCTCGGTGTAAGAGGAGGCGTGAGATGAAGGTCCTGGTGCTGGGCTCAGGTGGACGCGAGCACGCGCTCGTCTGGAAGATCGCGCAGAGCGAGCGGGTCGAAGCGGTGCTCGCAGCACCGGGCAGCGCCGCGATGAGCGAGCTGGCCGAGTGTCATCCCGAGGTGTCGGTGAACGACCTCGACGCCGTCGTCGAGCTCGCGGGCAACGAGGGGGTCGATCTGGTCGTGGTCGGGCCCGAGGATCCGCTCGCCGCCGGCGTGAGCGATCGCCTGCGCGACGCGGGCATCCACGTCTTCGGCCCGTCGGCCGCCGCTGCACAGCTCGAAGGCAGCAAGGCGTTCGCGAAGGCCTTCATGGATCGCCACGCGATCCCGACCGCGGCGCATGCCGTTTTCGATGACCTCGATGCAGCGCTCGCCTACGTGCGCGATCAGAACAAGCCCTGCGTGGTGAAGGCCGACGGTCTCGCCGCGGGCAAGGGCGTCGCCATGTGTGAAGACGTCGCGGCGGCCGAAGCGGCGCTGCGCGAGATCATGGCCGACAAGCGCTTTGGCGAGGCCGGCGACACGGTGGTCATCGAAGAGTGGCTGCAGGGCGAAGAGGCGAGCTACTACGCGATCAGCGACGGCGACCACATCGTCTGCCTCGCAGCGGCGCAGGATCACAAGCGCGCCCTCGACGGCGACCAGGGCGAGAACACCGGGGGCATGGGTGCCTACTCGCCGGCGCCGGTGGTGAACGACGCCGTCGAGCGCAAGATCATCGATCGGGTCGTCACGCCGACGATCGCGGGCATGAAGGCCGAGGGGCATCCCTATCAGGGCGTGCTCTTCGTCGGGCTCATGATCGACGCCGCGGGCGACCCCTACGTCATCGAGTTCAACGTGCGCTTCGGCGACCCCGAGACCCAGCCGCTCATGGCGCGCATGCAGGGCGATTTCGTCCCGCTGCTCGATGGCGCGGCCAAGGGCGACCTGACCGGCGCGCCGCCGCTCGACTGGGGGGCGAGCGCGGTCTGTGTGGTGATGGCGAGCGGGGGCTATCCGCGCAGCTATCCGAAGGGGCTCGCCATCGGTGGCCTCGACGCGGCGTCGGCGCGCGCGGGCGTGACCGTCTTTCACGCGGGCACACACCGAACCGACTCGGGCGGGTTCCACACGAACGGCGGACGCGTGCTCGGCGTGACCGCGCTGGGTCCGACGGTGAAGGAGGCGCGCGACCTCGCGTACGCCGCCGTCGCCGACATCGAGTTCGACGGCGCGCACCACCGCAGCGACATCGCGGCCCGCGCCCTCGATCGCTGATCGCCCTCGGTCGACCCGCCTTGACGCTGACTGCGCCCATCGCCGACGCCCTCGACCGACTCGCCGACCGCGAGCTCGTGGCGTATCCGACCGAGACCGGGTGGGGCGTCGGTGCGCTCGCGCGCTCGGCCCAGGCCGTGGATCGACTGCGCGCGTGGAAGGGACGCAGCGAGGTCAAGCCGTTCCCCGTGCTCGTCGGCAACACGGCGGCGATCGAATCGGGGGGCTTCGTGGTCGACGCGGGGGTGCGCCGCGTGGTCGAAGCGTTCTGGCCGGGGCCGCTGACGGTGATCCTGCGCTGCCGCGAACGCTACGCGCCGGGGATCGCGAACGCCGACGGCGCGATCGGCGTGCGGTGCAGTCCGCACCCGGTGGCCGCTGCGCTCGCGACGGGGGCCCAGGAGCGGGGCCTCGGACCGATCACCGCGGCGAGCCTCGGCAAAGCCGGCGAGGCCCCGGCCGAGACGCTCGACGATGCGCGGCGCGTGTGTGCGACGCCGCCCGCCCCGTGGCTCGTCGAGCCGGGCGCCGACGACGCGAACGGAGAGGCGCCGTCGACCGTGCTCGACCTCGCGAGCGGACGCCCGCGCGTGCTGCGCCTCGGCCCCATCGCGCGCGAAGCGATCGCCGAGGTCCTCGGTCTCGAGGTCGACGCCGCGCCCGGGGCTTGATGCGGGCCGCGGCGACGCACGCATCGTCGACACGCGCGATCCTCAGGTGGGCCCCACACTCTCGGTGCCCGGGGCCTGATTCGGCGTCGCGCGGGCCGGGGTACGCTGTGCCCGACCGCTCTCGGCTCGCTGGCTCGAGGCCCATCGCTGCAGGAGACCGCGCATGACCGTGACCCGTCCCTTTCGAGCCGTGCGTTACGACACCGGCAAGGTCGACCTCGGTCGCGTGATCGTGCCGCCCTACGACGTGATCGCGGCCGATGAGCGCGCCGGCTTCTTCGAGCGCGATCCGCACAACGCGATCCGGCTCGAGCTGACCCGCGATGTCGCCGACGAGGCGAGCACCGACTACGCCGATGTCGCCGACACGTTCGAGGGCTGGCTCAGCGAGGGCGCGCTGGTGCAGGACGACGCACCCGGGTTCTACGTGATGCGTCAGACGTTCACGGCGCCGGACGGTGAGACGCTGGCTCGCATCGGCTTCTTCGCCGAGCTGGGGCTGGCCGACTACGAGGAGCGCATCGTACGTCCCCACGAGCGCACGCTGGCGGGCCCCAAGGCCGACCGATTGAAGATCCTGCGCGCCGCGAAGGCCAATCTGTCGAGCGTGTTCCTGCTCTACGAAGACCGCGAGGACATCCTCGCCATCGATCTCGAGCGCGCCTTCGAAGACGGATTCATCGGCGAGGCGAAGGATGAAGCGGGGGTGCACTACGCGCTCGCGCGGCTGACCGATGCCGACAGCTGCGCGCGCATCGAAGCCTTCATGGACGCGCATCCGACGGTGATCGCCGACGGGCACCATCGCTACGAAACGGCGCTCGCGTACCGCGACGAGCAGCGTGCGGCGCATGGCGGCGATGCCGGCGACGCCGAGAGCACGCTGGCGTACTTCGCGAACGCGTGGGCGCCCGGCAGCCTGTTGTTGCCGATTCATCGCGTGGTCGTCGCCGCGGCGCCGCCGACGTCGCTCGAGGGTTGGCTCGAGGCGCTGCCCGACTGGCAGGGCAAGACCGTGCCGATCGCGGGCATCGACGCCGCGGCGGGCGTCCTCGACGAGCACCTGGCCCCGCTCGCGGGCCACCCGGCCTTCGCCGCCGACGATGGCTCGGGCCAGCTTCACGTCCTCTGGCGCGATGAAGAACTCGGCGAGCAGCTCGGGGTGCGCGTGCTCGAGAGCGACGTGATCGGCGCGGTGTTCGGCCTCGACACCGACGCGATCCGCAATGGCGCGGTGCGGTTTCCGAAGAGCGCGGCGCGCGCGGCGCGCGAGGTGCGCGACGGAGAGGGCCAGGTGGCGCTCTACCTGAATCCGCTGGCGCCCGACGACGTGTTTCGGGCCACCGAGCGCGGCGAGGTCATGCCGCAGAAGTCGACCTACTTTCATCCCAAGATCCCGACGGGCATGGTCTTTCGGGCGCACGGCCGGTCGTGAGCACGCCGCCCCGCGGTCGCAAGCGGCGCCGCCGCAGCTCGCCTCGGGCCGTCGGTGACATGCTCGAGACCGTGCTCGGCGACCTCGGTCTCGACGCCGCCGCCCGGGCCTTTCGCGTCGGCGAGCACTGGGCCGAGACCGTCGGCGAGGCGGGCGCCCAGCACAGCCGGTGTGTCGGGCTGCGCGGGTCGGTCCTCGAGATCGCCGTCGACTCGAGCGTCTGGTGTCAGCAGCTGCAGCTTGAGAAGGCCCGCCTGCTCGAAGGCTTGCGGGAGCGGCTTGGCGACGAGGCGCCCACCGACATCCGTTTTCGTGTGGGTTGAGCCCCCCGGCGGGCCCGATTCGGGCGGAATCCAGGGCGCCGTCCACGCCAAGCACTGGTAGACTTCGCGGTGATGGCACTTCAGACGCGAAACGACGAGCCGGTGGCCCAGACTGCACCCGACGGCGTGGCCTGCGACTTCTGTGGAGACGTGGTCCCGAGCGTTCGCCGGGTCGCCCTCGACGGCGACTACGAGCGGCTGCGCACCCGCCATCGTGTGCGGTACTCGTGCGCGTCCTGCTTCGAGAAGAAGGAGGCCGAGCGCACGGCGCGCGCCGGCTGAGCCGCTTCAGTCTGCGGGCGGAGCCGGCCTCTGGCCGCTCTGATACGGGTCGCTCGGGTTGACCCGAGAGGCGGACTTCTCTAGGTTCCGCGCCCGTTTGGAGGCATCCGCCGCCTTCGGCGCCCACCCGACCACGCGCCCGCTCGCAGGGGCTCGCGCAGGCCGGGCGGCGTCAGCATCAACGGCATCACATCGAGTCCGAGACTCGGCCCACCTCGACGCTCCGCGCCCGCGCGCGATGCCGTCGGCGTGAGACCGGGCCGCGCTCGACGCACAGCACGAGCAATTCATCGAGGCGACCGCCTGCGTGCGGTGGCCGACCGAGAGGACCGACCGCACATGGTCAAGATTCGCCTGACCCGGGGTGGCTCGAAGAAGCGCCCCTTCTACCGCGTGACCGCCATCGACGAGCGCAAGCGCCGCGATGGCCGCCCGCTCGAGTTCCTGGGCACCTACGACCCGAAGCCCGAGCAGGAAGACATCAAGCTCGACATCGCCGGCATCGAGAAGTGGGTCGCCAAGGGCGCCCAGGTGAGCGAGACCGTCGCCGGCCTGATGAAGAAGCAGCGCAAGGCTGCTGGAGCCGCGAGCTGATGGCCGACGAGCGCGCCGCTGAAGAGCTGGTCGAGTTCATCGCGAAGGCCCTCGTCGACGACACCGACGCGGTGGCCGTCAAGCGATCCGAAGACGGACGCACGCTCGAGCTCGAGACGGCGGCCGACGACCGCGGTCGCGTGATTGGTCGCCAGGGCCGCGTCGCCAAGGCGATGCGCGCGCTGCTCGGCGCGTCGAGCGCCGGTAGCCAGCTGCGACTCGACATCGTCGACTGAGTCGGAGGTCGGGGCCATGCTGCTTCGACCGACCGCCCGCCGCCGCCGCATCGAAGCCGTGCGCGCGATTCGGGCTCTCCTGATCGATCTCGGCCGTTTGGAGCGCACTCGCGCCTGCGGTCTCTGCCCTCGCCATGGCCTCTGACGCCCGCGAAGAGCGCGTCCTGCTCGGGCGCGTCGTCGGCGCCCATGCACTCAAGGGCGAACTGCGCGTACGTTTCTTCGGCGACGGACCGGGGCAGCTACTGAACGCCGAGCAGGTCTACCTCGGTGCGAACGACGAACAGCCCGAACGCGCGCGGGCGCACGACGTCATGCGCACGGGCACCGGTCGCGCCGGCGAGGTGCGGATGCTGCTCACAGGGGTCGAAGGACGCGACGCCGCCGATGCGCTCAAGGGGCAGGCGGTGTTCGGCCTGCTCGCCGAGCTGCCCGAGCTCGGCGACGACGAGTTCTACTGGCACGAGCTCGTGGGCTTCGAGGTCGTGAGCGACGACGGCGAAGCGATCGGCACCGTGCGGGAGCTCTGGGAGACCGGCGCCCACGACGTCCTCGTGGTCGATGGCGTCGACGGCCAGCAGGTGCTGCTCCCCACCGCGCGCGAGTTCATGACCTCGGTCGACCGCGCGGCGCGCCGCATCGAGTTCAATCTGTGGCCGGGGCTGCTCGACCAGCAGGCGTGACGACGCGCTTCGCGGGCGCACGACGAGGGGAGACGGGGCTCGATGCGCATCGACATCATCACGCTCTTCCCCGAGCTCTTCGGCCCGTTCCTCGACGTGTCGTTCGTCGGTCAGGCGCGCGAGAAGGGCCTCGTCGACGTGACCGTGCACGATCTGCGCGACTGGGCGACCGATCGGCACCGCACGGTCGACGACAGTCCGTACGGCGGAGGCCCGGGCATGCTGATGGCGCCCGAACCGCTCGTGCCGGCGATCGAGGCGGTGGCCGGGCCGAAGGGCGCCGATCGGGTCGCTCACGTCGCAGCGCTTTCCCCGCAGGGCGCACCACTTGGGCAGGATCGACTCGCCGAGCTCGCTGGGCTCGGCCACCTCGTGCTCGTGTGCGGTCGGTACGAGGGCATCGACGACCGGGTGTACGAGCTCGCTGTCGATGAAGAGATCTCGATCGGCGACTACGTGCTGTCGGGGGGCGAGCTGCCGGCGATGGTGTTGATCGAGGGGCTCGCGCGCCTCGTGCCGGGGGTGCTCGGCAATCCGGAATCCGCCCGAATCGACTCCTTTGGGGGCGGACTTCTGGAGGGACCGCAGTATACTCGGCCGCCCATTTATCGTGGCCTGGCCGTGCCCGACGTCCTCCGATCGGGCGATCACGCGGCCATCGCACGTTGGCGTGCCGAGCAGGCCCTCGAACGGACTCGTAAGAGACGACCCGATCTGGTGAGCGCTCGCGACGATCGCGAAGCGAACACGGATGTCGACGTCGATGCGCGAGGCGACGGTTCGGGGGAACGGTCGACCAAAGGCGACGGACACGATGAGCGCGGCGCGAAGGGGCGCGGCGCGCACGACGAGAGTTGAATTCACATGGGCCGGTCCGGATCGACGGCGGCCCTTCGCACCGGTCGACCGGCCGGTGATGCATGAGACGAGGTGAGACGATGAGGACGCTGGACTTCATCGAGAGCGAAACGCTCCGACGCGATCTGCCCCCCTTCCGTGTGGGCGATGCCGTGCGCGTGCACGCCAAGGTGCGCGAAGGCGAGAAGGAGCGCATTCAGGTCTTCGAAGGCGTCGTGATTCGCCGCAAGGGCACGGGCGCGGGCGAGACGTTCACCGTGCGCAAGATCGCGAGCGGCGTCGGCGTCGAGCGCATCTTCCCGGTGCAGTCGCCGCTGATCACGAAGCTCGAGATCCGCAACCGCGGCTACGTGCGTCGCTCGAAGCTCTACTACCTGCGCGAGCTGACCGGCAAGAAGGCGCGCCTCAAGAGCAAGGTGCGCGATCTCTCCGACCTGCTCTCGCCCGAGGCCGCCGAGCATGCCGCGAACGCCGCTGCCGCCACGGACGAAGAGCTGACCGAGCCCGTGGCCGAGGTCGCCGCCGAGACCACCGACGAGAAGGCCGGCAAGAAGCTCAAGGGCAAGGCGCGCAAGAAGGCGAAGGCGGCCGAGAAGGCCGTGCGCATGGAGCAGCTCCAGAAGGAAGAGGCCGACCGCGCTGCCAAGAAGGCGGAAGCAGAAGCCAAGGCGGCCGCCGAGGCGGAAGCCGACGCCGAGACCGAGGCCGACGGCGGTGGGGACGAGGCCGCCGAAGAGAAGTCGGAGTAGCGCGACGGGCTCGGGACCGCTTTGAGCGGGTCCTTCGAGCGCGGGTCACGCCCGCCGTCGCAGCAGACAGGCTCACCGAGCGCCGTTGTGGATTCAGGTCCACAACGGCGCGTCTGTTTCTGGGGGCCGGTTTGCGGGTCGGCGCACGCAGCCGAACAGCGGGTCGGAGCTGGGGGCGGCGGGCTCGAGGTGCGGAGCCCCGGAAGCATCTGAATACGCGGCCGCGGCAGCGCATTGGCCGTGCCGCGTGGGAGCGCGGGCCCGCTCATCGCGGGCGGAGCGACTACGGGGCGCTGGTGCCTTCGCGGCCGAAGTCGTCGCTCAGGCGCACGACGTCGTCGATCTCGGGCGTGCTCACTTCGACGAGTCGCACCTGCTTGTCGAGCGCTTCGAAGCGGTGCTTCTTGCCGACCGGGATGCGGCTGTTCTCGCCCGGCTCGAGATCGTGCAGGCGGATCTCGCCGTCGTCGCCTTCGAGGTGCAGGCGCAGCGTGCCCTCGAGCACGATCAGGCTCTCGTCCTTCAGCTCGTGGTACTGCAGTGAGAGCCGCTTGCCCGGATCGATCGTGATGATCTTGCCGACGTAGCGATCGGTGTGGGCCCAGATCAGCTCGTTGCCCCAGGGCTTGTCGACATGGCGCTTCTCTTCGCCCGGCATGCTGGCTCCTTCTACGCACGGCGCGCCACTGCGGGGCGCGGAGTGTATCACGAAGGATGTCCCCGATGCGGGCGCAGAGGTGACGTGCGCATTCATGGAGCGTTGCGTTGCAGTTGCAACGCCACGTTGCTCAGTCGCCGGCGTCGAACGCTCCTTCGTAGTGTGTGAGCTGCCAATCCGGTGCCTGGTCGGGGCCGCGCTCGACGACCCGCCAGGCGATCACGTCGAAGCGAACGCGCCAGCGGGCGCGACGGTGCTGCGTCAGCCATGCGCGTGCGCCGGCGACCAGGCGTCTTCGCTTGTGCCAGTCGACCGCGGCCTCGCCGCCGCCGTGCTGTGCGGAGCGGCGGGTTTTCACTTCGACGAACACGACGAGACGACTTCGCTCGGCCACGAGGTCGATCTCGACGCCGCCTGAGCGAACGTTGCGATCGGCGATGCGATACCCTCGCGCGCGCAGATGCGCCGCGGCGCGGGCTTCGCCTTCGGCACCGAGCGCGAGGTGGCGTGCGGGCTTCGCCTTGGAGTCGGATCGGGGGATCGTTTCAGTCCTTCCGGCCGGGTGTTCGGGCTCGGGTTCGGGGTCGGGTGCAGCCCAGGGGAGCCGACGATTGACACGCGCCGAGACCGGCACCCTCTATGTCGTCGCCACGCCCATCGGCAATCTCGAAGACATCACCGTGCGCGCGGTACGCATCCTCGGCGAGGTCGACCAGGTGCTCGCCGAGGACACGAGGCAGACCCGCAAGCTGCTCGAGCGTCACGGCATCGCGACGCGCTGCACCTCGCTGCACGCGCACAACGAGGCCTCGCGCATCGAAGGCACCCTCGCGCAGCTCGCCGAGGGGCGAAACATCGCGGTGGTGTCCGATGCCGGGACGCCCTTGATCTCCGATCCGGGTGCGCGTCTCGTGGCGGCCGCGCGGGACGCGGGGTGTCCGGTGGTGCCGCTGCCCGGGGCTTCGGCCGTGCTCGCGGCGCTCGCCGGGTGCGGGCTTCAGATCGCCTCGTTCACGTTCATCGGCTTCCTGCCGCGCTCGGCGGGCGCACGCCGCAAGCGCCTCGAGCGCGAGCACGGGCGCCCCGAGGCGCTGGTCCTCTTCGAATCGCCGCGTCGACTGCGCGCGACCCTCGACGATCTGCGCGCGATATTCGGCGACACGCGCCGCGCCTGCGTGGCGCGCGAGTTGACGAAGCTGCACGAGGAGTTCGTGCGCGGCTCGCTCGCCGAGCTGTGTGATGCATACGAAGCGGCGCCGCGCGGCGAAGTGACCGTGGTCGTCGAAGGCACCCTCGACGGCGCGGCGCTCGATCGGCTCGAAGGCGAGGCGCTCGACGCCGAGATCGAGCAGCGGATCGACGCGGGCGGGCGTCCGAAGGAGATCGCGGCCGAGCTGGCCGAGCGCACGGGCCTGCCGAAGCGCGAGCTGTACGCGATGGTCGTGGCCGCGCGCAGTGACGTGGACGATGAAGGCGATGTCGAAGGGGAGGTCGACTGACCCGATGGCCTCGCTCGCGACGCGCATTGGCCAGGTGCTTCGCACGCTGCCGCACATCCAGCCACGCCAGGCCTGGGCGCAGCTCGAACACATGCTGCGCGGGCTGCACCCGCCGCGCGATCTGCCGGGCCCGGCCCCCGAGCTCGCGGTCGAGACGACCGACGTCGCGTTTCCGCCGGCGCCGGCGCACGCACGCCTCTCGGCGGGCAGCACCGTCGAGCTGCTGAACCGTCGGCTCGACGTCTCGCGTCGGTTCGACTGGGACCACACGAAGCGCGGCCCGCTCTTCGCGTACCACCTGCACCAGCACGACTACCTGCGGCCGCCTGGCGGCCGCGGCAGCGGCCTCGAGGCCGACCCGGCGCGCGCGCCGCGCGAGCGAGCCGAGGTCATGCTCGATTGGGCGGTGCGCCATACGCGCGGCGTCGGCTGGGATCCCCACCCGATCTCGGTGCGCGCCTTCACCTGGGCGCGCTTTCTCACGACGTACGGTGCGCTCGACATGGACGACACCGAGGCGGCGCTGCTGCGGGCGAGCCTGGCGCGCCAGATCGACGCGCTCGACCGCAACATCGAGACCCGCCTGCAGGCGAATCACCTGCTCTCGAACCTGATGGGCGTCGTGCTCGGGGGGCTGCTGCTCGGCGGCGACGCGGCGGCGCGTTGGCGGGCGCGCGCCCACTGGCTCGAGCAGGAGCTCGACCGGCAGGTGCATGCCGACGGGGCACACGAAGAGCGGTCGCCGATGTACCACGCCCTGATCCTCGAGAACGTGCTCGATCTCGTGCACGTGCATCGCCTCTCGCAGCACGCGCTGCCGCCCTCGATCGAAGCCACGCTCGAAACCACCGCGTCGCGCATGCTCGGCGCGCACGCGGTGTGGACGCACCGCGACGGCGAGATCGCGTTGCTCTCCGACTCGGCGTTCGGCATTGCGCAGCCCCCGGCCGAGCTACACCGCTACGCGTCCGATCTGGGGATCGTGCCGACGGCGCCGGCGCGGCCCGGCGTGCTCGACGGCGCCGGCTTCGTTCGCCTCGACGCCGGCGACTGGACCGCCCTCGTCTCGGTCGCGGGGCCGTCGCCGCCGCATCAGCCCGGCCACGCCCACTGCGACGCCCTGGCCGTCGATCTCGCGCTCGGCACCGAGCGCGTGGTGTCGGATACCGGCGTCTACGAGTACGTTCCCGGCGAGCGACGCCGGCTCGCGCGCACCACCCGCAGTCATGCGACGCTCGAGATCGAAGGGGCCGAGCAGGCCGAGATCTGGGCGCCGCACCGCATCGGCGGTCGACCGCGCGTCTCGCTCGGCGACGTGACGCCGAACCACCGCGTCGAGGCGCGCTGTGCGGGGTGGTCGACGCGGCGCCTCACGCACGTCCGGCAAGTGCAGGTCGAGTCGGACGTGGTCACGGTGCTCGACCGCGTCGAGGGCGGCGCACAGCCGACCCGGATTCGCGCGGCGTGGCCGCTCGCGCCCGGCCTCACCGTCGAGCTCGATGCGGTCGCTTGCCACGCGACCCTCACGCTCGCGAGCGGGGCGTGCGTGCGCGTGAGCCTTCCCCCGACGCTCAGCTGGCGCGTCGACGAAGCGCCGATCTATCCCGAGTTCGGGCGCGACGAAGCCCGGCCGGTGCTCGCGGGCGAAGGCGAAGCCACCGGCGAGCTGCGCACGGTCTTCTCTAGGGTCTGAGTCTCACCGCTCGCTCGGCCTCGAACGTCTCCCGGCCGAGCGCGCCGCGCTATGACCGAAGCCTTTCGAGGCCGGGGCAGGCGGGGGTACCGCGCGCAGTTCGCAGGCGCGACGTGCGCAACATCCGAGCTTCCCAGGCAGATCGCGCCGAGAATGTCTGAGCACGGTGCCCCCGCCTGCCCCGGCCCTGCCCCGCCGGACCGTCCAGAGGTTCCGTAGCCGCCGGGCGCGCGCCGAGTGCTAGCCGCCCAGGCGTACATCGAGCGCGGCTTCGTCGATCACCTCGACGCCGAGATCCTGGGCCTTCTTGAGCTTGCTGCCGGCACTCTCGCCCGCGACGACGAGATCGGTGTTCTTCGAGACCGAGCCGACGACCTTGCCGCCGGCCGCCTCGATCGCCTTCTTTGCTTCGCTGCGCGGGCGCGTGAGCGTGCCCGTCAAGACGACCGTCAAGCCGTCGAAGGCGCCGCCCTCGGTCGCGACGGGCGCCGCCATGACTTCGATGGTCACACCGCGCGCGAGCAGCTGCTCGATCTCGTGCACGTTGCGCGCGTCGCTGAAGAAGCGCGCGACGCTCTCGGCGATCGTCGGGCCGATGCCCTCGATCCCGGCCACGTCTTCTTCGCTCGCCTTCATGAGCGCTGGGAGCTCGCCGAAGTGCACCGCGAGCTGCTCGGCGACGGTCTCGCCGACGTGGCGAATGCCGAGCGCGATCAGAAACCGAGGCAGCGTCGTGGCGGCCGCCCGCGCCAGCGCCTCGACGAGATTCGCCGCGCTCTTCTGCCCCATGCGCTCGAGCGACTCGAGCTGCTCCTGGTCGAGCGCGAAGAGGTCGGACATCGACGCGACCCGGCCGGTGTCGACGAGCTGATCGACGAGCTTCTCCCCGAGCCCGTCGACGTCGAGCGCGCTGCGGCTCGCGAGGTGCCGCAGGTTGTTCTTCAGCTGGGCCGGGCAGTCGATGTTCGGGCAGCGGGTGACGGCCTCGCCGTGGAGCCGCAGGGTCTCGGCGTCGCAGACGGGGCAGCGGCCCGGGAGGTGATAGCGCTCGAACCGGCCGCCCTTGGCGCGCTCGCTCATCACGACGCGCACGAGCTGAGGGATCACGTCGCCGGCGCGCTGGATCACCACCGTGTCGCCGACACGGATGTCTTTGCGGTCGATCTCGTCCTGGTTGTGGAGCGAGGTGTTCGACACGGTCACGCCGCCCACGTCGACGGGGTCGAGCTTGGCGACCGGCGTGAGCGCACCGGTGCGGCCGACCTGGGCCTCGATGCCGAGCAGTCGCGTCGTCACCTGCTCGGGCGGGAACTTGAAGGCGATCGCCCAGCGCGGTGAACGCGAGACCGCCCCCAGTTCGGCCTGGAGCGCGAGGTCGTCGACCTTCAGCACGGTGCCGTCGATCTCGATCGGCAAGCTCGCGCGATGCTCGAGCAGCTCGTGGTAGAGCGCGATCGCGGCGTCGACATCCTCACAGGTGCGCGACTCGGGCGTCACGAGGAACCCCCACGCGCGCAGCTGCTCGAGCACCTCCCACTGCCGCGTCACGTGCGTCGGCAGGCCCTCGGCCACCGCGTAGGCGTGAAACTCGAGGCTCGCGAGGCGCTGCTCGTCGATGTCGTGGATCTGCCGGAGCGAGCCGGCCGCCGCGTTGCGCGGGTTCTTGAACGGCTCCTCCTCGCGGTCGACGCGAGCGGCGTTGAGCGCGTCGAACTTCGCCAGCGGCAGCACGACCTCGCCGCGCACCGAGAGCACGTCCGGCAGCGCATCGCCGGCCGGTTTCAGCGTGGGCGGAATCGTTGGCACCTTGCGGAGATTCGAGGTGACGTCTTCGCCGACCTGGCCGTCGCCGCGCGTCAGCCCCTGGGTGAAGCGCCCCTGCTCGTAGATCAGCTCGACCCCCGAGCCGTCGAGCTTCGGCTCGCCCACGAAGGGGATCGAGCCCTCGCGTCCGCTCATGCGGTGGATGCGGTCGTCGAAGGCCCGAAACTCGGCCTCGTCCATCGCGTTGTCGAGCGAGAGCATCGGCGAGCGGTGGGGGGCGGTTGCGAAGCCCGTCGCGGGGGCCGAGCCCACCTGCTGGGTGGGCGAGTCGGGCAGCACGAGATCGGGAAACTCGGCCTCGAGGCCCTGCAGCTCGCGCCGCAGACGGTCGTATTCGGCGTCCTCGATCTCGGGGGCGTCCTGCTGGTAGTAGAGCGCGTCGTGTCGCCGCAGCTCGGCGCTGAGTGCGGCGATCCGGGCGCGCGCCTCCTGCCGGTCGAGATCGGCCACGTGCTGCTCTCCGCCCCCGATTTCGTTCAGGAATCTCCGTTAAAGCCGGACCGCGAGAGAGGCGATACGAACGCTGCGGCGCTCGACCGGCTCGGAGGATGACCCGCAGGGTAACACGACCCTGGGGCCGTTCCTCGTGGTGCGTCCGCACTCGCTTCGCACCGATGCGGACGAGCAAGCGAACCGGAGGACGCCCGGCCCATGGCGCAGCCGCCCCCCACGCCCGAATCGAAGTCGACCGCAGCCACGCGCCGCGTGCTGGTCGTCGACGACAGCGAGGGGATCCGCGCGTACCTGGCCGATCTGGTCGAGTCGTGGGGCTACGAGGTCGACACCGCCGAAGACGGGCAGGGCGCGCTCAGCCTGCTCGAAGCCGGTGCTTCGCCCGATCTCGTTCTGCTCGACGTCATGATGCCGCGGGTCGACGGGCTCGAAGCACTGCGGCGCATGCGCGCTCAGGAATTCACGGTGCCGGTGATCATCCTGTCGGTGGTCGGCAAGGCCGCGACCATCGTCGAGGCGATGCAGGCCGGCGCGACCGACTACATGAACAAGCCCTTCGAAGAAGACGAGCTGCGCGAGGCCGTCGAGCGCGCGATGCCCGATGCGCCGGGGCGCACGGGCGACGCCGGCACCGATGATCCGATCGGGTCGACGGTGTGGCACGGCCAGGCGATGCGCGAGATTCGCGACGTCATCGACCAGATCTCCGACACCGACGTGACGGTGTTGATTCAGGGCGAGAGCGGCACGGGCAAGGAGAACGTCGCACGCGCGGTGCACGCGCGGTCGACCCGGGCCAAGGAGCGCTTCGTCAAGGTGAACTGTGCGGCGCTGCCCGAAGGCCTGCTCGAGAGCGAGCTCTTCGGCTACGAGAAGGGCGCGTTCACCGGGGCCGGCGGACGCAAGCCCGGCAAGTTCGAGGTCGCCGACGGCGGCACGATCTTTCTCGACGAGATCGGCGAGATGAGTCCGGGCCTGCAGGCGAAGCTGCTGCAGGTGCTCCAGGAAAGCCGCTTCGCGCGGCTGGGCGGCAATGAAGAGGTCGAGGTCGACGTGCGCGTCGTATGCGCGACGCATCAGCCGCTGACCGAGATGATCGCCGACAATCGCTTCCGCGAAGATCTCTACTTCCGGCTGAACGTCGTGAACCTGCAGCTGCCGCCGCTGCGCGAGCGCCGTGAAGAGATTCCCGCGCTCGTCGACACCTTCACGCGGCGCTATGCGCGCGCGTACCAGAAGCCGGCTGCCGCCCCGTCACCGACCCTCGTCGAGCTCTTCGACCGGTATCCGTTCCCGGGCAACGTCCGTGAGCTCGAGAACATGATCAAGCGCATGATCGTGCTCGGTGGCGAAGAGACGATCCAGGCCGAGCTGCGCCGTTTCGAATCGGGGGAGCGCAAGCGCGGGGGCGCCTTTCAGGCGCTGCTCGAAGAGATCGAGGAGACCGCGGGCGAGCTGCCGTTGCGCGAAGTCGGCCGGCGCGCGGCCCTTCAGGTCGAGCGCGAGGCGATCAGCCACGTCCTCGACCAGACCGGCTGGAACCGCAAGCAGGCCGCGGCCCGCCTCGGCGTGTCGTACAAGACGCTGCTCCAGAAGATTCGAGAGTGTGAGCTCGAAGCCGGGGGCTGATCCCGCGAGCGCCCACCCTGCTAGCTTTCGCGCGGATTCGGATCGGTCGCCTCACGCTCGTGGGTCGATCGCGCAGGGAACCAGGTGATGAAGATCCTCGTGACGGGCTCCGCCGGGTTCATCGGCGCCGCCGTCGCCGAGCGGCTGCTCGAGCGCGGTGATACGGTGATCGGCGTCGACTGCGTCAACGACTACTACGCCGTCGAGCTCAAGCACGCTCGGCTCGATCGGCTGACGCCGCATGCCGGCTTCACGGACCTGCGTTTCGAGCTCGAGGACGACGCGCAGCTGCGCGCAGCGTTCGAGACCCACCGCCCCGACCGCGTCGTTCACATGGCTGCCCAGGCCGGCGTGCGGTACTCGCTCGAGAACCCGGCGGCGTATCTCTCGTCGAACCTGGTCGGGTTCGGCAACGTGCTCGAGGCCTGTCGCCATCACCAGGTCGAGCACCTCGTGTACGCGTCGAGCAGCTCGGTCTACGGCGCCAACGAGGCGAGCCCCTTCTCGGTGCACGACAACGTCGACCACCCGGTCAGCCTCTATGCGGCGACGAAGAAGTCGAACGAGCTGATGGCGCACGCGTACAGCCATCTCTTCGGGCTGCCGACGACGGGCCTGCGCTTCTTCACCGTCTACGGCCCCTGGGGCCGCCCCGACATGTCGCCCTTCATCTTCATTCGTCGCATCCTCGCCGGTGAGCCGCTCGACGTCTTCAACTACGGGCGGCATCGGCGCGACTTCACGTACATCGACGATATCGTCGAAGGCGTGATTCGCACGCTCGACCGCGTCGCCGAGCCGAATGCAGACTGGTCGGGCGAGTCACCCGATCCGGCGACGAGTCGGGCGCCCTGGCGCGTCTACAACATCGGCAGCAACGATCCGGTCGAGCTCCTGCGTTACATCGAGGTGTTCGAGGCCTGCCTGGGCATGGAGGCGAAGAAGAATCTCCTGCCGCTGCAGCCCGGCGACGTGATCGATACGTATGCCGACGTGCAGGCCCTCGTCGACGACGTTGGATATCGCCCTTCGACCTCGATCGAAGAAGGTGTGGCGAAGTTCGTCGAGTGGTACCGGGCGTTCTACGGGGTGTGATGCGCTGCGCCCGAGGGATGCGTCGGCGGGCGCGTGCCTCGATGGATCGAACGAAGGGCGAACCTGGCGCGGGTCATCCCGAGCGCCCGCGACGCCTTCGCGTGCGGACGGCGAGGCCCACACCGCCGACGATGATCAGGATGACACTGGGCCAGGCCACCCAGGGGTAGCGCGCGAAGAGGATGCGGGCGGCGTACGCAAAGTGGCGCGGTCGAAGACGCTGGAACTTCTCGAGGTTGAGCTTGCGCAGCGAGTTCCAGAACAGATCGGCGGTGCGATCGTCGCTGAAGTAGTCGCCGGCGTCGGGATCTGATCGAAGCGCCAGCTCGCGAGCGAAGTCGTTCGTGCTCGATGCATCGAGCGGGCCGTACGGGCCGTTCACCCAATCAGCGCCAAACGGGATGGCGACGATCTGCTCGATCCCCGAGGCGCCGACCCCGGCGACCACGTGCATGCCCACCGGCTCGGTGTTCGGGCCCTTGTACGAGAACAAGTGGTTGCCGGTGCCGAAGAGCACCGGGACGCCCTGGATCTCGCGGAAGCCCTTCACGAAGTGCGCGCCGCTGCACACGACGAGGTCGGCGCCGGTCTCGATCACCGATTCGACGAGTTCGATCTCGTGGGGGCTCGGGAATCGACTGAGTGATCCGAGGTGGATGAAGGCGATCCGGAGGTCAGCACCCTGGGCCGCGCGTCGCACGCGCTCCAGGTCTTCGGGTTCGATCAACAGCACGCCGGCGTCGGCAGCGTCGGAGTCGGGCTCGGTGTCGGTGTAGTGGGTCAGGGCGTAGATCGCGGTGCGGCCGGCCGGTGTATCCCACCAGTACACGGGATTCGAGGGCGTCCCGATGATCGAATGACCGCCGTTCTCGAGGTGTGCGACCTCGGCGTCGAGGGCCGCCTGACCATGGTCGAGCGCGTGATTGTTCGCGAGCGCCACGACTTCGAAGCCACCCGCATCGAGGACGGCGTCGACGAGGGCGCGGGGCTCGGGGTCGCCGGCAGGCAGGAACTCGAGGTTGACGCTCCGCAGCGAGAAGTGTGCGAGGAGCGCTGCGTCGCTCTGGGCGAATCGCTCGAGGTCGTCCGGCAAGACCTCGTTCGAGCGAAACCCGAGATCGCCCGCGAACGTCACGTACGCGAGATCGTCCCGGAGTTCAGCCGGCCCCATGAGCGCGATGGCCGTGCGATCCCCGACCGTGAACGTCGGCCAGGGGGCTTCCTCGACTGCGGCGCGCGTCGATCCCGCTGCCCCGAGCAGCACGCACAGCGATCCCCAGAGTGCGAGCCGGCGCATCACGACGCCGATCGAGGGGCCGGCGGATCGGTGGCGGCCTGGGAGGGCGAACGCTCGGCGCTCCAAGCCGACAAGTCGCGGTCGAGCAGCTCGCCGAGTGCCCGCACCTCATCGACGAAGAACGCGCGAAGCTCGGCCTCGAACGCGGGCGAGAGCGCGGTGCGGCGCTGCGGCTTCCGGTTGGCCGAACGAAGTCGGCGCATCACGCCGAGATCTTCGACGCCGATCATTCGCTTGATTGCCTGGGCCGCCTCGAAGATGGGCTCGGGCGGGCGCTGCGTGAAGTTCGAGAGCCACCTGAGTCGGTGGGTCTTGCTCTCGTTCACCGGGGCGAACTCGGCGCGGCCATCGTCGCTCACCCCGATGTGGGCGAGCGCGCGTCGGTAGGCGTCGGCCGCGTCTCGCTTGAAGTCGTCGAAGACGATCACCAGCAGCTGCTCGCGGTCGAACACGCGCAGAAACCGCTCGAGCTGCGTGCTGACGCTGGCGACCTCGGCGTACTGCAGGAAGGCTGGTTGTCGACACTTCTCGGGGATCGATCGACCCGCTCGTCGCTGGGCCTGCAGCCGCCACGCCGTCTCGAAGTCGGCCTCTGACTCGTCGTACGTGTAGAGCAGCTGGGCGTGCAGCGAATGCACGAGCTCGACGGGGTCGCGCACCATGGCGATCAGGCGGGCGTCGGGCGCGAAGGCGTGAATCCGCTCGGCGGCGACCTGACTGAGGAGATACCAGACCGAGGCTTCGCCCCGCGCGATGTGGCCGGGTCTGGCCGGGTCGTAGAGACTCAGATAGCCGGGGAGCGAGTCGGGATCACCGACGGCGTAGTAGTCGAAGTCCCGGTTGAAGAAGTTCGGCTCTTTCGGATCGGTGACATAGACCTGTTCGTGCCCGCGCAGGTATTCGCTCAGCGCCGTCGTGCCGCACTTCGGAGCGCCGATGATGAAAAAGTTCGGCCCGGGCGGCGGCGTCGCCATGCTGCGTGTCTCCTTCGCTCCCGCGACGACGCCGGTGCCGTGCGCGGGCCGCGCACTCGACTCGACGGTCGGGCACCCGGTCGCGAGCACCGGGGTCCATGATCGGCCGTTGCGACAGCTGGCTGGACTCGGGCGCCAGGCGCAGAGTTCATTCCCGGCTCATTTTACCCGCGGGGGAACACCTTCGAACTCTGAGGGGCGGCGCAGCCTAGCAGCGCCGGGGCGCATCGTCGCGGCCCGATTCGTCCGCCACCTCGCGGGGTTGTGGTGCCACTCACGAAACCGGGCTTCACTCCCGGCGAAGCCGGTTCGAGCCGCGCACCCGTGTCCCCGAAGGCTCGAATGCGCCCGCGGAAGGTTGGAAGACAGGCCTTGAGACGCCCCCTCAACACGATCTACGCCGCGCTGCCGATCCCGCTGCAGAACCTGATGTGCACGGTCGACGGCTATCGCCGCTTTCGGCAACGCTTCACGTCGCGGTTTCGGCGGCGGCTGGCCGAGCTCGAGGCGTCGGTCGATCGACCCGTCGAGTGGCACTACGAGAACCAGTGGACCGAGCTGCGTTCGCTGCTCGGCCGCGCGCGCCGCCACGTGCCCTACTACAAGTTCTTGCCCGAGCCGATCGAGACGGGGGATCCGCAAGAGTCGATCCTCAAGACTCTCGGGGCGATCCCGCCGCTCGAGAAGAGCGTCTACCGGGCGCGCACGCGAGACTTCCTCGCGAGCGACGTGCCGCGTCACCGCTACACGCGACGCTTCACGAGCGGCACCACGGGCACGGCCCTCGAGATCTTCGACAGCGCCGATCGCTTCGCCGACAACTACGCGACGGTGTGGCGCCAGCGCCGGTCGTTCGGTGTCGACTTCGAAGACCCTTTCCTCGCCTTCACCGGTCAGATGGTGACGCCTCTGAAGCAGGCCCAGGCGCCCTTCTGGCGGGAGGACAGCTACTCGAAGCGCACGCTGTTCTCGATCTACCACATGTCGACCGAGCACCTGCGTTCGTACGTCCGCCCGATCCTCGATACGCACGCGTCGTATGCCGAAGGCTATCCGTCGGCGCTGCACCTCGTGAGCCGCGCGATGCTCGAATCGGGGGAGCGTCTGCCGCCGGGCCGCCTGAAGGGCGTGTTCACGTCGTCCGAGTCGTTGCTCGCCTATCAGCGCGACGCGATCGAGGAGGCGTTCGGCGCGCCGGTGCGCGATCACTACGCGTCGACGGAGCACATCGTCGCCATGACGGCGTGCGAGGAGAACCACCTGCATGTCGACATGGAGTTCGGCATCGTCGAAGTCGAGCCCGTCGAGGAGACCGAGGACTGGGTGCGCGGGCCGCTGCTGGTCACCGGTCTCGGCTCGCCCGCTGCTCCGATGATCCGCTACCGCATCGGCGACGTCGGGACGCGCTCGAAGCGGCCGTGTCCGTGTGGGCGACCGGGCGAGGTCTTCCTTGACATCGACGGCCGCATCGAAGACTACGTGGTCACACCTTCGGGTCGCATGGTGGGGCGTCTCGACCATGTGTTCAAAGGTCGCTTCGACATCGCCGAGGCCCAGATCGTGCAGGACGACGACTACGCGCTCTCGGTCAACGTCGTGCCGGCGCCCGAGTTCAACGACCAGAGCGTGCGTCTGCTGGTTCGATCGTTGCGCGACCGTCTGGGCGAAGAGATGCCGGTGGGCGTCGACGTCGTCGACAGCATTCCCCGCGAACAGAACGGCAAGTTCCGGGCGGTGAAGTCGAGCATCGGTTCGCGCTTCGGTGAGAACCCGGCGTGATCCGCGCCGGTCTCGCGCACACCCGACCGCACTACGCCGGTCTCGAGTCGCCTTTCGGTCCGGGCCGCGCCTATCCCGAGCTCGCGTCGCTCCTCGGCGACACCGCGGCCGACGGACCCGAGAACCCCGTCTACGCTGCGGTTCGCAGCGCACTGCACGGCCTCGGGCTCGACGACGAGCACTGGGGCACGCCGGCCTGGAACCCGCTCGCTGGCCTCGTGCGTCGAGGCGGTCGCGTCGCGCTCAAGCCGAACTTCATTCGGCACTGGAATCCGAGCCCGCACGGCACCGTCGAGAGCGTCATCACCCACGGATCGATCGTGCGCGCGATGGCCGACTACGCCTTTCTCGCCGTCGGGCCCGAAGGGGAGGTCGAGATCAACGAAGCGCCGCAGATGGACTGCCGCTTCGACGAGATCCGCCGCATCGTCGGTCTCGACACCCTGGTCGCGTTCTACGAGCGCGAGATCGGTCGTACGCTCGGGATCATCGATCTGCGGCGCGAAGAGGTGCGCTTCGAGGACGGCATCATCGTCGAGCGCACGCCGCTGCCGGGCGATCCCCGGGGCTACCGCGTCGTCGATCTCGGCGATCGCAGCTTCTTCGCCTCGTCGGGCCTCGACCCCGATCGCTTTCGCGGCGCCGACTACGACTCGAAGCCCACGGGCGATCACCACCGCGACGGACGAAACGAGTACCTGCTCTCCGAATCGGTCCTCTCGGCCGATCTGGTCGTGAACCTGCCCAAGCTCAAGACGCACAAGAAGACAGGCGTGACGCTCGCGCTCAAGAACCTCGTCGGCATCAACGGCGACAAGAACTGGCTCCCCCATCACAGCGTGGGCGGCGTGAGTGCGGGCGGCGACGAGTTTCCGGGCGGCGCCTGGATCGACCGGCTGCGAAGCCGCGCCACAGAGCTGGCCCGGCCGCTGCTCAAGCGCGGGCGCGGCCTGGGTCTCTTTCGGCTCTTTCGGCAGGTCGAGGATCGGACCCGGGGGAGCGACTTCATCCGCTCGGGCAACTGGCACGGCAACCAGACGACGTGGCGCATGGTCCTCGACTTGAACCGCTGCCTCTATTACAGCGACCGCAAGTCGTTGCAGCTCGACGCGCCTGGCCCCGTGCGCACCGTGCTCAATGTGATCGACGGCGTCGTCGCCGGCGAGGACGAAGGCCCGCTGGCACCGGCCGATCGACCGCTCGGCGCGGTGATCGCTTCGACCGATCCCATCGCCGCCGATCTGGTTGCGCTGGGGTTGATGGGCTTTCGCTGGGAGCGGATCCCGAAGATTCGCGAGGCGATGGCCGATGAAGTGGCAAGCGTGACGTCGGTACGAAGGACGAGCGACGTGATCGTGGGTGAGGTGGCCGAGGCGTCCGATCGGCGCGAGGATCGGTCGCTCGCCGAGATCGGGACGGATCGACCGTTCCGGCCGCACGTCGGCTGGCGGGGCACTCTGGAAGGCGGAGTTTCGTGAAGCAGATTCTTCAGAACGCCCGCTCGGGCAGTCTCGAGCTGATCGAGGTGCCGGCGCCGATGCCCGCGCCCGGCCAGATCCTCGTGCAGACCCGCTACTCGGTGATGTCGCCGGGCACCGACAAGGTCGCGATGAGCTTCGCGCGCAAGTCGATGCTCGGAAAGGCGCGCTCGCGCCCCGATCTCGTCCGCCAGGTCGTGACGAAGCTGCAGCAGGAAGGTCCCTCGGCGACGTATCGCACGGTCACTTCCCGGCTCGATGCACCGCAGCCGCTCGGCTACTCGAGCGCGGGCATCGTGCGCGCCGTCGGCCCCGACGTCACCGAGTTCGCGGTGGGCGACCGGGTCGCGTGCGCGGGCGCGGGCTACGCGAATCATGCCGAACTCGTGAGCGTGCCGTGCAATCTCGCGGTTCGCGTGCCCGACGAGGTGCCGCTCTCTGCCGCCGCGTACTCGACGCTCGGTGCGATCGCGATGCAGGGCCTCCGCGTGGCAGAGCCGACTCTGGGCGAGACGGCGGCCGTGGTCGGTCTGGGCCTCGTCGGTCAGCTGACCGTGCAGCTGCTGCGCGCAAACGGCTGTCGGGTGCTTGGCCTCGACCTCGACGAACGCCGCGCCGCGCAGGCCAAGAGCCAGGGTGCGACCTGGGTCGCCAAGCCGGGCGAGCTGGGCGACGCGTGGATGCGGGCCCACACCGATGGCGCCGGCGTCGACCTCGCCTTCGTGACGGCCGCGTCGAGCTCGTCGGCGCCCCTCGAGCTGGCCGCCGAGCTCTGTCGGCGCAAGGGCCGAATCGCCTTCGTCGGCGCGATGCCGATCGAGCTCGATCGCCGCGTCATGTACGACAAGGAGCTCGACCTGCGCATGAGCATGTCGTACGGGCCGGGCCGCTACGACCGGCGGTACGAGGAGCAGGGCCTCGACTATCCCATCGCGTACGTGCGGTGGACCGAGAACCGCAACCTGCGCGCCTTTCTCGAGCTGATCGAGTCGGGCGCGATCGACCCCCTCAAGCTCGATACCGAGACGCGCCCCTTCGAAGACGCCGTGGAGGCCTACGAAGAGCTCGAAGCGGGGCGGGCTTCGTCGCTCGCCGTCGTGTTCGAGTACGCCGAGCGCGTCGAGGAGACGCGAAGCGTCGTGCTGCGCGACGCGCCGACGCCCAAGACGCGCGAAGAGACGGGCGTGGCGTTCATCGGTGCGGGCAACTACGCGAAGGCCGTGCTGCTGCCGCTGCTCAAGAAGATGCCGCGGGTCGATCGGCTCACGCTCGTGACGGCGACGGGTCCGTCGGCGAGACAGACCGCCCGCACCCAGGGCTTCCGCGGCTGCAGCACCGAGCCCGAGGCGGTCTTCAAGGACCCGAACGTCGACTTCATCTTCGTGACGACGCGCCACGACACGCACGTCGACTACGCCGTGCAGGCGCTCGAGAATCAGAAGGGCGTCTGGCTCGAGAAACCCGCGGCCCTCGACATCCCCGAGCTCGAGCGGCTGCTCGCGATGCGCGACGAGACCGACGGCTTTCTGAGCATCGGCTACAACCGGCGCTTCAGCTCGCACACGCGCGCGATCCAGGACATCTTCGCCAAGCGCGAAGGGCCGATGATGATGCACTACCGGGTGATCACGCCGGCCCCGCCGCCCGACAGCTGGCTGCTCGATCCGAAGGAGGGCGGGGGACGCATCGTCGGCGAGGCGTGTCACTTCATCGACCTGTGCAACGCCATCGTGGGCGCCCACGTCGAGCGGGTGTACGCGCGGGCGCTGGTGCCCGGTGGCCTCGACGACACCGTCACTTCGATTCTCGAGTACGCCGACGGTTCGGTGGCGACCATCGACTACCTGGCGAACGCGGGCTCCGAGTTGCCGAAAGAGGTGTTCGAGGTGTCGGCCGACGGTTGTACGGCGATCTGCGACAACTACCGTCGCACGCGCGTGACCGGGGGGAGCGACTACCGCACCTTCAATCAGGACAAGGGCCAGGGCCATGCGATCGGGGAGGTGCTTGCCGCACACCGCGAAGGCCGGCCGAGCCCGTTCTCGGGCGCCGACATCGCGAACGTGTCGCTCGCGACGTTTGCGATCGAGCGGTCGGCGGCGGAAGGCCGCGCCATCGAGATCGACACCGAAGGGGTGCGGCTTCGCGCGGCCGGTGACGCCCAGGAAGAGGCCGACGCGAGCTGACCGCTCGGCGCGATCTCGCCGCCTCGTTCTTCACAGGGCCCTGGGCTCAGCGTTGCCGAATCGCCGATGCCACCGACTTCGCCCAGCGTTCGACGCCGTGGTCGGCGATGACCTCGAGTGATCGGCGCCCCATCGCCGCACGCGCTTCGGGTGTTGCGCGCTCCATCTGAAACAGGGCCTCGACCATCGAGTCTTCGTCGTGCGGGTCGAGGGCGAAGCCGTTGACGCCTTCGTCGAGCAGCTCGGGGAAGCAGCCACACGTTTCGGAGAGCGCCAGCGGCATGCCCGCGTGCATCGCCTCGTTGACGACGAGGCCCCAGTTCTCCGAGTAGGAAGGCAGGATGAGCGCGCCTTCGCGCACGTAGAGCTCGACGAGCGCGTCGAACTGCAGATGCCCGAGAAACTCGATGGCCGGCGTGTCTTCGGCCAGCGTCTTCAGGCGGGCCACGGTCTCGGCGTCGCCGGTGCCGGCAATGCGCAGGCGCCAAGTGCCCCCCTCGCGCACGTAGCGCGCGAAGGCCGGGATGAAGGCCTCGAGGTTCTTGAGCACGAGGAAGCGGCCGACGAACAGGAACGACGAGTCGCGTTCGCCGGAGCTGGTTTCGCGCGCCCGCTCGATCGGCCCCGCGTCCACGGGGTTGCCGCACTCGGTCATCCGATCCGGCGAGACCCCGAAGCTTTCGAGGTATTCGCGCCCTCGCAGGCCCGTTACGAGGTAGCCGTCCCAGCCGCGGTAGACGAAGCCCTTGAGCCACTCCTTCCAGCCGAAGCGGGGGTGATCGGCGATCGTCGCAGCCCAGCGCGTGAACGCACGAATGCCCAGTCGGTGCGCGGTGCCGCGCAGCAGGAACTGGACGGGGTCGGCCGGGGCATCGATGATGATCACGTCGGGCCGCGTGCGAGCGAGATGGGCCCGCGCGGCGCGCACACGCTTGGCGAGCGGCAGGTCTTCGTAGACCCCCTCCATCACGGTATCGACGAGCTCGCGGTCCTCGTCGGTGAGCACGTAGTTGCGGGTGCGCTCGCGCGATGCGAGTTCGACCCCGCGACAGCGAAAGCCCGGCACGGCGTCGAGCGCGCGGATGCGCGCGATGTGAGCCGGGCCGAGCGTCCACTGGTAGTAGGCGACGACGAGGTCGCGGCCCTCGGTCATCGAGCGGTCCAGGCTGAGGGAGAGCGCTCTTCGCGCTCGCCCCCGGAGGGGGCCGGCCGCATCGTTCGACACCCGCGCGCGACCCGGGTCGTCGATCTTCGAGTGAAGGTGGACGCGGGCGACGTCGATAACGGCGGAGCCTCCGTCGCGGGCGCGGTCGACGCGCAGCGTGTGCGGATCGCGCGGACGCTCGTTGTCGCATGCGGATGGGGCGCGCCCTTCGGCGTCGGATCCGCAAGCGCCGCGCGTGGCTCGGCCTCTGATCGAAGTGGCATGTGGACGCCACGATCGAGGCTCGGCAGTATTGGCGCGCGCTCGTGAGGAAACGCAAGGCCCGCGGGCCTTCCCGACCCGGGCGATCCCGGCCAGAGATTCGACTTGGCGACGACGAACTCCAGACGTCTGATCAGCAACACCATCATCAACATGGTGTCGCAGGTCCTGGCTGCCGTCATCGGTTTCGCACTCGTCGGCTTCTTTCTCTCGCAGATCGGCGAGGATCGCTACGGCGTCTGGATCCTCGTCGGATCACTGTTTGCGTACAAGAGCCTGATGTCGATGGGCCTGAACTCGGCCGTGAACCGCTACGTGCCGGTTCATCTCGCCGAGGACGACATGGATGGCGTCGTGCGCGTCGTGTCGACGGCCTTCGCCTACTTCTTGATCCCGTCGGCCGTGCTCGCAGCGACGGCCTTCCTCTTCTACGTCCACTTTGCCGATTGGTTCAGCGTCCCGCCTGAACTCGTCGAAGAGGGGCGTCAGCTCGCGATCATCGTCGGCGTCTCCTTCGCCATCTCACTGCCGTTTCAGGTCTACAACGCAGTGCTCACGAGCTATCAGCGCTTCGATCTCGTGAACCTCTCGCTGATGACGACGATCCTCGGACGCACCATCGCCGTCGTCCCGCTCCTGCTCGACGGTCACGGTCTCATCGCAATGGGATACACGTACGCCGCTGGGGAAATCGCGGGACGCCTGGTGGCCGTGGTCGCAGCGGTTCGCCTGATGGGGGGCTTTCGGCTCTCTGCGAAGGCCGTCGACCTCCGCTTCCTGGGCGAGATGTTCGGCTATGGCACGAGCACGATCCTCTACCTGTCGGGCTCGGTCGTGATCTTTCAGTCGGCCGAGCTCGTCATCGGCGCACTGATCTCGGCCGCGGCCGTCTCGCGATTCCACGTCGGCGTCACGCCGATCCTGCTGTTGATCACTGCGATTCAGGTGTTCGCGCGCGCGGTCAAGCCCGCCGTGAGCGATCTCGACGCTCGTTCGGAGCACGGGCGCATCGAAGAGATGGCGCTGTTGGGTCAGAAGTACACCGTGGCCGTGATTCTTCTGGCGACGGCATACCTCGTGCTCCTCGGCGAGCGGTTCTTCGACGTCTGGATCGGCGACCGCTACACCGACGCCACCGCCATCGGTGAGATCGCGGGGGTCGCGACGGCGCTGGTGATCGGAGCGGCCAGCCGGCTCACGCAGTACACGAACTTCATCGTGCTCGTCGGCAAGGGCACGCATCGCGTGTTCGGCATCGTGGCCGTGACGACGGTCATTCTGGGCATCCTCGCCTCGATCGGCGTCATCTTGCTCGCCGGCGGCGGCATCGTGGCCGTCGCCTGGGCCTGCGTCGTGCCCATGATCGTGGCGTCGCTCGGGATCCTGCCCTTCTACTTCAGCTCGGCGATGGGGATCCCGCTCGGCCAGTCGATCCGCGAGAGCTGGCTCCCTGCCATCTTCTCGGCCGCGCCGGGCATCGTCGTCATCGTCGCGGCGGCCTGGTGGCTGCCCGTGACGACGTGGCTCGAGCTGATCGGAGTCATGCTGGCGGCGGGCATGGCTTCGGCCGTCGCGGGGTGGATGTTCGCGCTCCGTCCGATCGAACGGGCGCGGATGCTCGCCGTCGTTCGCTCGCGGGCGAGGCGGCATTGACCCGCGCGGGACGATGCGGGAGAGCACTTCCCCTCGGGGAAAATGGCGGTGTGATCTATAGTCCGGGGCTTCAGTTCGAGCTTCTTCGCTCCGAGTTGACGGTAGAGCGGTCGGCCGCCTGCCGGCGGTTCTCCGCCCCCGTGTCCGCGCGCACCCGGAGTCGACCTTGGCACGCATCGCACTCGTCCTGACGAAGACGCCCTGGGACGATCGTCGTCCATTCCATCGCCAGGGGCCTGCGCTCGCCGAGCGCGGCCACGACGTCGTCTACGTGGCGTCGCCGCCGACGCGCGCCATCGACCATCCCTTCGACTATGTCGAGCTCGACCCGAGTGAGATCGCGCTCGCGCGCCGCACGGGCGGACTCAATCTCGTCAACAAGATCGCAGCGCTGGCGCCCGATCTGGTTCAGCTCTGCTCGCTCGAACTCCTCCCGCTCGGGCTGGCGCTGAAGGCGCGCAAGATCACGCGGGTCGTGTACGACTGTCGCGAGGACATCGCCTCTGCGCAGTACGAGCGGCGAAAGAGCCTGCCCGTGTTCGCGCGCAAGCTCGTCTTCAAAGGCGTGCGCGCGCTCGAAGATCGAGCGGCGCGTCGGTTCGATGGCATCGTGACGGCCGATCCAGGCGTCTTCGAGCTTCATGCCTCGATGCCGCCCGAGCGCAAGCACATCTTCTACAACACCGCGCTGCTGAGTCAGTTTCCCAACGACTACGCGAAGCTCGCAGACCGCGAGTTCGACGTCGTGCTGCTCGGCTCGATGAGCTCTCTGCGCTCGGGTGCCGACACCGTGCTCGATGCCCTGGCGGTGCTGAGCCGGGAGGGGCGCGAGCTTCGGGCGCTCTTCATCGGCGAGCCCACCGGCGACGTCGGGCCGGCCATTCGCGAGCGCCTGGCGCGGCACGATCTCGCAGCTCAGGTCGAGATCACGGGACACTTGCCGCACGCCGATGTGGCGGCTCAGATCTCGCGCGGCCGGGTGGGCATCGTGCCGCTCCACGACTATCCGAAGTTTCACAAGAACATCGCGTGCAAGGCGTTCGAGTACATGGCGTGCGGCATGCCCACCATCGCGTCTGACCTACCGCCTCAGCACATCTTTCTGCACGACGACATCGCGATGTTCTACCCCTGCGGAGACGTCGATCGGCTCGCCGAAGCGATGCGCGAGCTCACGGCAGACATCGACCGCTGCCAGCGAATGGGGGAGCGCGGCCGGATGGACGTCGAAGAGAAGTGGAACGGGGAGGCGGCCCAGGAGGAGTACGTCCGCTTCTACGAGCACCTCCTCGAACTCCCCCCGCGAGGCTGAGCGCGCACGCCGATGGAGAACAAGTTCACTCGCGCCGTCTTCGACCGCTCGCCGCCGCAGCTGCGGTCGGTCTTTGCGAGCGCGTTCGGCTGGACGAAGCAGCGGCGCCGATTCACGGGCGAGTACGCGCGTTGGGCCGGGTTCTTTGGCGAGGCCGAGTACTGGTCTCGTGAACGAGCCGAGGCGTATCAGTCGGAGAAGCTGCGCGAGCTGATCGCGCACGCGGCCGAACAGGTCCCCTACTACCGAGAGGCCTTCTCGCGTTGGGGCGTCGATCCGACAGCGATCGAGAGCCGAGCCGATCTCGAGAAGATCCCGATCCTCGAGAAGACCGACGTGGTCGCCGCGGGCGACGATCTCATCAGCGATCGCTATCGCAGCGCGCCGATGAACCGTTTCCCGACGAGCGGCTCGACGGGGACGCCGCTGACGGTGCCGCACACCGAGGCCATCGAGCAGATGGAGTGGGCTTTCGCGCATACCCGGTTCATCCCGCGCGATACCGAGGGGAAGCGCTACGCGACCTTCACCGGCCTCGAGCTCTTGCCGCCCGGGCGTCAGAAGCCGCCGTTCTGGGTCGACAACTGGGCCGCCGGCCAGCGCATGTTCAGCATCTTCCACATGAACGATCGAAACTTGCCGAGCTACGTCGATTCGCTCGATCGTGGCTACCGCGACTACTACCTGGGGTACCCGAGCGCCATCTATGCGATCGCCGAATTCATGCTGCGCAAGGGGCTGCGTCTGTCTCGACCGCCCCGCTACGTCTTGGGTGCCTCGGAGGAGCTGCAGCCGCACTATCGGTCGGCGATCGAAGAGGCGTTCGGTGCCGACGTGAGGCAGCGGTACGGTCAGAACGAGCTCGTTGGGTCGATCACGACATACGACTGCGGCCGAATGCACGAGGACATGGACTACTCCCTGATGGAGTTCGTGCCGATCGAGACGTCGGCCGATGGCGAGATCCTCGCCGAGATCATCGGGACGAACTTCCACGATCCGGCCTGGCCGTTGCTGCGCTATCGCACGGGGGATCTCGTGGTCTACCACCCCGACGATCGTTGTGATTGCGGTCGCCCGGGGCGAGTGATTCGCCGCATCCATGGCCGAACGGGTCGCTACTTCACACTGCCCGATGGGAGCCGGGTGACCAACATCTCGGTCATCGCCAAGAAGTGCACCCGCGTGCGCCTGATGCAGGTCGTGCAGCGCACGGTCGGGGCCATCGAGGTGCGGGTGGTCCGCGACGATGGCTACGGCGTCGGCGACGAGAAGACGCTGCTGCACGAGTTTCGGCGCAAGCTCGGGCAAGAGCTCGTCATCGACATCGATTACGTCGACGACATCGAGCGTACGAGCGGCGGCAAGTACATGTCGATCGTGAACGAGGTGACCGCCGGGCCGAGCTGACGGCTCGCTAGTCGCTCTCGTCTCGCTCTCGCGGGTGGGGCGGCCCCGTGCTGGCGAGAGGCTCGGGTGCGGCGAGCGATCCCGACCCGTTCGCTCCACTGCCGTAGAAGAAGTGATCGTCGGGGATCGTGGCTTGTGGGCTCGCATCCTCGTCGGAGCGACTGCGTACGCGAGCGGCCCCGGCATCGAGGGCCACGGCAAACGCCACCGCGTACCAGGTCATCCGCTCCCACGGATACTCGTTGAACATGCTCATCGTCATGCTCGCGACATAGCCCGCGAGGAAGAACGGTCGCCAGTGCCGATAGACGGAGTCGTCCGTCGCGGCGAGGGGCCTCGCGAGCCGGTACACGATCATCCCCACCATCAGGACGAAGGGAATGATGCCGAGCACGCCTGCTTCGGCGAGCACGCCGAGGAACGCATTGTGTGCGCCGAACCCGATGCCGTTCGGGTTGAGCGCCGTCGTTCCGTCGCCGACGCCGAGGAAGGGCGAGGTCGCCCAGATTCGCAGCGCGGCGCCGAACACCATGGTCCGCGTCAGCTCGGGGCCGTCGTCTCGAGCGGCGAGCTCGGGGAAGAAGCGGGCGATCAGCGCATCGAGGAAGCCGGCCTGTTCGAGCACCAGCACGACGATCCCGACCGTGATCACGCCGCCGAGGGCGGTGAAGAACACCTGTGCCGGGCGAAGTCGGCTGATGTACGGCAGGACGAGCAGGCCGCCCACGCCGAAGCCGAGGATCGCAGATCGGCTCATCGTCGCGAAGATGCTGCCAGCGATGATGATCAGGCAGGTGAAAGCAACCACTTTGCCGCGAGCCTGGGGCGAGGTGAACCAGCCGAGCGCGACGAAGGCGGGTGTCAGCAACCAGTTGCCGGTCGCATTGATCGAGATGCCGCCGCCGTGAAACCGCAGCTCGTGAATGACCGCCTCCTCGGCAGAGAGGCCGATCGCACCGCCGTACGTGTCTGCAGCGCCGGGCAGTGAGCGGATGCCGAGATAGAAGTCGAGGAGAGACATCACGGCGAAGACGGCGAAGCTCACGACCACGACCCGATTCATCAGCTCGAGGTGCTTTCCGTTTCGCATCGACCATGCAAAGACGCCGAGGACGAGCAGAACCGTGAGCTTTCTTGCGAACTGGATCAGCGCCATCATGCCGATCTGGTTGATCGCGATCAGATGCGAGATCGACAGCACCGCGAGCAAGACGATGAACATCACCTGGATCTGCGTACCGGCGAAGATCCGCACCCAGACGGCCGGCGAGTTTCGCACCAGCAACGCGACGACCGGTACGAACGTGATCAAATTGCCGACGTTGCCGAAGACGAGGAAGAGCCCGTCGAAGGGCGTGACCGCGGCGAGCACGAGCCCCGGGCCGGCCGGGTGGAAGAGCATGAACGCCGCGCCGACCGTGCCGAACACGACCGCAGCGAGGATCTTGGCGAACAGGGTGGTCGTCATGATTGGTCGAGGGGCTCTTCCCGCCCGTCATTGCGGTCGGATCGTGGGATCGGCCGAAGCGGCTCCGCCGACGACTTCGTATCGGGCGGCCGCGGGCGGCGACGGAGTATAAACCGCCTCGCTGCTGGAGCTTGGGCGCGGCGGATGCACATCACCGACCACACCGGCGGGGTCGCGCGCAACGCTGACCCCCGTGGGTGAGTCGAGCGCTACAGGTCGCCGAAGTGGATCAACTCGATCCCCATGTCGCGGATGCGCTGCTTCACGTCCTCGTCGAAGCAGATCGGCGTGTCTTCGGCCCAGGTCCGGCGCCGCCACTCCGAGGGATCCTCGTCGGCGCTGAAGCGCCCGGGGTGGAGCAGGATCTCGGACACGCCGCGCGGCACCGCCGAAATGCACGCGAGGATCTCCGACTTGGGATCGCTCGCTGCGGGCACGCCCATCGAGCGCGTCGCCTTCCACCGCGGTGTCGTGATTCCGTTCAGCTTGAACATCACGTGACTCCAAGCATGAATCGCGATGCTCGGCGCGCGTCGTGCGTTCTTGGTCGCCCAGATCTTCCAGCCCGCGAGACCGCTGCCGGGTACGCGCCGATGCCGGCTCAGCGTCGTCCGGGCGCGCGGGACGCCGTGGCGCTTGAGAACGCGGCAGAGCGCCTGGCGCACGATCGGCATCTTGTTGATGCCGTGGTGGCTGTCGAAGTGCGTGGGCCGGATCCCGAGTGCGAGCGCGCGCTGCATCTGCGCCTCGACTTCGATCTCGACCTGTGCCTTCAGGTGACCGGCGCGCCACAGGTTCTTGCCCTGGGCCGCGTTGCCCGGGAAGAGCCCGTCCTCGCCGAGCAAGCCGCCGACCTGCTCGGCCGGCGCAGTGGGCGCGCCCTCGGTCAGGTTCAGGTGGACGCCGATCCCCAACCCGGGGACGCTCGGCGCCAGGTCGGCTGCGTACTTGGCCGCGGGCATGTTCACCATCAGCGTGGTGCTCGTGATGATCCCGTCGCGGTGGGCGTCGATGATCGCATCCGTGACGCCCTCGCTGAAACCGAAGTCGTCGGCGTTCACGATGAGCCTGCGCGCAGACATGGTGCGGACACTCCTGGATGGACCTTCGTGCGCGTCGATGCGTCGCACGGTGGGGGCGCTCGGGATGCGAGCGCGGGGTCGGGCGAAGCCGTGCGCCCGGCGTGGGCCGAGCGCCCGAGTATAGAGGCTTCCATCGACCGGACCGCCGCTCGACTTCTGCATCGGGTAGATCGCGATCGAATTCGCGTGCCGTTCGACTGATGTCGGAACCGTTCCAGTCGCGCCCGCCCGAGCCGATGAATGAGATCGGGGCACGCAACACCGGTGCTAGCTTCCGACCCCGCTCGACGGCGTGCGCCGGCCGAGATCGACCTGGAGTGAACGATGGCGCCGCGCCGCCTGCGCATGCTGATCATCAGCCAGAACTATCCGCAAGCTCAGCGCGAGTGGGCCGGCGAGTTCATCGTGCGCCAGGCGCGCTACCTCGAGGCGGAGGGCTTCGACAGCGAGTTCATCGTGCCGCGCCCCTGGGCGCCCTGGCCGCTTCATCTGCTGCCCCGCTGGCGGCAGTACGGCCCCGAGAATCCGCTCCTCGCGCAGCCCGGCCTCGAGGCGAACTGGGTCGGCTACATCCGTCCCCCCTCGGCCCGTTTCATCACGACCGAGGGGCGCTTCATGGGGCGTTCGGTGCTGCGGCTCGCACGCCGAATGCATCGCGCCCGCCCCTTCGATCTGGTCTGGGCCGCGCAGATGAACGGCGAAGCGCCCACGGCCATTCGCGTGGGCGAAGCGCTCGGTCTGCCGGTGGCCGTGATGTCGATCGGGACCGACATCATGGTGTTGCCCGATCGGGTGCCGGCGCTTCGGGCGATTCATGCGCGGGTCCTCGAGCAAACCGATCTCGCCATCGCCGTCTCGCCCGAGATCGCGCGCCGCATGAAGACGTTCGCGACGCTGAAGCGGCCGCCGTTCGTCGCACGGCTCGCCCGCGATCCGTCGGCCTTTCGACCGGCGTCGGATCGGGCCGCCGTGCGGGCCGCCCACGGGATCGAGCCCGAAGACCGGCTGGCCGTGTTCGTCGGTCGCGTCGAGACTGCGAAGGGCATGGAGGATCTGCTGTCGATCCTCCCGAGCGTCCTACGCCGCCACCCGCGGCTTCGCTTCGCGCTGCTCGGCGACGGCGCGCTCCGCGGCGCACTCGTCGCGGCGGGTGATGCGGTTCGCCCGGGGGCCGTCTTGGCCCCTGGACGGGTCGATCCGGGCGAGGTGCCCGGCTGGCTGCAGTCGAGCGACTTCATGGTCTTTCCCTCGCACAGCGAGGGATTGCCTCAGGCGGTGCTCGAGGCGATGAACTGCGGGCTCGCGGTCATCGCGACGGATGTCGGCGGCACGGCCGAGGCGGTCCTCGAGGGGCGAACGGGTCTGCTCGTTCCGTCGCGCGATCCGGCTCGGCTCGAGGCCGCGATCGACGCGCTCGTCACCGATGAAGCGACGCGCGCGCAGATGGGTGAGGCCGGGCTCGCGCACGCACTCGCCGAGTTCGATCCGCTCGTGCATACGAAGCGGCTCGCCGATGCACTTCGATCGATCGTCGAGGCCGAGGGTCGTTGAGCGCGCGACGCCTCGCCGAATCGGTCAGGAGCCGTTCGATTCGGCCAGGATCGCGGTGATCCGCCGGGAGGCTTCGAGCCGAATCTCGTCGAGCGCGTTGCCGTCGAGCCGTCTCGAGAGCGCGTCGACGAGGGGCGCCTCGCCTCGCGTGCCCGTGCGGCCCACCCCGAACTCGAGGCCTGTGTCGAGGTCGACGACGCCGGCCCCTTGCTTGCCGCGCTGCTTCGACCTCGACTTGCTCGGATCCTCGACCTTCGCGTCGAGGGTCAACGCATCGATCGAGGCCAGCCACTCGAGGTCGGCGGCGTAGCGTTCGGGATCGCGGCGCGCGAGCGACTCGAGGTAGGCGAGCGTGCGCAAGTCCTCGTGGCCCTCGCGCATGAACTCGAAGACGAGCGTCGTCGCCATCCCCGTACTTCCCCCGGGCTCGGGGAAGGCAAAGCCGAGGTCGGCGCGCGCCGAGTCGTCGTCGTCGTAGGGGTTGCCTTCGTAGTCCTGGAACGTCCAAGGCGCATTGAGGACGAACGGGCTCGCGCGAAGGTAGATCCCGTTGATGATCCGACCCCAGATCGGCGGCGAGAACGAGCCGCGGAGGTTGTGATAGAACCACGCCTCGTCGCCTGCCTCCTGCAGCTCGTCGGCGTACTCCTGCATCGTATGCCCCCGCGCGAGCCACCACTCGAACGTGTACCCGTGGTGGCCGCGAATGTCGACGTACGGGGCGATGCGCCGGCGCTGGCCGTCGGCTGCGGGATTCAAGGTGTGAAAGGTGGCGTAGATCCGCGGGTAGTCGGCCTTCTGGGCCACACGCGACAGGCGAATGTACGGATCGAGCCGATCGTGGTTGAATACCTCGTCGAGGTGCGTGACGACGATCTCGCCGGGGAATCGCGCGTCGAGCTCGCGAATCAGCGCGGCGCCCTGGCGCGCGGCCGCGACCATCTCCGACTCTTGCCCCTTCTCGAACAAGCGCGCGAGCTGTTTGAACCCGTCGTCGACGACGATGGTGTGCTCGAAGCCCGCCTCCGTGGCGGCCTCGACGAAGCGATCGAGGCCGACGGCGTGGACCTTGATCTCGCCGTCGCGTCGCGCCCATTGCAGGCGGAAGTCGACCAGGAGGTCGGTCACCCCATGCGCCCGCAGCAGGGCGAGCTCTTCGGCGAGCCGATCGGGCTCGATCAGGCGACGCGAAGCCTTGTAGTACATCCCCATCCGCTTCTGGTCGGTGTCTGGCAGCTCGAACGGATGGACTTCGACGCGCAGCGGGATCTTCGTCGCCGGCACGCCCGCGACCTCGATCGTGATCTCTCCCTCGTGCACGCCTGCAGGTGCATCTTCGGGCACGTCGAAGGTCAACCACAGCTCGCGCATCTCGCCGCTCGGCACACCCAGCGTGTCGGCTGACACCAGAAAACGATCGACGACCTCGGTGTCGCCGCGCTTTCCGTTGTACAAGCGGCGCATGGGTGCGCGGACGACACGGTGAACGTCGAGCTCGAGGCCCGGCAAAGGCGGCTCTTCCATCTGCACGCGCACCCCGCCGAGATCTTGCAGCGCATAGAGCGCGAGCTTGGCCGGCTGGCGCTCGCCCCGGGCACTGTGAATCGAGATGGAAGGCGTCGAAGCGGGCGGAAGGCGACGCGGCGCCGGGTCAGCGGGGTGCGTCATAGACAGCCGGAAGGGCTCGTCGAGCTTCGTGGTGCCCACCTCGAAGCGCCACGCGTCGTTCGGCTCGACCAGGCGGTAGCGACGGGTCGCCCGATTCGGGCCCGGCTCTCGACCGGCTTCGACGACCGGTCCCGGATAGCGACGGATGTCCGAGATGCGCAGCTCGTCGATGCTGAAGTCACCCATCCCGATCGACAGCCGCTTGGCCGGGTTGTCCATCGGCAGCGCCATCGCGGGCGAACCGATCAGCTCGCCATCGACGCGCAGCTCGATCTGGCCGTCGTCCCAGATCACGGCCACGTGGTGCCACTTGCCGGTCTCGAGTGTGCCGTCGGGCAGGTTGCGACGAACCCAGCGCGGATCGTCCTTGTCACCGCCCATGATCGCGACGCCGAATCGACCTCGCGCGTCCCGGTTGACGTAGAGCCGGTCGGTTCCGCTCGAGAAGATCGAGACGATCGAATCGGCGTGTCGCGAGTCGGGATCCCACTCGGGCCGAAAGGAGAACTCGAGCGTGCCGGTCTTGCTGTTCCAGGCCTCGGGCATCAGGGGGAAGTCGACGCGCGTTCGGTCGGCCAGTCGCAGGGCCCCACCAAGCCAGCCATTCGCGATCGGCTCGGCGTCACCGAAGGGCTCGCCCGTCACGTACCCGTAGTTGGGTTGCCGCTCGTCGTCGAAGCTCGCGTAGAAAGTCGTCGCACCGTCGACGGCGGGCGCGCCGCCGAAGGGCAGAGCGGCTGCGGCGGCTGCGAGCAGGTGAAGCCACATGCGGGGGGAGTCTCCTCAGCTCAGCGCGCTGAGCCGGTGTCGTGCACGACCGCGTCGAGGGCGCCGAGCAGCTTCTCGGCCAGCGCGCTCCGACGGTACTCGGTTTCGACGAAGCGCCGCCCACGGTCGCCGAGCTGCGCCGCGAGCGCATCATCGTCGCGCAGTCGCTCGAGCACGCCCACCATCGCCTCGGCGTCCTCGGGTGGGAACGCGATGCCGCAGGCGCCGTCGTCCACGACGATGCGCTTCGCCTCGCCGCGCACGCCCAGCACGATGGGGCGCCGAAGCGCCATCGCCTCGAAGATCTTCGAAGGAATCACCGTCTCGAAGACCGGCGTGTCGCGCAAGACCACGAGCGATGCATCGCTCGCCGCGAGCACCTCGAGGGCAGCCTGACGCGGCCCACCCTCGATCAGGGTGACGTTCTTCGCCCCCACCTCGCCGAGACGTGCCCGAATCGAGTCGCGGTCGGCGCCGTTGCCCATGATGACGTAGTGCAGGGTCGGATCGTCCCGAGTGAGCTCGGCGGCGTCGAGGACGATGCCCACGCCGTGGGCCATGCCGACGGTGCCGACGAAGCTCGACACGAATGCGTCTTTAGGGATTCCGTAGCGGTCGCGCGTCTCGTCGGGCGAGGCGCTGATCGTGAACGAGTCGGGGTCGATCCCATTGGTCACGGTCTCGATGCGCTCGTCCGGCACGCCGAGCGCGCGCAGCCGCTCGGCGAAGACGCGCGTCACGGGCACGACCAGATCCGCGCTGCGGTACAGGAAGTGCGAGAAGTGCTCGAGCTGATCGAGCACGAAGCCGCCCGAAGAGGCCCCGACGGCCACGATGCTCTCGGGCCACAGATCGCGCAGCTCGAAGACCCACGGGCGACGCTTGAGCCCGCCGACGACCCATCCAGCGACTGCGGTGAAGAACTGAGGTGAGGTCGCGACGACGACGTCGGGGCGACGCACGGCGAAGCTGCCGACGATCGCCGCGAACATGAAGCTCACGTAGTCGAGGATCCGCTTCGCGAAGCCCTGGTTCGCGGTGATGTAGGTCCACACGCGAATCACTTCGATGCCGTCGATCGTTTCGCGCTGAAAGAGGCGGTTGCGGTAGCCGTCGAAGACTCGCCCGGTCGGGAAGTTCGGCGCACACGTCACCACCACGACATCGTGGCCCTGCTCGACCCATACGCGCGCATGTTCGTGCGTGCGGATCGCGGGTGCGTTCGACTCGGGCGGAAAGTTGTCCGTGAGGAAGAGGATCTTCATGGGGGCCCGGTCGCGCAGGGCCGCCGCCGCGCAGGCGGTCGGGCCTCGATCAGAGAGGGACGTGAGGCGTCAGGTTCGGCATCGCCGTGGTCGCGAAACTCTCGAAGATGCGTTCGGCGTGCTCCTCGCCCCGTGTCCGGTCGAGCGGAATCGTGAGCCGCACGAGTGCCCCGTCCGTGCGGCCCTGCACGGCCCGGTCGACGAACATCCGGTACAGCCGCTCCCAATCCTGTGAGAACGCGTGCCCGCGCGACTGGTACCAGAAGTAGACGATCTGCCGGTAGGGCCCCTTGGCGATCGTGAAGCGCTTCGCCTCGCCGGGGAGACCGAAGTCGATCGGCACCGTACGGCTGTCGATGATGTCCCAGCCCGAGCCAGGCAGGCAGTGTTCGGGCGGATGGATGACGCTCGTGTCGCCCGAGTCGCTGCGTCGCTGGATCGCGTGATACCCGACGTAGAGGTTGACGAGCGAGGGTTCGTCGTCCTCTCCCGCTGCCGTGCTGCGGTAGTCGCAGAGCAGATAGTCGGTGACACCGAGATTCTCGATGACGTCCTCTTCGAGGACCGCGCGACCGTCGCAGCGCCACTCGCCCATCTCGTCGGGGAACGACGCGAAGCTCTCGCGCGGCGGCACGACGTCTTCGGTCGCCAGGTAGTTGAACGTATAGAAGTTGAGCCCGATGAAGGCGATGGCGGCGATGAGCTTGGGGATCACGCGTTGGGGCTCCCTGCTCGACGGCGCGCATAGAGCCGCGCGCCGAAGTCGATGAGTCGCGCTTCGGCCATGAGCAGCGCGAAAGCGACGGTGAACGTGATGATGCCCTGGAACTCGTGGATCACGCCCTGGGCCGTATGCAGACCGTAATGGTGCGCGAGAACGCCCGTGATCGCGACGCGCCCCGCATTGACGACGACCGCGATCGGGATCGTCGAGAGGACGAGGATCGCCTGGGCCACG
Organism: Myxococcota bacterium; assembly: GCA_965250285.1. Classification (GTDB taxonomy): domain Bacteria; phylum Myxococcota_A; class UBA9160; order UBA9160; family UBA4427; genus CAYYSY01. Next base: position 6,005,573 of record OZ252299.1, read on the forward strand.
GGCTTGCCGCGCTCGAAGAAGTAGGCGAAGACGACGCCGAGCGTGACCAGCGCCATCAGCGACCGAAGGCCCGAGCACGCCTCGGCCACGAAGAGCTCGTTGTGAGCCAGATGGATGATGTTGCCCTCGACGAGGGCCGGGATTCCGATCAGGTGCAGGACGTCGACGGCCCAGCGCGCCGCGGTCAGCTGCAGCGGGAACGCGATGATGTTCACGAGGCTCTGGGGCAGCGGCACCATCAAGAAGAGAAAGAGGAGCGGGAATGCGACGATGCGGAAGACCCGCCAGCCGAGCAGCAGCAGCACGAGGCCGATGACGGTGAAGACGAAGCCGCTGCGCAGGGCCGTCAGCAGGTTGCCGAGCTGGCCGACGGCCAGCGAGAAGAGGCCGAGCGCGAGCGGGATCAGCCCCAGCCAGCTGCCTTCGATCGGCGCCTTCGCGAGCTCACGGCGCTTCTCCCACGCGAAGTAGGCGGCGAGCGGAGCGACCAGGAACCCGTGCGAGTAGTCGGGATCCTTGCCCCAGTGGATGATCATGTTGTGGAGGATCGGGAAGTAGACGATCGCGGTCAGCGCGACCAGGGCGGCGGTCGCGAGCGTCGCGTTGCGGCGGTCGTTCGGCGCCGCCACGTCTTCCGGTCCTGCAGTGGTGCTGCTCAAGCTCCACTCCTCAGATCACCCGCCAGAATCTCGACGATGCGCTCGGCCGTCGCTCCGTCCCAGAGCGGCGGGATGCGACCCGCCTTGCCACGACCGGCCAGGACCTCGTGCGCCGCCTTCAGGATCACCTCGGGATCGGTCCCGACCACCGTGTTGGTGCCGTCGGTCTCGGTGATCGGCCGCTCCGTCGAGTCGCGCAGGGTGAGGCAGGTGACGCCCAGCGCGGTCGTCTCCTCCTGGATGCCGCCCGAGTCGGTCAGGACGAGCTTCGCTCCGTCCATCATGCCGAGAAAGTCGAGGTAGCCCATCGGTTCTTCGAGACGCAGGTTGGGCAGCTCGCCGTCGAGCAGCGACTCGAACGCGGCGCGCGTGCGCGGGTGGACCGGAAACACGATCGGCAGGTCGCGGTGGATCTCTTCGAGCGCGCCGATCAGCGCCTTGAGCGCTCTCGGGTCGTCGACGTTGCTCGGCCGATGCAGCGTGAGCAGGCCGTAGCGGCCGCGCTCCAGCCCGAGGCGCGTCGGCGCATCGATCTCACGCGCGCGCTCGACGTTTCGCAGCAGCGTGTCGATCATGACGTTGCCCACGAGATGCACGCGATCCTCGTCGACGCCCTCGGCGACGAGGTTCTCATTGCCCTCGGCTTCGGTCGTGAAGAGCCAGGTCGAAACCGAGTCGGTGAGGATCCGGTTGATCTCTTCGGGCATCTCGCGGTCGCGCGAACGCAGCCCCGCCTCGACGTGCGCGACCGGGATGTGGAGCTTGACGGCTGCCAGGGTCGCGGCGAGGGTCGAGTTGACGTCGCCGACGACCAGCACCACGTGCGGCCGCCGCTCGATCAGGAGCTTCTCGATCTCGATCAGGACGCGGCCGGTCTGTTCGCCATGGCTGCCCGAGCCGATCCCCAGGTTCACGTCCGGTTCGGGGATGCCGAGGTCGCGAAAGAACGACTCCGACATCGCCGCGTCGTAGTGCTGGCCCGTGTGCACCAAGAAGGGCTCGAAGCGCGGATCGGCCTGCATCGCGTGCATGAGCGGCGCGATCTTCATGAAGTTGGGGCGCGCGCCCGCGACGGCGAGAACCGAGTAGGGGGGCGTCCCGGAGTTTTGCTGGGCGGCGGTCATCGGGTCCTGTCGAGGCCTCCAGCCCCGCAGGGCCCGGCCGGTACTGGCTCGAAGCGGCGCCGGAGTCTAGCCCCAACCGCATCGGTCCACCGTCGCGGCGCTTGGATGCCGCGAACACGTTCGCATTCGGCTCGTTTCAGGACGCCTCTGGTCTGCGTCCCGTTCTGAAAGTGCCCCACAGAGGTCGAATCGGTCGCGCGATCTGGTCGCGAGTCAGATTTCCCGTCACCCACGGGGCGAATCGGGAACTGACCTGACGCTGAACTCCGCTCGACTGTGCTTCGGTGGCCAGTTGGCGTTTTCGTGGGAAAAGTTGTGGACACGAACATCCGAGAAAGAGAAAAATATCTCCCTCGTTCCAACGGATTTCCGTCGAATGGCAATCGAGTACATACCGAGCGAGTTCGGCTGGGTCCATCGACCCTCGCCTTCCCACGGAGTCTTGCAGTGAAAGTGGAATCGACGCCGAGGGCGGGTCATCGCTCGCTCGATGCACCGCGATGCGCCCCGGCATCGCCGCGGCGCCTGGCAGAGCGGGGGCGCATCGATGGCTGAGCAGCTTCGCATCCTGGTGATCGACGACGACCCCGGCGTGCGCGAGTACCTCGAAGCGCTCGCCGTTCGGCGCGGGTATCACGTGTTCGCGGCCGCGTCGGCCGAAGAAGCGCTGCGTCTCTTGAAAGAGGCGACGCCCGACATCGTGACGCTCGACGCGGTGCTGCCGGGGATGAGCGGTCTCGAGCTGCTCGGGCAGCTGAAGCAACGACTGCCCGAGGTGCCAGTGATCATGCTGTCGGGCCACGGCCAGGCGCGCACCATCGTCGAGGCCATGCGCCTGGGTGCCTCCGACTTCTTGCGCAAGCCCTTCGAGGTCGAAGAGCTGCAGCTCGCCTTCGACAAGGCCATCGAGCACAACGCGCTGCGCGAAGAGGTCGAGAGCCTGCGCGGACGCGTGCGCAGCGAGGCCGACGGCCTCTTGATCGGCAGCGAGAACGAAGCCATGCGCGAGGTCTGCGCGATCATCGAGCAGGTCGCGAGCACCGACATCACCGTGCTCGTGCGCGGCGAGAGCGGCACCGGCAAGGAGGTGGTCGCGCGCGCCATTCACCAGCAGAGCGACCGACACGCGCGGCCCTTCGTGAAGGTCAACTGCGCGGCGCTGCCCTCGGAGCTGCTCGAGAGCGAGCTCTTCGGCTTCGAGAAGGGTGCCTTCACCGGCGCTCAGAAGCGCAAGCTCGGCAAGTTCGAGTACGCGAACCAGGGCACGATCTTCCTCGACGAGATCAGCGAGATGGCGCCGGGCCTTCAGGCGAAGCTGCTGCAGGTGCTGCAGGACGGACAGTTCTCGCGGCTCGGCGGCAAGAGCGACGTGCAGGTCGACACGCGCATCATCGCGGCGACCAACCGCAACCTCGAAGAGGCGGTTCAGAGCGGCGAGTTCCGTGAGGATCTCTACTACCGGCTCAACGTCGTCACGATCCGCATCCCGCCGCTCCGGGAGCGAATCGACACGATTCCGCTGCTCGTGGATCACTTCCTCAATCGATACAACGAGCAGTACAAGAAGAGCCTGCACGAGCTGTCGAACGACACCACGCTGGCGCTCGCCGAGCACCACTGGCCGGGCAACGTGCGCGAACTCGAGAACATGGTGAAGCGCATGGTCGTGCTCGGCAACGAGAAGGCCGTCGTCGAAGAGATCCGAAGTCATGCTCCGCGCCCGTCGGCCGAGACGAACGGCGGCGATGAGCTCGACCTCGAGACGCTCGGCGTGAACTTTTCCGACGACGGAAGAATCGATCTGAAGGCGATCTCTAAGCGCGCTGCTCGGATTGCCGAGAAGAAGGTGATCGAACGCGTGCTGGGCCAGACGCGCTGGAACCGCAAGGACGCCGCCGAGAGGCTGCAGATCAGTTACAAGGCGCTCCTCTACAAAATGAAGGAGAACGGCTTGAGCGGCGATCGATGATCGCAGCCCACTCGCCGGAGGTGAACATGTCTCGAAACGCCCGAATGAAGTTCATGGTGCTGAGCGTCGCGATCGCTGCGCTCGCGTCTGCGTGCGCCAGCGCGCCGACGTTGCCGCCGCCGCCCGAGCAGGTGGCCGGCGAGCGCGTTCCGTACGTGATCGGCATCCCCGACGTCCTCGACATTCTCGTGTGGAAGAACCCCGAGTTGTCGACGCAGGTCGTCGTGCGCCGCGACGGCATGATCTCGGTGCCGCTGCTCGGCGACGTGCAGGCCGAGGGTCTCACGCCGATGGAGCTGACCGTGGTGCTCCGGCAGGCGCTCTCCGACTACATCAGTGCGCCCGACGTGACCGTGATGGTCGCGCGGTCCGACTCGCAGTCGGTGGCGGTGGTCGGCGCCGTGCTTCGGTCGGGCATCGTGCCGCTCGCGCGCGAGACGCGCGTGCTCGACGCGATCGCGACCGTCGGCGGCTTCAACACGTGGGCTCGCAAGAACGACGTGCGGATCATTCGCCGCGCCCAAGAGGGCCTCGTGGCGTACCGCTTCGACTACGGCGCGTATCTCTCGGGCGACGAGCCGGGGACGAACATGATCCTCCAACCCGGTGACACGATCATCGTTCCCGACTGAGACCCCATTCGATGCGTCTGCGCCCCATCCTGATCCTCGCGCTCGCGAGCCTGCTCCCGGCCCTCTCTGCAGATGGCCGGGAAGTCGTGTTGGGGATCCAGCAGAGCTTGACCGCCGACTCGAACCTGTTCAACGAGTCGCAGGATCCGACGGCCGATGGGTCGTATCGAATCGGCCCGACCATTCGTCTCCGCGAGCAGCGCGACGTCCTGAACTTCGACTTCTTCTACACGCCGCAGTACCAGGTGTACATGCGCACCGACAACGTCAACGGGCTGAACCACACGTTCATCGGCGAGCTCGAGTATCGGCCGACGCCCCGCGACACGATCACGCTCTCGTCGTCGGCGATCCTGCGCCGGGCCGTGCAGCTGCTGACCGACCCGAACCTGGTCGTCTCCGACTTCGACACGCCGGGCATCGGTGACACCGGGCGATACATCGTCGATCTCAGGTATCAGCGGCGACTGACGGATCGGCTCGCGGGCTCGGTCTCGGGCCGGTACGAGCAGTGGACGTATACGAACGGGACGGCCGTGCCGAACATCTCGGGCACGGCGAAGGCCGATACGTACTGGGCCTTCACGCCCGAGATCCAGGCGGGGATCGAGGTCACCGGCAGCTACCGCGCCTTCGAGGCGATCGGCAGCCTGCCGCCGTCGACCAACGCGATCGGCAACGCGAGCCTCTTCGGCGCCTGGCAGATCGATCCGCGGTGGAGCATGACTCTGAGCGGTGGACCCGCCTACGTGGCTCAGCGGCAGGACGCGCCGGAGGCACGGCTGACGAGACGCTTCCGTACCGACGAGAACCAAAACGGAGTGGTGGCCGCCGCACAGTTCGCGAACTGCCTGCCCTTCGCCGGATTGCTCCTCCTGGAGAGGTGCTTGATCAACGGCGCCGACCCCTCGAGCAACCTCGCCGACCCGTTCCAGGAAGTTTTCGTGGACTTTCCGCCGGGAACCGAGACCACGAGCACGAACAGTGACTTCGCCACCTTCTTTGCCGGCGCCGAGGTGCGGTACGAGTTCCCGCGAGGGTTCGCGACCCTCGGGTATTCAAGGAATCAGGATGCGACGGGGGGCGTCGGATCGACGAACATCACGGACGCAGTCACGGGGCGGGCGGCCTACGATCTGAATCGTCGGACGAACTTCTCGCTCCTGGCGGTCTGGTCGAAGCGAAAGTCCGAGCTCAGCCAGAGCCAGGGCTTCGTCACGGCCGTGCAGAGCTCGGAGCTTTCCGACAACAACCAGCCGCTGGCCGAAGCCGGAGATCTCGCGCTCATCCGGTTCAACAGCGAGCGGGACCTCGACCAGGTGCGTGTCGTCGCGACGGTTCTGCACCGGCTGTCGAAGAACCTGCAGGTGCGAGGGCAATTCAACTTCACCACGCAGCGGATCGAGTCGATCGCGATCGACCCCGTCACCGATGCGCGCATCGAGTCGGGGTCGCGTCGCACCAACAGATACATCGGACGCGTCTTCATTCGCTACGAGTTCGACCCCTATAGATTCTAGAAAGCGGCCACGGGCCGAGGTATCGAGATGGACACCCAAGAGGGACTTCAGCTGTCGGATCTGGCCGGCGTCGTCACACGACGCGGCCGGCTCGTCGTCTATACGGCCGGCGCCGTGCTCCTGCTGGTCTACTGGATCGCCATGATGCTGCCGAACCAGTACCAGGCGAGCGCGCTGATCCTCGTCGAGCCGCAAGGCATCAGCGAAGAGCTCCTCGCCGCCGGCGTGCGCGAGAGCGATCTCAGTCAGCGCCTCGGCATCATGACGTCCGAGATCCTGAGCCGGGCCCGGCTGTCGGACATCATCAGCGACTTCGATCTCTATCCCGACATGGCCGACTGGTACACGCGCGAAGAGGTCGTCGACCACATGCGCGAGCAGCTCTCGATCGAGCCCGTCTTCAGTGATCTGCAGGCCGATCAGCGACGCAACCGCACGGGCGACTTCAATACGTTCCGGATCAACTTCTCGTACGACTCGCCCCAGCTGGCGGCCGAGGTGGTGAACCGCCTTTCGGACGATTTCATCTCCGAGCACATCGACGCGCGCGTCCAGGTGTCGCAGAAGAGCCTCGAGTTCATGCGCTCGTCGATGGACGACCTTCGAACTCAGATCGCCCGGGTCGAGGTCGAGATCAAGGAGATCAAGGAGGCCAACCCGGGTCGTCTGCCCGAGGATCTGATGGCCAACCAGCGGATCCAGCAGCAGATGATGATGGACTACCGAAATGCCCAGCAGCTGCTGGCGGCGGCTCGGAGCGACGAGGCCTTCTGGAAGAACCAGGTGCTGACCGCCGTGTCGCTGTCGAGCCCGAACGACCCGACCAGCCCGCAGTACCGCCGCAAGCTGCTCGAGCTCGAGCTTCGGGAGCTGCGCTCGCGCGGGTTCACCGACCGGCACCCCGACATCATCCGCGCCGAGGCCGAGCTCGAGGCGCTCTCGATGGCCGACAGCGAGGCCGCCCAGAGCACCCCGATCGAGCAGGCCGAGGACAAGCCGCCTGAGACGTTCGCCGAGCAGAACGCGCGCTCGGAGCATCGACGCGCCAAGCTCCAGGTCGCTGCGTCGCAGGAGGAGGTCCGGCGGCTCGAGGCTCAGCTCGCCGAGGTCGAGGGGCGGCTCGGGGCGACGCCCGGCGTCGCCGAGCAGCTCGATCGCCGCCAGCGCGAGTACGACTCACTGCGCAACAGCTTCCAGGACTTCAGCGCCAAGCTGCAGCAGGCGTCGGTGCAGGCGAACATGGAGCGCCGACAGCTCGGCGAGCAGCTGCGCGTGCTCGAAGCGGCCGTGCCGCCGCCCAGCCCGACGTCGCCGAACCGCCCGCTGATCCTCGCGCTCGGTCTGGTGCTCGGCCTGGGCTTCGGGCTCGGCCTCGCCGTGGTCGTCGAGACCGGTGACCGGTCGGTGCACAACGCACGCGAGCTGCAGGGGCTGGTGGGCCTGCCCGTGCTCGCCGAGATCCCCCGCATCATGCTCGAGAGCGACCGGGCCGAACGGTCGCGGCGACTCGTGATCGAGGGGGCCGTCATGCTGGCGATCGTCTTCGTGAGTCTCTTCGGCGGTCTGCTCTCGTACTTCTATGTGAACGGTGCGCCGGGCTTCCTGCAGTCGGGCGACGAGTACGAGCAGGCGGCGCCGCCGGCGCAGCAGTCGGAATACAGCCCGATGCGCCGCGGCGAGCGGCTCGGTTGAGAACGCGAGGAGCCTAACGTGTACACCGAGTATTACGGGTTGGTTCGAAGCCCGTTCGAGATGACACCCGACCCGTCGTTCCTCTTCCTTGGAGAGGCGCACCGGGAGGGGCTCGCCATGCTCGAGTACGGCGTGATGTCGGGCAAGGGCTTCGTCCTGCTCACGGGTGAGGTCGGGACGGGCAAGACGACCCTGCTGCATGCGTTGCTCGGCAAGCTCGATTCGCAGACGAAGTGCGCGTTCATCTTCAACCCGCGCCTCGAGCCCCTCGACTTCTTCCGCGTCCTCTTCGAGGAGCTGGGGATCGAAGCGAAGGGCGGCAGCAAGGCCGAGTACCTGCTGCAGCTGAACGAGTTCCTGATTCAGCGGCTCGAAGAGAATCAGAAGACGCTCCTCATCGTCGATGAGGCGCAGAACCTCGCACCCGAGATGCTCGAAGAGATTCGGCTGTTGTCGAACCTCGAGACACCGCGCTCGAAGCTGATCCAGATCATGCTCGTCGGGCAGCCCGAGCTGAAACAGATGCTCACGCGCCCCGATCTTCGGCAGCTGCGACAGCGCATCACGCTGCGACACCACCTTCGTCCCTTCGACGTCGACGAGACACGCGAGTACGTCGACGGGAGGCTCGGGAAGGCGGGCTACACTGGGCGCCGACTCTTTCGGCGCTCTGCGATTCGCGAGCTCCACGCGGTGACGGGCGGGACCCCGAGGCTCATCAACAGCGTCTGCGACAGCGCGCTGCTGATGGGGTACTCGCGGGACAAGTCCGTGATCGACGCGGGGATCGTGCGTGAGGTCGCAGCCGACCTCGAGCTGACTCCGGTGCACACGCCCGATGCGGGCGACACCGGTCTTGATGGATCTGGGGCGGTCAAGCCGCGACTCCGGCGGAAGCTCCTCGACTTCCTTCGGTGATCTGGCGGGGATGGGCCCGCCAAGGAGAGAGACATGGCCAACGTATACGAGGCCCTGCAGCGCGCCGAGCGCGAACGCGAGCGAAAGGCGACGGGCGAGGACATCGGTGTCCAGGCGCCGCCGGTCTGGGAAGACGCGCCCAAGCCGCGGCGCGCCCAGACTTCGAAGCCCGGCTTGTTGGCGCGGCTGTTCCGCCGCGGCAGCGACCCGTCTTCGACCTCGATGGCGGGCGAGATCAACAAGCGCCGGATCTCGATCCTGCAGCCCGATTCGTACGTCGCCGAGCAGTACCGCACGCTGCGCGGTCGCATCGACTCGCTCGCCACGCAGCGCGAGATCGGTACGCTGGCCGTGGTCAGCGCGAACGCCGGCGAGGGCAAGAGCACGGCAGCGATCAACCTCGCCGTCGTCACCGCGCTCTCGGTGGGTCGCAAGGTGCTGCTGATCGACTGCGATCTGCGCCGCCCGAAGGTGCACGCGAGCATGGGGCTCGAGCCCAAGACCGGGCTCGGTGAGATCCTCCTCGGCCAGGCCACGCTCGACGATGCGGTGATGCCGGTCGAAGGGCTCAACCTCGACGTGCTCGCCGTGCGCAACCAGCCGCAGAACCCGTCCGAGCTGCTCGCCTCGAAGGAGATGCGACAGCTGCTCGCCGAGGCGGGCGAGCGCTATGACCGCGTCATCGTCGACACGCCGGCGTCGCTGGGCCTGCCCGACTCGAAGACGATCTCGGAGTACTGTGACGGCATCGTGATGGTCGTGCGCGCGGACGTGACGTCGCGGGACGACGTGCAGTCGGCGCTCGAGCTGCTCGATCGACGCCGCGTCGTCGGCATGGTCATCAACGGCACCGCACTCAACCGCAAGCAGTACGGCTACTATTGAGCGCCGGCCGAGGGCGGCCGGCACACGGTGAAGCGCGGGCCGCAGGGGCCCCACAGCACGGAACGACCACACCGTAGGGACCTGCCGGCGCCGGCGCAGATGGGCGCGCGCATCGCGAGAGGCGGCTCGCGCAGGGCCCGGGCTGGACGAACGCGACCTTGGATCTCACACAGATCATTCTGCCCGCATTGGTGGCGGCCGTCGCTGCGGCGGCGATGACGCCGCTCGTGAGCCGCTTGGCGATCGCGCTCGACATCGTCGATCGGCCGAACGCGCGCAAGGTCAGCGACCGGGCCGGCATGCCGCTCCTCGGCGGCGGCGCGGTGTACGTGGGGGTCGTGGCCGGTCTCCTGGCGGCGGCCTTCTCGCTCGGCTGGCAGAGCCTCGATCTCGTCCGCATCGGCGGGTTCGCCGCGGGCGGTCTGCTGCTGCTCGCCGTCGGCGTGTGGGACGACCGCTTCGACCTCTCGGCGTGGCAGAAGCTGCCGTTCCAGATCGGCGCCGCCGTGCTCGCGATCCTCTGCGGCTTCCAGATCGACTTCTTCACCGATCCGTTCACGATGCAGACGAACCCGCTGCCGCCGGCGATCATGTGGCCGGTGACGCTGCTGTGGATCGTCGGCGTGACCAACGCGATGAACCTGATCGACGGTCTCGACGGCCTGTCGGCCGGTCTCGGCGCCATCATCTCGGCCACGCTCGTGGTGCTCTGCGCGCAGGCGAGCCAGCCCACGGGCATCCTGGTCGGGGCGATCGTCTGCGGCGCCCTCGTCGGCTACCTGCCGTTCAACTTTCCGCCCGCGCGCATCTTCCTCGGCGACGCCGGCGCGCTCTTCATCGGCTACGCGCTGGCGCTGCTCTCGATCCAGGGCTACCGCAAGGCTGCGCTGCTGACCTTCGTGGTGCCCCTGCTGGCCCTGGCCGTGCCCCTGCTCGATACGGCCCTGTCGGTGCAGCGACGCATTCGCAGCGGCCGTGGCATCTTCTCGGCCGACAAGATGCACATGCATCACGTGCTGCTGCGCCGGGAGGGCAGCCACCGCAAGGCCGTGCTCTGGCTCTACTTCCAGACGGCCTGCTTCTCGATCATCGCCGTGTCGTTCTCGAAGCTGCAGGGCATCCCGGCCTACATCTTCCTGGCGGCCGTCGTGCTGCTGACGTTCCGCCTGCTTCGAAACCTCGGCCTGCTCGCCGTTCCGAGCGACGAGCCGACCGCCGAGCCGTCGGGCCCCGCCGAACCCCACGAGGAGAGTTCATGACCGCCCCCCGCGCCCTCATCACCGGAATCACCGGTCAGGACGGGTCGTATCTGGCCGAGCTGCTGCTCGAGAAGGGCTACGAGGTGCACGGCGTCGTGCGCCGATCGAGCACCGAGACGTTCGAGCGCATCGCGCACCTGACCGAGCAGATCACGCTGCATCAGGCCGACTTGCTCGATCAGATGTCGCTGCTGCACACCCTGCGCGCGAGCGAGCCCACCGAGGTCTACAACCTCGCGGCGCAGTCGTTCGTGCCGACTTCGTGGGTGCAGCCGTCGTTGACCGGCGAGTTCACGGCGCTCGGCGTCACGCAGTGCCTCGAGGCGATCCGCGCGGTCGATCCTTCGATCCGCTTCTACCAGGCGTCGAGCTCGGAGATGTTCGGCCGGGTGCAAGCGGTGCCCCAGAACGAGACGACTGACTTCTATCCGCGCAGTCCGTACGCCGTTGCCAAGCTCTACGGGCACTGGATCACCGTCAACTATCGCGAGAGCTACAACGTCTTCGCGGTCTCGGGGATTCTCTTCAATCACGAATCGCCGCGACGCGGACGCGAGTTCGTGACGCGCAAGATCACGGAGCTCGTGGCCAAGATCAAGCTCGGCCTCGCCGATGAGCTGCCGCTCGGCAACGTCGAAGCCAAGCGTGACTGGGGCTACGCGAAGGAGTACGTCGAGGCGATGTGGCTGATGTTGCAGGCCGAGACGCCGCAGGATTACGTGATCGGCACGGGGCTCCAGCACTCGGTGCGCGAGTGCTACGAGCACGCGTTCAGGTACGTCGGTCTCGACCCCGAAGACTTCGTGAAGACCGACGAGAATCTGATGCGACCGGCCGAGGTCGACACGCTGCTCGCCGACCCGTCGAAAGCCGAGCGAGAGCTGGACTGGAAGTCTCGAACCTCATTCGAAGAGCTCGTCCAGATCATGGTCGAGGCCGATCTCGAGGCGCAGGAGCGTCTCACGGGGCGCAAACGCGGCTCGCCGGGCACGCGCTGAACCCGGGTCGAAACGTCCGGCCCGAGGCGCAGGAGCGTCTCACGGGGCGCAAACGCGGTTCGCCGGGCACGCGCTGAAAACCCGGTCGAAACGTCCGGCCCGAGGCGCAGGAGCGTCTCACGGGGCGCAGAAGCCGGCCCGCGGGCACGCGTTGAACCCAGAGTCGGCGGCGGCGGTCCCTCGATCCGCGAACGGTGTCATCGTCTGAGAGGCGGGGAGAAGTCGAGTCACCGGCTGCCCGTGCGCGGGCACCTACCTCGGGGGTCCATTCCGCCCCTGCGGCCCGGCGGGCCGAGAACTCGGAAGGGACGACATGGCAGACGAGCAGGCTGAGCCTCGGAGCGCTCTGGTGACCGGCGGTGCCGGGTTCATCGGCGGCCACATCGTCGAACGGCTCGTCCGCGAGGGATGGCAGGTGCGCGTGCTCGACGACTTCTCGAGCGGTCGCGAGGCCAACCTCGCCGCCGTCGCCGGTCGGGTGGAGCTGCTTCGCGGCGACCTTGCGGACGAGACCGTGCTCGACCAGGCGCTGTCGGGCGTCGACGTCGTGTTCCACGAAGGCGCGATCGCGTCGGTGCCGCAGTCGGTCGACGACCCGGTGCGGACCCATCACGTGAACCTCACGGGCACGCTTCGCGTGCTCGAGGGCGCGCGGCGCCACGGCGTCTCTCGGGTCGTGTTCGCCGCGTCGTCCGCTGCGTATGGCAACGACGAGACGCTGCCCAAGCGCGAATCCCAGAAGCCCGACCTGCTCTCTCCCTACGCCGCGCAGAAGTACGGATCGGAGATCTACCTCCAGCTCTTCCACGAGCTGTACGGGCTCGAGACCGTCGCGCTGCGGTACTTCAACGTCTACGGCCCGCGGCAGGACCCGAAGAGCGACTACGCCGCCGTGATCCCGCTCTTCATCTCGGCCGCGCTCAGGGGCGACACGCTGCGCATCCACGGCGACGGCGAGCAGACCCGCGACTTCGTCTTCATCGACGACGTGGTCGAGGCGAATCTGCGGGCCGCCCGGGCCGAGGGGGCGGGGGGCGGCGTCTACAACGTCGCGAGCGGGCGCCGGACCAGCGTGAACGACCTCGTGCGGGCCATCGAGCAGGGCGTCGGTCGAAAGATCGACGTCGAGTACGGTGAGGCGCGCGCCGGAGACGTCAAGCACAGCTGGGCGGATATCGAAGCCACGCGCGCCGCTCTGGGCTACGCACCCGGTGTCGAGCTCGAAACCGGGCTCGAGCGCACGATCGAGAGCTTCCGCGACGAGCTGGGCTGAGGGGCAGGGGTGGCCCCGTGAACCGGCTCCGCGCACCCGAGGATCCCTGCACATGAACGTCACTGTGATCGGTACGGGCTACGTCGGCCTCGTCACCGGTGCCTGTTTCTCCGAGTTCGGAGTGCAGGTCACCTGCGTCGACCAGGATGCCGACAAGATCGCCGCGCTCGAGCGAGGTGAGATCCCGATCTACGAGCCCGGTCTCGAAGATCTGGTGCGGCGCAACGGGCAAGCCGGTCGTCTGCTGTTCACGACCGATGGGGCCGAAGCGATCGCGAATGCGCTCGTGATCTTCATTGCCGTCGGAACGCCCCAGGCCGCCGACGGCAGCACGAACCTCGATTACATCGAGTCGGCGGCGCGTGGCATCGGTCGTTCGATCGACGGGTACAAGCTCGTCGTGACCAAGAGCACGGTGCCGGTCGGAACGGCGGCGAAGGTCCGCAGTTGGATCCAGGAGGAGCTGGACGCGCGCGGATCGGAAATCACGTTCAGCGTGGCGTCGAACCCCGAGTTTCTGCGCGAGGGCGCGGCGATTGGCGACTTCATGCGGCCCGACCGCGTCGTCGTCGGAACCGATCCGGAAGACGACCACGCGCTGGCGATCATGAAGGATCTCTACCGGCCGCTCTTCCTCAACGAGACGCCTTTCGTTCTGACGAACATTCCCACGGCCGAGCTGGCGAAGTACGCGGGCAATGCGTTCCTCGCGACCAAGATCTCGTTCATCAACGAGATGTCGCTCATCTGCGAGCAGGTCGGCGGCGACGTGCAGGCCATCGCGCGGGCGATGGGTCTCGATCGACGCATCGGTCCGAAGTTTCTGCATGCGGGGCCTGGCTACGGGGGTTCGTGCTTTCCGAAGGACACGCACTCGGTCGCCCACTTCGCCGGTGAGCTGGGCGTCGACTTCAAGATCGCGAAGGCCGTCATCGAGGCGAACCAGCGCCAGCGCGTCGCGATGGTCGACAAGATCGTGGCGGCGCTCGACGGCGAGGTCGAGGGACGGCGCATCGCCGTGCTGGGCCTCTCGTTCAAGCCCGAGACCGACGACGTCCGCGAAGCGCCCGCCGTCGACATCGTGCGTGCGCTGCAGGAGCGCGGCGCCGAGGTGTGCGCGTTCGATCCCCACGCGATGGAGGAGGCCGCGAAGGTCCTGCCCGAGCTGAGGCTGTGCAAAGACAGCTACGAGGCCTGCGACGGGGCCGACCTGCTCGCGATCGTGACCGAGTGGAACGAGTTTCGCGCGCTCGATCTCGGCCGGGTTCGGGGGCTGATGCGCTCGCCGCGGCTGGTCGACATGCGCAACATCTACGAGCCTGCGACGGTGCGCGCGGCCGGCCTCGAGTACTGGAGCGTCGGCCGATGACGGGTCGAAGTCGCGCGAACGCGTGCCGACCGAGCGCGCGTCGATGAGCCGAGCCAAGGCACCGGCCCTGCATGCGGTCGTCATCGCCGGCGGCGCCGGGGAGCGATTCTGGCCCGCGTCGCGGCGACACCGACCCAAGCCCTTCCTGCGGGTCGTCGGCGGGCGCACGCTGCTCGGCGCGACGCTCGCGCGTGCGCGCCGATTCGCCCGAGGTGACCGCGTCTGGATCGTGTGTGGCAAGGAGCACGCGAAGGCGATGCGCGAGGAGAGCGGGCTGCCGCCGAGCCGCGTGCTCGTCGAGCCCGAGCGGCGCAACACGGCGATGGCCGTCGCGTGGGCGGCGCAGCGGATCGCCGCCGAAGATCCCGACGCCGTGATGGCGGTGCTGTCGGCCGACCACCACATCCCCGACGACCGCGCGTTCGCGGTCGACATCCGCCGCGCCGCGAAGGCAGCCGCCGAAGAGCACGTGCTGGTCACGCTCGGGGTGCGCCCGACGCGCCCCGATCCGGGCCTCGGCTACATCCAGACCGGCCCGGCGGCCGGGGAGGCGTACCCGGGGCTGCGCCGGGTCGCGCGCTTCGTCGAGAAGCCCGACCTCGCGACCGCGAAGAAGTACGTATCGAGCGGTCGATTCCTCTGGAACGCGGGCATCTTCATCTGGCGGGCCCAGGCGGTGCTCGACGAGATCCGCAGCTGCGCCCCCGATCTGCACCGCGCGCTGGCGCCGCTGCGCAAGCAGCCGCGCGGGCGCAACCGAGACGCCGTGCTCGCGACGTATCGCCGCGCGCCGAGCCATCCGATCGATACGGCGGTCATGGAGCGCAGCGACCGCGTCTGGACCGTACCGGTGGAATTCGAGTGGAGCGACGTCGGGACCTGGTCCTCGCTGGCCGAGCGACTGGGTGTGGGCACCCCCGATGTCGAAGAATCGGCCGCAAAACGCCGCCGAGGTGCGCGAGGGGATGCGCAGGGGAACCGCGTGATCGCGGGCGACGTCCTGACCGAGGAAGCCGGGGGGAACCTCGTATGGGGCGGCGATCGACTGATTGCGCTGCTCGGCGTCGACGACCTCGCGGTCATCGATACGGACGACGTGATCCTGATCACACAGCTATCGCGCAGTTCGGACGTTCGGCGAATCGTGGCGGCGCTGAAGGCGGCCGGAAGAGATCGGCTCACCTGAGGCGCCCGCGGGAGCAGACGAGGGCGCCACGAGTGCGTACCCTCTCGATGGTCCGGCGGCTCGCCACGAACGGCCTGTGCAGATGGGACCCGCAGGCCGTGGGCAGCGCGTGCGCAGACGGGTGGGCCTCCTCACGAGGCAGGTCAGGCAGGAACGACGCCACTCCGCGGCTCAACGCAACGCACGTGTCCCGCCGCTGCACCCGGCGGACACGAGACGTCACCGGTCGAGAGCCCCGTGGCGTGAGAGGGAGACACCGAATGAGCGAACCGATCGGTCGCAAGAAAGAAGCCATCGAGAGTCTCCGCGCGATCCCGCTGTTCTCGCGGGTGAGCGAGACCGACCTCGAGGAGATCGCGGCGCATCTCATCGAGCGGCGCTTCCCCAAGCACACGACCGTGGTCGAAGAGGGCCTCGCGGGCGACTACATGTACGTGATTCGCCAGGGTCGCGTGAAGGTCACCAAGGCCTCTGATGACGGGCGCGAGAAGATCATGCAGTTCATGGAGACCGGAGACTTCTTCGGCGAGATGGCGCTGCTCTCGAACGACCCGCGATCGGCGAGCGTGAAGACGCTCGAGCCGAGCGTACTGCTGGCCCTGTCTCGCCGAGACTTCATCGAACAGCTGCGACAGAGCCCCGATCTGGCGCTCGCCGTGATCGGTGAGCTGACGGACCGACTGCGCGAGACGAACGAGCAGGCGAGCTCGATGTCGTTCCAGGGCGTGAAGGATCGCACGCGGGGCCTCTTCGAGCGCATCGCGCGCGAGGAGCCCGCCCGCGCCGGTCAGCGCATGACGCCGGCGATGACTCACCAGCAGATCGCCGACATGATCGGTACGTCGCGCGAGACCGTCACACGCGCGATCAAGCAGCTGAAGGACGACGGCTGGCTCGGCCAGGAAGGCAAGCGCTACGTCATTCCCGGGGGCCCCTGAACCCGGGCCACGCCGACGCTCGGTCGCATCGAGGCGGCCGGCCTCGGCCTCAGACCCGGCCCCGGCGGCGGGATCCGACCGCCGCGGTCGCTCGGCCTCTCCACTCGGCTCCTCCACTGGGCATCTAAATCTCGACTCAGGCTCGACGCGGCATTCGCCGATGTTCGAGTGTGATGTGTTGTGATCCCACTCTGCCCGCGCGGCCCGCCTGGCGGTGGCCCGCATGAGCGCCGCGCTCGAACGCCCCGATCCGCAGCGCGCGGCGCCGATGCGCGCCCTCGTGGTCGACGATCACCGCGGCGTGCGTGAGACCATGCGCCTTCGGCTATCGGCCGAGGGATACGCGGTCGAAGACGCCGAGACCGGTGAGGCGGCCATTGCGCGCTTGGCCGATCCGGCGACACCCCGCATCGACGTCGTGCTCTGCGACCTGCGGCTGCCCGGGGCCGACGGCCTCGCGGTGCTGCAGGCGGCGCTCGCGGCGCACCCCGACGCGCTCGTCTTCGTGATGACGGCCTACGCGACGATCGACGTCACGGTGCGGGCCGTGCGCCTTGGGGCGCGCCACGTCTTTCAGAAGCCGTTCGAGTTCGGCGACCTGCTCGCGCGGATCGAGACCGAACGGCGGGGCGACGCGTCGGCGGCGCCCGCGCCGCTGCCCGGAGCGAACGCGCCGGTCGCCCCCGCCCCCCAGGCGCCGCCGGCCCGCGCCCCTCTGATCGCCGAGAGCCCTTCGATGCGCGACGCGCTGGCGCTCGCTCGCCGCGTTGCACCGGGCCGCACGACGGTGCTCATCACCGGCGAGACCGGCACGGGCAAGGAGCTGATCGCCGAGCAGATCCACCTCGAGTCGGATCGCCGCGCAGGCCCGTTCGTCAAGGTCAACTGTGCGGCGCTGCCCGAGACGCTCCTCGAGTCGGAGCTCTTCGGCCACGAACGGGGTGCCTTCACCGGAGCCGAACGGCGCCGCATGGGGCGCTTCGAGGAGGCCGACGGCGGCACGCTCTTCCTCGACGAGATCGGCGACATGACGCCGGCGACGCAGGCCAAGCTGCTGCGGGTACTGCAGGATCGTGCCTTCTTCAGGCTCGGCGGGACCCGTGCTCTGCACAGCGACGTGCGGATCCTGGCCGCCACGAATCAGGATCTCGAGCGGGCGCAGCGCGAGGGTCGGTTTCGCCAGGATCTGTACTTTCGCCTCGACGTCATCGGGATCCACCTGAAGCCGCTGAGAGAGCGGCCCGAGGACATCGATCGCCTCGTCGACGCCTTCGCCGAGCAGGTCGCCGACGAGATCGGCCGTACGCCCGTCGAGTTCGGCATCGACGCGACCCGCGCCCTGCGGCGGCACGCCTGGCCCGGCAACGTGCGCGAGCTGCGCAACGTCGTCGAACGTGCGGTGCTGATGGCCGATGGCCCACGCGTTCGTGCTCAGGATCTGGCGCTCGATCGCGCCCGTGCGGGCGCGCCCGGCGACGTCGAGAACGACCTCGCAGCGCCCGGTGTCTCTCTCAGCTCGATGGAGCGCCGCCTCGTGCTTGCGGCGCTCGAGCACGTCGGTTGGGTGCAGAAAGAGGCGGCCGAGCTGCTCGAGGTCTCGCCGCGCAAGCTCAACTACATGATCCAGCGTATGGGCATCACCCACCCGAGCTGGCGGCGGAACCGGGGCCGACCCGGGTCGGCACGTTCGCGGCCGTGAGTGGCCATGGGGTCGCGCGGGCCGATCGAGGCGGGTGCCGGGTGCAGCGCACCCGGTCGTGAACAATCGGTGTCCAGGGTCGGGGAAACGCCGTAGGTCACCGGGTTTTCGGTGGTATTCCGGCCTCCGATCGAGCAGACTCTGGGGCCGTTTTTTTGGGGTCGAACGGGGCTTCCCCCGTCGGAACGAGGATGACCGTGATGTTCCAGAGGCGTGAGGCGGACCGACGCGAGCGGCGTGCGCAGATTCGATGGCTCGGCGTGGCACTGGTACTCGTGGCCACGGCTCTGGTCGTCGCGTGCAAGACCGACAAGCAGAAGATCGAGGCCTTCAAGGAGCAGGCGGAGGCGTACGTCGAGGAGGAGAAGTTCCGCGAGGCGGTCATCGAATACCGCAACGTGCTGCAGATCGATCCGAACGACGTCGACGCACACCGCGGTCTCGCCAAGACCTACCTGCAGCTGGGCTCCGTCAACGATGCCTACTGGGAGTTCTCGGAGACGATTCGACTCGATCCCACCGACCGCGATTCGCGCAACGCCTACGCGGCGATCTCACTGGCGAATGGTCGCTACGACGTCGTGCTCGAGCAGGGCGACGCCATGGTCGCGCAGGATCCCGACGACGAGATCGGCTACGTGCTGCAGGCACAGGCGTACGAGCGCCTGGGGCGCGAGGCCGAGGTCGAGCCGCTGATGCGCCAGATCATCGCGGATCATCCCGAGAAGGCCGAGTACCGGCTGCTGCTCTCGAACTTCTACCTGCGCCAGGGACAGATCGACAAGGCCCTCGCCGAGGCCGAGGCGGCCCGCGAAGTCGACGAGTCGTTCGGTGTGATGACCCAGCTGATCCGCGTCACCGCCAACACCGAGAACGCCGACGACCAGATCGAGGCGTACATCCGACGCGCGATCGACATCTCGAACGAAGACTATGCCGAGACCGCCGGCGACGAGTTTCCCGTCGACAAGCGCGGCGAGGCGTATCGGCTGGGCACCAACTGGTACGTGCTGCAGGACCGCGTCGACGATGGCGTGGTGCTCCTCGAAGAAGCCAGCCAGAAGATCGAGCCCGAGAACGAGGCCTGGCTCGAGCTGATGTTCATGCTCGCCGGGCTCCACCGGGATCATGGCCGTCACGACGAGGCGGCCGAGGTCATGCGGCGGGCGGCCGCTTCCGACGCTGGCAATCCCGATCCCTATCTGGTGCTCTCGACCTACCGCGCGGGTGAGGAAGACTTCGAGGGGGCGCTCGAAGCCGCGGAGCAGGCGCTCGCGGTCGATCCGACTTCGTTGAAGACGCGCCTGCGTCACGCCGAGGCGCTCGTCGAGTTCGGCACGGGTCGTCAGGATCCCGAAAAGCTGGAGGCGGGCCGGGCCGAGATCACCACGATCCTCGAAGAGAACCCGGGCCTGCCCGAGGCGCTCTTCGTGATCGCCAAGGTGGCGCTGGCCGAGCAGAACGTCGACGGCGCGATCGAGGCGCTCTCTGCCTGCATCGAGGCCAAGCCCGATTGGCCCCAGGCGCGGCTGCTGCTGGGCACCGCCCTGATGGCCCAGGGCGAGATGGCCCGCGCCCGCGTCGAGCTGGCGCTGGCGCTCGAGCTCGAGCCGTCGCTGCTCGTCGCGCGACGGGCGTTGATTCGCATCCACTCCGCCCTGAACGAGCACGAGTACGCAATCGACCAGGGTCGCATGTACCTCAAGCGCCGTCCCGATGACGAAGAGATTCGCGTCGTGTTGGCCCAGAGCCTGATTCGCCTCGGGCGCATCGAAGAGGCGAAGGAAGTGCTGCTCGAGATGCCCGCCGACGGTATGCAGGCGCAGGGCGTTTTTGCGCTCGCGCGCATCGAGATGGCGACCGGCAACCGGGTGAAGGCGCGCGAGCTGCTCGAGCAGATCGAGGCCGAGATGCCGCACCACGTGAAGGTGATCCAGAGCTTTGCGGCGCTCGACCGCGTCGAGGGCCGCATGGACGAGACCCACGCGCGCGTAGCGGCTGCGGTCGAGGCGAATCCCGAAGACGCTGCACTGATGGAGCTGGCGGGCGTGATCGCGGCGAGCGAGGGCGACCTCGAGCTGGCCGAACAGCGCTACCGCAAAGCCATCGAGATCGACCCGGGGATGCTCGAGGCGTACTCGAAGCTCGCCACGATCTACAGCTCGCAGGGGCGCATCGACGAGACGATCGAGATCTACAAGGCCGCCGTCGCCGAGGATCCCGACGCCGCGGCCGCGCATCACTTCCTCGCCGTGCTGTACGAGATGACCGCCAAGCGCGACCTTGCGCTCGAGCACTACGAGGCCGCCATCGCGGCCGACGACTCGATGTCCGAGTCGAAGAACAATCTGGCCTACCTGCTCGCGACGAGTGGGCGTGACCTCGACCGCGCGCTGACGCTCGCGCAGGAGGCGAAGGCCGCCATGCCGGGCAACCCGAATACGGCCGACACGCTGGGCTGGGTGCTCCTCAAGCGCGGCGTGCCCTCCGCGGCGACGGGCTACTTCCGAGAGGCGCTCGCCAACATGCCGCCCGACCACGAGTCGCGCGGCGAGGTCGGCTATCACCTCGGCCTCTCGTACGCGGCGGCCGGTGAGAGCGACGACGCGGTCGCGGCGTTCGAGACGGCGCTGCAGTACCTCGACAGCCAGCTCGACGCAGCCCAGGCCGCGGGTCAGACGGTCGGCGAGCCGCCGTGGGCGAGCCAGGCGCGGGCCGAGCTTCAGAAGCTCCAGAGCTGATCCCGCCTGCGGCGCGCCCCGATCGGAGGGGCCGCCGCGGCATGGGGCCTGATTCCCCGCGGGCGATTCGCTGAGCGGCTCTTCGGCGTGTGTGGCGACCTCGGGCACGCCCGAGACGCTGAGCTGCCCACCGCGGTGCTCCCATACACAACGCCACTCAACCCTCGCTCCCGAGACGCCGATAGGTTCGACGCACACCTGCGCGTGACACGCGTTTCGCGTGCCCGCTCGTGCGCGGCTTCGCCCATCTCGGGCGCGGGCTGCGGCGATGGGGCAGCGGAGCGATCGACGTGCACGCTCGTGGAGGGATGGCATGAGAACCTGGATGCTTCTGTCGCTGGTGACCGTGAGCTTGATGCTCAC
Source organism: Myxococcota bacterium (assembly GCA_965250285.1). Classification (GTDB taxonomy): domain Bacteria; phylum Myxococcota_A; class UBA9160; order UBA9160; family UBA4427; genus CAYYSY01. Next base: position 6,026,798 of record OZ252299.1, read on the forward strand.
CGCGCCCGCGCTGGCCGACGATGGGCTGGGGCTCGACTTCGACGACGCGGGTCTCGGACTCGAGCCGCAGGCGGCCCCGGCCGCCGAGCCGCCGGCGCAGGCCGAGCTGCCGGCGCAGGCCGAGGCGACGCCGCAGCCGCCGACCGCGACCGCCCCCGACGCCCCGGCACCGTCGGCCGACGTCGATCCCGCCGTCGCGGCGATGGAGAAGGAGCTGGAGGCCGAGGCTGAGGCCGCCGTCGGTCCCGACCCCGAGCTTCAGGCCCTCGAGCAGTCGTACGGCGAGCACAGCGATGCGCCGGCGACCACGCCCGAGGCCGACAGCGGCATGATGGCGATCGACGACACGCCGCCCGACACCGACATGCACAGCGAGCCCGCGACCGAGGCGGCACCCGCCCGCGCGATCACGCTCGGTCCGATGGGCGTCGACGACGAAGGCCGGGTCGGCCGCATCCATACGGTGTCCACGGGCGACACGCTCTGGGACATCTCGAACGCCTACCTCGGCACGCCCTGGGTCTGGCCGTCGGTCTGGAACGACAACGATGGCATCTCGAACCCGCACCGCATCTCGCCGGGTGATCACATCTGGATCACGGCCGGCGAGATGCGCGTCGTGACCGACGCGCAGCGCGATCAGCTCATCGACGCCGTCCCCGAAGACGTGGCCGACGAGGAGATCGAGTGGGACGAAGAGATCGAAGACGACGTGCCCGCCGCGCTCGGCGAGGATGACGAGCTCATGGCTGCGAGCGAGCCGACCGACATGGACGAGCTGCCCGTCACCGTGCCCGCCGATACCCCCGATGCGTCGCCGACCGGCGCCATGGTGCGCGTGAGCGAGGCCGAGAGCCTGGGCTTCGTCTCGCCCGACACGATCGACGCGGCGGCCAGCATCGTCGACAGCTCGGTGCTGCGCACCTGGCTCGTCGACGGCGACGAGATCTACATCGGCCTCGGCGAGGGCGAGGTGCAGGCCGGCGACGAGTACACGATCTATCGCGACGCCGATGCCGTGCGCGATCTCGATGGCACGCTGCTCGGCTACCACGTCGAGGTGCTCGGCTGGGCGGTGGTGCGCGAGGTCGAGGCCGAGTCGGCCAAGGCCGAGATCCGCATGAGCCAGTCGGAGATTCGCCGCGGCGACCTCGTGATCCCGCGCGACCCGATCAACATCAACGTGCCCGTCAAGGACTCGCCCGACATGGTGCCCGGCAACGTCGTGTACCTGCCCGATAGCCGAACGGCGATGGGCGATGGCGAATGGGTCTACGTGAACCGCGGTGACCTGCACGGCGTCGAGCCGGGCACCGAGCTCGAAGCGTACGAGCCCGGCCGCATGCTCATGGACAAGGGCAAGCGCCAGAAGGTGCTGACGCCCGACAACGTCGTGGCGAAGCTGATCGTCGTCGACACTCAGCCGGACAGCGCGGTGGCCTACATCGTCCACTCGCGTCGTCCGATCGAGATTGGCGACAAGGTGCGCCCGCACACGAAGAAGCTCGCTCAGCGCTGAACCGCGACGCTCCGAGCGCGTCCTGGCGGCGGTCTCCTCGCGGAGGCCGCCGCTTTGCGTTGTGAAGCGGGTCGTCGCCCGGCACCGCGCGAGTTGCTACTGAAGCCCGTCCCGGTCCCCGGAGCCCCTCATGGACGCCCCGATCGACCCCGGCACCACCGACCCTGCTTCAATGGCTCGCTGTGAGGCATGGCTCGTGCTGCACCGGGCCCTGGCGTTCGAGCCCGAGCGCGCGAGCGCGCTGCTCGCCGTGCACGCCGACCCGGCCGAGGCCCTGGCGGCGGCCGGCGTGATCGCGGCGCTGAGCGGCCCCGAGGCGCGGCACGACCGCGACACGCTCGCGCGCGTGGGTGCGTCGGTCGTGCCCTCGACCCATGCGGCCTATCCCGCCTCGCTGCGCCCGCTCGTCGACGCGCCCCCCGTGCTCTGCGTGCGCGGCGACGTCGGGGTGTTGCAGCGTCCGGCGGTCGCGATCGTCGGCGCTCGCGCAGCGACGGTGGAAGGCCTCGACACCGCCCAGGCGGTCGCATTCGAGCTCGCACGCCGCGGTCTCGTCATCGTCTCCGGCCTCGCGCGCGGGATCGACGCGGCGGCCCATCGCGGCGCGCTCGAGGCCGGTGGCGAGACCGTCGCCGTGCAGGCGTGTGGGGCCGACCGCGTGTATCCCCCCGAGCATCGCGACCTCGCGCGCCGCATCGCCGGCCAGGGGGCGGTCGTGAGTGAGTTGCCGGTGGGGACGCCGCCGCGCGCGCCTCACTTTCCGCTGCGCAACCGTCTGATCAGCGGCCTCGCGCTCGCGGTGATCGTCGTCGAGGCGCGCCTGCGCAGTGGCTCGCTCGTGACCGCAGCGCACGCGCTCGCGCAGGGTCGAGAGGTGCTCGCGGTACCCGGGGCGCTGCGCGCGCCCACCAGCGAAGGACCCAACCGCCTGCTGCGCGACGGCGCCCGCCCGATGCTCGAAGCCGACGACGTGATCGACGCTCTGCCGCCCGGGTTGGCGTCGAGCCTGCAAGCCGATGCGGCGGAGCCGGTCGATGCGGCGGAGCCTCAAGCGTCGCCCGGCCGCGTCCTGTCGGCGCGCCCGCTGGACGCGCGCGACCGAGCGCTCGTCGCCGCGCTCGAGCGCTGCGCGCAGGGTCGAGACGGCCTGGTGCGGACGCTCGGCTGGACGGTATCGGAGGTCTCTGCGCGGCTGCTCTCGCTCGAGGTCGAAGGCCGCGTGGTTCAAGATCGCGACGGTCGCTTCAAGCCCCGCTCGGCGACGCGCCGGCGTCGCCGGGCCTCTGCACCGCGGGGCTCCGGGGCCGCGTAGGTCGCTCGAAGTCGGCTTCGCTATCGTCCCTGAGATCCCCCGTAGCGACGAAGCGCCCAACGCCGACCGAAGCGATGGTCGAGGGGGCGCGGCGCAGCGAGCCCAACATGACCGAACCCCGCGAAGCGCCGTCCGCTTCATCCGGTTCACCCCACGTCGTGGTCGTGGGCGCCGGTCTGGCCGGTTGCGAAGCAGCTCATCAGGCCACCCGGCTCGGTGCGCGCGTCACGCTCTACGAGATGAAGCCTGACCGTTACTCGCCGGCGCACACGTCGGATGATTTCGCCGAGCTCGTCTGCAGCAACAGCCTGCGGGCGAACACCATGGCCAATGCGGTCGGTTGCCTCAAGGAAGAGATGCGCCGGGTCGGCTCGCTGGTGCTCGAAGCAGCCGACGCGACGGCGGTCCCGGCCGGCAAGGCGCTCGCCGTCGACCGCACGGTCTTCTCTCGACACATCACCGACGCGATCGAGTCGAATCCGGCGATCGAGGTGCGGCGCGAGCTCGTCGAGTCGATCCCCGGCGATGCGAACGTCGTGCTCGCAACCGGCCCGCTGACCGCCCCCGAGATGGCGCGATCGCTGCAGAAGCTGATCGGCGACGAGTATCTCTACTTCTACGACGCGATCGCACCGACGGTGTATGCCGACTCGATCGATCACGAGGTGGTGTTTCGGGCCTCGCGCTGGGAAGAGGGCGAGGGCGACTACCTCAACGTTCCGCTCGACGACGCCGGGTATCGCGGCTTCGTCGACGCCCTGCTCGAGGCCGAGACGGTGCCGCTGCACGCCCACGAAGCCGCGATGTACTTCGAGGGCTGCCTGCCGATCGAGGAGATGGCCCGGCGCGGGCCGCAGACGCTCGCTTTCGGTCCGATGAAGCCGGTCGGTCTCGAAGATCCGCGCACCGGGCGTCAGCCTCATGCGGTCGTCCAGCTGCGGCAAGAGGACAAGGCCGGGGTGCTCTACAACCTCGTCGGTTTTCAGACCAAGATGCGCGTGAAGGAGCAGCAGCGGGTGTTTCGCAGCCTGCCCGGCCTCGAGAAGGCCGTCTTCGCCCGCTACGGCTCGGTGCATCGCAACACGTACATCAATGCGCCGAAGCGGCTGCGGCCTTCCCTCGAGCTCAAGGCCCGCGACGGCCTGTTCATCGCCGGGCAGATGGCGGGGGTTGAGGGCTATGTCGAGAGCGCCGCACTCGGCTTCATCGTGGGCGTGAACGCGGCGTGCCGCGCCCGCGGGATCGATGCGCCGATGGCGCCCCGAGAGTCGGCGCACGGCGCGTTGCTCGGTCACCTGATGGACGCGAGCCCGAAGCACTTTCAGCCGATGAACGTCAACTACGGGCTCTTTCCGCCGCTGCCGCGCGAAGCGCTCGGAGGCAAGCGCAAGCTGCCCAAGCGCGAGAAGAACAAGCTGCTCGCCGAGCGCGCCGTCAGGGCCGCCGAAGACTGGGCCTCGGCGCTCGCCGGATGTCGCGCGTGAAGCGGTCGAGGCGCGCCCTTCGATGAGCGCCCGCAGCTGGAGCGACGCGATCGCTGCGTTCGAGCGGCACATGCGCAGCGAGCGCGGCTTCTCGGATCACACCCGCCGGGCGTACGTCGGCGACGTACGGGACCTGATGACGAGCCTGCCACCGGGTGCCGCGCCCGACGCCGTCGACGTCGACGACGTGCGCGCGTGGCTGGCTGCAGCCTACGGCGAGGCGGCGCCATCGACCCTCGGCCGGCGCCTCGCCGGCGCGCGCGCGTTCTTCCGTTTTCTGCAGACCGAAGGCGATCTGGCGCTCGACCCGACGGCCGGGTTGCCGGCGCCCAAACGGCCGAAGGGCGCGCCGAGCCCGCTCTCGGTGGACGACTGCTTCGCGCTCGCCGATGCCCTCGCGCGGATCCCGCTGCCGACGGCCGAGGCGGCGGCCGCCGACGCCAAGCTCGCGCGCGAGCGCCGCGCCGTGCTGCGCGACCGGGCGATCGTCGAGCTGCTCTATGGCGCCGGATTGCGCGTCGGCGAGCTGGTGGCGCTCGATTGCCGCGACATCGAGCTCGCCCGCGGCGAGGTGCGCGTGATGGGCAAGGGCCGCAAGGAGCGCGTGGTGCCGCTGCCTGAGATGGCCCGGCGCGCGCTCGACGAATGGCTCGAGGCGCGGCGACGACCGGGTGTCCTGGGCGAGCCGCTCTTCGTCTCGCTGCGGCCGCGCAAGGACGGCGAGCTGCGCCGCGTCGGCGCGCGCGACGTGCGTCGCATGCTCGCGCGGCGCGGCATCGAGAGTCACGTGCTCGACCATGTGCACCCGCATCGCCTGCGGCACAGCTACGCCACGCATCTGCTCGACATGGGCGCCGACCTGCGAGAGATCCAGGAGCTCCTCGGTCATGCGAGCCTCTCGACCACGCAGAAGTACACGGCCGTCTCGGTCGAGCAGCTGCGTCAGGTCTACGATCGGGCCCACCCGCGGGCGCGACCGGCGGCGACGCGTGACGGCCGCGGTCGCGCGGCATCCAGACGAAGCTGAGGATCGAGCGGCGTGCCTCGACCGCGCCGCGGGGCCGTCGCCGACGGGCCGGGCGCGCGGGGTCGCCGCCGACGCAGCGACCGGCTGCGTCGGCCGCGCGGCGCTCGGAGCGCCCTACACTGACGGGCCCGCGCGGCCGCGGCGCCGCGTCGTGTGCAGCCGGCCCGGAGGGCCGAGAGAGTGGAAGAGGAAGATCGATGAGCGAAGAGCGCCGCACCCGTGCCACCACCGTCGTCGCGGTGGTGCGTGACGGCAAGCTGGCCATGGCCGCCGATGGCCAGGTGACCCTCGGTGAGATGGTGATGAAGCAGGGCGCCGAGAAGGTGCGCACCATCGGCAAGGGCAAGGCCGCGGTCGGGTTCGCCGGCGGCGTCGCCGACGCGCTCACCCTGCTCGAGCGACTCGAGTCGAAGTTCGAGACGTCGCCGGGCAACGTCCGTCGCGCCTGCGTCGAGCTCGCTCGTGACTGGCGCACCGATCGCGTGCTGCGCCGGCTCGAGGCGATGCTGCTCGTCGGCGATCCCGAGACGCTGCTCATGGTCTCGGGCAACGGCGACGTGATCGAGCCCGACGACGGCGTCGCCGCGGTCGGCAGCGGAGGCGCCTACGCGCTCTCGGCAGCCCGGGCGCTGGTGGCCCACACCGACCTGCCACCCGAGGACATCTGTCGCGAGGCGATGAAGATCGCCGCCGACATCTGCATCTACACCAATGATTCGATCAAGGTCGTCACCCTGCCTTAGATCGCGCGAGTCGCATCGATGAGCAAGCAAGCCCTCCCCACGTTCACACCGCGCGAGATCGTCTCCGAGCTCGATCGTTACATCGTCGGCCAGCGCGAAGCGAAGCGCGCCGTGGCCGTGGCCCTGCGCAATCGCTGGCGCCGGCAGCAGGTGCCCGAAGAGCTGCGCGACGAGATCGCGCCGAAGAACATCATCATGATCGGCGCGACCGGTGTCGGGAAGACCGAGATCGCGCGTCGACTCGCGAAGCTCGCCCAGGCGCCCTTCATCAAGGTCGAAGCGTCGAAGTTCACCGAGGTCGGTTACGTCGGCCGCGACGTCGAGTCGATCGTGCGCGACCTGACCGAGCTCGCCGTCGGCATGGTGACCGAGGAGCGAAAGCGCGCGGTGCGAAGTCAGGCCGAGGAGCAGGCCGAGGAGCGCCTGCTCGACGCGCTGCTGCCGCCGCCCGTGGCGGGGCCGCCGGGTCAGGTCGCCCAACCCGACGAGCCCGGCTCGACCGAGACGCGAGAGAAGCTGCGCAAGCTGCTGCGCGATGGCGCCCTCGACGAACGTGAGATCGACGTCGACCTGTCCGACGAGGGCGGGGGGCCCTCGCTGTCGATCATGACGCCCCAGGGCGTCGAAGAGATGGGCGTGCAGTTCAAGGATCTGCTCGGCGGCATGATGCCCGACAAGACGCGCAGTCGGCGCATGCAGGTCGGCGCGGCGCGCGAGGCGTTGATCGGCGAAGAGGCCGGTCGGCTCGTCGACGCCGAAGAGGTGCGCGAGCTGGCCGTCGAGCGCGTCGAGCAGACCGGCATCGTCTTCGTGGACGAGATCGACAAGGTCGCCGCCGGCTCGGGCGGCCGGCAGGGGCCCGATGTCTCCCGCGAGGGCGTGCAGCGTGACCTGCTGCCCATCGTCGAAGGCTCGACGGTGCAGACCAAGCACGGCCCGGTGAGCACCGACCACATCCTCTTCATCGCGGCCGGGGCCTTCCACGTGGCCAAGCCGAGCGATCTCATCCCCGAGCTCCAGGGCCGGTTCCCGATCCGGGTCGAGCTGCAGAGCCTCTCGCGCGACGACCTCGTGCGGATCCTCGTCGAGCCGAAGAACTCGCTCGTGCGCCAGTACACGGCGCTGATGGAGACCGAGTCGATCGCGCTCGAATTCAAGGACGATGCGGTCGAGCGCATCGCCGACATCGGCGCGGCCGTCAACGATCGCAGCGCCGACATCGGCGCCCGCCGTCTGCACACGATCATGGAGCGGCTCCTCGAGGAGCTGTCCTTCGATGCGCCCGACCTGGGCGGCCGCTCGGTGGTGGTCGATCGCGCGATGGTCGACCAGCGCCTCGCCGACCTCGTCGACGACAGCGATCTGGCTCAGTACATCCTCTAGCGGCGCGGTCCCGTCTCGCCCGATTGGGTCGGCCGCCCCACATCGGGGGCGCGCCGCCGGGGGGCCCTGCGCTACTTGTCCGTGCGAGCTGCGGGGGGCTGCCATGACCGAACCGGCGCGGGTGCTGATCGTCGACGACGAGCTCTTCTTTCGAGAAGCGATCTCGGACGTCCTCGGCGCCGAGGGCTTTCAGTGCGTCGTCGCCGAGACCGGCGAAGAGGCGCTCGAGCAGATCACCGACCCGAGCCTCGGCGTCGTGGTGCTCGACATTCGCCTGCCCGACATCGATGGCATTCAGGTGCTCGCGCGCATTCGCGAGCTTCGCCCCTCGCTGCGCGTGATCATGCTCTCGGCCTCGACCGATCAGGATCTCGTGCTCGAAGCCCTGCGCCTCGGCGCGTGCGACTACCTGGCGAAGCCGCTCCACGAAGAGGAGCTGATGCTCTCGGTGCGCCGGGCGCTCGAGTCGTACGCCGTCGCCCACGACTGGACGGTGCTGCGTGAGCGCCTCGACAAGCTCGCCGCGGCCACCCAGAGCCTGGCGCAAGAGGTGGCACCCCTGAGCGGCCCCGACCGACTCGACGCCGTGTACGAGGGCGCCGTGCAGGTCGTCGAGGAGGTGCTCGAGGCGAAGCGTACGTCGCTCATGATCTTCGACGAGTCGGGCGACGTGCTCGAGGTCGTCGCGGCCCGCGGCCACGCCACGCCGATCGAACGCCTCGAGACGGTCGCGCCAGGGGAGGGCGTGGCGGGCGTCGTCGTGCAGCGCGGCGAAGCGCTCGTCGTTCGCGACGTGACGACCGATCCCCTCTTTGCCGGACAGACGATGGACGAGCGCTACGCGTCGCCGTCGTTCGCCGTCGCCCCGCTGCTCGAGCGCGACGAGCCGATCGGCGTCGTCTGCGCCACGGACCGCTCCGCCGGGGGCGCGTTCGGCGACGACGACCTCGCCATCCTCCGCATTCTGGCGCTCCAGCTGACCGAGCTCGTCATGGCGCGACCCGTCGCGGACGACACCGTGACGGTCGGGGGCGTGGTCGACCTCGATGAGAGCGGCGAAGTGGCCGTGGTCGTCGACCAGGCGGAGGCCCCGCCCAAGTCGGAGGACGACCTCGAAGAGCTCGACCGCGACGCCGAGCTCGCCCGGGTCGTGTGTCAGGCCGTGATCGACGAGATCGAGCCCTCGCGGGTCGTGCGCGCCGCGCTTCAACCGATCGTCGGTCTGCTGCCCGCGGCGCCGGTCGCGATCCACCTGCTCGATGCCGCGAGTGGCCGGTTGCACCAGGAGGGCGAGTGCGACGGCAGCGTGGGCAGCGATCGCATCGAGCTCGACGCCGAGAAGGGGCTCACCGGCCTCGTCGTGCAGACCGGTCACATGATCGTGACGCCCGAGCCCGAGCTCGACCCGCGCTTTGACGCGGGCAACGACACGCCCGAATCGGGCCTGCCGCGCCCGATGATGTGTCTGCCGATCTCGTTCCGCGGCAAGGTGGTCGGGGTGTTCCGCGCGTTCTTGCCGGAGGACGGGTCGCCGTCGGCCCGCACGGGCGAGGTGCTCTCGGCGGCGCTTTCGGCCGTCATGCGCAACGTGTTGCTGTATCGCAGCCTCGTCGAGAGCATCGAGGAGGTCGCGGAGGCGCGGCGCGAGGCGCGGCGCTAAGTTCCCGCCCCTTCGGGCGCCGCCGCTGCGCCGGATCCACTGCGCAGCGAACCGCCCCGGTCACGCCCCGCGGCGTGGCCCTCCATCCCCCATCGGAGAGCCGATGCAGTCGCTCGTCGACAAGGCCAAGGTATTGATCGAGGCGCTGCCGTACATGCGGCGCTTCGTCGACAAGACCGTCGTCATCAAGTACGGCGGCAATGCGATGATCGACGACGAGCTGCGCAGCTCGTTCGCCGTCGATGTCGTGCTGCTCAAGTTCATCGGTGTGCGCCCGGTGATCGTGCACGGCGGCGGGCCGCAGATCGGTCGCACGCTCGAGCGCCTCGGGAAGGAGTCGACCTTCGTCGATGGTCGCCGCGTGACCGACGACGAGACGATGGAGGTCGTCGAGATGGTGCTCGGCGGCACGCTGAATCGAGAGATCGTCGAGCTGATCAACCAGGGCGGTGGCCGCGCCGTCGGTCTGACGGGCAGCGATGGCGCGATGATCCGCGTGCGCAAGCGCCTGCCGGGTGGCAAGGACATCGGCCGGGTCGGCGAGGTCATCGACGTGGATCCGCGCGTCGCGACGGCCGTCGCCGACGCGGGCTTCATCCCCGTCGTCGCGCCGATCGGCGCCGACGAGAACGGGCTCACCTACAACGTCAACGCCGACGAGGCCGCCGGCGCGCTCGCGCGTGCGCTCGGCGCCGAGAAGCTGATGCTACTCACCGACGTCGAGGGGGTGAAGGGCAGCGACGGTGCGGTGCGCAGCCAGATCACCGCCGGCGGCGTGCGCGAGATGATGGAAGAAGGCGTGATTCGCGACGGGATGATCCCGAAGGTCGAGTGCTGCCTCGATGCACTGATCGGCGGTGTCGCCCGCACGCACATCATCGACGGTCGTGTCCTGCACGCCGTTCTGCTCGAGATCTTCACCGACGACGCCGGCGTCGGCACGCTGATCGTGCCCTGAACCCTGTCGGATCACCGAGGAACACCCATGCCCAAGGATTTCATCTCGCTCGCCGACTGGTCGCCCGACGAGATTCACGAGCTGCACGCCCGGGCACAGCAGCTGCGCCGCCTTCAGCAGGACGGCGAGCGGCCGCGCACGCTCCAGGGCCGAATTCTCGCGATGTACTTCGAGAAGCCGAGCCTGCGCACGCACGTGACCTTCGAGGCCGGCATCGCTCAGCTCGGCGGCCACGCGATTCTGCTGCGCCCCGAGCAGGTCGGCATCGGCACGCGCGAGAGCCCGCGCGACGTGGCGCTCAATCTCTCGCGCTGGGTCGACGCGCTGATGGCGCGCACGTTCAGCCACTCGCTGGTCGAGCAGCTCGCCGAAGAGGCGACGATCCCGGTGATCAACGGCCTCACCGACTTCCTGCATCCGTGTCAGGCGATGGCCGATCTGCAGACGATCGCGAGCTTGATACCGCCGAGCGAGGCGACGCTGGTCTACGTCGGCGATGGCAACAACGTCGCCAACAGCCTGATGATGCTCGCGGCGAAGGTCGGCATGTGCATGCGCGTCGCGACGCCGAAGTCGCACCCGCCGGCGGCCCGGGTCCGGCGGATGGCCGAAGAGGTCGCGGCCGAGACCGGTGCCGAGATCAGCTGGACGGAAGATCCCCATCAGGCCGTGAAGGGGGCCGACTTCGTCTACACCGACACCTGGACCAGCATGGGCCAGGAAGACGAGGCCGAAGAGCGGCGGCGCATCTTCGCCGACTATCAGGTGAATGATGCGCTCCTCGAGAGCGCGCCCAAGGCCCGCGTGATGCACTGCCTGCCCGCTCACCGCGGCGAGGAGATCACGAGCGATCTGCTCGACGGTGACCGGAGCCTGATCTACGAGCAGGCCGAGAACCGGCTCCACGCCCAGAAGGCGATCATGGAGCGACTCATCGTCGGCCAGCCGCATCACGCCTAGCTGCCCCGAGGGGGCTCGCCTGGGCGTGCTCCATCGCGCCCGCATCCCCGCCCGCGGGCCCGCTCGCGCTGCGTCGACGCGCCGTGCTTTCTCGGCATCTGGCCTGCCAGCTCTCCCTGCCAAAATCATGTGTGGATAACCTCACACTTGAGAATCGAGACCGGGCAGAACGTCTCCGAATCGTTCGTGCCGCCTCAGCTTTCGACTCTCGCGCTCCGATGAAGGGAGAGGCGAGTCGGCCGTGTGGGCCGGCTCGAACGGAGGCGGTATGAGCAGCGACGGAAGCGGAGGCAGCGATCTCGATCGCATCCTGCGTCTCGCGGACGGGGTCGACCCGACGTCGCTGGCTCTGTCCGCCGCGGAGGGGTACTTGCTCTCTCGCATCGACGGACATACGCCGTGGCGCGTGCTGCGCGACATGGGTGCGGTCGATCCCGACGAGGCCGACCTCGTGATGGAGGGTTGGCTCGCGACGGGCACCGTCGAGGTCGCCGGCCACGCCGCGCGACCGAAGCAGGACCGTCTCGCGAGCCGTGCGCGCGAAGTCGTGTGCGAGCCGAAGCCGACCGGCGACCCGAGTGATGCCGTGCGCAACGATCTCGATCTCGAGCCCGACGTGCAGCTGCGCATCCTCGAGTTCGAAGCTCGGCTCGGCGAGAGTGACCACGAGCTGCTCGGCGTCGGCCCGGCTGCCGAGTCGAAGGAGGTCAAGAAGGCCTACTTCCGCCTCTCGAAAGAGTTTCATCCCGACCGCTTCTTCCGCCGCGACATCGGCGACTTCAAGCAGCGCCTCGACCGCATCTTCAAGCGCATCGCCGATGCGTACGAGCACCTCACGAACCCCGACGCGGCGCAAGCCGACGCCGCCGATGGAGCGAGCGCAGCGCCCGACACCGCGCGCGTCGAAGAAGACGCGCCCGGCAACGAGCGACTGCGACTGCTCAAGCAGCGCATGCCGTTCAAGATGGATGGCGAGGTGCCGGAAGAGCGACGGGAGCAGGCCGAAGAGATCTTCAAGGCCGTGATCTCTGCCGAACGCATGGGTCGCATCACCGAGGCGCTCTCACAGGTTCGTCTCGCGCTCTCGTTCGACCCGCGAAACCGCGAATACAACGAGAAGCTCACCGAGCTGAAGGGCCGCTACGCCGAGGTGCGCTGCGACGAGCTGCTCGACGACATGCGTGGCCTCGACCGCATGGCCGAGGCCGAGCTCGAAGAGGTGGCCGACCTGCTGAACGAGCTCATCGAGCTGAACGATCAGGACGCGAGTCTGCACTGGAAGGCGGCCGAAGTGGCCCTTGCCGCCCAGCAGCTCGACGATGCGACGAAATCGGTGGGGACGGCGCTCGAGCTCGAGCCCGACGTGGCCCGCCACCACGTGACCCGAGGAATCATCCACAGGAAGTGCGGAGAGATGGGGCACGCGAAGAAGGAATTCGCCCGCGCTCTCGAGCTGGATCCACATGACGATCGCGCCAAGGAGTACATGGCGGCGATCCGACCGGGTCGGCCGAGTGCCAATGGGGGAGGCAAGCGATGAGCAAGGTGATCGGGATCGACCTCGGAACCACGAACTCGTGCGTGGCCGTCATGGACGGTGGCCAGCCCACGGTCGTGCCGAACTCGGGCGGCTACAAGACCACGCCCTCGATGTTCGGGATCTCACAGGACGGCAAGCGCCTCGTGGGGCATCTGGCAAAGCGCCAGGCCATCACGAACTCGGCCCATACGGTCTACGCGGCGAAGCGGCTGATCGGGCGCCGATTCGACTCGCCTGAGGTGCAGCGATCGATCGACCTCTCGCCCTACGAGATCGTGCGGGGCCCGAACGAGGATCCGCGCATCCGCATCGGCGGCAAGACGTTCACCTGCCCCGAGATCTCGGGCATCATCCTGCGCGAGATGAAGCGCGTCGCCGAAGAGTTCCTCGGCGAGCCCGTCAGTGAAGCCGTCATCACCGTGCCGGCCTACTTCAACGACGCCCAGCGCCAGTGCACGAAGGATGCCGGCAAGATCGCGGGCCTCGAGGTGCTTCGCATCATCAACGAGCCGACGGCGGCTGCGCTCGCCTACGGAATGGCGCGCAATGAAGACGAGAAGATCGCCGTCTACGACCTGGGCGGTGGCACCTTCGACATCTCGATCCTCGAGATCTCCGATGGCGTGCTCGAGGTGCTCTCGACGGCCGGCAACACGTTCCTCGGCGGCGAAGACTTCGACCGCCGGATCGTTCAGCACCTCGTCGAGTGGTTCCAGGAGACCGAGTCGATCGATCTCCGCGAGGACACGATGGCGCTGCAGCGGCTGAAGGACGCGGCCGAGAAGGCCAAGTGCGATCTCTCGCTGCGAGAGACGGCCGAGATCAGCCTGCCCTTCATCGCGAGCGATGCCGAGGGCCCCCGCCACATGAACTACGAGCTGACCCGCGAGAAGCTCGAGGAGCTCGTCGATGACGTCGTCAGCGGCACGCTCAAGAGCGTCGAGCAGTGCGTGCAGGACGCCGGCCTGAACAGCGACGACATCGACCAGGTGGTGCTGGTCGGCGGCCAGACGCGCATGCCGCTCGTGCAGAAGGCCGTGACGGAGTACTTCGGCAAGCGACCTCACAAGGGCGTGAACCCCGACGAGGTGGTCGCGCTCGGTGCCGCGGTGCAGGCCGCGGCCCTGGTCGACGAGACCAAGGACGTGCTGCTGCTCGACGTCACGCCGCTCTCGCTCGGCATCGGCACCTTCGGTGGCCACTTTGCTCGGCTCATCGAGCGCAACACGACGGTGCCCGTGAGCAAGGGGCACATCTTTACGACGACCCGCGACAATCAGAGTGCGGTCAAGATTCGCGTGCTCCAGGGCGAGAGCGAGATCGCGGCCGAGAACGACCTGCTCGGCGAGTTCGTGCTCGGCGGCATCCGGTCGGCGCCGAAGGGCGAGCCCGAGATCGAGGTCAACTTCGACATCGACGCGAACGGCATGGTGAGTGTCGCTGCGCGAGACCTCGCGACGGGCAAGGAACAGTCGATCACGGTGAACTCCACGGGGACGCTCTCGGACGACGAGATCGAGGAGATCATCGAGGAGCACGAGCTCTACGAGGTGCAGCTGAAGGCCTGAGCCCGAGATGCGCCGAGCGCAGCGCGGGACTCGAACGGAAGCCGAGATGGACGACGACGCAAAGCAAGAAGCCATCGAGCAGCTCCTGGCTCAGGGGCTCGACTATTACGGCGTGGACGACGTCGCGAACGCAATCCTCACCTGGGAGCGCGTGCTGGCGATCGATCCGCACAACGCCGAGGCGCAGGACTACATGAAGACGGCCGATCGTCGCTCGACGCCCCGGCCCAAGAAGAAGAAGACCGCCCCTGTCGAGCCCGGACCCGAGACGGGGGTCATGGCCCAGGTCCGCGACCTGCTTCGCGAAGACCGGATCGCCGCCGCTTGGGAGATGATCGCGGCGTGCGCGCCCGCGGGCAGCATCACCGATCTTGCTTGGGAGGCGACGGTCGATCTCGCCCGCAGCCGTCGCTACGCCGAGCTGCGCGGTCGCTTCGGCAGCCTGTCGATCGTACCGCGGCTCAACGCGAGTGACGCCGATCTGCGCGGGTACAACCTGCCGCCCAACGCCGGGTTCCTCGTCTCGATGGTCGACGGCATGACGCCGCTGTCCGACCTGATCTCGGTCTCGGGCATGGATGCCTTCGACGTGCTCCACACCCTCGAAGGCCTCGTGAACGCCGGACTCGTGGAGCTGGAACCGTGAGTGACAATCTCACTTCGCTGCTGAACTTCCTCGACGCGCCGCTCATGATCGGAGACCCCGATGGTCGCGTGATCTGGGTGAATCCGGCGTTCGAGCGCACCTTCGACTGCAGCGGCGAATCGGTGCGCGGTCAGCCGCTCGCGATGCTCTTCGACGGCGGGGGCCGCGAGGCCGTGCTGTCGGCCGTGGCCGAGGTCTGCTCACGCAGTGAGACGGTGCGCTTTCGCTTGAAGAAGGACGGCACGGGTTTTCTCGGCGTGTGTTCGCCGATCGAGGCCGAGGGCGGCAGCGTCGGCGTCGTGATCCTGATGACGCTCGAGCCCGACACCGACGAGCGCCTGCTCGCGTTCCAGGCCGAGATCGCCGAGCCGCTCGACGAAGCGGCGCACATCCTCGACGAGTTGATGGAGCAGACCGGCGGACGCCGCGCCGAGCGTTACCGTGGTCTGGTCGAGCGCGGGCTGGGTGCGCTGCACCGGGCCCAGAAATGGAGCGACGAGCTGAAGGGCGCGCTCCAGGGGCAGCGCACGTCGCGCACCCAGAGCTCGGTCGATCCGGTCAAGGTGGTGCGCAATGTCTCGCACTCGATGCTCGAGGACGGCGGTCACGCAGGCCCCAAGCTCTACCTGCTCGTGCCGTCGTCGCTGCCGGCGGTGCTCGGTGACGCGACGATGCTCGAGACGGCGCTGCTCCGGTTGGTGCGCAGCCGCGGGATGGAGGCGGACGGCGAAGCCTGGCTGTCGCTGTCGGCACGGGTGAGCGGGCAGGGCGCCGATCGACGCGTGTTCTTCTCGGTCATCGACCGCTGCTTCGACGAGCTCGCAGCAGCGGGCGCCGAAGCCGAGCCCGAGCCCAAGCTCGTCCGAGCCGCCGTCTCGGCCCTTGGGGGAGAGATCCTCACTTGGACCGAGCCCGGCATGGGCCGCGTGACCACGATCTCGCTGCCCATCGCCGAAGCCGGCTGATCGCGCCCATCGCCGAAGCGTTCCGTCGATCTCGCCGAGCCGGTGCCGGCGGCCGCGTCGCGTGCGTCGCAACCTCGCGCTGCGCCGCTCGCGGGCGGGAGCGCAGCCGTTAGAATCCGGCCTCCATTCAGGAGGTCTCCATGGCACGCAAGGGTTCGATCAAGCGAGTGTGCCTCGCCTACAGCGGTGGTCTCGACACGTCGGTGATCCTGCGCTGGCTCATCGAGGAATACGGCTGTGAGGTCGTCGCCTACTGCGCCGACGTCGGTCAGGAAGAAGAGCTCTCGGGTCTGCCCGAGAAGGCCGAGGCCACCGGTGCGGTCGACTGCATCGTCAAGGATGCGCGCGACGAATTCGCGAGCGACTACGTCATGCCGGCGATCCAGGGCTGCGCCGTGTATGAAGGGGTCTATCTGCTCGGTACGTCGCTGGCCCGCCCGCTGATCGCCAAGCACCATGTCGACGTCGCGAAGGCGACCGGCTGTGACGCCGTCGCCCACGGCGCGACGGGCAAGGGCAACGACCAGGTGCGCTTCGAGCTGACCTTCCGCGCGCTCGCGCCCGAGCTCGAGATCATCGCGCCCTGGCGCGACTGGGATCTGAAGAGCCGCACCGACTGCATCGCCTACGCCGACAAGCACGACATCCCGATCACGGCGAGCGCCGAGAAGCCGTATTCGATGGACCGCAACCTCATGCACATCTCGTATGAGGGCGGGATCCTCGAAGACCCGTGGGTCGGGCCGAAGGAAGACATGTTCATCATGAGCGTGTCCCCCGAACAGGCGCCCGACGAGCCCGCAGAGATCGTGATCGGTTTCGAGGGCGGCGTGCCCGTCTCGCTCGACGGCGAAACGCTCTCGCCCCGCGTGCTCATCGAGCGGCTCAACAAGCTCGCGGGTGCGCACGGCATCGGGCGCGTCGATCTCGTCGAGAACCGCTTCGTCGGGCTCAAGAGCCGGGGTGTCTACGAGACGCCGGGGTGCACGGTGCTGCACGTCGCGCACCGCGCGATGGAGTCGATCACCCTCGACCGCGAGGTGATGCACGAGCGCGATCGGCTCTCACCGCGCTTCGCCGAGCTGATCTACAACGGCTTCTGGTTCGCGCCCGAGATGGATTTCATCCGCGCGGCCATCGACGAGAGCCAGCGCTACGTGACCGGCGACGTTCGCCTGCGGCTGTACAAGGGCAACGTGATCGTCGAAGGGCGACGCAGCCCGGTGTCGCTCTATTCGGAGGATCTCGTGACCTTCGAAGAGGATGGCGGCGTCTACGATCAGGCCGATGCCGGTGGGTTCATCCGGCTGCAGGGCCTGCGCCTCGCCGCGATGCGCCGTCAGCGCTGACGCCGGCTGACTCGCGCTCGCCGGAGGCTTCGGCGGGCGCGGGCTCGCGCTCGGCCAGAAAGCGCAGCAGGTGCGGGACGGCCAGCTTCATCATGTCGACGTCGGGCGCGAGCGTGTCGCCGAGCTGGAACAGGTACGAGAGCGTCTTCGCGTAGAGCAGGAGATCGTTGGGCAGCTGCAGACCGGGCGTCTCGCGCAGGAGCGCCTTGGCTTCGTCCTTGAGCGCGAGGATGCGTGAGCCCGGCTGCTGAAGCACCGCACCGCCCATGCGATCGAACATCGAGTCGACGGCCGCCCGGACCCCTGCCTCGGCGCCCGGCGCGATCATGTCGAGGGCGTGCATGTGCTCGACGAAGGCCGCCGGATCGCGCTTCAAGACGGCGAAGAGCGCCTGCCGGATCGCCTGACGCAGCTGCGGCGAGAGCTGTCGGGACAGGCCGAAGTCGAGGAACACGACCCGCGGCCGCGCCGGATCGTCACCGGCCACGGCGAGCAGATTGCCGGGATGTGGATCGGCGTGGAACAGCCCGTCGACGAAGATCTGCCGGGCATACGCGCGCGTCAGGATCTCGACCACCCAAGCCGGATCGATGCCCTGCGCCCGCAGCGTCTCGGCGCGCTCGATCGGCACCCCGTCGACGTAGTCGAGCGTCAGCATGCGCGTGCGTGTCCACTCCGCATGCACGCCGGGGACGACGATGGCCTCGTCGCTTGCCAGGTTCTGCGCGATGCGTCGCGCCGCGTCGGCCTCGGCCTCGAAGTCGAGCTCGTTCGCGACGCCCGACGCGAACTCGGCGAAGAGCCGCTCGAAGGCAGCGGCCTCGACGCCGCGGGCACGCAGCAGCGGGCGCAGCCCGAGCCGAACGACCGCGAGGTCGTTTCGCATCGAGTCGCGCAGCCACGGGTACTGCACCTTCACCGCGACCTCGGTGCCATCATGGAGCCATGCGCGGTGCACCTGCGCGATGCTGGCCGCTCCGATGGGTCGGTGTTCGATGCGCGCGAAGACCTCGATCACCGATCGACCCAAGGCTTGCTCGACCACGGCGCGGGCCACCGAGAGCGACAGCGGCGGCACGCGGTCGCGCAGCGACGCGAGCGCGTCATGCACCTCGATGGGGACGAGGTCGGGCCGCGTCGCGGCGAACTGTCCCAGCTTCGCGAATACGCCCTTCAGTCGGCCGAGCACGGCGACGGTGTCGCGGGCGCTGCGTTCGAGTCGGGCGCGACGGCGCGCTTCGACCGACGCCGTCGACCAGCGATCGCCGAGCGCGCCGCAGCCATGACGGAGAGTCAGCCGCAACGCGAGCCAGCCGATCCGCAGCGCGGGCTCGACCCCGCTCGTGCGCAGCCAGAAGCGGGGCGGCACCCGCAGCGGGATCGTCGTCCCCGGCGACCGCGCCGTCGAGGGGGTGGCGGGGGGGATCGGCCCCCTGGGCGCGACGGCTCCGTGCTCCAGGGCCGTCGACGCAGGTCGCGACCGAATGGCGCTCGCCGCGGCGGCATCGCCATCGGTGGTCTGTGCGGAGGCGCCGGCTTCGGCGCGTCGCGGCTTCGGAAAGTTCTCCGTCACGGCCGTCGCAGGGTCTCCGAGTCCGAGGGAATTCGAGTCGAATGGCCGACCGGGGCGGTCGCCATCCGGCCGACAGGAGCGCTAGAGTCATAGCCGGTTTTCAATGGGGGCGGAGTCGGCTCGCCCGTGCCGTTCCGGTCCCCTTCCTCGATCACTGCAACACGACCTGGATGAGCCGGGTCCGGGCCCTCGACTGCGAGGCCGGGCCCCCGCTGCAGGTCGCCGGATCGAGCGTCTTCCGGCAGCGAGGATTCTGGCGGCCATCCGGGCGCCCGCGGTTTGCGCGAGCGCCCCTGTGTCCTCGTGTCGGGTCGGGTCGTCTGTGAACGGCGTCACGTCCCGCAGTGTCGCAAGCGCGGGTTCAGTCCCAGCCCGGCTGGGCAGAGAAGGAGCACAGCATGATTCGTACTCGTATTGCCCCGGGCGTGCTCGCCCTGGTCGCGGTGCTGACGGCGCCGCTCTTCCAGGCCGCCGCTCAGGAGGATGCCTCGGGGATGGGGCCGACCTTCAAGGAAGGTGACATCATCACCTACGAAGAGGTCGACGCGCTGAGGCCCTATCTGCCGGAAGAGTTCTGGAACAACCGCGACTTCTTCTTCTACGAGGGCATGCAGCTCGAGGTCGGCCCCTTCCATCGCGACTACTCGCCGTCCGAGGCCTACATGCAGGCGACCGAGCAGTATCGCGGCCAGTCGCGGATCGGCCCCGACAACAGCCTCGAGAACTACACCGCGGGCCGCCCGTTCCCCAACGACACGATCGACTGCGCCAGCGACCCGCAGGCCGGCGTCAAGATCATGTGGAACTTCGACTACGTCTGGGCCGGCGCGGGCGCCACGACGACCTTCTACTACTCGTACTGGGATCGCGGTGAGGAGCTGCCGCTCTACTACGAGGGCAACTCGAAGGCCGTGACCCTGTCGCACCGGGTCGAGCCCGAGTACGAGGCCACCGGCGGCGACGTCTTCCGCAACGAGAAGCGCAAGAACGCCTTCGGCGTCGACGTGACGGCCCCCTTCGATGCGCGCGGCATCATGCTGATGTCCTATCGCTACAAGTCGACGGATCGTCCGCGCTCCGAGGCGAAGAACGACGACACCTGGGTCTACGTGCCGACGCTGCGCCGCGTGCGCCGCATCTCGACGGCCCAGCGCACCGACTCGATCTCGGGCACCGACTTCACCTTCGACGACCTGCGCAGCTTCGCCGGGATCGTCCCCCAGTACGAATGGGAGTGCCTCGGTGAGATGGACATGATCGGCCCGGTGAACACGCAGGTGAAGGCGTTCCCGTACGATCGCGACCACAACTTCGGCCCCTACGGCCTCTCGTTCGCCGATGATCGCTGGGAGATGCGCCGCGTGTACAAGGTGCGCATGACGCCCAAGAACGCGGATCACCCGTATCACCACAAGGACATCTACATCGACAAGGAGACCTACTCGGCTCTGTACTCCTTCGCATACGACCAGAAGGAGGAGCTCTGGAAGATCATCTGGCACAACCGCCGCTGGAGCGAGGATGATCTGACCGAGGGCTACTACCAGGGCTGGGAGGGTGTCCCCGAGCCGCGCGACAGCCGGATCATCGCGGACATCATCGTCAACGTGCAGACCGGTACGGGCAACCGCATCGAGATCTGGGACAACGAAGGGTCGCCCTTCAAGAGCAAGGGCAAGATCCGCCGCTACATCGACGTCGGCCGCCTCACCAAGGGTCGCTGATCGTCGAACGAGACCGAGCCCCTCGCGGTCGCCTGGCCGCGAGGGGCGGCTTTCCTCCTCCGCGCGTTCGCTCCTCGGGAGCGACCTGACCAGGATCCGTTCGACATGCATCGACTCACGGGTTGGATCGGCATCGTGGCCCTCCTCGCCATCGCGAGCTTTGGCTGCCACGACGTGCACCTCGACTTCGACACGCACGAGAGTGAGATCGTCCTCTTCGACGACCTCTACTCGGTCTCGGTCGTCGACGAGAATCACGCGGTGACGGTCGGCTACTACGGCACCGTCTACTACACCGACGATGGCGGCGACAGCTGGAAGCGCGGCCAGACCGACGTGCTGACGCCGCTGTACAGCGTGAGCATGGCGACGTCGCAGGAGGGCTGGGCGGTCGGCCAGCGCGGTCTGATCCTGCGGACCGACGACGGCGGTCGCACCTGGGCACGCCAGCCCAACCTGAAGGAGAAGGAGGGCGCCCACCTCTTCGGTGTCACCGCCATCGACGCGCAGCGCGCGATCGCCGTCGGTGAATGGGGCACCCGGCTCCTGACCGAGGACGGCGGCCAGACCTGGATCGACAACTCGTTCAAGGTCGATCAGCAGCACCCGATGTTCGTGTGGCTCTCGCCCGAGGATCAGGAGAAGATCCGCGAGGGCGGCACCGTGTACGACGACGTCGGCGTGAACGACGTGTTCTGCGACGGCGACCGCTGCTGGCTCGTCGGCGAGTTCGGCTACATCTTCTACAGCGAGGACGCCGGCAAGACCTGGCTGCCGAGCTCGATCGAGGGCTCGATGGAGCTCGAGCCCTTCGAGCTCGGTCACAATCAGCTCGTCGTCGACGACGCGGGACAGGTCGCGCTCGCCGGCTTCGCCGAGGGCATCCGCGACGAGGGGCACCTGAACGTGGCGATCGAGGCCGTGGTCTCGGGCCGCGAGATCGAAGAGTTCACGGTCGACGACGATCCGTACCCGCTCTTCGAGATCATCGAAGCGCGCATCTCCGAGGTGCGCATCATGCTCGAAGACGCAGGGCTGCCCACCGAGCGCGTGCGCGAGCGGGGCCGTCCGCCGTGGGACTACGAGGACTACCTCGACGACGATCCCGAGTTCTTGAACCGCTACCTCGTCGGGCGCGAACACCCTTCGCCGGGCGTGAAGGTGCGCGTGATCCAGAACCCGGTGCTCTTCACCGTGCGCTTCCGGGACCCCGACAACGGCATGATCGCCGGCCTCGGTGGCGTCGTGCTCGCCTCGGACGACGGAGGCAAGAGCTGGGCGTACCGCAAGACCGATCGCACCCAGGCGATCTTCTCGGTCGACTCGCTGCCGGGCCGCGCCGTGGCCGTCGGCGAGAAGGGCATCATGCGCACGTCGACCGACGAGGGCCGGAACTGGGCGAAGCCCGGCGCGGACGACTTCCCGATCGTCTTCACGTACATGCGCGACGTCGACTTCGCGCGCTCGGGCAAGCTCGGCTTCATCGTGGGCCAGACGGGCCAGATCCTGCGCTCGACCGACGCCGGCATCGCCTGGGAGCAGGTGCTGCCGCCCGCCGATCGGGTGACCGGCATGACGTCGGACCCGAGCTGAAGGGCGCCTCGAGGCTCGACTCGGGCCGGCCCACTGATCTGCCACGCGCCGCCGAGCCCCGACCCGGGCCGGCGGCGCGCCTCGTTTTGGGCGCGCGTCGTTCTGGGCTCGCGCCGGCGCGCGGGGGTTTGCCCTCGCTCTGGCGGAGGGCCTCACAGCGGGGTCTCGCAGCGCCGGGGTGCGCGCGCTCGCGCCGATCGTCGGGGGCACTTCCCAATCGCGACTCAAGCCGGCAACTTTGCGCTCCGATCCGACTGGGAAGCCCTTTTCGGCGCGAGGCCGTGAACGGGGCGCACAGCCGGGCCCGAGCGCCCGACACGCCGAGGACCCCGCCCGATGAGCCAGCAGGCACCGCGTTCGCGATCGACGCTGCTCTGGTGCGGGCCGCCCTCGGTGCGGGATCGCGTCGAGGCGCTGCTCTCGGATCTCGATGTCGAGCTGACCGGATGCACCGACGCGTGTGATCTGCCCCGGCTCGTCGCGTCGAGCGACGCCGCCGGCGCGCTCGTGCACGCCCTCGCGATCGAGGCCGACGCCGACGACTGGGAACGCGCCGCATCGGCCCTCGAATCGAGCCGGATCCCCTGGATGGTGCTCACGCCCGACGACACGCCGCGACCGGCCGTGCTCGAGGCGGGCTCGGCCGCGGGCGCGCACGGACTCGTCGCGGCCGCCGATCTCGAGTCGGTGCTGCCCGTCTGGCTCGGTCCGCTCGTCGCGCTCGCCGGCAGCCGCAGCGAGCTCGGTTCACTGCGGCGCACGATCGAGTGGCAGGGACAGTTCCAGCAGCTTTCATCGTGCCTCGAGGCGGGCCAGCTGCATCCGCTCGGCCTCGATCTGCTGATGCGCGCATGCGGGCGCGAGCATGGGCTTGCGCTCTTTCATCCCGAGGGCCCGGGCAAGGGGCTCGCATCGGCCTTTCGCGGCTTCGACGAGGAGCAGTCCGATCTGCTGACGGCGCGGCTCGTCGACGACAAGCCCCTCGACCTCGAGGCGCTCGAGGGCATTGGCGTCGTCGACCGCGGACCCGTGCACGAGGCACTGCGAGAAGCGGGGGTGGCGGCCGACGAGATCCTGCAGGTGCCCGTCGAGGGAGAGGACGGTCCGACCGGGGTGCTCTACGTGCCTTCGGGGGGTGTGCCGATGGGCGAGGTCGAGCGTTCGGCCGCTTCTCTGCTGCTCGAGTACGTCCGCATGGCCCAGATCAACGTCGAGAAGTACGGCAAGGCCAAGGAACGCGCCTTCGTCGACGACGTGACCGAGCTCTACAACGCACGCTATCTGATCCAGACGACCGACAACGAGATCCAACGCGCCGATCGCTACGGCAACCCGATCTCGGTGTTGTTCCTCGATCTCGACCGGTTCAAGCGCGTGAACGACGAGTGGGGACACCTCGTCGGCTCGGAGACCCTGCGCCGGCTCGCTCGGCTGCTGTCGAGCTGCGTGCGCCAGGTCGATACGCTGGCGCGCTACGGCGGCGACGAGTTCACGATCCTGCTCGTCGACACCGACCACAATGCGGCCGTCCACGTTGCCGAGCGCATCCGTCGCACGGTCGAAGAAGAGACCTTCGAGGTCGGGCCCGAGGCACGGCTCAAGCTCACGGTCTCGGTCGGTGTGGCGACGTGCCCCGATCACGCGACGACGCGCGAGGCGCTGCTCGATGCGTCGGACAAGGCGATGTACCGGGCGAAGTCGGACGGACGCAATCGCGTCTGCTCGGCGCACGAGCTGTTCGACGACTGAGGCGCCGACCCGGCCCGTCGCGTTTGACAGCGAATCCCCGCGCTGCTAATTCAAGCGACCGTTTTTGCAGGGTTTTTCCGGCGCGTGGCCCCGCCCCACGGTCGGTTTCCCCAGTCGAGCTTCCGCCCGCCCACCGAGCCAGTGCGCTGTCTGCACCACGGCGTGCGAGACTCCATCGCCCCGTCCCCCGGTCGCACTGCCCGGTGCGTCTGCGAACCAGAGATCGAGAACGAAATGAGCGCCGAAGGCACGACCGAAGCCCCCAGCCATCCGGTGACCCTCGAAGGTCTCGGCGACCTGCGCCGCTCGCACATGTGCGGCGACTTCGACAAGTCGCTGGTCGGCCAGGAGGTCGTCGTCACGGGCTGGGTGCATCGGCGGCGTGATCACGGCGGCGTCATCTTCGTCGATCTGCGCGACCGCAGCGGCCTCGTGCAGATCGTGTTTCGGCCCGAGACGTCGGCCGGGTCGCACGACAAGGCCGGTGCCCTGCGCAACGAGTGGGTGCTCTGCGCGCGCGGCGTCGTCGAGGCGCGCAGCGACGACACGGTCAACCCCAAGATGGCGACGGGCGAGATCGAGGTGAACGTGCACGAGGTGCGGCTGCTGAACAGCGCGCAGCCGCCGCCGTTCTCGATCGACGAAGAGACCGACGTCGACGAGCAGATTCGCCTGCGGCATCGCATTCACGACCTGCGCCGGACGCCGCTGCAGAACGCGATGCGCATTCGCCACGAGCTCGCGCAGGCGATGCGCGCGTCGCTCGCTTCGCAGGGCTTTCTCGAGATCGAGACGCCGATGCTCGCGCGGGCGACGCCCGAGGGCGCGCGCGATTTCGTCGTGCCCGCGCGGCTCCAGCCGGGCCAGTTCTACGCGCTGCCGCAGTCGCCGCAGATCATGAAGCAGCTGCTGATGGTCGCCGGCTTCGATCGCTACTTTCAGATCGCGCGCTGCTTCCGCGACGAAGACCTGCGGGCCGATCGACAGCTCGAGTTCACCCAGGTCGACCTCGAGATGAGCTTCGTCGGCGTCGAAGACGTACTCGCCGTGCTCGAGAAGACCACGGTCGATGGCTGCGCGGGCTGCGGCGTCGAGATCGAGACGCCCTTCCCGCGGATGACGTTCAAGCAAGCCATGGATCGCTACGGGTGCGACAAGCCCGATACGCGCATCCTGCTCGAGCTCGTCGAGCTGACCGAGCTGTTCAGCACGAGTGAGTTCAAGGCCTTTCGCGGAGCGGTCGAGCAGGAAGGCATCGTCAAGTGCCTGCCGATCCCCGACGCCGGCGACATCTCGCGCAGCGAGATCGACCGGCTCGAGAAGCTCGTGCGCAAGGAGCTGGGGGCCAAGGGGCTCGGCTGGATCCGGGTCGACGACGACGGCACCTGGCGCTCGCCCATCGTGAAGTTCCTCTCCGACGACGAGAAGGCGCAGATCACCGAGGCCACCGGCGCGAAGCCGGGGCATCTGCTCTTCTTCCAGGCCGACACGTTCGATCGCGCCAACGCGATCCTCTCGCGTCTGCGCATCGACCTCGGCACGAAGCTCGGTCGCACCGACGGCCGTGAGTGGGACGTGCTCTTCGTCGTCGACTTTCCGCTCTTCGAGGAGGCCGAGGACGGCTCGCTCACGTACTGCCACATGCCTTTCGTGGCGCCGCTCGACGAGGATATCCCGCTGCTCGACAGCGATCCGACCGCGGTGCGCGGCACGCACTACGACGTCGTGATGAACGGCTACGAGCTCGGCTCGGGCAGCCTGCGTAACCACCGCGTCGACGTGCAGAAGAAGATCCTCGAGAAGATGGGGTACGACGAAGCCGGCATGGAGCAGAGCTTCGGCTTCATGCTCGATGCGCTGGCGCAGGGCGCGCCGCCCCATGGTGGGTTCGCGTTCGGCTTCGATCGCATGGCGCTCGTACTCGCGAAGACCGACAACCTGCGGGACGTGATCGCCTTCCCGAAGACCCAACGCGGTCAGGATCTGCTGATGGCGTCGCCGAGCGCCGTCGACGAAGAAACGCTCGACGAGCTCTCGGTGCGGGTGCGCCTGCCGCAACCCGACTGAGGTCACGCCCAAAGACGCGAGGTGTTCGAATGCGATTCGGAGTCTTCTACGAGCTGCAGCTCCCGCGTCCCTGGAACGACGGCGCCGAGCACCGCCTCTTTCAAGAAGCCCTCTCACAAGTCGAGCTCGCCGATCGTCTCGGGCTCGACTACGCGTGGGAGGTCGAGCACCACTTTCTCGAAGAGTACTCGCACTCGTCCTCGCCCGAGGTGTTCCTCGCGGCCGCCGCAGCCCGCACCCAGCGCATTCGGCTAGGGCATGGCATTCGGCAGGTGATCGCCCACTACAACCATCCGGCGCGCACGGCCGAGTGCATCTCTTCACTCGACCTCGTCTCGAGCGGACGCGTCGACTTCGGGATCGGCGAGGGGGCGACCCGCCTCGAGCTGCACGGCTTCGGGATCCCGGCGAAGACGAAGCGGGCGATGTCGCTTGAGGCGGCCGAGCAGATCGCGAACATGATGGTGATGGATCCGTACCCGGGCTTCGAGGGCGAGTCGTTCTCGATGCCCTGTCGGAACGTGCTGCCGAAGCCGATGCAGAAGCCGCACCCGCCTATGTGGATCGCCTGCACCAATCGAGACACGATCAAGGTCGCCGCGCGTCACGGCCTCGGAGCCCTCGCGTTCTCGTTCGTCGACCCCGAAGAGGCACGCGCCTGGCAGAAGGTCTACTACGACATCATCAAGAGCGACGAGTGCGTGCCGATCGGTCACACGGTGAACGCCAACATCGCGCTGGTGTCTTCGTTCTCGATCCACGAAGACCGTGTCGAGGCGATCCGTCGCGGGCAGGAAGGCTTCGAGTTCTTCAACTACGCGCTGCGCGCGCTGGTCACGCGCGACAGCGTGCCCGGCCGCTCGCGTCTCTGGGAGCAGTTCGTCGAAGAGCGGCGCGATCGGACCGAGCAGTTGATCGAGCTCGCCCGCACGGGCGATGCCTCGAAGTTCGCGCACGCCCCGGGCATCGGGACCCCGGACGACTTCGCCGAGCACCTGCGCGAGATGCAGGCCGCGGGTGTCGATCAGGTGATCTTGATGCAGCAGGCGGGCAACAACCGCCACGAGCACATCTGCGAGGCGCTCGAGCTGTTTGCGCGCGACGTCATGCCCGAGTTCGTGGAGGGGCGCGAAGCGCGCGAGGCCGAGAAGGCGCGCGAGCTCGCGCCCTACATCGAGGCTGCGCTCGCCCGCAAGAAGCGGATGCCCAGCCTCGACGACGCCGACATTCCGGTGGTGGCGGCGTCGGTCAAGCGCGTGCAGGTGAACAGCGGCTCGGTGAGCTAGGCGCTCGCACGGCCGATGCGCCCGGGCACGGCGGTTGTTTCTGGGCCCCGCGCCCCGCCTGCGCGCGGGCTAGGGCGTCGCCCCGATCGGTCCCAGGATCGAGTCCGCCAGCTTCTTGCGGTGGTGCGCACCGTCGCCGTAGAGCGCCTGGTCGTGCATCGAGCGCTTGAAGAAGATGTGCACGTCGCACTCCCAGGTGAAGCCGATGCCGCCGTGCAGCTGCACCGAGCGGTCGCTCGCGTAGGCGCCGGCGTCGCTCGCCGCGCTCTTCGCCATGCGCGCTGCATCGAGGGCGTCATCGTCGCCGACGTCGGCCGAGCAGGCGGCGTGGTAGACCAGCGATCGGGCGCGGTCGATGCCGCACATCACGTCGACCAGTGGATGCTTGACGGCCTGGAAGAACCCGAGCGGGTGATCGAACTGCTTTCGATCCTGGGCGTACTTGACCGTGGTCTGCAGCTGCCACTCGGCCGAGCCGCAGAGATCGGCGGCGACCGTCGTCAGCACGGCGGGCCAGGCGGCCTCGAAGGCGGCCGACCCGTCGCGGCTGACGACGTTGCCAGGCGGCACCGACACGCCGCTGAAGCGCACGGTCGCCTGGTCGCGGGTCAGGTCGTGGATCTGATCGCGCGATCGCTCGACGCCCTCGGCATCGGTGGGCACCACGCACAGGGCCAGCGATTCACCGAGCTTCGCCACGACCAGCAGCTGGTCGCACTTGAACGCGTCCTGCACGAAGCGCGCTTCGCCGTCGAGCACGAGGCCTTCGCCCTCGGCGCGGGCCGTGACGAGCGTGTTCGCCGGATCCCAGCTGCCCGTGGTGTCGGCGAACGCGAGGCTCGCCGTCTGGCCATCGGCGATGCGCCCGAGCCAGGCGTCCGCGGCCTCACTGTCGACCTCGCGCAGCACGAATGTGGCGTGCAGCGTGGGAAGCAGCGGCGAGGGCAGCGCGTGGCCGCCGACCTGCTCGACGAGGCCGCAGATGCCGGCGAGGTTGATGCCCACGCCGCCCTTCGCCTCGGGGACCGCGAGGCCCGTCCAGCCGAGCTCGACGATCTGCTTCCACAGATCGGCGTCCCAGCGCGTCGGTTCACCGCGGTCGTACACGCTCTCGTGATCTTCGGCGACGAGCAGCCTCAGCTTCTCGACGGGCAGATGCTCGTCGAGGAACTGTCGGGCGACGTCGCGCAGCATCTCTTCGTCGGAGCCGAAGCCGAAATCCTTGGGGTGTTCGTGCTTGCCCATCGTCTCTTCCTCCCCGCCTACTTCGACTTCGCCAGGCCGAGCACGCGCTCGCCCAGGATGTTGCGCTGGATCTCGTTGGTGCCGGCCGCGATCGTCATGCCGTACGAGTTCATGTACGAGAGCGGCCAGTGCCCATCGTCGGGGGCATCGGGGTCGAGCTTGTAGAGCGTCGACTGCGGCCCGGCGATGTCGACGCCCAGGCGTGAGCAGTTCTGGAACATCTCGGTCATCGTGACCTTGCCCTGCAGCGGGATGCGCATCGGGTGATCGCAGAGTGCGGCGACCCGGCCGCGACGGGCGTTCTGCTTGAAACCCTCGGCGATGATCGCCTGCTGCACGATCGCGTCGCGGGTGACCGGGTCGTCCTTCGCGAGCACACCGTCGCGGTAGTGCGTCTGGGCGAGGTGCACCAGCATGTCGACCGGATGCTCGCCGCCGCCGCCCCCCCCGGCGCCCTCGGCCGCGCCGCGCTCGTAGGTCAGTGTCGTCATCGCGACGGTCCAGCCCTTGCCGATCTCATCGAGTCGCAGGGCGTCGGGCACGCGGACGTCTTCGAAGAGCACTTCGTTGAAGCCGGTCTCGCCGGTCATCTTGATCAGCGGGCGAACCGTCACGCCCGGGTGCCCTTCGATCGGGCACAGGAAGTACGTGAGGCCGTCGTACTTGTGATCGCGGCTCGTGCGCGCGATCAGGATCATCCACTTTGCGAAGTGCCCGAGGCTCGTCCAGACCTTGTGGCCGTTGACGACCCAGTCGTCGCCATCGCGCACGGCCATCGTCTGCTGGTTGGCCATGTCGCTGCCCGCGCCGGGCTCGCTGAAGCCCTGGCACCAGATCTCTTCGCCCGACAGCGCCGGTGCGATGAACTTCTTCTTCTGCTCTTCGGTGCCGTGCACGAGGATCGTCGGGATCGCCATGTTGAGCGCGATCACGTTGATCATGAAGGGCGTTTCGGCCCGGCTCATCTCGTTGTTGGCGATGCGCTGGAAGCCGTCGTGACCGCCGCCGCCATACTCGGCGGGGATGTCGGCCCCGACGAGCCCGGCCTCGTAGCACTTGCGCTGCCAGTCCTGGAGGTAGTCGCGCTGCTCGACCGTCATGACCTCGATGGCGTTGAGGGGCAGGCGCACCGGCGGCTCGGGCGGCCGGTTCTCTTCGAGCCAGCTGCGGGCGTAGGCCTGAAACTCGCGCTGCTCGGGGGTGAGGACCTTCATGCTCATCGGCTTCTCCGCGACGTGGGGTGGTGTCGGCGCCGGTCACCCGGGGTCGACCGGCCGATCGAGCCTAGCCCGCGGCGGCCGGGCGGCGAGATCCGTTGACTAAACCGTCTGGACGGTATAGTTATCGCGGATGCCCAGACCGCCGAAGGCCCGCGAAGCCATCCTCGACGCCGCACAGAGCCGCCTGCTCGAGCTCGGGCCCACCGGCCTCGTGCTCGAGACCGTCGCCGCCGAGGCCGGCGTCTCGAAGGGGGGCCTTCTCTATCACTTTCCGTCGAAGGAGGCGCTGGTCGCCGGCCTGACCGAGCGCATGCTCGCCGGCTTCGATGCGCTGCAGTCGGTGCTCCAGGCCGATGATCCCGATGAAGCCGGCGCCTGGACGCGGGCCTATGTGCGCAGCACGGTGACGCCCCAGGGCGAGCCGGCCGATGACTCGGCGCGCCTCATGGCCGGGCTGCTGGCGGGCTTCGGCGGCGACCCGACGCGACTCGGCGAGGTGCAGGCGCGATTCCAGCAGTGGCAGGCCCGCATCGAGCAGGCCGACGGCGTCGACCCGACCAGCGCGACCATCGTGCGCCTCGCGGCCGATGGTCTGTGGCTCTCGGCCCTGCTCGGACTGCCGGGCATGGGTAAACCCCTCGCGAAGCAGGTCATGGCGCGGCTCGACGCCATGACGCGAGAGCGCTGAGCGTGTCGCGCGACGAACGCGCGGCCGGTACGCCGCGGTCGCCCGACGTCCTCGACCATGAGATCGAAGCCCTCGAGGCCCGCTTGCGCGAGGGCATGCACGACCTCGCGCGCATGCGTCGGCTGGTGCGCCGGCATGCGCGATCGGAGTGGGGCGACATCCGCGACGAGTGGGATGCGCTCGACGGCCGTGTGCGCACCGTCGCCATCGCGCTCGGCGTCGCGTTCTTCCTCGGCGCGTATCTCTTCTACATGAACCTCGGCTGGTATGCCGATCAGCGCGCGCTCCCCGAGAGCAGCGACTGGCTGCTCGACCGGCTGCCGGCCTGGAACGTCGTGCCGCTGCTCTCGTGGGGCTGGCTGGCTCTGCATGCCTGGGCGGTCGGGGTCGCCGTGCTCTACCACCCGCGGCGGATGCCGTTCCTGCTCGTGTTGCTCGGCGTCTACCTCTTCGTGCGCACGCTCTACGTGTTCCTGTCGCCGATCGGCGCGCCGGCGCAGATCCTCGACATGCGCGAGCTCGATGGGCTCTTCGCGCTGGTCGTGGGCGAGTACACCTTTCAGAACGAGTTCATCTTCTCGGGGCACACCGCCGTGCCGTTTCTGTTCTTCCTGTTCTTCGACACGCGCTGGCAGAAGGGCGTGATGCTCGTGGGGTCGCTCGTCATGGCCTTCGCCGTACTCGTGACCCGCAATCACTACGCCGTCGACGTGCTGAGCGCCTACCTCGTGGGCTACTCGGTCTACGCGCTCTCGGGCTGGCTCTTTCGGGCGATTCGCCCCGACCCGGTCGCAGCCGTCTGAGCGGGCCAGGCCGCCCAGACCGCCTACAGCTCGACCACCGTTCGGCCCATCGTCTCGCGGCGCTCGAGCGCTTCGAGGGCCGCGGGAAGTGCGTCGAAGGACACTACTTTTCCGACGACGGGTCGGATGCGACCGGCCTCGAGCTGCTGCACCAGCTCGGCGTGGATGGTCTCGCCGACTTCGCGGGGCACCAGGTTGAAGCCGGTCGCGCGCTTGATCGCCGGGGCCTGGCTCGAGTAGGCGAGCAGCACGCCGAGCAGCGCGAAATTGCCGAAGAGGACGGGGCGCGGCGTCACGCTCTGATCCTCGGCTTCGATGCCGCTCGAGAAGCCGATCATCAGGTGGCGACCGTTGCGCGCGATGCAGCGAAACGAGCGCTCGGCGACGTCGCCACCGACGGTGTCGAAGACGACGTCGACCCCGCGGCCGCCCGTCGCATCGAGCACGACCTCGGCGAAGTCGTCGGTTGCGTAGTCGATCGCGTGATCGGCGCCGAGCTTGCGACAGAACTCGACCTTCTCGGGGCGGCCGGCCGTGGCGAACACCGTCGCCCCCGCCGCCTTCGCGACCTGCACCGCAGCCGAGCCGATGCCGCCCGCGGCCGCATGCACGAGCACCGTCTCGCCGGACTCGAGTCGACCCCGTTCGTGCAGTCCGAGCCATGCGAGGTGGAAGGGAAAGAAAAACGCCGCCGCCGCAGGGCCCGTCAGGCGCTCGGGCGCGTCGAACACGAGGTCGGTCGAGGCGAGCGCCTGATCCGCGAAGCCGCCCTGCGCGCCGTCGGGGCAGGCGAGCACCCGCCGCCCGAGCCAGGCTTCGGCGCCCGCGCCGGCGGCGTCGACGACGCCGGTCACCTCCATCCCCGCGACGTAGGGCAGCGGCGGATCGACCGTGCGGTAGCGGCCGTAGCAGCCGTCGACGTCGTTCAGGTTGAGCACCGAGTGGGTGACGGCGACGCGCACCTGGCCGGGCCCGGGCGCGGGTGCGTCGACCTGGTCGAGCACCAGGGCTTCGGTCGGTCGGGCGTGCCGATGGACGCGCCAGGCCCTCATCCGCGTCGCCGATCGGCCGCGGCGCAGGCGCGCGCCCGAAGCAAGCGAGGTCGGCAGAGGCTCAGGCGATCACGGCGGCGCATCGATCATGCTCCTGCGCGGAGGGACGGTGAGGCTCGAAGTCTCTCACGACCGACGCGATTCGGCCGCTCGTCGCGGCGCCGCGCACCTGTCCCCGGGGAATCGCGTCCGCCGCCGCCCATCCGGGCGCGGATCGGGAATGGCGGAGCGGCCTGGGATCGCTTACAAAGTGCCGGCCGCGAGAGCGCATCGAGGCCCCCCTCGAACCGCGCTCGCCCCCTGCGTGCCGGAAGGCACCCCGGCCGCGGAAACCGCAATCGAAACGCGCACTTGAGCCGCGGCCCGAGACCGCTGCGGCGGCCCGGTGCGACAGCGACGGAAAAGGGATCCCCCAGTCATGCGAAAGAAGATCGCCCTCATCGGTGGCGGCAACATCGGCGGTGTGATGGCCCAGGAGGCCGCGTACCGCGAGCTCGGAGACGTCATCGTCTTCGACGTGGTCGAGGGGATGCCCCAGGGCAAGGCCCTCGACATGGCCGAGGGCGCTCCCCTCGCCGGCTCGGACGCTTCGATCTCGGGCGCCAACGACTACACGGAGATCGCCGGCGCCGACATCGTGATCATCACGGCGGGCCTGGCGCGCAAGCCGGGCATGAGCCGCGACGATCTGCTCAAGACGAACCTCTCGATCATGAAGAGCGTCGCCGAGGGCGTGCGCGACAACGCTCCCGACGCCTATGTGATCGTCGTTTCGAACCCGCTCGACGCCATGGTCTACACCT
Source organism: Myxococcota bacterium (assembly GCA_965250285.1). Taxonomy (GTDB): domain Bacteria; phylum Myxococcota_A; class UBA9160; order UBA9160; family UBA4427; genus CAYYSY01. The sequence continues at coordinate 6,059,715 of OZ252299.1, forward strand.
TCAAGGAGGTGTCGGGCTTCCCGAAGAACCGGGTCGTCGGCATGGCTGGCGTGCTCGACTCGGCTCGCTTCCGCGCTTTCGTGGCCTGGGAGCTCGGCGTGTCGGTGCGCGACGTGAACGCGCTCGTGCTCGGTGGCCACGGCGACACGATGGTGCCGCTCGTCAGCTACTGCACCGTCGCAGGCATCCCGATCGCCCAGCTGATTCCCCAGGATCGCATCGACGCCATCGTCGAGCGCACCAAGGGCGCGGGGGGCGAGGTCGTCGGCCTGCTGAAGACGGGTTCGGCGTTCGTGTCGCCGGCCTTCTCGGCCCTCGAGATGGCCGAGTCGATCCTCAAGGATCAGAAGCGCGTGCTCGCGTGCGCCTGCCTCTGCGAGGGGGAGTACGGCGTCGACGGTCTCTACGTCGGCGTGCCCTGCGTGCTCGGGGCCGGCGGTGTCGAGCGCATCATCGAGGCCGAGCTGAACGAAGAGGAGCGCAAGCTCTTCGACGCGTCGGTCGACCACGTGCGCACGCTCGTCGATCAGATCGAGCTCTAGAACCCGAACGTCTCGGTCGCTCGCCACTCACCGCGCCGGCTGCCTCCGGGCCGTCGGCGCGAAGAGTGCTCGGGCCCCGACATCGTGCATCGGAGAACCCCATGAACGTCCACGAATATCAGGCCAAGGAGCTGCTGCGCACGTTCGACGTCGCGGTGCCCGACGGCCAGCTCGCCACGACGCCCGAAGAGGCCGAGAAGGCAGCGAAGTCGCTCGGCACGTCGGTCGTCGTCGTGAAGGCCCAGGTGCACGCCGGTGGCCGTGGCAAGGCCGGCGGCGTCAAGGTCGTGAAGAGCCCCGGTGACGCCAAGCAGGCGGCGAGCGAGATCCTCGGCATGACGCTGCACACGCCGCAGACCCCGCCCGAGGGCAAGCTCGTGCGCAAGGTCTACGTCGAGGCCGGCAGCGACATCGACCGCGAGCTCTACCTCGCGCTGCTCTTCGATCGCGGTGCCGAGCAGTACGCGCTCGTCGCCAGCACCGAGGGCGGCATGGAGATCGAGGAGGTCGCCGCCGCGACCCCCGAGAAGATCCTCACGACGCTCATCGACCCGAACGTCGGCCTGAAGGATCACCAGGCCCGCACGCTGGGCTTCGATCTCGGCCTGTCGTTCGACGAGGTCAAGAACTTCGTGCCCTTCGTGCGCGGTCTCTGGAACCTCTACCAGGCGAAGGATTGCAGCCAGGTCGAGATCAACCCGCTCGTCATCACGAAGCAGGGCGACGTGCTCGCGCTCGACGCGAAGCTCGGCTTCGACGACAACGCGCTCTACCGAAACAAGGACGTCGCCGAGCTGCGCGACCCCGAAGAGGAAGATCCCCGCGAGCGCGCGGCCAACGAGATCGACCTCGCCTACGTGGGCCTCGACGGTGACATCGGCTGCATGGTGAATGGCGCGGGCCTCGCGATGGCGACCCTCGACATGATCCACCTCTGCGGCGGAACGCCGGCCAACTTCCTCGACGCCGGCGGCGGCGCCGACAAGGAGAAGGTCAAGGAGGCGTTCAAGATCATCCTGAACGACGAGAACGTGAAGGCGATCCTCGTCAACATCTTCGGCGGCATCGTGCGCTGCGATCTGATCGCCGAGGGCGTGGTCGCCGCGGCCGACGATCTCGGCCTCGAGGTGCCGCTGGTCGTGCGCCTGCAGGGCAACATGGCCGAAGAGGGGCGGGCGATCCTCGCGAAGTCGAGCCTCGACATCACGCCCGTCGAAACGCTCAAGGAAGCGGGCGAGACCGTGGTCGCCGCCGCAAAGGGAGGCGCCTGATCATGGCCATCCTCTGCAACAAGGATACGAAGCTGCTGATCCAGGGCATGGGTCGGATGGGCCAGTTCCACGCCAAGCTCTCGATCGAGTACGGCACCCAGGTCGTCGGTGGCATCGCCCCCGGCAAGGGCGGCACCGAGATCGACGGCATCCCGGTCTTCGACACGGTGCGTGAGGCCGTGGAGGCCACGGGCGCGAACGCGAGCTGCATCTTCGTGCCGCCGCCCGGCGCGGCCGACGCGATCCTCGAGGCCGCCGACGCGGGGCTCGAGCTCGGCGTGTGCATCACCGAGGGCATCCCGGTGACCGACATGGCCTCGGCGAAGAACGCGCTCGAGGGCTCGTCGTTTCGGCTGCTCGGTCCGAACTGCCCTGGCGTCGTGACGCCCGAGCAGTGCCGCATCGGCATCATGCCGGCGCAGATCACGAAGCCCGGCCCCGTCGGCGTCGTCTCGCGCTCGGGCACGCTGACCTACGAGGCCGTCGACCAGCTCTCGCGCCTGGGCATCGGTCAATCGACCTGCGTCGGCATCGGCGGTGACCCGGTGATCGGTACCAACTTCATCGACGCCCTCGAGCTCTTCGAGGCCGACCCCGAGACGAAGGCGGTCGTGATGATTGGTGAGATCGGTGGCTCGGCCGAGGAAGAGGCCGCCGAGTTCGTCCAGTCGAACATGAGCAAGCCCGTGGCGGCGTTCATCGCCGGCCAGAACGCCCCGCCCGGCAAGCGCATGGGGCACGCGGGCGCGATCATCGCCGGCGGCAAGGGCAAGGCGAGCGACAAGATGGCGACGCTCGAGAAGTGCGGCGTCAAGGTCTCGCTCTCGCCGGCCACGATCGGCGAGACGCTGGTCGAAGTGGCGCCCGACCTCAAGCCCTAGGCGGGGCTTTGGCTCGATTCGAGGCCCCCGGTCGCGCGCAGCGGCCGGGGGCCTTTGCGTTTCGATCCGCGACGCGCGCTCGACTGATCGCGCGTTCGGGGTGACACTCGGGGGCAGGCCGGTCGTCACCGCCTAGAGGAGTCCATCTTGAGCCGCATCTCGATCACTGGAACCGGTCTCTTCACGCCCGCCGAGGGCATCACGAATGCCGAGCTCGTGGCGTCGCTCAGCGAGGCGGTCGAGCGCTGGAACGCCGATCACCGCGAGGCCATCGATCGGGGCGAGCTCGAAGAGCGCGATCTGCCGAGCGAGAAGTTCATCGTCAAGGCATCGGGCATCGGGCATCGCTTCGTGATGGACAAGGCCGGTGTGCTCGACCCTAAGCGGCTGCGCCCGCGATTGCCTCTGCGCGGCGAGGACGAGCTCTCGATCCAGGCCGAGATCTGTGTGGCCGCGGCGAACGAGGCGCTCGCCCAGGCCGGGCGCGAAGGCGCCGATGTCGACGCGGTGATCGTGGGTTGCTCGAACCTGCAGCGCGCCTATCCGGCCGTCGCGATCGAGGTGCAGGCGGCGCTCGGTGCCGGCGGTTTCGCCTACGACATGAACGTCGCCTGCAGCTCGGCGACGTTCGCGATCCAGAACGGGGTCGACGCGATCCGCAGCGGCAGCGCTCGGCGTGTGCTCGTGCTGTGCCCCGAGATCACGTCGGGCCACAACAACTTCGAGCTGCGCGAGTTCCACTTCATCTTCGGCGACGCGTGTACGGCCGTGCTGCTCGAGTCGGAAGAGGCAGCGGGCGAGGGTGAGGCTTGGGAGGTGCTCGGCACGCGCCTCGCGACGAAGTTCTCGAACAACATTCGCAACGACGCGGGCTTCCTGAACCGCAGCGAGGACGGGGCGCGCGATCCCCACGAGCTGGTCTTTCGACAGAACGGCCGCCGGGTCTTCAAGGACGTCTGCCCGATGGTCGCGGCCCACATTCGAAGTCACCTCGACGCGCTCGAGATCCCCGTCGACGACGTCAAGCGGCTCTGGCTGCATCAGGCCAATCTGGGCATGAACAAGCTGATCGCCAAGACGCTACTCGGTCGCGAGCCCGACCCCGAAGAGAGCCCCGTGATCCTCGACGAGTACGCGAACACCAGCTCGGCCGGGTCGGTGATCGCCTTTCACAAGCACCGGGATGGGCTCGTGGCAGGCGACCCCGCCGTGCTCTGCTCGTTCGGTGCCGGCTACTCGGTCGGCAGCATCGTCCTGCGCAAGCAGTAGCGGCTCAGTCGCTCGGTCGGGTGTAGACGCTCGACTCGGGGTGGAACGCCATCCACGCGAACCAGTACGTCTCGACGACGTCGATGGTCTCGGGCGCCTCGACGACGAAGGCGTTGCGCTCCTTCGAGAACGCGACGCGAACTTCGTGGCCCGCGAACGTGTCGACGATGGCCGAGTCGTCGTCTTCGAACAGGCGCACCGGGTAGGCCCGAGCCACGTCGCCGTCGGTCGTGCGGAGGCCGATCGTGCGGGCCTTCGGGTGCTCGCGGGCGTCGGTGGGCCCGTCGAACATCAGCTTGCGTGACCGCGCGTAGTTGCCGAACGGGTTCCGCACGTAGTTGCGCCGATGGCCCGTACGCGGTGAGAGCACCAGCGTGTCCGGGTAGCGCGCACGCCAGGCGTCCCAGCGCTCGAAGCTCGAGCGCATCAGCTCGAGCCGCTCACCCGCGCGCGGACCGCTGATCGCGCGGCCCTCGATCTGCGTCCAGAGGCTGTCCGTTTCGCGATCGAACATGAGCAGGTCGGACCGGTACAGCAGGCCCGAGACCCCGAAGCGGGTGTCGCCCGGGCGCGCGAAGACCATCGCGCTGCCGCAGAGCGGGCAGTACGAAACGAGGATCGGTTGCCCACCGATCGTGTCGTTCACGAGCTCGTGCCACACGAGCACATCGAGGGGATACGCGCGGGCCTCGGTGCGCCCGTCGGCCCGCTTGCCGACGACGCCGATCACCATGCTCGACGCGGGCCAGGCCGCGCGATCGGCAGGCCCCATCTCGGGGGCATCGAGCGCAGGGATCCCGTCTCGCGGTGGCCCCCCGCGCTTCACCTCAGCTACGTCGATGAGCGCCCCACTCAGATCGAACCCGTTGAGCTCTTGCGCCCCGGCCCCGAGCGACACGAACAACAAGGCCAGAGCCACGGCGTCACGACCTCGGCGCCACAGACCGAACCCACCCGCCAAGCCCCGCCCCTCTCTCTTCTTCAGATCCGCTCTGCGACACGGCGCCGCATCGCCCGAGCACGCGCACGAGCGCGCTCGCCGCGCGCGGACGCGACACACCGCTTCGGATTCTTCGTCGGATCGGCCGAATCGAAGGGCGGCGCGGATCCGCTCCCGCCCCCGAACCGAGCCAAGACGCAACGCCCACGCAAAACCGCCGCCCGTAGACTGAGGCCGAGCCGACGAAGAATCCGACCCGTGCACCCAACCCCGAACGGCCCCGCGTCAGCGCACCTCCCAGGTATCCCCTGAGTGGAGCAGCGCGGCCAGATCCCCCGGCCCCTGCTGCTCGATCGCGTCGTCGACCTGCTGCTGGAGCGTCGTCTCGTAGCAGGTCTCTTCGACGTCGCGGATGATGCCGACCGGCAGCGGGAAGTCGGGGGCGGTGAGCGAGGCGAGCGCGTACGCGTAGGCGCGTGACTGCTGGGTCTCGTCGTGGACGACGACGCCCTGCTCGACGGGGTCGACGCCGTCTTCGATCGTGACGATCGACGGAACGCCCTGGTCGACGCAGATCCCTCGCTGGGCACCGGGCGGGCCGAAGACCAGCGGCATCCCCTGCTCGAGCACGATCGCCGAGTCGGGGCGCGTCTTTCGATCTTCGAGCTTCGACCAGACCCCGTCGTTGAAGACCGGGCAGTTCTGCAGGATCTCGATGAAGGCGGTGCCCTTGTGCTCGTGCGCGCGGCGCAGCACCGATTGCATGTGGGGCGCGTCGACGTCGATCACGCGGGCGACGAACGTCGCACCGCAGGCCAGGGCGAACGAGACCGGATCGACCGGATGATCGATCGAGCCCTGGGGCGATGACTTCGTCTTGAGCCCTTCGTGCGAAGTCGGCGAGTACTGGCCCTTGGTCAGGCCGTAGATCTGGTTGTTGAAGAGCAGGATCTGCACGTCGAGGTTGCGGCGGATCGAATGCATGAGGTGATTGCCGCCGATCGACAGACCGTCGCCATCGCCGGTGACGACCCACACCGAGAGATTCGGCTGGCTTGCCTTGATGCCCGTGGCGAAGGCCGGGGCGCGGCCGTGGATCGTATGGAAGCCGTAGGTGTTCATGTAGTACGGGAACCGCGACGAGCAGCCGATCCCCGAAACGAACACCACGTCCTCGCGCGGCACACCCAGGTCGGGCATCACGCGCTGTACGTTGGCCAGGATCGAGTAGTCGCCACAGCCGGGGCACCAGCGGACGTCCTGATCCGACACGAAATCCTTGCGGTTGAGCTTGACCGGAGCGGCTGCCGCCATCGCTACACGTCCTCTTTCGCCACCGCCTGCAGGCGGTCGACGATCTCGCTGACCTTGAAGGGCTGGCCGGCGATCTTCGAAAATGATTGAACGGGCGCGAGATACTCGGCGCGCAGAATGCGCGCGAGCTGGCCGTCGTTGAGCTCGGGCGCGAGGATGCGTTCGAAGCGGCCGAGCACGTCGCCGAGGTTGCGCGGCAGCGGGTTCAGGTGTCGCAGGTGAATCTGCGACACGGCCAGCCCGTCGCGTCGGCACTGCTCGACCGCGGCGGTGATCGCACCGCGCGTGCCGCCCCAGCCCACGACCAGCAGGGGCCCGTGGTCGGGCCCGTCGATCTCGACCGGCGGCAGCTCGTCGGCGACGCCGGCCACCTTGTCCCCGCGCAGCTTCATCATGAGGGCGTGGTTGTCGGCGCCGTACACCACGTTGCCCGTGATGTTCTCCTTGGTCAGGCCACCGATGCGGTGCTCGAGGCCGGGCGTGCCGGGGATCGCCCAGGGGCGGGCGCCCGTGACGGGGTCGCGCTCGTAGGGATGGAAGGGCTCACCCTCGCGCGCCTGGGCGTACTGAATCTCGGTGCGCTCCAGGCTCGCCACGTCGGGGATGCGCCACGGCTCGGCGCTGTTTGCGATGTAGCCGTCGCTCAGCACGCAGACCGGGGTCATGTACTTCACGGCGATCCGGAACGCCTCGAGCATGACCTCGAAGCAGTCGCCCGGGCTCGACGTCGCGAGCACGGGCATCGGCGAGATCGAGTGCCGGCCGTAGATCGCGGCCATCAGGTCGCCCTGCTCGACCTTGGTCGGAGAGCCTGTCGAGGGGCCCGCGCGCTGGATGTCGACCACGACCATCGGCAGCTCGGTCATCACGGCGAGCGCCAGCGCCTCCTGCTTCAGGATGAAGCCGGGGCCGCTCGAGACGGTGATCCCGAGGTGCCCGGCGAACGCCGCGCCGATGGCCGAGCTCACCGCGGCCATCTCGTCTTCGGCCTGGAAGGTCTTGACGTTGAAGTTGCGGTGGCGTGCGACCTCGTGGAGCACGTCGCTGGCCGGTGTGATCGGATACGCGCCGAGGAGCAGAGGTCGATTCATCTGCACCGAGGCGGCGACGATGCCCCAGGCCAGGGCGGTGTTGCCGGTGATGTTGCGATAGGTGCCCGGCTCGATCTTCGCCGGCGAGATCGCGAACGACACCGGGAACAGCTCGGTGGTCTCGCCGAAGTTGTGACCGGCCTTGAGTGCGCGCAGATTCGCTTCGAGGACGGCGCCCTTGAACTTGCTGCCGAGGAAGCGCTCGGTGGCCTCCATCGATCGCCCGTAGAGCCAGCACATCACGCCGAGTGCAAAGAAGTTCTTGCATCGATCGATGTCGCGCTGACCGAGGTCGAGGCCCTTGAGTGCCTCGCGGTTGAGGCTCGTGAAGGGGATCTCGACGACGCGGTAGCGATCGCGCATGTCACCGAGGGGATCCGTCTCGGTGTAGCCCGCGCGCGCGATGGCCTTGGCAGTGAACGCATCGGAGTTGACAATCACCATGCCGCTCGGTCGCACGTCGTCGACGTTCGCGCGCAGCGCAGCCGGGTTGAACGCGACGAGCACGTCCGGGCGATCCGCCGGCGTGTAGATCTCTTCGGAGGAGAAGTGGATCTGGAAGCCCGAGACGCCGGCCATCGTGCCGGCGGGCGCCCGAATTTCGGCGGGAAAGTCAGGGAACGTCGACAGATCGTTGCCGTGCAGCGCGGTCTCATCGGTGAACTTCATTCCGGTGAGCTGCATGCCGTCGCCGGAATCACCGGCGAAGCGGATCGCGACGCGATCGAGGTCCTGCACGTTCTTGTCGGGAACGGCAGAAGAGTCGACGGGGGCCGAGGGCTCGGCCTCACTGGATGACATCGACGCTCTCTCCTGGGCGGGGGCTGGCGTACAAAGCGGATCGTATCCCGCCCCAAAGTGGCGCGAAAGCCCCGCAGGCGGGCCCTCTCGCCCCAGGCCCGCGGTGCTTTCCACGAGTGACGACGAGGGCTTGCGCGCCGGCCTGCGACCGGATGAGGCTCAAGCGCACGGCCGACCCGTCCGATGTCATGGCCATGTTCTCTGCGACGAAGCAGCCGCCTGCGCTCTCCGAGGCCAGTCTCGTGAGTCTGTGCGCCTCTCTGAACGCGCCCATCGTCCATGTGGACGAGCTGCCGGCCGGCCCGGCGCGGTGCGCCGTCGTGGTGTTTGCAGAGCCGTACGGCGACCTCGGCGTCACCGTGGCCGTCCGCTCGCTCGAGGGCGGCGAGGTGCTGGTGCTGCGCTCACGAGAGCCGTTGCCCCCGGATGCAGCGCCGGCGGCCGCGCTCGAGATGGCGATCCACCACGCCGAAGGCCTCGGGTTCGTATTCGACGACGACATGCTCGCGGGCGGCCAGGTGGGGCAGGCCGAGCGGCTGAGCGCCTTCCAGCACTGGCTCAAGGTCGTGGGCAGCGACGAGGTCTACGCGACTCCCGACGTCGCGTCGCCGCCATCCCCCGCGGGGTCCATGAATTCGCCGGAACCGGAACGAATGCCGGAGATGGAAGATCTATTGTCTGCATCCGCGTCACAACGCGGATCGGACGGTGAAGAGCCGGTCGAGATCGAGCTCGACGAGCTGAGCATCGGCGACCTCGGTCCCGATGACCTCGAGGCGGTCGAGCTCGACGCCGATGGGGGGGAGCTCCTGCTCGAAGAGATCGCCCCGCTCGACTCGCAAGCGACGATCGAGGTGTCGGCGCTCGACGATCTCGACGACGCGGACGATCTCGAGGCGGGGCTGTCCGTGGATCTCGAAGCGGTTGCCCCGGCGGAGGCGCCCGAGAAGCCCGCCGCCGCGGCCATGGCCGAGGCGACGGAACCCACCCAGCTGGATCCGGCCCAGAGCGAGCACGGCGGAAAGCAGGCGGGGCGGGCCTTCGCGGCCTCTCCGCTCAGCAAGTTCAGGCGCCCGGCCGAAGGAGCAGCCAGCGCGGAGCAGGACGAGGCCTCGGGCGAAGCCGCGGCCAGCGTCAAGCAGCGCGAGGCGCGGGCCGAAGCCCCGCCCCGCGTGAAACAGAGAGAGGCGCGGGCGCAAGCAGCGGCCAGCGCGAAGCAGGACGAGGCCCTGGCCGCCACGGGCGTGACGCCCGCGGCAGCCGAAGACGTCGATGGGGCGACCGGGGCAGGCTCGGCGCTCGGCCGAGTCAAGATCGTCCGAATGAAGAAGTCCAGGGACGGCCGCGCCTCGGCGCGGGGCCGCATTCTGGCGAGCTACTAGGCCGGTCCCTCCACCTTCGGGTGAGAGGCCGGATCGGGGGAAACGAGATGTCGACCAAGCTGACGAGCACCACCGCGCATCGCCGGAGCGCACGCCGGTGGGCCGGCGTCGCGCTGTGCCTCGTCGCCAGCCTGGGCGTGGGCTGTGCGACGACGACCACGACGCTGTCGGACGAGGAGCTCAGCGAGATCGGCCAGGCGATCGCCGTGCGCGACGTCGGCATCGACCACCTGGCAGGGGGCCGCACCGCGATGGCGATTCGCAAGCTCCAGCAGGCGCTCGCGATGAACCCCGACGACCCCGAGACCGTGCTGTGGCTCGGCGAGGCGTATCGCCGCAAGGGGCTGCTCGCGCGGGCCGAGGAGCAGCTGATCGAGGCCATCGATCTGTCTTCGAGCGATCCGACCGGGCGAACCCATCAGGAGACGATCCTCAACCTCTCGGCGCTCTACATCCAGATGAAGCGCTACGACGACGCCATCGTGCAGAGCGAGATCCTGATTCAGGACCCGACCTTCAGCTCGCCCTGGCGCGCGCTCACGAACCGCGGCTGGGCCCAGTTCCAGCTGGGTGACTACGACGACGCGCAGCTGAGCTACGACGACGCGCTCGACTTCTTCCCCATGTACTGGCCGGCGCGCCTCAACCTCGGGATCCTCGAGCAGAAGCGACGCAACTACGTCGAGGCCGTGCGGCAGTACGAGATGGCGCTCGAGACGAACCGGCTCGCCGCCGACGCCATCGCCGAGGTGAACTACCGCCTCGCCGAGGTCTACGTCGCGCTCGGAAGACGAAACCGCGCCATCGAGCACTTCAGCGTCGCCGTCGAGCAGTCGCCCTATGGCGAGTGGGGCACGCAGTCGAAGTCGTATCTCGAGCTGCTCCGCTAGCGAGCGACCGCGCCGAGCGCACGCGAATCGGTCGACACCGCAAGGGCCGCGCGTCGCCTCCTGCTAACCTGCCGTGCAGGGGAGGGAGGTGCGGCACATGACGAAGCGGTCCCAGGCCGACGCCGCCGCCTCTTCGCGCGCCGAGTCCGGTGTGCCCGAGGATGCCGACGCCGGCGCGCTCGAGGCCGAGTCGATCGGCCACTACCTCAGCCAGCAGCGCCGCCTGCGCGGCATCTCCGTGGCCCAGCTCGCCGAGCTCACACGGATCCCGGTGCGCTCGATCGAGCGTCTCGAAGCCGGGCACTTCGATCACGATTCCGATGGGTTCGTGCGCGGCTTCGTCCGCACCGTATCCGAGGCGTTGGGCCTCGATCCCGAGGATGCGCTCGCGCGCATGCTCGCGGAGCCCCACGGCGAGCCCGACTCGGGGCGGCCCATCTCGCTGCTCGCGGCGCGCAGCCTCGTCGGCCTCGTCGCCGTCGTGGCGCTCGTGCTCGCCATCGGTCTGGTCCGCAGCGTGCTCGACAGCGACGGCCTGAGTGCGCCTGCGCTCGCCGAGCCCGACACGGTGTGGCGCCACGATCCCGTGCGCGCGCTCGCCGAGGCCAACGCGGCGCGGTACGGCGGAGCGCCTCCGCCCCCGCCCTCGCGCACGCCCTCGTCGCCGCGTCGTGTCGAGCCTGCGGACGCGCTGACGGCCCCCGCGCCTGCTGCGGCGCCCACTTCGACGACGCAGCCGGCGCCTACGCCCCCGCCCACGCCCACGCCCACCACCACGTCCACGCCCGCCGAGGTCGGGGCGAGCGAATGACCCGCATCGAAGGCGAGGCCCTGGTGCTGCGCGTGGTCGAGCACGGCGAATCCGATCTCATCGTGCGTCTCTTGCACCCGCGCGCCGGTCGGATGACCGCGATCGCGAAGGGGGCCCGTCGCAGCCGGCGTCGCTTTCCCGGCACGCTCGACGTCTTCAACCTGCTGCACGTGGTCGTGCGTCGCCGGCGGCGCACGGGGATGGGGTTTCTCGAGCAGGCCCGCTTGTGCTCACCGCACCTCGGCCTGCGCCGCGATGCGCGGCGCTACGCGCTCGCCAGCTATCTGCTCGAGCTGCTCGATCGGATGGCGCCCGAAGATGCCCACGGTGACGACGCCGCCCGCATCTTCGCGTTCGCGCGAGGGGCGATGGGGGTGCTCGCCGGGGACGACGGCTCGGCCGAGATCGACCTGCGGATGTGGCTGCTGCTCGAGCTGCGCGCGCTCGACGCGCTCGGTCTGCGCCCCGAGCTCGGGCGCTGCGTGCGGTGCGGCAAGCTGCCGCCCACCTCGGGCTCCGTGCGCCTCGACTTTCATATCGCCGACGGCGGCCTCGTCTGCAGTCGTTGTCGCACCGACCGCGAGGGGCCGACGGTCCCGGTCCATCTGGGCACGCTCAAGGCGCTCCAGCAAGGCCTCGATTGCGAGCTCGGTCGGCTCGGCCGGTTGGCGCTCGGCGGGCAGGCGCTCGCCGAGGCTCAGCAGCTGCTGTTCCGCTTTCAGCGCTTTCACGTCGGCATGGAGCTGCGCAGCGAGCGTTTTCTGGCGGACGCGGTCGGGGCCTGAGCCGCGCCCGCGCACCGAGCCCCGATCGGCTCGGCGCGGCGCAGTGGGCTCTTTCGGCGCCGTCGCGACGGGTGCGCGAGCCCCGTTTGGATCCGGCCTGGCAACCCCCCGGGCGTGCTTGAAACCCGGTCCGCGGCAGGGGATACTCGGCCGCCTCCCGGCTCGAGGCCTGCGGCCAGCCGGAGCATCTTGACGCAGTCCAATGCCAGGCCCCGCTCCACGGTGTGCCGGCGAGGCGACTCCTCCCATGTCCGAAGCAGAATCGAACTCCTCCGTCGTCGCCGACGACGATGCCCGCCATCCCCTCGCCATGGAGACGCTGGTCGCGCTCTGCGCCAGCCGCGGCTTCGTGTTCCCGTCGAGCGAGATCTACGGCGGCATCGCCGGTTTCTGGGACTACGGCCCGCTCGGTGTCGAGCTCAAGAACAACCTGAAGGCGGCCTGGTGGCAGCGCATGGTGCGCGAGCGCGATGACGTCGTCGGGATCGACAGCGCGATCATCTGCCACCCGCGCACCTGGGAGGCGTCGGGGCACGTCGACAACTTCAGCGATCCGATGGTCGATTGCCGACAGTGCAAGCGACGCTTCCGCGCCGACCAGCTCGAGGGCGAACGATGCCCCGAGGCACCCAAGAAGCGAGCGCTGGTCGACTGCGACCTCACCGAGGCACGCGAATTCAATCTGATGCTGCACACAGAGATCGGGGCGTCGGTGGACGCATCGACGACGGCGTATCTGCGTCCCGAGACCTGTCAGCCGATCTTCAACGACTTCAAGCGCGTGCGTGAGTCGTCGCGTCAGAAGCTCCCCTTCGGCATCGCCCAGATCGGCAAGGCGTTCCGGAACGAGATCACGCCGCGCAACTTCACCTTCCGCTCGCGCGAGTTCGAGCAGGCCGAGATGGAGTTCTTCTGCCATCCGTCCGAGCACACCGAGTGGTTCGAGCACTGGCGCGAGCAGCGTCACAGGTTCCACCTCGATCTCGGTTTCGATCCCGCGCACGTCCGTCTGCGCCCGCATGCCGACGACGAGCTCGCCCACTACGCGAAGGCGGCCGAAGACGTCGAGTTCCTTTTCCCGTTCGGCTGGCAGGAGATCGAGGGCGTGCATGACCGCGGGCAGTGGGACCTGTCGCGGCACAGCGAATTCAGCGGCAAGGACCAGGCGATCACCGATGAAGAGACGAAGGAGCGCTTCGTGCCCCACGTCATCGAGACATCGGTGGGGGTCGATCGAACGGCGCTTGCGCTGCTGGTGAACGCGTACCACGAAGAGGAGCTCGACGGGGGCGAGTCGCGCACCGTCATGCGCTTCCACCCGGCCATCGCCCCGGTCAAGGTGGCGGTCCTGCCCCTCTCGAAGAAGCTCGCCGAGTCGGCTCAGGCGTTGAAGAAGGATCTGCAGCGGCACTTCAACACGGCCTACGACCACGCGGGCAACATCGGTCGTCGCTATCGGCGGCAGGACGAGATCGGCACGCCGTACTGCGTCACGGTCGACTTCGACACGGCCGACGACGGCAAGGTCACCGTCCGGCATCGCGACTCGATGGATCAAGATCGTGTGCCGCTCGACGGGGTCGTTTCGTTCCTGCGTGATCGCCTGGAGACGCCGCTTTGAGCGCGCGAAAGCAGGCGGTCAAGAGCAAGAAGAAGCCGGCAGCGAAGAAGAAGGGCAGCCGACAGTCTGCCGCCAAGCGAGGCGGGGCGAAGTCGCGCAAGCAGCCCGCCAAGAAGAAGGCGGCCAAGCGCACGGCGACCCAGAAGGCGACGAAGAGGGCGACGAAGAAGGCGGCCAAGAAGAAGGCCGCGAAGCGGGCATCGAGCAAGAAGGCAGCGACGAAGAACGCCTCGGCCGAGAAGGCCTCGAGAGCGAAGAAGGCGCAGATGGCGAAGGGCGCCGGCAATGGGACGGCGGCCATCCAGAACGGGGCTTCGGCCCATGCCCAGGTGGGTGACGCGCTGTCCAGCGACCGCCGGGTGTATTCCTTCGGCGGTGGCCGTGCGGATGGCCGGGCCGATATGAAGGACATGCTCGGCGGCAAGGGCGCGAACCTCGCCGAGATGACCAGCCTGGGTGTGCCGGTGCCCCCTGGCTTCACCATTGCGACGACCGTCTGCGGCCTGTACGCGGATCGCGGCGGCAAGCTGCCAAGCGAGGTCAAGGCCGATGTACTCACGGCGCTGGCGGCCGTCGAGCAGCAGATGGGCCTGCGCTTCGGCGATCCCGACCAGCCGCTGCTGCTCTCGGTGCGCTCGGGCGCGCGTGTCTCGATGCCCGGCATGATGGATACGGTGCTGAATCTCGGTCTCAACTCGAAGACCGTCGAGGGGCTGGCCCGGGTCGCCGGCGAGCGGTTCGCGTTCGACAGCTACCGCCGATTCATTCAGATGTACGGCGATGTGGTGCTCGGGGTGCCCTTCGATCGCTTCGAGCACCAGCTCGAGAACCTGAAGTTCTCGAAGGGCGTCGAGCTCGACACCGAGCTCGACGCGCACGACCTGCGCCGGATTGCACGCGAGTTCATCGAGATCGTCGAAGAGCACACGCAGAAGCCCTTCCCCGAAGATCCCAAAGAGCAGCTCTGGGGCGCCATCGGAGCGGTGTTCGAGAGCTGGGGAAACGACCGGGCGATCGCCTATCGCCGGCTCAATGGCATCGAGGACGAGTGGGGGACGGCGGTCAACGTCCAGAGCATGGTGTTCGGCAACATGGGGGACGACTGCGCCACGGGAGTGGCGTTCACTCGCAACCCGTCGACCGGCGAGAAGAACTTCTACGGCGAGTATCTGAAGAACGCCCAGGGCGAAGACGTCGTCGCCGGCGTGCGCACACCGCAGCCGATCAACGAGGCGAGCCGCACCCCCGATACGATGGATCTGCCGACGCTCGAAGCCGAGATGCCGAAGGCGTTCAAAGAGCTCGTTCGGATCTACAAGCTGCTCGAGAAGCACTACCGCGACATGCAGGACATCGAGTTCACGATCCAGCAGGGCACGCTCTGGCTGCTGCAGACGCGCAACGGCAAGCGCACAGCGCAGGCGGCGGTTCAGATCGCGGTCGACATGGCCAAGGAGCGCCTGATCTCGCGCGAAGAGGCGCTGCTGCGCGTCGACGCGAACGCACTCGACCAGCTCCTGCACCCGATGCTCGACGCCGAGGCGCCGCGCACCGTGATCGCGCGGGGTCTGCCTGCCTCACCGGGCGCGGCGGTCGGGCGCGTCGTGTTCACGGCCGACAAGGCCGAGTCGTGGGCCAAGGCGGGCGAGAAGGTGGTGCTCGTGCGCATCGAGACCTCGCCCGAAGACATCGTCGGCATGCACGCATCGGAGGGCATTCTCACCGCCAAGGGTGGCATGACCAGCCACGCGGCGGTGGTGGCGCGCGGCATGGGCAAGTGCTGCGTGACGGGCTGCGGCGCGCTGATCGTCGACTACACGAACGATGCGATGCGCATCGGCGAGCACTCGATCGAAGAGGGCGACTGGATCACGATCGACGGCTCGACCGGCGACGTGATGCTCGGCGAGGTGGCCCGTGTGCTGCCCGAGCTCGGCGGTGCCTTCGAAGAGCTGATGAAGTGGGCCGACAAGCGCCGCCAGCTGGCCGTGCGCACGAACGCCGATACGCCCCAGGATGCCGAGATCGCGCGGCGCTTCGGCGCCCAGGGCATCGGACTCTGCCGCACCGAGCACATGTTCTTCGAGCCCAGCCGAATTCTCGCCGTGCGCGAGATGATCCTCGCGCCCGACCGCGCGAGCCGTGAGGTCGCGCTCGCGAAGCTGCTGCCGATGCAGCGAGACGACTTCGTCGGTCTGTTCCGCGCGATGGATGGCCTGCCGGTGACGGTGCGACTGCTCGATCCGCCGCTCCACGAGTTCCTGCCCAAGGACGACGACGACATTCGCGCCGTCGCCGAGGCGCTCGGGAGCGAGGTGGGCGAGATCCGGAACAAGCTCGAGAGCCTGCACGAGTTCAATCCGATGCTCGGGCACCGCGGCTGTCGGGTCGGTGTCACCTATCCCGAGATCTACGCGATGCAGGCCCGCGCGATCACCGAGGCGGCCTGTGAGGTGGCGTCGGAGGGGCTCAAGGTGAAGCCCGAGATCATGATTCCGCTCGTCGCCCATCCGCGCGAGCTGCAGATGCTGCGAGCCGAGGTCGAGCAGGTGATTGCCGACGTACGGCGCGAGCGCAACAACACCCGCGTGCGCCCGCTGATCGGAACGATGATCGAGGTGCCGCGCGCCGCGCTGACCGCCGACGTGATCGCCGAGTACGCCGACTTCTTCTCCTTCGGAACGAACGACCTCACGCAGATGGCCTACGCCCTGAGTCGCGACGACGTCGGCTCGTTCCTGCCGAGCTACGTCGAGCAGGGCGTCATTCGGGACGACCCGTTCGTCTCGATCGACGTCGACGGCATCGGCCAGCTCGTCCGCATGGGCGCCGAGCGGGGTCGTTCGACCCGCCCCGACCTGAAGCTCGGGGTGTGCGGCGAGCACGGTGGCGATCCGCAGAGCGTCAAGTTCTTTGCCGCCGTCGGCCTCGACTACGTCTCGTGCTCGCCCTACCGCGTGCCGCTCGCGCGCCTGGCGGCGGCGCAGGCGGCCGTCGAGGTCGCCAAAGCGCTGGCGTGAACCCGTTCGCTCTGCGAAGCATCGCGCCCGACGCAACGAAGCGCCGCCCCCGTGCGGTCGTGCGCCGCTCGGTCGCCGCCCTGCTGCTCGCGGTGCTCGCCGCGCCGACGGGCGGCTGTGTGCGGCCCTTTCGGGGGGAGTGGGGCGAGGGCGCCGAGGTGATCGGGCTCGATCGCCGCCAGGCCCAGGGCTTCTGGATGACGAGTGAGGCCGACGCGGTCGAAGAGGCGCGCTTCGAGACGCTGATCCCGCTCGCCAAGGTCTTCTACGAGCGAACGACCAATCGACGCGTGAACAGCAAGGCGACCTTCGACGACCCCGCGCTGCGCGAGTACTTCCGCGACCCCGCGGCCTTCGCCGACTACTACGCGAACCTCGTCGAGGCGCTCGACACGTCGTACTTCGAGTCGCACAAGCCCGTCTCGGTGAAGCTCGTTCGGGTCGAGCGCATCGCGCCGAAACGCGTGATGCTCGAGGTCACGTTTCGGGGTCGCAATCGCAAGCCGCTTCGCCCCTGGTCGACGCACGTCACGCGCGAGGACGAGTGGGAGTTCGCGAATGGCCGCTGGTGGATCATTCCCGGCAAGGTGTGATCGGGTCTTTCCCTGAACAGCCTCGAGGTCGACCCCTAGTCAGACCTGGACGGAATCCCGACATGTTGCATGTCGAGACAGCATTGCGCCCAAAAAGAGAACTCTTTTCCACACACCCTTCGGGGTTGGAACGGTCGTTCCATTTTGGGTGTTGTGTCGAAATCCTTTTTGATTCGCGGGTCTCGCGGAGTTCTTGCGGCGTCTGTCTGGCTGGCACACGAATTGCTCATAGAACCCCACGGAACGGAATGGAACGCTTGGCGTTTCGACTTTTGATGAGCCCAACGCAGCGCGAGGAACGAGGAGGAAGAGCGGTTCGGACACGGCGGTTCGTCGTCGGCCCCAGGGAAGGCCGGCGCGAAACCAGGGACACCGCCGAGTTCAGTCGACCACGCCGTCGGAGGGGTGGAGCGGAGACGACGCCGATGGGGCCGAGTCGCCGTAGGTCGCACAACGAACCGTTTCGATCTCTCGATCTTCCGGAGCTCAGCCGGCCGCGGCCGGCGCTTGAAGGCTCCTCGCGCTCGCGCGAACGAGGAAGGCGAGACTGTGCGATCACGAGAGAAGCTTTGGCCCTCCGATAGAGAACTGGTGGACGAGATCCTCGGCGGAAGCCGGGAGCATTTCGATCTGCTCTACGACGCGTACTTTTCGCGCGTCTACCGGTTCGCACTCAAGCGACTGCGAGATCCCGGCGAGGCCGAGGATGTGGCGCAGGAGGTCTTCATGACGCTCCTGTCGGCTCTTCCGTCCTACCAGGGCCAGTCGTCGCTGTTGGTGTGGATCTTCGGCATCACCCGCAACAAGGTGAATCGCCGCTTCCGCAAGCCGCGGCCCTATCTCGAGCCCCTCGAGTCGGGCAGCGCCCTCGACGTCGAATCCCACATCGCGCCGACCGACGAGCACGTCGACGCGCGCCGCATCCTCGACCGATGTGAAGACGTCATCGAGAACGACCTGACTGCACTTCAGCGCCGCATCTTCCAGATGAAGCACCTGCGCCAGCAGCCGATTCGCTCGATCGCCGAGGCCCTCGGCAAGAGCGAAGACGCGATCAAGGCGAACCTCTACCGGATGCGCCGCGCCATTGCGGACGCGACGCCCGGTCTGGAGGCCGTGCTCCGCGGCTGATTCGAGACTGCACCCGAGAGCGATCGAGCGACCGAGCACCCGTGGCCAAAAGGCCACGGGTGCTTTCGTTTTCGGGGGTTTTTCCCTGAATCTGCCCATTTGGGGCGGGAGTTCTGACACATGTGGCGAACTGCAACCACATTCTCTTTGACGAACGTTTGATCGGTTTGCGGCGAGAACGTCCGTCACCTGGGATGGGGACCACTGGGAGGGGTCCCGTTGAGCCGTGTGCTCGTGGAACTCGATGATGGAGAAGCGTCGAGTGCGCCTGCGGGTGGCCTGAGCGCCCGTGAGGTCGAATTGGGCCGTGGGAGTGCGCCCAGGTGGGCAGTGGCAGCCCCGGGTGCCGAGGCGGCCGCGCTCGCCGACCTGAGCGACGACGCACTGATCGAAGCCGTGCGCTCGGGGAGCCGAGAGCACTTCGACGTCATCTATGCGCGCTACTTCCCGCGCATCTACTCGTTCGTCTACACGCGCGTCCGATCCCACGCCGACTGCGAGGAGATCGTGCAGGAGACGTTCATTGCCGTTTTCGGCTCGATCGAGCGGTACAGAGGCACTTCGTCTCTTCTTGCGTGGATCTATGGCATTGCGCGCAACCTGTTGAACAATCACGTCCGCAGCGCGCGGCGGCGCCGCGACCGGATCGAGCTCGTCGACGACGAGCGACTCGGTCGAGCACCGTCGCCGATGGCGGATTGTCCGGAAGCCGAGCTCGAGCTCGACGAGTACTGCCGAGAGGTGTTCGCGGCGCTCGGCGAGGTCTCGCCCTGGCAGACGGAAATCTTCGTGATGCGGCACTTCGAGAATCTCTCGATTCCAGAGATCTCGAGGCGCACGCAGCGGTCTAGCGACTCGGTGCGGTCGAGTCTGTTTCGGGTGAAGCGCATCTTCCTGGAGCAAGCCGGCCTGACGCCTGGGGGGGCACGGTCGTGAGCAGATCGAGCAACATTCGCGGGGGGCAGGCTGCCTTCCGCACATCGATTCAACCCGAGAGACCCAAGGGTGCGTCCGGAGGCGGCGGCGCGCCGTCGTCTTCGTCGGCGGTGTCGGAGCTGCTCGGCTTCGATCCCGATGACATCGACCCCGAAGAGCTGCGCGACTTCATGGCGGCCGACTGGGTCGAGGTCAAGGCCGACCCGGGCTTTCGCGAGCGGCTGCGCGAACAGCTCTGGGACATGCTGCGCGCGCAGCAGCCGGGCGAATCCGAAGAAGACTGAAAAACCGACTGAGAAGGCCGACTGAGAAGGCCGACTCAGAAGTCGACGGCTCGCTCGACCGGTCGGGAGCGCGACGCGATCGCTCGCCCGCCGGTTCCGCATTGGAAGCAGGACGAGGGGCGAATTAGCCTCTGGCCGCGATGCGCAACCCGATCCGCTTGAAGAACCTGAGGCCGCGTTTCTGGCCAGCCTTCGTGGCCGGCGCAGCCGCCCTCGCGCTGTCGTCGCCTTCGTCGATCAGCCTCTGGCTCGGCGTCCCCTTCGTCGCGGTCGGGGTCGCCGTGCGCACCTGGGGCGCGGGGCACCTGGTCAAGAACGACGAGTTCGTCTGCTCGGGACCCTACGCTCACGTGCGTCATCCGTTCTATCTCGGAACGCTCTGCATCGGGGTCGGCTTCGCCATCATGCTCGGCGGGCTGAGCGCCGTGGTGTCGCTCGCGATCCTGCTGCCATGGTTCTTCGGCATCTATTTCCCGCGCAAGGAGCGCATCGAAGCGGGTCGCTTGAGCGGCCTGTACGGCGAGGCCTTCGAGCGGTATCGCGATGCAGTGCCGGCGCTGTGGCCGATGCGTGCGGCGTACCCAGCCGGTGCTCCAGGCCGACCCGCCGTGCGGGTCGGTTGGAGCTGGGCCCGCTACGACCGGAACAACGAGCTGGGTACGTTGTTGGCGTGCCTGGCCGGGCTCACGGTCGTCGCGCTCTGGGCGATGAATGGTGGCTGAGGCCGTGCGACTCGATGAGGCCGCACCGGGCGGCACCGCGGACCTGCATCGCGGCGGCCTGACTCAGGCCGACCTGCGGCTGGTCGAAGCGCCCGAGGGTCGACTCGTCTTGAAGGATTATTCGGATCGACCCGCGTGGCTGCGCCATACGTGGGGGCGCTGGATGTGTCGCCGCGAGCAGGCCGCGTACCGCGCCATCGCGGCTCGGATCGGTGCGCCGCCGTGGCTGCCCCGTTTCTTCGGCAGCCGAGGCCCCGATGCGTTCGCGGTCGCGTATCGCCCGGGCCGTCCGCTCTCGCGCTCGCTCGCCGACGAGGCGCCGCCCGGCTTCGTCGATGAGTTCGAGGCCGCCGTGCGCGCGCTGCACGAGGTCGGCATCGTGCACCTCGACCTTCGGCATCGAAGCAACGTCCTGCTCGACGACGCCGGCCAACTCGTGCTGCTCGACTTCGCATCGGCGCTCCGCGCGCCACCCGGGGGCTTGCGCCACCGTCTGCTGATCGTGCTGTTCGGGTGGATCGACCGTCGTGCGGTCCGAAAGTGGCGCCGCAAGCTGGCTCAGCCCTCGGGCGGCTGAGTGGGCGAACCGATCGGGTCCGGCGCCCCGCCGCGGGCGGCGAACCGCCGCAGGGCCGTGCGGGCTAGCCGGCGTTCGGCTCGGCGTCGACGCCGCTCGCATCGGGGTCGGGCGTCTCGAGGGTCGGCGGATCGACCGGCGCGAGGCGACCGATGTAGTGGCGGTAGCACTCGAGCGTCAGCCGCGCGTCTTCGAGCGCCCGATGCGCGACGCCCCCTTCCTTCAACAGTCCCGCCGTCGTCGCCGCCTGGCGCAGCGAGAGGCCGCCCAGCTTCTGACCCGCCACCAGTGTCCACGCCTGGTACAGCGTCGCGAGGTCGAGGACGTGGTAGTCGAAGGGGTAGGGGATCTCGCAGTTCTTGTAGGCGCGCTCGAGGAACATCACGTCCATGCGCACGTTCTGGCCCGCCGGCACGATGATGCGATCCTTCGGCAGCATCTCGGCGACCTCGGTCAGGACCTGGCGTACGCCCGGCGCGACGGCCCAGAGCTCGGGGTCATAGCCGAACATCTTGGCCGACTCGGGCGTGATGCGTTCGGGGCGGGCCGCCACGCGCCACTGCTTCTCGCCGAGCTCGACGAGTCGATCATCGGTGACGATGACGCCGACCTCGGTGATGTCGTGGAGCTCGGGATCGAGCCCCCCGAACTCGCAGTCGAGGAAGGCGAAGGCGTACGAGCGCGCCATGGATTCGATGCGGCCTTTCCAGCTCGGCCGGCTCGCCGGCGCGGGTGCCCCGAGCAGCGCGTCGGGTGCCTCGCGCGGCACACCGGGCTGGCGTGTCGACGCCGGGCCGTGAAGGCGGGGCGCTCGACCGGCGGCGCCGTGGCGTCGGTCCAACGGGCCACAGCGCGCATCCGGAATGGAAGAGGGTGGTGCTCCCTACGGGACTCGAACCCGTGTTTCAGCCTTGAGAGGGCCGCGTCCTAGGCCTCTAGACGAAGGGAGCACGTGCTCGCGGGCTCGCAAGCGGGGCGCACACTAGCCATTGGCTCGGAGCGGTGCAAGGCGAGTGCGGCAGGCCCGCGCCGGCGCTGCGGGCCGCGCGCGTTCCGCTGAGGCTGAAACGGGCGCCCCGAGCTGCGCGGATGGAGAGCCGCATCACGTTCTCGAGTGACGATTTGCGGCCCCGAATGGGAGGGGTCGCGGGTCCGGCGGGGACGAGCCGCGCATCGACTGCCTCCGCGCGGATGCGCAGCCACGCCGGTAGGGCGCCAGAAGTTCTCAAGGATCGAGCCCCCCTCGGCCGATGTAGGGGAGACGGGTGTGCCTTTGGCATGGCCGTTGCTCTCTTCGCAGGTCGAGAGCCGAACGTCGTCCGCTGTGTGCGGTGCGGCGTGCGCCACGTCACGGGCGGGTGAATGGTTCGCCCCGCCTCGATCGATGACGCGATCGCACCGCCGATCGATCGAGGTCGCCATGCGGCCGAGACGTAGCAGAGGCACAGGGAAGGAGATGGCCGGATGACGAGTCGATCCCGCCACCAGAAGGGCATGACGCTGCTCGAGCTGATGATCGCGGTGGCGATCGTGGGCATTCTCGCCAGCGTCGCGATCCCCTCGTACTTGCACTACCAGCTCACGGCGCGGACGGCCGAAGCGAAGGCGAATCTCGGCGGTCTCGC
This sequence comes from Myxococcota bacterium, assembly GCA_965250285.1. Taxonomy (GTDB): domain Bacteria; phylum Myxococcota_A; class UBA9160; order UBA9160; family UBA4427; genus CAYYSY01. The sequence goes on from OZ252299.1 coordinate 6,082,201, forward strand.
ACGATCGCAGCTGGCCTACTACTCCGAGTACGGCAGCTACGTCAGCGTGGCCTCGGAGCCGCTCGGCACCCTCGGCATCCCGCCGAACTCTCAGAAACGCGACTCGACGCCGATCGGTACGGCGTTCGGCGTCGTTGGATGGGTTCCCGAGGGCGACGTCTACTACGACTACGACACGGTGACCGACATCGACGGCGTATGCACCTGTACCGGTCCGTGCTTCACGGCCTCGGCGTTCGGTGACCTCGACGCGAACGGCGCGCCGGCGAAGTTCTCCTTCGCGCAGCCCGACTCCGGCGGCTTCATGTGTCCGGGGATCGTCGGCCTGGCGCCCGCACGTCCCAACGAACCCCTCCAGGATCTCTTCATGAGCCGCTACTAGCCCGCGGCTCTGCGGGTGTTGGTCTGCTGCTGATCGAAAGGATTCGCCGCGCCATGCGCGACAAGCTGCTCATCGGTTTTGCCCTCGTCGGTGCGATCGTCTTCACCGGTGTCGTGCACACTCGGGTCGACCCGAGCACTGCGGTCGACCGGGGCGAGCTGTATGTCCCCAAGCCGGCGACGGCGCAGGTGGCCGCGCTCGGCTTCGACGCCGTCCTCGCCGACTACTACTGGCTCCAGGCGGTGCAGGCTGCCGGCGGCGATGTCGTCGTCGATCGGCGCGTCGGTCGGCAGCTCGGCAAGCTGATCGACGTCGTGACGACGCTCGATCCCTGGGTCGAGCACCCGTATCGCTTCGCTGCGATCTGGATGACCGAGGGCGAAGCGAACGTGCGCAAGGCGATCGAGCTGCTCCACCGGGGCATCGAGCATCACCCGGACGAATGGCGCAACTACTTCTATCTCGGCTTCGATCACTTCTACTACCTCGGTGAGATGGAGGAGGCCGCCGACGCCCTCGATCACGCATCGAGCCTGCCCGGCTCGCCCGTGTACCTGCCCCGGCTGGCGGCGCGGCTCCGTTCGACGGGCGCCGACATCGAGGTCTCCGAGGTGCTGCTGCGTCAGCTGGTCGAGTCGACGGACGACGAAGCGAAGATCGCCGCGTACCAGGCGGCGATCGACGAGATCGAGGTCGAGCACAAGGCCCGCTTTCTCGATCGGGCTCGCGAGGCGTATCAGTCGCTCGCCGGGCGCGACATCGAGCGCGTCGAGGATCTCACGACCGGGCCTGACCGCGTGATCGAGATGTTGCCGCGGCCGGTGCCCGATGCCTTGCCGGTGTCGGCCGGGAATCGCGCGGCATGGGAGATCGCCGACGACGGTCGCATCGTCTCGTCGTTCTACGGCAAGCGATACGAGGTGCACTACGCGCACACCCGCGAGCTGCAGCTCGACCCGGACGATCCCGCCGAGGTCGGGGAAACGGCAGAAGCAGAAACGGACAGTGGCAAGCGAGCCGATGCATCGGCGTCATCGGAGGGGGACGAGGATGTCTGAGCGACGAGCAGTCGTCTCGGTCAAGGATGTGGTGAAGGACTTTCGTCCGGGTCTCGGGCTGCGCACGAAGCGTGTGCTGCACGGCGTTTCGTTCGAGGTGAACCAGGGCGAGATCTTCGGCTTCGTTGGTCCGAACGGCGCGGGCAAGACCACCACACTGAAGGTGATGATGGGCCTGATCCGGGCGACGTCGGGTTCTGCGACGATCCTGGGTCACGATGTCGGCGAGAGCGCCTACCGCCATCACATCGGCTTCCTGCCCGAGAACCCCTACTTCTACACGTACCTGACGGCGCGTGAGATCCTGCACTTCTACGCGAAGCTCTCCGGTGTCCCGTCGGCTACGCGCCGCGAACGCGTCGAGCTGCTGCTCGACTGGGTGGGGCTGGCGCACGCCGCCGATGCGCGTTTGCGCACCTACTCGAAGGGCATGATGCAGCGTGTGGGCATCGCTCAGGCGCTCGTGCACGACCCCGAAGTGGTGTTCCTCGACGAGCCGATGAGCGGGCTCGACCCGATCGGTCGCAAGGAGATCCGCGACATCATCTTGCGGCTCAAGGAAGACGGCAAGACGGTCTTCATGAACACGCACATCCTCTCGGACGTCGAGATGATCTGCGACCGCGTGGCGATCATCGTCCAGGGCGAGATCCGGTACCAGGGCATCATCGAAGAGTTCATCCCCGAAGACGGCATGCGTACGGACGTCGTACTCAAGAACATCACCACCGAAACGGCGACCCTCATCGAAGAAGGGTTCGACTGTGAGCTGCAGGGTATCGGTGAACAGATCGAGGTGCGCGTTCACGACAAGCTGGTCGAGGGCCTGCTGCGAAAGGTGCTCGACTACGGCGGTGAGATCGTGTCGGTCACGCCGGCCCGCATGACCCTCGAACACATCTTTCTCGATGCGGTGCAGCACGCCCGCGACGATGGATCGGCGGCTCCGGCCCCGGCCTCGGAGACGAACGAATGATCGCGACCCGCATCTGGGCGATCGCCGCGAACACCGTGCGCGAGGCCGTCCGAAACAAGCTGCTCTACACGTTGCTCTTCTTCGCGATCGCGGTGATCGGTGCGGCCGTGCTCGTGGCGAGCCTCTCGTACGTCGAGGGCGAGCGCATCATTCAGGACGTCGGCCTCGCGTCGATCCGCTTCTTCAGTCTCGGCATCGCGATCTTCGTCGGCATCGGTCTGATCCACAACGAGGTCGAGCGCCGCACGATCCAGACGATCCTGTCGAAGCCGGTCTCGCGCCCCGAGTTTCTGCTCGGCAAGTACTTCGGCCTGCTGGCCACGGTGTGGATGCAGGTCGCGATCATGGGCGTCGCCTTCGTCGGCGTTTCGCTCGCGGCCGGCGCGCCGCTCGGCTCGGGTGTGTTCTGGGCCCTCGTGCTCCTCGGGATCGAGCTCGCCGTCATCGTCGCCGTGGCCACGCTGTTCTCCGCGTTCACCACGCCCCTGCTCGCGTCGCTCTTCACCGTCGGTATCTGGGTGCTCGGTCACCTGACGCGCGACCTGCTCGCGCTGGGCAAGCAGGCCGATCAGAGGGCGGTCGAGTGGGCCACGGTGTTCATCTACCGCGTGCTGCCCGACCTCGATGCGTTCAACCTCTCGATCGAGGCCGTCCATGGCCTCCCGATTTCGAGTGCGCAGGTGGTCTGGCCTATGCTGCTCGGCATCGGCTACTCGACCGTGTTGCTCTTCATCGCGAGCCTGGTCTTTCAGACGCGCGACATGAAGTAGAGCGGCCCGGCCGGGGCTGCGGAGGGGGCGGGCTGAGCGGCGAACGGCCGCGCGCTCGTGAGGTGACGCGTGACCATCTCGATGCATGCGTATCTGGCCATCGTCTCGACGGCGTTCGGGCTCGTGATCGGTTCGTTCCTGAACGTCGTGATCTTTCGCCTGCCGCTCGGCAAGTCGGTCGTCCACCCACCGTCGCAGTGCCCGGCGTGCGGTGCTGGCGTGCGCTGGTACGACAACGTGCCCGTCTTCGCGTGGCTCTGGCTGCGCGGGCGCTGCCGCGACTGCGGCACGCCGATCTCGATCCGCTACCCGACGATCGAGGCGTTGACGGGAGCGATGTTCGGGCTGATCGCGTGGCAGTTCGGCGTGAGCCCGCTCTCGGTGCTCTACATGCTCTTCGCAGCGGCTCTCATCGCCGCATCGATGATCGACTTCGACCATCAGATCATTCCCGACGAGATCTCGCTCGGTGGCCTGGCCATTGCGATGGTCGCGGTGCCGTCGGCGACCGCGTGGATGGGACGCATGGCCCTCGGTGAGGCGCTTGCGTACAGCGCGATCGGGGCGCTGGTCGGCGGCGGTTCTCTGTGGATCGTCGCGTTCGCGCACGCGCGCGTGTCCGTGGCGATGGGCCGCGAGTTCGCGCACTGGCCCGGCGAGGGCGAGTCGCTGCCGCGCCCGAATGAAGCCGACTACTGGCTCTGGTTCCCCGGCCTCGGGCTCGGGGATGTCAAGCTGCTCGCGATGATCGGTGCCGTGCTCGGGCCGTGGGGTGTGCTCGACACGATCGTGACCGCGTCGGCCGTGGGTCTTGCGATGGGCGTCGGTTGGGCCGTCGTGCATCGCAACTGGGAGAGCCCGTTCGGCTTCGGCCCGGCCCTCGGCTTCGGCGCGCTGCTGGCTCTGCTGCTGCCCGAGCATCTCATCGTGATGCTCGCGCGCTCACAGGGCGCGTAGCCGAGAACGCGCGCGCTATGGGCGGACCGAGCGCGGGTCGAGCGGGGCGCGTCCGCCGCCTGGTTCCCCAGCTTGGATTCGAACCAAGATTCGCGGATTCAGAGTCCGCTGTCCTGCCGTTAGACGACCGGGGAACAGGCGTGGAGCGTGGAGCCAATGGCTCCGGGACCGGGCAGCCGGAGCTGCCGGGCGGCCAAACTTAACGGATCGGCGGAGTCGGCTCAAACCTGGACGACGCGCGCTGCTCGTCGATCGGCGCGTCCCGTCGATCAGCCCTGGCCGGCCTCGGCCGCGCGCGCCTCGATGACGGCGATCGCGTTCTTCAACCGCGCCACGGTGCGTTCGCGGCCCAGCACCGAGAGCGTTTCGAAGATGCCGGGGGAGTTCGGGCCGCCCGTCACCGCCACGCGCACGGGCTGGGCGAGCTTGCCCATCTTGGTTTCGTGCGCCGTCACCACGGCGTCGAAGGCCGGCTCGAGCCCGGCCTCGCTCCAATCGTCGGTCGACTCGAGACGCGGCACGAGGTCGGCGAGCAGCGGTAGCGCGACGGGTCGCAGGTGCTTCTTGGCCGCCTTCTCCTCGATCTCGATCTCGTCGCGCAAGAGCCAGTGGGCCTGCTCGGCCATCTCGACGAGTGTGTGGCTGCGCTCGCGCAACAGATCGAGCAAGCCGTCGAGACCGGCGCTGCGCTCGACGGCACCGCCCGCGACGGCTTCGAGGAAGGGCCGCGCGCGCTCGAAGAGTGCGTCGGCGGGCAGGGTCTTCAGCCAGTGCTGGCCGAGCCAGGCGAGCTTCGCTTCGTCGGCGTGCGCGCCGCTTCGACCGACGTGCTCGAGGTCGAAGAGCTTGGCGATGTCGTCGAGCGAGAACACCTCTTCGTCCCCGTGCGACCAGCCGAGGCGCACGATCCAGTTGACGAGCGCCTCCTGCAGATGGCCATGCTCGCGGAAGTCCTGGATCGACACGTTGTCGCGCCGCTTCGAGAGCTTCTTGCCGCCTTCGCCGACGATGAGCGGCACGTGCGCGTAGGTCGGCGGCTCGGCGTCGAGTGCCTCGTAGAGCGCCACCTGCAGCGGGGTGTTCGGGTGGTGGTCGGCGCCGCGGATCACGTGCGTGATGCCCATGTCCATGTCGTCCACGACGACGGCGAGGTGGAAGACGGCGGTGCCATCGCTGCGCAGGATGATCGCGTCACCAATCTGGCTCGCGTCCTGGCCACTCGGGCCGAACACCAGGTCGTCGAAGCCGAGCATGCCCTCCTTCGGCAGTCGGATCCGAACGGTGTGCTCGCCGCAGTCGGGACCGAGGTCGAGGTCACGGCAGTGCCCGTCGTAGACACCGCGGCCGCCGCTCGCCTCGTCGCGGCTGCGCATCTCTTCCAGTCGCTCGCGGCTGCACGTGCATCGATAGGCGCGTCCGGTGTCGAGCAGATGCTGCACCACCGCCCGGTGTCGATCATGGTGGTCGCTCTGTCGGATCGGCCCCTCGTCCCAGTCGAGCCCCAGCCAGCGCATGCCCTCGAGCACCGCCTCCTCCGACGCGCGGGTCGAGCGGCTGGCATCGGTGTCCTCGATGCGCAGCACGAAGGTGCCCGAGTGGCGCCGGGCGAAGGCCCAGTTGTAGAGGGCGGTCCGGGCGGAGCCGAGATGGAGGTACCCGGTGGGGCTGGGAGCGAAACGTGTGCGGACGTCGGTCATGGCGGCGGGAAGGTAACGGGTCGGCCCGCGGGCGCGGCGGAGCGAAGTGCTGCGGGCCCCAGGGGGCACTGGCTTGGCGACGCGGCGGGGGTGTGGTACCCAATGGCCCGCTCTGGAGGGTGATGCCCTCCGAAGTATCTGAATTGGAACGGGTTTCAGGTCTGGTGGGCGGGGGGATGAAGCTCTTCGTCGACAGGATCGAGGCATCGCCGACCTCGGAGCGGTTCGAGGCGGCGGCCGACTGGTGGCTCGACTCGGCCGGCGCGGATGCCGACGGCTTCGAGATCGTCGACGCGCCGGTGTTCGTCGTGAACGTGCACCGGATGGGGCGTGACCTCTATCTCGATGGCACGCTCGAGGCGACGGTCGAGGCCACATGCAGTCGATGCCTGGGGCGCTATCGTCAGCCGCTTCGCGACGCCTGGCGGCTGGTGCTCGAGCCTGCCGAGGGCGCTTCGATGCCCGACCCAGAGAGTGAAGAGGCCCTGGCCCAGGACGGAATCTGTCTGGGCGAGGAGCTGGAGGTGGGCTGGTACCAGGGCAAGGAGCTGAAGCTCGACCGCTTCTTCAGTGAGCTGGTCGCGCTGGCGCTGCCCATCGTGCCGCTCTGCCGTGAGGATTGTCCGGGGCTGTGCCCGGTGTGTGGACGCGATCAGTCCACCAACACATGTGATTGCGAACCGACCTTGCCCGATTCGCCGTTCGCCGTGCTTGCCGCGCTGCGCACGAACGGGCCCGAGAGAGAGAGCTGAGATGGCTGTACCGAAGCGAAAGACCTCGAAGGCGAAGCGCGACAAGCGCCGCAGCCACGACGCCCTTTCGAGCCCTGCGCGCAGCGTGTGCCCCCAGTGTGGCGCACCCAAGGTGCCGCACCGCATCTGCGGTACCTGCGGCTGGTACAAGGGCCGCACCGTGATCGAAGTCGACGAGGACTGATCCTCGTTGCTCGCGCTGCTCTTTCCGGGTCAGGGCTCCCAAGCCATTGGGATGGGCCGCGACGCCTTCGATGCGTCTCCGGCGGCACGTGCCGTATTCGAGGCCGCGGACGACGCGCTGGGCTTCTCGCTCTCGAAGCTGTGCTTCGAAGGGCCCGACGACGAGCTCGTCCGTACAGAGAATCAGCAGCCCGCGATCCTGACCACGAGCATCGCCCTGCTTCGCGCGCTCGAGACCGAGGTCGAGCTGGCGCCGGCGTTCGTCGGTGGCCACAGCCTCGGTGAGTACTCCGCGCTCGTCGCCGCGGGCGCCATCGCGTTCGAAGACGCCGTCCGCACCGTGGCGAACCGCGGTCGATTCATGCAGGACGCGGTGCCCCAGGGCGAAGGCGCGATGGCCGCCGTCATGGGCGCGAGCCCCGAAGACGTCGAAGCCGCGTGCCGAGCCGCCGCGGGTGAGCTCGGCCGCGTCGTGACGCCGGCCAACTTCAACAGCGGCGCGCAGACCGTGATCGCCGGCCACGCCGATGCCGTCGCGCTCGCGTGCAGCAAGGCGAGCGAGGCGGGTGCGAAGCGCACGGTCGATCTGCCGGTCTCGGCCCCCTTCCACTGTGCGTTGATGGAGCCCGCCGCCGAGCAGCTCGCGCCGCTGCTGGAGGCGCTCGACGTGTCGAAGCCGGCGGTGCCGGTCGTGACCAACGTCGAGGCACAGCCGAACGAGGATCCCGCGCGCATCGCGCCGCTGCTGCGCGAGCAGGTCACCGCGCCGGTGCGCTTCACCGAGATGGTGCAGACGCTCAGCGGACTCGGCGTCACGCAGTTCCTCGAGGTCGGGCCCGGCCGCGTGCTGTCGGGGCTGGTCGCACGGATCGAGCGGCGCTCGAAGCGCGCGAATTTTGGAAGCATGGAAGATCTGGGCGGCGTCCGAGCGTTCGTGAGCGGCGACGACTGAGGCGAGTCCGCCGCACCGAACGAGGGGCTCAGCGTATGCGGGCCCCGATGGTGAAGCGGGTGCCTCGGCGCGCATGGGGATGAAACGCAGCACGGGCGTACCGCCCGGAAATCGGCCAGAATCCGGGGGTCCGACGCGGCGGGGGGCCGCTCGACTCAAGCTCTGGTTGCAGGTCCAGCTCGGAGGTTCAAAGGCATGGCGTCAGGCGAAGCGGGATCGCTCGAAGAGCGCGTGACCGGTCTGATCGTGGAGCAGCTCGGTGTGTCGGCCGAGGAAGCGAAGCTGCAGGCCTCGTTCATCGAGGATCTCGGGGCCGACTCCCTCGACATCGTCGAGCTCGTCATGTCCTTCGAAGAGAACTTCGACATCGAGATCCCCGACGAGGACGCCGAGAAGATCCAGACGATCGGCGACGTCGTGACCTACCTCCAAGAGCACGTCGAGGCGTAGCACCATGACCGCCCATGACCCGACCCGGCGGGTCGTCGTCACCGGGCTCGGTTGTGCCTCGCCCCTCGGTCTCTCCACCTCCGATACGTGGGACGCAGCCGTCGCCGGTCGATCCGGCGCCGCGCGCATCCAGGCCTTCGATGCCGACGGCTACGCCTCGACCATTGCGGCCGAGGTGAAGGGCGAGCTCGACCTCGGAGACGTCGAGCCGAAGGAAGCCCGGCGCATGGACCGGGTCGTGAAGTTCGCATTGCACTCGGCGCGCGAGGCGCTCGCCGATTCGAAGCTCGAGGTGAGCGACGCGAACCGCGACCGCATCGGCGTCGCCGTCGGCTCTGGGATCGGCGGCCTCGAGACCCTGACTGCGAACCAGACGACGCTGATGGAGAAGGGCCCGCGTCGCGTGTCGCCCTTCACGATCCCGATGGCCATCTCGAACATGCCGAGCGGGCTGGTGTCGCTCACGCATGGCCTTCGTGGTCCGAACCTCTGCCACGTGAGCGCGTGTGCGACGGGCGCCCATTCGCTGGGCGAGAGCATGTACCTGCTGCAGCGCGGTCAGGCCGACGTGATGGTCGCCGGCGGCGTCGAGGCGCCGGTGCAGCCGCTCGGGGTCGCAGGCTTCGCCGCGATGAAGGCGCTCACGACCCGCAACGACGAGCCCGAGCGCGCGAGCCGACCCTTTGACCGCGATCGCGACGGGTTCCTGATCGGCGAGGGCGGGACCGTCCTCGTGCTCGAGACGCTGGCCCACGCCCGCGAACGCGGCGCCCGGATCTATGCCGAGCTGGCCGGCTACGCGGCGACCGCCGACGCCTATCACATGGCGGCGCCCGACCCCGACGGCGCCGGCGCTGCGCGGTGCATGCGGCTTGCGATCGAGAGCGCCGGCCTCGCGCCGGAGAACATCGACCACCTGAACGGCCACGCGACCAGCACGCCGGCGGGCGACCCGTCGGAGGTGAAGGCCGTGCGCAGCGTCTTCGGCGCCCACACCGATCGCGTCGCCGTGTCGGCCACGAAGTCGATGACGGGGCACCTGCTGGGCGCGGCGGGGGCGCTCGAGGCGCTCTTCTGCATCAAGGCGCTCGAGACCGGCGTCCTGCCGCCCACGATCAATCTCGACGACGTCGACGACGATTGCGAGCTCGACCACGTCGCGAACAGCGCGCGCACGCAGTCGATCGGCGCGGCGCTGTCGAACTCGTTCGGCTTCGGCGGGACGAACGCGGCACTGCTGTTCACCCAGCCCGATCTCTGACAGCGTCGATTCGGCCGCCGGATCGCCTCGCGGTGGCCGCGCGCGTGTGGGTTGCGCGTGGGTTGCCGTCGGCTGATCGAGGCGGGTCGCGTCGATTCGCTGCGCTGGCCGCCGCGCGGGGGTCTCGAGCAAGGGTCTCCGCTAGAATCGGGGCTCATCCGACGGCTTCGCGCACGGCCGGCGTGCTCCCCCCGAACCCCCGCGACCCTCGCGGGGCGTCGACCGGGTGGGGCTCCATCGGCAGGCCGATCCGGCGGCACGAAAGGACTCCCCAGATGGCCGACAGCCTCACCCCGAACATGGATCGGATCGATCCCCAGATTGCCGGCCTCGTGCGTCGCGAAGGGCGCCGCCAGGCGCTCTCGATCGAGCTGATCGCATCGGAGAACTTCGTCTCCGAGGCGGTGCTCGAAGCGGTGGGCTCGGTGCTCACGAACAAGTACGCCGAGGGGTATCCGGGACGTCGCTACTACGGCGGATGCGAGGTCGTCGACGAGATCGAGCAGCTCGCCATCGACCGGGCGAAGCAGCTCTTCGGCGCCGACCACGCCAACGTGCAGCCCCATTCGGGCTCGCAGGCGAACGCCGCCGTGTACCACGCGCTGCTCACGCCGGGCGACACGATCCTCGCGATGAATCTCGATCACGGTGGCCATCTGACGCACGGCTCGCCCGTGAACTTCTCGGGCAAGACCTACAACGTCGTGCCCTACGGCGTTTCGCGGGAGAACGAGACCATCGACATGGACGAGCTGCGCCGGCTGGCGCTCGAGCATCGTCCGAAGATGATCCAGTGCGGCGCCACCGCGTACTCGCGGGTGATCGACTTCGACGGGTTCCGCTCGATCGCCGACGAGGTCGGCGCGATCCTGTTCGCCGACATCGCGCACATCGCGGGGCTGGTCGCCGCCGGCGTCCATCCCACCCCCGTCGGCCGTGCCCACGTCGTCACGACGACGACGCACAAGACCCTGCGCGGCCCGCGCGGCGGCCTGATCCTCTGCGACGCCGACTACGCGAAGAAGGTCAACAGCGCGATCTTCCCCGGCCTGCAGGGCGGGCCGCTGATGCACGTGATCGCGGGCAAGGCGGTCGCGTTCAAGGAGGCGCTCTCGCCCGAGTTCAAGGGGTATGCCGAGGGCATCGTGGCCAACGCGCACGCCCTCGCCGAGGCGCTGCAGGGCCGCGATCACAAGATCGTGTCGGGCGGGACCGACAACCATCTGTTCATGCTCTCGCTCATTGGCAAGGACGTCACCGGCAAGGCGGCGCAGCTCTCGCTCGACGAGGCGGGCATCACCGCGAACAAGAACATGGTGCCCTTCGATCCCGAGAAGCCGATGGTCACGTCAGGGGTGCGCATCGGAACGCCCGCCGTCACCACGCGCGGCATGGGGGCCGCCGAGATGGATCGCATCGCCGACTTCATCCACCGCGTGCTCGAGAACCCGGGAGACGTGGCCGAGCTCGCGCGCATTCGCGGAGAGGTCGAAGAGCTCTGCCGAGCCTTCCCGCTCTACGCGAAGCGCTGGGCCGACGAGTAGGGCTCCGGGTTGCGCTGTCCGTACTGCGGCGACGAGCGCCATCGCGTCATCGACAGCCGGGTCGGGAAGGGGTTGTCCGAGATCCGCCGCCGCCGCGAGTGCGAGGAGTGCGGCCGGCGCTTCACCACCCGCGAGCGCGTCGAAGAGACGTTGCCCAAGGTGATCAAGCGCGACGAGCGCCGCGAGGAGTACGACCGCGCCAAGATCGCGCAGAGCCTCGAAGCGGCGTGCGTCAAGCGACCCGTCTCGACCGACGCCATCGAGCGCCTGATCGAGCGCGTCGAGCGTCGGCTCCAGGAGAGCGGTGCAGCCGAGGTTTCGAGCAGCGACATCGGCGAGCGGCTGCTCGAAGGGCTCGAGTCGATCGACGCGCTGGCCGCCGTTCGGTTCGCCTCGGTCTTTCGAAACTTCGAGAGCACCGCAGACTACGCCGAGTTCTTCCGCCGCATCGGCGCGGGCGAGGCTCGCGAAGGCGAGGCCGGAGAGCGCCCGCCTCTGCGCGTGGTCGATGACGAGGGCAGCGGCTGATGCGGCGCGTGTCGGCGTCGACCCGGGCGCGCCCGTGAGGCGCACCGTCGAGCGCGACGCAGAGGCTCGATCTCGAGCAGCGTCGCTCGAGGGCGTCGATGGAGCACGGTCTTGATCGGCGCATCGCTTGCCCGCCGCGAGTCGGCACGATGAGAGACCGCGCTCGACTCGAAGCCATGATGCGGCTGGCCCTCGCGAGCGCGCGCCGCGGCCTCGGGCGCACTCACCCCAACCCGAGCGTCGGCGCGGTCGTGTTTCGCGGCGATCGGGTGCTCGGCCGCGGCTACACGCGGCCCCCGGGCGGCCCCCACGCCGAGGTCGTCGCGCTGCGCGCAGCGACGCGTCGGCACGGAGCGGCTGCGGTCCGGGGCGCGTCGATCGCCGTCACCCTCGAACCGTGCTGCTTCACCGGTCGGACGCCGCCGTGCACCGATGCGATCCTCGACGCGGGCATCGCCCGCGTCGCCATCGGCCTGCGCGATCCCCATCCGCGGGTGCGCGGGCGCGGCAGCCGCGCGCTCGAGGCGGCTGGCGTGCGCGTCGAGCGAGGCGTGCTCGAGGACGAGTGCCGCGAGCTGCACCGCGGCTTCGTCTCGCTCTGCGAACGGGGGCGCCCCTTCGTGACGCTCAAGCTCGCGACCAGCCTCGACGGTCGCATCGCGACTGCATCGGGTGAGTCGCGCTGGATCACTGGACCCGAGGCGCGACGCTTCGTACACGGCCTGCGCGCCCGGGTCGATGCGGTGATGGTCGGATCGGGAACGGCGCTCGCCGACGATCCCGACCTCTCGGTGCGGCGCGGAGAGCGTGTGCTGCACCGACCCGATCGCGTGCTCGTCGACTCACGCCTGCGGGTACCCGCGTCGGCGCGTCTGCACACCCCGCACCCGGGCACCCGGACGCTCGTGTTGACCGCCGCGCGCGCGCGCGGGCGCCGCGCGCTCACGGCCTCGGGCTCGGAGCTGCTCGACGTGCCCGGGCGGGCCGGTGCCCTCGATCTTGCGCGCGGCCTGGCGCGGCTCGGAGACAACGGCCTCACGACGCTGCTCGTCGAGGGCGGCGGCGGCCTCGCGGCGGCGCTGCTGCGCGCTCGCCTCGTCGATGAGCTGCACTGGATCCTCGCGCCCAAGCTGCTCGGCGGCGATGGCCGGGCCGCGCTGGGGGCGCTCGAGCTGCGCAGGCTCGCCGACGCGCCCGAGCTCGAGGTGATTCGGACAAGGCGCCTCGGACGTGATACACACGTGCACGCGCGCCCCCGAACGGCGGCCCCTCCGCGGGGTCGGCGCCCCTCGAAGTAGGGCGATCGCCGGTTTCTCGAGGCGCCACTGGGGCCGCCCGAAGCTCGATCTCCCGAGGTCCACCGTGATCGTTCGTCCCACCCGACCCGGCGCCGCGTGCGCATCGTCATCCCTCGCTCATTGCGGGAGCCGCTCGTGAACGTCTACCCCTCCGACCTCGACGCCACCGGCCTGCGCTTCGGGGTGGTCGTCTCGCGCTTCAATCATCCGATCAGCGCGGCGCTGCTGGAGGGCTGCGTCTCGACGCTGGTGAAGCGCGGCGCCGACGCCGAAACGATCGACGTCGCCTGGGTGCCCGGTGCGTTCGAGATTCCGCAGGCCAGCCGAGTGATGGCCGAGACCGGCCGCTACGACGCGCTCGTCACGCTCGGCTCGGTGATTCGCGGCGGTACGCCGCACTTCGACTACGTGTGCATCGGCGTGACCGACGGCGTGCGCGAAGTGATGCGCGACACGGGCGTCCCGGTCGCCTTCGGCGTGCTGACCCTCGATGACGTCGACCAGGCCATCGAGCGCACGGGCGGGGCCCACGGGCACAAGGGCGAGGACGTGGCGCTCGCCGCGATCGAGATGGCGCGGCTGTTGCCGGCGCTGTCGAAGAGCCCGAGCGATGTCGCCGCGAGCCTCGGGCGTGAGGCGCGCTGAGCCATGCCGCGCACCGAACCCAGCCCGACGCGCGACCCCGGCACTTCGAGGCGCCGGGCCCGCGAGCTCGCCTTGCAGGTGCTCTACGCCGTCGACCATTCGGAGGGCGCCCGCGCTCGCAAATCGACCGAGCCCGTCGAGGCCGAATCGGTTCGCGAGGCGCAGGACGCCGAGGCCGGCCCCCGGCGCTTTGGCCTGCCCGAGCGTGAGCCCCGGCCATCGCGGCCGATGTGGACGCCGAGCGAGCCCGCGAACCCCGAGCAGACCTTCGAGGCCATCGCCGAGCACTTCGAGATGGCCGAAGGCGCGCGGGCCTTCGCCCGCGAGCTCGCGCTCGAGACCCATGCCCGCGAGACCCAGGTCGACGAGCTGATCGGGCTGCATGCGCGCAACTGGCGCGTCGACCGCATGGCCGTGGTCGACCGGAACATCCTGCGTCTGGCCGCCTACGAGCTGCGCTTCACCGACACACCCGCGCCCGTGGTGCTCGACGAGGCGGTCAGCCTCGCCCGTCGCTTCGGCGACGATCCATCGCCCGCGTTCGTGAACGGGATCCTCGACGCCATCGCCCACAGCGTTCGTCCGCCCGCCGGCTGATCCCCCAAGCCCGCAACCTGGACATCGTGCCGATTCGGTGACGGAAGTCCTCGACGGGCCGGTGGGGTGCGTGTCAACATCGCCGACGTGCGTCTGCCGCTCGTCATCGACATCGAAGCCCGCCCATTCGAACGCCTCGTCGCCGACGTCGCGGTCGCAGGCGTGTGCTCTGACGACCGACCGCTTCGCGGCGGTGCGGCGCGTGCCGATTGGCGACTCTGCGGCGTGATTTCGCGTCTGCTGATCGACGAACGCGTCACGGGCGCGCCCGGCGAAGCGATGCTGATGCCCTGCGACGGGCGTCTGCGGGCGCCCCGGCTGTTGATCGTCGGTCTCGGCCCGCGTGCGTCGCGCAAGGCGGACGAGGTCAAGGGGGTAGCGCGCGATGCCCTCGACCGCGTGATCGGTCTCGGTCTCGAGACCGTCGCCGTGGGCCCGCTCGGCTTCGCCGGCGACGACTGGCCGCGTCACGCTCACGCGATCGTCGAAGCGGCGATCGAGGCGGTCGACGCATCGGGCGGCTCGCTCGATCTGCGGCTCGCCGTGTCGAGCGCCTCTGAGGCGCGGGTGCGCGCCAGCGTGACCGCGGTCGTCGACGCCCTCGGTCGCGGCGACGTCCGCGTCGCGCGCCGAGACGAGCGCGGGGTGGACGATGCGCCGCCGCGTGCGCGCCGCGCCCCGCAGGGGCAGCCGGGACTGCACCGCGCGCCCTAGGCCCGCAATTCGCGGCCTCGGCGGCCACGAAACCCCCAGATCGCGCCTCCGATCTCCCGCCCAAAGCGCCTTTCGGCGCTCGGTCTTCAAGTCGACCTGCCTACGGCCGATGCGTTGATTCAGGCACCGGCCGACGTCGGCGGGGTTTTCCTCGTCGTGCGCGCGCCACAGGGGGGGCCATGAGCCTGGTCGGAAATCTCGAGGATCTGAGCCTCGGCGACATCCTCCAGATCATCAGCCTGTCGCAGAAGTCAGGCGTGCTCTTCCTCCAGACCGGAGGGGGAGCGGGACGCATCGTCTTCGTCAGCGGGCTCGTGCGCGGTGCCGCCGTCGAGGGCGGCGCCCATGATCTGAAGGGCGTGTTGCTGCAGGGCGGGTTCCTCGATGAGTCGGGCTGGGACGCGGCGACCGCGCATGCGGGCGCCGAGAACACGAGCCTCGCCGAGGCCATCGAAGCCACCAGCGACCTCACCACCGAACGGCTCGACTCGCTGTGTCGCGAAGCGGTCGAAGCGGCGGTGGTCACCATGTTCACCTGGCAGAAGGGTGACTTCAGCTTCGACGTGCGTTCCGAGCCCGCCGACGGCGATCCCGAGCTGCTGTTGCCGATGGGCATGAACGCCCAGTACCTGGCGATGGAAGCCGCGCGCATGCGCGACGAGAGCCCTGATGAATCGACCGAGTCGGGGCCCATCGCAGCGCCCGCCGGCGACCTGCCCGAAGAGACGACCGGCTCGCCCGCCACCGATTCGAGTGCGTTCGATGCGATGAGCGCCGAGGAGATGTTCGGCGTCGTCGGGGACGCGGGGGACGGCGCCGGCGACGAAGGCGCGTTGCCGCCCGTCACCGGGGACGATCTGATCACGGCCGCCGACGCCCTCGCACGGGCAACCCTCGAACGGGTCGAGGCGGCCTTCGGAGACGAAGCACCCGATCTCGTCGGTGAACTCGCCGAGCCGGGTCCCGACGACACTCAGGATTTCGACGGGCCGATCGTGTCCGAATCGACCGAGCCGATGAACGAGCTCGCCGAGGCCGAGCTCATCGACTTCGCCGACGTGATCGAGCCCGAGCCGCTCGCCGAAGACAGCGTGCCGGTCGACCCCTTGGCAGCACAAGAAGGCGACGCGCCGGTCGACCCCTTCGCAGCGCACGAAGGCGACACGCCGGTCGACCCGTTCGCTGCGCACGAAGGCGACACGCCGGTCGACCCGTTCGCAGCGCACGAAGGCGACGCGCCGGTCGACCCCTTCGCAGCGCATGAAGACGACAAGCTCGTCGCCGCCGAGGTCGAGCCAACGCTCGATCCCGAACCGGTGGGCGCCAACGCAGCGGCCGAGCCGGCGCCCCCGAGCCAGCCCGTCGCGCCCGACTGGACCCAGCTTTCGCGCCGACCCGTGGTCGTGGTCGACGAATCGCTGCCGGCGCTCGAGTGGGTGAAGCAGCACCTGAAGGACCGCTTCGAGCAGGTGCACATCTTCCAGCGCAGCGACCAGGGTCTGTCTCGCATCCGGCAGTACCTGATTCGGGGCTCGGCCCCGATCCTGCTCGTCGCGCCCGACATTCGCGTCGATCACCTCTCGGGTCTGCGCGGTGCGCGCGACTTCGTCGATCGACTCAAGGCGCAGTCCCGCAAGCTCGACGCGGTCTGGCTCGTGAACGAAGACGCGAGCGCGGTCGATGCGGCCCAGCGACAGGGAGCGTCGCTCCGCCGCCCGAGCGACGACCGGATGCGCTGCGCGGTGGGCTCCGACGAACTCGATGCCGAGGGGCATGCGCTGGGCATGCGCCTCGGCGAGATCCTGACCGCCACGGCCAGCGAAGACGACGCGGGCGCGGTGCCGCGGGGCTCGAGCGCGACCCTCGCGCGCCTGCGCGACACGACGCGCCAGCTCGGGGACGCCTCGAGCGGGGGCGAGATCCTGCCGCTCGTGATTCGCTTCGCCAGCGAAATCTTCTCGCGCGTCGCCATGTTCATGGTGCGCGACGACGTCGCGACGGGCCTGGGGCAGGTCGGGCTCGATCGCTGCGGTGGGCCCGACGACGATGCGTTCCGCCGGGTGCGCGTGCAGGTCTCGGTGACGGGCTGGATGCGCCAGGTCGTCGAGACGCGCAGCGCGGTGAGCGGGGCGCCGAGCGACGAGGGCGACCGCGATCTCGCGGGCGAGCTCGGCGATCGGGTGCCCGAGACCGGGTACTGCGCGCCGATCGAGAGCGCCGGCCAGGTCGTGGCGCTGCTCTACGCGGACAACCTCCCCAAGGCCAGCCCCATCGGGGACACGAGCGCGCTCGAAGTGGTGCTCCACCACGCCGGCCTCGCGCTGGACCGGGCTGCGCTGGAGCGCGCGCTCCAGGAGTAGCCGCACGCGCGGCCGCCCCCGACGCCTCACTCCGACACGCCCCGAGAGAGGGGCTTTCACCTCGATCTCGCGCCTCGGCAACGCGGCTCCAGAGACCCGCGGATCGCTCGCGGGGGGCCGGCCGAAGTCCCCCCTGCGCCTCAAGAAACCCCGATCCGGGCCGATACGACGGAAGGTCCCGTACGCCAACCTGACGGGGAGAGGGCCGTGCAGCGCATTCTGATCGTCGAAGACTCAGCGACCATGCGGTCGTTGCTCGTTTCGTGTCTCGAAGGGCTCGATGAGCCCGTGAAGATCACGGAAGCCTCGAGTGGGTTCGAGGCACTCCGTTATCTGCCGCGCGACGAGTTCGACCTCGTGGTGACCGACATCAACATGCCGGACATCAATGGTCTCGAGCTCGTTTCGTTCGTGAAGCACAACGAGAAGTACCGAGGCATCCCGCTCGTGATCGTGTCGACCGAGGGATCGGATCGTGATCGCGACAAGGGTCTCGAGCTCGGTGCCGACGCGTATCTCGTCAAGCCTTTCGATCCCGAGCTGCTGCGACAGACCGTCCGCGATCTGCTCGCCGGCTCGAGCGACGCGGGGTAGACGCCGGTGGCCGCGCGCAAGTCGAGGGCCAAGTCGCCGAAGGGCGCCGCCAAGAAGGGCGCGCGCGCCAAGGATGCTGCGCGTGCCAAGGATCCGGCGCGCGCCAAGGCATCTGCGCGCGCGAAGGCGCCGGAGCGCAAGCGCGCCGCGGCCGACGAGCCGCCGCCGAACAGCCGGGCGTATCGCGAGTTCGTCAGTGAGGCAGAGGAGATCCTCGAGCGCATGCGCGAGGATCTCGCTGACCTGTACGACCAGCGCGCGACGCGCGACGAGATCGAGCCCGATCTCGTGAATCGCATCTTCCGCAGCGCCCATTCGCTGAAGGGCCTCGCGGGTATGTTCGGGCTCGACGGCATCGGTGAGCTCTCACACCACCTCGAAGACATCCTCGATGGTCTGCGCCTCGGCCGCATCCGACCCGACGCGCCGGCGATCGATCTGCTCGATGAAGCGGCCGGGCTCATCGCCACGCTGATGGGGCAGCTCGAAGGGCCGAGCAAGGGCGAGACGGCCGAGAGTCTCGAAGCCGTGGCGGCCCTCGTCGGGCGCATCGACGGTGCGGTCGAAGCGAAGGACGAGAGCGACGACGAGCTGGCGGGGCTCGACCTCGACCCCGCGTTGCTGCGGGCGCTGACCGAATACGAAGAGCACCGACTGCGCGAGAACGTACGACGCGGTCGGCACGTCACGATGGTCGACGCGACCTTCGAGATCATCGCGTTCGAAGAGGGCCTCTCCGAGCTTTCGGGTGCCGTGCGCGAGGTCGGTGAGGTCGTCTCGACACTGCCATCACCCGGCGACGCGCCCGAGAGCCAGATTCGATTCTCGCTGCTGGTTGCGACCGACATCGATGCCGGCCAGCTGAGGGAGCGGCTCGACCTCTCCGATGCCAACGTGCGCGCGGTCAAGCAGGGCGCTGCCTCGGAGGCGACGCCGGCGAGCGAGGCGCCCGCCGCTGCAGAGGCGCCCGCGGCCGAGAGCGCTCCGCCGTCGCCCGAGCAGCCCGCCCCCGCCCCCGGCGCCGCGTCTCCCCCGTCCGCGCGAATTCAGGGCGACCGCGAGAACGCCGAGATCGAGTCGCTGCGGTCGATCAGCGACACCGTCCGCGTGGACATCCGCAAGCTCGACGAGTTGATGAATCTGGTCGGTGAGCTCATCGTCCAACGCAATGCCATCGCCAACGTGGCCGGCAACCTGGCCTCCGATCCGGCCACGGCGCGCACCGGCATGGAGCTCGCGAAGACGAACAAGTTGCTCGATCGCAAGCTCAAGGAGCTGCAAGCGGGCGTGCTCGACGTGCGCATGGTGCCGCTGCGGCAGATCTTCGAGAAGCTGTCCCGGGTCGTGCGTCGGCTTCGCCGTGACCACGAGAAGAACGTCACGCTGAACTTCAAGGGCGCTGATACCGAGCTCGACAAGCTCATCGTCGAACAGCTCGTCGACCCGCTCATGCATGTCGTGCGCAACGCCTTCGACCACGCTGTCGAGACCGCCGACGAGCGCTTGGCCACGGGTAAGGACGCCGAGTGCGAGATCCTGATCCAGGCCTTCCAGCGCGGCAATCACGTCGTGATCGAAGTCGTCGACGACGGCCGGGGCATCGACCCCGAGCGCGTGCGGGCCAAAGCCGAAGAGCGCGACCTCGTGACGCCCGATCAGGTGCTCACCCAGAAGGAGACGCTCGACCTCGTCTTCGCCCCGGGGCTCTCGACCCGCGAAGAGGTGAGTGAGCTGTCGGGGCGCGGCGTCGGCATGGACGTCGTGCGCCAGAACCTGGCCGATCTCGGTGGCATGGTCGAACTCGACTCGAGCCTCGGTGAAGGCACGACGGTGACGATGACGCTCCCGATCACCCTCGCGATCATCCAGGCGCTGATCGTCGGTGTCGGCGAAGAACGCTTCGCGATCCCGTTGAACAGCGTGCTCGAGACCCTGCTCGTCGAGGAATCGGAGATCCAGTCGAGCGAAGGGCGCCGCATGCTGAACCTGCGCGGCGACGCGCTGCTGCTGCGCACCCTGGCCGACGAGTTCGAGCTCGAGTCGGGTCGCGACGACGGCAAGCAGTTCGTCGTCGTGCTCGGCATGGGCGATCAACGCCTCGGCCTCGTGGTCGAGCAGTTGCACGGTCAGCAGGACACGGTGATCAAGCCCATCAAGGGGCCGATTCGGAACATTCCCGGCATCGCGGGCGCGACCGAGCTCGGCGACCAGGGCGCGATCCTGGTCCTCGACGTCTCGCATCTCGTCGCAGAAGCGGCGCGTCGCAGGGAGGTCGCATGAGCGAATCGACGACCCTGACCGGTGACTGGGAGAGCCTGGCGCGCACCGCGGCGTCGCGACACGGCGCCGAAGAAGGCGGCATCGAGATGCTGCGCGAGCTGCTCTCGTTCGAGCTCGGCGGATCGCCCTACGCGATCCCGGTGGAGCGCGTCCGAGAGATCGTGCGTGTCCGAGAGATGACCCGGGTGCCCCGCGTGCCCGAATGGGTCCGCGGCGTCGTCACGCTGCGGGGCGAGGTCGTCCAGGTGATCGACCTGCGAATGCGACTCGGCCTGCGGGCAGGCGAGACGAACAAGCGCAGCCGGATCATCGTGCTGCACGGCGACGACGAGCGCATCACCGGGGTCCTGGTCGATTCGGTGCGCGAGGTGCTGCGCGTCGCCGAGGAGTCTTTCTCGGCTTCGGCCGATGGCGAAGTGAGCGCGGTCGCCGAGCTCTGCTTGCGCGACGAAGAGTTCGTGTCGGTGATCGACGTCGACCGCGTGCTGGAACTCAGAGCCGACTAGACGGCAAGAGGGAAGCGAGACGCCGCGGCGAGAGTCGCCGCGGTGAGGTGAGGGCGAAAGGGCATCGTGCAGACCGAGACCGCACAGACTTTCGTGGGTGAGAACCAGGTGAATCTCGCCTGCTTCGAGACCGAGGGGCGCCTCTACGCGCTCGACGTCTCGCAGGTGCGCGAGATCGTCCGCTCGCAGGAGATCACGCCGCTCCCGATGGCTCCGAAGCTCATCGAGGGGGTGATCGATCTGCGCGGCGCGGTGATCCCGGTGCTCGATCTGGCGCGCGTCCTCGGCGGTCAGCGCCCCGAGGAGACGCCCCAGTCGCGCATCGTCGTGCTCGACTGCGACGGTCTGGTGCTCGGCCTCTTCGTCGCATCGGCGACCGACGTGCTGTCGGTCGATGCCACGCGCCTCGAAGACGTCCCCGAGCTCGCAAGTCAGGCGGGCTACGACGCCGTTCGACACGTGGTGCGCCGGCCCGACGCGGCACCGGTGATGGTCCTCTCTCTCGAGCACATCCTCGAGAACGTCTACAAGTCGGCGATCGCAGGCCCCGAGGAATCGCGATGAATCCCGAGAACCTTCCGACCTCGAACGAGCTCCGCGCGAAGCTTCGGCTGATCGACCAGACGGTCGCGCTGCCCTCGCTCGTGCTCGTGCTGACCTACATCGCTTCGGCCGTCGATTTTCGGCCCGGCGAGCTCACGCCGATGCTCTCGGTGCTCGCCGTCTACGCCGCGATCACCGTCGGCATCATGGAGTGGCTGCGGGCTCGACAGGTCGCTGCGCTCAAGCGTGTGCTCGACGCCGCTGAGGGCGAGCTCTCGCCGGAAGAGCTCGTCGCGGGCTTCCGCGTGGCCGTCGGTCTGCCGGCGACGGCGGCGCGCACCATCGCAGGCATGTGGCTGACGCCGGGTCTGGTCGTGCCGCTCGCGCTGGCCGCGATCGGGCACACGTCGTGGCTCGCGTTCGACCGGTGGAGCGTCATTCTCGTCGCCGTCATCTGCGGCGCGGTGCTCTCGGCCGGGTTCATCTTCTTTCTGACGAAGTCGGCGCTCGAGGCCGTGCGAGAAGCCATCGGCCTGCGCTTCGACGACACCGATGATCGCGCGCACGCCACGGTCTCCCTGCCCCTCGCTTCGAAGGTCCAGTTCGTCGTGCTGGGGGCCGTCGTGACGACGCTTCTGCTGACGGTCTCGCTCGCCTGGTCGCGATCCACGGCGGCCGTCGATGCTCAGGCGATGGAGTGGCAGCAGCGCGTCCTGATGACGATCTCCGCCAAGATGCGGGTCATGCCTTTCGCCGAGGCCCATCTCGCAGTCCTGCCGATCGACGCGGTGTTGGCGCACGACATCGACGTCTTCTACTTCGACGAGGGGCAAGACGTCCGATCGGTCCCCGTTGGCCGCGAGGGGGATCGGGTCGACATGACGGCGATCTCGAACGCGCCCGAGGTCGTGGGCGGCTCGGCTTCGCTCGTCAACGGTCAGGTGGTCAGCTGGCAGCGACTGCCGGATGGCCGGACGCTGGTTGCCGCGATCAGCCGCGCCGATCTCGAGCTCGGCTTCGGCGCGTTCGGATTCGTGCTGGCGCTGCTCGCCCTGCTGACCGGCACCGTGGCCATCGCGCTCGGCTGGCTGCTCTCGAAGGACATCCGACGCGCGGCCGAGGTGCTGCAGGCCGAGTCGGAGCGGCTCGCTTCGGGCGATCTTCGCCGCGGCCGCGTTTGGGAGGCCGAGGACGAGATGGGTGGCCTGGGCCGGGCCTTCGAGCGCATGGGCGCGTCGCTGCGAAAGACGGTCGGCGGCGTCGCGCAGACGGCCGACCGGGTCGAGGCGGCGGTCGCCGACATCTCTGCGGTCTCGCGCAGCGTCTCGGTCGCGAGCGCCGATCAGGTGCGCCGGATCCAGCAGGCGAGCGACCTCATGCTCGAGATCAATCAGCAGGTGCGCGGCGTCAGTGACAGCGCGCAGGCGCTGAACCTCTCGGTGGAGGAGTCGAGCAGCTCGATCCTCGAGCTGGGTGCCGCGGGCGACGAGCTGAACGACACCGCGACCGTGCTCTCTTCGAAGGTCGACGAGGTGTCGGGCTCGATCGAGCAGATGGTGCGCAGCGTCAAGGAAGTCGGCTCGACCAGCGAGCAGCTGTCGGACGCCGCCGCTGAGACCTCGTCGAGCATGGAAGAGATGGCGAGCGCGATGCGCGCCGTCGACACCACGGCCGAAGCCACCGCGAACATCTCGAACGACGTGGTCGACCTCGCTGAGCGGGGTCAGCAGCGGGTCAGTCAGACGATGAGCGGAATGGAGGCGATCCGAGATGCGACGGACGCGGCCGAGAAGGTCATTCGCGGGCTCGGCGCGCGGACGAAGGAGATCGGCGGCATCCTCGACGTGATCGACGACGTCGCCGACGAGACGAACCTGCTCGCGCTCAACGCGGCGATCATCTCGGCCCAGGCGGGTGAGCACGGTCGCGCGTTCAGCGTCGTCGCCGACGAGATCAAGGAGCTCGCCGACCGCGTGCTCGCGTCGACGAAGGAGATCGGTTCTTTGATCCGGTCTGTCCAGGATGAGAGCGAGGCGGCAGTGGGTGCGATCGAAGCGGGCAGCCAGAGCGTGGCAGGGGGCGTCGAGCTTTCGGCCGAGGCGGGCAGCTCGCTCGAGGAGATCACGCGCGCGAGCCGCGAGAGCGGGACGCGCATCGGCGAGATCGTGTCGGCGGTCCGCGAACAGACGAAGGCCACGGGCCACGTCGTGTCGCTCATGGAGGCCGTGCGCGAGGGCGTCGACCACATCTCGCGCGCGCGCAACGAGCAGGACGGCGCGAACGAGGTGGTCTACCGCTCGGCTGTGACGATGCAGGAGGTCGCTCAGCAGGTGCGCCGGACGACCGAGGAGCAATCGCGCGGCTTCGGGCGGATTCGCGAGAGCATCGAGGGCGTGCGCGAGGCGGTCGAACAGATCAATGGCTCACTGCGCGACCAGTCGAGCGCGTGCTCACAGGTCGCCGAGTTTCTCGAGCAGGTGGCCGACGGCACGCGCTCGAACGAAGACGCAGCGGGTCGCATGGGCGAGTCGATGCGCGTGATGATGGAGCAGGCCGAGGCGCTGCGCGCCGACCTCGAGGAGTTCCAGCTCTAGCGCGAGCGGGGCTCGGCGAGACGGAAGGCCCGCTCGAGCAGGGCGAATGAGTTCGAACCCGGACCGGTGCGGGCCGGTCAGGATGCAGAAGGAAGCGAAGATGATTGCAGCGTGCCCGAAGTGTGGAGCCAGGTACCGGGTCGACGAGTCGAAGATCGGCGAGGAGGGCGCGCGCCTGCGCTGCGCCAAGTGCCAAGCCGTCTTCCGCGTGCGCGCGCCGCAGGTCGCCGCCGAGGTGCCGGCCGCCCCCGATCCGATCGTGGCCGCGCCCCCCGCGCCCACGCCCACGCAGGCTCCGGCCGCCGCACCGCAGGCGGCTGTGCCCACCCAGGCCCCCGCCGACGCGGGGGCGCCCGCCATGCCCGATGAATCGAGCGTCGACCGCGCGCGCTGCGTCCTCATCGCCGATCCCAACGAGGAGCTTGGCAAGGCGACCGCCGGAGCGGTCGCGAGCTGGGGGCTCCAGCCGGTACTCGTGCACGACGGCGTCGAGGCGATGATGACGATCCAGCGCCTGCTCCCCGCGGCCGTCGTCCTCGACGCGGCGCTGCCGAAGATGTTCGGCTTCCAGATCTGCGAGGTGATGAAGCGCAACGAGAGCCTGAGCTCGATCTCGGTCGTGCTCGTCGGTGCGATTCACAACGAAGAGCGATACCGCCGTCCGCCGCAGGAGATGTACGGCGCCGACGTCTACCTCGAGCAGCCGGATCTGCCGGAAGGTCTGAAGCCCCTGCTGCAGCAGTTCGGGCTGCCCGTCGACGGCTCGGCTGCGACGGCGCCTGTGCCCACGCCCACGCCCACACCCGCTCCCACCGAAGCGCCGTCGATGCCGGCCGCCGAGACGAGCGCCGCTCCCGTGGCTCCGGTCGCGCCCGAGCCCGCGGCGGCACCCGAGCCTGCCGGTGATCCCGCGCTGGCCGAGGAGCGTGAGAAGGCCGAGCGCCTCGCGCGCATCGTGGTGTCGGACATCGTTCTCTATCAGGGCGAGAAGTTCGATCAGGCCATCGCCGCCGGAAACCTGCTCGAGATGCTCGATAACGAGGTGGAAGAGGGCCGCAAGCTGTTCCGACAGCGGATCGACGAACGGGTTCGCGACGAGCGCGATCACTTGATGGATGAGCTCCTGCGCGTGGCCCGGGAGCGAGGCATGCAATGAGCGTCGAAGCGAATGATCGCGAACGACAGATGATCCTCCACGACCTCGGGAGCCCCGACGAGGAGGTGCGCCGGCTCGCCGTCGAGCGCGCCGTCTGCCTGGGCGTCGACGAGGCGCTGCCGCCGCTCCTCGAGGCGCTCGGCGATGCCTCGTGGCGGGTTCGCAAGGCCGCGGTGGCCCGTCTGGTCGCGACCGAAGCGCCCGATCGCATCGAGCGCGCCCTGATCGAAGCGCTCGCCGACGGCGAGAACCCCGGCCGCCGCAACTCGGCGTTCGAGGCGCTCGTCTCGATGGGCAGCCGCGTGGTGCCCGCGCTGGTCGCGCAGCTCGACACCGACGACGTCGACGTGCGCAAGCTGATCGTCGACGCCCTCGCCGGCATCGGCGACGTCACCGCGACACCCGCATTGATCGCGCGCCTGAAGGACGACGACCCGAACGTGCGCGCGGCGAGCGCCGACGCGCTCGGCGTGGTCGGCGGGCCGGGCGCGGGCGACGCCATGACCCGCTCGGCCATCGACGACGACGAGGACACGCTCGTCCGACTCTCATCGCTCCGCGGGCTCGCGCGCATCGAACACCCGGTCGAGATCGGATCTCTCGACTCGGCGCTCGACGACTCGCTGTTGCGCCCCGCCGTCTTCGCACTGCTCGGCGAGGTCGGAGGCGCCGACGTGGTCGACTGTCTCTGCGACGGGCTGGCCCTGCCCGCACGCTCATGCCGTGAGGCCGCGATCGGCGCACTGCTGGGGCTGATGGGGCGCGCCGAGGTCGGTGACGCCGCCCTCGAGGCGCGCGTCCTCGAGCGGGCGCGCGCGGTCGACGGGCTCGTCTCTGCGTGCACCGATCGCCTGCCCGATGCCGACCTCGCGACGCGGATGGTCCTGATCCAGTTCCTCGGTCTGCTGCGCGACCCGAAGGCCGTGGTGCCGATCCTCGAGGCCGGTCGCGACGAGGCGATTGCCGAGATCGCGCACGCGACCCTGATCGAGTGGGGGGAAGACGCGCTCGCCGCGCTCGAGCCCGGCTGGTCTGCGCTCGACACCGACCTTCGAGAGGCCGCCTGCGAGCTGATCGGTCGCATCGGCGGCGCCCGGGCCGCCGGCCTGCTGCGGTCGGCGATGGATGACGTCGACGCCACTCTGCGCGCCGCCGCGGCGCAGGCCGTCGGCCGCTGCCAATGCGCCGAGCTGATGCCGTTGCTCATCGAGCGACTCGAGGGCGCGGCGCAGGAAGGCGAGTTCGAAGACTCGAGCGAAGAGCCCGAGGCCATCGTCGCGTCGCTGGTCGAGCTCGCGCGCTGGGATGCCGACGCCGACGCCGGCCTCTCGGCCGAGATGGTGGGCCTGCTCGCCGCACGGCTCGAGACCGCCGAGGATGCCGGTCGCGTCGCCGTCGCCACGGTGCTCGGTCGCGTCGGCCGGGCCGAAGACGAAGAGCTGATCGTCCAGCTGCTCAAGGATCCCGATCCCCAGGTGCGTCGCAGCGCGGTCGGTGCGCTCGCTCGACTCGAACCGGGGGCCGCCTCTGAACCGCTGCGGCTCGCGCTCGGCGACGAGTCGGCCATGGTTCGGCTTGCGGCAGCGACGGCGCTCGGTGAGGCACTGAGCGAACGCGTGATCGACGACCTGCATCGACTCATTCACGACGAAGACGCGCGGGTGCGCTCTGCGGCCGTGCGCGGCATCGGCCACCACGGTGGACGCAATCACCTGACGCCCGAGCGCGCCGTCGAGCTGATCTCGAACGCGCTCGATGACGGGGGGATGGTCGCGCTGGCCGCGATCGAGGCCCTCGAGGCGATCGGCGGACACCCCGCGGCCGAAGCGGCGCTCGAGGTGCTCGAGCGCGACGAGCCCGAGCTCGTCCAGGCGGCGGTGGCCTGCATCGGTCGACACGGCGATGCCGAGACGGTGGCCGAGCTGCTGCCGCTCGTTGCTCACGAGAGCTGGTCGGTGCGCAGCGAGGCGATCCAGACGATGGCCGATCGACGCGTGGTGCAGGCCGTGCCCGCGATTTTGCGACGACTCGAGACCGAGCAGGACTCGTTCGTGCGGGACACGATCCTGCGCGCGCTGAAGAGCCTGGAGGACTGATGCTCGACGGCGGCGCCACAGAGCTGCGCATGACCGACGCCGAGTTCCGCATGTTCTGCGAACTGGTCAAGTCGCGTTGTGGGCTGCACTTCGACGAGGACTCGCGGTTCATCGTCGAGAAGCGCCTCGGGCGCCGCGTGCACGAGTGCGGCCTCGGTAGCTTCGCCGCGTACCATCTTCTGTTGCGCGACGCGTCCGTGGGCGACGAAGAGTTCTCGAACGTGGTCGATGCGTTGACGACCAACGAGACCTACTTCTTTCGCGAGATCGGCCAGATGCGCGCGCTCATGGACGAGATCATCCCCGACCTGCTCGCGCGTCGTCAGGCGTCGGGTCTCGATACCCCGATCAGCATCTGGTCCGCAGGCTGCTCGAGCGGTGAAGAGCCGTACACGGTCGTGATGCTCGCGAGAGAAGCGGGCCTCGATCCCGCGAAGGACATCCGCGTCTACGCGTCGGACATCTCGAAGTCGATGCTGCACCGATCACGGCGAGGCGTGTACCGCGAGGCCTCGTTCCGTGAGACCAGCGCGCACATTCGCGACAAGTACTTCACGGCAAAAGATGGCCACAACCGCATCTCCGACGAGGTCAAGTCGCACGTCGACTTCATCAACTTGAACCTGCTCGACCGCGACAAGATCGCGCTGCTCGGTTCGATGGACGTGATCCTCTGCCGAAACGTGATCATCTACTTCGACCTCGAGACCAAGCAGCGAGTGATCGAGACCTTCCACGACAAGCTGAAGCCCGGCGGGTACCTGCTGCTCGGGCACAGTGAGTCTCTGATCAACGTGTCGAGCGCATTCGAGCTGAAGCATCTGAGCCGCGATCTCGTCTACCGGCGCCCCGTGCCCGGCGAAGAGCGTGAAGACCCGTGGCACGCGATCGCGGGTGGCACCGCGGCGCACATGGCACCCGGGGAGGATCGCGAATGACGCCGCACGATCTGATCCGGGTATTGGTCATCGACGACTCGGCGTTCAGCCGGCAGACGATCACGCGGATGCTGCGCACGTCGCCGCTCGTCGAGGTGGTCGGCGTCGCGCGCGACGGCGAGGAGGCGATCCACAAGACGCTCGAGCTCGAGCCCGATCTGATCACGCTCGATCTCGAGATGCCGCGGATGGACGGCTTCACCTTCCTGCGTCTGATCATGGCCAAGCGGCCGACACCGGTGATGGTGATCAGCGGTCGTTCGGGCGAAGACGACGTCTTCAAGGCGCTCGACCTGGGCGCCGTCGACTTCATCGCGAAGCCCACACCGCACGCGGCCCCCGAGCTGCAGTCGATCCACCAGGAGCTGATCCGCAAGGTGCACGCGATCCGCGAGCTGCGCATCGACAAGGTGCAAGAGCGGATCAAGAAGGCGCCGCCGGTGCTCTCGCGACGTCATCGTGCGGTCGCCTCGGTGCCGCCGGTGGTCGTCGTCGGGTCGTCGACCGGTGGCCCCGCGGCCCTGATGCAGACGTTCGGTGCGTTTACCCAGGCACCGCCGTGCGCGTTCCTCGTGGCCCAGCACATGCCCGAGGGCTTCACGCGCGGTTTCGCCGAGCGACTCGATCGCCTCACGCCCTTCCACGTGAAGGAGGCGCAGGGCGGCGAGGAGCCCGAGCGCGGCACGGTGCTGATCGCGCCCGGTGGGCATCACCTCGAGCTCGACGCCGCGCGGGGCCGGATCGTGTCGCGTGTCTACGAGAGTGAGCCCGGCGACAAGTACACGCCGTCGGTCGATCGCCTCTTCGAGTCGGCCGCCAAGCACTTTGGCGGCGACCTCCTGGCGGTGGTCCTGACGGGGATGGGAGACGACGGGCGCGCCGGCTCGCTGGCCGTGCGCGAATCCGGAGGAACGGTGATCGTAGAATCGGAAGAGACGGCCGTGATCTACGGCATGCCGCAGCAGGTCGTACGAGCGGGTGCCGCGAATCGCGTGCTGCCGCTGAACGAGATTCCGACGGCGATCCAATCGGGCGTTGCGAGAGAGTCGCAGCGCGCCGAGGTGGGGAGGGAGTCCCGATGAGCAACGGGGGACGGAGCCCGAATGATCGAGGGGAGGCGGTCCTCGCGATCTTCAAGCGGGGTGCCGACTTCATGAAGCAGCTCATGGACGAGAACGAGCAGCTGAGAAAGCAGCTCGTCGACGTGCATGGGCGGCAAGAGAGTGCGTCCCAATCGGACACCGAATGGGATGCGCTGCGCGGCGAGCTGAACGAGAAGATCGCCGACCTCGAGAGCGAGCGCGAGAACATCATGGCGCAGCTTCGCTCGGTCGAGTCGGAGAATCAGCAGTTCGCCGAGCGCTATCTCGAGATCGAAGAGGAGAACAACAACCTCGCGAACCTCTACGTCGCCAGCTACCAGCTGCACTCGACGCTCGATCCGGGCGAAGTGCTGAAGGTGATCGTCGAGATCGTGATCAACCTGATCGGAGCCGAGCTCTTCTGCGTCTACGTCTGCGAAGAAGAGGGCGGCATGCTCAAGCCGGTCGCGAGCGAGGGCTCGCCCGTCTCGGCGTTCCCGCCGCTGCCGTTGGCCTCGGGCACCGTCGGTGACGCGGTCCGCGGCGGCGAAGTGGTCACCGGTGACCCCATGGTGGAGCAGGAGGGCGGAACCGGCGGCATCGGCGAGCCGGTCGTCTGCATCCCGCTGCGGGTCGACGAGAAGCCGGTGGGCGCGATCGTGATCCACAAGCTGCTGCAGCAGAAGGACGGGTTTTCGCCGCTCGACCACGAGCTCTTCACGCTCATGGCCGGGCACGCGGCGACGGCGATCTTCGCATCGCAGCTCTATGCACAGTCGGAGCGCAAGCTCAACACGATTCAGGGATTCATCGACCTGCTCACGAAGTAGGTCCGAACGACTTGGCCGGGCGCGCCCAGGGCGGCCCGGATTCAGCGAGTGAGGAGTTGGCCATGGCGGGACATCGCATTCTGATCGTCGAAGACAGCCCGACGATGCGACAGTTGCTGGTCTTTGCACTCAAGCGGATGAAGGACGTCGACATCGTCGAGGCCCAGGACGGCATGGACGGCCTGCGCAAGGTGACGGGCGACGAGTTCGACCTTGCCTTCGTCGACATCAACATGCCGGTGATGGACGGGCTCAAGCTGATCAGCTTGATTCGAGGCGAAGAGAACCTGGCCTCGATGCCGATCTGCGTGATCACCACCGAAGGCGCGAAGGAGGATCGAGAGCGGGCGCTCTCCCTCGGCGCCAACGAGTATCTGACCAAGCCGATCCAGGCGAACAAGGTGCTCGCGGTGGCGAAGAGTCTGCTCAAGATCGAGTAGATCGGCCTGGGCTGGGCTAGGGTCTCGGCCGCGGGCGTCCAGGCGCCCGCGCCGCCGCGGCACCCCCCGCCTGGGAGCCCAGACTCTGCAGCTCGACGCACTCGCGAAGGAATTGAAGAAGGGGCAGATCCGCCCCGCCTATCTTCTCGCTGGCGAAGAGGCGCTTCACCGAGACGACGCCCTCGACGCCCTGCGCAGCGCCGTCCTCGATGGCGCGGCCGACGACTTCAACTACGACCGGCTCGATGGCAGCCGCACGACGCCACAGGCCCTGCTCGAGAGCGTCGAGCGCCTGCCTGTAATGGCGCAGCGCCGGCTCGTGCTGCTCGCTGAGCCCGAAGGTCGGCGCAGCGGTGCGAAGGCGCTCGTCGAGGCGCTGCCCGACGTCGTGAAGGGCCTCGCCGACGGCGATGGCACGGTGCTGATCGTGACCTCACCGAAGGTCGACAAGCGCTCACGCTTCTACAAGGCGTTCACCGACCCTGCGGCCGTCGTCGAATGTGAGGCGCCGAAGAACGCCAAGTCACTGCATGCGTTCATCACGAGCGAAGCGAAGCGCCAGGGCATCGAGATCGCGGCGGGCGTACCCGAGCTGCTCTCGGAGCGCATCGGTCCCCAGCTCCTGCTGCTGCGGCACGAGATCGCCAAGGCGAGCCTGCTCGCCGGGCCGGGCGAGGTGGTCACGCGCGCCCACGTCGACGCTTCGGTCGCGCAGGTGGCCGAGGAGCCGATCTGGGATCTCACGGACGCGATCGGCGAGGGGCGCGGGGGCGAGGCCATCGCGCTGCTGGCCCGCCTGCTCGACGGCGGCAGCCCCGGGCAGCCGCTGCTCGGCGCCCTGGCCAGTCACTTTCGCAAGCTCGCGACCGTGCGCGGCGGCGGCAGCGTGCCCGGGCCGCCCTTCATCAAGCAGAAGCTCGAGCAGCAGGCCCGCCGCTACACCTCGGCGCAGCTGCTGCGCTGCCTGCGCGAGATCCACC
The DNA here is from genome assembly GCA_965250285.1 of Myxococcota bacterium. Lineage (GTDB taxonomy): Bacteria > Myxococcota_A > UBA9160 > UBA9160 > UBA4427 > CAYYSY01. The sequence goes on from OZ252299.1 coordinate 6,113,364, forward strand.
ATGCCGATCTCGCCTTGAAGGGCGTCGGCGAACTGCCCGAAGAGATCGCCCTCGAACGCCTCGTCATGGGGCTCTCCGGCTAGCGCGGCCTCGCCGAGCGTCGGGGTGTCTCCGCAGGCGAACGGCGCGCCGTGCGCGCACCGATCCCTGTCCCCGGGTTTCGGGGTCGGGATCGATTCGTCGCGTTCGAGAAGCTCTGAGGCGCGGCGGGTGCGAGGCGGCTCGGCACGCAGCGCCGCGCGCGATCGGCGCGCCGGGGGCGCCGACCGGTTCGCGATCAGCCCTGCGAGAGCGCCTGCACGCTGCGCGCGAGGCGCGACACCGCGCGGTCGGCGCGGCGCTTCGGGATCACACCCTTCGTGGCCGCCTTGCGGATCGCGCGCTCGGTCAGCTTCAGCTGATCCGAGGCCGAAGCGGCATCGCCGCTCTCGATCGCCTGGCGCAGGGCCTTGACCTGGGTGCGCATGCCGCTGCGGACATGCTGGTTTCGCTTGCGGCGCCGCTCGGACTGGCGGATGCGCTTCTGTGCGGACTTGTGATGGGCCAACGGCCGTTTCTCCGTGGGTGGGGTCGAGTGGGCGGCGCATGTTAGGGCGCACGCTCCGAGGTGTCCAATCGCGCTCGACGTCGCGCACCGGCCCGAGCGGTGCCTGGCCGGGTGGCGGCGCAAGGGAGGGGCGCTCTTGCTGTGCCCCGGAGGGAAAGCGCCCCGGCGCACTCCAGCGCTGCCTCCGGTTCGCCGATACGCCCTTCGAACGCGTTCGCCTCGGAGGGATCGTTCGTCTTGCGACGGATTCGACGTCCGGCGGGAGCCCTGCGGCTCACCGCCACCGTACTCATCTGGATTGGTCTCGGCCTCGCTCCGGCGTTCGCCGCGTCGCCGCCCGTGTCGGCCGGCGCCGCCGCGTCCGAGTCGATGCCCGCCGCGAGCGACGCCGAGGCGGCGATCCCGGCCGAGTCGTTGCTCGAGCAGAGTTGGTTCGACTCGGGGCCCGGGTTCGCCCGGCGCGGCGCGCGCACCCGCGACACGGCGCTCGCGCTCGGCGTCGAGAACTTCGAATCGGCCGCCCGCGCGATGCTCGCGACGGCGGGGGATGGCGGCGAGCTGAGCCACGCCATGGTTGCGGTGCGGCTCGCGCCCGATCTCCCGATGGCACACATGGCGCTGGCGCGTGCGTACTGGGCCGACGGCGACTGGGTCGCGGCGATCAATGCGGCCGCGGCCGGCCTCTGGGCGATCCCGAAGCATCCAGAAGCGAGCGTGTGGCTGGTGGGATCGCTGCTCGTGATCTTCGCCGCCGTGCTCGTCTTCGGCGCCATCGTCTTCATCGGCGTCGTCGGCGCTTCGAAGGCCTCGGCCGCCATGCACGACATGGGCGACCTCTTCTCGAACCGCATGCCCGACTTCTCGCGGGCCGCGCTGCTCGCGTCGCTGCTGCTCGCGCCCATCGCGTTCGGCGAGGGGCTGATGGGGCTGCTGCTCGTGCTGCTTGCCATCGGTGCGGCCTACGGTAGCGAACGCCACCGCGTCGCTTTGTTGTCGGCCGCCGCGCTGCTCGTGCTCGGGCTCGAGGTGGTCTTTGGGCTTGCCGGCACCGTGCTCACCTCGTTCCGCGCCGACCCCGTCGCCGACGCGGCCCTCTCGGTGACCCGTGCCAACGAGACGCCGCTCGAGATCGAGCGGCTCGAGGCGAACTCGGACGAGCGCTTCGCGGCGCTGGCGCTGGCGTCGCGGTCGCGGCGCTTCGGCCAGACCGAGATCACGCGCGAGCGCTACGTCGAGCTGCTCGACGATGATCCTCGCGACGCCGTGCTGCTGACGAACATGGGCAACCTGCTCTACGCCGACGGCGATCACGCCGCCGCGATCGACTTCTACGAGCGCGCCAGCGCGCTGTCACCGTCGCCGACGCTCTGGTTCAACCTTTCGCAGGCCTACGCCCGCGCGTTCCGCATGGAAGAGCTCGAGGCGGCACTGCACCGCGGGCAGGCGATCGATGCGGAGCGGGTCGAAGAGCTCTCGAGCCGCGGCGACACCGACTTCGTCGCCGACGTGCCGGTGCCGACCCGCGATCTGCGGGAGCGCATGATCCAGAGCGCCGACGATGGCGCGCTCGCGAGCGAGATCGTGGACGTGATCGCACCGGGTTGGCTCGGTCGCGGCTGGATGCACCTGGCGGGTGCGCTCGGCGCTGCGCTCGCGCTCGGTATGCTGCTCGGCGGTCGTTGGGAGCACTCGAGCAGCTGCAGCCGCTGCGGCACGCGCATCTGCACGCGCTGCGACGATCAGATCTGGAACGCCGACATCTGCGATGGTTGTTACCACCTCTTCCACCGGCCCCAGGGCACCGACCCGAAGATGCGAACGGCCCGGATCAACGCACTGCGCGCGCGTGAGTCGCGGCTCGAGAAGCTGTGGCTGGCGATCTCGGTGCTCGTCCCCGGTGTCGCCGGCTTGCGGGCGAAGCGCCCCGACCTCGCGTTCATCGGGATCCTGCTCTTCGGCTGGGCGGCCGCGATCTGGATCTGGCACGACGGCGTCGTCCCCGACCCGCTCGCGCTCGGGGGGATCGGCCCGATGGCCTTCCTGCTCTCCGGTCTCGTCGCCGGCTTCTCGTATCTGCTCGTGCTGCTGTCCGGGCTCATCATCCAGAGGAATCAATAGTGCCCCGTCCCGCGAATCCGGCTGCATTCGACCGCGACTGCGACTCGTTCGCTGCGTTCCGCTCGATCGCCGTGGGATCGACCACGCCTCACTCGCGCGCCTTGCGCTCGAGCCGCAGTCGCGCTCTCGGCGCACGCGAAGCTGAATCGACCCATGTGCGGCGACGACGCCGGACTCACGGGAAGGGGCACTAGTGGGCGCTGCACTCCACGGCAATCTCAAGGACTTCGGTATTGCCGAGGTCTTCCAGCTGATCGGGCAGCAGCGCAAGACGGGCGTGCTCGAGATCGCCGCGCCCGACAAGCGGGTGCAGCTCGCGTTCGACGAGGGCGCCGTGGTCTGGGCCTCGCCGGTCGCTGATGGCGAGTTCGCGGTGCTGGGCGATCGCCTGGTGCGCTGCGGTCTCGTGACGCGCCCACGCCTGCAGGAGCTGATGCGCGAGAGCAATGCTTCAGCGCGGGCGCTGCCGACCTTGCTGGTCTCGAGTGGCGCGGTGGCCCAGGCCGACCTCGACGAGATCAACGAGTTGCTCAGCCGAGAGACGATCTTCGACGTCATGCGCTGGACCGGAGGTTCGTTTCACTTCACCGCCCAGCCGGTGCATCACGAAGTCCCACCCGAGAAGCTGCTGGCCGCCGAGCAGATCCTGATGGACGGTCTGCGCATGCTCGACGAGTGGCAGACGTTTCACACACTCGTTCCCGATGAAGAGATGATCTTCGAGCCGGTCGGACAGCTCGAGACCTATCGGCAGCAGGTGAGCGGCGATGCCCGCGGCCGGTCCGACGGCGCCGAGCGCATCTTTCAGCTGGTCGACGGGCGTCTGACCGCGCGGCGCATCATCGACCTCTCACGCCTCGGCACGTTCGAGGCGACGCGCATCCTCGCCGATCTGCACTCGGCGAACATGATCACACCCGTGATCGGCAAGCCGGCGCGCAAGGCGGCGATGCCCGAGATCGAGCGCACGCCGATCCTCGAGCGGCTGCATGTCGCGGCCGCCACGATCGTGCCCGTGGCCCTGCTCGCGGGACTGGTCTGGATGAGCTTCGTCGGGCGGGGCGCGCCCACGCAGCTGACCGGACATGCCGTGCCCTCGAGTCCGCTGGCCGACGTTCGGCAGGACTTCGAGCTCCGCCGGCTGCGGCACGCGATCGAGACGCGTCGGATGATCACCGGGGAATGGCCCGCGGGTCTCGACGAGCGCGGAGAACCGAGCGCGAGCGGGGCGTTCGCGTTGACGGACTCGGAGACGTCCCCCTACTATTACCGGCATCGGGACGGCGGCATCCTACTGCTGGCGCCGACTCGGTAGGTCGCGGGACCACACCGACCCGGGGGCGGAGACACGCGGAGACGCGCGCACAAGACGCGGTCGAACCGACGCAGGATCCGGATCTCCCGCCGCGGCGGCTGTGATCTCCGAGGCCGCTCGTCCCTCTGAACGCTCGCCTTCGCGCGCGCCCTCGCCATCGCCCGCGCCCTCATCCTCACGGGAGTCCCGCCCTCTGGCCGATCCGAACGCTGCTGCCACCCGCCAGGTCCTCACCTTCGACGACAACATGACCGCGGCCGCCCTGTACGGCGAACGCGAGCACAACCTGCGACTGATCGAGACCGAGCTCGGGATCGACGCCTTCGCGCGCGGCAACGAGGTGCGGCTCAAGGGGCCGAAGCCGGCCGTCGCGCGCGCGACGAACGTGCTCACCCAGCTCTACGACGTGATTCGATCCGGCCGCTCGCTGCACGACCGCGATGTCCGGGAGGCCATCGGCATGGTGAACGAAGAGCCCGATGTCGACCTGAACCAGGTGTACGAGGACATTCTCTCGAACGTCGGGTCGCGCCGGTCGATTCGCGCGAAGAATCTCGCGCAGCGACGCTACGTCGAGCTGATCGCGTCGCACGACATCGCGATCGCGATCGGTCCCGCTGGCACGGGTAAGACGTATCTCGCGATGGCGATGGCCGTCTCGGCCCTGAATCGCAAGGAGGTCAGCCGGGTGATCCTGACGCGGCCGGCCGTCGAGGCCGGCGAACGACTCGGCTTCCTGCCCGGGGATCTCGCCGAGAAGGTCGACCCCTACATGCGGCCGCTCTACGACGCGCTGCACGACATGATGGATTTCGAGAAGGTCGCGCGGCTCACCGAGCGCGGCGTGATCGAGGTGGCGCCGCTGGCGTTCATGCGCGGCCGTACGTTGAACGACGCGTTCGTGATCCTCGACGAAGCCCAGAACACGACGACCGAGCAGATGAAGATGTTCCTCACGCGCCTCGGATACAACTCGAAGGCCGTGGTCACCGGCGACGTCACCCAGACCGATCTGCCCGACGGCACGCGCAGCGGCCTCGCCGAGGCCACTGAGATCCTCGACGGCGTGAAGGGCATCGGCATCACGCGCTTCGGCAAGTCGGACGTCGTGCGCCACCCGCTCGTGCAGGAGATCATCCACGCCTACGAGCGCGCGGGGGGCGAGCGACAGGGCGAAACCTCCGGCGACGCCTGAGGCTCTGCGCTTGCCCGTTCATCTCGTCGGTCCGCCCGAAGGCAAGCGCGGCAGCCGCGCTGACGGTCGACTCCTCGCTCGGCGGGCCCGTGTGGCGATGGGCGCGATCGGTCAACGGCGATCCGAGCTGTCGATCGCGCTGGTCGACGATGGCGAGATCGCCGCGTTGAACGGCGCCTACCGCAGCAAGCGGGGCCCGACCGACGTGCTGTCTTTCTCCCTGCTCGAAGGCGACGACAGCGAGCATCGCGGCGCACTGCTCGGCGACATCGTGATCAGCGTGGAGACCGCCGCGCGGCAGGCCGCCGAGCGCCGGCGCGGGCTCGACGACGAACTCACCCGATTGATGGTCCACGGGCTCTGTCACCTGGTCGGCCACGATCACGAGCTCGACGACGAGGCCCGGGTGATGGCGGCCGAAGAGCGGCGCCTGCGGCGAGCGATCCGGGAGAGCGAAGCCGGCGCGTGAGGGCCGGGCGGGGAACCCGAACACCCGGGTGGACACTCAATGAGGTGTGATCTGCTATTCAATGGCCCGATCGCGGGTCGCGGCGTCGCCGGCGGGCATGGCCAGCCGACGCTTCGCGCCGATGATCGATCCCCCCGCACAGCCCTCGACACACCCGCGGCCGCGCGATGCGGGGCGCGGCCGAGCACGCGAACGAGGAAGCACCGATGAGCCCCGACGCCAACCCTGTCCGAGTGGACCCTGCCGAGCTCGAAGAGCGGCTGCGCGACCTGCGCAGACGCTTCGACGAGTTCCGGGGGCGTCTTTGACCCCGCTTCACTGAAGGCCCGCCTCGAGCACCTCGAGGTGGAGATGGGGCGCCCCGATCTCTGGGACGATCAGGAGCGGGCGCAGAAGGTCGCGCGCGAGAAGAGCGCGATCGAGGACGAGCTCGGCCTGCACGGTCGAATCGAGGAGGCCCTCGACGACGCCGAGGTGTTGATCGAGCTCGCCAGCGAAGAGGGCGACGCCGACAGCCTGAGCGAAGCCGGGGGGCGGCTCGGCGAGGCCGACGGCCTGCTCGCGGACGCCGAGCTGAAGCAGCTGCTCGGCGGCGAGCACGACCGTTCGAACGTGATCCTCGAGATCAACTCGGGTGCCGGGGGCACCGATGCGAGCGACTGGGCCGAGATGCTGCTTCGCATGTATCTGCGCTGGGCCGAGCGGAAGGGCTTCAAGACCGAGCTGATTCACGTGCAGGGCGCCGAGGAGGCCGGCATTCGCAGCGCCACGCTCAAGATCGATGGCGAATACGCGTACGGCTACCTGAAGCCCGAGCAGGGCGTGCATCGCCTCGTCCGGATCTCGCCCTTCGACAGTCAGGCTCGGCGACACACCGCGTTTGCGAGCGTCACCGCCGTGCCCGAGATCGAAGACGAGGTCGACGTCGAGATCGACGAGGGCGATCTGCGCATCGATACCTATCGCGCGAGCGGCGCGGGGGGGCAGCACGTCAACAAGACCGACTCCGCCGTGCGCATCACCCACGTGCCCAGCGGCATTGTCGTCCAGTGCCAGAACGAGCGATCGCAGCACAAGAACAAGGCGACGGCGATGAAGGTGCTGCGGGCGCAGCTCTTCGAGCGCCAGCGTGAAGAACAGGAAGAGAAGCTGGCCGAGATCACGGGCGAGAAGCGCGAGATCGGATTCGGCAGTCAGATTCGCTCGTACACCCTTCATCCCCAGCAGCGGGCGAAGGATCACCGCACCGACAAGGAGGTCGGGAACGTCGCGGGCGTGCTCGATGGTGACCTCGACCCGTTCGTGCGCGCCATGCTGCTGCACCAGTCGGGGCAGAGTGCGGCCAGAGAGTCGGCGTAGGGGCGCGCGCGCCGCGGGCTGCGGTGTGTGCGATGCGCGCGTTGTGAGACGCGTGAGCGTTGCGAGACAAGTGAGAGACAGGAGAGCCAGGGTTGGATCTCGTCAGCCTCATTCGTGAAGCACTCGGCGCCGTCGGCGGCGGTGTGGCGCTCGGCTTCATCGTCGCGCTCGCGATCGGGATGATCGCGCTGACGGTCGTCTACCTGGGCTCGGCCGTCGTCGTGCTCGATCGCTTCGCGCGCGTCGCGCGCAATCCGCTCTGGGTGGCGTTCTTCGGCGCGGTGGTGAGCGGGCTCGCCGCCGCGGCGTACCTCAGCGAAGCACGTCCCGAGCTGTCGCTCGCGGGCTGGTCGGTCTGGGGGCGCGCCTATGCCGAGACCGCGGGGGGCGTCTTCGGGGCGAGCCTCGTGCTCTCGGCCGCGACCTTCGGGGTGCTGCGCGCCACGGCTTCGAACTCGGGCCGGCTCGGCACGATCGTCCTCGGGCTTCTCGGGATCGCACTCGGCGGGCTGGTCGGCGCCGCGGGCCAGGTGGCGAACGCGTTCGTGCCGCCTCTGGCCGTCGCGCCGGTCGCGGCGGTGCTCAGCTGGCGCCGTCGGCGCCGCGCCGCCGAGGGCGAGGGGCCGAGCGAGGCCGAGCGCGGGGTCTGGCTGCTCGTCGCGACGTCGACCATCGGCATTGCCGTGGCGCTCTGGCCGGGGGACGTCGAGATCGCGGGCACGCTCGGCGCCACCATCGTGGCAGGCGTCGGCGCGTTCACGCTCTTCGGCTTGCTGCCGCTCGCGGCCGCCGGCCTGATCGGCATGCGCCGCTCGGTCGAGTGGTTCATCGCGCTCCGCTACCTCGTCGCCGAACGTCGCCAGGTCTTCATCTCGGCCATCACCGCCATCTGCGTCGCGGGCGTCGCCGCCGGCGTCTGGCTGATCATCGTCGTGCTGTCGGTGATGAACGGCTTCGAGCAAACCTGGCGGCAGGAGATCCTCGGCAACCGGGCCCACTTCACGATTCACAGTGGCTTCGGTGAGATCGAGGGCGTCGACGAAGTGATCGAGCAGGTGCGACACGTGCCCGGCGTCGTCGCGGCCTCGCCGTACCTCGACGTCGACGGCATGGTGCGGGGTCGTGGGGGCGAGATCTTCAGCGTGCGCATGCGGGGAATCGATCCGGACACCGTCGGTGCCGTCACGAGCCTCGACGAAGACATGCTCTACGGCAGCCTCGACGATCTCGATGCGCCGGTGGGTGACGACGGCGCGCCGGGCATCGTGATCGGCAACCAGTTGGCGCGGGCGCTCGGCGTCGGGCTCGGCGACGAGCTCGTCTTGATCTCGCCCTTCGGCGGCCCACCGACGCCGCTCGGGCCGGGCCCGCGACTGGCACGTTTCACGGTCGCCGGTGTGTTCCAGTCGAGCTTCCATCAATTCGACGAGGTCTACACCTACGTCTCGCTCCCGGCCGCCCAGGACTTCCGGCGCTCGGGACCGGTGGTCGATGGCATCGAGTGCCTGACCACCGACTACTACCGCTCGCGTCGCGTGGGCGACGCCGTGGCGGAAGATCTCGGATACCCGTTCTTCGCCCGCGACTGGAAGGACTACTACCCGGCGTTCTTCCAGGCGCTCAAGACCGAACGCGTGATGATGTTCCTGCTGCTCACGATGATCATGGTCGTGGCCGCATTCGTGATCGTGACGACGCTCATCATGATGATCATGGAGAAGTCGAGCGACATCTCGATCCTCAAGGCGATGGGCGCGCAGGATTCACTCATCGAGCGCATCTTCGCGCTCGAGGGCACGTTCATTGGCCTCGCAGGCACCACCCTCGGTGTGCTCGCCGGCATCGCGGTGACGTCGCGCCTATCGTGGATCCAGGAACAGATCGAGATGATCACCGGCATCGATACGCTTCCAGCGAGCGTCTACCAGTTCTCGGAGCTGCCTTCGAAGGTCGACCCCGTACAGGTCGGCCTCGTGGTGCTCATTGCCATGGTCCTGTCGCTCGGCGCGACGTTGCTGCCGAGCCGTCAGGGGGCGCGCCTCGATCCGGCGGAGGGCCTGCGACATGAGTGAGGCCGTACAGCGCATCGAAGAGGCCGAGGTCGCGACGCCGGTCATCGAGCTCGAGGGGCTCTGCAAGCACTTCGAGACGGGCGAGAGCCGCATCGAGGTGTTGAACGGCGTCGATCTCGCGCTGCATCGCGGTGACCGCGTCGCGATCGTCGGGCAGTCGGGCGTCGGCAAGTCGACGCTGCTTCACATCCTGGGCACGCTCGACCGTCCCAGCGCCGGCCAGGTGCGCTTCGGCGGCGAGGACGTGTTCGAGCGCAGCTCCGAATCGCTCGCCGAACTGCGCAATCGCTACCTCGGCTTCGTCTTTCAGTTCCACCATCTGCTGCCCGAGTTCAGCGCGATCGAGAACGTGATGATGCCCGGGCTGATTCAGGGGCGTACGCGCGCCGAGATGGGGCCGACCGCGGAGCACATGCTCGACGAGGTGGGACTCTCGCATCGGCTCGAGCATCCTGTGGGCAAGCTCTCGGGCGGCGAGCGCCAGCGCGTCGCCGTGGCCCGCGCGCTCGTCCTCGAGCCGCCGCTCGTGCTCGCGGACGAACCGACCGGCAACCTCGACCCCGCCACCGGCGACCAGGTCGCCGAGCTGCTCTTCGAGATGAACCAGCGGCGCGGCACGACGCTCGTGGTCGTGACCCACAGCGCGCGCATGGCGGAGCGGCTCGGTCGAACGCTCGTGCTGCGCGACGGCAAGCTGGAAGAAGGATCGGACGCGGCGGCGCTGGCCTGAGCTTCGCGCCAGCGGCTTCGAGCCGAATCACCCCGACCCCATCCGACACCGCCCGCCGCATTCCGGTTGCATCTTCGTGCGCGCTCGGGTGTTCGCCTCAAGTGATTGAGAATGCAACGGAATCGGCCGATTCGAAGCCTTGAATGGGGTCTCGCCCGAGACTAGACTGCGCGGCGCTCGCGAGCCCCCTCGACAGTCGATTCTGCACTCAGTCGTCCTCGCACCGCGTGGGGCTTCGGCGGGCCTGGGTGAATTCGGAGGAAATTCGTGCGCGCGACCTCGGCGGCGCCCGCCGTCTCGTGGGCCAGGCTCGTGTTCGCGATCGCGCTGCTCGTCAGCGCGACGAATGCCCACGCACAGGCGGCGCCCGATGCCGGCGCGGCGACACCGCCCGCGCAGACCGAAGCCGATTCGTCCGAGTCACAGGCGGATGCCCCGTCGTCGGCGCCCGACGGTCGGAGCACGGTCGCGGTGTTGCCCTTTCAGGTGCACAGTGCGCGGCCACTCGACTACCTCGTCGAGTCGTTGACCGAGCTGCTCGTCACGCGGCTCGAAGCCACCCAGAAGCTCGACGTTCGCGATCTCGCCGAGACCAAGGAGGTGCTCGGGACCGATGTCGATCGCGACTTGAGCGACGAGGAGGCGCGACAGCTCGCCGAGAAGCTCGGCGTCGATGCAGTGGTAACCGGTAGCCTCACCGAGCTCGCCGGGCGCTACAGCCTCGACGTGCGCGTGGTCAAAGCCATCCCCGGGGCGCGCGCCCATACGATCGTCTACACGGCCGAGAACGAGAAGGATCTCGTCGCTCGTCTGGGCGAGCTGACCGAGCAGGTGACGCTCGCGTCGGCCGGCAGTGAGCTCGGTCGCATCATGAGCATGCGGATCGAGGGGGCGGGTGACCTCGAGCCGCTCTTCCGCTCGACGATTCGCAGCCAGGCCGGCCGGCCCTACGACCCGCTGACGGCCCAGGCCGATCGCGACCGCATGGTCGAGCACGAGCGCGTCGCTCGCGTCAACGTCGACACCGAGCGCGTCGAGGGCGGCGTGGCGCTGGTCTTCACCGTCCTGCGCACCGAGATGCTGGTCGGGCAGGGGGCCGTGCCCCGATCGGGGGTGACGGTCACGTCGATCTCGATCGACGGCAATCGCCGCATCGAGACGGACGCGATCCTGACGCGCATCGAGAGCAAGGAGGGCGAGCCGCTCTCGCGCAGTCGCCTGGCCCGCGACGTGCGTGACGTCTACGGGCTGGGTTTCTTCCGGGCCGTCAACGTGTTCGCAGAGCCGAATGCCGACGGCGTCGACCTGATCTTCCGGGTCGAGGAGAACCCGGTGATTCGCCAGATCACGATCACCGGCAACGACAACGTGAAGGGCGACGACATTCTCGACGTCCTGACGTTGACCACAGGGTCGACGCTCGACTACTCGCTGCTGCACGAGAACAAGGATCGCATCCAGCAGGTCTATCGCGCCGAGGGCTACTACCTCGCCGAGGTCGACTTCGAGATGGACGAGATCTCCGATTCGGCCGTTTCGATCGACTTCATCGTGGTCGAGAACGAGAAGCTCAAGCTCCGAAAGATCGAGTTCGCAGGCAACGAGCACATCAAGTCGAAGGAGCTTCGCAAGGGCTTCAACACGAAGACGCGTCGGTGGTACTCGTGGGCGACGTCGTGGTTCGACCGAACGGGAACGTACAGCGAGCCGATCTTCGCCCGCGATCTCAGAGAGGTCGAGAAGAAGTACACGGACCGCGGCTATCTGCAGGTCGAGGTGGGGGAGCCCGAGGTCGACCCGACCGAAGAGGGTCTCTTCGTCGAAGTGCCGATCACCGAGGGGCCGCAGTTCAGCGTGGGTACGATCGACGTATCTGGCGATCAGACGGTCGATCTCGCGGCGCTTCGCGAGAAGCTTCGGCTCACCGATGGCGACGTCTTCAACCGTTCGTATCTCACGCAGGACGTCGAGAGCCTCGAGCGCCACTACACGGATCGCGGCTTCTACTTCGCGAGCGTGCAGCCTCAGACCCGCATCAACCAGGCCGACAAGACCGTCGACGTGCTCTTCGCCGTCGAGAAGGGCCCGCTCTACTTCGTCCGCAACCTCGACATCGCTGGCAACACGCGCACGGTCGACCCGGTGATCCGCCGCGAGATGGAGGTCGTCGAGGGGCAGCTCTACTCGGCGCGCGCGCTGCAGATCAGCGATCGCCGCATTCGGGGCCTCGGCTACTTCGAAGATGTGAGCTTCGAGCCCAAGCCCACCCCCGATCCGTACCAGCTGGATCTCGCGGTGAACGTCGTCGAGCGTCCCACTGGCTCGTTCAGCTTCGGCGCCGGCTACTCGAGCCAGGACGGCCTCGTCTTCACCGGCTCGCTTTCGCAGTCGAACCTGTTCGGCCGCGGCTACGCGGTCAATCTGTCGGTCGACGTCGGCGGCCGGACGAGCCGCTACTTCTTCTCGGTCAGCGACCCGTACTTCATGGGCAGCACGTTCAGCTTCGGTGGCACGATCTTCCTCACCGACGTGCGCTTCGACACGTTCCAGAGCCGGCAGCGCGGTTTCGACTTCGTGCTCGGTCACGCCCTGACCGAAGACAAGACTGCACGGGGCTTCATGCGATACAGCTGGTCGAGCCGGCAGGTGCGTCAGGATACTCGGGTCAACGCCGCTGCGACCATCTTTCGCGAGATCCTGCAGGGCAACGAGAGCAGTAGTCTGCTCGGTTTCTCGTTTACGCGAGATACGCGCGACGACCGTTTCTCGGCGACCTCGGGTACGAATATGGGCGGCACCATCGAGTACTCGGGTCTCGGTGGTTTCGCGAAGTTCCTACGGACCGAATATCGCATCGGCTGGTACCTCGGCGCGCCGAAGTGGCTGATCGACCGATCGTCGTTCGTTGCGTCCGCGCGCGTCGGCTACGCGGTGCCCTTCAACCAGATCTCCGACTGGAACCTCACCATCGCCGACACCGACCAGTGCGAGGTGAGCACCTGCATCAACGTCGACACGCTCGATCAGATCGATACCGATCTGAGGCTCCCTCTGACCGAGCGCTACTTCCTCGGTGGCATCGGAAGCTTCCAGCTACGAGGCTTCCGCGCGCGCAGCGTCGGTCCGCGTCGCGCGATCCTGCAGCGCAGCGGCATCGCGGGAGGCGGCAGTCTCTTCCACCCCGTGGGCACGACGTTGAACTACATCTCGACGCGCAACGAATGGGTCGCGGTCTGTGAAGATCAAGGCCTCTTCACGCAGGGCGACGGCGACGGCCGCTGCAACACCTTGAATACGCAGAACATCGATGACTTCGAGGACATCGACGAGACCGACGTCGTCGGCGGCAACTCGTTCATCTCCACCAGCTTCGAGTATCGTTTCCCGATCTCGGAGCAGGTCGGTCTACAGGGCGTCGTGTTCATCGACGGCGGCAATGCCTTCTACGAAGGGCAGAACCTGTTCGACGTGACGGACTGGCGCTACGGTTCCGGCGGCGGAGTGCTCTGGTTCTCGCCATTCGGTCCGTTGCAGCTCGTTCTCGGTTTTCCCATCAATCCGCGATCCTTCGAAGACAGTCCGGTCTTCGAGTTCTCGGTGGGTGGTTTTGGGCTTTAGCTCTCTTCGAAGCCCGACCGCACGCCGCGTGGGCGTGCGATCGGGGTGGACGAGTCGAGCATGACAAGGAGTCGATCGTGAAGATCAACAAGGCAATCGTGGTCGTTCTGGCCTGCCTCGTCCTCGGTTGGGGACTCGGCGCGGACGACAAGGGCATGACCATCGGGGTCGTCGATCTCGATCAGGCCGTGCTCTCGACGGACGAGGGCAAGGCGGCACGGGAGGAGCTCGAGCGGCGCGCGCGCGAGGCCGAGATCGAGCTCAAGCCGATGATCGAAGAGCTGCAGGGTCTGATGGAGGAGTACCAGCAGAAGGAAGCCATCAGCTCGGACGAGTGGAAGCAGGACAAGCAGCTCGAAGCCGCCAGTCTGCGCAACCGCATCGAGTTCAAGCAAAAGGAGATGCAGACGCAGCTCGAGGTGCACCGCGAGCGACTGGTCGCGCCGCTGCGGACGAAGCTCGTCGAGGTCGTCGACAGCATCGGTCGTGAAGAGGGCTACGCGCTGATCCTCGTGCGCAACGCACCCGGTGTGATGTACACGCGCGAAGCGCTCGACATCACCGACCTCGTCATCAAGAAGTTCAACGAGAAGAGCTGATCCGTTGGGGGTGCATCCCACCGCCGTCGTCGAGACGGGCGCCGTCCTCGCCGACGGCGTGCAGGTGGGACCCCTCGCCGTGATCGGCGCCGACGTCGAGCTCGGCCCCGGCGTCGAGGTCGGGGCCCACGCGGTCGTGCTGGGCCCCACGAAGGTGGGGGCGGGCACGCGCATCTTCCCGCACGCCTGCGTGGGCGCCGAACCGCAGATCGTGGGCCCACCCGCCCACGAGACGCGGCTCGAGATCGGCGAAGCCAACGTGCTGCGCGAACACGTCACGATCCACCGCGGCTCCCACGGCGGGGGCGGCGTGACGCGCCTCGGCGATCGCAACTATCTGATGAACGGCACGCACGTCGCCCACGACTGCATCGTGGGCGACGACTGCACCATCGCGAGCTTCTGCGGCCTCGCCGGTCACGTCGAGGTCGGTGGCCACGCCGTGCTCGGCGCGTACACCGGTGTGCATCAGCACTGCCGCATCGGTGAGTCGGCGATGACCGCCGCGGGCAGCAAGGCGACCAAGGATGTGGCGCCCTTCGTGACGGCAGCGGGGGATCGCGCGCGGCTGGTCGGACTCAATCTCGTGGGCCTGCGCCGACGCGGCTTCACGACCGACGAGATCGGCGCGCTCAAGCGAGCGGTTCGACTCGTGTTCCATGCCGGGCTGCGGGTCGACGAGGCTCTCGCTCGCATCGAGGCCGAGGGGATCGGCACCCCGCATGTGCGCATGCTCACCGAGTTCGTTCGCAAGAGTCAGCGCGGCGTCGTTCGCTGATCACGTCGTGCTGCCCGGCGCGCGGGAGCGCCGCCGGGGCCACCCTGTTAATCTCGCTCGGGGCATTCGCCGGGGGGAGACGTGCTGGGGCTGATTGCGGGCGAGGGGGCCTTTCCGGTCGAGATTGCGCGCGCCGTGCGTGCCGCGGGCCAGCCGATCCACGCCATCGCGTTTCCGGAGCTCACCGATCCAGGCCTCGAAGGTCAGGTCAGCTCGATCGAGTGGCTGCCACTGGGCGCAGTGCGGCCGCTGCTCGACTCGTTGCACGGCGCCGGCGCACGCGACGTCGTGCTCGCCGGCAAGGTCGCCAAGACGCACCTGCACCGACCCGGTGTTCCGGTCGCGCCCGATCGCGAGGCGCTCGCGCTGCTCGCCCGGCTCGACGACCGGGCCGATGGGGCCTTGCTGACGGCCCTGGCCGATCTGCTCGAAGGCGAGGGCTTCGCGCTGCGGCCTCAGGCCGAGTGGGTGCCCGAATGGATCGCTCCGCGGGGTGTCCTCGGCGCCACGAACCCGACCGAACGCCAGCGGCTCGACATCGTGCTCGGCTCGCCGATCGCGCGCACCCTGGCCGCGCTCGACGTCGGCCAGTGCGTGGCCGTCGAGGCCGGCACCGTCCTCGCAGTCGAGGCGATCGAGGGCACCGACGCAACGATCGCCCGAGCCGGCGAGCTGGGCGCGGGTGAGGGTGTGCTGGTCAAGGTCGCGCGGCCGGCGCAGGATCCACGCTTCGATCTCCCCGCCGTCGGTACGCGCACGCTCGAGGCGATGGCCGACGCCGGCCTGCGGGTGCTCGCGGTCGAGGCCGGGCGGACGATCCTGATCGGGGGCGCGGCGCTCGCCGGGCGCGCCGATGCCCTCGGGATTGCCATCGTCGGCATCGAACCGGCTGCGGTGCAGCCGATCGAATCCAGTGCATCGCCGCGGGTCGGGCGACAGGAGGGCAGGGCTTGACGCGCGTCGGGTCGGCCGAAGCAATCCCCGGGCATCCCACCCGCGTGGGCGTGATCGGCGTCGGCTACATGGGCCGGCTGCATGCCGAGAAGATCGCGGCGCTCGCCGAAGACGACCGGGGGCTCGAGTTCGTGGGCGTCGCCGACGTGCGGCCCGCGCGTGCGCGGGGTGTGGCGCACCGGCTCGAGACGTCGGCCTGGGTCGAGCATCGACCGCTGCTCGAGAAGGCCGATGCCGTCGTGGTGGCCGTCCCCACGGTGAGCCACTTCGACATCGTACGGGATGCACTGCTCGCCGGTGTCGACGTGCTCGTCGAGAAGCCAATCGCCTCGACCGTCGGCCAGGCCGAGCAGCTGCTCGGGCTCGCGACCGAGGGCGGACGGATCCTGCAGGTCGGTCATCTCGAGTGGTTCAACGGTGCGATGAGCGCGATCCGCGAGCACATCCGCGCGCCGCGCTTCATCGAGGTGCACCGCCTCGGGCCGTTCCCCGACCGCGCCACCGACATCGACGTGGTGCGCGACGTGATGATCCACGACCTCGACATCCTGCAGCAGATCCTCGGTGAGGCGCCCAGCGAGATCGACGCCGTCGGCGTGCCGATCCTCTCCCCCGAGATCGACATCGCCAATGCGCGGCTGCGGTTTCCGGGCGGTTGCGTGGCGAATCTCACCGCGAGTCGGGTGACGAGCACGCCCACGCGCAAGATGCGCTTCTTTCAACCCGACGGATACTTCTCGGTCGACTTCCTCGAGCAGAGCGCCGTGGCGATTCGGCGCGAGCCCGGCGAGGATGCTGCGTCGGCTGCCATGCGACTCGAGAAGCTCGACGTCGACCGGGGTGATGCGCTGCTCGCGCAGCTGCGCGACTTCGTGGCCGCGGTGCGAACGCGTTGCCGCCCCGAGGTCGACGGCCTGGACGGCCTCGATGCACTGCGCACGGCCGTGCGTGTGAACGAGGCGATCGGACCGGTCGCCGCGCTCGACTAGCCTCCGCCCGCGCTCGACTAGCCGGCGCCCGCGCTCGCCTGGTCGACGCCCGCGCGGCCCCGAAGCATCGCGACGAGAGCCGCCATGTCCCCTCTGGAACCGAAGCGCCGCATCCTGTTCTCGGCCGGCGACGTGTCGGGCGATCTGCACGGTGCGGCGCTGGCGCGCTGCCTTCACGAGCGCCACGACGCTCTCGAGCTCTCGGGGCTCGGAGGCCGCGCGATGGCGAAGGCCGGCGTCGATCTCGTCGCTTCGAGCGACGCACTCGCCGTCGGGGGCGTCGTCGAGGTGCTGCGCGCCGCGGGCGCCGCGCGCGCGACCCGGCGCGCCCTGCTCGATCACGTCGAGACGCACACGCCCGATCTCGTCGTGCTCATCGACTCGGGGGCGTTCAACCTGCCGCTCGCGTCGGCGCTCCGTCGTCGCTGCGC
Organism: Myxococcota bacterium; assembly: GCA_965250285.1. GTDB lineage: Bacteria > Myxococcota_A > UBA9160 > UBA9160 > UBA4427 > CAYYSY01. The sequence goes on from OZ252299.1 coordinate 6,130,538, forward strand.
CGCGCCCATCCTCTACTTCGTCGCGCCCCAGGTCTGGGCCTGGCGGCGCGGACGCATTCGCAAGCTGTCGCGCCGCGTCGACCGCCTCGCGGTGATCCTGCCGTTCGAGGCCGAGCACTACGTCGGCACCGGCTTGACCGTCGACTTCGTCGGGCACCCGATCGTCGACGAGATCGGCCGCGCACCGGCGCCGACGCGCGACGAGGCGCGCGGGCGGCTCGATGTCGCGGGCTGGGATCCGCTCTTTGCGCTGATGCCGGGCAGCCGGCGCAACGAGGTCGAGGCGCACCTGCCGGTTCAGCTCGCGGCGCTCGCGCGGCTTCGCTCGCGCTGGCCCGGTCTCGGCGCCGTGATCGCCCGGGCCCCGTCGATCGAGCGGGCCCGCATCGCTGCCTGCGTCGAAGCGGCACCGAGCGCCATCGCCGAGTGCGTGCGCGTCGTCGAGGGCGACTCGCGAGACGTGCTGCGTGCGGCGGATGTCGCTCTGGTGAAGCCCGGCACCGTCACGACCGAGGCGATGCTGCTCGGCACGCCCATGGTGATGATCGCGCGGGGGCACCCGATCACCGCGGCGATCGTGCGGCGTCTGCTGCGCGTGCCCCACATGGCGATGCCGAATCTGGTGGCGGGGCGACGCATCGTGCCCGAATACTGGCAGGCCGAGGCGACGCCCGAGGCCGTCGCCGCCGCGGCGGCCGACCTCGTCGAAGGCCCCGGGCGCTCGGCCCAGCTCGAAGCGCTCGCGGTCGCAGCCGGGCGCCTCGGCGCGGGCGGTGCGATCGAGCGCGCGGCCGATCTCGTCGATGCGATGCTGGCCGAGGGGGGCGGGTCTTGAGGCGAGCCGGCCGCAGCGACGCGAGACGCGCTTCGGATCAAGGGGGGCGGTGTTCATGCGCGTGATCGGGCACGTCTTCGTGGCGCTGGCGACCCTCGTGGTCGGCCCGGTCGCGCTCGTCGCCGCGCTTGCGCGACCCCAATGGCGCGCGGGTCTCCTCGAGCGACTCACGCCGCCGAAGCGCTTGGACGAGCGCCCGATCTGGATCCACGCCGCGAGCCTCGGCGAGGCCGCCGCCGCGCTGCCGCTGATCGAAGCGGTGCGCGGGAGCCACCCGTCGCTGCTGCTGACCACGCAAACGATCGCCGGCCGCGACTGGCTGAGGGCCCGCTGCCCCGACGTCGCCTGTCGGCTCGCGCCCCTCGATCACCCCTGGCTCGCGGGCCTCGCCGTAAGGCGAGTGCGGTCGCGCGCGCTCGTGCTCGTCGAGACCGAGGTCTGGCCTGCGCTCGTGGCGGCGGCCGAGCGCGCGGGCGTGCCCGTGGTCGTGGTCTCCGGCCGGCTCTCGGATCGCGCGTTTCACCGACAGCACGAGATCGCGCCATTCTTTACACGCACGTTCGCGCGACTCACCGCCGTGGGGGCGCGCACCGAGGTCGATGCCGGGCGCTTCGTGAAGCTCGGTACGCCCGCCGATCGCGTGCAGGTGACCGGCGACCTCAAGTGGGCGAAGTCGGGGGATCGTGAGCCGGTCGCGCCCGAGATCCTGAACTGGATGGCGCGTCGCCCGACGATCGTACTCGGCAGCGTGCACCTCGACGAAGCAGGCGAACTGCTCGCCGCGATGCGCGCCGTCGCCTCGACCGGCCGCGAGGTGCAGTGGCTCTGGGCTCCGCGCGACCTCGAAGCGGTCGAGCCGCTGCTTCGTCGCTTCGCGAGCGAAGGGGTGCGCGCGCGTCGGCGTACGGCGCTGGCAGCGGAAGCCTCGACCGACGCCGAGCGCTCCGATCGCGCCGACGTCGTCGTGCTCGACACGCTGGGCGAGCTGCCCTCGGTCTGGCCGCACGGCCTGATCGCCGTGGTCGGTGGCACGTTCGGGGCCACCGGCGGCCACGACCCGATCGAGCCGCTGCGTGCCGGTCGGCCGGTGCTCGTCGGCCCGCACACGGCCAACGTCGCCGAGGTCGTCGCGGCGCTCGTCTCGGCCGATGCGGCGATCCAGGTCGCCGACGGAGCTCGACTCGGTGCGGAGATCGCACGCCTGCTCGACGCGACCCGGGAGCGCGCCGACCGCGTGGCGCGGGGCACCGCGCTGATCGAGGCCGGTCGCGCCGCCCTCGATGCGAACGTCCGACTCGTGCTCGAAGCCGCGCGCGCATCCGCGGCAGGTCGGCGCGCGCTGGCGCCCGAGGTCGTCGCCACGGCTGCGCCTTCCGGCCTCTACGCCCGAACGGGTCCACACGGGGCGGCGTCGGTCCGACCCCTCTCATGGCTCGCTTCGGCCTTCTACGCGCTCGGCGCGCGCATCGACCGGCGTACGCGGCGCTTCGGCCGCCGGCCCGCACGCCGCCTGCCCTGCGCGGTCGTGTCGATCGGCAGCTGGGTGGTCGGCGGTGCGGCGAAGACGCCCGCGACGATCGGTCTCGCTCGCGCCCTGCGCGACCGTGGGCATCGCGTCGCGGTGATCACTCGGGGCCACGGCGTGCGGCTCGGAAGGCACCGTGTCGAGATCGCATCCCACGGCACCGGGGCCTGTGCGCGGGCCGCTCTAGTCGGAGACGAAGCGGTGGTCATCGCGCGCGAGACCCGCGGTGTGCCGGTGCTCGTCTCACGCGATCGGCATCGCGCCGGCATGCTCGCGGTCGTCGAGTTCGGCTGCGACGTCGTCCTGCTCGACGATGCGCATCAGCACTACGCATTGCACCGCGACCTCGATCTCGTGTGCCTCGACGCCGAGATCGGTCTCGGCAATGGGCGCGTGCTGCCGGCGGGGCCCCTGCGCGAGTCGAAGCGCAGCTGGAAGCGTGCCGACGCGCTGATCGTGACCGGGGGGGGGCTGCGCGCCGAAGACGCGCGGCTCGTCGATGCCCATGCGCCGGGCCTGCGTCGCTTCAAGGCCGAGCGACGGGTGCGTGGCTGGCGCGATCTGCGTTCGGGCAAGCGCGTCGCGCCCGATGCGCTCGAGGGGCGCACGGTCGGGTTGCTCGCCGCGTTGGCCGATCCCGCGAGCGTGCGCGCGCTCGCCGAGCGCCACGGCGTCGACATCGGCCACGCCCTCGTGCGCCGCGATCATCACCGCTGGCGGCGGCGGGAGATCGAGGGGCTGGGCGAGACGAATCGCCTGTGGATCACGACCGAGAAGGACGCGGCGAAGATCGATCCCGATTGGGTCGAGCCGGGGGTCGGCGTGTACGTGCTCGAGCTCGACTGGGTCTCGGCCGACTGGCCGTCGCTGCCGCACTTCGTCGAGGTGCGCTGCGGCCTCGCGCCGCGGGCGGCGAACCCACCCCGTCAGTCGTCGGACGCTGCGATCGAGTCGGCGTAGGCCGCTTCGAGCGCAGGCCACGCCCCCTTCGCGAGCCCCGCGATCGCCGGGCGACGCGCGATCGAGCGTGCGAGGCGGGCGAGCTCGCGGCGGCGGCGAGCCAGCGACGGCGCGGCGCCGATCCGCGCGCCCTGCAGATCGATCACGCGCACCGGGGCGTCGCCCGGCGGCACCAGCAGGTTGGTGATCGCGAGGTCGGCGTGGCGCGCGCCGGTGTCGTGAAATCGTCGGATCGCTTCGCCGCAGCGTCGGGCGAGCGCGGTCACTGCGGCCGCATCGCGCGCGCCGGCGCGCTCGAGGGCGGTGGCGCCGTCGACCGCGTCGGCCACGAAGGCCGTGCCGACGAGCGCGAGCCATCCGGCGCCCTGTCGCACGCCCGCCGCGACGACCGGCTCGAGCACCGGGGCGCCGCGCGCGCGCAGCGCCGCCGTCACGTCGATCTCGTCGCGGGCGCGGGCGAATCTCGGCACGCGACCCCCGAAGAGGGGCGCCAGGACGCCGCCCTTGAGCACCCGCTTGATCAGCACCTGGCCGATCGGCGTTTCGATCACCCGGGTCGCGGCGCGCCCCGCGCGTCGGCTCGGGTCCGGCTCGAGCGAGCGCACCAGTGCGCGCAGATGCGCCGCATCGTCGAAGCCGAGGCGCCGCAGGGCCGCTGCATAGTCGGTGGTCACGTGCAGATGCAGCCCGGCCCGCTGCGTCGTCTCGAAGGCGAGCGGCGGTGCGGCGGCCGGGTCGCGGCGGGCGGGATCGATCGGCGGAGCGTGCACGGGCGAGAATCTAATCCGCTGGCGGGCTCGCCGACCATCCTCGCGCTGCGCCGGGCAGTGGGTCGTTCGGCGAGCCGGGGCGATCGCGCGCGCGGCAGCGAGGTATCCTCGGCAGGGCGCGACCCCCGGGCCGGGCTGACGGCTCCTCGTCGGTCCCCGGGGCCCGAGACCGAGAGGCGCGTCATCCCCGACCTGTCCCCGCACGACGAACCCGAAGCCCGCGCCGCGCCGATCCGGCCGGCGCCGCCGCGATGGCTCGTGGTGCGCCTGGGCGCGTTCGGTGACGTCGTGCGGACGCTCCCGGCCGCGTGGGCGTTGCGACGCGCGTGGCCCGACGCGCACCTCGCCTGGCTCGTCGAGCCGGGCGCGGCGCCCCTGCTCGAGCGACTGCCCTGGCTCGACGAGGTGATCGTGTTTCCACGGCCCGCGCTCGAGCGGGCGCTCGAAGGGCGCCGCGCCGGCGAGCTCCTGTCGAGCCTCGGCGGCTTTCGCGCCGCGTTGCGTGCGCGGCGTTTCGACGGGGTCGTCGACTTTCACGGCATTCTGAAGAGCGGCGTGTTGGCGTGGCAGAGTGGAGCGCCACGCCGGGTCGGTCCGGCGGGCGCGGCGGCGCGCGAAGGGGCTGCGTTCTTCTACACCGAGGGCGTTCGCCTGCCGAGCGCGACGTGCTCGCGTTTCGAGCGCAACGCCGTGATCGCGCGGGCGCTCGGCGCGCGGGTCGACGGCACTCGGGTGCCCGGGCTCGCCGATGGGGGCGGGTCACGCGGGACACACGCGGTCCTTCACCCGGGCACGAGCCCTGGCACGCCCTACAAGCGTTGGCCGGTCGAACGTTTCGTCGAGCTTGCGCGTCGCCTCGAAGCCGAGCTCGGCGCGCCCTGTCTCGTGACGTGCGGTGTCGACGACACCGAACGGGCCGACGCCGAGGCGCTCGTGGCGGCGGCGGGCGGCGCCGCGCGCATCGCGCCGACCGAGGGGGACATCGGTGCGTTGATCGAGGCGCTCGCTGCCGCGCGCTTGGTGGTGAGCGGTGATACCGGGCCGCTGCATCTCGCATCGCTCGTCGGCACGCCCGTCGTGCAGATCCTCGGGCCGACGCACCCGGTGCAGAACGAGCCCTGGGTCGAGACGCCATGGGCTCGGGCCCATCTGCCGCTGCCGTGCAGCCCGTGTCGAAACGGTTGCGAGGCGGCCCCGTGTCTTCGACAGCTGCCGGTGTCGGACGTGATCGACGCGGTCCGCCGGGTGCTCAGCGCCGCCGCCGCGCGCCCGTCCGAGCCGGATGCGCTGCGGATCGGAGCGCTGCGATGACGCGCGCGCCGCTGCGCGATGCCCGGCGGATCGTCGTTCGCATGCCGAACTGGCTCGGCGACGTCGTCATGGCGACGCCGGGGCTGCGCGCCCTGCGGCGCCACGCGCCCGACGCTCACATCAGTGTGCAGCTGCCGGGTGTACTCGCGCCGCTCCTCGAGGGCAGTCCGCACGTCGACGCGATCGTCGCGATGGATGGGCGACCGCAGGGCGTTCGCGCGTTGCGACGCGAAGCGCGGCGTCTGCGTGCGGCCGGGCCCTTCGACTACGGCGTCTGCCTGCCCGAGAGCTTCTCTTCGGCTTTGCTGCTGCGCTGGGCCGGCGTGCGTCGTGTCGGCGGCTTCGCACGCGGCGGGCGCTCGGTGCTGATGCACGATGCGATCGAGGCCCCCCGGCATTGGGGGCGGCGTCGACTGGTCGCGAGAGAGATCTTCGTCACGACATTGCTCGAAGCCCTCGGTTGTCCCGACGACGGGACGGCGCTCGAGCTGCATGCGACCGCGGCGGCGACGCGCGAGGCCGGTCGGCTGCTCGGCGCGACTGATCCGAGCGGTTCGATCGTCGGCTTCGCGCCGGGCGCCTCGTTCGGCCCTTCGAAGCAGTGGCCCGAGGCTTCGTTCGCCGCGCTGGCCGATCGCTTCGCGGCGCGCGGCGACGTCGTCGTGTGGCTGGGCGCCGCGTCGGAGCGCCCCCTCGTCGAGCGCATTCGCGGGCAGATGCGCGGCGAGAGCCGTTCGCTCGTCGGCGATACGCCGCTCGGCGTGCTGGCCGCGCTGATGCAGCGCCTCGATCTGCTCGTCTGCAACGACGCGGGGGCGCGTCACGTCGCGGTTGCGAGTGGGGCACCGGTCGTCGTGTTCATGGGGCCGACCGCCCTCGAGAAGACGGCCGAGAACCTCGAGCGGGTCGTCGTGTTGACCCACGACGTGGCGTGCCGGCCCTGCTACCAACGCGTGTGCCCGATCGACCATGGTTGCATGACCGGCATCACGCCGGGCCATGCCTGGGAGGCGGCCAAAAGGCTGTGCGCGCCGCCGGCCGTCCGCGGCGCCGGCGCGAGCGCGGGGAGACTTGAATGAGCGACCGAGACGCAAAGCCCCAGCGCTTGCGCGACGTCGTGCAGCGCTTCGAGCACCTCGAGGTTCTGGTCGTCGGCGACGTCATGATCGATCAGTACCTGAACGGCGAGGTCGAACGCGTCAGCCCCGAAGCGCCGGTGCCCGTCGTCGCCGTGACGCACGAGACGAACGCGCTCGGTGGGGCGGGCAACGTCGTGCGCAACCTCGCCGCGCTCGGCGCCCGGCCGAAGCTCTGCTCGGTCGTCGGCGATGACGCTGAGGGGCGGCTCGTCGTCGACCTGCTGAAGGAGCTCGGGGTCGAGACGTCGGGCGTCGTCGTCGACGCCGGCCGGCCGACGACGCGCAAGACCCGCATCGTCGCTCGAGATCAGCAGATGATCCGCGCCGACCGTGAACACACAGCGCCACTTTCGACCGAAGTTGCGAGCGCCCTGGACGAGCGGCTTCGGGTGATGTTGCCGGGGGTCGATGGGGTCGCCGGCGTCGACTACGCGAAGGGCGTTCTGGCAGAAGCGGGGGCGCAGCGCCTGATCGAGCGCGCGCGAGAGATCGACGTCCCGGTCGCCGTCGATCCCAAGGGCCATCTGGATGGCTGGGCCGGTGCTCGACTCGTGAAGCCCAACCTGGCCGAGGCGCGGGCGCTCCTCGGCGGCGACGCGAACGGGGAGCGCGACGCCCGGCGCCTCGCCCTGCGCCTGCGGGATCGTCTGCCCGGGACCGAGGTCGCGCTCACCTGCGGCGCCGCGGGCATGGTGATCCTCGGCGCCGAGGTCGGTGCCGAACCCCGAGTGGTGCCGACGGCCTCGCTGGACGTCTACGATGTGCAGGGCGCCGGCGACACGAGTCTCGCTGCGCTCTGGCTGGCGCGACTCGCCGGCGCGACGCTCGTCGATGCGGCGCTGCTGGCGCACGCGGCCTCGGGGGTCGCGGTCGCCAAGGTCGGCACGGCAACGGCCAGTCGGGACGAGTTGCTCGTTCGCCTCGATCCCGTGCTCGCCGCGGCGAACGAGGCGCGCTCGGGCGCGAACGGAGGAACGGGATGATTCGCAGCATGACCGGCTTCGGACGGTCGACGTTCCAGGTCGGACAGACGGTCTTCGAGGTCGAGATCCGCAGCGTCAATCATCGCCATCTCGATGCGCGTGTGAAGCTGCCGCGTGCGCTCGCCGACCGCGATGCCGAGGTCAAGGCCGCGATGCAGTCGCGGCTCGGCCGCGGCAAGGTCGATTGCAGTGTCTCGGTGCCGACCCAGGCGGGCGCGTTGCCCGGGCAGGTGCAGGTCGATGCCGCCGTCGCCGAGCAGTACGTCGAAGCGGCCCGCGCGCTCGCCGAGGCGCACGCGCTGCCCGGAGAGCTCGATGCCGCGACGCTGATGGCGATGCCGGGCGTCGTGCGGGTCGCCGAGGTGGAGTGGGACACCGACGAGCTCGGCCGCGGGTTGTCGCGGGCCGTGGGTGAGGCACTCGACGCGCTCGAGGCGATGCGCGTCGCCGAAGGCGCGGCGCTCGCGCGCGAGTTCGAGGGGCGGCTCGAGCACGTGCTCGAGCTGACGGGTCAATTCGAGGCGCGCTCGGGGCTCGTCGTCGAGGCGACGAAGGAGCGCCTGCGCAAGCGCGCCGAGCAGCTGCGGCAGGAGACGGGCCAGTTCGACGATGCGCGCCTGCACCAGGAGATCGTGATCGCCGCCGACCGCCTCGACATCACCGAAGAGCTCGTGCGGCTGCGCAGCCACGTCGACCAGTTTCGCGCGATCCTCGCCGAAGGCGACGCATCGAAGCCCGTCGGCCGGCGCCTCGACTTTCTGCTGCAGGAGATGGGGCGCGAAGCGAACACCGTCGGTTCGAAGGCGAACGACGCACCGCTGGCCCACGACGTCGTCGAGCTGAAGGCCGAGCTCGAGCGGATCCGCGAGCAGGTGCAGAACGTTGAGTAGCGGCTCGACGCGCAAGTCGGGCAAGAGCGCGGCGAAATCGGCGGCCAAGGCGGCTGCCCGGCGTGCGCCCGAGCGTGCGGCGTCGATCGATGTCCCCCGCATGATCAGCATCGGCTACGGCAACCTGGTGTCGACGGGTCGCGTGATCGCCGTCGTCTCGCCGCAGTCGAACCCGATGCGGCGCCTGCGCGAAGAGGCGGGTCAGCGCGGCAAGCTGATCGACGCGACCGAGGGGCGGCGCACGCGATCGATCCTCGTGACCGACAGCGACCACGTCATCCTGTCTGCGATCAACACAGAGACCATCGCGGCGCGCCTATCGCCCGAAGAGACCGAGGAGGGGAGTGCGTGAGCGGTTCGGGTCGATCGGGGCTGGCGTTCGTCGTCGCGGCGCCGAGCGGGACGGGCAAGACCACCGTGTGCCGCGACGTCGTCGAGGGGGATCCCGGCATCGTGCACTCGGTCTCGCACACCACGCGCAAGCCGCGCGAGGGCGAGGAGAACGGCATCCACTACCACTTCGTCGATGCCCAGACGTTTCGGCAGATGGTCGATGCAGGTGAGTTCCTCGAGCACGCCAGCTACAACGGCAATCTCTACGGAACGAGCAAGGAGGCGTTGCGCCTCGAGATGGAGGAGCGCGGGCGCGACGTGTTGCTCGAGATCGAGGTGCAGGGCGCCCAGCAGCTGCGCGAGCACGATACCGGCGCCCGCTTCGTCTTCTTGCTCCCGCCGAGCCTCACCGAGCTGGCTCGGCGCCTGCGCGGTCGCGGCACCGACGACGAAGAGACGATCAACAAGCGCCTGGCGATCGCCGACATCGAGTTGAAGGCAGTGGAGCACTTCGACTACGCGATCGTGAACGACGATCTTCACGCCTGCATCGCCGCCGTGAACGACATCGTCGCCGCGGAGCGCTCCGGCGACGCCGCGCGCTTGGGCGACGTCGCGTCGCGCTACGGCCGCGAGCGCGTGTGGGCCGAATGGAGCGCGACCAACGCCGACGACCTGCCGCCGGGTTGACGCGGGGGCGGTCGGCGCCGACGTCCCGCACGCCGGATCGCGCCGGGGGGCGGAATCTCGGCGTTTGCCGCGCGCCCGACTGGCCCGTACCCTAGGGCAAGTCTGCGAATCAACAGGGCTTTTGCTCAATGCTCCGCTTCAACGACATCGCCGACCGGATGATCGAGCAGAATCCGGGGACCGATCTGACGCTGCTGCAGAAGGCGTACGTCTTCAGCGCGAAGGTCCACGAGGGGCAGGAGCGCCTGAGCGGCGAGCCGTATCTCATTCATCCACTCGAGGTCGCCTATCTGCTCGTCGACATGCGCGTCGACGACGAGACGATCGCGGCCGCGCTGCTCCACGACACCCTCGAAGACACCCTGACGACGAAGGAAGAGCTCGAGAATCTCTTCGGACCCAAGGTCGCGTTCCTCGTCGAGGGCCTGACCAAGATCGCGAAGATCGAGTTCAAGAGCGCGCGCGAACGCCAGGCCGAGAACTTCCGCAAGATGCTGATCGCGATGTCGACCGACATTCGCATCCTGCTGATCAAGCTGGCCGACCGGCTCCACAACATGCGCACGCTCAAGTTCATGAGCGACGACGCGAAGCACCGCATCGCCCAGGAGACGATGGACATCTACGTGCCGCTGGCGCACCGCCTCGGCATCTACTGGATGAAGCAGGAGCTCGAAGCGCTGTCGTTTCGCGAGCTCCATCCGCACGTCTCCGAAGAGCTCGAGCGCCAGATTCGCGGCAGCCGCGAGGAGCGCGAGCAGTACGTCGAAGAGGTGATCGACACGATCTCGTCGAAGCTCGGGAGCGCCGGGCTCGAGGCCGAGGTCAGCGGGCGGCTCAAGGAGCTGTCTTCGATTCACAAGAAGATGCAGGCGCAGTCGCTCGCGCTGCATCAGATCTACGACATGATCGCGTTCCGCGTGGTGGTGTCGGGGGGCGACGCCGACTGCTACGCGGCGCTCGGGCTGATCCACTCGATGTGGGCGCCGGTGCCGGGGCGCTTCAAGGATTACGTCGCGCTGCCGAAGCCCAATGGCTACCGCTCGCTGCACACCACAGTGATCGGTCCCTACGGTGAGCGGATGGAGGTGCAGATCCGCACCGCCGAGATGCACGACGACGCCGAGTTCGGCATCGCGGCGCACTGGAAGTACAAGGAGGGGCTCGGCGAGAGCGGCTCGGACGAGCGGCGATTCGCCTGGCTTCGCGAGCTGCTCGAGCGGCAGCGCGAGGTGACGAACCCCGACGAGTTCCTCGATGCGGTCAAGATGGATCTCTTCCCCGCCGAGGTCTTCGTCTTTACGCCCCAGGGCGAGGTCTTGAACCTGCCCCGCGGCGCCACCGCGCTCGACTTCGCCTATGCGATCCACACCGAGATCGGCAATCAGTGCGTCGGCGCACGGGTGAACGGCAAGCAGGTCTCGATTCGTCACGAGCTGCAAGATGGCGACACCGTCGAGGTGCAGACCGACCCCTACCAGCAGCCGCGCAAGGACTGGCTCGACTTCGTTCATTCGAGCAAAGCGCGCAGCAACATCCGCCACGCGATCCGCGTCGTCGAACGCAATCGCGCCAGGCAGCTCGGTGAGGACATCCTGAACCGCGAGCTGCGACGCGCCGGCATCTCGCTCAAGAACGTGCGCGACAGCGGCGAGCTCGCGGCCGCCGCTTCGGCTGAGATCCGCGAAGGCACCGAGGATGATCTGTTCGCGGCGATCTCGTACGGCAAGCTCGCCGCCTCGAAGGTCGTGAAGCGCCTCAGGGGCGAGGCCGAAGACGAGCCCGAGGCGCAGGCCGCCGAGCGATCGAGCATGGTGCCGAGCCGGATCCGCAACCTCTTCTCGCGGTCGCGCGAAGTGCCGGAGGGGTCGGGGATTCGGGTTTCGGGGCACAACGACGTGCTCGTGCGCATCGGCGGCTGCTGCGATCCGCTGCCCGGCGACGAGATCGTCGGCTTCGTGACCCGCGGCCGCGGCGTCACGGTGCACAGTCGCGGGTGCCCGCGCACGTTCGAACTCGACACCGACCGGCGCATCGACGTCGACTGGGACGATGGTCATGGGGTCGAACGGCGCACCAAGATTCGCGTCCACACCAAGGACGCGCCGGGCGTGCTGGCCAAGGTGACCAATGCGATCTCTTCGGCCGGCATCAACATCGCCGGCGTCAAGGTCGAGACGGAGCCGAATGCCGTCCAGGTGACCCAGGATTTCGAGCTGTGGGTCGGCGACGCCAAGACGCTCACCGCCGTCATGCGCGAGATCCGCCGCGTGAAGGGCGTCGTCGGGGTCGAACGCGTCCGCGGCTGACATGGCTGACCCTTCCCGCATCGGCGTGTGCATCCCGACCCCGGGTTCGGTGCGCTTCGACCCGCGCGAAGTCTGCTCATGACCGCCCGCCCGCGCATCAGCGCGCGCATCCCGAGCCCGGGTTCGGTGCGCTTCGACTCGCGCGAGGTCTGCTCGTGACCGCCGGCCCCCGCGTCAGCGCGTGCATCCCGAGCCTGGGTTCGGTGCGCTTCGACTCGCGCGAGGTCTGCTCGTGACCGCCGGCCCCCGCATCAGCGCGTGCATCATGGCTGCGGACGACGCCGAGGGGCTCGAACGCTGCGTGAAGGCGCTGCCCTTCGTCGACGAGATCTGCGTGCTGCTCGACGCCCGCCACGGTGACGCCTGCGCGGCGGTCGCCGAAGCCCATGCCCACCGCATCGAGCGCCACGCCTACGCAGGCGACGTCGATCAACGTTCGCGCTCGCTCGACATGGCGACGGGGGACTGGGCGCTCGCGCTCGACCCCGACGAGGTCGTGAGCGCGCCCCTGGCCGAAGAGATCGTGCACGCCGTGCTCGCTGCGCCGCCCGGCGTCGACGGCTTCGAGCTCGACCGCGTGACGTGGCACCTCGGCCGCTGGATCGAGCATGGCGACTTCCATCCCGACTGGAAGCTGCGCCTGGTCCGCAGTGATCGGGCGCGGGTCGTCGGGCTCGACCCCCACGGCCGCATCGTGGTCGACGGGCGCGTCGAGCGGCTGCGCGGCCGCCTCGAGCACTACAGCTACCGCGACCTCGCCGATCAGGTGCAGCGCATGGTCTTCTTTTCGGGCGAGGCCGCGCGGGCGCTGCACGCGCAAGGACGGCGCGCCGGCTTCTCGCATCTCGCGCTGCGTCCGCTCTGGCGCTTCTTTCGGGGCTACGTGCTGAAGCAGGGCTTTCGCGATGGCTGGCCGGGCTTCATCGTCGCCGCGGTGACCAGCTTCTACGTCTTCCTCAAGTACGCGCGGCTCTGGGAGCTCGGCCGCCGGCGCCGGGAGCTCGGCCGCCGGCGCTGAGCTCGCCTTTCGCGATCCCCGTCAGCTCGCGGAAGCGGGCGCTGCGGGCCGCCACGTCGGCCACGGTTCCGTCTTCGACGATGCGCCCGCCGTCGAGCAGCAGCACCCGGTCGGCTCGGCGGATCGTCGACGTGCGATGGGCGACGACCAGGACGATGCGCTCCCCCCGGAGCCGCTCGATCGCATCCTGCACCAGGCGCTCGGTTTCGACGTCGAGTGCGCTCGTCGCTTCGTCGAAGACGAAGATGCGTGCATCGCGCAGCAGCGCGCGCGCCACGGCGATGCGCTGCCGCTGTCCGCCGGACAGGCGCAACCCGAGCTCTCCGAGGCGCGTCTCCGCGCCTTCGGGCAGCGCGCGCGCGAAGTCTTCGACCCGCGCGGCCCGCATCGCCGCGCGTACGTCGGCTTCACTGGCGTCCGGTCGCCCGTAGCGGACGTTGTCGACGAGGGTCGCGTCGAAGAGGAAGGGCTCCTGGCTGACGAGCGCGATCGACTCGCGCAGTGCGTCTCGTCGCAGCGCCCGCACGTCGACGCCCGCGACCGAGATGCCGCCCGCGTCGACGTCGTGGAACCGCAGCAGCAGGTCGACGAGGGTCGTCTTGCCTGCGCCACTCGCGCCGACGAGCGCGACGACCTCGCCCGGGGCCAGGCGGAACCGCACGCCCTCGAGCAGCGCGCGGCCGTCGGGGCGTGGCGTGTGGGTGAACGAGACGTCGTCGAAGTGCACGTCGATCGGCCCTGCGGGCAGCGGCCGCGCGTCGGGGGCGTCGGCCGTCTCTTCGGGCGCGTCGAGCACCGCGAAGAAGCGCCGCGCCGACGCGAGGTGTTCGATCAGTCGCCCGTGCGCGCGCGCGAGATTCTTGACCGGCTTGTAGGTGGTGGCGAGCACCGTGGCGAACGCGGCGATGTCGCCCGTCGTCAGGCCGAAGCGTCCGCGTAGGACGAGGCCGGTGCCGATCACCAGCACGGCGATGCCGGCCGCGCTGTTCAGCGCTTCGACGAGCGCGCGCGAGAGCACGCGGCTGCGTGCGACCCGCATGTCGTGGCGAAAGAGTCGGTCGGTCTCGGCATCGAACGACCGGGTCTCGGTGTCTTCGGCGCCGAAGGCCTTGATGATCTTGATGCCGCTCACGATGGCGAGCAGGCGCCCGGTGACCTCGCCGAGCTGGCTCTGGCGGCGCTCGGCGCTGCGCTGGATGCGTCGGCCGAACGCGATGACGAGCCAGGCGAGCGGCGGCGCGACGACGAGCGAGAGCAAGGTGAGTGGCACCGAGATGTACAGCAGCGTGCCGACGCCGATCACGAGCATCGTCAGGCCGAGCAGGATCTGCTGGAAGACGAGATCGAGTGCGCCGGCCGCGGCGTCGGTGTCGGCGAGGGCCCGCGTCAGCGTGTCGCCCGAGCGTGCGTCGACATGTGCGGCCAAGGGCAGTCGCAACAGCTTGCGCGCAACGTCGCGCTTCAGGTCGATGGCGATGTGCGCGAGCGCGTACTCGGTCAGATACGTGCGGCCAAAGAGCGCGATCGGCGTCAGCACGACGATCACGAGCGCCGCGAGCAGCAGCTGGGCGAGGGCTTCGGTGACCGACCCGGGCGGGCGCCCGCCCGCGGCCTCGGACGGCGCGAGCCACTCGGCCAGGCGCACATGGAGCCCGGCCGCGACGTCGGTGTCGGGGGCCGGGGGGCCCTGCGCGGCGCTCGGCGGCGCCGAGGTCTCGACGACGGGGATCAGCACGCCGTCGAGGAGGGGCTTGGTCAGGTAGGCGCGGCCGTAGCGGCCCGCCGAGAACACGATCGTGCACGCGAACGCGATCAGCAGCAGTGCGAGAAAGGGCCTCGCCCAGGCGAGCAGCCGACGCAGGGTGGCGACGTTGCCGGCCGCGACCTGCGGCGTGGCGCCGGCCATCAGCCCAGCTCGTCGGCCAGCGCGTCGCCGCCGCGCCATCCGAGCAGCAGGTCGCCCTCGACGCCGAGACCGGCGACGCTGGCGCGATCGAGTCTAAACACCCGAGCCTTCGCATCGAGACGCAGGTCGACTTCGGTGGGCCAACCCTCGCTGCCGACCGGGTCTTCGAGCCAGTCGTCATCGTCCCATCGCGGCGCCTTGATCTCGCGCTGCTCGAGTCGGCCCTCGCTGAACGGCATCAGCTCGTGGATGCGTTCGAGCATCTCGTCCCGCGCCTCGACCTCGCTGGTGCCGTCGGGCACGCGCATCCGGGCGACGAGATCGACGCTCGCGCCGCCGTCCGGGTCGGGGCTCGCGTTGAGGGTCATCAGGCGATCGCTCGGCCCGGCCGCCCCGGGTTCGCGGAGCATCACGACGCGCGGGCACATGCCCTGGGGCAGCAGCTCGGGCGTCGTGCGCAGGTGCAGCCGCGCGCGGTTCGCGTGGGGTCTCGGCGCCCCGAGCAGCGATTTCGCGAGCTTCGGCTCGAGCAGCGGCGCGAGCGCGCTCGGCGGTGCGCCGACGACGAGCATGCGCGCGACCCACAGCTCGCCCGACTTCGTCTGGCGCACGGCGGGGTCGCCGTTCAGCGAAACGAACTCGAAGTTCTGGCCCAGGGTGCGGAACTCGCCGTAGACCGACTCGACGCGTCGGCGCAGCAGGCCGTGCAGCCAGGGCGGCGCATCCTGGAAGCCCGCGCCGCCCGCGAGGCCTGCGCCGACGAGTCGCGCGCGGGCTTCGGGCGAGGGCGCGGTGAGGCCGAGGTTCGACATCGAGGTCGAGAGCGCATCGAGGAGCGGCGCGAGCGCGGGCTCGGGCTGTGCGAGCTCGCTCGGCAGCCCGCGAACGGACGCGCCGCTCGCGGTCAGGCGCGGCCGTCCGATGCGGCGCGCGAGCCGCACGACCGGGCTGTCGAGCATGACCTCGCGTTCGGCCTCGCTCGCCTCGACCATGCGTCGGCTGAGCGTGCCGGCCTGCTCACGATCGCAGAAGCCCCAGGCCACCAGCTCGCGCGCCGTGACGCCCGGCCCGCCGAGGTCGAAGCGCACCTTGGGCGACACCACCTGCAGGGCCACGCGTTCGTTCGCGATTCGGCGCTGGTCGATGAGCGGCACCTTGAGGTCGCGCAGCAGCAGGTCGACGACGCCCTCGTCGCGGACGCCCGTGAGGCAGAACGGCTCGCGCAGGGCCGGGTGCAGCGCGGCGGTGCGATCCTCTTCGACGACGAGGGTGCGGTGGCCGGCGAGGCCGAGTCGGATCGCGGCGACCAGCGACGAGATGCCGCTGCCGAGCACGATGGCGTCCCAGCGGCGGGCCCGGTGGTGCTCGGCCTGGGGGAGGGCGGGAAGGCCAGCCATCCAACGCTCCTCTCTCTTGGCTATTGGGCTCGTTTCTTCGACTCGCTTCCCTGTGCGGCACGATGGGCTGCGGCCGTCGCACCGGCGTGGTCGTGAGCGTCGCGCGGTCGAGGCTGAACCGCTACTCGGCCCTCATGCACCCGGGATCGATGACCATCGCGGGCTCGCCGTCCTGGCGGCGTTCGATCACGCCGATCTTGTAGGCGCGCTCGCCGAGCCCCTGCAGTCGCTGGATGACGTCTTCTTCGTCATCGGCTGCGACGACCAGGATCATGCCGATGCCGCAGTTGAACACGCGCAGCATCTCGCTCTCGGGCAGCTCGCCCGCCTCGCGGATCCAGCCGTAGACCCCCGGGCGCGGCCAGGCCTCGGTGTCGATGCGGGCCGTGACCGTCGCGGGCAGAATGCGGGGCACATTGCCCTCGAAGCCCCCGCCGGTCACGTGGACCATCCCGTGCACGGTGAAGTCGCGCAGGACGTTGAGCAGCGGCTTCACGTAGATGCGCGTCGGCGCCAGCAGCTCGCTCGCCACCGAGCCCTTGAGCAGCGGATGCTCGCCGAACAGCTCGACCTTGCCGGCGGCGATGCTCGCGTCGAGCACGCTCCGCACCAGCGAGTAGCCGTTCGAGTGGAAGCCGCTCGAGGCGATGCCGATCAGCGCATGCCCCTCGCTGATCGTCGAGCCATCGATCACGCCGTCGCGTTCGACCACGCCGACGCTGAAGCCGACCATCTCGAGTTCGCCTTCGCCGTACATGCCGGGCATGGTCGCGGTCTCGCCGCCGAGCAGCGCGCAACCGGCGCGCTTGCAGCCCTCGGCGAGGCCCCGGAGGGCGTCGGCTGCTCGCGCCTTGTCGAGCTTCCCCATGGCGAGGTAGTCGAGAAAGATGATGGGCTCGGCGCCCTGCACGATGAGGTCGTTCACGACCATGGCGACGCAATCGATGCCGACCGTGTCGTAGCGGCCGATCTGCTGGGCGAGCTTGAGCTTGGTGCCCACGCCGTCGGTCGCCGCGACGAAGATCGGCTCCTTGTAACGCTCGGGCGCCTTGAACATCCCAGCGAAGCCGCCGATCGACGACAGCACCTCGGGCCGGAACGTCGAGCGCGCGATCCCCTTCACGTCGTCGATGAACGACTCGTCGTGGTCGAGGTCGACGCCCGAGGCTGCGTAGGCCGGCGCGGTCGAGGGGTTCGTCGTCTCGGAGTCTTCGCGGGGGTCGTCGGAGGGCACGCGGCATGGATAGGGGACCGGCAGCGAGGCTGTCAATCTCCGCGGTGCCGCTGGGCCTCGGGGCTTCTCCTGGGCCATGCGCGCTTCAGCGCGACGAGGGCCGCCGGGTTGCGCAAATGGCGCGCCGCCGGGCTGCTAGCATCGCTCGGATGGGACGGCGATGAGTTCGGCGGATGCCATCGCGGTGGTGATCCCCGCGCTCGACGAGGCCGAGAGGGTCGGTCGCGCCGTGGCGAGTGCGCTCGAGGGGGCCACGGACGGGCCGGCTCGCGAAACGGGCGAAACCGCAGAGACCGAGGGGCTTCGCGATTTCGTGGACGTGTGGGTGGTCGACGGCGGCAGCCGCGACGCCACCGTCGCGGAGGCGCGCCGGGCCGGCGCCCGCGCGATCGCAGTCGAGGCGGGTCGGGGCCGGCAGCTCGACGCGGGCTGGCGAGCGACGTCGGCCGACGTCGTGCTCTTTCTGCACGCCGATACGCGACTGCCGCCGCGCTGGCGCGAGGGCGTCCGATCGGTGCTCGAGGATGTGACGGTGGCCGGCGGCGCCTTCCGGTACGGCGTCGACGAGCGCGGCGCGGCATGGCGCTTGCTCGAATGGGGAGTGGCTTTGCGGGTGGGTCTGTTCAAACTGCCCTATGGCGATCAGGCGATCTTCGTCCGCCGCCGCGTGCTCGCGGCGGCCGGGGGAGTGCCCCACGTGGCGATCCTCGAGGATCTGGACCTCGTGCGCCTGATCAAGCGCCATGGCCGGCTCGCGATGTTGCCCCAGTCGGTCACGACGTCGGCGCGACGCCACCGCGGCCAGTGGCTGGCCACGCTCTCGCGCCATGCGCTCGCGCTCGCGGGCTTCTTTCTCGGCGTCGACCGGGCGTGGCTCGCGCGGAGGGTCCGACCGTGACCGCCGCAACCGCTCCGGCCCCCGTGCGCTCGGCCGCCGAGACCGGCGACTCGCCGGTTCGTCACGCCCTGCGGCGGCTCTCGGTCTACCTCGTCCGCAACCAGCGCTACTACGCGCTCTGGGCGGTGACCGTGCTCGCCTACGTCGCCTGCTTCGTCGCGGCGCCGCTGCTGACGGGTTGGGCGATCGACGGGGCGGTCGATCCCGCGGTGACGGCGGCCGAAGTCGCCCGTCGCTGCGCCGCACTGTTCGCCGTGGCCGTATTGACCGGCGTGTTCCGCTTCTTCTCGAGAGCGCTCGTGTTCGATGCGGCGCGCGAGGTCGAGTACGAGCTGCGCAACGACCTCTTCGCCCACCTGCAGCGCCTGCCTCAGTCGTTCTACTTTCACTGGCGCACGGGCGACCTGATGAGCCGCTGCGTGAACGACCTGAACTCGGTTCGCATGTTGCTCGGTCCCGCGCTGCTCTCGGCCATGCAGACGCCGGTGCTGTTCACGGCCGTCATCGTCGCCATGTGCTCGATCAACGTGAAGCTCGGCGTCCTGGTGCTCGTGCCGTATCCGCTCTTCATCTTCATCGCGCGGGCTTTCGGGACGCAGATGCATGCGCGCAGCCTCGCGGCCCAGGTCGGTCTCGCCGATCTCTCGAATCAGGTGCAGGAGGCCGTCTCGGGGATCGGCGTCGTCAAGGCCTATGCGATGGAGGCCGAGCAGACGCGCCGCTTCGAGCGCGCGAACCAGAACGTGCTCGACCGCAACCTCGCGCTCGTCGTGATCAACGCGCTGATGCCCGCGATCACCGGTCTGCTGCCCGGCCTCGCCATGGCGATCGTGCTGCTGGTCGGCTTCGTCGAGTTCGAGGCCGGTCGCATCAGCGAAGGCGGCTTCTTCACCTTCGCGATGTACGTGTTCGCGCTGACGTTCCCCACGTTCATCCTCGGCTGGGTGTTCGGGTTGCTGCAGCGCGGTGCGGCCTCGATGCAGCGCATCGACGAGATCCTGTCGGTCGAGCCGGCGATTCGCGATCACGAAGAGGCGGCCGAGGTGACCGACCTCTCGGGCGAGATCGAGTTCAAGGGGCTCACCTTCACCTATGACGGCGTCGAAGGGGATGGCACCCGCGAGGCGGCGCTCGCCGACGTGAGCCTGCACGTCGAAGCGGGCAGCAGCATCGGCATCGTCGGCCCGGTCGGGTCGGGCAAGACGACGCTCGCCTCGGTGATCCCGCGGCTGTTCGAGGTCGGCGATGGCGAGGTGTTCCTCGACGGCGTCGACATCAATCGCATTCCGCTCGAGACGCTGCGCCGCAGCATCGCGATGGTGCCGCAGGATGCCTTCCTCTTCTCGATGAGCCTGGCTGACAACGTCGCGTACGGTCTGCCGCCCGGCGCGAGCGAGGCGCAGGTGCGCGAGGCCGCCGATCGAGCGCAGCTCACCAAGGACGTGACCGATCTGCCTCAGGGCTTCGAAACGCTCGTCGGTGAGCGTGGGGTGATGCTCTCGGGGGGGCAGCGGCAGCGTACGGCGCTGGCCCGGGCGCTCGCGCTGCGTCCGTCGATCCTGATCCTCGACGACACGTTGTCGGCCGTCGACGCCGAGACCGAGTCGGCGATTCAAGAGGGGCTCGCGGAGCTCTTCGATGGACGCACCGTCGTCGTCGTCGCGTCGCGCGTCAGCACGGTGCGCGACTGCGATCAGATCGTGGTGCTCGACGAGGGCCACATGGTCGAGCTCGGCAATCACGACCAGCTGATGGCGCGGGATGGACTCTACGCACGGCTCGCGAGCGAGCAGGCCGAAGAAGAACGCCGCGAGCAGCGCGCCGCCCGCCGTGATGGCGGCCCCGGACTGGACGGGGGCTCGCCTTCATGAGCAGCTACATCCAGGAAGAAGAGGCCCTCGGCAAGGTCTACGACAGTCGGCTCATCGGTCGACTCTGGCACTACATCGCGCCCTATCGCTGGCAGGTGGCGATCACGATCGGGATGGTGGCGCCGATGTTCGCGCTGGAGCTGGCGCCGGCATGGATCGTGAAGTCGGGCCTCGAACGCCTGCTCACGCCCGAGGCGGTCGAACCCGGCCGCCTCGACTGGCTCCTGCGGCCGCCGATGGAGCCGCCCTGGGGCATCTGGCTCGGCGTCTGGACGGCGCTGCTCTACATGGCCGTGTCGCTCACGAGCGCCGCCCTGCAGCTGCTGCACATGATCATCATGGCGCGCACGGGCCAGTCTGCGATGCGCGATTTGCGCAGCGACGTCTTCGCCAAGATCCAGTCGCTTCACATGGGCTTCTTCGACAGCTACCCGGTGGGGCGGTTGGTCACACGTACGACGAACGACGTCGAGAACATCGCCGAGATGTTCTCGGCCGGCATCGTCGCGCTGGTGACCGACGTCGTGAAGATGATCGGCTTCATGATCGCGCTGTATCTCGTCGATGCGACGCTGGCGCTGTGGACGTTCGCGGTCATTCCGTTCCTGGCCTTCGCGGCGATCGTGTTTCGGCTGAAGGTGCGCGAGGCGTTCCGGGCGGTGCGCGTCCGCATCGCGCGCATCAACACGAACATCCAGGAAACGATCACCGGCATGAAGGTCGTGCAGCTCTTCACGCGCGAGGAGCGCAACCTGCGCGACTTCGACGAGATGAACGCCGACCACCGCGACGCCTGGAAGCAGTCGATCCGCTACGACGCGCTGCTCTTCGCCTGCGTCGAGATGGCGAGCGGCATCACGGTCGCGGTCATCATCTGGAAGGGCACCGGGCTCGCCGAGCCCGGCGTGCTCTACGTGTTCATCGACTGGATGCGACGCTTCTTCATGCCGCTGCGCGATCTGTCGGCCAAGTACTCGGTGATGCAGTCTTCGATGGCGTCGGCCGAGCGCATCTTCCAGCTGATGGATACCGACGTCGCGATCGTCGATCCACCGGCCGATCGCGCCGTGTCGCGGGGCCCTGGCTCCGAGCCGATCCCGGGCACCGTGGCCGTGGGTGCGACGGCCGCCGCGCCGGGGCGCGGCGCCGTGCGCTTCGAGAACGTCTGGTTTGCGTACCAGGGCGAAGAGTGGGTCTTGCGCGATCTCAGCTTCGAGGTCGCACCGGGCGAGAAGGTCGCGTTCGTCGGCGCGACGGGTGCCGGCAAGACGACGATCATCAATCTGCTCTCGCGCTTCTACGAAGTGACACGCGGGCGCATCACGATCGACGGCGTCGACATTCGCGACATGCCGCAGCGCGAGCTGCGGGGCCGAGTCGCGACCGTGCTGCAGGACGTCTTCATGTTCTCGGGCTCGATCCGCGACAACATCGCGCTCGGGCGCACCGATCTGGCCGACGCGGACGTCGAGCGAGCCGCCCGGGCCGCCGAAGCACATCGCTTCATCGAGCGGCTGCCCGAGGGATACGCGACCCAGGTGCGCGAACGCGGCAGCAACTTCTCGTCGGGGCAGCGCCAGCTGCTCTCGTTCGCGCGCGCCCTCGCGCACGGGGGTGACGTGCTGGTGCTCGACGAGGCGACCAGCTCGATCGATCGCGAGACCGAGGCGCTGATCCAGAAGGGGATCCACACCCTGATGGAAGGGAAGACGGCGCTCGCCATCGCGCATCGGCTGTCGACGATCCGCGACGTCGATCAGATCTACGTGCTCGACGGCGGCCAGCTCGCCGAGTCGGGCCATCACGAAGAGCTGATGGCGCGCGGGGGGCTCTACCGCACGCTCTACGAGCTGCAGGCCGAGACCGAGGGCGCCGCGAGCGCCGAGCCGCTGCCGGCGAGCGCCTGAGCGCGGCCCGACCCCGCCGGGCGCAGCCGCGCCGCACGGCCCGGGCGAGGGGAAAGACCCTCTCTGCGTGAGCGGGGTCACCTGCGAACGCCGTCTCGCCGCAAGCCTGCGAGATCGAAGCCTTCTCGGCGCATTCGCGTTGCGGCCGCCCCCGCCGGAGTGGTACCAATTCGGCACCCCCTAACCGCGTTCGAGGCTTCCGGTGCGCCTCGATCTCGGTCCCCGTATTCGACGACCGGTTTCGAGCGAGTGGAGGCCCCCACACCGGGCCGACGGTCGCCCGAGCCAGCACAAGGCACCGGCGCCGACCCGCACAGATGGGGTGCGGTGCAGGCGGACGGGCCGCGCTCGAGCGTCATCGCGCGCGAGGGCGGGGCCCGAAACGGGGGGCGCCTCTTTGCGAATCAAGTCACTGCAGGTCCACGGCTTCAAGTCGTTCGTCGATCGAACCACGTTCTCGTTCAAGGACGGGGTGACGGCCGTCGTCGGCCCGAACGGCTGCGGCAAGTCGAACGTCGTCGACGCGATCCGCTGGGTGATGGGCGAGCAGTCGGCCCGTCGTCTGCGCGGTCGCGGCATGGACGATGTGATCTTTGCCGGCAGCGACAGCCGCCCGCCGATCGGCATGGCCGAGGTGCAGCTCACCTTCGACAACAGCGACGGCACCGCACCGGCCGCCTATGCGCCGTTCGCCGAGATCCAGATCACCCGCCGGCTGTACCGCTCGGGCGAGAGCGAGTACCTGATGAACAAGGCGCCCTCGCGCCTCAAGGACATCCAGGATTTCTTCCGCGACACCGGCATCGGCGCCAAGGGCTACACGATCGTCGAGCAGGGCAAGGTCGCCGAGATCGTGTCGGCCAAGGCCGACGAGCGCCGCATCCTCATCGAAGAGGCGGCCGGCATCACCAAGTACAAGGCGCGGCGCCGCGAGGCCGAGGGCAAGCTCAAGAGCACCGAGCAGAACCTCAACCGCGTGACCGACGTGCTGCGTGAGATCAAGCGCCAGATCAACACGCTCGAGCGGCAGGCCAAGAAGGCCGCGCGCTACAAGCGCCTCAAGGAGACGCAGCGCATCCTCGAGCTGTCGCTCGCCCTCGACGAGCGAGCCGATCTGCTCGAGAGCGTGCAGGGCGCCCGCTCATCGCTCACCGAGCTCAAGGATGCCGTCAGCGCACTCACGACGCAGCTCGCCGAGCGCGAGCTCGCGATCGAGACCCAGCGCATCGGCCTCGTCGAAGCCGAGAAGGCGGTGGCGACCGGCAGCGAGCGGCTCTACGGCCTGCGCAGCGAAATCAAGAACCTCGAGGGCCGCATCGAGCTCGCTCGGCGCGAGACCGAGAGCCTCGACGAGAGCGACGCGGGACGCCGCAGTGAACTCGAGCGGCTGAACGAGCAGCTCGAAACGGCGCGCAGCGAGGCCGAGCAGGCCCGCGACGAGCTGGTTCAGATCGAAGACGCCGTCGCGCGGCAGGCCGAGACGCTGGCCGGCGCCGAGCGCGAGGCGAGCGACGCCCAGACGCGGCTCGCCGAAACCGAGCGCCAGCGAGACGCGAGCAGCGAGGCGCTCGTCAACGTGCTGACCCAGCTCGCGCGGCACGAGGATCGCATCGCCGCGCTCGCCGATCGCCGCGGCGAGATCGACCGCCGCATGCGAGACGCCGACCGCGAGGTCGAGCTGCAGCAGAACGCGACGACGACGGCCCAGGGTGAGCAGCGCGACCTCGAAGCCGGGCTGCGCAACCTGCTCGCCGAGCGCGACCGGCTGCAAGAGTCGCTCGTCGACTCGATGAACAAGCACACCCGCTCCATCGAAGTGGAGCGTGAGGCAGGCGAGGCCCTGCGCGAGAAGCGCGAGCGACTCGAGGCCCGACGTGCGCGGCTCGACAGCCTGCGGGAGGTCGTGGAGCGCCGCGAGGACGTCAACGCGGCGACGCGGCATCTGCTCGAGCAGGGCGACGAAGCGCGCGAGCGCTTTGGCCTGCGCGGCCTCGTGCGCGATCTGCTCGACGTGCCGGCCGATGTCGAACGGGCCGTCGAGGCGGTGCTCGCCGAGCGCGCCGAGGCGATCGTCGTCGGCGACGGCTCGGGGGCCCTCCGCGCGCTCGATGCCCTGCGCGAGGCCGAAGCCGGCCGCGGCGTCTTCCTCGTTGCGGGCGCCGACGATCCCGTCGGGCTCGGCACGGTGCCCTTCGGCACCCCGCTGGCCGACCTCGTGCGGGCCACCGACGGCTTCGAGGCGACCGCGCGGTCGCTGCTCCACGACGTGTACCTGGTCGACAGCCTGGGCGACGTCTTCCGCCACTTCGGCCAGGGGCGCCTGCCGGCGACCTTCGTGACGCGGCTCGGCGATACCGTGACGCCCGACGGCGCGATTCGGGGTGGCGGCGAGGCCGCATCGAGCGGACTGATCTCGCGCGTGCGCGAGGTGCGAGAGCTCGAGGCCGAGGTCGATGGGCTCGAGATGGAGACCGCGCGCAGCGAAGCGGCGCACGCGACCGCGACGCGCGAGCTTCAGGCCGCCACCGACGAGCTCGACAACCTGCGCAATCGCCACCACACGTCGGCGCTGGCCGTTGCGAACCACGAGAAGGATCTCGAACGGACGAGCGAACGGGTCAAGACACTGGGCGAGGCGCAGGAGCACCGCGTGGCCGAGCGCAGCGAGCTGCTCGCCGAGGCCGAGGCGATGGCCGAAGAGCAGGCCCGCATCGAGACCGCGCTCGAGGAGGCGCGACACGAGCGCACCGAGAAGCAGCGTGGGCTCGATTCGCTCGGGCTCCAGCTCGGCAGCCTGAACCGGGAGGCCGCGCGCCTCGGCGAGAAGGTGGCCGAGCTCAAGGTCGCGCACGAGTCGCGGGTCGAGAATCGCAACCGACTGCGTGAGGGGGCCGAACGCGCCGCCGCGACCGCTACCGATACCCAGACCTGGATCGAGCGCCGCGAGCGCGAGATCGAGCAGGCGGCCGAGCGCCGCCGCACGCTCGCCACCGAGGTCGAAGCGGCCGAAGCGTCGCTCGGTGAGAAGCTCGGCGCCGAAGAGACCGCGCGACTCGAGGCCGAGTCGCTGCGCGACGCCTACGAAGCGAAGGCCGTCGAGGTGCGCGAGGCCGAGGACGGGATGCGCGATCTGCGCTCACAGCTCTCCGGTCGCCAGGAGGCCGCATCGGGGGCCGAGCTGACGCTGCGCGAGAGCGAGATGCGCCTGACCCATCAGGTCGAGACGATCCGCGAGCGCTGGGACGTCGACCTCGCCTCGTGGGAGCTGCCGCCCCTCGAACCCGAAGAGGCGTCCGCCGGCGCGCCGGATCCGGCGGTCGACTCTTCGACGGAGGGTGAGACGCCCGTCGCAGGCGAGTCGACGACCGACGCAGGGGCCGAGGCCGAGGCCGCCGTCGCCGCGGCGCTGCGCAGCGACGGGGAAGGCGACGCCGCGGCCGAACCGGCCGAGGCCGGGCTCTTCGCCGACGATGCGGTCAATGTCGCGAAGGAGGCGCGCAAGAACGCCGAGCTGGCCCGGGCGCCGCGCGAAGAGCGCGAAGAGAAGCTCGAGGCGCTGCGCAAGAGCCTGCAGAGTCTCGGCGACGTGAATCTCGGCGCGATCGAAGAACACGAAGAGCTCGCCGAGCGCCACCGATTCCTCGACGAGCAGCAGCGTGATCTGCAGGAGACCATCGACTCGCTGCGCGAGGCGATCGCCCGCATCAACCGCACGAGTCGCCGCCGGTTTCGTGAGACGTTCGAGGCTGTGTCGAAGCGCTTCGCCGAGAACTTCCCGAGGCTCTTCGGCGGCGGCAAGGCCAGCCTCGAGCTCACTGAAGCCGAGGACGTGCTCGAAGCGGGGATCGAGATCATGGCGCAGCCGCCCGGCAAGCGGCTGCAGAACGTGAACCTCCTCTCGGGCGGTGAGAAGACGATGACCGCGCTCGCACTGCTGGTCGCGGTGTTCCAGGTGCGCCCCTCGCCGTTCTTCCTGCTCGACGAGGTCGATGCAGCGCTCGACGACGCGAACGTCGGGCGCTTCAACCAGCTGATCACCGAGATGGCCTCTCACTCGCAGTTCCTGGTCATCACGCACAACAAGCGCACGATCGAGGTCGCCGACGTGCTCTACGGCGTGACGATGGAGCAGAAGGGCGTCTCGAAGCTGGTCAGCGTGGAGCTGACCTGACGCGTGCGCGCATCGAGCGGCTGCCCGGCGCTCGATACCGCTGCAAGAACCCGACGGCGCCACCGGTGAGCTGCACCGGTGGCGCCGTCTTTCGTTTCGCGGGGCGTCGATGGGTGTGGATCCCCGATCGGTCGATCGGTCACACTCACAGCAGGAGGCCCCGCCATGAGTGAGCCCACCGTCGCCCGAGCAGAAGGCCCCGCCATGAGTGAGCCCACCGTCGCCCGAGCCGAAGGCCCCGCGGCCTCGAGACCGCTGCGTCGCGAGTGGGCGCACGGCTTGCGCTGTCTCGTTCGGTTCGCCACGACGCCGAGCGATCTCGCCAACAGCTTCGAGGCAATGTTCGCGCTCGCGGGGCCGACCGTGCAGCACGAGTTCGACCGGTTCGCGCGGCACCCGGTCGGTCGTCGGCTGCTCGCCGAGCGCCCGCGCCCCGATCTCAATGCGATGCTGATGGACCGCGCCCGCCTCGCTGCGATGCCGCAAGGCAGCTTCGCCCACGCGTACCTCGACTATCTCGGCGGCGAAGAGATGGGGTCGGCGGACTACTTCCTCGAGGCAGCCGACATCGACGAGAAGGGCACCCGCTTCGGCTGGACCGAGGATCAGATCTGGTTCGTGAAGCGGATGGCCAATAGTCACGACCTCTTTCACGTCGTCTCGGGCTACGACCGCGACGTGACGGGGGAGGTCGGCGTGATCGCGTTCACCGCCGGTCAGGTCCCCCTGCTGCCGCTTCGGCTCCTCCTCGTGTGGCTCGCCGTGCTGAAGCCGAGCGAGCCGGTGAGCTGGCTGCGATTCGTTCGCGCGGCCTATCGCCACGGGCGGGCGACACCCTCGCTCGCGTGCGTCGACTACGAGGCGCTGCTCCCGCTGCCGCTCGCCGAAGCGCGGCGCCAGATCGGTGTGCCCGAGCTCGACGAGGTGCACCCGGGCGGCATTCCGCGCAAGGGCGGTCTGCTCCACGAGATCGAACGGCGGGTGGCGCTGGTCTAGCCCGCGGGTTCCGGCCCGCTTCGTTCGCACGCTCGCTCTCGCGCCGGCGGCGGCGCTGGTATGATCCGCGCCCCATGGATCAAGCCTCTCTCGTCACGTTCTTCCGCGAAGTACCCGGCGGCGATCTGATCGTCCTCGGTCTCTTCTTCGCGCTCATCGTCCTGATCTCGTTCGTCTTCGGCGCGCTCGGCCGAAGCCGCGACGACGGCGCGGCCGCTGCGCCGAGCCTCGAAGCGCAGGCGGCCCCGGCCGAGCCGGTACCCAGCCCGGTCGCCGAGCCCGTCCCCGAAGCCGTCGTGCCCGAGTCGGAGCCCGGGGTCGATGCGGTGGCGCCCGTCGCGGAGCCCGCGCCCGCTCCCGAGCCTGCGCCCGAACCGGAGCCCGAACCCGAACCCGCACCCGAGCCGCCGCCGCGACGCGTCTCGTTGCGCGAGCGACTGACGCGCACGAGCGAGGCGTTCGTCGGTCGGCTCGGCGGGCTCCTCGGCGGACGCCAGCTCGATGCCGATCTGCTCGACGAGCTCGAAGCGCTGCTCTTCACCGCCGACCTCGGGGTCGCCACGGCCGAGGATCTGCTCGAGCGGGTGCGCAGTGAAGGGGCCGGAGCCGACGGTGACCGCGTGCGGCAGATCCTGCGCGAGGCGATCGAGGAGAAGCTGCAGCGGGTGCAGCCGCCCGACGACGTGCTCGCGGTGACGGGCAAGCCTCATGTGATCCTCGTGCTCGGCGTGAACGGCGCCGGCAAGACGACGACGATCGGCAAGCTCGCAGCCCAGCACGCGGCGGCGGGTCGAAAGGTGATCCTCGGCGCCGGCGACACGTTTCGCGCCGCGGCGATCGAGCAGCTCCAGGTCTGGGGCGAGCGGGTGGGCTGCGAAGTCGTGGCGGGCCAGCCGGGCGGCGACCCGGCGGCCGTCGCGTTCGACACGGTGAAGGCGGCGATCGCGCGCGACGCCGACGTCGCCATCGTCGACACGGCCGGCCGCTTGCAGACGAAGAAGCCCCTCATGGAAGAGCTCGGCAAGATCGCGCGCGTGATGGCGCGCGACCTCGAGGATGCGCCCCACGAGCGGCTGCTGGTGCTCGATTCGAACACCGGCCAGAACGCACTCAGCCAGGCGAAGCTCTTCAGCGAGGTCACCGACATCACCGGCCTCGTCCTCACGAAGCTCGATGGGACCGCGAAGGGCGGCGTCATCGTCGGCCTCGCCGACGAGCTCGGCGTGCCCGTGCACTTCGTCGGCGTCGGCGAGGGCATCGAAGACCTGCGCCCCTTCGACGCCCACGAGTTCGTCGACGCCCTGTTCGAGGGCTGATCCCGCGCCCACGCGGCGAGTGCGCGCGAGCCGCTGCTCGCCCATTGCCTGCGGGTTGCCGGTGCCCTGCGTCGCGTTGTCGCGCCCCTCGCGGCGTCGCCTCGCGCGCGCAGACGGCCCGCGACGGCGGCCCTGCGCTCGGCCCGAGGCGCGCTCGATCCAAGGTCAAGTGTGCGTCGACCTCCGCCGATTCGATCCATATCGGGAGGACAAGACATGGGATCGTTCATCGACGCGCTCCGCCACTACGCCGACTTCTCGGGTCGCAGCTCGCGGCGCGCCTTCGGGCTGTATCACCTGCAGATGATCGCTCTGGGCGTCGTCATTGGTCTGGCCGAAGACATGATGGGGCTCGCGCCGGCCGACGACGTCGGGCTGCTCACAAACCTCTACCTGCTCGTCATGCTGCTGCCGACGGTCTCGATCTGCGTTCGGCGACTGCACGACATGGGCTACGGCGGCGGCTGGGTGGCGCTGACCCTCGTGCCCCTCGTCGGCTTCGTCGTCTATCCGATGCTGTTCGCCTGGAATCGAGACGACGACAACGAGTACGGCCCGCTCGTCTGCACCTGAGCCACGCCGGTTCGACGCCGAAGCGTTCGCATCACGCCGCTCGGGCTAGGTGCTGAACGAGTCCGCCCGCGCCGCGCGCCACTCGTCGCCCCAGGGCTCGGGCGCGCCTCCGTCGATCAGCTGACCCGGCTCGAGGAAGACGCGCAGCTCATCGAGGCGCGCGATCTGGTTGGGTGCGACCCGGCGATACACGTGGTGCGGCTCGATCTGCGAAGGGTGATCGAGTCCGCAGGCGGCCGTCATCTCGGCCACGGCCTCGACGGTCGACGCGTGGAAGTTGTGCGCCCGCTTCGCTTTCTCGTCGACGATCAGGGCGCGCTGCAGGTGCGGGTCCTGCGTGGCGACGCCGACCGGGCATTTGTTCGTATGGCACAGCTGTGACTGGATACAGCCGACCGAGAACATGAAGCCGCGCGCCGCGTTGACCCAGTCGGCGCCGATCGCCATCGCCGTGAGAATCGCCGAGCTGTTGATCCGCTTGCCGCTCGCGACCAGCCGGACGTGATCGCGCAGCCCCGACCCGACCAGCGCATTCTGTACGCAGACGAGCGCGTCGATGAGCGGCATGCCGAGGTGATCCGAGTACTCGAGCGGGGCGGCGCCGGTGCCGCCCTCGCCCCCGTCGACGGTGATGAAGTCGGGGTGGATCCCGGTCTCGAGCATCGCCTTCACGACGGCGAACACCTCGGCCGGCCGGCCGACGCAGAGCTTGAAGCCCACCGGCTTGCCGCCGCAGCCTTCGCGCAGCTGCGCGATGAACTCGCAGAGCTCGATCGGCGTCGAGAAAGCCGAGTGGCCCGGCGGCGAGAAGCAGTCCTCCCCGACCGGCACGCCGCGCGCTTCGGCGATCTCGGGCGTCACCTTGGCGCCCGGCAGGATGCCGCCGTGCCCCGGCTTCGCGCCCTGTGAGATCTTCAGCTCGATCATCTTGACCTGGTCGCTTCGTGACGTGTCTTCGAAGCGGGCCGGGTCGAAATGGCCCGCCCCATCGCGGCAGCCGAAGTAGCCGGTGCCGACCTGCCAGACAATGTCGCCGCCGGGGGCGCGGTGGTGAGCGCTGAAGCCGCCCTCGCCGGTGTTGTGTGCGAAGCCGCCGAGCTTGGCGGCCGTGTTGAGCGCGCGGATCGCCTGCGCGCTCAGCGCACCGAAGCTCATCGCCGAGACGTTGAGGATCGAGGCCGAGTAGGGCTGCGTGCATGCGGGACCGCCGACGTCGACGCGGATCTTGCGTCCCGCATCTTCGACGATCGGCTTCGGGCTCATCGAGTGCGCGATGAACTGGTACCCGACGCCCTCGACGTCGAGCTCGGTGCCGAACGGTTTCACGCCGGGGATCTGCTTCGACCGCTCGTAGACGAGCGCGCGATCGTCCCGCGAGAAGGGACGCCCACTGGTGTCGCTCTCGAAGAAGTACTGGCGAATCTCGGGGCCGGTGCCCTCGAGTAGGAACCGCAGGTGCCCGAGCACCGGATAGTTGCGGAGGAGGCTGTGTCGCTGCTGGACGAGATCGACCGCGCCGACGACGAGCAGGGTGGCGGAGATCACGAGCCCGACGGCCGACCACGGAGACCACAAGAGGCCGGCGGCGAAGCCGATGGTCAAGATGCCCAGCGCGGGCATCACGTAGCTCCGGATGGAGTGAATCAAGTCCACGGTCGAGTGCCTCCTACTGGGGCCGAGTCTAGTCGTGCCTCGCCCGGGCTGCCCCGCCCGAGCGTTGGACGAGACGCTGCGGTGTCGGAGGTGCTAGCTTCGCGGCGTCCCACCATGAGGAGTGCCCCCCGATGCCCCGCCTTTCGCTTTCGAACCTGGTCCGCGTCACGCTGCTCGCATCCATCGTCCCGTGGATCTCGTTGGGCTGCGCCCACAGTCAGGCCGTCGAGGCCGAACGCACGTTGGCTGCCGCCGGCTTTCAGATGCAGCTCGCGACGACGCCCGAGCGCCAGGCCGAGCTCGAGAAGATGCAGCCGCGCAAGCTGACCCCCGTGCCGAAGGGGGACGAGACGGTCTTCATCTACGCCGACCCCGACTACTGCAAGTGCCTCTACGTCGGTGACCAGCGCGCCTACGGGCGCTACGAGCTGCTCGAGCGCCGCGCTCGCCTCGCCGAAGGCGTCGAGATGAACGCGATGGACATGGACTGGGGTGTCTGGGGTCCCTGGCGCCCCTGGTACTGAGCCCGCCTCGGGCTGCATCGTGGCGCGGGGCGAGCTGCCGGAGCGCCGACCGATCGTGCGTGAACGCCTGGGCTGGCCGCGGCATGCGCCGCACGGCGCCGCTGTTCGCACGTGCACACCAACTCGCGGGTGAACACCATGGCGAAGTCGCTCTGCAGCACGCTCCTCGATCTGCTTCACGAAGCCGGTGCGCGTCGCATCTGGGGCATGACGGGCGATGTCCTCAACCCGCTCCTCGAGGCGATCCGCACCGACGACCGCTTCGAGTGGATCGGGGTGCGCCATGAAGAGCACGCCGCATACGCGGCGGCGGCCGAGTCGGAGCTGACGGGCGGCATCGGCGTCTGTGCGGGCACCGCGGGCCCCGGTGCGCTGCACCTGATCAACGGTCTGTACAACGCGCAGAAGGAGGGCGCCGGGGTCGTCGCGATCACCGGCCAGCTCGCACGGGCCCAGCGTGGCGCCGACTTCCACAAAGAGATGGATCTCACGCGCATCTTCGAGGACGTCTGCGCTTATCAGGCGATCATCGAGACGCCCGAGCAAGTGCCGCGGATGGCCGAGATCGCGATCCAGAAGGCGCTCGTCGAGCGTGCCGTCACGCGCATCGAGCTGCCGGCCGACGTGATCGGCGCGGCCCACGTCGGCGAGCGGTTCCGTCACCCGCTCGTGCATGCGCTGCCCCGCCCGTGCCCACCTCGCGATCAGCTCGAGCGCGCTGCGGAGGTGCTCGCGAAGGCGTCGCGGGTCACGCTCTTCGCAGGCGTCGGCTGTCGCGGCGCCGTCGATCAGGTGGTCGAGCTCGCCGATCGGCTGGCGGCGCCGATCGCGCATACGCTGCGTGCGAAGGAGCTCTTCGACGGCGTCTCGTCGCACGTCGTCGGGCTCACCGGCCTGCTGGGCAACCCGGCGGGCTATCACGCCGTACGTGACTGCGACGCACTCTTCATGATCGGCACGGATTTTCCCTACGACGAGTTCCTGCCCGATGGTCGGCCGATCATCCAGCTCGACCGCATCGTCGACCACATCGGGCGTCGCGCGCCGGTCACGGTCGGCCTCGTCGGCGACGTCGGCACGACGCTCGCCGAGCTGAACCCGATGTGCTCGGGCGATTCGAGCGCGTTCCGGGACAAGCTCACGAGCGTGTTCGGTCGCTGGCAGGGCCGGATGGACGAGCAGGCGCGCCTCGACAAAGCGACCGATCCGCTTCCGCCTCAGGTCGTCGCGCGCGCGATCAGCGAGCACGCGCCCGACGACGCGATCTTCGCGCTCGACGTCGGTGACTGCACCATCTGGCTGGCGCGGCAGATGAGCCTCGCCGGTGAACGCCGAGTCGTGAGCGGCTTCAACCATGGCTCCCTCGGTTCGGGGCTGCCGCTCGCGCTCGGGGCCGCGGCGAGCCACCCCGAGAAAGAGGTGTGGGCGCTCTGCGGTGACGGCGGTTTCGGCATGTCGATGAACGACTTCGTGACCGCGGCCCGATTCGGTTGGCCCATCAAGGTCATCGTGCTCAACAACAGCGAGCTCAGCTTCGTCAAGATGGAGATGGAGGTCGCTGGGCTGCCGACCTACCCCGCTGCGACCGGCCTCGTGAACCCCGACTTTGCGGCCTTTGCGAAGGCGTGCGGCGGCCAGGGTGTGCGCGTCGAACGGCCCGATGAGATCGCGCCCGCGCTCGAAGCGGCATCGGCCGCCGACGGGCCGTTCTTGATCGACGCCATCGTATCGGCGGGCGAGCTCTCGATGCCCCCGCACGTCGGCGTCGACCAGGCCTGGGGCTTCGGTGTCTCGAAAGTCAAGGAGGCGCTGCTCGGTCTGCGCGGCGATCACGAGGTGTGGTCGGAGTGGCGCGAGGAGATCCAGTCCCTGCTTCGGTAGCGTCGCGCGAGGAGATCCAGTCCCTGCTTCGGTAGCGTCGCGCGAGGAGATCCAGTCCCTGCTTCGGTAACGTCGCGCGATGAGTTCAGGGCCTGATCGAGACGGGCGCGCGCCCTCCCGACGAGGTCGCTTCGAGCCTCACTTCGTCGAGCACATCGCATCGGCCCGGCTCCTCCATCACACGCGCCGTCATCGCAAGGGGCTCGGCCCGTTCGCCCTCGACGAAGCCACCGACCGAATCACGCTGCCGCCGACCCCGGTGGCCGCGTTTCGGCACCTCGGCTCTCCTCGGCGCATCGGTTGGTGGATCGCGCTGCTGTTCGCGATCGGGGCTTCGCACTTCATGGTTGCGTCCGCGCTGGCGCTTGCTCAGGGCGCGGGCTTTACGGTCGCCGGCGCACGCACACAGGCGTGGATCTACTTCGTCGGATCGATCTTCTTCACCAGCGCTGCCTGGTTGCAGTGGCTCGAGTCGCTCAACTATTCGCTCGGAGCGCGCACCGGTCGGTTCCGGTTCTTCGGCGTGCGCCCCCGCGATCTTGGCTGGCTCGCGGCCACGACCCAGCTCGTTGGCACGCTCCTCTTCAATCAGAACACCGGGGCCGGACTCTTCGACCTCGAGACCTGGCAACGCATCGATCTCTTCGTGTGGACGCCCGACATGGTCGGGTCGGTCTGCTTTCTGGTGGCGAGTCTGCTCGCGACGGCCGAGTGCCTGCGCGGCGGGCGCCTCGTGCAGCCGTGGAGCGTGTCGTGGTGGATCGTGGTGGCGAACCTGCTCGGTTCGGTGGCCTTTCAGGTTTCGGCGATCGAGGCCTTCGTACCACCGCAGGGGGCCGACCCGCGCCTCATGGGCTGGAGCACGGCCATGACGCTCGTGGGCGCCGCGTGTTTCTGGGTGGGCGCCGTTCTGCTGATCCCCGAGCTCAACGAGGAGATCGCCGAGGCGACCGAGCCCGCCGAGTCGTCTTGAAACGGGGGCATCTGGATCGCCGCTCTCGCGGTCAGGTCGGCGGTGCCGTCGCGTCTTCGCTGCGGAGCGTTCGCCCGAGCAGGGTCTCGTAGATCGGATGCCCGCCGAGCACTTCCGCCGTGTGGGTCGCGGCGAGGCACGTGACGAGGAGCACGAGCACCAGGTCGAGCTCGCCCGTCATCTCGATGGTCAGCACGATGCCGGTGATCGGCGCTCGGACGACGGCCGAGAACAGGGCGGCCATCCCCGCGACGGCGAACACGCCCCCGGGCGGCATCGAAGGGCCGAACGAGTCGATCGCGAAGCCGCCGAAGAGCACGCCGGCGATCGTTCCGAGCGCGAGCATGGGTGCGAAGATGCCGCCCGCGACGCCCGTCCCATAGGAACCGATCGTCATGACCATGCGGACGACGAAGAGCAAGAGCAGTGCGGCCGCGTCGAGGTCGAGATCGAGCACTTCGTGGATGGTGCGGTAGCCGCCCCCCGCGTAGCCCGGGTTGTGCGTCGCGAGCATCGCGATGGCGGCCCCGGCGATCGCGGCCGAAGCGAGTCGCTTTCGTGCGGTCCACTTCGACGATACGTCGACGACCAGCAGGATGCCCTTCGAGAAGACGATGGCGACCACGCCGAGGATCACGCCGAAGGCCAGAAACGCGGGCAGGCTGATGAGATCGGGCGGCACGGTCGCGCCCGGGTCGAGCACCGGCGCCTGCCCCGAGATCGCGCGCACGACGACGTCGGCGCTGACCGACGCGATCAATACGCCCTGGAACGGCACGAAGCCGAAGCGGAAGTGCGGCCGCATCTCTTCGAGGACGAAGAGGGCGCCGGCCAGCGGCGCGTTGAACGCCGCCGACAGACCCGCAGCAGCGCCGGCTGCCACGAGCACGTGGCGCGCTTCGGCGTCGAGCCGAAAGATCCGGCCGAAGGCCTCGCCGGCGTTGCCGCCCATCTGCACCGAGGGGCCCTCGCGCCCGAGCGCCATGCCGCCGCCGAGCGCGAGGGCCGCGCTCGTGAACTTGACCGGCAGGACCCGCGTCCAGCGCAGCGGGCGCACGCCCGAGAGCGCGCCTTCGATCTCCTGCACGCCGCTGCCCGCCGCCTCGCGGCAGAAGCGCGCAACGAGCCAGTGGGCCGCACCGGCGAGTGCGGCGCCGATCACGGCGGCGAGGCCGAAGCGCAGCAGCGGCGAATCGCTCGAGGTCGACGTCCACGAGATGCCGCCCGACTGAATCCAGTCGATGACGATCTCGAGCGCGGCGGTGAGCGCCCCCACGGCCAGGCCGACGAAGACCGCCGAGATCGCGATGCCCAGCGCGCGGAGCGGGGGGCGATTCGGGGCTGAAATCGAATCCGGCATCAAGGCTCGCCAATCATGTGGGGTCCGAGTCGATCCGTCATCGCGGCCCTCACTATAGAGCGCCCGGGCGCCGGTCGGCTTCTCCGGGCTGCGCGGCGATGGCCGGCCCTTGCCGGCGTCTGGATCGCGGGCGATCGTCCAGCCACGAATCCCCGAGAGGCCCGTGGAGCACCCCGATGCGGAAGTACGTCGAAGCCGAAGCCGACGCGCAGGACGAATCCTCGGCGCAGCTCTCGCCCCGGCGCGACGCCCGCTACGGCGGACCGCTGCCGAAGTACGAGCTGCCCCAGAGCGGCCTCGCGGCCGACGACGTGTATCAGTTGATCCGCGGTGAGCTCGAGCTCGACGGCAGCGCGCGGCTCAACCTCGCGACGTTCGTCACGACCTGGATGGAGCCCCAGGCCGAGAAGCTGATGGACGAGTGCTTCGCGAAGAACATGATCGACAAGGATGAGTATCCGCAGACCGCCGAGGTCGAGAGTCGCTGCGTCAACATCATCGCTCGCCTGTTCAATGCGCCGAGTACGAGCGTCGGTGCGTCGACGGTCGGCTCGTCGGAGGCCGTGATGCTCGCGGGCATGGCGCTCAAGTGGCGCTGGCGACAGCGGCGCGAGCAGGCGGGGAAGCCGGCCGACCGCCCGAACCTCGTGATGGGCTCCAACGTCCAGGTCGTCTGGGAGAAGTTCTGTCGCTACTGGGAGGTGGAGCCCCGCTATCTGCCGATGGAGCCGGGCCGCTACGTGATCCAGCCCGAGCAGGTGAGCGACGCGTGCGACGAGAACACCATCGGCGTCGTCGCGATCCTCGGCACCACCTACACGGGCGAGTACGAGCCGGTCGCCGATGTGCACGCCGCGCTCGATGCCCTCGACCGCGACCGCAGGCTCGATATCCCGATGCACATCGACGCTGCGAGCGGCGGCTTCGTCGCCCCGTTCACGCGCCCTGAGCTCGAGTGGGATTTCAGGCTGCCCCGGGTGAAGTCGATCAACGTCTCCGGCCACAAGTACGGACTGGTCTACCCCGGCATCGGTTGGGCGATCTGGCGTGCGCATGAAGATCTGCCCGAAGAGCTCGTCTTTCGGGTCGACTATCTCGGTGGCGACATGCCGACGTTCACGCTCAATTTCTCGCGCGGTGGCAATCAGATCGTCGGCCAGTACTACAACTTCCTGCGCCTCGGCTTCGAGGGCTATCAGCGCATCATGTCCGGGCTGCACGACATCGCTACCTGGCTCTCGGCTTCGATCGAAGGGCTCGGGCCCTTCACGCTCTTCTCGCGCGGCGACGACATCCCGGTCTTCGCGTTCGGCCTCGCCGACTCGTCGCGCTTCAGCGTGTACGACGTATCGGATCGGCTTCGCCGACACGGCTGGCAGGTACCGGCCTACGCGATGCCCGAAGGGGCCGAGCAGGAGCATGCGCTGCGTATCGTGGTGCGCGATGGCTTCAGCTTCGAC
This sequence comes from Myxococcota bacterium, assembly GCA_965250285.1. Taxonomy (GTDB): domain Bacteria; phylum Myxococcota_A; class UBA9160; order UBA9160; family UBA4427; genus CAYYSY01. Next base: position 6,167,421 of record OZ252299.1, read on the forward strand.
ATGGGGCGTGCGCTCATCGACGACCTGAAGGAGGTCCTCGAAGACCTCGAACGGAACCCGCCTGCCGCCCCCCGAGTCGGCCGGCGCGCTTTTGCGCACTGACGTTCGTCGCAGCGCAGGCCATGCGGTCGGCGCGGATGGTGTCTCGCTGCTGCCCGCAACGTGCGGGTGGCGACTTCGGAGGGGAGGGATCCATGGTGCCCGATACGCAACGAAGGCAGCGACTCGGTCGATCGATGGGGCGAGGTGGCGTGGCGATCGCGCTCGCCCTGGCCTGTGCTCTCCTGTTCGGTTGCGCGACGACCCGCAAGGGGCGAAAGCCCGAATCGGCGGGCTTTCTCACCGACTACGATCGACTGGAGCCCGGTACCTCGAGCCAGGCCGAGCTCATCTGGACCCACCCCGACGTCGATTGGTCGCAGTACGACGCGATCCTCCTCGACCCGGTCACGGTCTGGGCCAGCGTCGAGGAGCAGAATCGGCACCTGAGCCCCGAAGACGCGCAGCTGCTCGCCAATGCGTTCTACGAGATGGTGAGTGATCGAGTCGCGCAGGAGTGGAAGCTGGCGACGGGGCCGGGGCCCGGGGTTCTGCGCGTGCAGGTCGCGATCGTGCGACTCGACTCGCGCAAGCTCGTGCTCGACGTCGTGTCGTCGGTGGTGCCGCAGGCCCGCGCACTCAACACGCTTCAATCGATGCTCACCGATCGCGTTGCGTTCACCGGGCAGGCCGCCATCGAAGCGCGCATCAGTGACGCGGCGACCGGCGAGGTGTTGCTCGAGGGGGCCGACCGACGGATGGGCAAGCTGATCCTCACGCCCGAGCAGGTCAAGACGTGGGGAGACGTCCACGACATCTTCTCGTACTGGACGGATCGCTCGATCCACAACCTGTGTACGGTGCAGGAGCGTCCCGACTGCCCGGCGGCGCCGAAGTCGCTCTGAATCGACGGCGACGGGGTGGCTCGAGTGACGGGCGAGCGGCACAGTGGGGTCGCGAAGTCGATGCGGCTGCCCGCCGCGAACCGCGCAGAGAGCGAGGAGCCTCAAGTGCGAAACATCTTTTGGACCGCGTTGCTCTTGACGCTCACATCGATCGGCGTGGGCTGCGACCGCGACGCGGGCCTGCCGCCGGAGCCGCCGACCCCGGTCACGGTGCACGATGTCACGGATGACGACGCGGCCGGCTCTCAGAAGTACACCGCCAACATCCAGCCCGAAGTGCTGGTGCACATCGACGCCCAGGTGAGTGGCAACATCACGAAGCTCGCGATGCGACCCGGCGCCGACGGTGTCTCGAGGCCGCTGCAGGGCGGCGACAAGGTCGACGGCGGCACGTTCCTCGCTCAGGTCGACGAGTCGAGCTACAAGGCGTCGCTCGAGCGGGCGCAGGATCAGCTCGACGGGGTGGTCGCGCGATTCACGGACGCGAAGGAAGAATTCGGCCGCACGCAGGAGCTCTTCGATGCGGGGGTCGACTCGCAGGCCCAGCTCGATCGCATGCGCGCCGCCTACGAGTCGAGCCGCTCAGAGGTGGCCAAGGCGCGCCACGGGGTGGATTCGGCGCAAGTCGACTACGACCGCTGCACGATCGCGTCGCCTTCGGCCGGTACGGTGATCGAACGCGAGGTCGAAGTGGGCGATCTGGTGAACCCGGGCGACGAGGTCTTTCAGGTCGCCGACCTCTCGCGCATGAAGGTCGTCTTCGGTGTGTCGGCCCTCACGGCGCAGCGCGTCTCGATCGGGGACGTGATCACGATGCTCGTCGACTCACTCGACGGGCTCGAGATCGCGGGCACGGTGACGCGGGTCGCACCGGCGGCCGACGCCACCAGTCGTCTGTATGACATCGAGGCGACGGTGCCGAACACCGACGGAAAGCTGCGCATCGGCATGATCGCCAGCCTGCGGCTCCCGCCCGAGCGGCTCGCGGGGCCCGAGGCCGACAAGCCGTTCGTTCCGCTCGACGCGATCATTCGGCCTCCCGGTGCTTCGAAGGGCGTTGGCCTGTACGTCGTCGAGAAGGCGAGTGGCGCAGGCAGCGACGCAGGCGTGGCGCGTCTGCGCGACGTGAAGACCGGTGAGGTGTTCGGTAGCCAGGTCCGGGTGCTCTCGGGTCTCTCGACCGGGGATCGGGTCATCGTACGGGGCGCGACGATCGTGCAGGACGGAGACGCCGTGCGGGTGATTCAGTGAGCGGCGACGCGCCCGCATCGCCCGGCCCTGACACGGGGCCGCCGAACGACGGCTGGCCCCCCGAACGGATCGCGGCCACGCACAACGTCGCGCGCTTCTTCGTCGAGAACCGCGCGGTGTCGTGGGTGTTGATGATCGCGGTGATCGGCTTCGGCCTCTTCGGCTACGACTCGATGCCGAAGCAGAAGGATCCCGAGATCCCCGTGCGCGTGGCCGTCGCGAAGACGCCCTGGCCGGGGGTCGAAGCCGAGCGGATCGAGCTGCTCGTCACGCGTCCCATCGAAGAGAAGATGGCCGAGAACTCGGACATCTATCCCTCGACTCCCACGGACTTCGGCATTCAATCCCTGACGCTGCCCGGTCTGTCGATCGTCCAGGTGCAGCTGGACGACCGCCTCTCGGGTGAAGAGCTCGCCGTTCAGCTGAACGACATCGACCTGAGGCTCAAGCAGCTGAACGCGTCGCTGCCCGAAGGCGCAGGGCCGATCCAGTGGGACAGCGGCTTTGGCGAGACGGCAGCGCTGATGCTGACGATCGCGAGCCCTCCGGAGCGACCGGTGGCCATCGACCTGCGCGCCCGGTCGGTGGCCGACGCGATTCGGGGCCTGCGCGCGCGGGCGTCCTCCCCCGACGAGCGGATGTCCGTCGTGGTCATGCTGCCCCGCATGGGGGACGGCCGGGCGCTCGAGCCCGCCGCGCGCCTGGCCGGACGTCGTCTGGTCTCGCTCGGCCTCGCGCGGGATCCACGGTCGCTCGTCGGGCCGGGCTTCGCCGTCCTCGACTTCGCGACGAGCCGTCCGAAGGACGAGATGCTCACCGCGGTGCAGGACATCGCGAGTCGCGACCTGCACCTGACCCGCGCGCACCCCGACGCGTGGGATCCCGTCGTCGTGCGCGACCCCGATGAGCTGGCCGCCGCGCTGGCGAAGTCGCCGGGTGCGCGGTTCACCTATCAGGAGCTCGACGACGCTTCCGACCTCGTGTCGCGACAGTTGCAGGCCGTTCCCCAGGTTTCGAAGGTGCTGCGCTATGGCGTGATCCCGCGGCGGGTCGAGATCGACTACTCGCAGGACCAGCTCGTGTCCCGGGACATCTCGCTGCGCGGGATCGCAACGATTCTCGGGCAGCGCAACGAAGTGCTCGGTGGCGGTCGCATGGATGCGTCGGGCAGCGAGATCGTCGTCGCGCCGAGCGGCGACTTTCGCGCGCTCGACGAGATCGGTCAGGTGCAGATCGGCCAGAGTCGCACCGGCTCGCCGCTGACACTCTCGGAGGTCGGCGACCTCAAGCTCAGTTACCTGAGCCCGCCGACCGTGATCAATACCCTCACGCACCGCGATGGCGGCGGGACATGGCGCCGCAACCCGGCGGTCACGCTGGCGGTGCAGATGCGCACGGGCCAGCAGATCTCGAAGTTCAGCGAGCAGGTCAACGTCGAGCTCGCCGACCTCGAGTCGCGGTTGCCCGAAGAGCTGATCTTCGCGCGCACATCCGATCAGCCGCGCCAGGTCGAGGAGAACATCGACCTCTTCATGGGCGCGCTCTACGAGGCGATCCTGCTCGTCGTGATCGTCGCGCTGATCGGCTTCCGCGACTGGCGCTCGTCGCTGCTGCTCACGATCTCGATCCCGCTGACGCTCGCAATGACGTTCGGCACGATCTCGCTGCTCGGCGTGCACCTGCAGCAGATCTCGATCGCGACGCTGATCATCGCGCTCGGCCTGCTCGTCGACGACCCGGTGGTGGCGAGCGACGCAATCAAGCTCGAGCTCGGTCAGGGCAAACCCGCCGACATCGCCGCGTGGCTCGGCCCGACAAAGCTCGCGCGGGCGATCCTCTTCGCGACGATCACGAACGTCGCCGCCTACCTGCCCTTCCTGATGCTCACGGGCACGAGCGGCGAGTTTCTGTGGAGCCTGCCGGTCGTGATGGCGACCGCGCTCATCAGCTCGCGCATCGTCTCGATGACGTTCCTGCCCTTTCTGGCTTACCACCTGCTTCGCAAGCCGACGAAGCCCGAGCCGACGATGGAGGAGCGGCGCACCCAGGGCTGGTCTGGGCGCTACTACGCGTTCGTGCGCACGTGCCTGACGCATCGATGGCTCGTGCTCGGCATCGCCGTGACCTTGATGGTCGCCGGGCTCTCGACCGGCCGGAACCTCGTCACGTCGTTCTTTCCGACCGACGTGCAGTACCTCTTCACGATCGACGTCTGGGCACCCGTCGCCTACGGCGTGCCGCGCACCGACGGCGTCGCCCACAACGTCGGCGAGATCGTGAAGGACGTGATCGCCGAAGAGCGCCAGGCGGGTCGCATCCAGGGCGATCTCGTCGGGATCACGACGTTCTCCGGTGCCGGCGGTCCGCGCTTCTGGCAAACCGTGACCCCCGAGCTCAATCAGACGAACTATGCCCAGCTGATCGTCGAGGTCGAGAACAAGGAAGACACGCCGCTGATCGTGCCGCTCATTCAGGACCAGATCGACGTGCGGATCCCCGGCGCGTGGATCGACGTGCGGCAGCTGCAGCTCAACCCCGTGCAGCAGCCCGTCGCGCTCTTGCTCTCGTCGCGCGACGACCCGGGCGACTGGCACTCCGAGGAGGACTTCGACACCTTGCGTCGGCTCTCCGATGAGCTGATCGACGTGCTGCGCGCGGCGCCGAGCGTGGTGCGCGTGCGCAGCGACTGGCTCGAAGAGCGCTACCAGGTCAATGTCGAGGTCGACCCTGATCAGGCCAACCTGTCGGGTATCAGCAACGTCGACGTCGCGCAGTCGATTCAAGCGGCCTACGAGGGCCTGCCCGTGTCATCGCTGCACCTGGGCCACCAGGACATTCCGGTGCTGCTGCGCATGAAGGCCTGGGAGCGTCCGGGCGCCCACGAACTCGGCACGCTCTACGTCTATCCGTCGGCCGGCGGAGACGCGGTCCCCCTCGACGCGTTCTCGGCCATCGTGCCGACGCTCGCCACCGAACGCGTGCATCGTCGAGAGCACTTTCGCACGGCGACCATCTACGGGTTCCCTCGCGCGGGCCAGCTGCCCTCGCAGGTCATTGCCGAAGCGAGGCCAGGCATCGAGGCATTCCGCGAGAAGCTGCCGCCGGGCTACTTCCTGCAGATCGGCGGCGAGCAGTACAAGCAGGAAGACGGCTTTCGCAACATGACCCAGGTGCTCGTCGTGTCGATCGTCTGCATCTTCGTGGCCCTGGTGTTCCAGCTGGGCAGCCTGGTCAAGCCGTGGATCGTCTTCGCCGGGGTCCCCTTCGGTTTCGCTGGCGGCGTCGTCATGCTGAACCTGACGGGCGAACCGTTCGGCTTCATGGCCTTCCTTGGGCTCGTGAGCCTCGTCGGGGTCATCGTGAGCCACATCATCGTGCTGAACGACTTCATCGAGGAGATGCTCGCCCGCGGTGAGCCGCTCGTGCAGTCGCTGCTCGATGCGGGCCTCATGCGTCTGCGCCCCGTGCTGATCACCGTTGCGGCGACATTGCTCGCGCTCTTCCCGCTCGCCCGCGACGGCGGCCCCCTCTGGCAGCCGCTCTGCTTCGCGCAGATCGGCGGGCTCGCGGTCGCGAGCCTGATTTCGTTGTTGATCGTACCGGTGCTCTACGCGATCTGTGCCCTCGATCTGAAGATCATCGATCACGCCGACCGCCAGGCGTGAGCCCGCCACCGCGTCGTCCGTGCTCGATCGGCCGAGAGTTCGAGTCGAGGGCCACGGGCGAGAGCGTCAGGAACCGAAGCCATGGTCGTCGACTTCATCGTCGCGCACATCAGCATCACGTATAAGTTCATCTGGCTGATCGCCACACTCCTCGTGGTCGTTTTCGTCGCCGCCGCCGCGATCGCCCGGATCGATCGCATCAGCTTCGAGGACGCGCTCTACTTCTCGTTGATTACCGCGTTGACGGTGGGCTTCGGTGAGATCACACCGAAGAGTCGGGCGTCGCGCGTACTGGCCGTCCTTCTCTCGCTGATCGGCGTGCTCTTCACAGGCCTCGCCGTGGCTGCCGCGGTGCACTCGATGCAGGTCGCGCTCGGCACGGCGAACCCCGTCTAGTCGTCACGCTCCGCCGCGCGATCGCCCTGGATCTGTGTCACCTTCGAATGCACCGAACGCCGTGCGTGGCTCACCCGAGACGCCTGCTGCTGCTCGGCTTGACGGAGGGACCCGGTGAAAGAGTTCATCCTCGCGCTGGATCAGGGCACGACGTCGTCTCGCGCGCTGGTCTTCGACCACGGGGGCAACGTGGTCGCGCTCGATCAGTACGAGTTCCCACAGCATTTTCGTCAGCCCGGCTGGGTCGAGCACGACGCCGAAGAGATCTGGGATTCGCAGCTGCGCGCCGCTCGCGGGGCGATCGAGAAAGCCGGGATCACGGCCGAGCAGGTCGCGGCGGTCGGCATCACGAACCAGCGCGAGACGGCGGTCGTCTGGGAGCGCGACTCAGGGCGCGCGATCCACCCGGCGATCGTCTGGCAGTCGCGCCAGACCGCCGGGATCTGCGAGGGACTGCGCGAACGCGGTCTCGAAGCCGAGGTCAAGGCGCGTACGGGCCTCGTGATCGACTCGTACTTCTCGGGCACGAAGGTGCGCTTCATCCTCGACGCAGTCGACGGCGCGCAGGCGCGCGCCGAAAGAGGCGAGCTCTGCTTCGGCACCATCGACGCGTTCCTCCTCTACCGCCTGACGGGCGGGCGTGTCCATGCGACCGAGTACTCGAACGCGTCGCGCACGCTGCTCTACGACATCCACGCGCTCGAGTGGAGCGACACGATGCTCGATGCCCTCGAGGTGCCGAGGGCGATGCTGCCCGAGGTGCGCGACTCGAGTGGCGTGTTCGGTTCGACGTCGAAGGAGTGGCTCGGAGCCGAGTTGCCCGTCGCGGGGATCGCGGGCGACCAGCAGTCGGCGCTCTTCGGCCAAGGCTGCTTCGAGCCGGGCTCACTCAAGAACACGTATGGCACGGGCTGCTTCCTGCTCATGAATACCGGCACCGAGGCGCGCGCGAGCGAGAACGGCCTGCTCACGACGCTGGCCTGGGGGCTCGAGGGCCGGGTCGAGTACGCACTCGAAGGCAGCGTCTTCGTTGCAGGCGCAGCCGTGCAGTGGCTCCGCGATGGGCTCGAGCTGTTCGAGGATGCCGCCGAGACCGAGGCCATGGCGCGGTCGGTGGAGAACACCGAGGGGGTCTACTTCGTGCCGGCGCTGACGGGGCTGGGCGCGCCGTACTGGGACGAGCGCGCGCGCGGCACGATCGTCGGGCTGACGCGAGGTACGAAACGGGCGCACCTCGTGCGCGCCGCGCTCGAGTCGATCGCGTTCGGTTCGCGCGACGTGGTCGACTGCATGGCGCAGGATGCAGGGCTCTCGATCGACCACCTGCGGGTCGATGGCGGAGCGTCCCAGAACGACTTCCTGATGCAGTTCCAGGCCGATCTGCTCGGCGCCGTCGTCGATCGGCCGCCCGTGCTCGAGGTGACGGCCTTTGGCGCCGCGGCGCTGGCGGGGCTCGCCGTCGGTTTCTGGCAAGACCGCGGCGACCTGCGCGCAAGCGCCGAAGCGTCGGGTGGGACGCGCTTCGAACCCGAGCTCGGCGAGGCCGAACGCGAGGCCGCGTATGCGCAGTGGAAGCGCGCGGTGGAGCGATCCCTCGACTGGGATCGGTCCTGAGCGTGAAAGGGGAGCGACTGGACCCGTCGAAGCCGCCCGTCGTGATCGCGCACCGCGGTGCGTCGGGGGAGCTGCCCGAGAACACGATGCCCGCCTATGAAAGCGCCGTCGCGCAGCGTGCGGACATGATCGAGATCGATCTGCACCTCACCACCGATCAGGCGATCGTGATCAGCCACGACGCCGAGCTCGATCACTTCGGGCGCAGCGGATTCATCGGCGATCTGAGCCGGGCCGACGTGGCCGAGCTCGACGCGGGGCGCTCGGGCGATGCGGGCCCCCTCGCCGTCCCCGAGCTGCCTGCCGTGCTCGACCAGTTCGGCCAGCGGGTGCCGTTCAACCTCGAGATCAAGCGGGGCGAGCACGCCGTGTATGCGGGTCTCGAAGCGATCGTCCTCGACCAGGTCAAACGCCGCGGGCTGCTCGAGCCCACGCTCTTCTCGTCGTTCTTCGACCCGGTGCTGAGCGAGCTGCGACGCCTCGAGCCCGCTTCGAGGCTCGCGACGCTCGTCTCGCCACGTGCCCCCGAGCGCGCGTTCGAGCGTGCCGAGCAAGTCGGTGCCGAGGCGATCAATCCGCACTTCGTGCTCGCTTCGGGCGACTTCGTGACCGAAGCCCACGCACGCGGCCTCGCGGTCTTCGTCTATACGGTCGACGACGAGGCGCAGATGGGTGAGCTGCTCGATCGCGGCGTCGACGGTCTCTTCACGAACTACCCCGCTCGCATGCGCGCGCTCGTCGATGGAGAGGCGGGCCAGGCGCGCTGGGGCGGCGGCGCATGACGTCTGCCCGGACTCCCGGCGAATCTCGAACGCCGGTTGACTGATTGGCCACATCCGACGCGGGGCGGAGTCCTGCGCCACGCTCGAGCCCCGCAGGGCACGCGCTGGTACCGCGCAGGCCAGCGCTCAGGCGGGCCGGTTGGCGCCGTGCATCATTCCGCCTCGATCTGCGGCACGCACTCGATTCCGCCTTTGCTTCCGGGGGTTTGGAGCGGAGCCGCCCGGGCCGCGGTCGAGGGGCGGGAAACCGGCCCCGTTGACATTCCAAGGTCTCTGTAATAGGGTGCTGATCTCCAAAAAACGTAAGGCGCGCGGCGACTTAGGGCTCGGGGACGACGGTCTGACCAGACCGGTCCCGGCTGCAACAAAGCGGCCCCTCGGTGCCGACCTGCGCGCCTCCGCACAGATTCGGATGCGATTCGCATGACTGATTTCGGTCTGCCCCCGAAACAGGGCCTCTACGACCCCGCGCTGGAGCACGACGCCTGCGGCATCGGCTTCGTCGCCGACATGAAGAACGGCGCAAGCCACGAGATCGTCGAGCAGGGCACGGCGATCCTCTGTCGCCTGACGCATCGCGGCGCGGCTCTCTCCGACGGCATGTCGGGCGATGGTGCCGGTCTGCTGATGCAGACGCCCGACAAGTTCAATCGCAAGGTCGCCGACGCGGCCGGCTTCGGCCTGCCCGCACTGGGCCAGTACGCCACGGGTCACGTCTTCCTCGAGGTCGACGGCAGCCAGCGCCACTGGCAGCTCGCGAACATCGAAGAGACGATCGCCCAAGAGGGGCTCACGCTCATCGGTTGGCGCGACGTGCCGATCGACCCGGAGAAGATCGGTCACATCGCCCGGAGCGCGATGCCGCAGTTCCGCCAGGTCTTCATCGGCGCGCCCGAAGGCATGGATCAGGACGCGTTCGAGCGAAAGCTCTACGTCGTGCGTCGCCTCGCCGAGAAAGCGAACGCCGAGCGCGGGTTCTACTTCCACGTACCGAGCCTCTCGTCGCGCACGCTGCTCTTCAAGGGCATGTTCCTCGCGCATCAGACGCCCGAGTTCTATCCCGATCTGCAGGATCCCGACGTCGAGAGCCGCTTTGCGCTCGTGCACCAGCGCTACTCGACGAACACGTTCCCGACCTGGGATCTCGCCCAGCCGTTCCGCTACCTCGCGCACAACGGTGAGATCAACACGATTCGCGGCAACGAGAACTGGATGAACGCGCGCCGCGCGTCGCTCGAGTCGAACCTCTTCGGCGACGACCTGAAGAAGCTCTTCCCGGTGATGATGCCCGGCACGAGCGACTCGGCCCGCTTCGACAACGCGCTCGAGTTCCTCTACCTGGGCGGACGCGATCTTCCCCACGCCATGATGATGATGATTCCCGAGGCGTGGGAGAACCAGGACAAGATGGACGCCGACCGGCGCGCCTTCTACGAGTACTACTCGTGCCTGATCGAGCCCTGGGACGGCCCCGCATCGATCACGTTTACCGACGGACGCGGCATCGGCGCGGTGCTCGACCGAAACGGCCTGCGACCCTCGCGGTACATCGTGACGAAGGACGGCCGGGTCGTGATGGGATCCGAGGTCGGCACCCTGCCGATCGAGCCCGAGAACATCGAGTACAAGGGACGCCTGCAGCCGGGCCGCACCTTCTACATCGACCTCGAAGAAGAGCGGATCATCGAGGACGACGAGCTCAAGGATCGCTACGTCCAGAGCAAGCCGTTCCGCACCTGGGTCGAGACGAACGCCATCCGCCTCGATTCCCTGGGCGCCGTCGAGCCGACCCATCGCCCGAACCCCGAGACGCTGCTCATGCGGCAGAAGACGTTCGGGTACACGATCGAGGATCTGAAGCTGCTCGTCGCCCCGATGCTGACGAACGGCAAGGAAGCCCTCGGCTCGATGGGTGAGGACGCGGCGCTGGCCTGTCTGAGCGACAAGCCGCGCATGCTCTACCACTACTTCAAGCAGAACTTCGCCCAGGTCACCAACCCGGCCATCGACTCGATCCGCGAGCGGCCGGTGATGACGATCCAGACCACGATCGGGCGCGAGCGCAACCTGCTCGACGAGACGCCCGAGCACGCGCGGCTGCTCCGCCTCGATCACCCGGTGCTGACCGACCACCAGCTCGAGCGCATCCGCCAGAGCGACCTGGCCGACATCAAGTCGGTGACGCTGCCGATGGTCTACAAGGTGGCCGATGGTGGATCTGGCCTGAAGGCGGCGCTCGATGCGGTCTGCGAGCAGGCCGCCGCGGCGGTGGACGACGGCGCGACCGTCATCATCCTGAGCGATCGCAGCGTCAGCCCCGATCTCGCGCCGATCCCGGCGCTGCTCGCGACGGGCGCGGTGCACCACCACCTGATCCGTTGCGAGACGCGCACCCGCGCGGGCATCGTCATCGAGACGGGCGAAGCCCGGGAGGTGGCACATTTCGCGCTGCTGATCGGCTACGGCGCCGCGGCGATCAACCCCTATCTCGCGCTCGAGAGTGCGGCCAAGCTCGTCGATGATGCGACGTTCGTGCCCGAGGATCTGACGTACGAGAAGGCCATCGCCAACTACCTGAAGGCGATCGACTTCGGCCTGCTGAAGATCTTCGGCAAGATGGGCATCTCGACGCTCCGCAGCTATCGCGGCGCTCAGATCTACGAAGCGGTCGGCCTCGGGGGCGAGGTGATCGACTTCGCGTTCGCCGGCACGCACTCGCGGGTCAAGGGCGTCGGCTTCGAGGTGCTCGCGCGCGAGGCGCAGATGCGGCACGCCGAGGGCTTCGCGGGCGACGAGTACGAGTACCCCGAGCTCGATCCCGGTGGCCTCTACCAGTGGCGCCTCCGCGGCGAGCAGCACACGTTCAACCCCGACTCGGTCTCGAAGCTGCAGCACTCGGTGCGGCAGGAGTCGTGGCAGAGCTATCGCGAGTACGCGCGGGCGGCGGACGACGACGCGGTGCGGCTCCGCACTCTGCGCGGTCTGCTCGACTTCGAATTCATCGGCAACCCCGTTCCGATCGATCAAGTCGAGCCCGCCAGCGAGATCGTCAAGCGCTTCTGTACGGGCGCGATGAGCTACGGCTCGATCTCGGCCGAAGCGCACGAGACGCTCGCCATTGCCATGAACCGCCTCGGCGGACGGAGCAACACCGGCGAGGGCGGCGAAGACCCCGATCGGTGGACCCCGGACGACAACGGCGATTCGCGCCGCAGCGCGATCAAGCAGGTGGCTTCGGGCCGCTTCGGCGTGACCAGTGCCTATCTCGCGAACTCGGACGAGATGCAGATCAAGATCGCCCAGGGCGCGAAGCCCGGTGAGGGCGGCGAGCTGCCGGGGCACAAGGTCGACGAGATCATCGCGAAGACCCGGTACTCGACGCCGGGCGTCGGCCTGACGTCGCCGCCGCCGCACCACGACATCTACTCGATCGAGGATCTCTCGCAGCTGATCCACGACCTGAAGAACGCGAACCGCTACGGCAACGTGAGCGTGAAGCTCGTCAGCGAGACCGGCGTGGGCACGATCGCCGCGGGCGTCTCGAAGGGCAAGAGCGACCTCGTGCTGATCTCCGGCCATGACGGCGGTACGGGGGCCTCGCCCCAGACGTCGATCAAGTATGCGGGCTGCCCGTGGGAGATCGGTCTGGCCGAGACGCAGCAGACCCTCGTCCTGAACGATCTCCGCGGTCGCATCCGGCTGCAGGTCGACGGCGGTTTCAAGACCGGGCGCGATGTCGTGATCGGGGCGCTGCTCGGTGCCGACGAGTTTGGCTTCGCGACCGCGCCGCTCGTGGCGATGGGCTGCATCCTGATGCGCGTCTGTCACCTGAACACGTGCCCGGTCGGCATCGCGACGCAGCGCATGGAGCTGCGCGAGCGGTTTGCCGGCACGGCGGATCACGTCACCCGCTTCTTCACGTATCTCGCCGAAGAGGTGCGCGAGTACATGTCGAAGCTCGGCTTCCGCACCTTCGACGAGATGATCGGTCAGACCCAGAAGCTCAAGATGCGCGACGGCATCACGCACTGGAAGGCGAAGCATGTCGATCTGACCGACCTGCTCTACAAGCCCGAGGTCGATCACGACCTGTACCACACGTCGTTCCAGGATCATGGCCTCGACGAGGCGCTCGACCACAAGCTGCTCGACCTTGCGGCGCCCGCGCTCGAGCGCGGCGATAAGGTCAAGATCGAGCTGCCGATCCAGAACATCGACCGCACGGTCGGCACGATCCTCGGCAACGAGATCAGCCGCAAGTACGGGCTCGATGCGTTGCCCGAGGACACGATCGAGATTCTCTTCACCGGCTCGGCCGGTCAGAGTCTCGGTGCGTGGCTGCCGAAGGGGGTGACCATCACCGTCGACGGCGACGCCAACGACTACACCGGCAAGGGGCTGTCGGGCGGCAAGGTGATCGTACGCGTGCCCGAGAGCTCGAGCTTCGAGCCTGGCGACAACATCATCGCCGGCAACGTACTTCTGTATGGCGCGACGGGCGGTGAGGCCTACTTCCACGGGGTCGTTGGCGAGCGCTTCTGCGTCCGCAACAGCGGGGCCCACGCGGTGGTCGAGGGCGTTGGCGATCACGGCTGCGAGTACATGACCGGAGGCCGGGCCATCATTCTCGGCCCCACCGGGTTGAACTTCGCCGCGGGCATGAGTGGCGGCATCGCGTTCGTGCTGGATGAGTCGGGTGACTTCCGCGAGAAGGTCCACAACGACCTGATCGACTTCGATCCGCTCGACGATGGCGATGTCGACTACATCCAGCGACAGCTCCGCAAGCACTTCCAGTACACGCGCAGCAAGCGTGCCGACGAGGTGCTTCGCAAGTGGGAGACCTTCGCTCCGAAGTTCGTGAAGGTGTTCCCCCAGGAGTACAAGGCTGCGCTCGAGAAGATGAAGGGCTGAGGGTCGAGCGGTCGGGCGAGGGGCGCGTCTGCGCACGCGACCACGCCGTGACACGAATGCGGGCCAAGCCCGCGCGATCATGCCATGACACGAACGCGGGCCCGGCCCGCGCGATCACGGCTTGACACCAACGCGGGCCCGGCCCGCGCGAGACGGACGGACGAGATGGGCAAGGCCACGGGATTCCTCGAAGAGAAGCGAAGGGCCTTCACCTACCGCGACGAGAAGGAGCGGGTGGGTGACTGGAACCAGGTCATGGAGGTGGTGCCCGACGAGGTGCTGCAGAACCAGGCCTCGCGCTGCATGGATTGCGGTGTGCCCTTCTGCACGAACCCGAACTCGGGCCGCGGCGGCTGCCCGCTCGGCAACATCATTCCCGACTGGAACGACCTCGTGTATCGGGGCAAGTGGGAGGACGCGATTTCGCGCCTCCACTCGACGAACAACTTCCCCGAGTTCACCGGCACGATCTGCCCCGCGCCCTGCGAGGCCGCCTGCGTGCTCGGGATCAACGACGACCCGGTCACGATCAAATCGGTCGAGCTGAAGACGATCAACCACGCCTGGGAGCAGGGCTGGGTCAAACCGGTGATCCCGGAAGTGCGCAGCGGCCGCTCGGTCGCGGTCGTGGGCAGCGGACCGGCGGGGCTCGCGGCGGCGCAGCAGCTGTGTCGCGCAGGCCACAGCGTGACCGTGTTCGAGAAGGCGGACCGCATCGGCGGTCTGCTCCGCTACGGCATTCCTGAATTCAAGCTCGAGAAGTGGGTGATCGACCGTCGCCTCGAGCAGATGAAGGCCGAGGGCGTCTCGTTCCAGACCGGCGTCGACGTCGGCAAGGACCTCACCGCTGCCGACCTGCGCAAGAGCTTCGATGCGGTGCTGCTCTGCATGGGCGCCGAACACTCGCGCGACCTGCCCGTCGAGGGGCGCGATCTCGACGGCATCGAGTACGCCATGGACTTCCTCCCCCAGGCCAACAAGCGCTGCCACGGCGACGTGATCGACGGTGACGAGGCGATCATGGCGACGGGCAAGAAGGTCGTGGTGCTGGGCGGCGGCGATACGGGCTCGGATTGTGTGGGGACTTCGCATCGACAGGGCGCGACCCAGGTCACGTCGCTCGAGCTGTTGGCTCGGCCCCCGGCGGAGCGCGACCCTTCGACGCCCTGGCCCTCGTGGCCGCTCAAGTACAGCAGCTCGAGCTCTCACGACGAGGGCGGCAAGCGCGAGTACGCGATGATGACCAAGCGCTTCGTCGGCCAGGACGGGCGCCTCGTCGCGCTCGAGGGGGTCGAGGTGCGCTTCGGCAAGATCGACGAGACCGGCCGGCCGATGATGGAAGAGGTACCGGGCAGCGAGTTCCGGATCGAGGCCGATCTGGTGCTGCTCGCCCTGGGTTTCCTCGGCCCGGTTCACGAAGGGCTGCTCGATGACCTCGGGGTGACCTACGATGGTCGGGGCAACATCCAGGCCGATACGCAGACGTACGTGACCAGTGAGCCGGGCATCTTCGCCGCCGGTGATTGCCGTCGCGGACAGTCGCTCGTCGTGTGGGCGATCGCCGAGGGCCGCGAAGCGGCGCGCGAGGTCGATCGCTACCTCACGGGGAGCTCACGGCTGCAGTCGCGCGGGACGCCGGGGCACGCCCGCGGTTGATCCCACGCGGGCCGGTCCGTTCCCGGCGGTGCACACCGCTCCCATCCGGGCGTCGATCAACGCACCCACCTCACAGCCGATGCCGAACGCCGCCGCGCGCGGTCGGCGACACCACGCCGCGGCAGCGGGTTCCCGTACTGCGCCGGGTGATCGGCATGTCGGCATCCTCGAGGGCGTCGACCTCGGGCCGTGCGAGATGTGAGGACGACCACCGAACGCCGACCAAGCCCACACCGACGAGCGACGCCACAACGACGGTTTGCGTCACGTCGTGCCGGCGTGCATTCCGCGAACATGTCAGCCGCCGCTTTCTTTTTGCGAATCGAACACGCAGGCATCCACGCGCGGTGACGATCGTGGTAGGTTTGCTCCATGAGCGCGAGCGCCTCTCGAAGTAAGCGAGCCCGCAACGAGAAGACCGACGACGTCGACGACCTCGAAGTCGATCGCCCCGAGCACGATGTCGAGGCCGACGGCAACGCGGGTGCCGAGATGAAGACGATGCAGCCGCGACGGGGCGAAGGCCCCTACTCGATGGTGCGTCTCGAGCGCGCGGTGACCGAGCTCGTCGAGGGGCAGGGTGCACTGATCGCCCGCATCGAGGCGCTCGAGCGGGCGCTGGCCGATCGTGATCGACTGGTCGAAGAGCTCGAGGCGCGCGTGAAGACGAGCGACGCGAAGCGCGCGAACGCACTCGAACGCATCGATCGGCTGATTGATGAGCTGGACGAGCTCGAAGGACGCGCCGAGTCGGCTGCGTTCGCTGCCGCTGAGCCTGCGCCTGGCGCAGACGGTTGAGGCGAGCCATCGAGAGACGCGCGCTCGAACAGCAATAGAGGCGGCCCGTCAGCGGGCGGGACCGGACCGGGGGGGCCGATACGCCGTGCACAAGCGAACCGTGGCACTTCAGATTGCAGGCAAGGAATATCGCGTTCGAAGCGACGCCGACGATGCATGGCTTCAGCACGTCGCGGACTGCGTCGACGAGACGATGGCCCAGATCCGCGATCGAACCGGCATGGTGGATAGCTTCGACATTGCGATGCTCACCTGCCTCAACCTCGCGCGCGAGGTCATCGGCCACCGTGAAGCGCAGAGCGATTCGACGCTCGTCGACGAAGGGCGCTTGAAGCATCTCACCGACGCGGCCGAAGCCGCGCTCGATCGCATGCCCATCGACCTGCACGCGGCGGACGGCGAGGGCGAGGCGCTGCTCCCGCTCGGCGAGCTGTCGCGAGAAGACACGAGCCAGGGCATCCTCGGGTCGCTTGCCGACTAGCGGCCGCGACTCGGCACGTCCTCCGCGCGGCCGGTGGCGCTTCGCGGCGAAGGGTGGCGGGGTTGTCTGCCGAGACCGAGACCGAGACCGAGACAGCCAAGCGCGTGCTGCGGGCCAGCCACCTCGAGGTCCTGGGGCGCACCGACGCCGACGAGGCCCGACGCGTGGGCGTCGTGGCTGCGAGAACGCTCGCCACCGATGCGCGCTGGCGTGCGGCCCCGCGGATCGGCCTGTTCGCCTCGACCGCCGGTGAACCGTCGACGAAGCCGATCTTCGAGGCGGCGCTCGCCGCGGGGCGCGAGGTGTGGCTGCCTCGCTGCCCGACCCGCGACACGATGCAGTTCGCGCCCGTGCGGGCGTGGGACGAGCTGAGACGCGGGCGCTACGGTCTGCTCGAGCCGACGCGAGATGCCGGGGCCACACCCTGGGCAGCGAACGATCTGGTCATCGTGCCCGGCGTCGCCTTCGACCGGCGCGGCGGTCGCCTCGGCCGAGGCGGTGGCCACTACGATCGCCACTTCGAAGGTGGCACGAGCGGTGCACCGTGGCTGCTCGGACTGGGCTTCGTCTTTCAGGTCGTGGCCGATGTACCGATGGCCGAACACGACCGAAGACTCGATGGCGTGCTCGCTGGCGGCGAACTCGTCTGGTGCGATTCGGTGCCGGCCGGCGGCGGTCGCTCGAGCGGCGACCGCGCCTAGGGGCGGCTCGCTGCACGGGCGCGCGATCAGGGCTGCCGAGTCTGTGCTCGCGTGGCCACGAGGTGTGAGAGAACGATGAGCGATCAGGCCACAGACGCCGAAGTCGAACGACAGCTCGCGGTCATGCGCGACGGTGCGGTGGAGTTCCACGGCGAAGGCGAGCTGCGTCCGAGGCTGGCGAAGGCGCTGCAAGAGGGGCGACCCCTGCGCGTCAAGCTCGGGATGGATCCGTCATCGCCCGACCTCCATCTGGGCCATACCGTGGTGTTGATGAAGCTCAAACGATTTCTGGAGCTCGGCCACACGCCGATCTTCCTGGTCGGCGACTTCACTGCGCGCATCGGCGATCCGTCGGGCAAGAAGAAGACGAGGCCCGCGTTGACGCCCGACGAGGTCAAGAAGAACGCCGAGACATACGTCGACCAGGTAGCCAAGGTGCTCGACGTGAGTCGAGTCGAGGTGCGGTTCAACACCGAGTGGATGGACGAGATGGGGCCGAGCGACTTCGTGAAGCTCTGCTCGACGGTGACGGTGGCTCGATTGCTCGAGCGCGACGACTTTTCGAAGCGCTACAAGGCGGGCGAGCCCATCTCGACGCACGAGTTTCTCTACCCCTTCGTGCAGGCCTACGACTCAGTCGCGCTCGAGGCCGACGTCGAACTCGGCGGAACGGATCAGACGTTCAATCTGTTGATGGGGCGCGAGGTGCAGCGGGCCTACGACAGGCCGACCCAGGCCGTCATCACGCATCCGCTGCTCGTCGGGACCGATGGGCACGAGAAGATGTCGAAGAGCCTCGGCAACGCGATCGGGATCACCGATTCGCCCGAGGATGTCTACGGCAAGGTGATGAGCATTCCCGACACACTGATGTGGAACTACTTCGAGACGTTGTCGAGCGGCGAATGGGCCGATGACGAGGCGGCGTTTCGTACCTATGAAGAGAAGGGCGGCGACCCGATGGCGCTCAAGCAGCGGCTCGCCTCGCTCATCGTCGCGCGATTCCACGGGGAGGAAGGCGCGAAGCAGGGCGCCGAGCACTTCGCTCGGGTGGTGCAGCGCAAGGAGGAGCCCGACGACATCCCGGTGCACGAGATGTCGCTCGGCGGCGGTGCCGACCTGGCGCTCCTCGACGGCCTGAAAGACCTCGGCTTCGTCGCTTCGGGCGGCGAAGCGCGGCGCCTGATCAAGCAGGGGGCGGTCCACGTCGATGGCGCTCGGGTCGAAGACCCGACGCTGCGACTCGCGGCGGGGACGTACCGGATCAAGGTGGGAAAGCGGCGCTTCGCCGAGCTGCAAATCCGGGCCTAAATACCTGGAATTCCTAGAGAATAGGCCGATTGAGGATTGCCCCGCCGGGGCCTCGGCGTGTCTCTTCGAGCTGAGGGCGAAAAGATCGGCCCGAGGCCGAAAAAACGCTTGCGCGACGGGGACTCGTCTCTTAAGTTACGCCGCCCACTGGGAGCCCCCCCAACGGCACCCGGTTGGCATCACAGACAGATTCGTGAGATCGCACCCAGCGGCTCTATACAAGCCGGCGTGGGGCTTCGACCGATCTTTGAAAACTGAATAGTGTGCGGTCCCGATCGGGCATCTGGCATTCGCCTGATCGTGGATCAAGCTGAGTTTTGATACTTGCTGGCATTCCTCTTTGCCTTAGCGCGGAGGGTGAATGTCTACGTACAAGGGCACCCAGGCTTCGGCCTCGAGGTGCTCGCTAGATTTGAACTGGAGAGTTTGATTCTGGCTCAGAACGAACGCTGGCGGAGTGCTTAAGACATGCAAGTCGTACGAGAACGTCACCTTCGGGTGGCTAGTAAAGTGGCGCACGGGTGAGTAACGCGTGGGTAATCTGCCCTCAGGACTGGGATAACCCCGGGAAACCGGAGCTAATACCGGATAAGACCACGACGACCTCGGTCGATGTGGGAAAAGGTGGCCTCTCCTTGGAAGCTACCACCAGAGGATGAGCCCGCGTCGCATTAGCTTGTTGGTGAGGTAACGGCTCACCAAGGCTTCGATGCGTAGCTGGTCTGAGAGGATGATCAGTCACACTGGAACTGAGACACGGTCCAGACTCCTACGGGAGGCAGCAGTCGGGAATATTGGACAATGGGGGAAACCCTGATCCAGCAACTCCGCGTGAGCGATGAAGGCCCTCGGGTCGTAAAGCTCTGTCAGAGGGGAAGAAAACCTTCGGGCGAATAGTCCGTTGGCTTGACGGTACCCTCAAAGGAAGGTCCGGCTAACTCCGTGCCAGCAGCCGCGGTAATACGGAGGGACCAAGCGTTGTTCGGAATTATTGGGCGTAAAGCGGGTGTAGGCGGCTTTGCAAGTCAAGTGTGAAATCCCAGGGCCCAACCCTGGAACTGCACTCGATACTGCATGGCTAGAGTCCCGGAGAGGATGGCGGAATTCCAGGTGTAGAGGTGAAATTCGTAGATATCTGGAGGAACACCAGTGGCGAAGGCGGCCATCTGGACGGTGACTGACGCTCAGACCCGAAAGCGTGGGGAGCAAACAGGATTAGATACCCTGGTAGTCCACGCCGTAAACGTTGAGTGCTCGTCGTAGTGGGTATTGACCCCTGCTGTGACTAAGTTAACGCGAGAAGCACTCCGCCTGGGAAGTACGGCCGCAAGGCTAAAACTCAAAGAAATTGACGGGGGCCCGCACAAGCGGTGGAGCATGTGGTTTAATTCGAAGCAACGCGCAGAACCTTACCTGGGTTTGACATCCTCGGAATCTCTTCGAAAGTTGAGAGTGCCTTCGGGAACCGAGTGACAGGTGCTGCATGGCTGTCGTCAGCTCGTGTCGTGAGGTGTTGGGTTAAGTCCCGCAACGAGCGCAACCCCTAGTGTCAGTTGCCATCAGTTCG
>OZ252299.1:6192500-6248917 GCA_965250285.1 Myxococcota bacterium
TTGGGGTACGACCGGCGAGACGACCGCGTGATACGGCCGCAGACCCGAGCGGCGCGCAATTCGGAACAGGCCGCGCGCGCCTTGTCCCGGGTCGGGCTCCCGCGCCTGCTCGATCGCGAGGTCGAGGGCCTGCCGATCGTGGGGTGTGCCGAGTACGAGCCGTGAATCGAGCACCCCGATGCCGTCGTCCTGCCCGATCAGCGTGGTCGCCGCGTCGTTCTCGTAGAGGATCTCGCCGCCGAAGCTCAACAAAAAGACCGCTGCCGGCAGCTGCTGCATACCCGCCTGGAAGGCCTGGGCCTCGAGGGAGAGTCGCGCGATGCGCTGATGCAGGGCCAGGGCGCGCGAGAAGTGCGGGATCAAAAACTCGAATCGCTCGAGCATCGGGCCCTCGAAGCGGCTCTTCGCATAGAAGCTCAGCGCGCCCAGGTACAGAGAGCTGTCCGTCGTCTTGACGGCCATGACGTCGACCCAACCGGTATGAGCGAGGATGTCTCGCCCGAGGTCGGTCTTCATCATGTCTTCCATCGACGGCAGCTCGGTGTGCATCACCTCGCCGACGGGCAGCGTCGCGGCGGTGCGGGGCCACTCGTTGGTGGCGTACTTCTTCTCCCAGATGTCCATCGAGCCTTCCGGCATGCCGGTGTACGAAAAGGCTCGCCCGCGGCCACTCGCCCAGAAGGTCAGCGAGTGCATGCTCGAATCGGCGCCGAGAAACTCAGCGGTCGCCGCGAGCGTCTCGTTCCAGCGCGTGGGGTCGACGGCCGTCTCGTAGATGTCGGGGATCAGCTTCGAGTTGGCGTAGAGGATGGAGTCGAGGTCGATCATGCCGTGTGCCTAGGTTCCCAAAGCGCGTGCGCATGCACGAGGCGCCGATCGGCGACCACGACGCGACGAGCGCTCGTATTTCAGAGCGAAACCTCAGCATCGAAATTGCCACACCGAGCCGTCGAGACTCAACGCATCCGAGCGGAAGAAATGAACCTTCGCTCCACCCATTTGGGGGATTGCGAAACGTGAAACGCGAAAGAAATGACCCGAAGAGTCGCGGGGGTCGTTCGGCGTCCGGTGCTACCACCAGGGGCGGGCGTAGCCGCGCCAGGGATACCAGCAGCGGCTGCTGCCCCAGCGCCACGACCGGTTGAAGGCGGGGTCGCCGTACCAGCACGCGCTCGAACCCCAGTACGGGTAGCGACCTGAATAGAGACGGCTGCGTCGCCGCTCCGCTCGGCGCTGCGCCTTGCGTTCGGCTTCGGCCTTCTTCAGCGCTTCCTGCGCTGCGCGCTGGCGCGCGGCGCGCTCTTCTGCGGCCTTCCTTCGCTGCAGCACCACGGTCCGCATCTCGGCGAGCTGTTTGAGGGTGCCGGCGCGATCGAGGCGCGCGGCGCCACCGAGCTGCTCGGTGGCGTCGAACTGTTCGAGCAGCAGGCTCGCGAGCGGCGGTTGCGCGACGATCTCGCGAAACGCCTGCTGGGTGTTCGCCGGTGCACCCGCGATCACCCGCTCGAAGCCGGCGTCGGCTTTGTCGACCTGCTTGACGAGCGAGCGCAGCATGCGCTGGTGCTCCGTGGCGACGGTCCGCGCGACATCACGGATCTGCTCGGGGTAGGCCTCGAGCCGCGCGTCGAGGTCTTCGGGGGATTCGCTCTCGTCGTCCCAGACCAGGGCCTCGAGCAGGCCCGGATAGCGCATCAGGTCTTGGAGGGCGCGGCGCTCGTCTTCGTCGTACTGCTCGAGGATTGGCTGAACGGCGACCTCGAAGTCGCTCCAGACATTGGGTAGCTGGACCAGGATCTGCCCGTTGACCGCCGCCTCGACGATGGCCGGATGCAGCGACTCCGGCTGAACCGAAATCTCTTCGAGCGCAGCAGCCTGTGCCGGCGAGAGGCCCTGCTCGAGCGGGAGCTCGGGCGCGAGGGGCTCGGGTGCAGAGGCGGCCGCTGCGAGCCCGAGTGCGGCCGCGATCGCCGAAACGAGCATCGCGGAGCCGGTCGCCCAACCCCGTCGATCGCGCATGGATCGCAGCCCCTGCATGGCGCCGAGTGTAGAGCGACCGGCATGCCTCTGGCTACGCGCGTCGCCGCCGTCTCGAGCCGCCCGCACCACGCGTCGTGGGCGAGTCGAATCGGAGACCGGTCGGCCCAGGCGAGACGCGTCGACTCGGGATCAATCGGGCCACGGCGCGCACGCGAGCTCGGATCGGAGCGTCGATTGACGCTCTTCTGAAACCCGCGCGAGGCCGACCGGTCGACCCTGCGCTTCGGAACGCCGGTGCGCTCAGTTGCACTCGACTTGCGCATTGCTGAGAAGCCGGGGCTGCGCGCGCAATTCGGATGCGGGATACGCGCTCTTCGCCCGCAAACCGCCGCAAAGTTGCCGGTTCGCTGCACGCTTGATTCCACCTTGAATCGCATTTGGTGCGAAGAATCACTCCGGTTAAGTCCCAGTCCACCGATGCAATCGACAGGAAGGGAAACCGATGACAGCTACCCCCCCTCGAATCGCTGTTGCGTGTCTCGATGCGCGTTCGTTCGCTCACTCGATGACCCGCGCAATTCTCTGCGTGATCGCCGTCGCGTTATCGATCGCAGGCCCGGCCTCGGCCCAGGAGGTCAGCGCCGATGATATGCGAAGCCTCGATGAGCGCGTGCAGTCGATCAAATCGGATGTGCTCGAGATTGCGGCCGAGCTGACGCAGCTCGAAGAGAAGCTGCTGTATCCGTCGAGCACACAGGTCGCCGTTTTCGTTTCGTTCGCCGATGGCTACGAAGGTGACCTCGACTCGGTCGAGATCCGCATCGACGGTGAGCCGGTCGCACATCACGTCTACTCCTTCGAAGAGGTCGACGCGCTCGGCAAGGGCGGCGTCCAGCGCGTCTACACCGGCAACCTTCGCACCGGCGACCACCAGCTCGTGGTGTCCGTTCAGGCGACGTTGCCCGGCGGTCGCGCGGTCACCGGTGAGCAGACCTTCACGATC
The DNA here is from genome assembly GCA_965250285.1 of Myxococcota bacterium. GTDB lineage: Bacteria > Myxococcota_A > UBA9160 > UBA9160 > UBA4427 > CAYYSY01. The sequence goes on from OZ252299.1 coordinate 6,195,481, forward strand.
AGCAAAGAAGCAACGCCGAAGCTGGTCGACCTGCGCTTCGCAGCCAATGCGACTGGCGACCTGAAGATCGAGCTCGGAGACGGCTGACGTGCGCTTCGGGGCCCACTCCATCATCGCGATCGTTGCGAGCTTGCTGCTCGCCCCCACGGTGGGGCAGGCGGACGAGGCCGTGGTGGATCCGTATTTCGGAGAGGCGCTCTTCTACGCACATCAGGGTCGATTCTTCGACGCGCTCGAACGACTCGACGCCGAGCTGGCCCAGCATGGTCGGGTCGACGAACCGCAGCTCGACCCGTTCCATGTGCATCGTGGCGACGCCGAGTTCTCGGTCGGTGACTTCGAGCTCAACTACCGCATGCACCAGCGCGCGGGGCGCGCGATCAAGGCCGTGCTCGAGGCCGATGTGCCCGAGCCGGTCCGTAACGACGCGGCCTACCGTCTGGCGCGCATCCACTTTCAGAAAGCGCAGGGTGAAGACGCGCTGCGCGTGCTGGACGGCATGGAGGGCGAGGTGCCGTCCGAGATCCGCGACGATGTGGCCTATCTGCGGGCCAACGTGCTTCTCTCGCTCGGCCGTGTCGACGAAGCCGTCGACGTCCTGCGCGGCATCCAGGGTTCCGACGATCTCCGCGGCTTCTCGGCCTACAACCTCGGCATCGCGCTCCTGCGCGCGGAAGAGCCGGTCGCCGCGATCCTTCAGCTCGATCGCGCCGGGCGCATCCGCACCGGCGAGCCCGAGACGCTGGCGATTCGCGACCAGGCGAATCTCGTGCTCGGCACGCTGCTCTTCGAGGCCGAGTCGTACGACCGTGCCCAGCAGGCGCTCGACCGCGTTCGCCTGCAGGGGCCGTTCTCGAACCGGGCGCTCCTCGGCGCGGGCTGGGCCGAGGCCTCGGCCGCGCGCTACGACCGTGCGATCGTGCCGTGGAGCATCCTCATCGAGCGCGACCCCACCGACCCCGCCGTGCAGGAGGGGCTGCTTGCGCTGCCGTACGCGTACGGTCAGCTCGAGGTGCACGGCCGGGCCGCCCAGCTCTTCGAGCGCGCCGTCACGACGTACTCCGACGAGCTCGACAAGCTCGATGCTTCGATCACGAGCGTGCGCGACGGCCGATTCCTCGAAGCCCTCGAGCGCCAGGAGTCACGGCGCGACGAGAGCTGGGTCGTGAAGCTGCGGCGATTGCCCGACGCGCCCGAGACCTTCTATCTGGTCGAGCTGATGGCTTCGCACGACTTTCAGACGGCGCTGCGCAACCACCTCGACCTCGCCGATCTCGACCTGCGCCTCCAGGAATGGCAACGCAGCCTCGATGCGTTCGAGCAGCTGGCCAAGCTGCGCCGCGCGTACTACGCGCCGATCCTCCCGAAGCTCGACGCTCGTTTCCGCGAGCTCGACGCCCAGATCCGGCTTCGCCTCGAGCAGCGCGAGCAGCTCGAGCAGCGCGTCGCCGACCTCCTGACCGACCCCAGCCCGCGGCAGCTCGCGACAGGTGAGGAGCGCCAGCTCGCCTTCACGCTCGAGCGGCTCGAGGCGCAGCTCGACCGAACGAGCGGTCCGGGCCGGGACGCCGTCCGCGCGCGTATCGAGCGACTGCGTGGTCGGCTGATCTGGCACCTCGCGACCCGCTATCACGACCGCCTCACGACCGTGCACACACACCTCGCCGAGCTCACCGTCGAAGTCGAGGCCATGCAGGCCCAGTACGACTCGTACGTACGCGCCCGCCAGGCGGCGACGCACAGCTACGAGGGCTATCGACCGCGGATCGACGCGTTGCGCAAGCAGGTGAAGCGCGCGCGTACCCGCGCCGAGCGTCTGATGGCCGAGCAGGGCAAGACCCTCGAGCGCATCGCCGTTCGAGAACTCGTTGCGCGGCGCATGCGGATCGAGAACTTCCAGAATCAGGCGCGGTTCGCCTTCGCAGACAGCTACGATCGCGCGGTCAAGGCGCAGGCCCAGATGCCGGCCAAGGCGGCTGAGCAATGACGGCGCGCATCCGAACCATGCTGGCCGTCAGCGCATGCTTTGCGGCCGCCTGTGCGACGAATCCCGACAAGCAGACGCTTCGGGATCTGCACTCGGTCGACCCGGATCTCGCTGAAGTCGAGGTCGATGAGACCCTCGACGAGGCGATGGACGCGTACGAGCGCTATCTCGCCGAGTCGCCCGAGTCGGCCATGACGCCCGAAGCGCTCCGCCGGCTCGCCGATCTCAAGCTCGAGAAGGAGTACGGATACCTCGGCGCGTCGACCACGGGGAGCCAGCCCGCTCCCGAGCGGAGCGCGCCTCCCTCGTCGCCGCTCGCCGCAGCCGGTGGGCCGGCGCCCGCAGCGCCGGCCGGTCCCCTCGCGACGGGCGCAGAGATGCCCGCGGCCGGAGCCGAGGCCACGCTCGCCGAGGCTTCCGCGCCGGCCGAAGCGCTGCCCGGTGGCGCGCTGACCGTCGGTGCGGGCCCCGCCGAGGCGATCGCCCTCTACGACCGCATCCTCGCCCGCTATCCCGACTATCCCCACAACGACTGGGTGCTGTATCAGAAGGCCCGCGCCTACGACGAGCTCGGCCGGAGCGACGAAGCAATCGAGGTCGTCGAGCGACTGATCGCGAGGTACCCGTATTCACAATACATCGATGAGGCTCAGTTTCGGCGCGCCGAATACTTCTTCGTGCGCAAGCGGTTCCTCGACGCCGAGGAGGCCTACGGCGCCATCGTGAAGATGGGCCCGAGCTCGGACTACTACGAGCTCGCCCTCTACAAGCTGGGTTGGACCCTCTACAAGCAGGAGCTGCACGAAGAGGCTCTGCATCAGTACATCGCACTGCTCGATCACAAGGTCGAGACCGGGTACGACTTCGATCAGACCGACGACGAATCGGACGAGCGTCGCATCGCCGACACCTACCGAGTGATCAGTTTGAGCTTCTCGAGTCTGGGTGGGGCGGTCGCGGTGACCGACTACTTCGCTCGTTTCGGCGAGCGCGGCTATGAGAACCGCATCTACCGCAAGCTCGCCGAGTACTACCTCGAGAAGCTGCGATACAGCGATTCGGCGAAGACCTACGAAGCGTTCGTCGAACTCAAGCCCCTGCACGCTGACTCGCCGGGCTTCAGCATGCGCGTGATCGAGGTCTACGACGCGGGTGGCTTCCCGCGCCTCGTGCTCGAGTCGAAGAAGGATTTCGCCGCCCGATACGGGCTCGAGGCCGACTACTGGCAGCACTTCGACCCGGCCGATGCGCCGGAAGTGCTCGTCGATCTCAAGGCCAACCTCGGTGACCTCGCCAACCACTACCACGCCCTGTATCAGGACGAAGAGGCGCTGCCCGAGGAGAAGCCGGCCCACTACGACGAGGCGCTCCGCTGGTATCGCGAGTACATCGCGTCGTTCAACGCCGACGAGGGCACGCCGGCCATGCACTATCAGATGGCCGATCTGATGCTCGAGAACGAATCGTTCCAGGGCGCTGCGGTCGAGTACGAGACGACGGCCTATACGTACGAGCCGCACGAGCAGGCACCCGCCGCCGGCTACGCCGCGATCTACGCCTGGCGCGAAGCCGAGAAGCGCACGCCCGAAGAGGCGCGGCCCGCGGTGACCCGATCGGCCGTCGACAGCACGTTGCGATTCGTCCAGCAATTCCCGGATCACGAGAACGCGGCCGTCGTACTCTCGTCCGCCGCCCGCGATCTCTACGAGATGGGCGAGCTGGCGTTCGCTCGCTCGACGGCGAAGGGCCTCGTCGATCGCTACGACGATGCCGAGCTGCCGGTGCGTCGCGAAGCCTGGGCCACGATCGCGCACGCGAGCTTCGACCTCGAAGAGTTCAGCGAGGCCGAAAAGGCCTACGAGCGCGTGCTCGATCTGACCGGCGAGGACGACGAGGGTCGCGCGGCAGTGGTCGATAGTTTGGCGGCCTCGATCTACAAGCAGGGCGAAGCCCAGGTCGAGCTCGGCGACGATCGAGCGGCCGCGAAGCACTTCTTGCGCGTGGCCGAGGCTGCACCGACTTCCGAGATTCGCCCCGTGGCCGAGTACGATGCCGGTGCGGCGTACGTCCGGCTCGAGGCGTGGAAGGATGCGGGACGGGTCTTCGAGGCCTTCCGCGAGTCGCACCCCGATCACGACCTCGCGTCCGAAGCCACGAAGCAGATCGCTGTGGTCTACCGAGAGCAGGGCGATTCGGCGCGCGCGGCCGACGAGTACGAGCGCGTGGCGGCCGAAGCCGACGATCCCGCGCTTCGAGCCGAGGCGTTGCTCGTCGCCGGAGAGCACCACGAGAAGGCCGAGGTCTGGGACCGTGCGCTCGCAGTCTACGAGCTGTACGTCACCGAGTTCAGCGAGCCGCTCGAGACGGCGGTCGAGACGCGCTTCAAGGTGGCCGAGCTTCACGAGAAGGCCGGTGATGAGCCGGCGCGTCGCAAGCAGCTGGCCCGCATCGTCGAGATCGAGAAGCAGGCCGGCGACGCGCGCACTCCCCGGATCCGCGTGCTGGCTGGGCGTTCGGCGCTGGTCCTGTCGGAGGACCAGTACGACGAGTTCGCAGCGATCGAGCTGACGCAGCCCTTCGCCAAGAGCCTGAAGAAGAAGAAGCGAAAGATGGAGGAGGCGATCGCCACCTTCGATGCACTCATCGACTACGAGACCGCCGACGTCACTGCTGCCGCGACCTACTACATGGCTCGCGTGTACTTCGAGTTCAGCCGTTCACTGATCGAATCGGAGCGACCTACGGGGCTCACTCCTGGCCAGCTCCTCGAGTACGAAGACGTGCTGGAAGAGGAGGCGTTCCCGTTCGAGGAGCGCGCGATCGCCGTTCACGAGAAGAACCTCGAGCTGCTGGCGGCGGGCATCTACAACGGCTGGGTCGAGAAGAGTCTGTCCCGCCTCGCCGATCTCATGCCCGGACGCTACGCGAAGTTCGAGATGAGCACGGGCCTGCTCGGCTCCGCCACCACGTTCGCCTACCAGCGCCCGGGGGCGGCGGCCGCGCCGACCGCGCCCGCGCCGGCCCCCGTGGTCGAGGAAGAGCCGGATGGGCCGGTGCCGGCCGCCCCCGCCGATCTCGGTGGTGAGGTCGATTCGGCACGAATCGACGTGCGGGATCTCGCGAAGGGGAGGGCGTAGCGATGACGCATCGTACGAACTCCCGCTCTGCGCGCGTCGCATTGGTCGCGTCGGGAATAGCTCTGGTCTCGCTCATCTTCGGTTGCGCGTCGGTCTTGCCCCGGCGTGGAGGGCAGATCGACATCGACCCCGAGCGAGGCTTCACGATCACCGAGACGGCGATCGCGACGCCCGAGCTACAGCTGACGTTCGATGAAGCGGTTCGGCAGCTGCGCGCTGGCAAGAACGACGAGGGCATCGCTCTGCTCGAGCAGGTCGTCGAAGTGGAGCCCAGCCTGACGGCGGCGCACATCAACCTGGGCCTGGCACATGCACGCGCCGGCGATCTCGACAGCGCCGAAGCCAGCATGCGTACGGCGGTCTCGCTGAACCCGAAGCATCCGGTGGCCCACAACGAGCTCGGCATCGTCTATCGCAAGCAAGGGCGCTTCGACAAGGCCCGGGACAGCTACGAAGAAGCACTGCAGGCATATCCCGACTTTCACTACGCCCGGCGCAATCTCGCCGTGCTGTGTGACGTGTACCTGGCAGACGCCAAGTGTGCCGAGAAGCACTACCAGATCTACGTCGCGCTGGTGCCCGAAGACGAAGCCGTCTCGATGTGGCTGGCCGACCTGCGCAATCGAAAGGGGGAGTAGGAGATGACTCGACGCATCGCATCGATCCTGGCCGCACTCCTCGTCGCGACGACGAGCGCCGGGGCCCTGGCCAACGACGGGAAGGCACCCGAGGAGAAGCTCGTCTCGGGTATGTCGATCCTCGGTAACGACGAGGCGCCCAAGTCCCTGGTCATCGTGCCGTGGAAGAGCTCCGAGCTCGGCGGCGCGCTGGATCTGTCGTACACGGAGCAGCTCGGTCCGCAGCCGGTGGATCGTGAAGTTTTCAGGCGTGCCCTCTCCTACTGGGAGATCAGGGCCGGAATCAAGGTGGCTTCGGAAGGCCACGAGTAGCAACACCAGCGCCGTGACATTCACGGCAGGAGAGAATCGCAATGGGTTCGTTGTATTCGATCGTGGAGTTCTTCGTGACGGGTGGTCCGTTCATGTACCCGATCCTGATCGTGTTTGCCGTGGGTGCGGCGATCGCGGTCGAGCGGTACGTGACGCTCAGCCTCATGACGGCAAAGAACCAGACGGCATGGAAGAACGTCCAGCCGCTGCTGATGGAAGGCCAGTTCGAGGAGGCGCGTGAAGCGCTCTCCGAGGATCAGTCGACCATCGCCCAGCTCCTGACCATGGGGCTCGCTCGCCAAGGTGCCGTGCGCCGACGCGAAGATATCGAGATCGCCATGGAAGAGAGCATGATGGAGATCATCCCGCAGCTCGAGAAGCGCACACCCTACGTGGCGCTCGCTTCGAGCATCGCCACCCTGCTCGGCCTGCTCGGCACGATCATGGGTCTGATCCAGGCGTTTACGGCGGTCGCGAACGCGAATCCCGCCGAGAAGGCCGATCTGCTCTCGGCGTCGATCTCGGTCGCGATGAACACCACGGCCTTCGGGCTGATGGTGGCGATCCCGCTGCTGGTGACCAACTCGGTGCTGACGGCGAAGACGAGCGAGATCATCGACAGCCTCGAAATGGCCTCGGTGAAGGCGCTCAACGTCTTCTCTTCTCGGGCGAAGCGACAGGCGGAGGCCTGATCCATGCGTGGCCATCACTACAGACGGCCGCCCAAGGAGGCGCCCGAGCTCGACATGACCACCTTCATGAATCTCATGGTGGTGCTCGTGCCCTTCCTGCTGATCACCGCAGTGTTCTCTCGAATCACGATCGTCGAGCTGAACCTTCCGAGCGGTGTCGGCGGAAGCTCGCCCGAGGAGCCGCCGTTCAGGATCGAGGTCATCGTGCGAGACACCGGGTTGGTGCTCACCGATACGAAGTCGGTGCTCGTCGATCTGCCGAGGGTGGCCGACGAGGAGTACGACCTCGCGACGCTGTCGGAGCACGTAATCGAGCTCAAGCAGCTCCACCCCGAGGCGAAGGGTGCCTCGGTGCTGCTCGAACCCGCAATCGAGTACGACCACTTGATCCAGGTGATGGATGCGGTGCGCAGCGCTCCCGTCCCCGTGGAGGGGGTTGAGGGCGAGTCGACGCAGCTGGCGCTGTTCACCGAGATCTCGATCGGAGACGCACCATGAAGAGCTCACGCCGAATGAAGCGCATGGCGCGCAACCGGAAGAAGCCGACGCCCCTGAACCTGACGTCGCTCATGGACGTGTTCACGATCCTCGTCTTCTTCCTGCTCGTGAACTCGGCGAACACCGAGGTGCTCGAGACGCCCAAGCAGATCAAGCTGCCCTCGTCGGTGGTGGAGGACAAGCCCCGCGAGACGGTGGTGATCTTCATCAGCCCCGAGGAGGTGACGGTGCAGGGCGAGCGCGTGATCGCGATGGATGAGCTGCTGGCCAGCGAAGACGCCCACATCTCCTCGATCGGGGAGCGTCTCGAACAGGTGAACGACAGCGTCATCGGGCTGAACACGAGAAAGGTCGCCGAGCGCCAGGAGGTCACGATCCTGTCGGACAAGGCGGTGCCCTTCCATGTCGTGCGACGGGTGATGACGACGTGCACGAATCATGGGTTCGAACGCATTTCACTGGCGGTGCTGCAGAAGGCGCCGCAGAAGCTCGTGAAGAACGGATGAGAAGCCGTGAGTGCTGAATTCTCTCAGGAGCAGCAGGTCCTCCGCGCGGAGCTCGACGAAGCGCGCGAGCGACTGGATGGGCTGGCCACCGAGCTGCGCGGCATCGACGCCGAGCTCGATGCGCTCGCAGTCGAACGCCGTCAGTTCGAGATTCTCGATGACGTCTGCACGTCGATCGAGAAGCTTGGCGAGGCGGGTGGAGCGGATCTGTTCTGGGGTGGACTCCCGGGTGCGAACTTCGACGCGCACGTTCGTGCCGTGCGGAGCCGAGCCGAGGAGTTCCATCACCGAATCGCCGAGATCGATGCGAGACGCAGCGCACTCGTCGGTCGGATCGCTGACGCCGAGGATGCCTCGTTCGTCCTCGAGGACGACCTCGCAGAGGCCGAGCACCAGGAGGAGATGAAGAAGCTCGAGTGGGTCATCGAGCGCGAGGACGACTCGCCGATCTTCCAAGCCGGCCGCATGCCGTGGGTGCACGGTGGAGAGGACGATGTCCGCTTCCGCAAGGCGCTCTTGCTCGCGATGCTGCTCAGCCTGGTGTTCGGGATCATCCTTCCGATCATTCCCCTGCCCGAACCGGATCCGTGGCAGGTGGTCGAGGTGCCCGAGCGTCTCACGCGGCTGATCAAGGAAGAGCCGCCCCCGCCGCCGCCGGTCGTGCAGGAGAAGCTCGAGCCGCAGAAGACCCAGGCGGAGACGCCCGAGGAGCCCGAGAAGCTCGCGACGGATACGAAGCCGAAGGCGGCCCCGACGCCGACGACGTCGGAGGTGGTTGCTTCGGCCGGCATCCTCGCGCTCCGCGATCAGTTCGCGGGGCTCGCCGATGGCGAGACCAGCTCGCGGCTGGGGACGAGCGCTCGCATCAACCGGACCGGTGAGTCCGCATCGGGCCAGGCTGGCCGATCGCTCGTCACTACGCAGACGCCGGGTGCGAGTGGTGGCATCGACGTCGGCTCGCTGGGTCGCGACGCGGTCGGTGGTGGCGGTCAGGCCCTTCAGGGCGTGCAGGTCGCCCGGGCCACGAGCTCGATCGGCGTGGGCGGCGGCAACGATCGCCCGCTGAGCGACGGCCCGGGGCTCTCGCGAACCGACGAAGAGATTCAGATCGTCTTCGATCGGCACAAGGCAGCGCTCTACCGGCTCTACAACCGCGCGCTGCGCTCGAACCCGACGCTGCAGGGGCAGATCGTGCTGAAGCTCGTGATCGAGCCCGACGGAAGCGTGTCGCTGTGCGAGGTGAAGTCGTCGGACATGGATGCGCCTGGCCTCGCCGCCAAGGTCGTCGAGCGCGTGAAGGTCTTCGACTTCGGCGCCAAGGAAGGCATTCCGCCGGTCTCGATCCTGTACCCGATCGACTTCCTGCCGGCGGCATAGCAGGGCGAAGGATGAGTGCGCACGGTGTGCGCGAGAACGAGAAGAAGGTGAAACGAGGAGAATCCGCGACGTAGGTCAGACGACGTCAAAGAGATTCAGACAAAGGCAAAGCCGTCGAAAGGCGGCGACGCAAAGTCACCGGTCTAACGGGCACACCGCCCCAGGACAGCGGGACTGCCGGAATCGCGCTCGATGGTCGAGCGGTCTCGGTGGGTCTTCGCAGGTGCATTGCGAGAAGACGAGCACCGAGGCAGAACACCTTGCAGCATCAGAGCGACATCCGGGAGCAGAGGGGCTCCACCGAACGGGCGGCCACGCCGGTTCGGGCGGGGATCCGGCGCGCGATTGCGATCGCGAGCTGGGCGATCGCGCTGCTCTGTCTCTCGGGGGCCAGCGCTCAGGCGCAGCCGGTGCCAGCGACGTGTCCTGCCCAGCTCGGGACGGAGACGCTCGTTCGGCACGACATGTCGGTGAGCTTCTGCGAGCTGTGCGATGTCGGCCAGGCGACGATCGTCGTCGAGAACCCGCTGAGTACCTTCCCGGGCGACGTCGACTTCTCGGACATCACCGTCGTCGAGAATCTCCGCAACACGGGTCTGACCTACGCCGGTAACCCGCAGTTCTCGTTCAACAACGCGATCCCCACCGGCGCATTCGCGCCGACGGTATCCGGGACCGACGACGAGATCCTCACGTGGGATCTGCCGGCGGGCTTCACCCTGCCCGAGGTGCCCGGCTTCGGCACCAGCTCGTCGATCACGATTCAGTTCGACGTCGAACGCCAGAGCTCGTTCACCGAAGAGGGGCTCGTCACCTCGACGCCCGACCGCGACATCCAGGCGTCGGTCATTCTCGAACCGTCGTGTGCGCCCGGTGAGATCTACGGACAGTCGACCGGCTTGAACGAGCTGCCGCTGCAGGAGCCCGAGCTCAACCTTGCGCTCTCGGGTCGCAACCTCGACGCGGCGCAGGGCGGCTGGTCCGACCCCGTCTACGGTCACGAGGGTGACGACATCATCTGGCGTCTGCGCGTGCGCAACGATGGCGAAGCGCCGCTCCAGGATTTCGTCTTCGACATGGCCCTGTTCGACAGCGTCGGCGGCCCGGGCGACTTCGAGCTGACCCACATCTGTACGACGAACGGCGCGGCGGCCGCGGCTTCGGCGGGCGCGAGCCCCGCGAACTGTCGGTCGCTCGCGGGCACCAGCAGCTCCCCGAATCTCGACATTGCGGCGCTCTTCGGCGGCGGCGCGAACCCCTACATCGTGCTCGGACCGAACTCGCAGCGCTTCTTCTACTTCGCGGGGCGCGTCAACACGAGCTGTGACGAGCTCGATGCGCTGGCCGACAACGCTCAGTGGGGCTGCCAGAGCGAGCCTCCCGTGGGCGGGATCTCTCAGAGCTCGACGGGCATCACCGACGACGGGACAGGTCTGCTGCGCACCGAGTCTGAGGAGGCTCGGCTCGACTTCGATGTCGACTTCCAGGGCGTGAACGACCCGAGCCAGCCGCTCGGCGCCCGCGGCAACGTCGTCGTCACGATCAACAACGTGAGCCGCGGAACGATCTACGGCGACACGGACGGCATCGAGCTGCAGGTCGATCTGCCGGCGCAGTACGTGGTCGACCCCTCGCTGCCGCCGATCTTCGACATGGATCCGGCGTACGGCAACTACCAGGGCATGATCGACACCATGTCCTGGGACAACCCCGACCCGGGGACCGATCCCGATCCGTCGGCCGATCCGAACGCCCAGCTGAACAACGACAGCCTGCAGTTCACGCTGACGAGCTCGAGTCAGAACGCGCCCGGCGGGCCTTATCCGATCCAGGAGCACCTGATTCGCCACGGCGACGTCGTGACGATCACGATCCGCGTCGTTCAGATCGATCCCACGTACTACGACCTCGACGCCGACCTCGACATCCGTCTCGAAGATCCGGCGAGCACGCCGATGCCCAACACCGACCCGACCCAGACCTTCGGGGTCACGGGCCAGGCCGATGTGTCGTACGAAGAGTTCTGCACTGGCAACAACCACCTCGTCAGCGACGTCGAATTCGATACGGCGAACCCCGAAGACCTCGACGTCGACATGACAGGCGGCGAGCTCGTCTTCATCCTGACCGACTCGGGCGATCCGTTGCCCCTGTCCGTCGAGCTGACCAACAACGGTGGCCACGACGCCGACGACTACCAGGCCTACGTCACCTTTGGCCAGGCCATGCAGGTCTCGACGGTGGCGCCTGGCTGTACGCTCACGACCAATCCGCCGCCGTTGCCCGAGTGGCAGCTGCCCGATCCGCTGCCCGCCACAGGGACAGTCTACATCTGTGATCGCGGAACGATCGGGCCAGGGGACACCGAAGTCTTCAACTTCGAGGTGGTGAAGAACCCCACGCCACCGTTCGACGACGACCTGACGTTCCGTGCCGACGTGATCGGCGAGAGTCATCTGGCCGACGGCACGCCGCTGTGGTTCCCCGTGCCTCAGCCTCGCGGCGACGGCATCACCGATCGCGGCAACAACTACACGGTCGACGGCTTGCGGGCCCGCGTGGTCGGCTACAACCTGCTCAAGACCCAGCTCGGCGACTGCAACGAGAACAACCCGCCGCCGGGTACGCCCGATGATCTCGTGCAGATCGGCGAGGAGTGTACGTTCCGAGTCGAATCGGGCGGATGGTTCGGCTTCGAGACGCCGGGCTTCACGTACATCGCAGTCCAGAACGTTCAGGTCGTCGATCAGAACCCCGACGGTCAGACCTACATCAGCTCGACCGATCCGCTCATCGAGAGCACGACTCAGATTCAGGGCGTGACGTTCACGCCCCCGGCGGTGCCCCTGACGGACGACTGGTTCGACTGGACCTTCAACACCGATCCGTTGACTCAGCGCATTACCGAGCTCGATCACTGGTTCCGTACGAACTTCGTGACGCGCATGATGAACGACCCGATCGACGCAGCCGGGGCGCCGAACCAGCACGCAGCGACGAGCTCGAACGTGCTCACGTCGACGTTCGAGGCGGTCTTCTTCAACCCGTCGATCGGCGGCGAGGAGATCTTCACCCTCGGCCCGTCGACGATCGGCTTCCCGCGTGAGGTCTTCCGTCGGGTCGACGTCACGGTGACCGAGCCTCAGCTGACTCTCGTCAAGGAGGTCTGCAACGAGACCCGCTATGGCGTGGGTGCGGCGTGCACGAACTTCGTGCCGCTCGCCGACGACGGCGACGCCTTCGACGAGTACGTCTACCGGATCACCGTCACCAACGAGGCAGCGGCCGGCGGCGTGCCCCGTGCGCCCGCCTACGACGTCACGGTCACGAGCGTGACCGACGCCAGCGACCAGCTCGAGGTGCTCGCGCTGACGGGCGACACGCTCGACAACGACGGCGACGCACTCGTCGACGGCGCCGATGCGGCCGGCGAAGGCACGATCACGGACACCGTGGTCGAAAACGGCGTCCCTGCCGAAGTGATCGCATCGTACACACACAGTGACGCGCTGTTGCGCATCGATCCCGGCGACAGTGTAGTGCTGTACTACCGCGTCGACCCCGACGACGACGTGGCGCCGCTCCAGCAGCTGATCAGCAGCGTGTCCGCGACGTACGACAGCCTCGAAGGCGACTTCGGAAGTCAGTCGACGCCGCAGCAGCCGAACGGCGACGAGGCGGGTGCGCGCCAGTACACGTCCGCTCCGGTCGAGGCGACGATCCAGATCATTCCGGTCGAGGTCAGCCCGAAGGAGGTCATCAGCACCTCGAGCACGGCCGTCTCGGGGCCGGGCGTCGACCAGCCCGCGGTGATCGGCGAGGAGCTCGAGTTCGAGCTGCAGGCTCTGATCCCCGTGTCGCAGCTGCGGAACTTCACGATTCGCGACGAGCTTCCGGCTGGCCTCACCTGCGCCGAGGCTCCCGACGTCGATCTCGACGCGGCGCCCTACGACGCAGCGGGCTTCGTGCCGGGCGGCGTCTTCACGCCGACGTGTACGGCGAACGACGTCATCTGGGACTTCGGCAATCAGACGGTGACGACGTCGAACCGCGTCGACCGACGATTCGACTTCCGCGTGCAGTTCATCGGCCGCGTCGAGAACGTGGTCGCGAACCAGGATGGGGTGTCGATCGTCAACGGCGGCGGTGGCACCGTCGCGAACGTCGAGTACATCAACGAGAGCGGTGGCGCCGTCGTGCTGCCCATCGGGGCGGCGACGGTGATCGTGACCGAGCCCCAGGTCGATCTCGTGAAGGCCTTCTCGGTCGCACAGGCCGACGCGGGGGATCTGACTCGGGTCACCGTGACGGCGACCAACAATGGCACGGCGACGGCCCACAACATCCGCGTACTCGAAGATCTCACGCATCCCGAGCTCTCGTACGCCGGCGACGTGCAGGGCACGCTGCCGCCGACCGCTGACACGGTCACGTTCGGTCCCGATCAGCCGCTCTTCACCTGGACGCCGGGGCTGACGCTCGCGCCGGGCGCCTCGGTGAGCTTCTCGTTCGCCGTGCAGGTGGGAACTGGCGTCACGCCTCATGAGGTGCTCGACAACACCATCCAAGCCGACTGGACTTCGCTGGCCGCGAATACGACGGCCCTCAACTCGACGGGGAGCATCGGCGCCGACGGCGCGGCCGACGGCATGCGCATCGGTGCGCTCCCGAACGCGGCCGACCCGCTCAACGACTACGAATCCGAAGCGGACGCCTCGATGGAGGTGCCGCCCCTCGCGTTCACGAAGACCGATCTCGACCCCGCGCTCGCGGCGGAGATCGGCGTTCACAAGAGCTACGAGCTCGCGATTCAGCTGCCCGAGGGCGTCACGCAGAACGTCATCATCAACGACGCGCTCGACGCGGGCGACGTCAGCTGGGTGCTCGCGCACAACGCGACGTACGACGTCACGTATCAGTTCGATGGCATCTCGCAGGTCAATGGTCAGCCGCCGGCGGAGGCCGCGCTGCTCGCCTTCCCGAGTGATGGTGAGAGCGGGACCATCACCTGGAACATCGGCGAAGTCGTCACTCTGAGCGAAGACGACCTTACCGTGAACGCGATCACGCCGACGATTCGCGTGACGTACTTCGCACGGATCAACAACGACACGGCGACGGACGCGGGCGATTCGCTGCAGAACATCGCGACCACCGACTATACGAACGGCGAGACGGCGGTGACCGAGTCGCTCGTGTCGGCCGCCGCTCCGATCATCGCCACCGAGAGCACGCTGACGGCGACGAAGGTGCTGGCGAACGTGACCGGCGGCAAGCTGCCGACCGATCCGCCGGCCTTCAACGACCTGCTCGAGTACACGGTGACGATCGTCAACGCCGGGATCGCGACCGCGTACGACGTCAACGTCGTCGATACGTTGCCCCCCGAGCTGACGCTCGAGGTCGCGACGACACCGACCGCGACGCTCAACTCTGTGCCGATCGCAGGTTTCGTGGCCGTGCCCGCGGGCTCACCGAGCGGCCCCTTGATCTGGGGCAACGGCAACGGTGATGGTTCGATCGACATCCCGTCGGGCGGCTTCGTCGACCTGACGTATCGCATCCGCGTCACCACGCCGCTGCCCGACCCGAGCGTGCTCGCGAACCGCGTCTGGGTCGACTGGACGTCGCTCGATGGTGCCGACGTTCATGAGCGCACGGGCGCAGGCTGCCCCACGACGACCGCGCCCAACGACTACTGCTTCGGGCCGGCCGTCGCGAGCGGCACGTCCGTCCCCGTCCCGCCGCCCTCCGCCGTGCTGAAGGAGATCAGTCAGGCTACGGCTTCGGTCGGCGAGTCGTTCACGTACCGCATTACGGTGCCGTCGACGCCCTACGCCTTCCCGATCTACGACGTGCGCATCACCGACGATCTCGGCGCCTCGGCGGCCGATCTGCGCTTCGTGCAGGTCGACAAGGTCTCGGTCGCCGGCACCTGGACACCCGTCAACACGGGCACGCCCACGGCGCTGGTCATCGAGGACACGACCAGCGGAATCGATATCCCGGCCGGTGAGCAGATCGTCGTCGACGTGACGGTGGTGCTCGAAGACACCCCGACGAACGCAACCGGGCTGTCGTTCACCAACGCCGCCAGCCAGACGTACAACTGGGTCGATGGCGATCCGCTGAGCCAGCGCGCAGGCTTCCCCGGCGTGTCGCCTCCGATGACGATCGTCGGACCCGACACGATGCTCATGGACAAGAGCGGTCCGACCCAGGCGACTGTCGGCGTGCCGGTGACCTACACCCTCGACGTC
Source organism: Myxococcota bacterium (assembly GCA_965250285.1). Lineage (GTDB taxonomy): Bacteria > Myxococcota_A > UBA9160 > UBA9160 > UBA4427 > CAYYSY01. The sequence continues at coordinate 6,210,888 of OZ252299.1, forward strand.
ACGAACACGGGCGACGGTCCGGCGTTCGGGATGACGCTCTCGGATCTGCTCCCCGACACCGTCGACGGCGGCACATGCGACGTCGCGCCGACGAACTTCGGCGCGGGCGTGTTCGAATCGAACGGCACGACCCCGGTCTCGGGTCCGCTCGCGGAAGGCGCCGACTTCACGGTGACGTTCACCCCGGCGCCGACGTGCCGAGTCGACATCGCGTTCACGGGGACCAACGCCGTGGTCGGTGCGACCGAACGTCTGATCGTGACGTATGACGCCGCGCTCGACCTCGATACCTCGGATTCGGCCGCGCTCACCAACGTCGCCGGCGCCACCCAGTGGTTCAGCGCCGAAGGCGCCGACGCGCGGTCGTACACGGGTGCGCTGACCGACGGCACGATCGGCACCGACGACGAGCAGGATGCGACGACCGTCGCGACGGCACTGCCGCTCTACCGCTTCGAAAAGACGGTGATCAACGTGACGACGGGCCAGGATCCCGCCGTCGACGCGTCGCCGGGCGACACGCTGCGCTACCGCCTCGAGGTCGAGAACCTCGGCAGCGTCGCAGGCAGCCCGTTCACCCTCGTCGACGAGCTCGATGCGCTCAACGTCGCGCCCGTCTTCGCACCGGGCAGTCTCACGATCGTCTCGGCGCCGGGTACCGACGGTTCGAGCGCGACGGGGGGTGCCAACGGCACTGGCCTCGTCAGCATCGCCGACCTGAGCCTGCCGAACCTCGGCGATTCGCTCTTCGTCGAGTTCGAGGCGACGCTCGCACCCGTGGTGGCCGCAGGCACGGTGGTCACCAATCAGGGTCAGCTCGTGGTGGGCGGAAGTCCGTTCGCCCTGAGTGACGATCCCAACGTCGGTGCGCCCCCCGATCCGCTCGTGTTCGGCGACGAAGATCCGACGACGGTGACGATTCAGTCGGCCCCTGACTTCCTCATCCAGAAGACCTCGGCGTACCTCGACGGTGACCCGGCGGTGCTGCTCGCGGGCGAGCGCATCCAGTACACGATCACCGTGAAGAACGTCGGCAGCGACGACGCCGCCGATGCGACGCTGCGCGACGCGGTCCCGGCCGGCACGACCTACGTGCCGGGCAGTACGACCTTGAACGGGACGGCGGTGACCGATGGAGCGGGCGGGACCTCGCCACTCGCGACCGGTCTCTTGATCTACGCGCCCGAGGATCCGACGCCGGGCGCCATGCGCGCCGACGACTCGGCGACGACGACCAACGTTGCGACGCTCGTCTTCGAGGTGCTCGTCGACCCGGCCGCCGCGGACGGCACCGTCATCGCCAACCAGGCTTTCGTGAGCGCCGTTGGTGGAGGCGTCGTCGATCAACCCTCGGACGATCCTTCGACGCCGCTCGCAGACGATCCGACCCGAGATGTCGTCGGCAATCTGCCGCTGCTCTTCGCGTCGAAGGATGTCGTGATCGTCGTCGATGGCGGTACGGTCGGTGTCGCCGATCCGGGCGACCGGCTCCGCTACACGATCGCGGTGCAGAACACCGGCTCGATCCCGGCGACCGTCGCTCAGCTCGTGGACGCCGTGCCGGCGAACACCACCTATGTGGCGGGCAGCACGACGCTCAACGGCCTGGCCGTACCGGATGGCGCCGGCGGGACGTCGCCGCTCATCGCGGGCATCGACATCGCGTCGACGTCGGGTACGCCGCCGCTCCCGGCAGCCGGGGCGGGCGTGCTCGCGCCCGCTGAGACGGCCACGATCGTGTTCGATCTCGACATCGATGCCGGCGTCGCGTCGGGGACGATCATCAGCAATCAGGCGACGGTCCAGACGGCCGAGCTGCCCAACCTGCTCACCGATGGCGACGGCAACCCGTCGACCGGCCCCGAGCCGACGGTCATCGTGGTCGGGGACGCGCAGGTGCTCACGATCTCGAAGAACGTCATCGTCGTGGGTGGCGGCGCAGCCCTCGCGGGCGCTGACCTCGAGTACGAGGTCATCGTCAGCAACCCGGGTACGCTGCCGGCGCAGAACGTCATCATCACCGACGATCTCGGGTTGCCGGTGCCGGGTCAGCTGACCTACGTCCCCGCCAGCGCGACCATGAACGGCCTGCCGGCCGGCATCGCCGTCGTCGGTTCGCTGATCACCGCCGACTACTCGACCCTGAATGGTCCGCTCGGACCGGGTGAATCGATCACTCTGCGCTTCCGCGCGACCCTCGACGGCGCACTCGCCATCGGGACCGTCGTCTCGAACACGGCGACCGTCGCCTGGAATGCGCCGGTCCAGACCGAAAGCGCGACCGTGACGATCACCGTTGGTGGCATGCCCGGGGCAGGTGTGTTGTCGGGTGCGCTCTGGCAGGACATCGACTTCGACCTCGTCCAGGGCGGCGCCGAGCGCGCCCTCGACGGCTGGACCGTCGAGCTGCTCCGCTCGGGCGTGGTGGCGTTCACGACGCTCACCGACGCAGCCGGCGGATGGGCGATGTCGGGGATCCAGCCGAACGACATCACGGGCGAGGCGTACGCCGTTCGCTTCAGCGCGCCGCAGGCGGTCGCGACGACCGCGTCGTTGGGCAACACCGATTCCGCGTTCACCGATGGCCCGCAGCTGATCAGCAACGTGCTGGTTTCGTCGGGCTCGGTGCTCGCCGATCTCAACCTGCCGATCCAGCCGAACGGCGTCGTCTACGACTCGATCGAGCGCGTTCCGATCCCGGGCACGGTGCTCCAGATGCGCAACGCCAACACGGGCGTCGCGCTGCCGAGTGCATGCTTCGACGATCCGGCGCAGCAGGGGCAGGTGACCCTGGCCGACGGCCTGTACAAGTTCGATCTCAACTTCTCCGACCCGGCGTGTCCGAGCGGAGGGGGCTACCTGATCGACGTGACGGGCGCGGCGACGGGCTACTCGCCCGGCCTCTCGCTGGTCAACCCGCCGACGACCGACGCGGCCACGGCGCCCTTCGACGTGCCCGGCTGCCCGGGTGGTCTGGGTGATGCGGTGCCGGGCACCGGCGGCGTGTGCGAGATCCAGGCCTCGGAGAACCTGCCGCCGGCCACGGTCGCGCCGCGCACCGCGGGCAGCGTCTTCCACGCGCACCTGGTGCTCGACTCGAGCCTCGGCGCTTTCTCGGCCCAGGCCTTCAACAACCACATCGCGATGGATCCGGCCCTCGACGCCGCGGTGGCCGTCACCAAGACGACCCCCAACACCGAAGTGGTGCTGGGTCAGCTCGTGCCCTACGAGATCACCGCGACGAATCAGCTGACCACCGATCTGCTCGACGTCGTGATCGTCGATCGCTACCCGGCCGGTTTCAAATACGTCGACGGCTCGGCCCGCATCGATGGCGTCGCCATCGAGCCGACTCGGAGCGGTCGCGAGCTGCGATGGCCCGCGATCGACATCCCGCCGGCGGGCAAGGTCAACCTGCAGCTGATCCTTGCGGTCGGTGCGGGCGTCCGTGAAGCCGAATACGTGAACCGCGCCCAGATCGTGAGCGGCACGGGCGACGTCCCGCTCTCGGGTACGGCGACGGCCACGGTGCGCGTCGCGCCCGATCCCGACTTCGCGTGCACTGACGTGATTGGCAAGGTCTTCGACGACCACGACCGCGACGGTCACCAGGACGGCGCGGAAGCGGGCCTCTCGGGCGTGCGCCTGGTGACGCCGCGGGGCCTCGTGGCCACGACCGACGATCACGGTCGCTTCCACATCACCTGCGCCATCGTCCCGGCCGACGGCCGCGGCAGCAACTTCGTGCTGAAGCTCGACGACCGCACGCTCCCGAGCGGCTATCGCATGTCGACCCGAGCCGTTCAGGTCAAGCGCGCGACGCGCGGTAAGGCGCTGCGGTTCGGCTTCGGCGCTTCGATCGACCGCGTGGTCGGCCTCGACGTCGCCGACGCGGCCTTCGAGCCCGGCGGTACGGCGCTGCGCCCGCAGTGGGAAGGCCGCATCGCGCTGCTCGTCGACGAGCTCGAAGAAGACGACTCGACCCTGCGCATCTCGTACATCGGTGACGTCGAGAGCGCCCGCCTCGTCGATCGCCGCATGTCGGCTCTGGAGTCGCGCGTGCGCGATGCCTGGCGCGAGCGCAGCGATGCGGCGCTCACGATCGAGAACGAGATCTACTGGCGGCGTGGCGCGCCGAGTGATCGCTGGAGCCGCTTCGTCCGGCGCCTCAATCCCTGGTCGGGCGACGCCGGCGTGCCGCCCAATGCGGGTGAGATCCTCGAGGCCAGCAACGGTCAGGCGATCGAGCGCCATCTGCCGCACGACTCCAGCCCGGGTCAGTGGATGACCGATCCCGAGCTGTTCGACAAACAGCGGGGCGACCGCATCGAGCAGCGCGAGGTCATGAAGGAAGAGGCACGGACCGTCAAGCTGCGCAACGTCGTGCCGCCGATCCGCTTCGACACCGGCGAGGCCGATCTGCCGCCGAGCTACATCGACAATCTGCGCCGCGTCCTCGACGACATGCAGCACCTGTCGAATGTGCGACTGCACTTCGTGGGCCATGCCGACTCGCAGCCGCTCTCGGGCCGGCTCGCGAGCGAGTACGGCGACAACGTCGGCCTCTCGCGGGAGCGTTCGGGAGAGGTGGCCGAGTTCGTCCAGCAGGCGCTGGATCTGCAGCCCGAGTCGATCTCGTTCGCGTGGGCCGGCGACAGCGAGCCGGTCGCGACCAACTCGACGGTCGAGGGCCGCGCGCTCAACCGCCGCGTCGAGGTCGAGGTCTGGTACGACGAGTACGACGAGAAGGTCGCGGTCGAAGACGTCGTCGTGAGCGATGACATCAAGCGGGTCAAGGTCTGCCGCGTCGAGACCGTGTGCAAGATGCGCTTCATCGAGGGGCACAACCGCCGCGCCCGCGTGCGCAACCTCGTCCCGCCGCTGCGCATCGGCGACCGCGGTCTCAGCGTGCCGCAGAGCTTCGTCGATGAGATCTCGGAGGCACTCGGCAACCTGAGCGACCACAACAACGTGACGGTGAAGCTCGTCGGCTACACCGACTCGGCACCGCTCGCGGGGCGTGAGGCACGCATCTACGGCACGCACCTCGCGCTGTCGAAGGCCAACGCCCACCGCGCGGCGCTCGCGATCAAGGATGCCCTCGGCCTGCCCAACGCAGCCGTGGCGAGCGATGGCCGCGGCTCGAGTCGGCCGGTCGCCTCGAACGAGTCGGCGCGCGGTCGCACGCTCAACCGACGCATCGAGGTCGAGTTCTGGTACGACGACCCGCTGCAGGAGCTCGATGACGATCTGCAGATCTGTCCCGAGGCACTCGGCGACACGATGATCACGAAGGTCTACGACCCGCCGTGGGGTCGCATCCCGTCGCTCTCGATCGAGGGTGGTGAGCCGAGCATCCCGGTCGATCTCGAGGGTGCGCTGCTGCGCGCGATGAACGACCTCGATGATCGCCAGAACGTGCGGCTCCGCTTCGTCGGCTATACCGGCAACGAGACCCTCGATCGGCGCACGGCGCTCGTCTACGGCGACGACGTGGGTCTCTCGACGGCGCGCGCGCGCCGCTCGATGGATGCCGTCGTGGCCCTCATGGCGCTCGAATCCTCTCAGGCGGAGGCCGAGGGTCGGGGCTACGTCCATTCGGACGACGTCGTGAATGCGGGCTTCACCCAGGAGGCCGACTCGCTGGTGGTCGTGCAGGTCGTCTACGACGAGCCGGCCGCAAGTGACGACTACGAGGGCGTCGAGATCACGCGGATCACCCGCGAGCTCGAGCCGCAGGATCCGCTCGCGCTCAACCTGATGCGCATCACCGTCGACGGTGAGCCGGTCGACGATCGCAACCGTAGCTCGGCCGACGTGCAGCGCTGTACCGATGTGGCGCTCGAGCGCGCGGCCGTCGAGTTCCGATTCGACTCCCTCACGGCCGACCGGCGCCTTTCGGTGGCGTCCGACGCGCGCATGGTGGCCGCCGGCACGGCGGGCGCCGAGGCGGGCGCCGACGCGGCGATCCGATTCAAGGCCTACACCAACTACGGCCACTACATCGAACGCACCGAGGTGCGCGTCTTCGAGCGCTCGGCTTCGCTCGAGTCGAAGCCGCTGGCCGTGATCGAGGTCGGACCCGACGGCATCGCCGAGTGGCGACCCGAGCCGCGCAACCTGAGCGGCCCGGTCGAAGAGTTGAAGTTCGTCCTGCGCGCGTATAGCGAGAAGGGTCGCTTCGACGAGACCGTGCCCCAGAGCCTCTGGATGGTGAACGGCACGAGCCGGGAGATGGCGGCGCGGGCTCCGGGGTCGCCCGCGAACGCCGCCGAGATCCGCGAGGCCGACAAGATGCTCCGCGCGGGTTACGGCGAGACCGACGTGGCGATCGCCAACATCGATCTGGGCGGCGCCGGTACCGTGCGCGTGCTCGGGGGCGGCGTGCCCGAGGGCCACAACGTGTGGATCGCAGGCGAGCCCGTGCCAGTGGCCGAAGGCGGCGAGTTCATTGCCGAGGCCGTGGTGCCCCAGGGCCTGCAGACCGTCGAGGTCGCCATGCTCGACGAAGAGGGCAACGGCGAGCTCTTCCTGCGTGATCTCGAGGTGAAGAAGAGCGACTGGTTCTACGTCGCGATGGCCGACGTGACGCTTCAGGCCAACCTCGGTGACGGACCGTCTGAGGAGCTGCAGGGCGAGAATGGGACGATGGATCCCGATTCGTTCGCCGACGGACGCTTCGCGTTCTTCCTGACGGGTCGCTTCGGCAACGACTGGCGGCTGACCGCCAGCGCCGACACCGAAGAAGGCGAGCTGAAGGATCTCTTCACGAACTTCATGGACAAGTCGCCCGATGCGCTCTTCCGCCGCATCGATCCCGACTATCACTACCCGACTTTCGGCGACGACGGCACGGTCGACCAGATGGCACCTTCGTCGGGCAAGTTCTTCGTGAAGCTCGACCAAGGGCCGAACCACGCGATGTGGGGCAACTTCGGCGTGAGCTACGTCGACAACGAGCTGGCCCGCGTCGAGCGCGGCCTCTATGGCGGTAACCTGCACTACGAGACCGACGCCACGACGAGCTTCGGCGAGCGGCGCGTGCAGGTCGACGGCTTCGCGGCCGACCCGGGCACGATCTCGAGCCGAGAGGACTTCCGCGGCACGGGCGGCTCGCTCTACTACCTCAAGCACCGCGACCTGCTGATGGGCTCGGAGCGGCTGCGCATCGAGATTCGTGACAAGGTCACGGGGCTGGTCACGGCGGTCACGTACCTGCAGCCCGACGAAGACTACGACATCGACTACTTCCAGGGTCGCATCCTGCTGGCGAAGCCGATCTCGGCGACCGCCTCCGACGGGTTGCTGGTGCGCAACGACGGTCTCTCGGGCAACGAGGCATGGCTCGTCGCGCAGTACGAGTACGCCCCGGGGATCGACGAGATCGATGCGCTCGCGGCCGGTGGTGAGGGCCAGTTCTGGGTCAATGACTTCCTGAAGCTCGGCGTCACCGCGTATCGCAACAGCGAGCAGAGCGCCGACAGCAGCCTCTACGGCGCGCATCTGGTCGCGCGGCTCAGCTCGGCCTCGTGGATGAAGGTGCAGGCGGGCTATAGCGACGGCCTCGTCGGCGCGCAGCTGAGCTCGAACGACGGCGGCTTCGACTTCGACGGCACGACCGCATCGTCGTTCGCGAATGACGACGCGCTCGCCTTCCGTGGCGATCTGAGCCTCGGGCTCTCCGACGTCTCCGAGGCGCTCGAGGGCGGCCTCACGTTCTACTTCCAGCGACTCTACGCCGGCTACTCGGTGCCTGGGCTGTCGGCGCAGAACGACACCGACTTCGTGGGCGGCACGCTCTCGGTGCCGGTGGCCGACCGGCTCGCCGTCGAGATCAAGGCCGACTACGTCGCCGAGACCGACGGGCTCGTGACCAATACGCAAGAGCTCGACGCGCACTTCGACCTCACCGACGAGATCACGGTGTCGGCCGGCGTGCGCAACGACGAGCGTGAGGACGACAGCCCGGCGCCGCCCGCGACCCAGCGCGAGGGCGGTCGCACCGACGTCATCGTCGAGGCCGGGTTCGACGCCGGTGCGGTCTGGAGCGCCTACGCGTTCGGTCAGGCGACGGTGCGCAAGAACGGCGACCGCGAAGACAACCACCGCGGTGGCGTGGGCGGCCGGGTGCGCATCAACGATCGGCTCGAGGCCGAGGGTGAGGTGTCGTACGGTGACCAGGGGGCCACGGTCGAGGTGGGCACCAACTACCAGCAGACCGCCGAGACGAGCCGCTACCTCAGTTACTCGCTCGACAACGAGCGGGCGACGACCGGAGCGAACTCACGCCGCGGCAACCTCACGAGTGGGGCGCGCACGCGACTGTCCGACAGCGCGAGCGTGTACCAGGAAGACCGCTACCAGCACAGCGCGTCGGCGAACGGTCTCAGCCGGGCCATCGGTCTCGACTGGGTCGTGAACGAGCGCTGGACGCTCGGTGCCGAGTGGGAGTACGGCACGCTGATCGACCCGCAGACGCTCGCCGAGACGAGGCGCAACGCGGGTGGCGGACGCGTGAGCTACCGGTTCGAAGACCTCTACGTCTCGAGCGGCGTCGAGTACCGATCCGACGACACCCAGCAGCCCGACTCGAGCTGGTCGAAGCGGACGACCTGGCTCTTCCGCAACGACGCTCGGCTGCAGGTGACGGACGACTGGCGTCTGCTCGGCAAGTTCAACCACTCGTTCAGCAACAGCTCACTCGGTGAGTTCTTCGACGGGGGCTTCACCGAGCTCGTGCTGGGCTACGGCTACCGCCCCGTTGCGAACGACAAGCTCGACGTCCTCGCGAAGTACACGTACTTCTTCAACCGCCCGACGACCGACCAGGTGGGCCAGAACGGGCAGTCGACCCTCTATCTGCAGCGCAGCCACGTCATGTCGGTGGACGTCACCTACGATGTGGCCCGCGACTGGACGTTGGGTGGCAAGTACGCCTACCGGCTGGGCGAGCTGAGCCTCGACCGCGAGAACCCCGACTTCTTCGACAACAGCGCCCATCTCTACGTCGGGCGCGTCGACTGGCAGTTCCTGTCGAAGTGGGAGATCTCGGCCGAGGGTCGCATGCTGCACATGCCGAGCCTGGGCGAGCGCAAGGGCGGCGCGCTCTTCACGCTCTACCGCTACCTCGGTAAGCACTTCAAGGTCGGCGTCGGGTACAACTTCACCGACTTCTCCGAGGATCTCACCGACCTGAGCTACGACCACCACGGTCTGTTCTTCAACATCATCGGTACGCTCTAGCGCCCGCGGAGGGGGGATCGCCCCCCTCCCGGCCGTGCACACAGGGGCCGGACGCACCCAGGGTGCGCTGAGCGTGGCACGGCACGGTGCGCGGCCGAATCTCGATGTCGTCACACGAAAGACGCCACCCGAGTGATAGGATCGAACTCCGGTCACCGGGAGGTCGATCTTGATTCGTGTTGCCCGCTTGTTTGGTTCGGTCCACTCGCGCGTGTGTCACCGGGCGGGTCGTTCGATCTTCCTCGTCCTCGCCTTCGGCCTGCTCGCAGCGACGGCGCAGGCCGATTCGCGGTCGGTCTCGTGCCTCGGCCGCCTCGAACCGGGGGAGGGCGTGCGCCGCCTCGCGAGCCCGACCGGCGGCGGCGTCATCGGCCAGCTGCGGGTGAGCGAGGGCGAGTGGGTCGAAGAAGGGCAGATCCTCGCCACCCTCGTCTCGCGCCCACGACATCAGGCCGTCGTGACTCGACTCGAAGCCGAGCTCGAGCAGGCGCAAAGCGAGGCGACGCGCCTCGGCAAGCTCGCGACCGGCAATGCGGCGTCGGCGGCGAAGTACGACTCGGCGATCATCGACGTGCGCGTCGCCGAGGCCGCGCTCGCGGCCGCAATGTCCGAGGTCGCGCTCTCGGAGGTGCGCGCGCCGATCGCGGGCGAGGTGCTCGAGATCCACGCCCGCGCGGGTGAGCGCATCGGGCCCGAGGGCGTGCTCGAGCTCGGTGAGACCGACCGCATGGTCGCCGTCGCCGAGGTCTACGAGACCGACGTCGCGCTCGTCGAAGTCGGCCAGACGGCGACGATCAGCAGCCCGGCCCTCGGCGAGCCGCTCACCGGCCGCGTCGAGCGCGTCGGCCACAAGATCGGCCGCATGGACGTGATCGGCACCGATCCGATCGCCAAGACGGATGCGCGTGTCGTCGAGGTGCGCATCGCGCTCGACGACGTCGAGCGCGCGCGCGCCCTCACGCACCTGCAGGTCGAGGTCGAGATCGGTCCGTGATCCGTCGGGTCCCCATCGCCTGGCTTCAGCTGAAGCGAGAGAAGCTGCGACTGCTCGCGGCGATCGCCGGCGTGACGTTCGGCGTGATCCTGATCTTCGTCCAGCTGGGGTTCCAGGAGGCGCTCTTCGCGAGCTCGGTTCGGTACCACGAGACGCTCGGCTACGACCTCGCGCTGGTCAGCCCGAAGACCGAGTTCATCGTTCGGCCCGCGAGCTTCCCTCGCAATCGGCTGCATCAGGTGACCGGCTTCGAGGGGGTCGAGCGCGTCACGCCGGTCTATCTGGGGTCGGCGCGCTGGCGCAATCCATTCGCGCCCACCGATACACGCAGCATCTTCGTCGTCGGCTTCGACCCCGCAGACGAGGGCTTTCAGGCGCTCTTCGACCAGGCGCTCTTGGGTGAGATCACCAAGCCCGATCGCCTGCTCTTCGACGCGGCTTCGCGCCCCGAGTTCGGGCCGGTGCCCGATCGCGTGCGCGAGGACGGCTGGCTGGGCGCCGAGGTGAACGACCGCGCGGTGCGCGTCGTCGGGCTGTTCGACCTCGGCACCTCGTTCGGCATCGACGGAAGCCTGCTGACGAGCGACCTCAACTTCATTCGGTTGTTTCCTGACCGGACGCCATCGCACATCGATCTCGGGCTGATCCACCTCGCACCGGGCGCCGACCCGGTGACGACCCGCGACGCGATCCTCGAGACATTGCCGCGTGACGTCGTGGTGCTGACACGGGACGACTTCGTCCGACACGAGATCGAGTACTGGAGCAGCTCGACTCCGATCGGCTACGTCTTCAGCTTCGGCGTGGCCATGGGTCTCGTGGTCGGAATGATCATCGTCTATCAGATCCTGTTCTCGGACGTACAGGACAGTCTGCGCGAGTACGCGACGCTCAAGGCCATGGGGTACACGCACGGCTTCCTCGTCGGCGTGGTGCTCAGAGAGGCGTCGCTGCTTGCCGTCTTCAGCTACTTGCCCGCCCTCGCGCTCTCGGTCGTGATCTACAAGCAGGCGGGTGCTGCGACCCACCTGCCCGTGGCCATGAGCCCCGAGAGAGCCGTCGGCGTCTTCGCACTCACGCTCCTCATGTGCTGTGCGTCCGCGGCGCTCGCGATTCGCAAGCTGCGGTCGGCGCAGCCGGCGGAGATCTTCTAGGTGACCGCCGCCGATCCCACCGTCTCGATCGCGTTCGACGACGTGTCGTACTTCTACGGTCGCGGTGCGCTCGAGAAGCAGATCCTGTTCGGCGTCAGCGACGCGGTGCGACAGGGTGAGATCCTGATCCTCACGGGCCCGTCGGGCTCGGGCAAGACGACGCTTTTGACCCTGATGGGCGCCCTGCGCGCGGCGCAGAGCGGCAGTATCCGGATCCTCGGCGAAGAGCTGCGCGGTGCAAAGGAAAAGACGCTCGTCGGGGTCCGAAGACAGATCGGGTACATCTTTCAGTCACACAACCTGCTGCCCGCGCTCTCGGTCGAGCAGAATGTCCGCATGGCGGTGCAGCTCGGCGAGCTGCAGAAGCTGTCTCGCGCCGAGCAGCGCGCGCGCATGGAGGAGGTGCTGGGGCGTGTCGGGATGGCCGAGCACATCGACAAGCGCGTCGATCAACTGTCGGGCGGCCAGCGGCAGCGGGTCGCGATCGCCCGCGCGCTCGTCAACCGCCCGAAGATCATCCTCGCCGACGAGCCGACGGCCTCGCTCGACAAGCAGTCGGGCCGCGACGTCGTCGATCTGATCCAGCAGCTTGCGCGAGAAGAGGGGGCGAGTGTCGTGCTCGTGACGCACGACAATCGTATCCTCGACGTCGCCGATCGCATCCTGCACCTCGAAGATGGCCGCATCCGCCCGCTGGCCGACGCAGTGGCTTCGGACGCAGGACGCATGCTGCACATCCTGTCCGAGCAGGATCCCGAGTCGCATGCGCACCTGCTCACCTTCGCGATCGCGCTGGCCCGCGTGGCGCACGCCGACCGCGACGTGTCGGACGCCGAGGTCGAGGTGATTCGCGGTGTCTTGAACGAGACGGCCGGGCTCGGTGTGGGTGAGACCGAGTTCGTACTCGAGCTGGCGCTCGCGCAGCCGGCGAGCGGCGACCAGGGCGGCAGCGCCTTGTCGTGTCTGCCGCCCGATCGGGCACGCCAGCTCATTGCGGCACTCGAACGGGTCGCCGAAGCCGACGGCGAGCTGACGGCCGACGAGCGCGAAGAGATCGACCGCATCGTCGCCGAGGTCGGGGGCGCGGCCTAGCGGTCCGAGCCGCTACACCCCCGCAAACCCGATACGGATCGTGCGGGATCGTCTCGAGACCGGGCCTGGCCCGGCGCTACGCTGTTCGGCCCGACCCGACGGTCCAGCCGTCGCAGCCCCGGAGAGAACGTGATGGAAGCAGCCCTCGTCACGGGCCATCACCAGATCGAGCTGACCGAGTTTCCCGATCCCGAACCGAGCGCGGGCAAGCCGGTCGTGCAGATCACGAGCTGCGGCATCTGTGGCACCGACCTCCACGCCTACCACACCGGCGAGCCCTACAACCCGGCGATCTGCGGCCACGAGTGGACGGGGACGGTGTCGGCGGTGCCGAACGACGTGTCCCACATCAAGGAGGGCGATCGCGTCGCGCTCGGCGTGCAGCCAGCCTGCGGTCAGTGCAACGAGTGCAAGGCGGGGGACCCCGCGCACTGTGTCGCCGTGATGATGGGCATGATCGGCGTCGGTCCGCTTGCAGCGCCCCACGGCGGGTTCGCTCCGGCCATCGCGATCGACGGCAAGCGACTGTATGCGGTGCGCGATGGTCTCTCGGACGTCGAGGCCTCGATGCTCGAGCCGTCGAGCATCGCGATCCATGCGCTTCGGCGCACGCCGCTTCGGCTGGGTGACGCGGTGCTGGTGATCGGAGCGGGCCCAGTCGGTCTGCTCGTGCAGCAGTGTGCCAAGGCCGCCGGAGCGGGCATCGTCGTCGTGATCGAACCGAACGCGTCGCGCGGGGCGCTGGCGAAGCAGCTCGGCGCCGAGGCCGTGATCGATCCCAAGACCGAGGACGTGCAGACGCGTGTCGCCGAGCTCTGCGGCCCCCTCGGCCCCGACGTCGTCTTCGAGTGTGCCGGGATCCCGCAGACCGTCGATCAGTCGGTGAAGCTCGCGCGCCGGGGCGGCGTCGTCTCGCTCGTCGGCATGGCGACGGTGCCGGCCGAGATCTCGCCCGGCGACTGGCTGATCAAGGAGGTGCGGCTCGTCGCCAGCCTCGGCCAGCTGCACGACGAATTCGACACGGCGATGCAGCTCGTCGCCGACGGCCGCCTGAAGCTCGAGCCGCTGCACACGAAGACCGTCAAGCTGACGGACATCGACCAGGGGTTCCAGGATCTGCTGGGCGGCGGGGATCAGATCAAGATCCTCGTCGATCCGCGTGGCTGACGCGCCACGTTCGAGGGGACTTCGATGTACAGCCACCTCACCGTCGGGTACACCGATTTCGAGCGGGCGCGCGCGTTCTACGACGCGATCATGAGCGTGCTGGGGCATCCGGTGCTCTTCGTCTTCGACGAGCAGGGGCTCGTCGCGTACGGTGACGCCGCGGGGCCGAAGCTCTTCGTGGTGCCGCCCTTCGATGGCAATCCCGCGCGGCCCGCCAACGGGATGCACGCTGCGTTCCTCGCCGAGAGCCGCGAGGTCGTCGACGCGTTCCACGCGGCGGCGCTCGCCCACGGCGGTAGCGACGAGGGCGAGCCCGGGCTGCGCCCGCACTATCATCCCAACTACTACGGAGCCTACGTGCGCGATCCCGACGGCAACAAGCTCCAGGCCGTCTGCCACCGCAAGGTGGATTGAGGTCGATCTCTCTTCTGGGTCGCGGCAGGCGGCCATGTCCCAGCGCAGGTCCACGATGACGCGGACGCTCCTCTTCGACCTCGACGGTACGCTGACCGACTCGGCGCCCGGGATTACCCGCTGCATCGCGCATGCGCTCGAACGCCACGGCCTCGACCCCGTGCCCGATGAGCGGCTTCGCGCCTGTGTGGGCCCACCGCTCGCCGATTCGTTTCGCGACCTGTCGGGCGGCGGCGACCAGATCGAGTCGCTGATCGCCGCGTACCGCGAGCGCTACGTCGAGACCGGGATGTTCGAGAACGTGGTCTACGCGGGCGTCGAGGCGCTGCTCGACGCGCTCGTCGATCTCGGCATCGAGATTCACGTCGTCACGGCGAAGCCGGGCGTGTACGCCGAGCGGGTGCTCGACCACTTCGAGCTGCGCGATCGGTTCGGCGGCGTGCATGGCCCCGAGCTCGACGGCTCGAAGACCACGAAGGCCGAGCTCATCGAGGCGGCGCGCCGTCGTCACGACCTCGATCCGGCGCGCACCATCATGATCGGCGACCGCGGAGTCGACATGGCGTCGGCCCGGGCGCACGCCATGGGCGCTTGGGGCGTGCGGTGGGGATACGGCTCGGATGACGAGCTGCTCACCGCCGGCGCAGAGGCATTGGTCGACCGACCGGCTGACGTGTTGTCGAGCCTCGTTCGGCTCGGGCACTGAGGACGCGCCGGCTCGGGCGGCGCGCTGGGCGAGGGCGCCCGCGAAGGCGATGCTCCAAGCGAACGACCAGGGAGAAGGTCTGGCGTTCGCCGGGATGCGGCAGGGCCTTCGCGGGCGCGGCGTGGCGGCACACGCCTGTTGACTCCCCCCAACGTCACGACCCCGACAGGCGTGGGTCGTAGCTCGATGCGTCAGCCCAGCGTCGCCGGGCCCTCTGAACCTGCTGCGCTCACGGCCACCGTGGCGCTGTGCGGCGGTGATTCGATGTCTGGTACGGCCACGGGCTCGGGCGACTTGCTGCTCGAAGCGCCATCGCCCTTCGCCGGCGTCACGTCTTCGACGGCCACCGGCGTGCGCTTTCGCGCGGCCGGCGCCGTCGACTTCTCGTCGTGCAGCTCGACCCCGGCCGCATCGGCCAGGGCCATGAAGGCCTGGGCGAAGAGCGCCGTGAACGTGCCCAGATCGGGCACCAGGTCGTAGTCTGCATTCAGGCCCACGTGCAGCTTGCCGTCGTAGCTGAAGAGCGCGATGCCGAGCCCCGTGCCGTCGAGCAGCGGGACGAGCGGCTGGAGCTCGAGGAGCTTCGCGCCGAGCATGTAGAGCGGAAACTGCGGCCCCGGCACGTTGGTGACGATCATGTTCACGGGCCCGGACGCCAGCCGCGCGCCGAGACTCAGCAGGCCGGCCGGCGCGTACTCGGCGGCCTGCATGACCATCTCGAGCCCGAGCGCCTGGTTCGACGACTTGCACTCCTCGGTGGCGGCGCGGACACCGTTCAGCCAGTCGGTGGGCTCGTCGCGTTCGATCGGGAGACGCACGATCCACGTCGAGACGCGATTGCCCATGCGCTCTTCGCCGCTGCCCCGCATGCTGACCGGCGCCGAAACCCGGAAGTCGGTTGTCGCCGGGCGCTCCCCGCGACGGATCAGGTAGTGGCGAACCGCGCCTGTGACGGTCGCGAGCACGACGTCATTGATCGTGCTGTCGAGCGCCTTGCCGACCTGCTTCACGTCACCGAGGGGCAGGGTCAGCCAGTCGGCGCGGCGATGCGGGCCCAGGTCGCCGTTGATCGGCGTCTTGGTCGATCGCGTGACGCCCCAGGTCGCGAACTCGGTCAATGCCTTGACGCGCGTCTGCAGATCCTTCGCGACATCCTTCGAGTCGACGACGAATTCGGAGAGTCCGCGCAGCGCTCGCATCGGCGCGGCCGTGAGGCGCTCGGCGGCGTCGAGAGCGAGCTCGAGGCCGCTCGGCACCGGTCGCGGCTCGAAGGCCGCCGGCTCGGCGATCTCGAATTCGGGGCTCATGCTGAAGAGGATCTGCGCGACGTTCGCCCCCGCGTCCCCGTCGATCATGCAGTGATGAATCTTGCTGACCATCGCGAACCGGTCACCCTCGAGGCCTTCGATGACCCAGATCTCCCAGAGCGGTCGGCTGCGGTCGAGCCCGCGTGTGGTGATGCGCGCGGTCAGCTTCTTGAGCTCCTCGAGGCCACCGGGCTTCGGCAGGGCGGCGTGTCGAATGTGGTAGTCGATGTTGAAGTGCGCATCGTCGACCCAGACGGGTCGGCCTTCGAGTGGCACGTACGCCAGCTTCTGGCGGTAGCGCGGAATGCGGTGGAGCTGCGCTTCGATGGCGCGCTTGAAGGTGCGGATGTCGACCCCGCCGTCTCGCGTGACGAGGTTGCCCGTTTCGAAGATGCCTACGGCGGCGACGTGCAGCGGCGAGTGTTCGCTCTCGGCGATCAGGAAGCTGTTGTCCTGGGCCGTGAGTCGGTCGAATGCAGCGTGGAACATGGGGCCTCCGTCGAGCTGCGCGCGACGGGCCACGATCAGGGCTGCCGCGACGCTGCGGTTGCCTCTATTGGAGATGCAACGCGCGTGCCAGCCGGAGAGTGCACGAGGGTGGACCCGAGTCCGGTGCTGCCTCATCGGCGGGCAGGGGGCTGCCGGATGGCCGGGCCAGCGGAGTCAGCCGCCGATGGATCCGACCCGCGGCGCGCGTCCGGCGCCCGGCTCGAGGGGGTGGCGCGAGCACCAGCGCAGCTCGCCCAGCTCGTAGATCGCGGCCACCAGATCCTGACCGCGGCGGGCCGTCGCCGAGAAGCGGATCGAGAGCGCGAGTGGCTCGACGGTGCAGTCTTCGAGGTCATCGGCTTCGAGCAGCGTATGGAAGGCCTTCGTCAGACCCTCCTGGGCATCGAACTCGAGCTGCCAGACGTAGGTCGAACGGTCGGGCTTCATCCCTCGGCACCTCCCTGCCTTCTGGGCATTCGACTTAGCAAGGACCGAGCCAGTACGAGCGCGCCCATGGCTGCGCCTCGGGCCACCACGTTGGGCGGACCGGCGCAGGCTGCACCATTCGTGGGCAGCGCGATGAATTCGTGGGCGAGCGGCGCGACACGCGCGCCGAATTGCGCGCGGATCGGGGGGGATCGCCGGCGCTGCTAGCCGGACACGAGCGGCAGCACGTTCTCGATCTCATCGAGCTCGGCGCTCGTCGGCACGAGGAAGATTTCTTCACTGCCAGCGCGACGCAGGTTCTCGATCGCCTCCGCGACGGCTCCGGGCTCATGTCGGGTCATGGTGCCTGCCACACCGTTGGCCATCGGGTCCCCGAAGACCTTCAGGTATTCGTACACGTACGTGCGTAGTCGATGCTCGGCGTCAGAGGCGAGCGAGTACCAGAAGCCGCCGACGAGCCGCGGGGGTGTGCTGCGCCCGGCCTTCTCCCACGCCTCGCGCGCCAGATCGAACATGCGCCGGGTCTCGTCGTACTCGCCGTTCATCGAGAACGAGTAGACGCCGTCGGCCCACTCGGCCGCCCGCGCCATGGCCTTCGGGCCCATCGCGCCCGCGAGAATCGGGGGGCCTTCCTTCTGCACCGGGTTCGGGCCCACGATGTCGGCGCCGTCGAAGGGGGGCTCGCCGGCCCAGATCCGCCGCATGCGCGCGATCTGTGCGTCCATCCGGGCGTGCCGGCGCGCGAACGAGGCGCCCACGGCGCGGTAGTCGACCTCACGTCCGCCGACGCCGACGGTCAGCGTCACGCGCCCGCCGGACAGGACGTCGAGGGTCGCGATCTCCTTGGCGGCCCAGACCTCGTCGTGCATCGGCAGGACGTAGAGGCTCGGGACGATCCGCACGCGCTCCGTCACCGCTGCGGCGGCCGCGAGCAGGCCGCGCATCTCGAGCGTGTAGCCGGTGATCCGTTCGCCCGTCGAGAGGCTCGAGAAGGGGCCCTCGTCGATCGCGCGACACCAGGCGAGGACCTCCTCGCGTCCATAGTCGCGCTCCATGTAGGGCAGGCACACACCGACGTCCATCTCGTCCTCCATTCGCTCAGGCCGGTGCTCGGGGCCGAGCTTCGCCCCCGAGCGGCTCCCGATGGTAGGTCAGGGCGGCCCGCGCCGAGCCCCCGAAGCCGTGTCGCCGATCACGCGGCCGAGGCGCCGTTTCGCCGCTTCGAAGGGGGCGGGCGTGGGCCCGGAGAGCCTCAAGATGATCGGGTGAAGACCCGATGAGCAGGCCGCGTCAGTGCGTTTCTGGGAGATTCCGATGATGCAGTATTTCTGTCGATGGGCCGTTCTCGTGGCATGGGCCGCCGTGCTCGCCAGCATCGGCTGTGCCGGTGGTGCGTGGGAGAGCGCGCTGCGCGAGGACACGCCGGCGGCCTACTACCGCTACATGCGCGACAACCCCGACGGCGACCACGCCGGGGCCGCGCAGGAGCGGATCGACTTTCACAAGGTCAAGCGCAACCTGACGCTCGTGAACTATCGCTGGTTCGAGACCAAGTACCCGCACAGCGTGCTGCTCGACGATCTGCGACCCGCGATCGAGCCGAAGGCTTTCGAGGGCGCGCGGGCCGTGGGCACCGCCGAGGCCTACCGCGATTTCGCCGTCGAGTTTCCGCACGGCGAGTACGCGGCGCGGGCTGAAGCGAATGCGATGTTCCTCGACTCGGATGGCTTCGGCGGCGACGTCCAGGCGCTCGAGCGATTCGCGGCCCAGCACCCCGAGAGTGATTTTTCGGCCGAGGCGATCCGGAGCGCCGAAGCGGCGAAGCTGCGTGCGAGCTCGCGCATCCAGCGGCTCGCGCTCGAGGTTCGCATCGATTCGAAGTCGCCCGAGCCGCGCCGCCTGACCCTGCTCTTCACCGACGCCGCCCGCAAGGCGTTCGACGGGTCGGGCATCGAGCTGATGATCGTCCCGGCGGGCAAGCGCGCCGTCGACATGCACACCCTCACGATCGAGCACCGCGAGGTGCCGGTCAGCGCCGAGATGGCCGGCCGCGAGATGTCACGTTCGGGCTGGATGGCGCAGACGCGCCTCACGATCTCGCCCCCCGATCGCGAGAGCGATCCGATCTTCCGCCGCACGTTCGATCTGCGCGTCGATGAGGACGAGCACGTCGATGGACGATCGGTGCTCTTCGGCAAGAGCGGCCCGGTCTACTGGTCGTCGTTCTTCGTGCCCGTCGCGAAGTGGGCATCGAACGCGACGGTGCGACCGCCGGTTGCGTTGAACGGGGAGGAAGAGGTAGTCGCCGTCGACGCCGCCGGCGACCGCGCGGTCGTGCTCTATGAAGACGGCCGTTTCGATCTGCTCGAGCTCTCCGACCCGCTCGAGCCCAAGGTGCTCGCGACGTATCGCCGGCCCCGCGACTTCAAGAAGTACAGCGACGTGCGCATCGTGGGGGCCCGCATCGCGATCTTCGGCGAAGACGGCATCGAGCTGATCGAGTTCACCGACGAAGGCCCGGTGGCCGTGGTGTCGCGCGATCGAGGCGACGTCGGGTCGGTGCTCGCGCTGACGCCGTATCGCGGCGGCTTCGTCGTGGCCACGGCGACCGGTCTGTACTGGCTGCCCAGCGACCGGGATCGCCCCGAGCGACTCATGCGGCGGGTGATCCGCGGTGTCGACGTCGTCGGTGACGACCTGCTGCTGACCGATGGCGAGACCGTCTTCGTGACGAACGTCGAACTGATCAAGCAGAAGCGCGTCAAGGCGCAGCTCAAGCTCGGCAAGACCTTCGGGCCGGAGCGCGTGCGCGCCGAGGGCCACCGCGCGGTGGTGATCGGCAAGGATGGCATCCTCGCCATCGATCTGCGCGACGCGTCGAAGCCGAAGGTGACCGCCAAGATCCACAACCAGTATGTCGGCAACGTGCTCGATGCGACGCACGTGGGGCACCGGATCTTTCTGATCGGCGATCACGGTTTGCTCGTGATGGATCCGAACGCGCGCACCGTGACCGAGACCGTCGACCTGCAGCCGCGCGCGCGCGTGGCCACCATGGGACGCCACGTCGTCGCGGTCGGTGATGCGAAGCTCCAGGTCATGGATGCAACGCCGTGGCTCGGCGCAACCGCAACGAGGCCGGCTCGATCGAAGCGTTGAGGAATGTGCGCGGCAGCGCATGACGAACCATCCAGGATCGTCTGACGCGCCCCTGCATGGTGGATCGACCGATCAACGCAACGAACTGTGTCCGAATCGTCGTCGGCAGCAGAAGGGCCTGCGCGCTAGCCTGAGGCCATGAGTTCCGTCGGATCGAGAGCCGCTGGCGCCGCCGGACGCGTCGCTCGCTCGCCCGACCGACGCTTCCCCGAAATCCACCAGATCACCCTTCCTACGCCCTGGGAGCGCATTCCGGCGGTGGCCGTCTACCTGATCGAGTCCGAGCCGCTCACGCTGATCGATGCCGGCCTCGACGACGATGCCAGCTTCGCTGCGCTCGAAGCCGGCCTCGACGAGCTCGGTCACAGCATCGCTGACATCAGGCGCGTCGCGCTCACGCACTATCACGTCGATCGTCTCGGCGGCGTCGGTGCGCTGCGGCGTCGCGGCGTCGAGCTCGAGCTCTGCGCCCACGCCGAAGCGGTGCCGTCGATCGAGCACTTCACGGTCGAGCGCAGCGAAGACATGGAAGCGGTCGATGCGCTCTTTCACGACTACGGCGTACCGCGCGACGTGCGGGCCACCTTCGTCTCGCACCGGCGCCGCCGACTCGCGGTGCAGCCGCCCTGGGCCGAGGCCACGACGGTCGAGCGGGCCCTGCACGACGGCGACGGCCTCGACTTCAAGGCGTTCTCGCTCGAGGTGATCCACGCCCCGGGCCATACGGCCGGGCACGTGGTCTTCCACAACCGGGCGTCGGGCAGCCTCGTCTCGGGCGACACGATCATGGACGGCGCCGTGCCGCACACCGAGAACTACTACCTCGACGGCCTGCCCGATCCGGCCGACCCCGCGCGTCGCCGGCCGCGCTTCAAGGGGCTCGTCGCCTACCGCAATTCGCTGAAGCGCCTCAAGCGCGAGAGCCTCAAGACGATCCTCCCGGGCTACGGCGGCGTGATCAAGGCGGCCGACCGCGCGATCCGCGACGCACTGCTCTTCTACGACGTGCGCATCCAGCGCATCGAGCGAAGCCTGCGTTCGGTGACGGCGATGGGCCAATCCGTCACCGCGTACGAGATCTGGCACGGCATGTACCCGAACGACGACGTGCGCACCGAGATGCGCGACAAGCTGCTGATGGTGATCGGGGCCCTCGACGTGCTCGAAGCCGAGGGGCTGTGCGTGACGCGCCGCCGCGACGACGGTGTGCTCGTCCACCAACACGCCGACTGAGGGCGCGGCCCCTGGGCGCCCCCGCTCAGCGAGAGAGCAGGTAGACCGCCACCGCCCGTCGTCCGGCGTCATCGAGATCGGGCATCGGCATGGGCGACGGCGGCGTCGCGAGCAGTGCCTCGAGGTCGCTCAGGCCGTAGCGCGTCGCCAGGCCGTCGAGCGGCTTCACCACGACCCCCTCGCCTGCGAGCTCGACCTCGTGGCAGACCCCGCACTGGTTCTCCATGTAGAGCGCTTCGCCGCTGGCCGCGAGCCGGGCGCGCTCCGGGGCCGCGAGGTCGGCGAGCGGATCGGTCTCGGCGGCCGCCATCGCGTCGCCGCCGGGCGACGCCGCGCCCTGGCCGTCCCGGCTCACCCGCCAGATCACGTTGGCGTAGTCGTCGCTCACGTAGATGGCGCCGTCGGGCCCCTGTGCGATGTCGACGGGCCGACCGATCACGTCCTCGTCTTCGAGGAAGCCCGTGAGGAAGTCGCGTTCGGTGATCGTGCCGTCGGGCAGGAAGTGCAGCGAGACGACCTTGTAGCCATCCTTCCGGCTGCGGTTCCATGAGCCGTGCAGCGCCGCGATCGCGACGTCGCCGTCTGCGGTCAGCGGGCCGAGCCCCTCGACGAAGGCGATCCCGAGCGGCGCGTTGTGGGCGCGAAACGCGTGCACGGGGGGGATCGCCGCCGCGACCTTGGCCGGATCGCGATCGCCGAAATCGGGGTCGGGGTCGTTCATGCCGTTCACGAAGGGCCAGCCGTAGAAGCCGCCCTCGACGATCAGGTTGAGCTCGCACGGGGGGTAGTTATCGCCGAGCAGGTCGCGGCCGTTGTCGGTGCCGTAGATCTCGCCCGTCGACGGTCGCCAGTCGAAGCCGACGGTGTTGCGCAGGCCCGACGCGAAGGTCGTCTCGTTCGATCCGTCGAGGTCGAAGCGCAGCATCGCGGCGCGACGCTCGGGCTCGTCTTCGAGGCAGACGTTGCAGCTCGAGCCGACGGTCACGTAGATCTTCTCATCGGGACCGACTCGGATCGTGCGGGTCCAGTGGTTCTTGCCGGCGGGCAGATCGTCGACCAGGCGCTCGTAGGCGCCGCCCAGCCCGGCCTGGCCGCCTTCGCCGCCCGAGCCAGGCTCGAAGGCCACGCGCCCGAAGCCGTCGGTCTCGGCCACGTACAGCCAGCCGTCGTGGATCTCCATGCCGTGGGGGCGGTTCAGGCCCTCCATCAATACGCGCTGGCCGTCCGACCGGCCGTCGCCGCTTCGGTCGGCCTCGAGCAGCACCACCTGGCCGGCGCGGGGCCGCGTCACGAGCAGATCACCGGCCTCGGTGAACCTGAGCCCGCGGGCGCCCTTCACGTCGGTCGCCCAGAGGCCCACGCTGAAGCCCTCGGGCACCCGCATCCGATCGCTCACCTGCGCCGCGGCAGGGGTCTCGGCGCCGTCGCCCCCGAACATCATGTGCATCACCGGCGCGTTCACGGCGAAGCGCTCGGGCAGCAGATAGCGACAGGCGCCGACGAAGAGGAGGGCGCTGAGAGCGACGACGATCAGGATGCGACGCATGAATCCCCCTGGGGCAAGGCGCCCCCGCAGTGCTCGGATGCCGCCTGCCCCGTCGAGTGATCGCAGGCGCCTCGGTGGCCCGCTTCCGGGTGCTGCGCCCGACGAAATTCCCGTTTCGCGGTCTTGACTTGGAGCCCCAACTGGCGGATACCTAGCGGCCCGATTTTCTCCGCGCCGGGCCCCATCGCCCCGAGCGCGCGGAGGGGCGCTCGCGCGGGTGGGCCATCGTCGCCCGCAGCCCCCTCGGAGGCAACAGTACGATGAACAAGATTCGCAAGGGTGACCTCGTGCAGGTCATCTCGGGAGCCGACCGTGGCAAGCAAGGCCGCGTGATCGCGCTCGATCCCAACAAGGGCCGCATTCGCGTCGAGAAGGTGCGGATGCAGAAGCGCCACCTCAAGCCGGGCCGCCGCGGTGCCGCGCAGGGCGGCATCATCGAGGACGAGGGCTTCATCGAGCTCTCGAACGTGATGCTCGTGAACCCGTCCGACGGCCAGCCGTCGCGGGTGCGCATCGAGGATCGCGACGGTGAGCGCGTGCGTGTGTTTGCGCGCGACGGCGAGCCGGTCCCCGAACCCGTTCAGTAACGATCTGACCCCCTCGAGCCCGGCGTCGCGCCGGGCCGACCCGGGTGGAGGCGGCTTCGGCCGCAGCGAGGAGCCACGCCATGGCCAAGAAGGGCAAGCGCGAGAAGATCAAGCTCGAGTCGACCGCCGGCACCGGCCACTTCTACACCACGTCGAAGAACCGGACGAACACGCCGAACAAGCTCGAGTTCAAGAAGTACGACCCCGTCGCCCGCAAGCACGTGGTCTACAAGGAGACCAAGCTCAAGTAGCCGTCCGGTCGACCCGAAACGGGACCGGCCCGAAACGGGTCCGACCCGATTCGGGCGGATGGCGAGGGCGTGGTTTCGACCCTAACGTTCTCTGCAAGCGGCCTCGGGCCGCGTGGAAGCTGAACCTGTGACCGGCTCGAACCCGACTCCGAGCGAGCGGCCTGAGAGCGAACGGCGAAGAGAGAAACAGAGGGAGTTTCGATGGCCTGGGTGATCACGAGCTTGTGCCAGGAAAAGGTGGACATGGCCTGCGTCGAGGTCTGTCCCGTCGACTGCATCATCCAGTACACCGGGGACGACAAAGACACGTTCCCGAACCAGCTCTACATCGACCCCGATGAGTGCATCAACTGCGGCGTCTGCGAGCCCGAGTGCCCGTGGGAGGCGATCTTCGAGGACGAGCAGGTCCCCGAGGTGTTCGCGGCGACCGTCGAGCTCAACGCGAAGGTCACCGAGATTCGCGATCAGTTCGAGGTGCCCGAGCGCGCCGACGTCGACGCGCCCTCGCCCGAAGACGTCAAGGCGAACAAGGAGAAGTGGGGCTACGACGGCTGAGCCGACGCCCCACTTGTCGCGCCCTCGATGCCGGGCGCAACGATCTTCCGCGCGGTCCCCTCACGGTGACCGCGCGGTTTTCGTTTCAGGGCCCGGATCGCCGACGCGGCCGCGATCGCGCGATCGCGAAGAGCCCTGCGCCGAGCAGGGCGGCGGTGCTGGGTTCGGGGATGACGGTGACGAGCGTGTCGCCGACGGTGGCGACCTGGTCTTCGATGTCTTCGAGCATCAGTGGATCGCCTGAGCCGATGACGAAGGCGTTCCCGGCGAACTGCAGACCGATGTCGAACATGAAGCTCCCCTCCCGGGTCGCCGTGAACGTCATGGTGCTCAGATACGCGTTCGTCGCCGTCGCGCGCGTGACGACGTCTTCGAGGATTCGCGATGAGACGAAGCCGGTCGCGACGTTCGGAGGCCCCGTGCCGGCCCAGATGGGCGGCGGATCGCAGCAGAAGTCACTGACGTCTGATTCCAGCCACACGTCGGGATTGCCCACGCCGCCGCCCGGCGAATAGAGCACGTAGCTGGCTGCGCCCGAGAGTTCGGGTGCGTAGTCGAAGGCGCTCGGTTCGTAGCCGAGACCCACCTGAAACGCCCAGATCCCAGATTCGCCCTGGGTGTCGAGGAAGAGGTCGAAGCTGACCGGTTCTCCGATCGCGATGGTGGTCGACGTCGTTGGGACGAGTCGCAGCTCGAACGCTGCAGCGTGGTGGGCGCAGACCAGAATGACTGCGAGCGCCACGGCGGGCAATGCGTTGAGCCTCATCGAGGGAGTTCGCATCGTGCGGCCTCCGGGTTGATCGAGTTCAGCAGGTGCGGGCCTCACGCCAGCGCCGTCGCCCCAGGGCGTAGAGCCCGGCCCCGAGGAGGGCGGCGGTCCCCGGCTCCGGGATCACGGTGACGAGCGTACTGCCGACGGTCGAGACGCTCGACGTCACGTCTCGGGTCGTCGTCTCTCCGGGCGCCGGAGTGAGAAAAAAGCCGCTCCCACCAAAGTCGAGGGAGAGGTCGAACGCATAGTCGCCGGGCGTCGTTGCCTCGAACGTCATCGTGCTGATGAGCGTGTTCGTCGCGGTCGCGGTCGACCCGAGCCCGCCGATGATCTGGTTGGACACGAAGACCGTGATCACGTTGGGCGGCCCGTATCCATTCCAGATCTCGGGCGGGTCGCAGCAGCCGGCCGGGTCGCCTCCAGGGGTCGACGTGAGCCAGACCGCGGGTGATCCGGGGCCACCCGACGGGGTGTAGAGGATGTAGTCCGTCGCATCGGAGAAGTCGGGTCGGTAGACGAAGCCGGTCTGGTCGTATCCGAGACCGACCTGGAAGCCCAGGATCTCGGACTCGCCCTGCGTGTCGAGAAAGAGATCGAAACTGACGGCATCGCCGACTTCCACCGTCGTCGAGGTCGTCGGAACCAGCCGAAGCTCATACGCCGAGGCGTGGGTTGCGATCAGAAGTGTCAGTGCGAGAGCGGCCACCGCCGCGCGGACGTACGAATGCAGCATCATGAATCCTCCCCAGGATGCTTCGATTCTGCACGTTCGGTTCGATCGGTGTAAAGCGAATCCGCGACGTTCGAGTGAAGTCGCGCTCAGCCGGCCGCGTCGAATGCGTCGGCCATGACATCGGTCGGCGCCGACCTATCGGCCCAGGCTTCGAGCTGAAGCGCGCCCTGGTAGACGAGCATCCACTTGCCCCCCACGACGTGGGCACCGGCGGCGTCGGCCTCTCGCAGCAGCCGTGTCATCGGAGGGTCGTAGACCGCGTCCATCACCACCGAGCCCGCGCGCAGCGCCGACGCCGGCACCGGCGATGCGTCGCTCTTGAGCCCGACGCTCGTCGTGTTGACGAGGATGTCGTGTTCGAAGTCGGCCAGCGCTTCGAGCGGACCCGACTCGGCACCGAATGCGCGGGCCAGCTCATCGGCGCGTGCGACCGTGCGATTCAAGACGGTCACGCGCGCGCCCGCCCGGCCGAGGCCGTAGACGAGGGCGCGCGCTGCCCCGCCCGCGCCGAGCACGACGGCGCGCTGGCCGCGCAGCTCGCCGGCGCGCTCGAGCGCGCGAATCGCGCCCGGGCAGTCGGTGTTCGACCCGATCAGGCGATCGCCGTCGCGGACCACGGTGTTCACGGCCCCGATGCGCCGCGCCGTCTCGTCGACGTCGTCGAGCAGCGCGAGGATCGACTCCTTGTGCGGGATCGAGACCGAGAGCTGGCGAATGCCCGCATCGCGCAGGGCCGCGAGCTTCGCTTCGAGGCCATCGGGGGGGACGTCCCAGACCTCGTAGCGCGCGTCGAGCCCGAGCGCGGCGTAGGCGGCGGTGTGCATCGCGGGCGAGCGCGTGTGGCCCGCAGGATGCAGCACGATGCCGCAGAGGGCGGGGCCGCTGTCGGCTTGGGCGTCGGGCATGGGACTCCGGGCGATCGGGTCGGTGCAGGGGGCGGCGCAAGCGCGTGCGGCGCTCGAACGTAGCGCGGGCAGACCCGTGAATTGGCGAGTGCCGCCCGGCTGGCTCGCTGCGGTCGCGTTCCAGACGGACGGCTCCATGCGTCGCAGGCGAAGCGCACCCGGTGCCCGTTGCCCAACCGTGATCCCCCGAGTTGCCGGTGGGCTGCGTGCGCGAGAGCCCTCAAGACGGGGCCTCGTCCCCTCGATGTGAACCAAGAGGCCGCCCCCTTCTCCCCCCGGCCTCAGGAGACGCACGCCCATGCGCGTTCTCGTGGCCGTCGAGGGCACCCGCGGCGACGTTCACCCGATGCTCACCCTCGCGGCCTCGCTCGAGTCGGCGGGGCATCGCGTCGCGTTCTGCGCGCCCGAAGACGCCGGCCCCGACGTGCGCGCCCGCGGCTTCGACTTCACCTCGACGGGCGAGGACATCCAGGCGTTCCTCACCACGAACGCCGACGCGCTCCACACCCGCGGACCGCGCTTCTTCGCCGCGGTCAACGAGTGGACCGACCGCTCGATCGTCTCGCAGTTTCGCGTGGTGAGCGATCTCGCGACCGAGGCCGACTTCGTGATCGCCGCAGGCACGATGATGGCCGCGTCGTCGGCCGCCGAGCTGCGCGGTGTGCCGTATCGCTACGTGCTCTTCACGCCCGCGATGTTGCCGAGCGTGACGCACTCGCCGGCGCTGCTGCCGTGGCAGTCGTCGCGGCCTTGGGTGAATCGACTGCTCTGGTGGTGCCTGCCCCACCTCGCGCGCTTCGGCGTCGGGCGGGTCGTGAATCGACAGCGGCGCGAGATCGGCCTCGACCCGATGCGCGATGCGGTGCGCGAGCTGCTCTCGCCGCGTCCGATCCTCGCGACCGACGACGTGCTGACGCCCGGGCCCGCCGACAGCCCGATCCCGTTCGAGCAGATGCGTTGCTTCCATCCCCATACCCCGGGGCCCTTGCCCGCGAAGCTCGAGGCGTTTCTCGCCGCGGGCGAGCCGCCGGTCTACTTCGGCTTCGGCAGCATGACCGACCCGCAGCCCTACGAGACGACGGAGTGCCTGCTCGAGACCGTCGACGCGCTCGGCGTGCGCGCCGTCGTCTCGAAGGGCTGGGCCGGGCTCGGAGAGACGAGCGTGCCCGAGGGCGTGTTCGTGACCGGGCCCGTGCCGCACGCCAGCCTCTTCGCTCGGTGCAGCGCCATCGTGCATCACGGCGGGTCGGGCACGACGCATACGGCCGCGCGCGCCGGTGTGCCGCAGGTCGTCGTGCCCCACGTGCTCGATCAGTTCTACTTCGAGCGTCGCCTGAATGCGCTCGGCGTCGCACCGCCGGGCATCCCGCGCTGGCAGCTCACGACCCAGCGGCTGGTCGAGACCCTGCGGGCCGTGCTCGACGCCGAGATCGTCGGTGAGCGTGCGCGCGAGCTGGGGGAGCGGCTGGCGGCGCTGGGCGCCACGCAGCCCGACGCCGAGCGGGTCTTGCAGGGGGCGTAGCGCGTCGTCGCTCAGCTCGACTCGACGCGTGCGAGGACGGCCTTGAGGTCGTCCCACACGGCGCGGCGGTTTTCGGGCGTGTACTGGCGCAGCACGTAGGCCGGGTGCAGGGTCGGCATCAGCGGAATGCCCTGGTAATCGTGCCAGGTGCCGCGGATGCGCGTGATCGCGACTTCGCGCCCGAGCAAGAGACCCGCGGCGGGCTTGCCGAGAGCGACGATCACCTTCGGGTTCACGGCCTCGATCTGCCCATCGAGGAACGGTCGACACGCAGCGACCTCGTCGGGCAGCGGCGTGCGGTTTCGCGGCGGTCGGCACTTCACGATGTTGCAGATGTAGACGTCGCTGCGCGCGAGCCCCATGCCCTTCTCGATCATCTGCGTGAGCAGCTCGCCGGCGCGGCCGACGAAGGGCAGGCCCTGCTCATCTTCGCTCTGGCCGGGGCCCTCGCCGACGAACAGGATGTCGGCGTGCGGGTCGCCGTCGCCGAAGACGATGTGCTGGCGGCCGTTGTGGAGCCCGCATCGCGTGCAGTCGCCGAGCTCGGCGCGCACCTGTTCGAGGGTGAGGCGGGCGTTGCTCGGAGCCGGCGGCTCGGCCTCGCTCGCAACGGGCGGCGCACCGACTTCGGCGTCGCGCGACGGGCGCTGTTCTCGCGTCGTCATCGGCGTTGCCGCTGATTCGACGGGCGTGTCCTGGCTCGGGGCCGGGGCCGCCGACTCGGGCGCCTCCATCGGCGCTGCGGTCGAGGCGCGCGCGGCGTCGCGGTCGAACGACTCGATGCCTTCTTCGGCCCATTCGGCCACGACCGCGCGCGCGGCGGCGATCACGTCGCGGGCTTCTCGGGCGATGTCGGCGCGGTCGGTCACGGGGTCTCCCGCTGCGCAGGAAGGCAGCGGGAAACAGGTAGTCGGGTGAGGGAGCGCGTGCCAGTCGGGCGCGAAGCGAAGCCCCCGCTGGTCGGCCCCCGACCCGGAGGCGCTGGCCGTCTGGAACGAGCAGACGGCCAACGCCCGGCCGGCGTCGAGCCAGATCGCCGGCTCGCGGCGGGGGCTTCTCCGTGAAACTCTCGCGCAGTCAGCCAAGCGCGCTGAACGCGAGCCCCCTCCGCCCAGAAGCGTCAGGGCGCGGCTTCGGGCCCCAGGTGCGATCCACCACTCGCGGGGCTGATCGGATCGCACCACGCTTCTCATCGGAAGTAGCGACGCGGGTTGCAGCGTGTCATGCCGATTCGCGGATCGACGCGAAAAGTCGCGAAGCGTTCGACTCGTCACGTCGATGCGTCGGGATCGAACGCTCGATCGAGCGGAATGCCCCCCAATGCCGATCGTCGCTAGTGTGCCCGCACGCGCGAACACGGTGGCATCCCATCGCCGCGTCGCGGCGGCGAACGTGACGAAGGACACGCGGGCTCCGCTTGCATCCGCCGGATCGAAGATGGAGGCGGCCTCTCACCGCAAAGGAGCGGGTTCATGGCGATGATCCGAGCCGACTTCGACCAAGGAGCGGGTTCATGGCGATGATCCGAGCCGACTTCGACAAAGGAGCGGGTTTGTGGCGATGATCCGAGTCGACTTCGACAATGGAGCGGGTTTGTGGCGATGATCCGAGTCGACTTCGACGAGGCGCGTGACCGCGTCGACACGTCGTTCCGCGCACTCGGCGTCCCCGACGCGGGCGCACGCACACTCGCTGAGATCCTGACGACGAACTCGCTCGAAGGGGTCGTTTCGCATGGGCTGCACTTCTTTTCGCTGATCCGAAACGGCCTGAAGCGCGGGTCGATCGTGCCGACCGCGAAGCCGGTGTGCGCGGCGGCGTTCGGCGCCTGGGAGCAGTGGGATGGTCGGCGCGGTCCGGGCCCGCTCTCGGCGCTCGCGGCCACCGACCGGGCCATCGAGCTGGCACGCGAGCACGGTCTGGGCGCCGTCGGCTTGCGACACACCAATCACTGGACGCGACCGGGCTACTACGGTCATCACGCTGCGCGCCGCGGCTTCGGCCTGATTTGCTGGGCGAATACGCCGGCGGTGATGCCGCCCTGGGGCAGTCGCGTGCCGCGCCTCGGCAACAACCCGATCGTCTTCGCGTGGCCAAACGGCGAGCGACCCATCGTGCACGACATGGCGCTCTCGCAATTCTCGATGGGGCGCCTGCGCACGACCGAGCTCGAGGGCGGCGTGTTGCCCGTGCCCGGCGGCTACGACGCCGAGGGCGCCCTCACCACCGATGCGGCCGCCATCTCGAGCTCGGTGCGCCCGCTGCCCGTCGGCTACTGGAAGGGCAGTGGGCTCGCGCTGCTGCTCGACCTGTTCGCCGCGAGCCTCGCGGGCGGCCACACGACGCTCGATCGCACAGAGGCGCCTGATGTCGACGACGTCTCACAGGTCTTCATCGCGATCGACTTCGAGGGCCGGGGCGACGGCGAGGGGATGCGCGCGATGGCCGAGCGCGTGATCGACGATCTGCGCAGTACGTTCGTTCCGGCCGAAGATGCACCCGACGCCACGTTCCGATACCCCGGCCAGGGGGTCGCCGAGCGGCGCAGTGAGAATGCGTCGGCGGGCGTGCCCGTCGACGAGCGGGTCTGGCGCAAGATCGTCGAGGTCTCCGATGCCGCGCCCTGATCGAGGAGTCGACCCGCGATGATCGAGATTTTCATCGACGCCGACGCCTGCCCGGTGAAGGACGAGGTCTACGCCGTCGCCGCCCGCTACGGCGTGCTCGTTCACGTCGTCGCGAATCAGCGAATGAACGTGCCTCGCGATCTCGGCGTCGAGATGGTGCTCGTCGAGCAGGGCCCCGACGTCGCCGACGACTGGATCGTCGATCAGGTGCATCAGTTCGACGTCGTCATCACGGCCGATCTGCCGCTGGCGTCGCGCTGCATCCCCTACGGTGCCTTCGTGCTGAGCCCGGCGGGTCGTGAGTTCGATGCCGACTCGATCGGCGATCTCGTTGCGACGCGAGATCTCAAGGCCGATCTGCGGTCAGGCGGCGCGAGCACCGGGGGGCCGCCGCCCATGACCGGCCGCGATCGATCCCGCTTCTCGTCGAAACTCGACGAGCTCGTGCAGCGCAGCCTGCGCGCGGCCGAATCGGCCTGATCCGGATCTGCTGCCACAGCCCGGCCGCCGAAGCTAGATGCCGAGGCTGACGCGAATGCCCGTCGTGCGCGGTCGGTCGTAGGCGTTGAGCAGCGGGGCGCCGAGCAGGCTCGAGCCGACGATCTTGGTCGTCGCGACGTCCTGATCGAGGGCGTTCTCGACGAAGAGGTCGACGCCGACGCGGCCGTCCTGGGTCTGCCAGCCGAGCCGGAAGTTCAGCAGCACGTACGCGTCCTGGGTGTCTTCGGGCTCGTTGGTCGGGCGGAAGAACACCTTGTCCGAGGCGAACACCTGACCGAAGGGCGTGAGGGTGCCAAAGCGGCCGAGGTCGATCGCGTAGGTCGCGATGAACGAGCCCGAGAGCCGAGGCGCCCGGCTCAATCGATTGCCCGTGCAGTCGTCGGTCTCGAGATCCTTGGCGTCGAGGCAGCCGTCGAAGTCGGTGTAGACCGAGTTCAGGTAGGCGAACTGCGCGGTGAGCGTGAGCGGATCGGTCGGTCGCCAGGTCATCTCGGTTTCGATGCCCCAGACCCGGGCCGTCGCGGCGTTCTGGATGATGTTGGTCGCCTCGAAGATCTGGCTGACCTGCAGGTCGCGGTACCAATAGGTGAAGAGCGTGCCGTTCAGCAGCAGGCGGTTGTCGAGCAGCGTGTTCTTCATGCCGCCTTCGAGCGAGAAGATGTTCTCGGGGTCGGCGTTCGGCGGATCGAGGACCTCGCCGCCCAACAGCGCGATCTCGTTGTTCAGCGCGCCCGACTTGTAGCCGGTCGAGAAGCTGCCGTAGACGAGGTTCTCATCGGTGAGCTGATAGTCGAGGCTGATGCGGCCGCTCGGCAGCCCCCAGTTGTCGCGCCGATCGTCGTCGATCTCCGAGTAGACCCGCTGGCCGAGGATGTCTTGTTCCGGCGATTGCAGGTGCGACGCCTTCCAGTCGTGGCTGTAGCGCAGGCCGATCTCGAGCTTGGCCCTCTCGCTGAATTGCCACCATATGTTGGTATAGGCCGCGGCCGAGTAGACCTCGGAGTCGAACTCCTGGAAGAACGGGAAGTCGATCTCGAGCGGGGGCGTGTTCGGGACCCCCAGGTCGATGCGCAGCTTCGACGGAGCGTCCACGTCGCGCTGCCCTCGGCTGCCGAGGTGGAAGAGGCCGAGCAGCCAGCCCCAGTCGGCGTCGGTATCCGATGACCAGTTGATCTCACCCACCCATTCACGGGTCTGCGACGTGTCGTCGAGCCGCGCGATCAGCATGTCGGTGTAGTCCTGGTCCGAGAACTCCTCGTCGTTGTATTTCGTGAACGAGCCGAGCAGGCGCAGCTTCGTTTCGCCGAAAAACGGCAGCTCGGGCATCGTCCAGAGCAGGTCCGTGTTGCCGTTGATCGTCTCGATGTCGATGCTGCCCGTCGTGTCCTCGTAGACGTGACGCGGGTTCTCGGGGTTCGGCGTGGCGCCCGCGTAGATCGGCTGCTGCGCGGGGAACGGGGGTGGCAGCGGCAGGGTCACGAAGGGCGGGATCGGGCCATCGCGCTTCAGTCCGTACCCGACGCCGCGCTTGCGCGCATAGTTGACGCGCAGTGTCCACTCGACCGACTCGTCGGGCGCGAAGAGCACCTGCGTTCGGATGCCGAAGTCATCGGCGTCATCGGCGTCGTTGTACGTGCCCGCGGGCCGGTTGCAGTTGGGCGTGTTGATGTCTTCGTTGTCGTCGTCGCGGCCGTCGCAGAAGTTCTTCTGATAGCCGTCGCGATTCTCGTAGTAGCCGCTCGCGCGAAAGGCGAGCATATCTTCGGCGATCGGGATGTTGACCACCGCGCGCACGAGCTGCTGGTAGTAGTTGCCGAACTGCACGTCGCCGAAGAGCTCGAAGTCGGGGCTCGGCGGGTTCGAGATGATGTTCATCGCGCCGCCGGTCGCATTGCGGCCGTAGAGCGTGCCCTGAGGACCACGCAGCACCTCGATCCGCTGCAGGTCGAAGAAGGTGAGGGCGGTGACCGCCCGCGCCCGGTTCTGGTAGACGCCATCGATGTGCACGGCGGTCGACTGATCGGTGCCCTGACCGCTCGACACACCGCGGATCGTGATCTTCGCGTCGCCCTGCTGCTGTCCGTAGTGCAGGTTGGGGACGAGGGTCTGGATGTCCTGCACGGCGAGGATGCCGGCTTCGTCGAGCTGCCCGCCCGAGATCGCCGAGACCGCCGCGGGCACCTCTTGCAGGTTCTCGGCCCGCTTCTGGGCGGTGACGGTCAGGGTCTCGACGCCGCTGAACGGCTCGGGCTCGGCCTCGTCTTCTTCGGTCTCTTCTTCGGTCGCCAGCGACTCGTCGGGCGGAGCCGTGTCGGGTTCGGCGCCCGGAATCTCTTCGTCGGCGATCTCGTCGCCGATCTCCTCGTCTAGGGCCTGATCGACCTGAGCGAATGCCGCGGGGGACGCGAGGAAAATCAAGGCGGCCAGGAGCCCGAGCCACGCGCGTCGCTGCCGGATCGACATCATCAAGGTCTCCCCCCAACCGCCCGATGCGCCGCGCGAAGCGGTGTTCCGAGCGACTTGACGACGTGTCAGATCTCCATCGTATCATGCGGCGCGCGGTGTTCGGGGCCCGATTGCGCTCGCCGGCTGGCGGGGCTCGCTTGGGTTGGGCGGGTCGATTCACGCCCTCGGCGATGCGCTGCGCCGCGTCATCGACGCCCCAGACGTCTTCTGAATCGACGCTTCATGAAGTGGATGCGGCGGCGTCTCTCTGGCCGAGTCGCCACGCGATCATCGGCAGGCTGTCGATGCCCCAGAACTGCTCGTCACCGAGAAACATCGCGGGCACGCCGAACACGTCGCGCGACTCGGCCCGCGCGGCGATCTCACCGAGGCGATGCGTGGCCTCGGGGGCACGCGCCGCCTCGAGCCATGCGTCCGCCGGTCCTTCGGCCGAGGCGATGCACTCGCGGAGCACGTCGGTCGAGGCGAGGTCGAGCCGATCGCGCCAGGCGGCTCGGAAGAGCGCGGCGTGCAAAGCGCCGAAGCGGGCGTCGCCGCCCGCGACCACGGCGAGGCGTAGCGCGAGCTCCGAGCGCACGGGGTGCGGTTTGGGCACGCGGATCTTCACGCCGTGGTACTCGGCCGTTCGGGCGGCGTCGACCGCCGTGTAGCGACGCTTGACGTCCGAGTAGGGCAGGCCGTGCTCGTAGTTGCTGAGCAGCATGATGTCGGTGGGGTGCCACCGAAGCGTGACGCCCCGTTCGCCGGCGAAGCCCGGCAGGACCTCGGCCGCCACGTACGCAAACGGTGACCGGTAGTCGAAGTAGACGTCCATCTGCATCGCGGCCCGCGCCTCCTTCTCGATCGAAATTCGCCCGGCGTTCGATCGCGCTGACTCTGCAGCCGATCGGCCGAGCGAGGGGCGTCCCCCGCCGGATCAGGCGCGGCTGTAGACGCTCACGTGTGCGCGGCTCTCGGCGGTGAACGGCGCCCGGCACCAATCGGCAAAGCGCTCACGCAGCGCGAGCCCGCCGAGGCGGGCCATCAGGTCGAGCTCGGCCGGCCAGGCGTAGCGCATGGGCACGCGGTGCTGCTTCACGCCCCCTTCGCCGACCACGACGTACTGATAGTCGACCGTCTGCGTCAGCGGGTCGTGCATCGAAGCCTCGAACGTCGTTGCGCCGTCTTCGATGTGCACGGTGCGCACGGCCTGGCGATCGACGAAGCCCGACAGGTCGGGCACGTAGGTCTCGATCACGAAGTGACCGCGGGCGCTCAGATGTCGGCCGACATTCTCGAAGAGTCTCACCTGGTCGGCCTGGGTCTCGAGGTTGAAGAGTGTGTTGAACACGAGAAAGACCAGGTCGAACTCCCCGGCGACATCGACGTCGGCCATGTCGCCCACGACGACCGGAATGTCCCGACCGCCGGGCTTCTCGCGCAGCTTGGCGAGCATCGGCTCGGACGCCTCGATGCCGTGCACCTCGAGCCCCTTCGCCGCGAGCGGCAGCGCGACGCGACCCGTGCCGATCGCGAGCTCGAGCACGCGGCCGCCCGCTGCGAGCTCGGCGAGCAGGCCGACCGCGTCGGCGGTCGACGCGTCCTGCTGGATCACGCCGTACCACGTGTCGTAGGTGGCCGCCTGGTCGGCGTCGAAGGCGCGGGGTCGGCTCTTCGTCATGGGCGCCTCGCTCGGTTCGCGCTCATGCCGCCCGCGCCACGACGAGCCGGTAGCCGAGGTCGAGCGACGCGCGACCGAGCAGGTCGGCATAGCGTCGCGCCCACTCCCCCGTCTCGAGGTCGTCGCGCAGTCGGCCGAGGCCCGTGTCGGCGTCGGCGATCTTCGAGAAGATCGACGTCGCGCCCCGCACCGCCGGGTCGAGGTACGCATCCGGGCGTCGCCAGTACGCGCCGAGCATGCCGTCGGTGCAGTCGTGCGGGATCGGCAGGGGCGTCACGTCGATCGGCCCGAGCAGCTCGGTGAGGGTCGCCATCGTCGGCATCCAGGCCCGGTCGAGCTCGCCGATCTCGGGCAGGTAGTCGAGCAGCCAGAAGCCCGGCAACCCGGGCTCGCACGTGAGGAGCACCACGCGCTGGCGCGCCACGCGCCGCAGCTCACGGAGGCCAGCGCCGAGATCGGGCCAATGGTGGATCGTCAGGATCGCCAGCGTCGCATCGAACGCGTCGTCTGCGAAGGGCAGGGCGCCCGCGACGCCTCGGGCCACCGGCGCCGCGCCCGCGGCGCGTTGATCGATCATGACGCGCGAAGGTTCGATCCCGACGACGTGCCGGTCGCGCGGCTCATACGATCCGGCGCCGGCCCCGACGTTCAGCACGCTCTGCGCCTCGCCGAGCGCGTCGCGGATCGGACGCGCGATGCGCGGCTCTTCGACGCGATGCGCCTGATAGCCCCGACCGATCGTGTCATAGACCTGCATGCCGCCTCCCCGCGTCGCGCGGGCTGTCAGCGAGACCCGGGGCCGGCCCGCGGAGCGAGCGGCCGTGGGTCGGCGAACGTGATGGCTCGAGGGCGCGCTTCGACACGATAGCGATGCGGCCGGTGTGCGGCCCACGGCCGCTACTCGCCGCCGGGTGTGGTCGCCGCGTCGCTCGCGGCGTCGTTCGGTCGATCGGGCGGCTAGCCCCGGTCGCCCAGCTCTTCGAGGTGACGCGCGAGCTCGCGCTCGGCCCGCGCCGCCGGGTCGATCGGTGCGAAGGCCGTGCCGGCCTCGGTCAGCGGCTTGCCCGTGCCTGCTTCGATCGTGCCGTGCCGCTGACGCTCGATGTGATCCTCGACGTTGAACTCGAAGTCGGGGTCGTTCTCGGGGTCGTGGCAGCTGCCGCAGATCTGCAGGATCACGCACGAGTCACACTTGTCGCCCAGCGAGATGATCGTGCCCAGCTTCTTGGCTTCGGGCTTCACGTGCTCCCCGCCTGGCCCGTGACACGATTCGCAGCCGACCCGCGCGAGATCGGGCTGAGCGGTGTAGGGCTGCGCCGGGTCGTAGCCACCCGGCCGGCCCATCGCCGTGGTGTGGCACTCGAGGCAGGCGTCGTTCCCCGCCTGTCCGTCGGCCACGAGCGACTGGATCGACTGGCCATGGGGATGATCCACCCAAGCCGCCGCCTCGGCTTCGTGGCACCCGACGCATGCGTCGCTGCCCACGTAGTCGACATCGGCCGGCATGAGCGAGGTCGGTCGCGCGCCCTCGCCAAAGGTCTTGATGCGCTCGGCGTTCGTCATCGCCGCGATGGCGGCGTGCGAGACGTGCTGGCTGAAGGCGTCGTACTCGAAGCCGAGCGAGTGGGTCTGGTTGTGGCAGGTCACGCAGATCGGCTCGTAGTTCTCTTCGACGACGAACCCGGGCGAGAGGTGAGGGCCGCCGCGGCCGTGGCAGTTCTCGCAGCCCACGTTCTCGAGAAAACGCTGAGGGTTCTCGAACGAGTAGCCGCCGGCCTCTTCGAAGCCGACCACGTGGCAGCCCACGCACTCGACGTTGCGCTCGGCGCCGTGCGTGACGAGGGTGTCGTACGCGGTGGCGTGGCTCGTGAACGACCACGTCGCCGCCTCTTCTTCGTGGCAGACCGCGCACGCGTCGTTACCGGTATAGCCCGTCGGGTTCAGCAGCATCGGCACGGGTGCGCCGCCCAGCTTGGCGAGGTGCATGCGCATGAGCGGCGGGTCGCGGTCTTCGCGCCAGCCCTGTACGCGGTGTACGACCTCGCGATCGGGCGAGATGAGGAAGATGTCGGGCACGCCGCCCCGGACGCCGTAGGCGGCGCGCAGGTCGCCGTCGGGATCCATCAGGATCGGGAAGAAGTCGAGGCCGGCCTCCTCCATCGCTGCGCGCACGGCGATCGGTCGGTTCTGCACGCTGACGCCGAGCAGCGTGGGTCGCTGATCTTCGGGCATGTCCTCGAGCACGCCGCGCATGTAGCCGAGGGCCTCGTGGCAGTGCGGGCACGTGTGCAGGAAGAACATGAGGATGACCGGCTTGCCGTCGAGCGAAGCGAAGTCGAATTCGTCGCCGTCGATCGTCGTGGTCTCGAACGTCGGGGCGGGCGCGCGGTCGAAGAGCGCGCCCTTCATGTTCTCGGGCTCGTCCTGAATGCGGAGCGCGACGGCGATCTCGTCACGAATCAGCTGCACCGCGTCGTCACCCTGGGTCGCAAAGTAGGGG